>NZ_FZOW01000010.1 GCF_900188125.1 Rhodococcoides kyotonense | reverse complement strand
TTCGGTCATCAGGACGAGTGTGGGTTGTCGACGATGAGCGGGGTGGTCGATGCGGAGTTGCGGGCGTACATGGAGGCGGTGTTCTCGAAGTTCGCCAAGCCCGGCAAGTGCAACCCTGCGGACGACAAGCCCGACGTCGACGGACCCGACGACGACCCGGATGACGACAATCCCGGCGACGACGCCGACAGCGCTGGCGGCGGGCAGGAGGGGCCGACGCTGTTCGATGACCCCGATGACGACGCTGATAGGTCGGAGACATCTACGTCGGAGAAGGCTCAGGCCGAGGTCGATGCCGAGCTCCGGGCTGTGCGTGATCTCCGGGGGCAGGGGCGACGTCAGCATGATGCGTTGAAAGTCGTGTTGCGGCAGATGTTGGCGTCGGGGAAGCTGGGGCAGCATCGGGGTCTGCCGGTGACGGCGGTGGTGACGATGACGTTGAAGGACCTCGAAGCGGGGACCGGTCATGCGTTCACCGCGACCGGTTCGATGGTGAAGATGCGCGATGCGATTCGGATGGCCTCGCATGCGCATCATTATCTGGTGATCTTCGACAACGACGGGCGGCCCCTGCACCTGGGCCGGTCGAAACGCCTGGCGTCGAAGGATCAGCGGATCGTGTTGATGGCTGCCGATCGTGGGTGCAGTCATCCGGGGTGCAGTCGGCCGGCGACGTGGTCGCAGGTGCATCATGTGAACGAGTGGGCGAATGGTGGTTGCACCGATATCGAGGATTTGACGTTCGGGTGCGATCAGCATCATCGGCTGGTCGGCCCGAACGATACCGACTGGGCGACAACGAAAGCCGGACCCGAGCACCAGTATCCTGGTCGGACGTTGTGGCATGCACCGGCGACGGTCGACCCCAGTCGACGCGGGCGTGTCAATCATTATCACCACCCGGGTGAGTATCTCGACCCCGAACGATCCGGCGCCCCGCCCACCTGACCCGAGGGCGGCACCTGAACAGGCACCTGAATAGACACCTGAATAGACACCGTGAGCGGCACAGAAGCACCACCTGTGCCGCCTACAGTGCTGCGCACAAGGCCTCCCGAAGACAATCGGATAGCTCGGCTCTAGCCAGGACGCCCCGCTGACGCAATAATCGATCTTCATGCAGGCGGCTGGCAGGGCGGCACTCCTCGTCGTACTGACTGCTGCCGCGTCGGTGTTCGCGGCTCCGCTCATGCCAGGCGTGCTCGACGCACCTCCACCGCCCCCGGTCGTCGCGGCACCTTTGCCGCCGCCACTCACCCCGGAACAGCTGTCGATGCAGGTCGACCCGTCCGTCGTGACCATCACCGCCGAGTGGGGCACCTCCGGAATCGCGGGCACCGGATTCGTCGTCGACACAGCCGGGCTCGTACTGACCAACTTTCACGTCATCGAGGCAGCCACCGACGTTACCGTCACGGGCAACAACCTGATCTACGACGCGTCGGTGCTGGGATACGACAAGACCCGAGATCTTGCAGTCCTGCAGCTGGATTCGGCAGCCGATCTACCGGTCGCCGCGATCGGGCGTTCCGCTGACCTGACAGTAGGCGATGCAGTGACGGCCATCGGAAATGCGTCGGGCGCAGGCGTTCTCGTACCGGCGCCGGGGTCCATCGTCGCGCTCGACAGGACCGTCACCGCGCAGAGTTCCCTCGACGGTTCACGCAACGAGCTGACCGGAATGATCCAGATCGATGCCGACGTCCGAGCCGGTGACTCCGGAGGGCCGCTCGTCGACGCGTGGGGCCAGGTCATCGGTGTCGACGCTGCGGGCCTGTCCGACGAAGCACGGCTCACACAGGCTCCCGAGGCGTACGCGATTCCGATCGATGCTGCCATGGCCGTCGTCGACCAGGTTCGTGAAGGTCGTTCTGCAGGAACGGTTCACGTCGGCCCGACACCGTTCCTGGGCGTTCAGGTTCGCGACGTGTCGGCCTGGAACGCCAACCCGTCACAGGGGGCCGCGGTCGTGGGAGTGGAATACAACTCACCCGCCGAGCGGACAGGTCTCGTACGCGGTGACGTCGTCGTCTCGTTCGACAGCAGGCCGATCCGCTCGTCCGACGACCTTGCCGCCGAGATGGTGGGACGCCGACCCGGCGAGATCGTCCGACTCGAGTGGGTGACGTCGCAGGGCATTCGCCGCACGCAGATGGCAACTCTCGAAACCGGAAGTCCCACAGCGTGAATCAGGCTTCGAGCACCGACAGTACGTTGCCCGCCGGATCGGTGAACCACGCGATCAGCGGACCGCCGCCGCGAAAGATCCCACGCTCGTCGGTACCCATGTCCGGATACTGCTGAAAGACAATTCCTTTCGATACCAAAGCGTCCACAGCAGCCGTGATGTCGGCGACGGGGAAGTTCAGAATCGTGTACGGGGCGGGTTTGTGGTGGGGCCGGGGATAGATCAGCACCTCGCAGGCATCACTGAGCCGTAGATGGATCAACCCCATCTCACCGTCGACGACGGTCAGTCCGAGGATATCGGCGTAGAAGGTCCGGGCTGCCTCGATGTCGTCGACGGCGAATCCGGAGAACGGTGGTCGGGTCAGTTCGAGTGTCGGCATGAACTCATGGTGCACCTCGTCGGTGCTCGTTGCCACGCATCTCGCACAAGACACGCATCTCGCACAAGAAAGGGCTAGCCTCGACGAGGTGACTATTCGTCTCGGTTACCAGATGCCCAACTTCAGCTACTCGGGTTCCGTGAAGGAACTGTTCCCCACGGTCATCGCGCAGGCGCGCGAGGCGGAAGCAGCAGGATTCGACACTGCATTCGTCATGGACCACTTCTACCAACTCCCCGGAATCGGCAAGCCCGACGAGCCGATGCTCGAGGCCTACTCGGCGCTGTCGGCACTCGCGACGGCGACCGACACCATCCAACTGTCGGCGCTCGTCACCGGAAACACCTACCGCAATCCGGCGATCCTCGCCAAGACCGTCACGACGCTCGACGTCGTCAGCGGCGGCCGTGCGATCCTCGGAATCGGCGCGGGCTGGTTCGAGTTGGAGCACAACAGCTTCGGGCTCGAATTCGGCACGTTCACCGATCGATTCGAGCGCCTCGACGAGGCCCTGCAGATCATCGAACCGATGCTGCGCGGGCAGCGTCCGACGTTCGACGGCCTCTGGTATCAGGTCGAGGATGCCATCAACGAGCCGCGCATCCGCGACGACCTGCCGATCATGCTCGGCGGCGGAGGCGAGAAGAAGACGTTCGGCTTGGCTGCTCAGTTCGCCGACCACCTCAACATCATCTGCAATGCAAGCGAGTTGCCACGCAAGATCAAGGCTCTCGAAGCACGCTGCGAAGAGATCGACCGTGACCCGAAGGACCTGGAGACGAGCTACCTCGCCTTCGTCATACTCGACGAGGACGGTGACAAGGCTCGGCAGCTGCAGCACGACTACCTGCTGTCCACCGGTGTCGACCTGTCGAACCTGACCGACGACGAGAAGGCGGCAGCAACGGATCGCCACTTCTGCGGAACACCCGACGACGTGGCCGAGCAGGTGAAGACACGCGTGCTCGACAAGGGCGTCGACGGCGTCATCATCAACCTTGTCACCAACGGCCATCAGCCCGGAATCGTCGAACTCGCTGGAAAGACGCTGAAGCCGCTCGTCTGACACCTGGCACGGGGGAACCGCGCGTGGCATAGTTCCCCCGTGGCTCAGCTGACAACGAACGGGCACCGAGTGCTCGTCGCGAATCTCACGGGTGATTCGCTGCGTGCGATATCGGGATCGATGGTTGCGTACGAGGGCGACGTCGCGTTCAAGCACGCAGGAATGGGCGGCGGAGGCGGATTCCGAGCAGCGTTGAAACAGAAGGTGACTGGTGAATCCCTCTCTCTCATGGAGGTTTCCGGGCAGGGCACTGTCTACTTCGCCGTCGACGCGCAGGACGTCACGATCGTCGAACTGTCCAACGATTCGATGCACGTCGAGGCATCCCAGCTTCTTGCGCTGACGGGTCAGCTCGAGACCGAGGTCAAGTTCTCCGGCCTGAGGGGGGCGTCGTCGGGACAAGGGCTTTTCACGACGGTAGTCAGCGGCTCCGGCGCCGTCGCGTTGCTGTCCGAGGGAGGGCCGCTCATCGCGCTCGCCGTCGATCCGCAGTATCCGCTCGTCGTCGATCCCGATGCCTTCGTTGCGCATCGCGGCCCGCTGAGCCAGAGCTTTGTCACCGACGTGACCTGGCGTTCCGCCATCGGCGGCGGCAGCGGTGAGGCGTTCTCGCTCCGTTTCGACGGCCAAGGCGTCGTCTACATCCAACCCGAGGAGCGCTGACGTGCCGCTCGAACTCGTCAACAGCAAGGTCGTCAAGACGAGCCTCGCCCCGGGCCAGAATGTGTTGGCGCGCAAGGGCGCGATGCTCTACTACACCGGCGACGTCCACTTCATCCCCCATTCGATGGGCGGATCGGCGGCAGGAATGCCCGGCGGGCAGGCCGGAGGCCGGTCGGGTGTCACAGTGGGTGGAGTCGCGGGAATGGCCGGGCGGATGATGTCCGGGGAACACGTCGCGATGATGGCCGCAGAGGGTCAGGGCGAGGTCTTCTACGGCCACGCAGGTCTGTACGTCGAGGTCATCCATCTCGACGGGTCGTCGCTGTTGACCGTCGAAGCAGACCGCCTCCTCGCACACGACGGCTACCTGCAGAGCTCGGTCGTCGCACTGACGTCGCAAGGCGGTGTTCGTGGTGCCGTCCGGGGAGCGATGACCGGGCAGGGCTTGTTCACCACCCAACTCAGCGGCCAGGGAAGCGTCGCGGTCCTGTCACATGGCGGCGCGATTCCGCTGCAGGTCGGCCCCCAGCACCCACAGGTCGTCGTCGATCCGCAGGCGTATGTGTGCCACATCGGCAACATCCAGGTCGATATCTCCGCCAACGTGGGCTGGCGCGACGCCGTCGGCCGCGGCAGCGGTGAAGCCATGCAACTGAAGATGACCGGCGTGGGCACCGTCTGGGTCCAGGCGTCCGAGCAGAAGTTCTGAGGCACCGACTATGAGCACAGAGATCCACACCCCGTACACGCTCCCGGTCAACGACAACGTGCCCGGCAACGACTACGCCTTCTGCGTCGAACTGGCCGGTCAGCCGTGGTTCACGTCGAAGGGCGCGATGATCGCGTACTACGGCAACGTGCGGTTCGAGCCGCTCGGGCAGACGTCGATGCCCGCCATCGTTGCGGCCCGGTTCAGCTCGCCGCTGTACTCCAACGACTGGGTCCTCGCGCAGGGGCAGGGCAAGCTGATCCTGGGCGACCGTGGATTCAACATCAATTCGTACGACCTCGACGAAGGCAATCTGACGATCCGCGCGTCGAACCTTCTCGCATTCGAGCCGACGTTGGATCTCAAGCAATCGATCGTGCCCGGGTTCCTGACGCTGCTCGGCACGGGCAAGTTCCTGGCGTCGTCGAACGGGCAGGTCATGTTCGCCGAACCGCCACTGCGTATCGATCCGGAAGCGCTCGTCGGATGGGCCGACTGTCCGTCGCCGTCGCATCACTTCGACGCAGGCTGGATGCAGAATTTCCTCGGTGCGGCGCGCGGATTCCTGGGCGCGAACAGCGGCGAGGAGCGACAGTTCGACTTCACGGGCGCCGGAACCGTCCTCATCCAGTCCAGCGAGAAGGTACTGGACGACGGCCATTTGCTGCGTCATATCGAGTCGCAGACCGTCACGCTGGGGCAGAACAGCCTGCGGTCGCTGCACAACACCATCGGGTCGCAGCTGCAGCAATAGCGCAACAGGCGCACACTGGAGAAATGACCAACAACGGACCATCCGGACCATTCGGAATCGACCCCGAGGACTTCGATCGCTTCGCGAAGGAGGCGAGCGACGGCATCCGCGACGTCGTCGATCAAGTAGGCAAGTTCATCGGACAATCGGGCGGGGGCACGCCGTGGGGCGCGTTCTTCGGTGAGACGCCTGCCCGGCCCGCACCGGAACCCGAAACGACGGGCGCCAGAGGCGACGGCGTGTGGGCCATCTACACCGTGTCCGACGACGGGCCTGCTCTCATCGACCAGCTGTACGCCACCGAACTCGATGCGCTACGTGCTCACAAGGACAACACCGACCCGTCGCGCAGGGTGCGGTTCCTGCCCTACGGAGTGAGCGTCAGCGTGCTCGAAGACTAGCTTCGACGGCGTCTGCCGCTTTCTCGATGCCGCCGTGTGCGCGGATGTCAGCGCTGATCTCGGCCAGCCGCGCAGCGATCTCCGGTGAATCGGCGACAGTGTCGACGGCATTTCGAAGAATCTCGGCAGTGGCATCGCTATCTGCGAGCTGCACCCCGACGCCCAACTCTTCGAGCATGGCAGCGTTCCCGAACTGATCGACCGCTTGCGGGATCGCGACGGTCGGCACCCCGAACCACAGCGCCTCGGTACATCCGCCCATTCCGGCATGCGTGACGAACGCCGACGCGGCCGCCAACACCGCCAGCTGCGGAACCTGTTGGTGGACTTCGATGTTCGACGGGACGTCGCCGAGCGATGCCGCGTCGACTCGGTAGCCGATGGACATCACCACATGCCAATCCGAGTCCCGGAACGCATCGATGCACTTCCTGTAGAAGTCCGGGCGCTCGTTGAACCCGGTGCCGAACGAGACGAGCAGGACCTTGTCATTGGCCGGCGGGGCCCAGCACCGATCCGCCAGGCGCGCTGGGTCGAGGCACGGACCGACGAACTGCACCGACGCGGGAACACGATCAGCGTTGGGCTGCATCGCTTTCGGGATCAACGACAGCACGTCGGACGGGTGCGAGATCCAGTCCCACGGATCGGCATCGATACCGTTGTCCTGCAACCATGTCGCGTAGGTGTCGCGGTAGTCCACACCCGACGGCGACTGCCTGATCGACGTCAGGACCTCACCCATGTCGTCCTCGTATCCGTCCCACGCGACATACGTCGGCGAAAGCTGCACTGCAGCAACGTCGTAACGCCGACCGAGAACGGGCGCGGCGAGGCCCCCGATGTCGTAGAGAAGCAGGTCCGGGCGGTTCGCGTCGTAGAAGTCGGTGAGAATCGGGAAGGATCGAAGCGCCTCGTCGAGAAACACGCGCATCGCCGACGCCGGATCCTCGGGCCAGTCCTCTTCCCCTCGAGGCAGTATCGAGTCATACGAAATAACCTGCACACCAGCAGGTTCGACGGCGTCGCGCATGGAAGCGCCGACCGCGTAGGTGACACGATGCCCGCGTCGGACCAGCTCGGCGATCAGGCCGAGCGACGGATAGATATGGCTCGGCGCGGTACAGCCGATCATCGCGATGTGCACTCGTCGACGTTAACCCGCCGCCGTGTCCGATTCCACCGAATTACGGCTCGTTCGCCAGCAGATCCAACAGACCGGGGAATCTTTCGTTCACGTCGCGCCGACGGAGCGTGACCTTGCGACTGTTCCCACGGTCGACTTGAAACACCAGACCCGACTCACGCAGAACGCGAAAATGGTGCGTCAGAGTCGATTTGGACACTCCGAGCTCGAACGACATGCACGTGCGCTCGGCGCCGTCGTCCTCGCCGACGAGCTCGGTGATCACCCTGCGGCGCAACGGGTCCGACAGCGCCGACATGACGGAGCCGAGTTCCATCTCGGACACGTCGGGGTGGCCTTCGTCGTCGGGCATTCTGGGGCTCCCTTCGGTCGCCATGTGCACAGAAATACATAACCGGCTATGCATTTTCGTGCACATGGAGGTACGGCTTGCATCGTACCTAACTATCTGCTGTTCTAGGTACGACATTTTTCGTACCTAAGGGGTCCACGTGCACTCGAAGCCGACGCTGGCCGTCGTACTCGCAGCTCAATTCGTCATTCCCATGTCCATTGCGGGCACCGCGATCGCACTGCCCGAGATTGCGGCGGACCTCGGTGAGAGTCCCGGTCCCCTGCAGTGGGTCGTCAACGGCTTCAACCTTGCGTTCGCGCTGTTCACGGTCGTCTGGGGCGCCACGTCCGACCGGATAGGTCACCACCTCTCGTTCCGCATCGGCGTCGCACTGACCGGACTCGCAGGTATCGCCAGCGCCGCTGCACCGAACCTGCCGCTGCTCGACGGCGCCCGCGTCCTCGCTGGTATCGGCGCTGCGGCAGTCCTCGTCGGCGCGACCTCGATCCTGTCGAACATCTACACCGGCACCGCTCGGGCGACAGCGTTCGCAGCCTTCGGCACCGTGAACGGGCTCGGCCTCGCGCTGGGTCCGTCCATCGCAGGCGTCCTCGTCGGCGGCATCGGCTGGCGCGGTGTGTTCCTGGCGCAGGCAGTCGTTCTCGCTGCTGCCTTCCTCGGCACTCTGACGTTGCCCGCGGTTCGCACCGACCGCGCACCCGGCCTCGACCTGGGCCTACTGCGGAACCGACGATTCCTCGGCCTGTGCCTGGTACCCGTTGCGGGCGCGATCGGATTCGTGACGCTGCTGACCTACCTGCCAGGTGCGTTGAGCGGTATCGGATCGATGAGCGCCGGGCCAGCGGGACTGTTCATGCTTGCGATGACTATTCCCGTGCTCGTCGCCCCGGCGGTGGTCGCCCGCCTGATCACGGCCGGACGTACACATCCGATGACGGTGATCCATGTCAGTCTCGGCGCGCTGGTCGTCGGCGACCTCGGAATGCTGACGTTCCGGCCGGACAGCTCGATCTGGTGGCTCGTCGTCCCGATGCTCCTGCTCGGACTCGGATTCGGCCTTCCCATCGGCCTGGTCGACGGCGAAGCGCTCGCATCGGTGCCCGCGCACAGCAGCGGAACTGCGGCGGGCGTACTGAACCTCTTCCGCATCGGCAGCGAAGCACTCTTCGTCGCCGGGTACGCGTGGCTGCTGACGATCCTCGTGAAGGCAAGCATGCCGAACGACCCGCGCGCCGACGCCACAGCTGCAGGAATCCCTGGCTTCCCTTACGAATACGCCCACGCATTCCATCAGGTGGCCGCGATCCTGGCGGTGCTCGTCGCCGCGACTGCAGGCGCCGCAATACTGCTGATCCGGGCGAACGACAGGCAGAAAGTATCGTCGCCCTAGCCTGCGCAACGAACGTCGTCGCAGGCTCGCGCGGTAGGTTGAGCCCCACAGACGAGCTAGGGGAACGATAGATGCGGGTTGACGGGCGGGACATTCCGGTGACGGGAAGTCTTCTACAGCCGCTCGTTCGACGCACCAGCGACATCCTGCGCGTCGTTCTGTCGCTCGTTCTGCTCGCCGCGGTCATCGCTGGATCGCTGATCACGCGAGGCCAGTGGGATGCGTTGGAGACGTCGGTGTCCGGCATCGTCGGAGTCCTCAGCCCGGATCAGTCGAACCTCGTCTACCTGCTGTACGGCGTCGCGATTCTTGCGCTACCGTTCGGGATTCTGATCGGGCTGATCGCCGGGCGGCAGTGGAAGCTTCTCGCCGGATACGCCGCGGCCGGACTCATCGCGGGCCTGGCGCTGTCCATCACCGGCACCGGAATCTCGACGCCCGAGTGGCATCTCGACGTGCCGGACCGCCTCGACACCTTCCTGTCGCAGTTCCTCGACGACTCCCGCTGGATCGCGATGCTTGCTGCGGTGCTGACGGTCTCCGGCCCGTGGCTGCCCGCCCGGTGGCGTCGTGTGTGGTGGTTCCTGCTCCTCGCATTCGTCCCGATCCACCTCTTCGTGAGTACCGTCGTCCCGGCGCGATCGATACTGGGGTTGTCGGCTGGCTGGTGTATCGGCGCGCTGATCGTGCTCGTCGTGGGAACACCTGCGCTCGAGGTCCCGTTGGATCAGGCCGCCCGTCTGCTCGCCAAGAAGGGCCACACCGTCGAGAAGTTCACGGTGTTGAAGCCTGCAGGCCCCGGCCCTCTCGTGCTGTCGGCGACGACCCAGGGCCCGGAACCGGAAGTCGTCGTCGAGATGTACGGGCAGAACCAACGCAGCGGCGGTGCTCTCCGGCAGGTCTGGCGATGGTTGTCCTTCCGCAACAGCGAGTTCGCGCCACTGCACGCGTCGATGCGACGAGCCGTCGAACATCGCGCTCTGATGGGCATCGCCATCGGCGATCTCGGCGTGGCCAGCAGCAAACCCCTCGCCGTCGCATCCCTCTCGCGTGGATGGGCGCTGTACGCGCACAGCGCGCCGCGCGGCCTGCCGGTCGACGAATCGTCCCCGGATGCGCTCGCCACCAGCATCTGGAAGGGCCTGAACACCCTGCATCTGTCGCAGATCTCGCATGGAGATCTCCGTAGCGACGAGATCAGGAACGACGACGGCCAAGCGCTGTTCGGCGGGTTCTCCAACGCCGAGTTGGGGGCGTCGGATGCGCAGATGCAATCCGACGTCGCACAGCTGTTGATCTCCACGTCGGCCCTCTTCGGTGAGGAACGCGCGGTGCGGATCGCGATCGACACCCTCGGCGAGGACATCGTGCTGACGGCGTCGGGCAGGCTCACACGCTCTGCAATTCCGGCCCGCGTCCGAAAATCGGTGCCGGACGGCAAGGGCGTCATGATGGCCGTCAAGGACGAGGTTCTGAAGCAGACGGGCACCGACAAGATCCGGGCCGAGCAGGTCACACGTTTCACGCGAAACCAGATCATCCAACTCGTCCTGCTCATCGGGCTCGTCTACGTCGCATACCCGTTCATCAGCGCGGTTCCGACGTTCGTCACGGAACTGCAGACGGCCAACTGGTGGTGGGCGCTGCTGGGTCTCGCGGTGTCCGCGCTGACGTACATCGGAGCAGCAGCGGCGTTGTGGGCGTGTGCTTTCGGCATGGTGAGCTTCAAGAACCTGACGATCATGCAGGTAGCCAATACTTTTGCGGCAACGACGACTCCGGCGGGCGTCGGCGGACTTGCCTTGAGCGTGCGGTTTCTGCAGAAGGGCGGTCTCGGTGCGGTGCGCGCGACAGCCGCTGTGGCACTTCAACAGTCAGTACAGGTCATCACACACGTGTCGCTTCTCGTGTTCTTCAGTGTCGTCGCGGGCACGTCGGCCGATCTTGCGCACTTCGTCCCGGATCCGACGGTCCTGTATCTGATCGCCGGTGTCGCCCTGGGCATCATCGGCACGTTCATGTTCGTCCCGACGCTTCGGCGGTGGCTACGCAATGCAGTTCGGCCGCAGCTGAAGGAAGTGTTCGGTGAACTTGGGCAACTGGCGAAGGATCCCAAGCGGTTCCTGCTCATCGTTCTCGGTTGCGCTGCAACGACACTCGGCGCAGCACTGGCCCTGTGGGCGAGCGTCGAGGCATTCGGGGGTGGCACGACGTTCGTCACCGTCACCGTCGTCACGATGATCGGTGGAACGCTCGCGTCGGCTGCGCCCACACCCGGTGGCGTCGGCGCCGTCGAGGCCGCGTTGATCGGTGGACTCGCCGCGTTCGGACTACCGGCGAGCGTCGCGGTGCCGTCGGTCCTGTTGTATCGCGTTCTGACATGCTGGCTTCCGGTCTTCTGCGGTTGGCCGACGCTGCGATGGCTCACCCGAAAGGACATGGTCTGACATGCCGACTGCGGACGAACTACTGGGCAATGCCGTCGTCGACGATCTTCGAGCGTGCCTCGGCCTCGAACTGAGCGTTGCGTCTTTCGACAGCGCTTCGCTGAGCACACGTATGCGCCTCGTGCGGGATGCCTTGCTGTCCGAAATGCCGTCCGACTACCGAGATTTCGAGGCCGCTCTTCGGGCCGCACTACCGGATTCGCGCTTCACCGGTTGGATGATCTGGCCCGTCACCGAGGCTCTCGCGGTTCGCGCCACCGCTGCAGGCAAGCCCGAATTCGATTCGGGGCTGGAGCTTCTCGCCGAACTGACGTCACGTCTGACCGGCGAGTTCGCCATCCGAACGTTCCTGGACGCGGACCTCGACCGCACGCTGGCCACCGCGCAGACGTGGACCACCCACCCGGACCCCCATGTACGACGCCTCGCCAGCGAGGGCACACGTCCGTTCCTCCCGTGGGCACGACGCGTCGCGGCGCTGACCGCGAGACCCTATGCGACCCGCGGCATCCTCACCGCGCTGTACCGCGACGAGTCCGAGTACGTACGCCGATCCGTCGCCAACCATCTCAACGATCTGAGCCGAACCGATCCGGAACTCGTCGTGGAGCAAGCTTCTGCGTGGATCGCGGATCCGGACGAGAACACTCCGAAGTCGGTCCGGCACGCATTGAGAACACTCGTCAAGAAAGGCCATCCCGACGCGTTGGCTCTGCTGGGTTTCGCCGCGCCCGTCGGGGTCACCGTCGAGAACCTGACCGTCACACCGACGACCGTTGTCCGCGGCGAGAGCGTCGAGTTCACCTTCGATCTGGGAAACACGTCTGCTTCGAACCAGTCCGTGGCGATCGACTACGTCATCCACCACGTCAGGGCCAACGGCACACGCAGCCCGAAAGTGTTCAAGCTGACCACGAAGTCGCTGCCGTCGGGATCTCGTCAGCAGATCGTCAAGTCGCATTCGTTTCGACCGATCACCACGAGACGGTACTACCCGGGCGAACACCTGATCGAGGTTCAGGTCAACGGTCACACACTCGGAAGTGGCCTGTTTCTACTCGACTAGCCTTGTCATCGATTCGAACGAACGACTGAACCCTGCACTGGTACGGTTTCCTCAACGGGTCGGGACCGGGAACAGAGAACGAGTGGTGTGCGGAATACGCCGTCGCGCCGCACGTTCGAAGAACGAGAGAGGCCGCGTATCGGTGGGCGACTTTTCCGCGTCTCGGTCGAACACGCCTTCCAGCTCGTTCGGTGGTCGGTCGTGGGTACCCGCACCCGACGGCGCGCGATGGGCACGTCTGTTCATCAGTGCGATGACGTTGTCGTTCGGCCTCGCCGGGGTGCTGATGATTCCATCCGGCCAATTCACCGTCGTCGAAGCGGCAATCGTAGGGATAGCGGCTCTGTCGACCGTCCCCGTCGCGATTGCATGGTGTGTGGGATCGTGGCCGAGTCGACGCGTCGCCGCCCTCTACATTTTGTGGGCCGACGTCGGAATCCTCACAGTACTGTTCGCGTTCGACTCACCGTTCATCGCAATGCCCGGGTGCGCGATGTTCGCCGTCGTCGCGGTGTTCGCCACGGTGGGTACGTCACCACGCATTCTGGCGTTGCACCTGTGTGTATCGCTGAGCTCGCTCGTCGGACTTGCAACGCTGTCCGTTCTCGACGACGCCAACCCGTGGTCGGTCGCATCTCGCTTCGTCACTCTCGGAACACTCTTCGTCGTCCCGTTCGCGTTGCGTCCGTACCTGCGCAACCTTCGTCTTCGCGCCCAAGTGGCCGTACGTGACTCGCTGACCGGCCTGCACAACCGTCGCGGTCTGTTCGAGGTCGTCGAGAAGCTCAACAACACCGTTCCCGAGTCACGTACCGAGCCCACCGTCATCGGCGTCGTGGTGACGGATATCGACAAGTTCAAAGCCATCAACGATCGCTACGGTCACCCGTCCGGCGACTCCGTTCTCGTCGAGGTCGCAGACCGCCTCCGCGGCGCCGCGTCGTCGAATTCGGTTGTCGCCCGGCTCGGAGGCGACGAATTCGTCTGCGTCCACATCGGTTCACGAGCCCATGTCGACGCCGCCGAGCAGAGGATCCGCGACGCACTGGAGGAGTCGTTCGACGACCCGCCGTTCACGACGAGCGTCGGGGCAGCCGGAGACACCGCGATTCGAGGGGACGCAAGCGGCGCGCAGCTCCGACGCCTGATAGCGCTCGCCGATATCGACCAGTACCGCAACAAGACTCACCGCCACGAGACAGTCCCTCACAGGATCGATCCGCTGCGGGTGCGCGACAGAATCGAATCGCTGATCGAGTCCGGCGGACCGAGCATGGTGTTCCAACCGATCTGCGACACGGCGACCTCTGCGATCGTCGGTTACGAAGCGCTGTCACGGTTTCCGTTCGGCCACGGATCGCCACTGATCTGGTTCCGCGACGCGTCGCAGGCAGGCATCGGGCCACGCCTCGAACTCGCCGCCATCGACGAAGCACTGCGGACGATGCGCACCCTCCCGCCCGATGCCTTCGTCTCCATCAACGCCTCTGCCGAAACCATCAGATCGACGGACCTGCTGACCCGGCTCGGGCCGCACCTCGACTCACGCACGCTGTATCTCGAGATCACCGAACACGAACGCGTCGACGACTACCGTTCGGTCGCGCGCTCCGTGGAAGACCTCCGCGCCGCCGGCGTCCGTATCTCGGTCGACGACGTCGGCGCAGGCTTCGCAGGCCTTCGTCAAGTCGTCGAACTCAAACCCGATGTGCTGAAGGTGGATTACGCCCTCGTCCACGGCATCGACAAGGACCCGACGCGCAGAGCAGCGGCGGCAGCACTCGCCGGATTCGCACGCGACGTCGGGTCGACCCTCGTCATGGAAGGCGTCGAGACCGCAGGCGAACTACGTGTCGCACTCGAACTGGGAGTCGACATGGTGCAGGGATTCCTGACCGGGCGGCCGGAAGCCCCACCCCTGGCAGTGTCCTAGACCCACGGCGGCGTCCTAGAACCACGGCGTCCTGGAAGCACGGTGTCGTAGAACGACGGGGTCCTAGACGTCGGACACAGTGAACTTGGTCAGCCCCGGCGCGCCCGCGAGCAGCGGGCCGAGGTCGGTGATCTTGCCCGGCCCTGCGCGGAATTCGCGGTACTTCGCATCGGCCTCGGCCGACTCCCACCGCTCGTAGGCGATCCAATGCGTCGCGTCGTCCTCGTCCACCAGTACATCGACACCCAGACATCCGTCGAACGCACGAGTCTCGGCGAGTACGCGGCTCAGAACCACCTTCGCGTCGTCGAGGATCTCGGGCTTCAGCTTCAGGTCGAGCAGGGCGATGAGCGCCATCGTGCATCTCCTACGGTGATCGGTCAGTGTCTGAAGATCACTGTAGAACATGTTTCTATACTGGGTCTCGAAGAACTTGTGCGTCCCGCGCGAAAGTCCGAACCTGCTCGTCCAGCCAGACATGCGCGGGCACACCGCCACCGAGAAGCTCACGCGCCAAGGCGGGTTCCTGCGCCAACGGGACATCACTGCCCGCGATGACGACGTTGCCGTAGCGTCGCCCCTTCAGCATCGCCGGATCGGCGATGATCGCGGTGTGCGGGAAGACCGAACCGATCGTCGACGCTTCCCGTCGCGTCCGCGTCAGATCCCGCGTGTCACCACAGTTGACGACGTAGATTCCGGACGGCGCGAGGACGCGTCGTACATGCTCGGTGAATTCCTTGGTCTGCAACGGTTCCGGCGTGGTACTGCCTGCGAACACGTCACGCACGACGAGGTCGCGACTGTTCTCGGTCAGCGTCTCGGTCACCTCACGTGCCTCGCCGACGCGGATGCGTAGCAACGGAGCGCGGGGCAGATCGAACCACTCGCGGACGAGTTCGGCGAGCCTACCGTCGAGTTCGACGACGACCTGACGTGCATCGGGGTACACAGCCGCGAAATACCGTGCGAGAGTGCAGGCCCCGCCACCCAGGTGCAGCGTCCGCAGCCGCGGACCTGGAAAGTCGTGATGGGATACGAGACCGGCCATCCAGCGCATGTATTCGAAATCGAGTTGGGTGGGGTCGTCCATGTCGATGTGCGAGCTCGGCACACCGTTGATCTGCACGGTCCAGCCGTCGGAAACGAGTGTGTCTCTGACCAATTCGCACGTACCGGTGTCGATGTCGTAGACACCGGCTTTCGGACCCGCCGTGTCCTTCTTTCTAGGCATTCTGTTCCAACGAGAAATCGTCGAAGTCGAAGCCGGGACTGACGATGCACGACACGAGCGACGGCTCGTCGCCCAGCGGCCGGGCGCGTTGCCAGTACGACGCCGGCACGACGCATTGCGGGGACTCGGCCGCCAGCACATCCGGGCCGACCGTCAGCGGCGTGATCGGACCCGGGCGCGGCCCGTCGCCTCCGAGTTCGAGCAACACCGGACTCCCGCGGTGATACAGCCATATCTCGGCGCTCCGGACGGTGTGCCACGCCGACTGCTCACCGGGCAGGAGAAGAAACAGAATCGCCGTCCCGGCCGAACGGGGGCCGGCATAACCGTCGGGCAGATCGTTCTGCGGAATCTCGACGTCGCTACGCCAGGTCTCGCGGAACCAGCCGCCCTCGGGATGTCGGGACAATCCGAGGCCCTCGGCCCAATCGGGTAGATCGCTCACCCCGTCAGTATGCGTGCCCCGCTGCGCAACGATTCCGTCGAGCCGGTCCAGCCCAATACACGGACGGCCGCGTCGGCGATCAGAGCCGGACTCCACGCCGTCGACGCCACCCTCCCGTTCTCGACGTCCGCACGCCCGTTGACGACGGTCTCGACCAGGCGGAAGGGCAGGTCCTGGGTACCGGGCAGTGCATCGGCGCCGAGTTCACCGAGCATCGACGACGCCAGCGAGGCGTACAGATCCATCAGCGCGTATCTGTGTCGGCGGAACGACTCGAACCTGTCCGCTCGCACCTCCGGCAACAGATACAGCGCTCCGAGATTCCACGTCGAGCGTGTGAGCTGGTCCGCGTCGAACAGTGCAAGGGCGTACATCTTCACCGAGGCCGACGCGTCGCTGGACTCCACCTGGCGCCCGACGGCCAACGGCTCGTCGACGGTTCCGCTGAGCAGTGCGTCGAGCATGTCGTCCTTACCGGCGAAATGGTGATAGAGCGAGGCCTGCCGGATCCCGACCGCGTCGGCGATCATGCGCGTCGACGTGTTGGTGAATCCCCGCGTGGTGAACAGCTCCGCAGCCGCGTCGAGTATCTCCTCGCGTGCCGTCTCGCCCGGACGCTTCTTCGTGCTGAGTCTCGGTCTTCCTGCGCCGGTCGTGGTGGCCATGGCTTCATCCTGGCATCGAATTGCCCGCTGTGAAATTTCTGTCATTCGACAGAAACATAGGAAACACAGATGTTGCACGGCGGCACGCATTCGCTACATGCGCGTCACCCAACAGGCGATTCCGACCGGAAAACTATCGAGTGACAGAAACCCCGCACCGGCAGCGCAGACGGGCGGTCACACTCACTTCCTTCCAGGAGACGTTCATGAGCTCGACTACTCTGCCCGCACCAGAGGGCCCGTCGTCACCGACCGCGACCACCAGTGACCATTCCGACCTCGTCGAGTTCGGTTACGAACCACAGCTTCACCGCTCGCTCGGCAAATTCGCGTCGTTCGCGGCCGGTTTCTCGTTCGTATCGATCCTGACGACGATCTTCCAACTCTTCGGGCTCGGCTTCAGCTTCGGTGGACCCGCTTTCTTCTTCACGTGGCCGCTGGTGTTCCTCGGTCAGTTCATGGTGGCTCTCAACTTCGCCGAACTCGCTGCGCGATACCCGATTTCAGGTGCGATCTATCAATGGTCGAGGCGCATGGGCGGTGAGATCGTCGGATGGTTCGCCGGATGGTTCATGATCATCGCCCAGATCGTCACCGCCGCCGCAGCAGCAATCGCATTGCAAGTGGTCCTCCCGAGTGTCTGGAGCGGGTTCCAGTTCGTCGGCGACGACACTGCCCTGACGTCCCCGAGCGGTGCCGCGAACGCCGTCATCCTCGGATCGGTCCTTCTGGTGCTGACGACGACGATCAACTGCATCGGCGTCAACTGGATGTCGCGCATCAACAGCATCGGTGTCACGTGCGAAATAATCGGTGTCGCAGCGGTTGTCCTCGTCTTCTTCACACACGCCGAGCGTGGACCGCAGGTCGTTCTCGACACGGGATCCGCAGGCACCGAGACCGGCTACATCTGGGCGTGGATCGTTTCCGGCTTGATGGCCGCCTACGTCATGGTCGGATTCGGGTCGGCAGGTGAGCTCGCCGAGGAAACACACAATCCCCGACGCGTTGCGCCTCGCACGATTCGTCTGGCACTGTCGGCTTCCGCACTCGGCGGCGGACTCATGATCGTCGGCGCACTCATGGCAGCACCGAGCCTCACCGATGGCCGACTCGCAGCGGAAGGGCTTCCGTACGTTCTCGATTCGATTCTCAGTTCGCCGTGGGGAACGGTCCTCCTGATCGACGTCGCCATCGCCGTCTTCATCTGCACGCTCGCCATCCAGACCGCCGCATCGCGCCTGATGTTCTCGATGGCACGCGACGGCCGACTGCCGGCGTCGAAGCTGCTGTCGACGGTCAACGCTCGGACCGGAACTCCCATCGCGCCGTCCGTTCTCATCGGATTCGCCTGTGTCGCAGTTCTTGCCGTGAATGTCGGCAATGCGGCGATCTTCACGACGCTGACGAGTGTCTGCATCGTGCTGATCTACCTGGCCTACATGATGGTGACGGTGCCCCTACTGGTGCAGCGCCTGAAAGGGTGGCCGCACGCACGCGCCGAGGTCGATTCGGAAGGCAAGAAGCTCTTCTCGCTGGGCGTGCTCGGCATCCCCGTCAACATTCTCGCCGTGCTGTACGGCAGCCTCATGGTCGTCAACCTGTCCTGGCCACGCGCCGAAATCTTCAACCCCACCGGTGAATTCCCGCTGCTGCAGTGGGCCGCACCGCTTACCGTCCTTGCCGTCGTCGTCGTGGGCATCGCTTGCCTGCCACGCGGCAAAGCCCACCCGAAGCCCGTCACGATCGGAGCCTGAGATCACATGAACACCGCCACGACACATGCTGCACGACAGCACGCACGAGCCCAGGCAGCATCGATCGACGGGCCGACCGCTCCGGACGGTATCAGCGAACTCACCTGGTCCGACACCGTTCCCGGCGGCCGCTACACCACGAAGGTGCTCGCGCGAGGCACCCGACTGCGCCTACGCGACGTCGACGGCAGCGCATGCGCTCACCTCCTGCTGTATCGCGCCGATGCGCCGTGGGAACGGCTCAATGCCGCTGACACGGTCAAGGTTCCATGGCAGGCGTATCTCGGCGAGGGGCATCCGCTACTGTCCGATCAGGGTCGCGTCCTCGCCACCGTCGTCGCCGACAGCTCGGGCCATCACGACGCGTTCTGCGGGACGACGTCCGTCCCAGCAAATATCGCCAAATACGCGGTGGGCTCGCTGCATTCGGACGCGCCAGCGGGACGTGAACTGTTCACCGTCGCTGCAGCGAAGCACGGCCTGGAGCCGCGAGATCTACCGCCGTCGATCTCCTTCTTCCACGGCGTGCGCGTCGAACCCGACGGGGCACTGACCTCGACCGGGACTGCAGGACCAGGTGCCGAGATCGATCTGCTGATTCATCTTCCCGTCGTCGTACTCCTCGCCAACACGGCGCATCCGCTCGATCCGTCGCCGACGTTCGATACGACCCCGCTCGAAGTCCTGGCATGGGATGCCTCGTCCGAGTTGGCCAGCTTGTCCAATACCGATCCCGAATACCAGCGCGCCGTGTGGAACACCGAGTCGGCGTGGAACGCAGCGAAAGGCACGAAATGACAACGACACTCGACACGGTGGTACTCGACGAGATCGCCGACGCCCGAGCACCCTGGTCGACGGTCGTCGCGGCCGGCGACGTCCTGACCATCGTCGATCTGCACGGCAACCAGGCCGTCGACACGCTGATGTACGCGGCACGCGATCACAGCATCCGGTATTCCGCTGCTGCAACCGTCGTCGCACAGAAGAATCTGTTTCTCACCACCGGAACCGTTCTGCGCAGCGATGATTCGACTGCGCTGATGACCATCGTGGACGACGAGGTCGGCAACCACGACACCGTCGGCGGCGCGTGCTCGCAGGAATCGAACACACTTCGCTACGGACATCACACCAAGCATCAGCACGCCTGCGTCGAGAACTTCCTGATCGAGGGCGCCAAGTGGGGCCTCGGCAAGCGAGACCTGGTGTCCAACATCAACTTCTTCATGAACGTGCCGGTCGACGCCGACGGCACACTCGGCATCGTGGACGGGCTGTCCGCACCCGGCAAGTCGCTGTCGCTGCGCGCCGAGATCGACACACTCGTGCTCGTCTCCAACTGCCCGCAGATCAACAACCCGTGCAACGGATTCGACCCCACGGCGGTACGCATGATCGTGACGCGGCCGTGACCGGGGTGAGTGGGGCGGGCAGTCGCGGAGCCGGCAGCAAGATGACCGTCGTGCGTCCCGGAATGCTGACGACGGTGCAGGACTGGCCGGGACGCGTCGGATACTGGCAGGTCGGGGTGCCGCCGTCGGGGCCGATGGACGACCTGTCGTTCCGTCTCGGAAACGTCGCGCTCGGCAATCCCGAGGGCGCTCCAGGAATCGAATCGGCCATGGCGGGACCAGCTTTGACGTTCGACTCGGACACTTTCGTCTGTGTCACCGGTGCGGATGTCCCGGTTCGGGTCGACGGCATCGCCGTTGCGCAGTGGCGACCTGTGCTCGTTCCGGCAGGAGCCACCCTCGACGTCGGCATGACCGACGGCGCGGGACTCCGCGTCTACGTCCTGATCCAGGGATCGCTCGACGTCGAGCCCTATCTCGGTAGCGCATCGACGTTCACGCTCGGCAAGTTCGGCGGCCATCGCGGCGGCACGCTCGGCGAAGGCGACGTACTGGAGATCACCGGGTTCACCGACGATGGCGACCGCATCCGATCGATCCCGATGGAACACCGCCCCGTACTGACCTCGACGTGGGACATCGCCGTCACCGAGGGGCCGCACGGTGCACCCGAGTTCTTCACACGAGCCGACATCGACACGCTGTATGCGACGTCGTACGAGGTTCACTTCAACTCCGACCGGACCGGCGTGCGGCTCATCGGGCCGAAGCCGGAATGGGCGCGGCAGGACGGCGGCGAGGCTGGGCTGCACCCGTCGAACATTCACGACAACGCGTACAGCGTGGGAGCGCTCGACTTCACCGGTGACACACCGATTCTGCTCGGCCCCGACGGTCCGAGCCTCGGCGGATTCGTCTGTCCAGTCACGACGGTGGCTGCCGAGCGTTGGAAACTCGGACAGCTGAAGGCCGGTGACACCGTGCGGTTCGTGCCGGTGAAAGCCGCACACGCCGCGAAGCTGGGGTCGTTGGGAGTCGAACGACGAGCCGGCATGTCCGTCGTCTTCTCGAGTGGCGGTGACGCAGACGACGGCGTGCTCGCTCGCCGGCATGCCGAGACCTCCGTGACCTACCGGCGTTCCGGTGACGACAACGTGCTCGTCGAGTACGGAGACATGAAGCTGGACTTGACGTTACGGGCCCGTGCGCATGCGCTTCACCAACGCGTCGAGGCGCTGGCTCCGAAGGGTCTGATCGACCTCACGCCCGGTATCCGGTCGCTCCAGGTCAAGGTCGACCCAGACGTTCTCCCGATCTCCACGCTGATGGGCATGCTCTCGGACATCGAGGACGACCTTCCTGCGGCGTCGGAGCTCGTCGTGCCGTCGCGTCAGGTCCGCATGCCGCTGTCGTGGGACGATCCGTCGACCCGCGAGGCGATCGAGCGCTACATGCACGGCGTACGCGCCGACGCGCCGTGGTGCCCGTGGAACATCGAGTTCATTCGGCGCATGAACGGGTTGGACTCCGTCGCAGATGTTTTCGACACCGTCTTCGCCGCGGAGTACATGGTTCTCGGACTCGGAGACGTCTACCTCGGTGCGCCCGTGGCAACTCCGCTGGATCCGCGACACCGCCTCGTGACGACCAAGTACAACCCCGCGCGCACGTGGACACCCGAGAACGCCGTCGGCATCGGTGGGGCATACCTGTGCATCTACGGCATGGAGGGCCCGGGCGGATACCAGTTCGTCGGACGTACGACGCAGGTGTGGAACCACCGATACCCCAGCACCAGTGCGCCTTTCGAGAACGAGAGCCCCTGGCTGCTCAGGTTCTTCGACCGCATCTCGTGGTACCCCGTCGAACCCGAGGAGCTGATGGACCTGCGCGCGGACACCGCAGCAGGACGCGGTGACGGTGGCGTACAGATCGTCGACGGCGAGTTCTCCCTCGCCGAGCACGAACAGTTCCTCGCCGCCAACGCGGAATCGATCGACAGCTTCCGCGCGACGCAAGCGGTGGCGTTCGACGCCGAACGCACCGCATGGTCCGCTGCAGGCGAATTCACGAAGAAGGGTGGCACCGATGCATGACATCACCGAGCGAGTACGTCTGGCCTACAAGCGGATTGCAGAAGTAGATCGACCCGAAGTGTGGATCACTCTCCGCTCCGAGGACGACGTGCTCGCCGACGCGGCCGACGTCGATCCGTCGTTGCCCCTTGCTGGTCTGCTCGTCGCGGTCAAGGACAACGTCGACGTCGCCGGATTGCCCACAACGGCTGCGTGTCCCGAATTCGCGTACGTCCCCGAGGCGACAGCGACTGCGGTTGCGCGGCTTGTCGAGCAGGGCGCTCTGATCCTCGGCAAGACGAATCTCGACCAGTTCGCCACTGGGCTCGTCGGCACGCGGAGCCCGTACGGCGCGGTGCGGTGTGCGTGGGACCCCGAGCGTGTGTCCGGCGGTTCGTCGTCGGGCTCTGCCGTGGCTGTGGCGTTGGGTATCGCGGACATCGGGATCGGTACCGACACAGCGGGTTCCGGTCGAGTTCCGGCTGCGTTCCATGGACTCGTCGGCATCAAGACGACGCTCGGCATCGTTCCGTCGACGGGTGTCGTACCGGCATGCGTCGACTACGACTGCGTCACGGTACTCGCCAACGATCTCGATACCGCGACGCGCGCAACGCATGTCATGAGTGGTTACGACGCAGTGGATCCACGCAGTCGCTGCTGGCCCGCCGATGTACGGTTGTCCGCTTCGCCGACACCTCGCATTGCCGTTCCCCGTGCCGAGGACCTGGTAGCGCTGAGCCCCGAGTACCGGGACGCCTTCGACCGGACGCTTGCATCGCTCGACGGGATAGGTGTCGAGGAGGTCGACATCTCTCCGTTGCTCGACGCCGCCGCGCTGTTGTACGACGGCGCTATTGTCGCGCAACGCTATTCGGCGGTAGGAGCGTTCCTGGGCACAGCTCCAGAAGGCGCGGATCCCACAGTGGCACACATCGTTCGGAATGCCGAGCAGCCGTCGGCGCACCGGTACGTCGACGACCTGGCTGTGCTGACATCCGCGAAGCGCGCCGCAGAGCAGCTACTCGACGGGTTCGACGGACTGTTGCTGCCGACCACTACGGAGCATCCGACAATCGCTGCGGTACAGGCGGATCCGCTCGGAATCAACCGACGACTCGGCACGTTCACCAACTTCTGCAATCTGCTCGACATGGCTGCCGTCGCGGTGCCGGGTGCCGATACGGCGTCGGGAAGTCCGTTCGGGGTCATGGTCGTCGTCCCCGGTTTCGCAGATCAGGTGGCGATCGATGTCGCGGCATCGATCGTGGGTTCGGATGCGCCGGTTCTGGTGGACGAGGGTGTCGACGTGCTGGTCGTCGGCGCGCATTTGCGCGGTTTTCCACTCCATCGTCAGCTGATCGAGCGCGGTGCACGCTTCGTGAGCGAGGTCCACACATCCGATGCCTACCGACTGGTCGACCTCGGAACCACACCGCCGAAGCCGGGCCTCGTCCGCCACGGTTCCGGCCACGGCGCACCCATCTCCGGCGAGCTGTACCGGGTCTCCGCGGCAGGCCTCGGCACGTTCCTCGCCGGGCTTCCTGCGCCGATGGGGCTGACGTCCGTCGAACTCGACGACGGCCGCTGGGTGACGGGCTTCTGCTGCTCCTACGACGCCGCGGAACAGGGTGCCGACATCACGTCGTTCGGTGGGTGGCGGGCGTATGCCGCTGCGCGGCCTGTGCGTGCATAGTTGGTCTCCGGCCCAACATTGCGCGCATGGGCGCCGCAGGCGCACAGCTCACGGTCGGCTGCCATCGGTGACGAGTCGAACCGCAAGTAGGCCGAGGACGGTTCCCATCAGGTACCGCTGGACCCGCGCCCACGTCGGTCGCACGGCCAAGAACTGCGCGATCGTGCCTGCTCCCATCACGATCAGTGCGTTGATCGTCACCGCGACGAGAATCTGTACTCCGCCGAGCACGACGCCCTGCAGAAAGACCTGTCCGGCAGCTGGATTCACGAACTGAGGAATGATCGAGATGTACATGACGGCCATCTTGGGGTTCAGCAGATTCGTCACCAACCCCATCGTGAAGAGTCGACGGTTCGAATCCTGCTGGAGCCCAGCCACTTCGAACACCGTCGTCGATCCGCGAAGTGCCGAGACCGCCAGCCACAGCAGATAACACGCTCCGGCGATCTTGATGGCGAAGTACAGCGCAGGAACGGCGGCGAACACCGCTGCCAACCCGAGGTTGGTGGCCACGACGTACACCACCAACCCGAGGGCGACGCCTCCGAGCGACACCAGTCCTGCAGTCCGTCCCTGAGAGATGCTGCGCGACACCAGATACACCATGTTCGGGCCCGGCGTGAGCACCATCGCCAGCGCGACAGCGAACACGCCCATCACCGCAGTCGTCGTCACCATGACGTCAACGATGGCAGTGATCGTCCCCGTTGTATCGGGCCAGTTTCACGATCGTGGACCGCTAGAGCGAATCCTCGACGACCTGGGCGAACGCGGCCATTCCGGCCGCAGTGGGGTGCAGCGGAGCGGCCGGGTTCGCCGGGACCACGCCTTCGAGGTAGCGCTGATCGGGCGCAGCGCATGCATCGTGACCGACGCTCACAGGTCTGACGTCGACGAAGGCTGCATCGTGCTGTTCCGCTTGCGCAGCGAGTGCGTCGTTCAATTTGTCGACGCTCGCCTGGAGGTAGTCCGCATCCCGCGCCCACACCGGCTGGACGCCATAGCAGCCACCGGGCTGCACGTACGTGCCGTAGCCGACGACGACGATGTCGGCATTCGGTGCACGCTCGGCAATCGCGTCCAGCGTCTCACCCCACCTCGGTGCGGCAGCGGCGATGGCGTCGGCGATTCGATCGTCACCGCCTGCCGTGAGTGCGTCGGCACACGACGACCCGTTCGGCTCGGGGGAGAAGTTGACGCAGCCCCGAGCCGCAGACACCAGGTCGACGTCGTTTCCGCCGATGGTGATGGTGACAAGATCCGTGTCCGACGACAGCGCGTCGAGCTGGATCGGGATCGGTCCACTGTTTGTCTGCTGCGGGGTGGTCGTGATGTTCTCCGATCTCGCGCCCGAGCACGAGACGTCGACGAATGTCTGCGCACCGATCAGACCGGCCAGAACGTGCGGATAGTTGGCGCCGGACTGCAGACACCCCGGTGTACCCGTCGACGGAGGGATCAGCGGACCCGACGCAGCGGAGTCCCCGAGTGCGACGTAGTCGATCGCGGGCGGGGAATCGGCCACGACTTCTTCAGGGCTCGTACCGCACCCGGCCAGCGCGAGACCCGCTGCCAGTAGTCCCACCGCTGCACGACGCATGATCGTCCCAGGGTACCGACGCGACCCGATCACCGCCGCGCACGTTCCAGCGCACGCGCACGTTGCACGTTCTTTGCCAGGCTCGGCATATTCGCAGATACTTCACAGGCCGGATGCTGCCGTTGGCAGGCCAGGGCCGGTACCCTCGACCAGGTCATTCACACACGCATACGTAAGGACTCGAGACTTTCATGATCACCAACTTCATCAACTTGATCCTCGGCAGCGTCGGCTCCATCTCCGCAGGCAGCAGCGGTTTCGAACTGGCTCCGGGAGTCCTTCCCTTCGGTCTCTGACCTTCGTGGGGGAAGATTTCCCACTCTGTGTGACGTGCGGCGTCCAGTATCCACAGGACGCCGCACGTACTCACTGCTCCATCTGCGAGGACGAACGGCAGTACGTCGGCTACGACGGCCAACAGTGGACGTCACTGAACGACATGCGTCGCGACGGCTACTCCGTCGACATCCGCGAGGAAGTCCCTGGTCTGTGGGGCCTCGCGACGTCTCCCACATTCGCCATCGGTCAGCGAGCTCTTCTGGTACCAGGCGAGGGCGGCAACGTCCTGTGGGACTGCATCTCCTACATCGACGACGCGGCCGCCCAGCGCGTGACCGAACTCGGCGGCATCTCGGCGATCGCTCTGTCGCATCCGCACTACTACAGCTCGATGACCCAGTGGAGTCGCGCGTTCGACGACGCCCCGATCTACGTGCACGAACGCGACGCGCAGTGGGTTCCCCGGACCGACAACGTCGTGTTCTGGTCGGGCGACACCAATGAGATCCTTCCCGGACGCACCCTGATCAATGCGGGCGTCCACTTCGCCGGCGGCACTGTCATGCACTGGGCCGACGGCGTCGACGGCCGAGGCGCACTCTGTGCCGGAGACATATTCACCGTCGTCGCAGATCGTCGATGGGTCGGTTTCATGTACAGCTATCCCAACTTGATTCCCGAGCATCCCGACACCATTCGACGCGCCGTCGAGCTCGTCCGGCCGTACGCATTCGAATCGCTGTACGGCGCGTGGTGGGATCGGATCATCACGCACGACGCGCATGCCGCGGTGTTCCGCTCGGCCCGACGGTATTTCGACCACATCGGAACCCCGATCGACGGGATCTGACCCTACTATGTGACGATGCACAGCCTGCGGCGGTTCTTCGCACGCCTCGAACCTGCCGCGTTGTTCCCCGCCGTCGTGTTCTTCGCATTCTCGATGACGCCGTCCCTTCTGCCGCGCGTCTGGTATCTCCAGGGCGTCGCGACCGGAATCAGTGTCGCGACCGGGTACGGGCTCGGATGCCTCCTGCTGTGGATCGGGCGTGCGTGCGGTCTGAAGCCGACATGGTCCGACAGGACGAAACGCTACGGCTGGTGGGCTCTCGCCGCCGTCACGGTTGTCGTCGTCCCGCTGTTTCTCGTTCTCGGGTCCTGGTGGCAGGAGATCGTTCGGGGGATAGTCGAGATCGACGAACCGGGTAGGGCTCTCTATCTCGGCGTTCTCTTCGTGGCGGTGGCCGTCGCAGTTCTTCTTCTGATGAGTGCACGCGGATTGCGCTGGTGTGCAAGGAAACTCGCCGTCCTCTGCACACGGTTCGTACCCATCCCCGTCGCCAAGGGCATCGGGATCGCGGTGGTCGCGGTACTCACGCTCTTCCTCGTGAACGGCGCAGTCAACAACGTCCTCATCGCGACCATCGCAAGCTCGTCCAAGATTTCCGACGAGGGCAGCCACCCGGGCGTGGAACAACCGACAGCGCCGGAGAATTCGGGATCACCCGAGTCCTACGAGAACTGGGACTCGTTGGGCATGGAGGGCCGCCGTTTCGTCTCGTCCGGTCCGACCGCCGAGGAGATCGAGAACTTCACCGGCGCACCGGCGTCGACACCGATCCGTGCGTACGTCGGTGCAGCAGAGGTCGATTCGATCGACGAGGCAGCGGACCGAGTGGTAGCCGAACTCGAGCGCACCGGTGCGTTCGACCGCGCTGTCGTCGCGGTGGCGACGACGACGGGCCGCGGCTGGGTCAACGAGTCGGTCGCCGGATCGCTGGAATACATCTACGGCGGTGACACTGCGATCGCGTCGATGCAGTACTCGTTCCTGCCGAGCCCCATTGCCTTTCTCGCCGATCGTAATTCACCGCGTGAAGCGGGGCGCGTACTGTTCGACCGAATCTACGACGCCATCGCGGAACTCCCGGAAGACGCGCGGCCCAAGTTGGTCGCGTTCGGTGAGAGCCTCGGCGCCTACGGCGGCCAGGACGCGTTCGGCGGAGCGCGCGACATGGTCGCGCGGACCGACGGCGCGCTGTGGGTCGGCAACCCGAACTTCACGAAGCAGTGGGCAGAGATCACCGCCGACCGCGATCCCGGCTCACGCGAAATCCTGCCGGTGATCGCGGACGGCAGGAACGTGCGCTTCGCAGGCAGGCCGTCGGACCTCGAGATCGGCACACCGTGGGCCCAGCCGCGTGTCGTCTACTGGCAGCACGCGTCGGATCCGATCACCTGGTGGTCGCCGAATCTGATTCTGCATCAACCTGATTGGCTGCGAGAGCCGCGCGGCGACGACGTCGACCCAGGTGTTCGGTGGTTCCCGTTCGTCACCTTCTGGCAGACGACCTTCGACATGGTGTTCTCCACCGACGTACCGCAGGGCTACGGCCACAATTACGGCGAGGATGCCGTCGACCTCTGGGCCGACATCCTGCAACCCGAAGGATGGACACCGACGAAGACCGCCGAACTGCGCGACATCATCGCGGGTTGACCGTCGGCACTTCAGGGTATGCGGGCGAGCATGACTGCCAAGGACGCTGCCAACCCGCACACTGTGGACACCGACAAGGAGCCGGACGGAGCCGACTCCGATGTTCAGTCGGATCCTGCCGAAGGTACCGAGTCGGGAGATTGGGCCGGTGAAGGCGGCGCATCGCCGGAAGGCCCGGCCACCGACACGAAGTAGGAATCAGGTTCCCGTCAGGCGACGTTCGTACGGACGAACCTGACGAACGTCGCACACGGGAACTACCTTCTCGACCATCGTGCGACCCCCGAGCCAGTCCTCGATGGTGAACACGACGCGGAGGTCACCGAGCCAATCGATGTCGACCACCACGCCGACCGAACCTGCGGGCACCCCACTGCACCACGTGCGTTTGCCGAGATCACGAACTGCGACAACGGTGTCCCCGTCGCGCCACGTGTTGTCGTGCCACGAGTGCTCTACTGCTCTGTTCATCGTCCCCCGACCGCTGTGTGTACGACCTCTTCCGTACCCGACCAGTGAACAACACCACAGCGTGCGTTTCAAGGCGACTCAGGTTGGTTGACCTGGACATTCGATGGTCCAATGCCCCTTTTCAGCCCCGAAACGGGGCGCTCATCCGAAGAAGTCGTCGAGACGGTTCTTCAGACCTTCGACATCGAGTCCGTGCGCCCGTTCATGGTCTTTCGGTGACCCGTACTTTCGGAGTTCTTTGTGTTCCACTCCTAGCCCGAGCAGTCGATGTGGAACGTGTTTCACAGCGTCCGACAGATGCGGAATCGACGTCCCCGCCAGGTACGGTTCCACGATCGCCAGATCGGGCAGCGTCAGCGTGGACACAACGGTCTCGGCGTCGAACGGGCGGATCGTGTCCGCGTACAGAACCGTGACATCCCGATGCTCGACGGCCTTCAGCGTGTTGTCGGCCGTCGGTCCCACTGCGATCACCGTCCCGGCCGAACCTCGCTTCAACACGGTGAATCCGCCGGCCTCGGAGTAGCGTCGTCGATTCGATCTGCCGTCGAGCCGGATGTAGACGCGATCGTCGGACGCCACTGCTCGACGGAGTGCGCGCTCGGCCTCGTCGGCGTGACCCGGAACGTGGATCGTCCAGTCGTCCAACGTGTCCAGTAGTGCGACATCGCGATGTCCGAAATGCGTCTGACCTCCGGCCGCCATGCTGTACGAACCACCGGAGCTGACGAGGACGGCCCCCACACCTTGATGACCGAGGTCGAGCTTCACTTGCTCGAAGGGTCGTTCGATCAGGAACGGCGGGAACGTGTGCACGATCGGTCGCATCCCGGCCAGCGCCATCCCGCCGGCTACGGAGATCAGAAGTTGTTCGCGGATACCGACATTGATCACTCTCGGTCGAACGTCGTCGGTCAGGTGCGGGTCGAGATACGCGACCCCGATCTCGGCGAGAACGAGAGCTCTGCGGGTGTCGTCGGCAAGTAGTTCTGGAACGACGCGGTAGAACCGCTCGCGCTGATCGGTCTCTGCGGCAAGGGATGTCGTCATGATGTCTTCCTTTCGACGTGTGCGACGACGACGTGCGGCGCGCTGGAATCACCCGCACCCAACGCGCGCCGAAGTGCGTCGTGATCGCGGCCGTTCACGTCGTCGGCGATCCATCCTTCGACGGTGAACCTGCTCGCGATGCCACCCGGCCACCCCAGCCCGGAGGAGTCGTTGTCGACGACGATCGCGGTGAGCGTGCTCAGCCCTGCCCGCCCGGCGAACTGGATGGCTTCGATGTTGCTGCCCTCGTCGAGTTCCGCGTCGCCGAGAAGGACGAACACCCTCGCCGCGCTACCGCGTAACCCGAGAGCGACGGCCGTGCCCGCGGCCAGACCGAGCCCGTGGCCCAGGGAGCCCGACGAGATCTCGACGCCGGGCACGAGCGTGCGGTCCGGGTGATAGCCCAGGATGGAGTCGAAGTCGCCGAACGTGTCCAGTTGCGTCGGCGTCAGAAACCCGTGAGCCGCGAGGACGGCGTAGTAGGCCATCGGCCCGTGGCCCTTGGACAGGAAGAATCGGTCGCGATCGGGATCGTTCGGGTCTGCGTGCAGGATGTCTCGATACAGGACCCAGATGACATCGAGCGTGGAAGTAGCGCTGGCGTCGTGCTTTTCGTCGCCGGTCATTCTGGTCATGAGCGCCGGCAGATCTTCGTAGGTTGCTGTCATGACTCCACCCTGCAACCTCGACCAATGTTGAGGTCAAGCCCGCAGAACCAGTCTTTGCCGTATTGGCAAACAGAGTTGCCATAGCTGCCGTACTGAGCCACAGTGGTCCCATGACAACGAACCCCGAGTACGACGTGATCATCATCGGCGGCGGCGCCGCGGGCCTGGCGGCGGCCGTGACGCTCGGCCGCGCACGGCGACGCGTCCTCGTCGTCGACGCGGGCAGGCCACGCAACGCCCCCGCCGAGCACGCCCACAATTACCTGGGCCTCGAAGGGATTCCGCCCCTCGAGCTGCTGCGCCGGGGACGCGAGGAGGCGCAGTCGTACGGCGCCGAGATCCGCGACGGTTCGGCGATCTCGGCCACGAAGTCCGACGCCGCGTTCACCGTCGACCTCGCCGACGGCACGGCGGTCACCGCACGTCGACTGCTCGTCACGACCGGTCTCACCGACGAGCTTCCGGACATCGACGGCCTGGCCGAGCGCTGGGGACGCGAGGTTCTGCACTGCCCGTTCTGTCACGGCTGGGAGGTGCGCGAGAAGACCGTCGGCATCATCGGCAGTCCGTTCGCTGCGCACCAGGCGCTCATGTGGCGACAGTGGGTCGACGACGTCGTGCTGTTCACCCGCGAATTCGCGCCCACCACAGAGGAATCGGCGAAGCTCGCCGCTGCAGGCGTTCGTGTCGTGACGGGGGAGATCGCCAAGATCGCGATCGAGAACGACACACTGACCGGTGTGTCGTTGACGGACGGCACCACTGTTCCCGTCCAAGCCGTCGTCACCAAGCCGACGTTCACCGCCAACGCGGACATCCTGGTGAGCCTCGGTCTGGAAGTAACCGAGATGATGATGGGCGATCAGCCGATGGGTGCGACGTTCGCCGCCGCCGACCAGGCGGGCAACACGTCGGTCCCCGGAGTGTTCGCCGCAGGCAACGTCGCCGCTCCGATGGAGAACGTCATCGGTTCCGCCGCAGCCGGTGTGCGCGCCGCGGGTGGCATCGTTGCCAGCTTCATCGAGGAGGACACGCGTCTCCAGGCCCCGGCCTAACCATGCTCACGCAGTTCGTTCATCAGCAACCGCAGTGCCGGTGCGACCGAAACGAGCTGCGCTGCAGCATCTTCGGGAAGTCCGGCCAGGGCATCGGTGATGCGCGACGACCAGGCCGCCTCGATTCGAGTGCGGTTACGCACCATCTGGTCGGTGACGTTCAATTGCGCGACCCGCCGATCCTCGAGTGACGGCGTACGCGTCAGGAGTCCTCGCTGGACCAGATTACGCACTGCAGCACTGACATTCGACGGTTGCATCGCGAGCACGTCCGCGAGCGCGCCGACGCCGACGCCGGGGCTCCGGTCCACCTCCTTGAGGATCGTGAGCTCCGGTGCAGGGATGCGCTCGATCCCCAGATCTTCGACGGGATCGAGTCGCTGGATGGTCCAACTGAGATCGTGCAGCACCGATGCAAGGGCCGCTGGACCACGCTCGGGTCCGGTTGGGGAAGTCACACGACCAGAATACATATATTTCTATATGTTATTCTCGTTTTCATTCCCCTTCTTCGAATGGACTTCTACTTCCGATGGTCACCGAAACTTCCGATACCACCAGCAGGACCCTGGCACCGCCGAGCGGAGTGCTCATCTGCGTCCTCGCGCTTCTGACGGCCATCCCGCCGTTGGCGACCGATATGTATTTGCCCGGATTCCCCGCGATGGCAGAGGAACTGTCGACGTCGGCGAGCAGTATCCAGCTCACGCTCACGACATTCCTCATCGGACTCGCACTCGGACAGCTGGTCATCGGACCACTGTCGGACAAGCTGGGCCGACGGCTTCCCCTCGTCGTCGGTTCGGCAGTCTGCCTGGTCGCGGGCGCTGCTGCCGCGCTCGCACCGTCGATCGAGTTCCTGATCGGCGCACGGTTCGTCCAAGGATTCGCGGGCGCTGCTGGCGTCGTGCTCTCTCGCGCGATCATCGCCGACCGCACCGAAGGCAGCCGCTCCGCCAAGCTGTTCGGGCTCATGATGATCATCGGCGGCGTCGCCCCGGTCATCGCCCCGCTCATCGGCGGTGCCGTCGTCGACTCGATCGGCTGGCGTGGGGTCTTCTGGATCATCACCGGCCTGACGGCTCTGATGCTCGTCTGCGCGATCGCGTTCGTTCCGGAATCGCTCCACCCCGATGCCCGACGCGGCGGCGGTCTCACCGAGATGATCACCGGCATCGGCTCCGTCGTGCGCAACCCGCGCTACGTCGCGTACACGCTGACCTTCACGTTCGCGTTCAGCGTGATGTTCGCGTACATCTCTGCCTCGCCGTTCGTACTGCAGAACATGCTGGGGCTCAGTGCCGGTCAGTATTCGGCAGCGTTCGCCGTCAACGCTCTCGGTCTGATGATGGGCAGTGCCGTCACGGCCAAGCTCGCAGATCGAATTTCTCTGCATCGCATGATGACCGGAGGAATCTGCGCCGTCGTCCTCACGACGATCGCGCTCGTGATCCTCACGATCGTCGGAATCAGCTTGTGGCCGATGCTGATTCTGCTGTTTCTGACCCTCGCCAGCCTCGGATTCGTGTTCGCCAATGCAACGAGCCTCGCCGTCGCGCAGGTCCCTCACCTCGCAGGCACCGGTTCCGCAGTACTCGGCGCGCTTCAATTCGGCCTTGCCGCAATCGTTTCCCCACTGGTCGGCCTCGGCGGCGAAGAGACCGCAATCCCGATGGTCTCGGCAATGCTCGTCGGCGCCATCGTCGCTGCCGCAGCATGCTGGTACGCGTCGCGACTTCGCGACGCTCGTCCGGCCTCCGTGTAGCCTCGTCCACGGAAGGACCACCGAAATGGGGTAGGTGTGAAGGACCGGCCGACGTCTCTCCGGCCTGGCCGCGGACGACGGCCGGCCGGCGAAGTGCGTGCGGCAGTACTGAAGGCCGCCGCGGATCGGCTCGTCGACAGCGGCTTCGCGTCCATCACGTTCGACAAGGTTGCGGCACAAGCCGGTACGAGCAAGATGACACTGTACAAATGGTGGCCGTCGCCGGGGGCGCTGGCGTACGAGGCTTACACCACCGCGTTCGACGACGTGCTGACGTTCGAGGACACCGGTGACATCGTCGAGGACCTGAAAAGCCAACTGCGGTCGTTCGTTTCGCTTCTGACCGCCGACCAGTCGGGACGCGTCGTCGCGGAGTTGATCGGTGCGGCGCAGAGCGATCCGGCTCTCGCCGACGAATTCGTCCGTTCGTACGCCGGGCCGCGTCGCAGACGTGCCGTCGAGCGCCTCATGGCGGCCCGACGCGCGGGACAGATCGCGCGCGAAGTCGATCTCGAGGTCGTCGTCGACGAGTTGTGGGGAGCCTGCTACCTGCGGTTGCTTCTTCCGACCCTGCCACTCGACGACGACTTCGTCGATTCGCTCGTCCACAATGTGACCGCAGGGATCGTGCGCTGACGAGGGACGTCAGTCGAACTGCGACAGGAACTCCGCGACCTGCTGCTCGACCGAGGCCTTGTCGAGGCCGAGACCGGTGAGAACACCTTTGCCGTCTTCGTGTTCGAGCAACGCGAGCAGGATGTGTTCGGTGCCGACGTAGTTGTGACCCATACGCAAGGCCTCACGGAAGGTCAGTTCGAGGGCCTTCTTCGCGTCGGCATCGAAGGGAATCAACGCCGCGGATTCCGCGCCCGATTCGGGAAGCACGCCCGACGCCGCGTCGCGGACCGCCTGTTCGGTGCGATCACCCGAGAGCAGGATCCGGGTGCCAATCGATTCCTTCTCGCCGAGGAGTCCGAGAACGAGGTGTGCAGTGGCGATTTCGGCATTCCTGGCCGCATGCGCTTCGTTCTGCGACGCAACTACGACGTTCTTCGCGCGAGGGGTGAAGCGGTTGAATCCCTGACTGGCGTCGAGGTCGGTATCGGCACCCTTCGGGACGAAGCGCTTCTGCGCCGCCTGCTTCGAGACGCCCATGCTGCGACCGATGTCGGTCCACGACGCGCCGGAACGTCTGGCCTGATCGACGAAGTGTCCGATCAGGTGATCGGCGATGTCGCCGAGTGCTTCGCCGGCGACGACGGCATCGGACAGCTGGTCGAGTGCATTCGTGTGCACCTTCTTGATGGCCTCGATCAGGTCGTCGAGCCGGACGGGAACGGAGAGTTTCGTTGGTTCGGTCATGCGTCAACCATAAGTTGACGATCCGAGATTCGTCAACCCTTGGTTGACGACTCAGCCGAATGTGCGTGCGGCCGCTACTGCCGCGTCGACGTCGACCTGTCGAGGCCCGAACATCTCCCGCAGTTGATCCGCGGTAACTGCCGGGCCTGCTGCGATCGCCGCGGCCACAGCCCGCGCGTCGGGAACTGCGTTCACGCCCTGGTCACGCGCGATGCCGTCGAGAAATTCGGTCAGGTGGCCGACCGTCGCGTCGTGCGTGACCGCGGGAAGTTTCAGTGACTCGAAGCCGTCGGGCAGCGTGTACTCGGCGCGCGACCACACACCGGACTCGAAGCCGTACACGAATCCGATCCACATTCCGCTTCGGTCGATGTCGGCGATGTAGTCCTCGATGGAGTCCCGCCACCATGCGGGGACTCCCGCGAGCAGGTCGGTTTCGGACTCGCCGAAGTACGTGGCCGCGCCGGCGTAGTAGGTCTCGCTGTACTCGTGGTCGTGGCCGACGAGGATCGCACGGTCCGGGCCGAGGATACGCAGATCCGCCCAGTTGCCGCCGCCGTCGTCGTAATGCCAGGTGTTGTCGCGGGCGAAAGAGTGATCGGGCCAGCCCTGCGCCGCTGTCAGTGCGGAACACAGAGCCCACCGCCCACGCATCTCGGCGGGACTGGACTCCAGCGGCGCGCGGTTCACGCTCTGGGAAACTACCGTCAGATCGCCGGTACCGCGACCGTTCCGGCCATCATGATCTTCTCTACGACGTCGAGGAAGTCGTCGGGCGCTTGGATATCGGTGCTGGCCGCGATCGTGGTGGTGGCCGTCATGACCGGCTGGTCACGCTGATCGAAGATGTCGTTCTCGACGACGATCAGGTCCGTTCCCGCGACCTTTCGAGCCGACACGATGGACACCTCGCAGCTCAGCCGATCGCCTGCCCGCAGCGGGCGATGGAACGCGAACCGCTGGTCCACCTGCAGGATCTGCGGCATCGCGTAACAGCTGAGTGTCTCCTCGAACAGTCTCCGCTGCGCAACGAATCCGACGAGCGCCATGAACGTCGGCGGTGCCACGAGATCGTCGTGGCCGAGCGCAGCCGCGGCGTCGACGTCGAAGTGGGCCGGGTGGAAGTTCTGCACTGCGCGCGCGAACTCGGCGACCTTGGCTTTTCCGACCTCGTAGACGTCGTCGATGCGGTAGCTCTGTCCCACCATGGCTCGCACCTGGCCCGGTACGTCCTCCGACACATCGCTCATGGGCGTCGATTTTACCGCCCGCGCCATCGGACACCCGCACACCGTCGCACGCACGGCAGAGCGCTTCTACAGTAACCTCCCAGCAGGGGCGACATCACTCGACAATGAAACCGACGTGCACACGAAGGGGGCCTTCGATGGACACGAAGGTTCTGCCGCTCGCCAAACTCCTCACCGGCATGCCGAAGGTAGCCGGGATCCTGTCCGTCGTCGTCGCCGCAAGCGTGGTGTTCTACGTCGGTGACTCGTCCATACGGTCGATCGTCCTCGGGACCTTCGCGCTGACCTCGGTCGTCTCCATCAGCGTCGGGATCCGCCGGTACCGACCGGCCGATTCGACGTCGTGGTGGTGTCTGTTCGGGGCATCGGCCCTCTTCCTGATCGGCGTCGGTCTCCGCGGCGACCCGACGGTCTATCCCACGGGCATCACCGCGTTGTCGCATGCCCTGACCCTGGGCGGATACGTCCTCATCGGTACCGCGCTGGCCCGCTGGATTCTCGAACGCCGATCCAGAGACGACATCACCCCGCTGATCGACGCGTCGCTCATCGCCGTCGGCACGCTGTTCCTGTCGTGGGTTCTGCTGATCGCGCCGCTGCTCGACACCGGAATCAGCACCATTGCCGTCGTCGGACACGGCGTCTACCCCGCGATCGACGCGGGCATGATCACGCTCGCCACCTACCTGCTCATGTCGTCGGATCGACGCAACAGCGCACTGCGACTGCTGCTGTTCGCTCTCGTCACGATCCTGGTGGGAGACATTGCCTACGCGTACTCGCTGTCGCACGACGCCGCCGTGTCTCCCGGGCTGCTCGACGGCATCTACCTGCTTGCCTATGCGTCGGTGGCACTGGCGGCTCTCAACCCGCAGATGGCAACGATGTCGCACCGGCTGCGCGGCGCCCCTCGTCACCGCCACCGACAGGTGGTGTTCGTCGTCGTTCTTCTCGCGGTCTGTGCTGCCATCCCCGTTCTCGGCACAGCCGCGTCGACGGCGGACCTGACCGTACGGTCGACGCTGTTGGCTGCCATGCTGATCGGCACGTTCCTACGCGGCGAGCGTGCCATGAGCCTCGTCGCACGAAGCGAGGACGACGCCCGTTACCGCGCCGCGCACGACGCATTGACCGGACTGCCCAACCGAACGATGCTCGACGAGCAATTCGCACGACTGTCGTCGGACCGAGGAAGTGGCCGGATCTTCATCCTGTTCGTCGATCTCGACAACTTCAAGATCGTCAACGACTCGTACGGCCACCGCGTCGGCGACGAGATGATTGCCGCTGCGGCACAACGACTTCGCGCGACGGTTCGGTCGTCGGACACCGTCGTTCGGTACGCGGGTGACGAATTCATCGTCATCGGCAAGGGCGCGAGACCCGACATCGAAGCTGTCGCACGCGATGTCATCGACCGCATCTCCGAGCCGTTCGTGCTCAGCGCCGCGTCGACGTACGTGACCGCCTCGATCGGCATCGCGACCACCGACCATCGCTCCCGCGACCTCGACGAGATCATTCGTGAGGCGGACATCGCGATGTACAAGGCGAAAGCGTTGGGCGCCTCGCGATTCGAGTTCTTCGACGAGTCACTGCGTGCATCGTCGACCGCAGCCATCGAGACCGCCACCGCGCTGCGAGGTGCCGTCGAACGCGGAGAACTCGAGGTCCACTACCAACCGATCGTCGCGACGATGTCTCGGAACACCGTCGTCTACGAGGCGTTGGTGCGATGGAATCGCGACGGCGAACTGCGCTCACCCGGCGAGTTCGTTCCTATCGCCGAGTCGACGAACCTGATGTCGGACATCGGTGCGTGGGTGCTGCGTACCGCGTTGACCGACCTCGCGACACTGCGGGCGCACGGGCAGACCGTCACGATGTCGGTCAACGTCTCTCCCGTTCAGCTACGCGACAATTCGCTTCCGACACTGGTCGCTTCTCTGCTCGAGGAACTCGGCCTCGACGGGTCCGATCTGGCGCTCGAAGTCACCGAAACGGCACTCATCGACGACGTCGGTGCCGCCCAAGCGATTCTCGAACAGCTTGCCGCGATGGATGTCTTGATCGTGTTGGACGACTTCGGAGTCGGCTACTCGTCGCTGAGCCGACTGCGCCAGTTGCCGATTGCGTTGTTGAAGATCGACAGGTCGTTCGTCGCGGAGATCGGGTCGAACCAGTCGGCCGGCTCGCTCGTCACCGCGATCGCGTCGATGGCACGCGCGCTCCCGGTGTCGATCGTCGCCGAAGGAGTCGAGACCGAGGCGCAGGCCGCTGCGGTCGAAGCACTCAATTGCCGTTTCGCTCAGGGCTTTCTGTACGGACGACCTGCGCCCCTTCGTCATTGGTTGGACGCGGACCCCGCTGATACCCGGACATAGCTCGGGTGGCGGTGTTAGCGTCGACCGATGGGTGTGCGGCGATTTACCGTAGCGATGTGTGCACTGGTCCTCGTTCCTGTGACCGCGTGCGGCACGCAGGACACCGAATCCGCGTCGTCCTGTGTGGCGGGCGACATCGGCGCCGCGCAGTCCACGGCCGCGTCGGGCACGGGTGGTGACATCTCGACCAACCCCGAGATCGCAACGGGGTACCGGTCCGACATGACACCGGTCGACACTCGGGACTACGCGGTGTCGACGGCCAACCCCATCTCCACCGAGGCGGCCTGCGAGGTGCTGCGCGACGGCGGAACCGCGGCGGACGCACTGATCGTCGCCCAGACCGTGCTGGGTCTCGTCGAACCCCAGTCGTCCGGCATCGGCGGCGGCGCGTTCCTGATGTACTACGACGCCGGATCTCGCGAGGTGCAGGCGTACGACGGCCGCGAGACCGCACCCGCGAGTGCGACGGGAGACTATCTGCGGTACATCGACGACGTCGATCGCACGCCGCCGCAACCGGATGCCCGGTCCAGTGGTCGGTCGATCGGCGTCCCCGGTGTGCTGCGCATGCTCGAACAGGCGCACACCGATCACGGCAAGCAGGACTGGTCGGAGTTGTTCCAGCCAGCAGTCGCATTGGCGGACAACGGGTTCGAGATCAGTCCGCGTATGGCCCAGTCGATCGCCGATTCGGCACCGAAACTGGCACTCGACCCCGCGTCGAAGGACTACTTCCTGCTTCCCGACGGTACGGCCAGAGCCGCGGGCACCGTCCTGAACAACCCGGCGATGTCGAAGACGTTGTCCGCCATCGCCGACGGGGGAGCCGACGCCTTCTACACCGGCACCATCGCAGATGCGATCGTCGAGGCAACCGCGGACACCACGGCAGGGCGCACACCGGGACAACTGACCCTCGACGACCTCGCCGGGTACGAGGCCAAGACCCGCACACCAGTCTGTACGCCGTACCGCGACCACGACATCTGCGGAATGCCTGGCCCGTCGTCCGGGGGCATAGCCGTCGCGTCGGCGATGGGGATTCTGTCGAACTTCGACCTCGCCCAGTACGCACCGACCGACATGGATGCCAACGGAGGCAGGCCGACGGCCGAAGGCGTTCACCTGATCTCCGAAGCCGAACGGCTTGCGTACGCGGACAGAGACTTCTACGTCGCCGATCCGGACTTCGTCCCGCTGCCCGGCGGCACACCCGACACGCTGCTGAACCCCGACTACCTCGCCGAGCGTGCCGCTCTCATCGACCCGGGACGCAGCATGGGTACCGCGCAACACGGCGATTTCGGGCCGGTCGAATTCGCGTCGTCGACCGAACCCGAACACGGAACGAGTCACATCTCCGTCGTCGACCGCTACGGGAATGCCGCATCGATGACCACCACCGTCGAATCCGCGTTCGGATCGTTCCACATGGTCGACGGGTTCCTGCTCAACAATCAGCTCACGGACTTCTCCGCCGAACCTGCTGCGCCGGACGGGACTCCGTTGGCAAACCGCGTCGAGCCGGGCAAGCGTCCGCGCAGTTCGATGGCTCCGACCTTGGTCTTCGATCGGAACACCGACGGCTCTCGTGGTGACCTCGCGGTCGTCACCGGTTCACCCGGCGGCTCGGTGATCATTCAATTCGTCGTCAAAACACTTGTGGGAATACTGGATTGGGACATAAATCCGCAGCAGGCCGTGTCGATGGTCGACTTCGGCGCCGCCAATTCACCCACCACCAACTACGGCGGCGAGCACCCCAATGTCGACGGGCCCGACGACCCCGTCGTGAAACAGCTCGACGCCATGGGCCATCAAGTGTCCGTCGCCGATCAGTCCAGTGGTCTCAGTGCGGTGCAGCGTACCGACGGCGGCTGGACGGGTGGCGCGGATCCGCGGCGGGAGGGTGTGGTGCTGGGGAACTAGTGCCGCCGCGCTACTGAAGACGGTATCCCATCCCGGTCTCGGTGATCAGGTGCCGGGGGTGCGACGGGTCGTCCTCGAGCTTCTGCCGCAGTTGGCCCAGATAGATTCGTAGATAATGCGTTTCACGCTCGTGACGCGGTCCCCACACGGCCTGTAACAATTCCCTCTGTGACACCAGCTTCCCGCGGTTGCGAGCGAGTAGCTCGAGGACACCCCATTCGGTCCGCGTCAGATGGACCTTCTCGCCCTGTCGCGTCACGGTTTTCGACGACAGGTCGACCGTGAACGCATCGGTCACGACGACGGCACTCGTGTCGGCATGCGGACCGCGACGCCCGGCCGCGCGCAGACGCGCCAGCAGCACGTCCATTCCGAACGGCTTGGTCACGAAGTCGTCGGCTCCGGCATCGAGCGCTTCGACGATGTCGGCCGAATCGGTTCGAGCGGAGAGTACGACGATGGGGATGTCCGTCCAACCGCGCAGACCACCGATGACGTCGATACCGTCGATGTCGGGCAGTCCCAGGTCAAGGATCACCAGTTCGGGATGAAAATCGGCAGCGACACGAAGGGCCGCGGCACCTGTTGCTGCGACGGCGATCTCGTAGCCCCTGACCTGAAGATTGATACGCAGGGCCCGCACGATCTGCGGCTCGTCGTCGACGACGAGTACTCGTGTCCTCGCTTCCGTCATCGGGTCACCGCTCCGAGTTCGACGGTGATCGTCAGCCCGCCGCCCGGGGTGTCCGACGCGGCGACGGATCCACCCATTGCAACGGCGAATCCGCGAACGACGGACAACCCCAGCCCGACACCGACCGAGTTGTTGCGATCCCCGAGCCGTTGGAAGGCGTCGAACATCGTGGTTTCGGTCCCTGCGGCGACTCCTGGTCCGTTGTCGGACACCATGATCGACGCTCGATCACCATGAGCGACCGCACTGATACGGATGTCGCTGTCCGGCGCATGGCGCACACTGTTGTCGACGAGGTTGGCCACGACACGTTCGAGTAGACCCACATCGGCAAGAACCTCGACGTCGCCCACATCGACGTGCACTCGTTCGGTGGGGGACCCGACGAGTGCTCGGTGCACGACGTCCTCGACGAACACCGGCTGCAGACTCGGGCGGACGACGCCTGCCTGCAACCGCGACGAGTCGAGGAGGTTACCGACAAGCGCGGTCAACTGATCTGCGGATTCGTCTATGGTTGCAAGCAATTCGGCGGTGTCCTCGGCCGAGAACTCGATGTCGGTGCTGCGCAACGACGACGATGCCGCCTTGACCGCGGCCAATGGCGTCCGCAGATCGTGGCTCACCGCAGACAGCAGTGCTCTGCGCAGAACATCGGCCTCGGCCAATGCGCTCGCACGAGCCGCCTCGTCCGTCAGTCGCGCCTGCCGTACCAGACCGGCGGCCTGATTCGCCACGGCGACAAGAACACGTCGGTCGTGCGCCCGCGTCGCCGTCCCTGCGAGCACGAGAGTGAAATCTCCACCGGGCGAATCGATTCGCGTATCGGCACGTTCGACGGTCGGAGGCACGTCACCGACACTACCCACCGTCTCGCCGGTCGACACTTCGATCAGCGACACCGACCGTTGCCCGTACGTCTCGCGGACCCGTTCGAGCAACGCATCCAGATCGGCTCCGCGCAGCACGGATCCGGCGAACAGCGTCAACAATTCGGCTTCGCGCGAGGCTCGGCGTGCTTCTCGCGCTCTACGCGACGCGGTGTCCACCAGGACGGCGACCGCGACGGCGACGATCAGCAACACGACCGTCACGACGAAGTTCTCCGGCTCGGCGACCGCGAAACTGTATCGCGGCGCCGTGAAGAAGAAGTTCAGCAGGAATCCCGCCACGAGCGCCGACAATGCCGCCGGCGCAACACCTCCCAGCAACGCGACACACAGCACGACCATGAAGAACAGAGCGCTTTCGCCGCTCGAATCGAACTGCGGATCCACGATCGCCAGCACTGTGGCCGCGAGACACGGCACCGCGACCGCTGCCACCCACGACAACAATCGTCTAACACGTGAATCCGCAGGCATTCGGAGCCGCCGACGACGAAAGCCCGTCTCCCCGTGCGTTACCATGTGCACGTCGATGGTGCCCGAATGCTGGACCACCGACGATCCGATTCCCTCGTCGACGATACGCGCGAACCGCGACCGCCTGGACGTCCCGATGACGAGCTGAGTCGCGTTGACACCGCGTGCGAACTCGAGCAGCGTCGTCGGAACATCGTCTCCGACGACGCTGTGCATGGTGGCACCGAGCGCCGACGCGAGCGCTCGCACACCGCCCATCTGCGGCGCGGATACCCCGGACAGACCGTCTCCGCGCACCACGTGCAGCACCATCAGTTCAGCGCTCGACCTGGACGCGATACGGCTCGCGCGACGCACCAGTGTCTCCGACTCCGCCCCACCCGTCACTGCGACGACGACACGCTCACGCGCTTCCCACGTCGCCGTGATGTGCTTGTCCGCGCGGTACTTCACCAACGCCGCATCGACCTGATCGGCGATCCACAGCAGCGCGAGTTCCCGCAACGCCGTCAGGTTGCCCCGTCGGAAATAGTTGTCCAGTGCCGCGTCGATTTTGTCCGCGGCATAGATGTTTCCGTGAGACATCCTGCTTCGCAACGCTTCCGGCGTGATGTCGACGAGCTCCACCTGCGCGGCTGCCCGAACGACGCTGTCCGGAACGGTTTCTCGCTGCGCAATACCGGTGATCTGCTCGACGACGTCGTTCAGAGACTCCAGATGTTGCACGTTGAGGGTCGAGACGACATCGAGACCTGCGTCGAGCAGTACCGCGACGTCCTGCCATCGCTTCGCGTTCCGTGAGCCGGGCGTGTTGGTGTGTGCCAGTTCGTCGACCAACACGAGGTCCGGCCGACGCGCCAGCACGGCGTCGAGATCGAGTTCGTATCCGACGGTTCCGCGGTAGCGAATCTCCAGCGGCGGAATCACTTCGATCCCTTCTGACGCCGACGCCGTCAGTGCGCGTCCGTGTGTCTCGACGAGTGCGGCGACGACGTCGCATCCCCGGTCCTGGCGCCGGTGCGCCTCGTTCACCATCGCGTACGTCTTCCCGACGCCCGGTGCCGCGCCCAGATAGATCCGCAGCTCGCCGCGAGACTCCTGGTTCATACGCGTCTCCTACCCCGGACTGCAGTGCGGCGCAGTCAAGCCGAGAGCGACGTTGAGCTGCGGAACGTTCACCGCCGCCGCCCCGAGTACACCGTACTGCGGGCCGTCCGTGTAGTCGCGCACCAGCGCTTCGACGTCGTCGACGCTCATGCCGTTCACCTGCGCCACTCTGGGTACCTGCAGCGCTGCATAGGCAGGGCTGATGTCCGGATCGATGCCCGATCCCGACCCCGTCACCGCGTCCACCGGCACCTGACTCGGGTCGACGTTCTCCCGATCCGCGACGGCAGCGCGCCGCTGCTCGACGAACGTCGTCAACACCTCACTGCTCGGGCCCTGATTGGTCGGCAGCGCAGCACTCGGATCACCCGGTGCGAATGCGTCGTCGTCCGCGACGGAGCCGGTGACGCGGGCATGGAAGTACGGATCGGGTTGCCCGTCGGCTACCTGGCCGTCGGCCACCTGCGGGTCGACCCCGATCAACGCACTCCCGACGACGCATCCATCGGCGTCGCGGAGCGGCGACCCTTCCGCCGACTGGGTGTCGATCCGGCTGATGGCCCACACCGCGACGGGGTATCCGACTCCGAGTATCGCGGTGAACACGGCGAGGACTGCGAACCCCGCGAGCATCTGACGGAGGAAGCTGTGTACGAATCGCATGTCAACCGATCCCGGGGATGAGACGAACGAGCAGGTCGATGAACCAGATGCCGACGAACGGCGTGACGACGCCTCCGACTCCGTAGATCAGGAGGTTGCGCCGAAGCAGGGCTGCGGCCGACGACGGCCGGTAGCGAACACCTTTGAGTGCCAACGGAATCAGCACGACGATGACCAGAGCATTGAAGATCACCGCGGACAGGATCGCGGATTCCGGCGTCGCGAGTCGCATGATGTTCAATCCGTCCAGCTGCGGGTACAGACCGCTGAACATCGCGGGCAGGATGGCGAAGTACTTCGCCAGATCGTTCGCGAGCGAGAACGTCGTCAGAGCACCACGGGTGATCAACAGCTGTTTCCCGATCTCGACGATCTCGATCAGTTTGGTCGGATCCGAGTCCAGGTCGACCATGTTGCCCGCTTCCTTGGCAGCGGACGTACCGGTGTTCATCGCAACCCCGACGTCCGCTTGCGCGAGTGCCGGCGCGTCGTTGGTACCGTCGCCGGTCATCGCGACGAGTCTGCCGCCTTCCTGCTCCTTGCGGATCAACGCGAGCTTGTCCTCCGGTGTTGCCTCCGCGAGGACGTCGTCGACGCCCGCTTCGGCAGCAATGGCCCTCGCCGTCAACGGATTGTCGCCGGTCACCATGACCGTCCTGATGCCCATCGCCCTCAGCTGTGAGAATCGCTGCGCGATACCTGGTTTCACGACATCGGACAACGCGACGACGCCCAACACACGGGCGGAGCCACCCGCCGCCACCGCAACGACGAGCGGAGTGCCACCCGCCTGCGCGATGTCTTCGATGGTGCCGTTCACGGCACCTGTCGATTCGCCGCCGTTGTCGCGTACCCACGCGGTGACCGAGTCTGCTGCACCCTTGCGAATCCTGTTGCCCCCGAGATCGACACCGCTCATCCGTGTCTGCGCGGTGAAGGCGACGAACTCGCCTGCCGTCTCCGACGCCTCCGCCGTCGGATCCAGTTCGAAATCACGACAACAGAGTTCGACGATGCTGCGGCCCTCCGGTGTTCCGTCAGCCAACGACGACAAGCGCGCTGCGCGGGCGAGTTCCGCGGCGTCGACACCCGGCGCCGGATGCAGCGCAGTGGCACGCCGGTTTCCGAACGTGATGGTACCGGTCTTGTCCATCAACAGCGTGTCGATGTCGCCGGCTGCCTCGACGGCTCGCCCGGACATCGCCAGCACGTTCCGCTGGACGAGGCGGTCCATGCCCGCAATACCGATGGCGGACAACAACGCTCCGATGGTCGTCGGTATCAGACAGACGAGCAGCGCGATGAGCCTCACCGGATCCTGCTGTTCTCCGGCGTATGCGCTCATCGGACCGATCGCGACGACGGCGAGCAGGAACACGATCGTGAGCGACGCCAACAGAATGTTCAACGCGATCTCGTTGGGTGTCTTCTGTCTCGATGCACCCTCGACGAGCCCGATCATCCTGTCCACAAACGTTTCACCCTGCGCGGCGGTGATCCGTACGACGATCTCGTCGGACAGAACCGTCGTTCCCCCGGTCACCGCGGACCGGTCACCACCGGATTCTCGGATGACCGGCGCCGACTCTCCGGTGATGGCCGACTCGTCGACGCTCGCGATGCCGTCGACGACATCTCCGTCGCCAGGGATCACCTCGCCAGCCGTCACGACGACCTCGTCGCCGACGCGCAGATCCGTCCCGCGCACCACTTCGGTCGTCCCGTTCGGCAATCTGCGTCGAGCAGAACTGTCCTGCTTGACCTTTCGTAGGCTTGCTGCCTGCGCCTGCCCTCGCCCCTCCGCCACGGACTCGGCCAGATTCGCGAACAGGACCGTGAACCACAACCACCCGGCGATGGAACACGCGAAGACGGACGGTTCGATCACCGCCAGTACCGTCGTGATTACCGAGCCACCGAACACCACGAACATGACGGGGTTTCGCGCGAGGTGGCGCGGATCGAGCTTACGGAACGCCCCTGGTACGGCTGTCCACAGTTGCTCGGTCTCGAATTTCCCTGCTGCAACGGGTGTTCCGCGTTCGGGTTCGACAGGGTGCTCGAGTGGAGTGACGACGGTCATTGCATGGCCTCCGCGATCGGGCCCAGAGCGAGGGCGGGGAAGAAGGTGAGCGCGGCGACGAGGACCGCGGTGCCGAGCAGCAGTCCGCCGAACAGCGGACCGGTAGTGGGGAGTGTCCCGACATCGGATGCGGTGCGCCGGGACTTCACGAGCGATCCCGCGAGCGCAAGCACGAACACGATCGGCAGGAACCGACCAAACAGCATCGCAAGCCCGAGCGATGTCTGGAACCAGTCGCTCGTGACCGTCAGACCGCCGAAGGCACTCCCGTTGTTGTTCGCCGCCGATGCATACGCGTAGAGCACCTCGGTGAATCCGTGGATCGAGCCCGGCGTGCCCGGGTCGCCCGAGTTTCCTTGAAATGCTCTCGTGGAGTTCAGAATCACCGTGACGCCCGTGCCCACCAACACCAGAGCCGGCATGACGAGCACGGACAGGGCCGCCATCGTGATCTCGCGTCGTCCGAGCTTCTTTCCCAGGAACTCGGGTGTGCGACCGACGAGCAAGCCGCCGACGAACACAGCAATGACGGCGAGCACCAACATGCCGTACAACCCTGTGCCGACACCGCCGGGTGCGATCTCGCCGAAGAGCATGTTCAGGAGCACTGCACCGCCACCCAGTGGTGACAGGCTGTCGTGTGCGGCATTGACTGCGCCCGTGGATGTTCCCGTGGTGGACACCGCGAACAACACCGAGCCCGGAATGCCGAACCTGACTTCCTTGCCCTCCATCATCGCGCCTGCTGCCTGTGCCGCGATGCCCCGCGTACCGGACTCGGCCGCAAGCGTGATCGCGAGCAGGCCACCCCACAGTGTGGCCATGACCGCGAGGATGGCCAGCCCCTGCTTGCGGCTACCGACCATCGTGCCGAACGTTCTGGTCAGGCACACCGGAATCAGCAGCAGCGCGATGATCTGCACGACGTTGCTGAGCGGCGTCGGATTCTCGAACGGGTGCGCCGAGTTCGCTGCGAGGATTCCACCGCCGTTGGTACCCAGTTCCTTGATCGCCTCCTGAGAAGCCACGGGTGCCAACGCGTTTCGCACGACGGAGCCGTCGAGTCCGGTCGAGGCGAATCCGGACGAGAAGGACTGAATCACGCCCTGTGTCAACAGGATCAACGCGATCACGAACGCAAGAGGCAGAAGGATGCGCAGGGTTGCACGGGTGAGATCGACCCAGAAATTTCCGAGCTCACCGCCGGCTCGGACGCGAACGAATCCGCGCACCAGCGCAACCGCGACCGCCAGACCGACCGCCGCGGACACGAAGTTCTGCACCGCGAGGCCGAGCGGCTGCGTCAGGTTCGACATCGTCGTCTCGGGAACGTAGGACTGCCAGTTGGTGTTGCTGACGAACGACACCGCGGTGTTGAATGCGACGGCCGGGCTCACCCCGGACAGTCCGCCGTTCAAGGGCAGTACGCCCTGAATTCGTTGCAGCACATACAGAAACAGCACACCGGCTGCCGAGAACCCGAGAACGCTTGTGGCGTAGCCGATCCAGGTCTGTTCGGCTCGCGGATCGATACGGCACAGCCGGTAGACGATCGACTCCACCCGTCCGTCGCGTGTGCTGTCGAACACGCGTGCCATGTAGTCGCCCAGCGGCACGTAGGCAAGGGCGAGCACTGCGATCACGACGGCGATCTGCAGGCCCGCGAGAAGCGCGGGATTCATGACGTACTCAGAACCTCTCGGGATCGAGCAGCGCGACGAGCAGGTATACGACGACGGCTACCGCCGCCACGACGAGTACGACGCTCACGAGTCCCGTGTACGTGATCATCGGCTCGCCCCGAGCAGGCGGACCACCAGTGCGCACGACGAGAATCCGACGAGCGTGACAGCGAGGTAGGCGATATCGGCCACTGTGCTTTCGACCTTCTTCTGCAGCGAGTTGCATTGCGAACCAGCGGGATACCGGCTCGACATCCAGCATGGTCTCGCCGCCGCCACCTATCGACGGTTCTTACGGGCTTATTACGCGTCGACCAGGGCGTCTTGACGACATTCTTACGGCCGCGTCTGCAAGCACCGACCATTCGGTTCTGGTTCGAACCTGAGAGCGGCAGTGGGCATTTCGGGCAGGCTCTCAGGTTGACGACGTATCGTTCGGCGCGAACGGGGCACGACGCGCGACAGGGAGTTCCACATCAGTCAAGAACGCCGAACCCACAACCTGCATCATCTGGCAGCCGGGACGGCCTGGATACTTTCTTTCGCCTATCTGTTGGCAGAAGTGTTCACGGCCACTGCATGGAAAACGCCGTACAGCTTCGCCCGCGATTCCATCAGTTCGCTCGGTGTCACCACGTGTGACGTCGAATCCTGCTCACCGATGCACGACGTCATGAACTCGTCGTTCATCGTGCTGGGCGCTCTGACGCTGGTCGGTGCGATCTTCCTGCATAGACACATTCGCAGTGGCCGTGAGAAGAAGTGGATTCTCTCGCTCGCCGTCGTCATCGCCGTCAGTACCGCAGCGACCGGTCTGTTTCCGGCCAACGACGGCACGATCGTGCACTGGAGTGCAGTCCTGCCTGGTTTCATCGCTCGACACGTCGTACTCGTCCTGATCGCCTGGCACCTGTGGCACGAGCGACGGCTCGTCGCGATCTGGTCCGCGCTGTGTGCGGCGGTGGGCGTGGTGGGAGCAGTCCTCATGGTCGCGCAGACACTGCACTTCGGGCTGGGTGAACGCCTCGCGCTCTATCCGATGCCGACGTGGATGGCCGTGACCGGCACCGCTGTCCTCGTCGCGTTGGCCAGGCGCACGGTGCTGGCACGATTCGACTTCTCGTTCGCCCGCGACCCTCGGCGCTGGATCCGACGCGCAACTCTGGTTCAGCCCACCGAGTCGAGCGCCTCCGCGACGGTCGGCAACGTGGCGTAGAGGTCCGCGACACGCTTGGCTGCAGTGCGATACCGGCGATCCTCCAGCACGTCCTCGACCGCCGCACGTAGCCGTGGCACGTCGTCCGACGTCAGCCCTTGAATCTTGGTGCCCGCCTTCGGTGCGACCGTGATGCCTGCGCCGAGGCTTTCGACCATCGACGCGTTCGCCGGCTGATCCGCGAGCATCGGCACCGTGACGACCGGGACGCCAGCCGCGAGAGCGGACAGCGTCGTGCCGGATCCGCCGTGGCACACCACCGCGCTCGCGCGACCGAGAATGTCCGACGCCTCGACCCAGTCGACGACCTCGACGTTCGGTGGCGCCGGGTAACGTCGTCCGCCGCGACCGACACTGGCGACGACCTGCACGTCGAGGGAGCCGAGCGCCTCCAGCGCTGCGGTCCACGTGCCTTCGATCTGCTCGAACGCGGTGTTCACCGTGCCGAAAGTCAGCCACACGACGGGTGTCGACGTGCTCGTCGACCGATCACACGCCACACGGAACCCGTACCGCCGTGTGTCCGGGTAGCCCGTCGCGTCGTCGATCGGGAACCGTGTGAGATACGGCGCAGCTTCGACGTACTTACGCGTCCCGGGCTGGATCGGTTCGATCACTTCCGATGCGAGCTTCAGACCGGAGATATCGGCGCGGCCCGGTGAGATTCCGACCGTCGTGACGGGGATGTCCATCCGGTGCGCCACGATCGCCGACGCGTAGTCGCAGGGCTCTCGGAGGACGAGGTCGGGGCGGAAGGTCTCTGCTGCCGAGTGCATCGTCGGTAGTGCCGCGTCGGTGAGGAGCCGTCCGAAGAGCTCCACTTCCGCCGCACGAACCCTGACCTCCCGATCGCCGGATTGCAGGTCCCGATGGATTCGGCTCTTCAGTTCCTTGTCCGGAGATCCCGTTGTCTCGTATCGACAACCGGTCGCACGAGCGGTGTCTTCCTGTGCAGGGGGCACCACGAGCAGAACGTCGTCGCCGCGGTCGCGAGCAGCCGAGACGAAGGGAAGCAGGGGCCCGAGATGGCCTTCACCGCCGCATGCGGTCACGAGAATTCGCATCGGTCCAACCTAGTACTTCCACGACACGTCATGCAGGGGGCGGTGGATCGGAGTGGACCGACTACGTCGGTGTCAACGGTCACCCGCCAGGGGAATCGACGAAATCGCAGCTGCGGCACCGAAATACCACCCTTGACCCAGAGTGGCCCCGAGCTCGACTGCGCGGTTGCGGTCGTATTCGAATTCGATACCCTCCGCGATGACGACTGCACCTGTCGCGTCGACGAAATTCCGGACGGTGCGCAGCACTCGGCGTGACCTCATGGTCCTGGGGTTTCGAAGGACACGTGCGTCGAGTTTGACGATGTCGGGTTCGACGACGCGCAGCGCATCCAACGTGCTCCAGTTCGAACCGACGTCGTCGAGCGCGATGGTGATCCCACGGCGCCGCGCTGCACGGACCATGGCGCGCAATCCGCTGGGTTCGGAGTCCAGCCCGCGTTCGGTGATTTCGAGGACGACGTGCAAGTCGTCGCCGAGAGCGTCGAGGTGCGCCTCGGTGCGTGCTGGATCGCCGATGCCCGATGGTTCGAAATTGAGGAACAGCGTCAGGTCACGTCCGAGCAGGCACGTCCGCGCCTCCTTGACTGCTGCTGCGCGGCAGGCGAAATCGATGTCGGCGACGACTCCGCGGCGGCGTGCGAGCGCGAACACCTCGGCAGGGTCGACGCCCGCCACCGTTGGCCACCGAGCGAGTGCCTCGACTCCGACGACGACACCGGTGTCGAGCGAGACCACGGGCTGGAAGGACGGAATCATCGAATCGATCGCGACGAGCGCTGCGCGCGCGGACATCGATGTGACGGTCATCGAGCGTCCAGCGAGTCGGCGACGAGAGCGGCATGCAGCGACCTCAGTCCCGAGGACTTCATCGGGTCGATCCCCGTGATCTGCTCGATCCTCTTGAGCCGGTAGTCGACGGTATTGGGATGCACCACAAGCTGTTTGGCCGCCTTCTTACGATTGGCTTCCGTCTCGACGAAAGCGCGTAGCGTCGGAAGCAGATCGGGCACGAGCCGTAGAGGATCGAGGATCTTCTGCAGGTGCCGCCGCCCGACCCCGGGCCGAGCGATCTGGAATTCCAGTGCGAGGTCGGCGATTCGGTGCACACCGGGCCGGTACTCGAGTCTGTGTACGAGCCTCAAGAGCTCGTAAGCGTTCTCTGCCTCCTCCGGAATGCGCGACGGTACCGCCGTCACCGAGGCTGCATGGATCGGAACTCCGCCTGCCGCACTCATCCCGTCCACGATCGCCTCGACCGTGTTCGGCGCCGTGTCGGGAACGAGGACCGTACCGCCCGACGGGCTGAGCACCGCCAGTGGATGCGACGGCGAGACGGCGTCGGCGATGGCGGCGTGGATTCTGCGCTGCTTCATGCCTGCGGCGATGTCCCGCTCGGCGGGTGACCCCGATTCGTCGGGGTGCACCGAGAAATGCAGCGCAACGACCTCGTACGACGCAGCCAGCTCGATCCCGGATCGCTCGGCGATACGGTGCGCCCTGGGATCACCGGCCAGCAGTGCGGTAGTCAGCGAATGCCCGACGTCGCCCATCAACGACGCCGCGGCTTTGTACTCGTCCAGATAGGACGACGTCACAGCCTCGGACACGACGTCGAGAAGCCCGAACATCAACACTGCGCCGTCGACGAGCGCGGCGTGTTCGCCGGGGCCTGCGGTGTCGGCGACCAGGCGCAGTCCCGCGGAGAAGCCTGCGTGGAACGCGTGCAGGATCGGGGCGATCGGCATGCCTGCGCGCGCCCACCTGCCGGCCGATTCCCTCAGACGGGACAGATCGATCGACGACGGCTGTGTCCCGCTGTCCAGGACATCGGCCGCGAGCTCGACGCACAGCGCAGCGATCTGGGCCACCTCGCCGCGACCCGTCTCGTCGGTCAGCTCCCGGCAATCGGTGCTGGCGAGAATGCGCTCGACTACCGTGAGCGTCGCATCGCGTGTGCTGCGCAGGCAGTGCGACGCCGGCCGCCCTCCCAGGGTGACCGTCTCCGCTGTGCTCGTCGTCGGCATCCGAGCTCACCTTTCAGAACGGCTGGAAAACATACATCAAGATCACAATAAGGCAACAAACCGACTTTAGGACTGATTTCCGAAGCCTGATCCGTCTTTGCGACCGAAACGCGTGGTATCGGGGAGTCGCGGCGCGCCCAGCGAGATACTCGGACGTGTCGATCTCGACGTCGGTCGATCGTCATCACTGTGTCCGACCATTCTCTGGCGATCAGGAGCACACGATGCGTTACGCACTTCTTCTCAACAATGCCGAGCCCGCTGCCGGTGAGATCCCCGAGGAAGCAATCGCTCAGATGCAGCAAGCATTCGGCGACTACGGAAAGGCGCTGCAGGCAGCAGGCGTTCTCGTCGCGGCGGAGGTCCTTGCCACGAACTCCGTGACCACGACCGTGACGAGGCGCAACGGCGATCTGCAGATTCAAGACGGCCCGTTCGCCGACACGAAGGAGGCGCTCGGCGGTGTGTTCATCGTCGACGTCCCCGATCTCGACTCGGCGATGATGTGGGCCGAACGATGCCCAGGCACCCAGTACGGCGTCGTCGAGGTTCGTCCCGTCGCGACGTCGTTCGTCGACGGGTCATGGACCTGAGCGACCCCACCTCGCCGGCCGAGACCGCCGCCCGCACGTCGTACGGGCGGCTTCTCGCGATCCTCGCCGCGGCGAGCGGCGACATCACCGGCTCGGAAGATGCCCTGGCCGACGCGTTCGAACGAGCACTGACGACGTGGCCTCGCGACGGAGTTCCCGCCAATCCCGACGGCTGGCTGCTCACCGCGGCTCGCAATCGGCAGCGCGACGGCTGGAAGTCGGCGGCACACCGGACAGGCGTACCGCTCGATCCGGCAGTCCACGCACCCACCTACTTCGACGACGTCGATCCGGATGCCGTTCCCGACGAGCGACTTCGGTTGATGCTGGTGTGTGCGCACCCCGCGATCGACCAGGCAGTGCACACACCCCTGATGTTGGACGTCGTTCTCGGGTGCACGGCGAAGCAGATCGCACAGGCGTTCGCGCTCCCGTCGTCGACCCTCGCGGCCCGACTCGGACGGGCCAAGAAACGTATCCGCGACGGACACATCTCGTTCGAATTGCCCGACCGCTCGGCACTGCCCGGCCGACTCGATGCCGTCATGACCGCCGTCTACGGCGCATTCGCGATCGACTGGCACAGCACGGGAACAGAGATGCGCGACGGGCTCACCGGCGAAGCGCTGCATCTCGCCGAAACGCTGTGCGCGCTGCTCCCCGACAACGCCGAGGCACACGGACTCGCCGCGCTGATCTGCCTGTCCGTCGGCAGGCAACCCGCGCGCTACGTCGACGATGCCCTCGTTCCTCTGCACCAGCAGGACACAACGCGGTGGAACTCGGAACTCCTGACGCGCGGGGAGGACCATCTCCGCGCAGCACACGCGTCGGCGACGCGGGGATCACCCCTTGGCCGGTTTCAGCTCGAAGCGGCCATCGATGCCGTCCACTGCGCCCGACGACGCACCGGAATCACGGACTGGCAGCACCTGGCGTCGCTGCACACTGCACTGCAGACGATCGCGCCGACGCTCGGCGGATCGGTGGCGCGTGCCGTCGTGATGTCCGAAATCGACGGTGCAGCAGCTGGTTTGGACATCCTCGACGAGATCGGCACGGACCGACCCTTTCAGCCCGCGTGGGCAGCTCGCGCGAATCTTCTCCATCGACTCGGCCGCGTCGACGAGGCCGCAGCGGCATACGCCAAGGCGATCTCGTTGACGCCCGACGCGCACACCCGCCGCTTCCTGCACCGCAGGCTCGACGCCCTGTCCTCGGGCGATTCTCCCGATAGCCTGGCCTGATGGACTTCGACTCCGAGTTCGACGCCGCCCTCGATGCCGCTGCGCCCGGCCGGATCCTGCGCGACGTCGATGCCATGGCCCGATATTCGACGGATTGGACGGGCCGGTGGACAGGGTCACCACGAGCGGTCGCACGACCACGGACGGTCGAGCAGGTCGCCGCAATTCTGGCCGCCTGCACCGAACATCGGGTTGCCGTCGTCGCGCAGGGAGGCAACACCGGACTCGTCGGAGGTGCGGTACCGCCCTCGGGAAGCATCGTGCTGAGCACCGAGGCGTTGACGGCGACGGGACCCGTGCGCGAGAACGGATCGGTGACCGTCGGCGCAGGCGTGACGTTGCACGACTTGGAACGACTCGCGCAGGAGAACGGCATGACTGCGGGCCTGGCGCTGGCGTCGGGCGCATCGGCGACGGTCGGAGGCGTGGCGGCGACGAATGCCGGTGGCGCACGGGTGTTGCGGTACGGAACTGCGCGCGACCGCATCTCCGGGGTTCGCGCCGTCCTCGCACACGGTGACGTCATCGATCGCCGCTCGGCCCTGCGGAAGGACAACACCGGATACGACCTGACGGACCTCGTCGTCGGATCCGAGGGCACACTCGCCGTCATCACCGACGTCACGTGGAAATTGGTTGCACCACACAGTGATCGAGTGGTTCTCGCGATGTCCTTCACCGACGCGCAGGCAGCCACCGATGCGCTGACGACGTTGCTGTCTCTGCCCGGCCTCGACGCACTGGAGTGGGCCGAGGGGAGCGCCGTCGAACGTGCTGCGGCGCAACTCGACACGACGCCGCCCCTACCCTCGGATGGTTTCTGGGTGTTCGCCGAACTCGGAGACTCGCACGTCGGCGGCGGCAGTCTTGTCGACGTCGCGGAGCCCGTGATCGAATCCCTGTCGGCGTCAGGGCTGAGCGAGAACCGTATCGCCGTAGCCGCGTCGGCGGCGGACCGTCGAACGCTGTGGTCCTTCCGCGAACGCATCACCGAATCCATCAGCGCTGCAGGGATTCCCGTCAAGCTGGATGTCGGGGTACCCGCGGCAGAGTTTCGTGCATTCGTGGAGTCTCTGTCGTCGGTCGTGCACGCAGTCGAGCCGAGCGCAATTCCCGTGTTGTTCGGCCACTTCGCGGAGAGCAACATTCACGTGAACATCCTCCCCGCGGAGGGAACGTTCCCCGAGCCGGTGGCCGAGGCGCTCGAGGACGCCGTTCTGGAGCACGTGCTGTCGGCAGGTGGAACCGTCAGTGCCGAGCACGGCATCGGGCGAGTCAAGACGCGATGGCTGAATCGTCAGCGAGGCGACGTCCAGGTACGAGCCATGGACGCGTTGAAGAGCGCCTGGGACCCGAATCGCATCCTCAATCCGGGCGTCCTGTTCGACGACCGATGAGTTTCGGTCGACCCTAGGGTCGATACGGTCACGAACCCCTACAGAGGAGGAACGATGACCGATACAACGCCGACCTGGATCACAGGCGTCCGAACGATCGCCATTCCAGTGACAGACCAAGACGCATCCATCGAGTTCTACAGCACGACACTGGGATTCGAGACGACGGTCGACGGTTTCATCGACGAGCTTGGGACGCGATGGGTCCAGATGAGCTCGGCGGACGCGTCGATCGCGCTGATTCCCGGCTATCCGAGCTTCGAAGCCGGGCGCGACACCGGAGTGCGTTTGACGACGCCCGATGCCGCTGCCCTGCACGCACACCTCACCGACAACGGCGTGAAGGTGAGCGAACTACTTCTGTGGGAAGGCCTTCCGCCGATGTTCGAGTTCTCGGACCCCGACGGAAATGTCCTCTACGTCATGGAATGACGATCGGTCAGGCCGCAGCACGTTCTTCTTCCGGCACCTCGGCCTCTTCCCACTTGTCCGTGTACTGGAAGTGCGGGCGGCGGTCGCCGATGTACGAGCTCAACCACGACACCACCGCGACGTACCGGTTCCTGAACCCGACCATGTACATCAGGTGCACCGCGAGCCACATGACCCACGCGATCGGACCGGACATGTCGACCTTGCCGAAAAGCCGTGCAACAGCACTGAATCGGCCGACGATCGACATGCTTCCCTTGTCGACGTACGAGAACGCGGTGCCCGCCTTCACCTTGCCGGTGATCATCTTCGCGACGTGGCGTCCCTGCTGCATCGCAACGGGCGACTGGCCGGGAAGACCGTTCAGCGACGTGACGTCGCCGATGGCGTAGACGTCCTTCGACGTTCCGACGGTCAGGTCGTCGTGCACGAGGAGTCGCCCTGCCCTGTCGGTGTCGCAGCCGGTGCGTTCGGCGACAGTGGCGGCGAGGCCGCTGGCCTGCACGCCTGCGGACCAGATCACTGTCTTCGCAGCGATGGTCCGTGACGTCTTGGTGTCGACGTCCTGGATGGTGACCACGTCGTCGGCGATGTCGGTGACCATCGCTCCGGTGACGACATCGACTCCCGACTTCTCGAGCTTCGTGCGTGCATAGGCGCTGAGCTTGCCGCCGAAGGCCGGGAGAACGTCCTTGACGCCGTCGACCAGCGTGACGGTGACGTCGTCGGGGGAGATGTCGGGGAACGAGCCGGCGAAGTACCTGTGCGCGAGGTCGCGGATCTGCCCGGCAAGTTCGACGCCGGTCGCGCCTGCACCGACGACCACGAAGCTGAGCAGATCCTTCTCGACCGCAGGATCCGACGCCAGATGGGCGTTCTCGTAGCAGCTCAGGATCTGCTCGCGTAGCGCGATGGCATCGTCGACGGTCTTGAGCGCGAAGGTGCGGTCCTTGAACTCGTCGCGGCCGAAGTACGCCTGCGTAGCGCCCGTTGCGACGATGAGCTTTCCGAATCCGATGGTGTGCGTCGCGCCTGCTGCGGTGTAGGTGACCTGGTGCTTGTCGGTGTCGATGTCGACGACGCGTCCGAGACGAACGTCGGCCGACTCGTATTCGGCGAGGATGCGCCTGATCGGCGGAGCGATCTCGCCGGTCGACAGCATTCCCGTCGCGGCCTGATAGAGCAACGGCTGGAAGAGATGTTCGGTTGTGCTGGAGACGAGGGAGAACCGCACGCCCGCCTTGCCCAGAGTCTTGGCGGCGGCCAGTGCTCCGAATCCCGATCCGACGATGACGACCTCGTACGTGTCCACTTTCTTGCTTCCCTCTCCGCGACGTTTGTTGGAACGATTCCAACCTCCATGGAACTCGTGTCCGGGGTCGTTATCAACGCGAAAGTTGGAATAGTATCGATGAGCAGAACTCATGGATGGAGGTCACGTGGAGCTACGGCAGCTGAAATATTTTCTGGCCGTCGGCGAAGAGCTGAATTTCTCGCGCGCCGCCGAGCGGTGCTACGTGTCGCAATCTGCAATCAGTCTCCAGATAGCCAAGCTGGAACGCGAGATGGGCGAGCCGCTGTTCGAACGGTCGTCGCGGTCGGTTCGATTGACCGTTGTCGGAGCACAATTGGTGTCGATTGCGCGTCATATGCTCGAACTCGAACAGGCAGCACTTGCACTGACGACACGCAAGCAGAATCAGTTGCGCCTCGCAGGCAACATGACATTCGCCGCGAATGCGCTCGCTGCGATCGTGCGTGTACGCGAACGCCACCCCGAGGCAGAGATCGACTTCGTGTTGAAACGATTCGCCGAACAAATCGACGCGGTCATGTCCGGCGACTGCCAGGTGGCTCTCATCCGAGGCAGTGTCGAGCGGACGAGCCTGCACGTCACCGAACTGTGGACCGAAGATCTCGTGGTGGTGCTCGCCGAGGGGCATCCACTGGCCGGAGGCGACAACCCGAGCCTCGAACAGCTGGCGGCCTATCCGCTGCTGCTCCCGAAGCGAAGCGACCAGATCCTGCTGCACCGCGTGATCGAGGGCGCGATGAAGCGCAGCGGTCTCCGTCTGACGTTCGGCCCGCCCGTCGCTCCGGACCACACCGCGAGCGCCGAACTGCTCAATCATCCGGAATGCTGGTCGATCATCTACGCCAGCACTGCGGAAAGCACACCGAAGACCGGCCTCGCTTTCCGCACCGAGGCGCAGCATCGACTCCAGCTGGCCGTATCCGCTGTCGTCGCCTCATCGGTTCCGGAAACAGACATACAGCGAGACCTCATCGAGGCACTCGCCGACACCGCCCCCGACGACGCGACGAGTCAGAACACCCCGGCTTCACGCATCCGCTGAACCACGTACGCCCCACCGTAGATGTCGTCGAGCGATCGCGGCTCCACCAGCGGCCAGAACGCGACGCCGAATCGCGCTTCCTCCGAATCGGTCTGCGCGACAATGACATCGACGGCGTAACGCCGATCCTCGACGGTCAGGTCGCCGGCACGGTAGAAGTAGTCCTCGATACCGACGCGAACAGCGCGCTGTTCGGTGGTGCTGCTACCCATGGACATCGCGGTCCAGGTCCCGTCGGCCAGACCGACACAGGAATAGACGCGTTGGAATGTGCTGTCGTCGTCGCCCGCTTGTGTCACGACGCCGCCGCCCAGCGAACCGCCCGCACCCGGCACCCACCGGTCGGCCCAGAGCGGCGCCTCGTCGCCGGTGATCCGGACGCTCGGCGCCTCACCGCCGGAACAGCGTTCATCCGAAGCCCGTACCGACCCGCTGCACGCCGCCGTTCCCGTGGCCAGAACCACCAACACGGCAGCGTAGGCCGCCGACCGCCCCATGCCCCGTGACCACACCATGGACGAACCATACCCTTCGGATTGTTTCCCCGGGTTCAGGGTCTGAAACCTCCACCGGCAGAGGGTTCCTCGGGATTATGCGCTCCAGTCGGTCGCTAACGGACGTCGCACTCACGTCTGCGCAACACCGCCCGACAGCGGTGGTCGACCGCTTCCGCCGGTACATACTGGCTGAAAGTTCCTTATTCTTCCCTATTACAGATATTTAGTGCAGTATGAGTACATGACGAGCGTTCAGATCTTCACATCACAGGTGGGTGCCGACGATGTTCGCCGTCGGTACCGGGAACTCCTGGACAGCTGGCCGGTGCCGTCGCAGGAGCTCATCGTCCCTACGCGAGCGGGCAACACCTTCGTCGTGGCGTCGGGTCCCGTCGACGCCCCTCCACTGGTGTTGCTGCACGGGTCCGGCTCCCATTCCGGAACGTGGCTCGGCGACATCGCGACCTGGTCGCGCCGCTTCCGCTGCTACGCGGTCGACATGCTCGGCGAGCCCGGTGGCAGTGACGCAGTCCGGCTTCCGCTGGGCACCGACGACACCGCATCGTGGCTCGACGAAGTGTTCGACGCACTCGCCATCGACGACGCGGCGGTCGTCGGAATGTCGCTCGGCGGTTGGACCGCGCTGGACTTCACGATCCGCAGGCCCGCGCGAGTGAACCGGCTTGCCGTTCTGTGCCCGGGCGGCATCGGTCGACAGACTATGGGGTGGCTACCGAAGGTCCTGCTCCTACGCGCTTTCGGGAAGCGAGGGCGTCGACGAACCGCGCAGATCGTGACGGGACTCGACGGCGATTCCGCCGCAACTGTTCTCGACGATGTGGTGCGGATCTTTGCGCATTTCAAGCCGCGCACGGAACGTTTACCGGTCTTCTCCGACGACGACCTCCGCGGGATCTCCGTGCCTGTCGGAGTGATCGTAGGCGACCGGGACGTCATGATGGACTCGACCGAAACAGTCCGTCGTGCAGAACGATTCATCGACGACAGTTCGGTCGTTGTCCTTCCAGATACCGGTCACGCCATCGTCGGACAGACCGACACCGTGATGACGTTCCTCACCAGCTGACGAAACCGATTCGCCGTCAACGCGACAGGTCGACCGTGCCCGTCAGATCCGGCCACGGTGGCCGTCGGAGAACCGCCAGCGCCGAGAATGTCGCCGCAACGAGACCGACCGAGATGCCGAATATCGCGATTCGAGTCCGATCCACCACCGGCGACCAGGTGCACTGTCCACCCGACACGACGAACATACCTACCGCAGTAGCAGATCCGTCCGCACGAACGGACGAGACGCCGACGATGGTCGTGCCGTCGTCAGTCGTGTGGGGATCACTGAAGACGAGCGTCGGCCTCACACTGTCCAGCCTGCTTCGGATACTCATGGTCGCGCCCCCGACTCGTCGCTCGTCCCGCCGGCTACACCCTACTGACCTCGGCCGGTATGCCGCCGGGAAACCAGCGGTGGCTCGACCCGCGCACGGCTGGACGTGACATTTCCCTGATGTTCAGCTCCAGCGATTTACTTAGTCCGAGCGACCCAATATAACTTTCGGTATGGAAAACCCCTATACACCTGACTTCGGCGCCGTTCCTGGCCGGCTCGTCGGGCGCGAGGGATTCGCCACAGCATTCACCTCGCTACTCGACGGGCTCGACCGTGGACATCCCCGACAATCACAGATCATCACCGGGTTGCGGGGCATGGGCAAGACCGCGCTGCTGCGAGAGTTCGCCAAGTCCGCGCGCGTGCGGCGATGGGCCGTCGTCGACACCGCCGCGGCCCGACGCGACGACCTGGGGTTCCGTCGTCAATTCACGTTCGAGTTCCGGAGCGCACTGTTGTCGCTCTCACCTCGGACACGCTGGGGCGACAAGACGAAAGCTGCAGCCGGAGTCCTCGGCTCGTTCGCGTCGACGCTGGGTGTGGACAGCCCGCTCACCGACCGGTGGGACTTCCCGACGCCGAGCAGTGCGGACACTGGTGACCTCTCGGCCGATGTCACCGCAACACTGCTCGCGCTCGGTGAGGCTGCACAGGAAAGCGGAACCGGCGTCGTGTTCGTCGTCGACGAGATCCACCGCCTGACCGTCGGACAACTCGCAGCGCTGGTCGACGGTCTGCATCGCACCTACCTCCGCGAGCTGCCCATCACCCTCGTCGGCGCCGGGATCCCCAGATCCGACGCACTTCCGCCCGAGACCCAAGTGCGCGCGAACAGACTCTTCGATTTCGCCGACCTCGGTCCACTGTCCGAGTCGGATGTCGCCGCTCTGCTGCGAACCGGCCAGGAATGGGACGACGACGCGATCGCATCGGCGTTCGACAGGACCCGCGGCGTTCCTGCCTTCGTGCACGCCTTGGGACACGTTCTATGGGAGAAGTCCCGCGGTGCGACGGTGACGCCGCAGGATCTAGCCTCGGCGTCCGTTGCCTTCGAGGACAAGGTGGACAAGAGCTTCTTCGGATCCATGCTGTCGCGGGCAACGGAACTGGAGCTGTCGTACCTACGCGCCGTGGTCGACGCGACCGAGGAGACCGAGACCGCACGACTCCTCGAGCGGACCGCTCACCAATGTGCGCATACCAGAACGGATCTGGTCGAGAAGGGTTTGCTCTACCTGCGCCCTGGCGGAACCGCTGCATTCACGGCGCCGGCAGCCGCGGAATACCTGCTCCGCGTGATGCCGACAGTGACCGCTCCCGCGCGCAAGCCCAGACGTCGACGTTACGACCCCTGAACGAACTCTTCCGCAGCCTTCACGACGTCCGTTGCAAAGGTGCCGAGTGTGACACTGGTAGCACCGCCGTCGACCGGAATGACCGTACCGCTCACGTACTGGGACAGGTCGCTGGCCAAGAAGGTTGCAACACCGGCGATGTCGGCCGGGTACCCGACGCGTCGTGACGGCTGCCCCGGGCCGAGGCGATCTGCCAGGAAGGCCGTGAACTCGTCGGATCGGGAATCTTCGACGCCGAACGTACGAGACATGATGGGAGTCATGATGATTCCAGGCGCAATGGCGTTGGATCGGATGCCGTACTGCCCAAGCTCTGCTGCCGCTTGCTTCACCAACCCGACGACGGCATGTTTGGACGCCGTGTAACCGACGGCACTCCAACCGCCCTGAATGGCAGCAGCGCTCGCGGTCGAGATGACGGAACCCTGTGTGTGCTGACGGATGAACTGAGCCGCTGCATATTTGGTGCCGAGCAGGACGGACCTGGCGAGCAGAGCCACTGTCCTGTCGAAGCCCTCGGCGTGCGCGTCGAGGATAGTCGCTGGATCTCCTTGTGCGCCTGCGTTGTTCACCATCACGTCGAGGTGGCCGAAGGTGTCGACGGCGAACGCGACTGTCGCGTCGATCGACTCTTCCGATGTGACATCCGAATGAACGAACGCGGCCTGCGAGCCGAGCGAGCCGGCAAGTGCCGAACCGTCGTCGTCGCGGATATCTGCGATGACCACCTTGGCGCCCTCGGCGACATACTTTTCGACGATCCCACGCCCGATGCCACTCGATCCGCCCGTGACGATGGCGACCTTGTCTTCGAGCAAGCCGGTCATGAGGTCCTCCTGGGGAATCGAATCTCGTTGTGAGAGCGGTATCGGCCGCCCAGCACACACACGATAATCGTGGCTTCGTGCCCGCGACAGTCCTCGAAAGAGGACAACCGACGCCGTCGGTCAGCGGGTGCGTTCCCGTCGCATCGACGCTCGCGCCCACAGATAGCCGACCGCGGTGATCGATGCGCACCATCCGAGTGCGAGGGCCGACGTCCCGAGTTGTGCTTGACCCTCCAGTAAGCCGCGCACGGTTTCGATGACGGGCGTGAACGGTTGGTACTCGGCGAACCACCGCAGGGCCGTCGGCATCGAGTCCGTCGGAACGAATCCACTACCGAGGAACGGAAGGATGATGAGAAACATCGGCAGGTTACTGGCCGTCTCGACACTGTCCGATACCAATCCGAGCGCGACCGACAACCAAGTCAGCGAAAGCGACAGCATCGTAAGGACACTCAGCAACGCCAGCCAGTCGAGTGGACTCGCTTCCGGCCTGAACCCGAGTCCGATCGCGACGAGCAGGAGCGCTGTCATCGCCAGCAGTCCCTGCACGACACTGGCGGCCACATGTCCGGTGAGCACGGATCCTGGTGAGATGGCCATGGTCCGGAACCGCGCGATGATGCCCTCCGTCATGTCGGTCGCGACCGAAATCGCTGTGCCTTGCGCCGCAGAGGCCGCGGCCATGACGACGATTGCCGGAGTCACGTATGCAAGATAGGCGGCACGTCCGCCTGCTCCAGGCAATCCGGCGCCCAGAGTTCCGCCGAAGACATACACGAACAGCAGGAGGAACACGACCGGCATACCGATGAGAAGTGCAGTCATGCTCGGGTACCGCCTGAGATGAATCAGATTGCGGCGGAACATCACCGCAGAGTCCCTGATTGCGAGGCTCGTCGATGTCATGGCGCGACCTTTCGAGAAGTGGAGTCGGTCAGCGAGAAGAACACGTCGTCGAGGTCCGGCGTCGTCACCTCGAGACGGTCTGGCTCGACGCCAGCCCGATCGAGATGATCGAGTACCGAACGCAGTTCAGCGACGTCGGTACCGCCCGCAACCGTGAGGACGCAGGTGTCGATGTCGACAATTCCATCCGGAAAAGCCTGTGCCGCAAGACTCAGCGCCACTGGGTCGGCCAGATGCAGCCGGACACTTCCGCCGTGCACGCGCCTCTTCAGCTCTGTCGGCGAGCCCTTCGCGACGATTCGGCCGTCGTCGAGCACGGCAACCGTATCTGCGAGTTCATCAGCTTCGTCGAGATACTGCGTGGTCAGCACGATCGTGATCCCGTCGGCGACGAGTTCGTGAACGATGTCCCACAGCACTTTTCGTGCACGAGGGTCAAGTCCGGTGGTCGGCTCGTCGAGAAACACGACGCTCGGTTCGCCGACCAAGGTCATCGCCAGGTCGAGCTTGCGTTGCATGCCGCCGGAGCACGCTGCGGCCGGTTTTCGTGCAGCATCGGCGAGTTCGAATCGATCGAGCAGCGATTCGATCCGTTCCTTCCCTTCCGTGCGGCCGAGACGGTGCAGATCGGCCATGAGTCGCAGGTTCTCCTCGACCGTCAGCAGCTTGTCGACTGCCGAGAACTGCCCTGTGACACCGATGGATCGCCGAATTCCGTTCGGGTCCTCGTATCGATCGTGGCCGGCGACGACAACCTCACCCGAGTCCGGTGTGACCAGGGTGGACAGGATGTGGACGGTGGTGGTCTTACCCGCACCGTTCGGGCCGAGCAGTGCGAACACCGTGCCCGCCGGTACGTCGAGATCGATCCCGTCGAGGATCGTGTTGTCGCCGTAGGATTTACGAAGCCCGCGCACACGCACCGCGGTCGATCGAGTGGACAGGGCCATGATGTGGTCTCCCGTGAACGACCCGAGCATTCGGGCCAGTGTGAATCGCCCGCGTCACCCCGAGGGCGGCGGTGCGAGAGGATGCGCGAGTATGCGCAGTCGAATATGGTGCAGCAGTTCAGATATCGAGATCTTCGACGACCGGGTCTGCGACGGAGTCCGCCACCGACGCGTACAGCTCGCCGGGGATCAACGCGCGCAATGCTTCCAGGTCGTCGGCGATCTCGAGGGTGGCGATCGCGGCCGTCGTGCTCCACTGTTGGTCGCTACTGATGTGCTTGCGCCATCCACGAGCCGAGCCGTCGGCGCCTGCGGTCCAGGAGGTTTCGGGTGATCTCTTGGTATGGACGACGAACTTGCCGGTGCGGCCGCGGTAGACGCGGAATTCCTCGACGCGATCCTTGGTGGAGCGACCCCACTCGACCAGAAGCACTCCGACGAAGCGCTGCTTGCGCCCCTCACCAGGTCCGACGCGGACGACCACCTCGTGGAAGCCTTCGCGCTTGCCTTCCTCGACGTCGACCAATCGGCGCAACGCCTCGACGATTGCCGCCGACATGTTCCCGCCGGTGAGCTCCTGCGCTCGCTGGAGAAGCGGCAGGTCGGCGTCGGACACGTAGATGGTCTTGTTGGGCACGAGACCATCGTAACCGTCCAGCTCGTTATACGCATACATATACGTATAGTCCTGAACAGGCGCGATGGCAATAGGCCTTGTCGAACTTCGAGCGGCTACGCCCTACCGACCATCGCGACGATCAATGCGGAGAGTTCGGTCCGGGCATGGTCCGGAGAGAGGGTGTCCGATGCGGCAGCACGCGAGAGTGCCTCTGCCGCACCGAAGATGGCCGTCAACGACGATGGCGTGACACCCATCGCGCCCGCAAAGGGTTCGAGCAGCTCCCGACACCTGGCGGAATAGGCGTCCTCCGCGGACCGTTTGACCTGCTCCAACTCCGGCGAACCCTCCAGCGCGGCGAGCACGCCGGTCAGCTCCCGCCCCTGCGCCAGTGTGCACCCGACGTACGAATTCGCGATCGCGGCAGCCCGCCCCTCGAGTGTGGGATCCGCTTCCGACACGTACCGCTCGAGAGTCACACCCTGACGATCGTCGAACTCCTTGTAAAGATCGGCCAATAGCGCAGCGCGAGAGGCAAAGTGGCTGTACACGACGGGTTTGGCGACTCCCGCGCGTTCGGCAAGGCGACCGAGGGTCAACGCGTCGGCGCCTTCTTCTCGCACCAACGACCACGACACGTCGATCAGCTGGTCGTACCGCTCGGACCGCGACAACCTCGTTCGAACCATCGGACACCTCCTTGCGCTATGTACCAATAGTAACCTACGGTTGGTACATAGCGCATTCGCCGTTGGAAGGAAACTATATGAACAGCCTCGTCGTGGTCGCACACCCCGATCCGAACTCGCTGACGCACCACGTTGCCCACGCGACAGCCGACGCTCTGCGTACGTCCGGCGGTGGCGTCGACATCGCCGACCTGGCCACAGAGGGTTTCGATCCTCGTTTCGACTCCAGCGATCTCGACTTCTACCGAGGAACCGGTTCGACGCCGGAAGCTGTTGCAGCAGAACAACAACGCATCGACCGAGCCGATCACCTTATCCTGGTGTTCCCGATGTACTGGTGGTCGTTCCCGGCTCTGCTCAAAGGGTGGATCGACCGTGTGTTCGTGAACGGGTGGGCATTCGACTACACCCCCGGCAGCAGCTTCGAGAAGAAACTGGAGCGGCTGACGATCCATCTCGTGCCGGTTGCAGGTGACGACGCAGACAGCTTCGAGCGTCATCGAATCCACGACGCCATTCGTATCCAGATGGAACACGGAATCATCGAATACTGCGGTGCGACAGTCGGATCGACGACCATTCTCCACGGATCCGATACGAAGTCACGCGACACGCTCGCCGACGACGTCCACTCAGTGGCGACGACCGTCGCCGGACGGGTGCTGACGAAGGAGCCCGCGGATTGCGATGCGCTGAGATGCGCGAGCTGTATCCCTGAACCCGACTTCATGGCCTACCCGGCAACCTCGTTCCTATGACCGCCGCGGCGGTTGCGGCCACGGCCAGCACAGTGAAGACCGTCGAGTACACGCTGTCGCCTCCACGGTCCAGCAGCAGTCCCATGACGGTCACTCCAACCGAAGCGAAGAGCTGTACCGCGATGAACAGGGCCGTCGTTCCCTGCGCTGCCGACTCGGGCGGCAGTATTCGGTACACGCTGGCGAAACTCGGCGATGCAACGCATCCGAACCCGAGGCCCACGACGACATAGAGGACGAGGAGTGCCGGGAGTGGCCACGCGTCGTACACCACCCCGACAGCGCCCAATCCGAGCGCCGTGAGGACCGAACCGCCGACCACGAGCGGACGCGGCCCGACGCGATCGCTGATTCGTCCGGCATTGGACATCGAGAACAACAGACCCACGCCCAGAGCGGACGTGATGACACCACGGGCGATTCCATGCAGACCGAACTGCTGCTCCGCGAGGAGTGGAAGCATGCTCAGCTGCGAGAACATGATGAATCCCACGACGCACATCACCAGTAGCGCAGCGGCGAAAGCCGGTGTGCGCAAAAGCCTCAAGTCGAGGACCGGTACACGTGAGGTGCGCAGAGCATGGACGACATATGCACCGAGAAGTACCGCGCCGACGACGACCAGCGGGACCACCAGGTATGCGTCCGCTCCTGCGCCCCAACGGTTGACGGTCAGCAATACGAAGACGAATCCTGGTGCAAGCAAGGCCATTCCGAGAAGATCCGGTGGCTGTGGCGTCGTGGATCCCGTCGTCGTCGGCACCCACCGAACGGCTGCCAGCACGATCAGAGCACCGAGGGGCAGATTGATCAGGAAGATCATCCTCCACAGGCCGTTGTCCGCGAACAACGTGCCCAGCAGTGGGCCGACGACGGGTGCGATGTTGATGATGAGGGAGAAGCGGCCCATCACGCGCCCGACATGTTCTCGCGGCGCCACCGCCGCCGCCACTGCGATGGAGGCCGGTTCGACGAGTCCGCCGCCGAAGCCTTGAAGCACCCTGAACACGATCAGGGCTTCGATCGACCAGGCAAGGCCGGTGAGCACCGATCCGGCGACGAAGGCACCGAGCCCCGCAAGGAACACCGCCCGCCCACCGAACCGATCGACAGCCCACCCGACCAGGGGAAGGACACTGCCCGCGGCGAGTAGGTAGCCCGTGGTCACCCACACCACGACCGGCAGCGTGGTATCGAACGACGTGGTCAGCGTACCGAGGGAAGCGGTGACCGCGGTGCCGTCGAGTACGGCGACGAATGCGGCTGCTCCCAGGACTGTCACGAGGATCTGTGTGCGGCGATCGAGCCGATCGGGCGTTCCGTCGGCAACACTTTTTACCGTCATGGCGCGAGACTTTACTACACGGTTTAGTTTTGTCCAGTGCTCTAGGATTCGAAGAATGACCACGCCCGAAGATGTCCGACGCACCCCTGGGCGGCGTCGCAGCGTCGACAAGCGCCGCAGCATTCTCGATGCCGCGGCGCCGGTGTTCGGCGAGGTCGGCTACGAGCGAGCCAGCATCGACACGATCGCGGCCGCCGCCGGGGTGTCGAAGCCGACCATCTACAGCTACTTCGGGAGCAAGGAAGAACTCTTCCGCGAATCGGTGGCGGACTCGGCGCGGAGCCTCAACTCGGACTCGATCAGCGCCGTCACGTCGTTCGACGTGCGCGCCAAGAACTGGCGGGCAGGCCTCATCCGCACGGCAGTGGAGCTCACCTCATGTCAACGGAGTGACTGCGCCAGCGCCTTGTCCCGACTGGTGAACGCTGAAATCAAAAGAGATCCAACGGTATTCACCGCAGTACGCGAGGCCGGCCACGATCCGGTGATCGAAGCTCTCGCCGGTCGCCTGGCCATGCTGGCCAACACCGGCGTTCTGAGCATCGACGATCCGCTGCTTGCCGCGAAACAATTGATGGCCTTGGCTACAGTCGAATTGCCGGACCTCACGTCACTCGGAACCCGCGATGTATCCGACGCCGTTGTCAAGAAGGCCGTCACGGTCGGCGTCGACGTGTTCATCAGGGCCTATCAGCCGAACTGACCGTCGACGTATATTCATCGACGGTCAGCCGATCAGCGGATATACCAAGCGGATGACCGCTGCCATCATGATTCCGACCCCTGCCCCTCCCATCAGTCGGAGTAAACATGTTGGTTGGACGAAGAATTCATCTTGCACTGACCGCTGTCGCCGCAGCGGCGTCACTAGCCCTACTCGCACCGGGAATGGCGTCGGCTCAACCCGTTCCGGGCAGCGCCGACATCACGACAGGCAGCGCCGAAGGCGCAGTGAACAGTGGTAGCGCCTTCCTCGACGCGGGAAGCAGCATTCTCGACGGCGACATCCGCGGCGGCGCGCGTCAGATCTTCGACGAGGGCATCTCGATCTTCAACAGCTTGCCGGGTTCGGGATCGGCAGCTCCACGGCAGTTCTGCAACAACGCGACCATCGCAGGTGGGCCTGGCATCACCCAGACGAACCACGATTTGGGGCGGAGTGGTCCGCTGTCGTTCGGCATATCGTGGGAGACGTATGACATCCCGGACGTCATCGACGTCTTCTACCAGGGCGCTCTCGTCTTCACCACCGGATCGATCGGCGACAACATCAACGAGGGCACCGGCGGCACCGTCATCAACCTGCCTCCGGGGACCGACACCTCGGTTCTGGTGAAGGTCACGGGCCCCGGCGGTACCGACTGGGACTACAACGTCGGTTGCCCCTTCGCCTGATACGAACCACGGCGGGTCCGGGAATCCCGGACCCGCCGCTGGCACAGTCACAATCGTGATCGACGACGCGAGACGCTCTACGCCGCGACCGAATCGATCGAGGCTCAGCCCCTGGCCATGTCGACGAACCTCGACAGGTGCAGCTGGTGCGCGACGGTGATGGTCGCGGTCGGTCCGTTACGGTGCTTGCCGAGAATCAAGTCCGCCTCGCCACCACGGGGGTCGTCGCGCTCGATCGCGTCGGGACGATGCAACAGGATGACCATGTCGGCGTCCTGCTCGAGCGATCCCGACTCACGAAGGTCGGACACCATCGGCTTCTTGTCGGTGCGCTGCTCGGGGCCACGGTTGAGCTGACACACCGCGACCACCGGAACTTCGAGTTCCTTGGCGAGCAGCTTCAGCTGACGCGAGAAGTCCGAGACCTCCTGCTGGCGTGACTCGACCTTCTTGCCCGACGACATCAGCTGAAGGTAGTCCACCACAACGAGTTTCAGACCGTTGCGCTGCTTCAACCGACGCGCCTTCGCGCGGATCTCCATCATCGTCAGGTTGGGGGAGTCGTCGACGAACAGCGGCGCTTCACTGATCTCGCTCATACGACGCGCAAGCCGCGTCCAGTCGTCGTCGGTCATCTTGCCCGAACGCATGTCACCGAGCTTGATCTTCGCCTCTGCGGACAACAGTCGCATCACGATCTCGGTGCGGCTCATTTCCAGAGAGAAAATGACACTCGGCATCCCGTGCTTGATCGAGCACGAGCGCATGAAATCCATCGACAATGTCGAGTTGTGCGTCGGGATCATCGATTCACCAGCAAGGTACAGATGGTCCGCGTTGTCGACCTCGACGCACCGAACGGGCACCGATGCGATCGGGCGAACGTCGACGATGAACCTGGAGCCCGATCGGACCGTGGTGCTAGCGGCACGACGTTCCTTGTGCAGCAACTGCTTCCGATGCAATCCGAACACGACGTCATCGGTCGCGAATGTCAGCGTGTAGGCAGTCGACGACTCCTCGCGACGTCCCTTGACTCGCTTCGTCGACATCTGTACCCGGTAGCCCAGGCTGACGAGGAGCTCGCGAACGTCGTCCACGAAACGCTTGTTGGTGACGCTGAACTGCGCCGAGCCACCATGGGTGACCGTTCCGTCCGTGTCGAGCAAGCCTGCGAGAAGTGCTCGACGCTGGGCCTCTGAGCTCCTCAGGTACTCGACCGGAATGTGCTTGTCGCCCAACACCTCAATAGTGTGCAGGCGCGCGGCCACTGCTTCGAGCCCGCCGCCTGACTCATCCTCACCCTCGATACGTGTCAGGATTTCCGGGTCCGCGCTGGTGATCTGAGCGCATGCCGACGAGCCGTCGCCGAGCCACGCGCCCAGCGTATAGGGAGGCACCAAGAGATCGCGCTCGGGCAACTGGATTGCCTCGGCGTTCACCACCGAGTGGTTGAGGCGCGCATCCTTGGTGTTGCAGCGAACCGTCTGTGCGATCTCCTCGGTGGTACGCACCTCCGCGAAGGTCTGCTGAGAGCGATAGCCGTTGTACTGAGTCTTGGCGGCCTGTGCGGACTTTCGCGAAGCGCGAGTCTCCGTCAGCCACTGGTGCTGCGCGTCGGCAACGATGACCGACCCATCGGAGAACTCGACCTCGTAGCACGGCCGATCGGTCATGACATCCGTCGCGGCCACGACACGGGTGGGCTTGCCGTGCGCGTCGATGAGCTGGTCACCGACCATGACCTCGCCCATCGTGGTCCAGCCGTCGGGCGTCGGGAGCTTCGTGTCGAGCGCGAGAGCCTTACCCACACCAGGTCGCGCCGCCACGATGATCATCTGACCCGCGTGGAGACCGTTTGTGATTTCGTCGAGTTCGGCGAATCCCGTCGGCACACCGAGGGAGATGCCACCACGGCTGGCGATGGAGTCGATCTCGTCCATCGTCGGCTGCAGCAGCTCCTCGAGGGGGAGGAAGTCCTCGGACGTACGACGCTCGGTGACCTCGTAGACCTCGGCCTGCGCGCGGTCGACGACCTCGGCGACATCTTGGCCGTCCGAGCCCGCGTAGCCGAACTGCACGATGCGGGTGCCTGCCTGCACGAGCCTGCGCAGAATCGACTTCTCCGCGACGATCTCCGCGTAGTAGCCGGCATTGGCCGCCGTGGGCACGGTCTGGGTCAGAGTGATCAGGTAGGGCGGCCCGCCGATTCGCTTGAGCTCACCGCGACGGTCGAGCTCCGCCGACACGGTGACCGGGTCGGCAGGCTCACCGCGGCTGTAGAGGTCCAGAATCGCGTCGTACACGTTCTGGTGTGCCGGGCGGTAGAAATCGCCCGGACGAAGGACCTCGAGGACGTCGGCGATGGCGTCCTTGCTCAGCAGCATGCCGCCGAGGACCGATTGTTCAGCAGCCATGTCCTGCGGTGGCTGGCGACCGAAATCCTCACCGGGGGCTTCACTGGGAGGCGGCTCGGAGGAGTAGTCCGGCTGCCCTCGATCGTCCACAACTGCCACGCGAACTCGACCGTCCTTCCCATCGCCACACCGTCAGCCGCTACCTGAAGCGACCTACCGGAACAAGTTGTACATCGCCAGTCCGACAGCCCCTGCCGACGCCGACCTTTCGCCGCTTCCGATCAGACGCCTCGGGCTGCGGAGACACGCTGGAGGCACGTTATGTGGTCTAGTCTCCCGTCACAACACGGCCTGTGGATGAATCTGTGGATCAATTGTGGACAGCGTCGAACAACTGTGTTGACCATCTGGGGATAACCTGGGTATAACTCTGCGCGTTGGTGCCTTTTCCGCAGTTCAAAGGGTGTGTAGAAACTTTTTGCCTTGTGTATGGATTACAGTGCGGCGTGTCGTCGAAGTTTGACAACTCGGGCGTGTTGAGTAAATGGCAAGTGAACGGAAGAGTGAATTCGGTCACAGTGTCTGGTAACACTCACAAAATCGGGCATAGGCCCCGAATTTGCTACCCGAGAGTAGATACAGACCAGTCGGTCCCCGGTTTTGCAGACGTTTCGTCACAAGTTTCGAGGGCCCGCGTCCTTACCGAATTGCGCACCTTTCAGCACACGCACACGTTGCAACCTGCGCGCCCATTCGCCTGGATACGCCGAAACCCGCGCCACGGACGGATCCACGACGCGGGTTTCGATCGAGCTCTAGACCGTCGAACCGTCCAGAACGGTGATGTCTCTCGTGCCGATCTGGAGGACCCTGGCCGACGGGATGTCGAAGAACAGGCCGGTGACTCGCAGTCTGCCCTCCGCGGAGGCGCGTCCGACCACACGGTGCCGGGTCAGGGTCTGCAGCTGCATCGCGACGTTGACCATGGCCAGTTGGTCGCCCTCGGCGAATCCGAGCTCCTCGGCAGCACGGCCGACCGGATGGCCGCTTCGGTAGGCCTCCAGGCTTGCCAGACCGTGCTCCAGCCATTCGCTGACCCGCTCGTCCCCTGCCTTCTCCGGACCCGCAATGACGGCCTTCATGGCGCCGCAGCCGGAATGTCCACAGACGACCACCGAGCTGGTGCCGAGAACGTCGACGCCGTACGCCAACGCCGCCTCGACGGACGTGTCCTGGCCCTGCGCGGGAATCATGTTGCCCATGTTCCGGACCGTGAACAGGTCACCTGGCCCGCTGCTGGTGATCGTGTTCGGCATGACCCTCGAGTCCACGCAGCACAGGAAGAACGTGTCCGGATCCTGGAACTCCTCCAGCCCTGCCAGATGCGGCTTGATCGCTTCGGCGTGTGTCCGGTGATATTCGGCGACACCGGACAGCACCGGACGCAACGCAGGCGGATTGTCGTCGGACGCCGCGTCGTCCTTGAGCTGCCAGGCAGACCACGGCGCCAGCGACCCGCGCACTGCCGCCAGTCCACGCTTCGGCGGACCTTCCGCCGCAGCGGCCATCGATGCCGACCCGTTCTCCTCCATGTACACCGTTCCACCGCCGAGTTCGTGCTGGCGTATCCACTCGTGCAGCTGTTCGTGCACAGCGTGATCCAGGAAGTCGACGGCCAACTCCATGTGCACCTTGGTGCCACTGGGCACCGAGGACAGCACGTGCGTCAAGCGCGGCAGCGACAGGAAGCTCAACGAACCCTGCATGTGCACGCGCCACGTTCCGTCGACCGTCTCGTCGGCATGCACGTGCGCCCAGACGACGCGTCGCAGAACCAGGAAGATCGCGAGCGCGAGCCCGATCAGAACACCTTCGAGAAGATTGAGTGCCACCACACCGATCACGGTGACGGCGTAGACGGCGATGTCACCGGTCTTGCGCGCAATCTTGATGTCCGCCAATTTGATCAGCTGTACACCGATCATCACGAGGAGGCCGGCGAGCGCCGCGAACGGCACCAGTTCGACGACCGAGATGAACAGGACCGAGAAGATCAGGATCCAGACACCGTGGAGAATTGCCGACGCGCGAGTCTTGGCTCCTGCCTTGACATTACTTGCGCTGCGTACGATGACGCCGGTAATGGGTAGGCCACCCGCGACACCGGACACCATGTTCGCCGTGCCCTGCCCGAGCAGTTCGCGGTCGAAGTTGGTACGCGGCCCGGTGTGCATCTTGTCGATGGCGACTGCCGACAGCAGGCTCTCCACACTGGCGATCAATGCGATCGTGATGACGCCCGTCGCGATTCCGGCCCACTGGCCATCGGGAATCCCAGGAAGCGCCAGGGCCTCGATCAGGTTGCCAGGCAGGTCGATTCGCTCGACATCGAGGTCCATGAACACCGAGATGGCCGTTGCCGTCACCACGGCGACGAGTGCAGCGGGAACCTTGGACGCGCCCCCTGGAAGCCTCGGCCAGATGAGCATCAGTGCGACGACGACGCCGCCGACGAGGATCGACGGCCACTGTCCGGCTGCGACCGATGTAGGGATGGCGAGCAGGTTCTCGACGGCGGAACTCTCGGATTCGCCGCCGAGCAGAACGTGAATCTGTTGCAGCGCAATGGTTACGCCGATACCCGCGAGCATCGCATGCACGACGACCGGCGAAATAGCGAGCGCATGGCGAGCAATTCTACTGAGCCCCAACACTATCTGCACTGCGCCGGCGCCTACGGTGATGAGACACGTTACTGCCCAACCGAATTGATTGACGAGCTCGGCGACCACCACCGTGAGGCCGGCAGCAGGACCACTGACCTGGAGGGCCGATCCACCGAGCGCGCCGGCAAGAATGCCACCGACCACCGCAGCGATGAGTCCGGCCATGATGGGCGCTCCCGACGCGACGGCGATGCCGATCGAAAGCGGTACTGCCACAAGGAAAACGACCAACGACGCGGGTACGTCGTATCTGAGTATTCCCCCGATCCGAGACTGCTGCTCGGGATCCTTCTTCGATGATTCGGCGTCAGCCGAATCCTTTTCCACTGTCGCTGTCACGGCAGGTCCTCCGGGCGTCTAGACGTCTGTCGGTCATGTGCGTGTCGTTGTCGTGTTGTCTCTGTGCATGTGTCGCCCCTCGTTAAAGGGTACGCAAATAGACCTCGAGGTGCCGCTCATGAGACCTGCTTCACAATTGGAATCGATTGCAGCCCTTGACAGTTTGTGACATGGCACGAAAAAAGCCCCACGAAACAATGTTTCGTGGGGCTTTCTTCAGCCGTTGTGGGCCAGAAGCCGAAATCAGCTTCCGACAACCTCCAGCTTGAACTTGGCAGCCACATCGGGGTGCAGGTTCACGACGACGTCGTGCTTGCCCGTTGCCTTGATGTGAGCCTTCGGCAGATCGATGCTGCGCTTGTCGACGACGGGTCCACCGGCTGCCTTGAGGGCAGAGGCGACGTCCGACGCGGTGACGGAGCCGAACAGCTTGCCGGAATCGCCTGCGGTCTTGACCGACAGCGACACGGACTCGAGTCCTTCGATGGCCTGCTTCAGCTCGTTGGCGTGCTCGAGGCCGCGGACGGCACGAGCTTCCTGAGCGCGGCGGATGCCTTCGACCTGCTTCTGAGCTCCACGGGTGGCCTGGATGGCCAGTCCGCGGGGCAGCAGGAAGTTACGGCCGTAGCCGTCCTTGACCTCCACGGTGTCGCCGGGCGCACCGAGGTTGTCCACATCAGCGGTGAGGATCAGCTTCATGAGTGATCGCTCCTTTCTTATCGAGCCGTCGCGGCGTAAGGGAGCAGAGCTACCTCACGCGAGTTCTTCACGGCAACGGCCACGTCACGCTGATGCTGGACGCAGTTGCCGGTGACTCGACGCGCGCGGATCTTGCCGCGGTCGCTGACGTACTTACGCAGCAGCGTCGTGTCCTTGTAATCGATCTGCGTGTTCTTTTCCTTGCAGAAGGAACACGCCTTCTTCTTGAGCACCTTGTCGCGCAATGGCGGTTTCGGCATGGGTCTTTCTCCGTTACGTCTGGTTGTTCGGCGATCGCGAAGGATCTAGAACGGAGGCTCGTCGTCCCCGCCGCGAGATCCGCCGCCGAAGGAGCCCGACGCCTGCGGGGCACTGCCCCACGGGTCGTCTCCACCGGAATTGGATCCCGAGTTCGAGTTCGAGCGGCCACCGCTCGATCCGCCTGAGGAACCACCGAAGTTGCCTCCGCCTCCACCGCCGCCGCCGCGATTGGCCTTGTTGACCTTGGCGGTGGCGTAGCGCAGGGAGGGCCCGATTTCGTCGACTTCGAGTTCGACGACAGTCCGCTTCTCGCCTTCACGCGTTTCGTACGAACGCTGCCTGAGCCTGCCGCTCACGATCACTCGCGAGCCGCGGGTCAAGCTCTCGGCCACGTTCTCCGCAGCTTCACGCCAGATGTTGCAGCGCATGAAGAGTGCGTCTCCGTCTTTCCATTCGTTGGACTGACGGTCGAACGTGCGCGGAGTGGACGCAACGGTGAAGTTGGCCACGGCCGCACCGGCCGGGGTGAAGCGAAGTTCTGGATCTGCCGTCAAATTGCCGATGACGGTGATGACGGTCTCGCCTGCCATGGTTCCTCTTTCAGTAGAAAGTCGTTTGTTGATGCCAGCCTAGAGGCGAGCAACGACAATCACTTGCCCTGTCGCAGGACCTTCGTGCGCAGCACCGACTCGTTGAGTCCGAGCTGACGATCGAGTTCGCTGACAGTGGCAGGCTCGGCGTTGATGTTCACAACGGCGTAGATGCCCTCGGCATGCTTGGCGATCTCGTAGGCCAGACGACGCTTGCCCCAGACATCGACCTTGTCGACGCTGCCGCCGTCCTTGCGAACGACGTTGAGGAACGTATCCAGCGACGGAGCGACAGTGCGCTCGTCCAGACTGGGGTCCAGGATGACCATCAATTCGTAATGACGCATAAGACCTCATCACCTCCTGTGGACTAGTGAAAACGGCCACGGACTATCCGTGGCAGGAGGGTCGTTGCGTCAGCAACCCTTGGAGGGTACACGAGCAGCCCCTGACCTGCGAAATCAGATGACGGTACCGATCCGGGGCCATCGGCGACATAGGCTTGCTTCATGCGATCAGGGGCGCGGACCTCACCGGCGACGATGATCGCCGTGGTGACGCTGTGTGCGTTCACGCTGATTCTCGGATATCTGAACAAGGCGCGCTGCGCGTTGGCACCGTTCGACGAGAACGGCCGCAGTACCGCGTTCGACGCGATCAAGGACAGCTCGGTCTGCTACTCCGACATCCAGTTCCTGTGGCTCGGTCGCGACATAAACAACCATGTGTTTCCGTACGTCGACGGTGCGATCACCTCGAACGGAGTCCTGACGGGCGGAACCGTCGAATACCCGGTCCTCAGTGGTGTTCTGATGTGGCTCGGTGCGATTCCGTCGCACACCGACGGGGAGTTCCTGCTGTACTCGGCATTGTTGCTGGCACCGTTCGGCCTACTGACGGCATGGATGCTCGGACGCCTCGCCGGACGGGCCGCATTCCTGTGGTCTGCAGGTCCGCCTCTCGTCATGTACGCGTTCCACAACTGGGAGTTGCCCGTCGTCGCGGCGGCTGTCGGAGCGGTGTTCGTGATGGCGTCGCGCCTGCCGCTGCGGACACGAGCAGTGCTGGCGTCGGTCCTACTCGCGGTCGGGTTCTGCCTCAAGCTCTACCCAGGGGCGTTCGTGCTGCCGCTCGCCGCGTACGTCGTGTACGAGGGCGGCCGTGGTCGATGGGACTTCCGAGGCGGTCTGGCCGTTCTGGGTGCTGCCGCTGCGACGGTCGTCGCGATCAACCTCCCGTTCGCCCTGGGTGGCTACGAAGGGTGGCGGGCGTCGTTCGCCTTCCAGAGCCTGCGGCAGGCGGACATCACGACCAATTCGATCTGGTACTGGGGTGTACGACACTTCTACGTCACCGATTCGATGACGGCCGAGGACTACGAGCGCGCCGAAGCGAATTTCCAGAACACCATCGACGTGTTGTCGCCGCTGCTGGTGTTCGCTGCATTTGCACTCGCACTGGTCCTGGGGCTGCGCAGAGCCCGGGTCGACGCCGTCTACCCGTGGGTTGCGGTCAGCGGGTCCATGCTGTGCGGCTTCCTTCTGTTCCACAAGGTGCACTCACCCCAGTACACGCTGTGGCTGATTCCGTTCTTCGTGCTGCTGCGGGTGCCGTGGGGACTCGTCGTCGCGTACCTCGTCGCAGACCTGTCGATGGGAATCGGCGTCTTCAAGTACTTCGCTGCGCTCGCTGCCGGCGAAGACTTCTCGACCGAGCAGTTCTTCGTCGAGGTCGGGGTCTGGGGCCGGGCTGTTCTGCTCGTCGTCCTGTTCTTCGTGTTCGCGCGTGCCCGTCTGAGATTCGACGGCCTCACGGCCGATCCTCCGTCGCCGGCTCCCGAGATTCGGACAACTCGGGCGTCGGCGACGTCCTGACCCTTTTCTCGGCGGCCCGTAACGAACCGATCGGATCCGCCGACTAGTCGATCGGGCGGATCGATCGTGCCCATCGGTGGAACAGGGGCAGAACATGACTCAGGGCACAGAGGAATCGGTGGCGTCGGACATCGGGGTGACGCTACGCAGGATCGGACTCGTCGAGGATCACGAATCCGTCGCGATGGGTCTTCGCGCGATCCTCGCCGACGAGTCCGATCTGGATCTCGTGGCAGTCGCAACGACGGTCGACGAACTTCTCGCCCAGACCGGCACGCTCGACCTCGTGGTTCTCGACCTGCGGCTCGGTGACGGTTCGTCGCCTCGCGCGAACGTCGAGAAGCTGCACTCCTGCGGCTTGCAGGTGCTCGTCTACACCAGCGCAGAGAACCCCTTCCTCGTACGTTCCGCGGCTCGCGCAGGCGTCCTCGGCGTCGTCCGAAAATCCGAACCAGCAGCGGCGATCGTGTCGGCGATTCGTCGTGCAGCAGGCGGCGGTCAGGTCGTCACCACCGATTGGGCGGCAGCCATCGACGGCGATCCACAGCTGCCCGACGTCGGACTCAGTCCTCGCCAGCGCGAGATTCTCGCGCTGTATGCGTCGGGAGAGAAGGCCGGTCGCGTCGCCCGGCTTGCCGGCTTGTCCGAGCAGACGGTCAACGACTATCTGGTCCGCATCCGCAACAAGTACGCAGAGGCCGGACGGCCGGCGCCCACGAAGACCGATCTGTACAAGCGTGCTGTCGAAGACGGCTGGTTGCCCATGCCGGAAGTGCATCCACAGAACTGACCGACACCGGCGCGAGGGGCTCGACGGAGGCGCGCCGGTGAGGTTGTCGTTTCAATGCCCCTATTTTTCAGGGCAGACAGCCTGAGCGTTACCTGTGAAGATCTTGTCAGAGTGGTTGTGGTCTGCCACAACCGAAGGAACCCGGGGAGAACTCATGTCAACTAGCTTCGAAGCCGCAGCTGTCCGTGCGACTCGCACGGTCGGCCCAGTCGTCGATCTGTCGACGCGGCGCACCATGAGCTTGGTTCCACCGCCCGTGCAGCTGCCGCCTGCAACCCCGCCCACCGGCCCGTTTCTCACCAAGCCCGTGCTGACCGACCGCGAGATTCAGGTGCTGACAGGCTGGATCCGCTGCGATTCGAAGACCGCAGTCGCGAAGTCGCTGTTCCTGTCGCTCGGAACCATCAACACACACCTGACCCGCATCCGCGCGAAGTACGCGGCGGTCGGCAGGCCCGCGTCGACGAAGGCGTCCCTCGTCGCCCGCGCACTGCAGGACGGCCTCGTCGACATCGCAGATCTCTGAGCCGTCAGCACAACTCTCGGTAGGTCGTTCCTGGCAGGTATTGCTCCCATTCGTCGGGCGTGATCGACAGCCCACCTGCCTCGCAGATTCGGGACCGAACCTCATCCGGATCCGTTCGCCACACGCGGAGGTCCTGGGCCGGTCCGCCACCGACGATCGCGTCGCCGCGTGCGGTGAAGACGGCGTCGTTGACCCTGGTTCCGTAGGCGGTGAGCGTCGCGTACGTGTGCGGATTCCACGGGTCGGAGATATCCCAGATCCACATCGACCGGCCGCCGACACCTGCGACGATGCGGGTACCACTCGGGTCGAACGCCAGCGAGTACACCGCGTCGCGCGGGCCGTCGATGCGAGCGATGTGCTGTGGCGTCTCTAGATCGTCGACGTTCCACAGGCGCACCGATCCGTCGGCGCTGCCCGCCGCGAGCATCCGGCCGTCGGGACTGAACGCGACAGTCGACGCGTCGTCCTCGAAGCCTGCGAGGGTCGTCGTCGAGCGCGGCGCTTCCGGCGACGTGACGTCCCACAGTTCCACCACGTCACCCAGCGTCGGAACCGCCAGCACCTGTCCGTCGGGACTGAATGCCATCACCTGCGGATTGTTCCCCACCTCGAACGTCGCCAGCTGGACCGGCCGAGCCGGCTCACGCACGTCCCACAGCGCGATGTCGGTCGAGTTCTGCGGTGACACCGCGAGCAGATCCCCGGACCGCGTGAACGCCAGGGCACCGACGAGGGTTCGTACGGCCGGGTAGGCGCCGCCGATCGGGATCGGGTCGAGTGTGCTCTCGACGTTCCACAACTGAAATGCTCCCGACGCGGTTCCGCCCGCGACCAGAGTCCCGTCCCACGACATCGCGGCGGCACCCGTCAGCGGGTCGTCGGGTGTGGCGGCCGTCAGGTTGCGCGACGCGGAGACCGGCCGGTCGGGATCTGTGACGTCCCACAAACGCAGCCCGTCGCCGCGGGCGCCGACGCCCGCCACCAGCCGCGTGCCGTCGCCGTCGATCGGGTTGATGTAGACCGTGTCCGTCTGACCGCTCATCACCGGCCCGGGCAGAGGCCACAGCCGAGTGATCCCGTCCTGCCCGGTGGTGATCAACACGGAGTCGTCGGGGCTGTACGCGACCGACAGAGCCACGCTCGAGCCCGGGAGCACCTCGTGGAGATCGCCGGTGTTCGCGTCCCAGGTTCGGATGGAGTTGTCCGAACTGACCGCGGCCAGTTCCGAGCCGTCGGAGCTGAACGCGACGTCGTTGACGTAACTCGTGAACCCGTCCAGCGCGGGAAGTTCCGTCAGGCCACCGCGCGGGTCGACGGCCCACCGAGCCACGTTTCGAGCGGTCGTCCCCGCAGCGAGCGAACGACCGTCCGGAGAGAAAGTCAAGGACAGAAAGTCGTTGGTGGAACCGTCGGACGAGATGTCGACGACCGGCACGTCGAGATCGACGGTGTTCCAGACACGCATCGATCTCCCGACTCCCGCCGTCGCGAACACCGACCCGTCCGGGCTGAAGGCAACGGCATTCACCGCACCGGCAGTGTCGAGTTCCGCGACGAGCCGCGGTGCACTCGTGCTCGCCACATCCCACAGCGAAACAGCGCCCTCCGGCGACACCAGCGCGAGGGTACGGCCGTCGGCGCCGAATGCCACTGTCTTCGACGTCTCGACGTTCCCGACCGTCGACAGCTCGACGGGTGAATCGGGATCGCCGACGTCCCACAGACTCGTACCCGCGGCACCTCCGACGGCAACGACCGGCGCCGACGGAGCGAACGCGAGGGCAACCGTCGACCCGGGCCCTGCCAGATCGATACCTCCTCGCGCCTGGGCCGAAGAGCCGGACATGGACCACAGCCGCACGACGCCGTCGGAACCTGCCGTCGCCAGTGTGCTTCCGGTCGAGTCGATTCGGGCTCGGGTTTCCCCCGAGACACCGGGCAGGCGTACCGGCGCATGGATCGCCGACGCGTCGAGCAGTGCGGATCGTGCTGCAGTGGTCGGATTCATGTCGTATGCGGCCAGTGCGAGATGCACGGACAGGCCGGGGTCGAGTTCTCGCAACCTCTCGGCGGTTCCGGCAACCTGCCCTGCGAGTGCAGCTTCGGCGTCGGCGCGCCTCGAGTCTGCGTCGGCTCGCGCGAAGAACGCAACGCCCGCGAACGTGACCGCGACGATCGTGACGACGGTCAGAGCGGCCGTGAGTCCTTCCATCACTCGTCGACGTCGGCGACGCCGATCTCGGAAGTGGTGTACTCGGTCACGGCTGGCATCGAGGAAATCACGTTCGACGGCATTGAGATCCTCGTGCCGATCACCCTCGGCCATCGACTCCTGCACTGCCTCGAGTCGGGTCCGCGGGAGGACCGCACTGTTCTCACGACCCGTCTCGTCCCACAACACCGCAGCATCGGTGAGTCGGCGGTGCGTCACGAGCCATTGACGGTCGTCGGCGATCCACAAGCGCAGGCGGTCCCATGCCGTCAGCAGCACTTCATGAGTGACCGACACCGATTCTTCCTCGACCGTCAGCAACCTGCTTGCAGTGAACGCCTCGATCACGGACTCGACATCGGCATCGACGCCGTCACCACGAAACAGCTCGACTCGAGCCACACGCCTGCGCGTCAGGACGTCGTCGTCGACGTTGACAAGCCGTACGAAGATCCGCCGGGCTTGGTCGTGCTGGGCCGTCGTCAGCGACGCGAAGACCGTCTCCGCGCTCTGCTGCACCGCACCTGCGAGCCCACCCGTCGCGTGATAGTCGTCGACCGTCAACGTGGTTCCCTTGGCGAGCTGCCACGTCGAGAGCAGTGCATGGGACAGCATCGGAAGCGCACCCTGATCGTGGGCGAACGTCGATCCCCGCGGTTCGAAATCCTTGATCAATGCCCGAAGCAGCGCGTCGTCGACGGTCATTCCCGCTTTACGCGCCGGCTCGACGATGACGTCGGACACCTGCTTCGGACCGAGCCGACCCACTATGACGGGGTTGTCGACGAGGCCACGCATCAGGACGTCCTCGGCGACGGCATTCTGATAGAAGTCCGCGCGCAGACCGAACACGACGACCACGTCGGAACCGTCGAGCACTCGCTCGATCGACGTGAGGAATGCTGTCCGCTCGTCGTCCGACGCAAGCGTCCACAGTTCTTCGATCTGGTCGAAGACCAGAACCGGATCGCACTGCTCGCTCTCCGCGAAGCCGTGCACGTCGGCGAGTCCGGAACGCACCGTCACCTCGGCTCGCCTGCCGGCGAGACCCGCGCGCAGAACCGAGGACTTGCCCGATCCCGACGCCCCGAGCACGACGACGACGCCACCGCCCGCCGCGGCCAGGGCATCCACCCGCTCGACGAGCGCATCGGTCACCTCACCGCGGCCGAAGAACCAGTCGCGGTCCGCCGCGTCGAACGATTCCAGACCCTTGTACGGCGCCGGGCCTCTGCGGGATTGCTTGCGCCCCGGTGACGACCGAACCCGCCCGACGGCTTCCCACCACTGCTGCCGTTCCGCCTTGCTGTCGACTCCGCAAACCGAGAGGACGCGGTCGAACATGTCCGCGCTTGCCTTCACCGGCACGTGATGACCGGAGAACCATCCGCTGACGGTCCCGTGAAGGCCTCCGGACCGCTCGACGAGTTCCCGATAGGTGACCCCGGAACTCTCTCTGAGCGCTCGCAACCCTGCCGCGAGATCGGCTCGGGAGGTGATCTCGGAAGGTTCCGGACGGTCGGTATTCATGGAGGAACTATAGGGCAGGAGTCGATTCGCAGCAGGTCAGGGGGATATCGGGCGTATTGACCTTGTACGGACCCAACAGTCGAAGTGGCACATCACCCGATAAAACGGGCAAAATCAGACCAGGCGGTCGGACGCTCGACGGCGCGGGGATGGACTCCGCGTCACACGATCGGAGGAGGAGAGACGAACCAGTGATCCCACCACGTCCGCCGAATTCACCTCGAGACGACGACTCGCCGCAGGGTCACCTGTACCGCAAGCCGCCGCTCAGCGCCCGCGAAGTCGAAGTCATGATCGCGTGGTTCGCGTCGGATTCGAAAACTCAGGCCGCGAAATCGGTACACATCTCCGTCGGCACCATCAACACGCATCTGACGCGCATCCGGCAGAAGTATTCGTCGGTCGGACGACCTGCACCGACGAAGGCCGCCCTGTTCGCGCGTGCGCTACAGGACGGCCTGACGAAACTCGATGATTGGTGACGCCCTCGCCGAGCGAATGTCACCCTCGGTCACCTCGAGTGTCCGAATCGCCACATTCGCTCCCGGAGGGGGCGTGCGTCAGACGTGGGTGTGCGTGTCCACACCCTTCGATTCGAGCTTGCGGTTCCGCATGATCGAACTGATGAACGCCGCTCCGATGAAGAACACGCCGACGAGGCCGGTGATGATCTCGTTGATGTGCACGCCGATCGAGACGAGCAGGATGACTGCCAGGGCGCCGATGGCCCAGTGTGCGCCGTGCTCGAGGTACACGTAGTCCGACAGCGTGCCCTTGCGGACGAGGTAGACGGTGATCGAGCGAACGAACATCGCGCCGATGAAGCCGAGGCCGAGGGCGATGATGATCGGGTCCGCGGTGATCGCGAACGCGCCGATGACGCCGTCGAACGAGAACGACGCGTCGAGCACCTCGAGGTAGAGGAACAGGAAGAAGCCGGCTTTGCCGGTGGCCTTGGCCAGGTTCGACGGTCCGCCGGTCGGCTCTTCGCCTTCTTCGTCGACGTGGAACAACTCACCGAGACCGTTGACGGCGATGTAGGTGATCATGCCGAGCACGCCGGACACCATCACGGTGGAAATCTTGTCGTCTGCGGCGAGGAACTCGGCGCTCAGCACGAGCAGCAGACCTGCGACGACGACGGAAAGCTGGTCCAGGCGTCCGATGCGTGCGAGCGGCTTCTCGAGCCAGCTCAACCATGTGATGTCGCGGTCCTCGAAGATGAAGTTCAGGAACAGCATCAGCAGGAACATGCCGCCGAACGCCGCGATCTGCGGGTGGGCATCCGTCAGCAGCGTCTCGTAGCTGGGCGACCCGTCCGGGAAATAGGCGGCGTCGTCGGCAGGCGGGTTGAGAGCCAGATCCAGTGCGGCGACCGGGCCCTTGCCCGACGCAGCCCAGACGATGACGAGCGGGAACAGCAATCGCATGCCGAACACGGCGATGACGATGCCGATGGTCAAGAAGATCTTCTGCCAGAACTCGCTCATGCGGCGCAGGACGGTGGCGTTGATGACGGCGTTGTCGAACGACAGCGACACCTCGAGCACACCGAGGATTGCGACCAGGAACAGTGCCTGCCATCCGCCGTAGAGGAAAGCCACAGCCATCGAGACGATGGTGACTCCGATGGACCAACCGAATATTCGCAGAACCACTATCGGTGGCCTTTCTCTCTTACCGGCGAAAACGTGATGAAACGGGAAAACCCCCGCCCATCATGAACGATGGAACGGGGGTATCCCCAATCTTGAGAACGCCTTTACTAGACGTTTACTCCGAAGTCGCGGGCGATGCCGGCGAGGCCGGAGGCGTAGCCCTGACCGACTGCGCGGAACTTCCACTCCGCACCGTTGCGGTACAGCTCACCGAAGACCATCGCGGTCTCGGTGGACGCGTCCTCACTGAGGTCGTAGCGCGCGAGCTCGGTGTTGTCCGCCTGGTTGACGACGCGAATGAACGCGTTGCGCACCTGACCGAACGACTGCGAGCGAGCATCCGCGTCGTAGATGGAGACGGGGAACGTGATCGAGTCGACGTTCGGCGGAACCGCAGCCAGATCGACCTTGATGGCCTCGTCGTCGCCCTCGCCCTCACCGGTGGTGTTGTCGCCGGTGTGCTCGATCGAGCCGTCGGGGGACTTGAGGTTGTTGAAGAACACGAAGTGCTGGTCGCTGAGCGCCTTCTTCTCCGTGCTCAGCGCGATGGCGCTGGCGTCGAGGTCGAAGTCCGTTCCGGTCGTCGTACGAATGTCCCAGCCGAGCCCGACCGTGACCGCAGTCAGGTTCGGTGCCGCCTTGGTGAGAGAGACATTGCCGCCCTTGCTGAGGCTGACGCCCATGGAGAAGTCCTTTCGATGTGGATTCCGCTACGGCTTTCACCGTAGTGGTGGTCTGTCCGATTCGTGTGAGTTCATCCGGTTGTACTCAGCCAACGCGCGCACCACATCGGGAAGTTCCCGTCAGTACTATCGGGCTCGTGACAAGTCGCTGGCCTGGGGCCTTTCGCCGTGGTGGGGGAGCCGAATCCGCCGCGCGCGCATCGCAGGACCAGGCCGTCGCCGCGTTTCTCGACATGGACAAGCGTCAGTCGATCGCGTCGACCGGTGTCGACGCGATCACTTCGCTGACGCCCGACCGCGACATCTCGGCCGCATGGTCCGACTCCGAGAAGAAGTGCTTCGCCGCCGGAGCGGCCTATCTCGCAGCGATGGAGCAGTTCGACGGGGTCGTCACACCTGCTGCTCAGGCTGCCTTCGACAACGCGACCCGCGCGCTCGGTGAGGCGAGCCGAGCCGTCGACTCGTTCTACGAGGCACACCGCACCGACCTCGAACAGGCTCGCGCGATGCTCGCTGCAACGCCGCGACTGGCTCAGGATGCGAAAGCTGTTGCGCAGAAGGCCCAGCTGGCCGTCGCCGACGCCGACGAGAAATTCATCGGTTATCCGTCCGTCAGGACGGCGTGGTCGGCGGTCGATGCGGCAGTCGGCGCTCTCGACGCGGCAACCGCGTCGAACAACCCGCTCGGCGCGCGGGCCGCCGCGAACGACGTGCGCGACGCGGCAACAGCATTGGAGGCCGCGATCGAGGCCGCCCCGGCGCGCGAGCGAGAGGCCCGCTCGGCACTGTCCTCGGTGCGCACGAGGATCGAAGCCGTGCGCACCCGATCCGCACGGCTCGCGCCTGCCTTCTCGACACTGCTTCGTGAGTTCAACGTAGCCAGCTCGGCCGACCTGTCGGGAAACGAGAAAGCCAGCGATCGACACATCGAGCAGGCCGCCGAGGACATGTCGGCAGCACGCGCCGCAGCGGACTCCGGCAACCCCGAACAGGCGCTGGAGTACATCACCCAGGCACGGGCGCATCTGAGCGACGCGGAAGAGCTCGTCGACGCGGTGACCGACCGCGTCGATCTGCTGCGGGCGGTGAAGTCCAACCCACGGGAGAAAGAACAAGCGGTGCGTTTCAAGTTACGAGACGCCCAACAATTGGCAGTGAACCGTGGCCTGGTTGCCGAGTGGGGATCGGTATTGGATGCTCAGCTGGCTCGAATCGAGCGTGCGAGCACAGCATTGACCGGTACACACCCGGACTACTGGTCGTACCTGCAGGACCTGGACAGCATTTCCGGCTTCATCGCCGGAGTCATCGACCGCATGCGGGCCTCGGCCCGCTGACACCTGGCTCGCTCATCAACTCGTAAGGACTCCGGTGCAACACTTTCGACATCTCGACGCGGCAGTGCATGCCAAGCTGTTCTTCCGGCCGCCGGAAGACATCGATCCCGCGGGCGACATATCCAGTGTCGCAACCGCTCTCGGTGCCACGTTGTACATGCCTGCCACGCGAGCCGACCTGCGGGCCACGCTCGTCAAACGCAGCGCCGAAGGTGTGCGCTCGCTCGTGATCGACCTCGAGGACGCCGTCGCCGACGACAATCTCGAGGAAGCAATCGCGAACACCGTGACCACACTCGACGAGCTTCGGCACGGCGACGAGCTCGGATCGCTCGTCTTCGTCCGCGCCCGCACGCCCGATCAGATTCGACGCATCAGCGACGAGGTCGCGCACGGCGCACACGCGCTCGCCGGCTTCGTGATCCCCAAGTTCACGGCCGCGCGAGGTGCCGAGTTTCTCGACGAGATCGCCACGGCATCTCGGGCCCACGACAAGCGGCTCTTCGCGATGCCCGTCCTGGAGTCCGGCGAAGTGCTGTTCCGAGAGACGCGTGATGCGGAACTGATCGCCGTCCGAGAGCTCCTCGTCGAACATCGCGACCGGATCCTCGCCGTTCGGATCGGCGCGACCGACATGTGCGGCACCTTCGGCATCCGACGCGACCGCGACCTGACGATCTACGATGTCCGCGTCGTCGCCGATGCGATCAGCGCGATCGTCAATCACTTGGGCCGTTCGGGCAGTACGGGTTTCGTCATCACCGGTCCGGTGTGGGAGTACTTCGCCGATCACGAGCGCATGTTCCGCCCCATGCTCCGGCAGACACCGTTCGCCGAGCACGAAGCAGTGCGGTTCCGTCAGCAACTCGTCAGCAGCGACCTCGACGGACTACTGCGCGAGGTGGCGCTCGATCGCGCCAACGGGATACAGGGCAAGACCGTCATCCATCCGTCGCACGTGCCCGCAGTCCACGCGCTGTCGGCTGTCACGCACGAGGAGTACCACGACGCGCTGGACATCCTGGCATCCAACTCGGGCGGTGTCCGGCCGTCGGGATACAAGAACAAGATGAACGAGCTCGGCCCACATCGCAATTGGGCCCTGCAGACGATGCTGCGCGCCGACGCGTTCGGCGTCACCAACGAAGGGATCACGTTCGTGGATCTACTCACGGCATTGGCGGGCCGATGACGACGCCCAACCCGGCGTCGGGTGTCGTCGTCACCGGAACGGGATCGTCGTCGGACTGGACGGTCGAACAACTCGTTCAGCCCGGACTGCGCCGGAACCCCAGGCGTGCACACCTTCTCGTCTCCGAGGTTCTCGGTAAGCACATTCCGGTGGATCCGGAGGTCGTGACGGCCGCCGCCGATCGTCTGGGCACACTCGTCCTCGACGCCGTCGGTGGCTCCGACGTCGTCGTACTCGGATTCGCCGAGACCGCAACAGGTCTCGGCCATGGCGTCGCAGCTCGGCTCGACGCCTACTGCTACCTGCACTCCACGCGTCGCGACGTACCGGGCATCGAGGTGTACGGCGAGTTCCAGGAAGGGCACTCGCACGCAACCGACCATCGACTTCTCCCCACGTCCTCGTCCGTGATGGACGTTCCGCTGCCGCTGGTGCTCGTCGACGACGAGATCTCGACCGGCAAGACGGCACTCGAAGCCATTCGCTCGGTACACGCGGTGACCCCGCGCCAGCACTACGTCGTCGCGTCGCTCGTCGACATGCGCAGTTCCGAGCACTACGCCGAATCCGACTCGGTCGCTGCGGAACTCGGAGTAGTCATCGACAGCGTGAGCTTGGCACAGGGAAGTGTCCAGCTCAGCGACAACCTGGTCGACGACGTCGTCGCGCTTCCCGAACCCGCGTTCAATCCCGTCGCCGCCGAGGCGGGCACCGTCACCCGCGTCGACGTGGAGTGGCCCGCAGCCGTACCCGACGGCGGACGCCACGGGTTCCTGTCCTTCGATACCCCGGCGTTCGAAGACGCTGTCACCGATGTCGCGGCGCGTGTGAACGCCGCGCTGCCCGACGGTGCGCCGATCGTCGTTCTCGGACACGAAGAATTGATGTACCTGCCGCTTCGGTTGGCGTCGATCTTGCGCGCCGGCGGACACCCCGCATTGTTCCAGACCACCACGCGCTCACCGGCGTACGTTCTCGACCGGCCGGACTACCCACTGCGGCGCGGATTCCAGTTCATCGCACCCGAGCACGGCGAGCCGGAAGCCCGTTACGTCTACAACGCGTCGGGACCGGAGAACGCCGTTCTGGTATTGGTCGTCGACGATCCGGCCGACACGGACCGACTGTTCGGCGACGGAGGCGCGGCGAAGACGCTGGCCGCGTCGGGATCCGATGTGATGGTCGTCGTCATCGCCGGAGCGGATCCGCTGGCGCTCACCGCATCCCGGCGTGCGGTGCCGTTGACAGGACCCGCCTTCGGTTCGTACGCACCGAGCGAGGTTACGTGGCTGCTGAAGGACCTGTCGGATGTCGAACTCGAGGCGGGCATCGCCGAGCGTGAGAAGAACATTCAGGCCGGCACCGCGCACTATGCAGAATCTCTGCCGATCGAGTATCAGCCCGATCTCGCATACCGCGAACTGTTCGAGAAAGTACTGCAGGACAGTGCATCTCGACTGGCCACAGCAGTCGGCACGGTCACCGAACTGGTACTCGCCGAGCGGGGCAACGACGTCGTCCTCGCATCGCTCGCACGGGCGGGCACGCCGGTCGGCATCCTCATGCGCCGCTGGGCCCACCGGATGCACGGTCTCGAGCTGCCGCACTACGCAGTATCGATCGTCCGTGACCGCGGTATCGATGCGGTCGCATTGCGTTACCTTGCCGAACACCACGATTCGGAGAAGGTCGTCTTCGTCGACGGCTGGACGGGCAAGGGTGCCATCGCACGCGAGCTGACCGCCGCGCTCGACGCCTTCGACGGGCACCGGTTCAACGGCGACCTCGCCGTCCTCGCCGACCCTGGCCACTGCGCGCGCACCTACGGAACCCGCGACGACTTCCTGATCGCGTCGGCGTGCCTCAATTCGACTGTGTCCGGCCTCGTTTCACGTACCGTTCTCAACCGGGACCTGATCCGTGACGGCGAGTTCCACGGTGCGAAGTACTATGCGGATCTCGCACCAGACGACGTGTCGAATCACCTGCTCGACACCGTGTCCGCGCAATTCGACGCCGTGCGCGACGACGTCACCGCGGCGGTCGCGGCGGTCACTGCATCCGACCGTACCCCGACGTGGACCGGCTGGGCGTCGGTGGAGAAGGTGCGCGAGGAGTTCGGCATCTCGCACGTCAACTTCGTCAAACCGGGCGTCGGTGAAACGACGCGTGTGCTGCTGCGTCGGATTCCGTGGCGAATTCTCGTGCGCGACATCGGAGCCCCCGAGCACGAGCACATTCGCATGCTTGCCGCGGCCCGCGGAGTACCCGTCGTCGAAGTTCCCGATCTCGCGTATTCGTGCATGGGACTGATCAAGGACGTCACATGAGCGCGTTGATCTCGGTGGACCTGGACCGAACCATGATCTATTCCGCTGCAGCACTGGGCTTTCCCGTCGACGATTCGGTCCGATGCGTCGAGATCTACGATGGCGCACCACTGTCGTACATGACGAACGTCGCCATCGATTCGCTCGAGACGTTGGCTTCGAGTGCCGTGGTGGTTCCGACGACGACCCGGACGATCGAACAGTTTCGACGTATCGCACTGCCCGGCGCTCCGTGGCGGTACGCCATCACGAGCAACGGCGGCAACATACTGGTCGACGGGGTCCCGGATCATGAATGGCGACAGAGCTTTTCGGAGATCGACCTCGACGGGATCCGGCACGAGCTGCAGCTTCGTGCCGTCGGCGACTGGGTGCTGAAGCGTCGTACCGCGGATGATCTCTTCTGCTACCTCGTCGTCGATACGTCGACGATGCCGAAGGACTTTCTCGGCGACTGGTCGACGTGGTGCGCCGAGCGTGGATGGAACGTCTCGCAACAGGGGCGCAAGATCTACACGATGCCCGACGTCGTCTGCAAGAGCCGCGCTGTCGCCGAGGTGCTGTCCCGCTGCATCGACGACGGCCTCCTCGACGCTTCGTCCGTCACGCTTGCCGCGGGCGACGGCGCCCTCGACGCCGAGATGCTGATCGCCGCCGACCGAGCCATCCGTCCACGTCACGGCGAGCTCGAATCACTCGGGTTCCAGCACGAACGTGTGTCGGTGACCGACGCGTCCGGTGGCCGGGCCGGTGAGCAGATCCTGGCGTGGCTACACGCCAACGCACAGCTGGATGGAACCGTCGGCGTCGGAGGTGCGTCCAAGTAGTCAGGGTCTGGTCGTAGCTGGGGGGATACGAATGAGCGCGCTGGTAGAAGGTAGAGCACACAGCAGAGGTGTGCGTCGTGAGCCCTGAACCGGCGATCGTACTCGCGGACCTGCCCGAGACGATGAAGCAGTTGGAGACCGCTCTACCCGCCCTTGTCCGAGACGGGTTTCCCCTGCCACTGGGGCTCGCTGTGAGCCTCGAAGGCATCGTCGACGGCATATCGAAACAGGCGGGATATGCGGTCCAGTACGACGGGCTCGGCGCCGCATCGGAGGACGTGTTCGACGCGATGACGCACGCCGACATCTACGGCAAGGTGTCCGAGTTCGCCCCGGACACCTTGGTGACCATGGCGAACAACTGGCGCACCCTCGGCGCCAACGCGTCGAGGGACGCAGGTGACTTCGCGACGCGCATCGGCGGCGTGATCGGCCAGGACTGGCAAGGGGCTGCTGCGGAGGCGGCGGGCAACGGGGTGCAGCAGTACGCCGCGTCGGCTGTCTCGTTGATGATCGCCTCGCACACCTTCTCGAGCACCGTGTCCAGTGCACACGGCGGTCTTGCCGAGACCAAGAGCAGTGTGCCTCCGCCTCAACCGATTTCGAAGTCCGACCGCATTCTCGACGTCTTTGCATCGGTCAGCAACTTCGTGGTTCCTGGTTCGATGAAGAACTCGCAGTTCGAGCGCGACGAGGCCGAAGAGCAAGCACGCACGATCATGAAGACGCTGTACCAGCCTGCAATTCGAGATGCGAGCGACCGGATCCCGGTTCTCCCGCAGGCACTCGATCCGCTGAACGGGGGTGGTACCGCCGTCGGCAGCGCTGGTCCTTCTGTTCCGTACGGCAGCTGGCCCGCTTCGAATAGTACGTCCGGAGCAGCGGGCGGGCTATCGAATGGGCAGGCGTACGCCGCAGGCGCAGGGTCGTCTGTTCCCGGTTCGGCGCTTCCACCGTCGTCCGCGCAGGAGACTGCGACGCAGGCAGCTGCCTGGGCGCCAGGGGAGGCGGGAGCCGGTTCGTCGCCGTCGCCGTTGTCCGGCAACACAACTGGTACATCCAACGCTCCCGGCGGCGGGTCGGTCCTCGCAGGTCCGGTCGACAGTCGGAGCGGTTCGGGCGGCTTGGGCGGCAGGGCGTCGGGCGGTATGGGATCGGGCGGTATGGGATCGGGCGGCTCCGGGATCGGCGGTCGTCCAGGCGGCGGGTCGGGTGGAGTCATCGCGGGTGCGCCGCGGGGCGGCTCGCCCCTGGGCGGTTCAGGGCTGGGCGGTTCAGGGCTGGGCGGTTCAGGGCTGGGTGGCTCGGGACTGGGCGGCTCGGGTGGTTCTGCTGGCGGGTCCGGTGGTGCCGGCGGCATCGCGGGATCCGCTGCAGCTCCCGGCCGCGCGGGAGCACCGGGCATGGGCGCGATGGCGCCGGGCGCCGGGCGGGGTGGCGCGGACGGCGATGACATCCACAAGACCCCCGGATATCTCGTCGACGCGGTCAACGGGGACGAGCTGATCGGAACCCTCCCTCTGGTCGCACCGCCGGTACTCGGCGAATGATCGAGCGTCAGTGGAGGTTCCGCGGTCTCGAGTTCCGCAGCCTGATGCACATCGTGGGCCGAGACCGACTTCCCTTTCCACTGCAGTTCCGACCGGATGCGGTGTCGGCGGATCAGTACGCCCGACAGCGACGCGAAGCCGATGTTCTCGCACGCTCGGCCGTCGACGACGACCTTCGAATATCGTTGCGCGCCATCGCAGAACCGTCGTATCGCATCGAGGTCGTGGGACACCGGCGCCGCCGTGACGGGCAGGTGGTCAAGGTACGCGCGCATGCAGCGGTTCGGCACGACGTCGGTGTCGTTCTCGTTCAGGAACCCGGCGTGGACGACGCGACCGGTGGCGACATCGCGGTCACTCTCGTCGACGGGCATCGCGCGATCGACCGCGTCGTGCGGGCTCTGCCGTCACGCGCCGCGGGCACCACTCCGCGCATCGACGTCGCTCAGTCGCAGACGTCGGGCGGCACCATGATTCGGGCCGCGGCGGGGACGTCGAGCCGCGAACGTGCGGACCGCCTTCTCAGCGGACCGCAGTCGAGCGCCGGAGAGATCCTGATCTGCCCCGGCGCATCGGTCGACGGGCGCCCGGATGCGTCGACCTCCGGTTTTCACTGGATCGACATCGACGGCGACGGGCGGTACGTCGTCCGCCATGGTTCGACGGTGAGCATCCTGCCTGCCGGTCCGTCCGATCTGGACACGGAGATTCGACGGGAAGTCCGCTCGATGAGTCTGCTCTGATGCGCCGTTGACACCACATCGATTTTCGATAGGGTATCGATATTCGTTATTAACGATTTTCGATATGCAGGCTCTCTGCCGAGCGAGCTTGTCGATGCGGAGGTGCCGTGAAGTACGGACTCATCGGGCGCGGTTTCGGATCGGTGCGCGAAAGCAAGTCGATGGCATGGCTCGTCGCTGTGGCCGTCGTCGTCTGGGCTGTCTGGGACGTCGTCCAGTTCCAACGGTCGAGCACTGTCCACGCGACGGTCGAAGCGACGTCGAAGCAACCGACAGTTCCGATGTTCGGCGCGGAGTTCACGCCGGGGAACGTCGTCGAACTGACCGTCGCCAAGTCGGACCTGGGCCATCTGCACGGGTTCATCGTCTTCTGCGGGTACGCAAGGACTGTCGCGATCGTGCTCGTGCTGCTGTTCGGACTGATCTTCCTCTACCGCTTCAGCGTCGACGTGCTGACGAACAGTCCGTTCACGAAGCGTGCGAACACCAATCTGGTCTTGGTCGGCGCGGCGGTGGTCGCCTACCCGATCCTTCCCGGCATCTTCGATCGTCTCGGCACGAACTCGGTCATCGGCGCGCTGGATCTCGACAACTTCGACTCTCCAAGTTCTGCATCGGGCCTCTGGATCGCGTGCGCGATCGCCCTCTTCATCCAAATGGTCTTCGCGGCAATGCAACAGGGCGCCCGACTCGTCGAGGACACGGAGGGTCTCGTCTGATGGACGAAGTGCCCGATCACCTGATCACCTGCCACCTCGGCGAGATCCTGGACTCCCGTGGAATGACTCTGGCCGAACTGTCTCGGCTTGCCGGGGTCAGTGTGGTGAATCTATCGGTGCTGAAGAACGATCGAGCCAAGGCCATCAGGTTCTCGACACTGACGGCAGTCTGCCGGTCGTTGGGGTGCAGCCCGGGTGATCTGTTCACCATCCGAAGTTGAGCAAGCCAATTACGACAAATCGACCCAGTACATTGGTGAGGGCCATCAGCTTTCACACCCGAAACGAAGGACCCACATTGTCTGCTCCCGCCGGTCAGCCCTTGGTGAAGGGACAGAACGGACCGATCTCCGCCAACGACGTGGTCGTGTCGGTGCAGCTCACCGCCCCCGCGGACCTGTCGGCCCTGCTGGTCGGCGCGAACGGCAAAGTCCGTTCCGACGCCGACTTCGTGTTCTTCAACCAGCCCCAAGGGCCCGGCGTCCGCCTGGTTCCCGGTGCAGCCGGGCAGCCCGCGCAGCTGGCGATATCCCTGGCGCAGATCCCCGCCGACATCGAGCAGATTCGTGCGGTCATCACGCTGGAAGACGCGTCGAGCAGCTTCGGTCGTTCCGCGCCGCCCACCGCCTTTGTGACCGACGCGCAGGGGCAGCCACTGTTCCACTACAGCGTCGACGGGCTGAGCAGCGAGTCCATCGTCATCGCGCTCGAGGTGTACCGGCGTGCGGGAGCGTGGAAGGTCCGAGCCGTCGGGCAGGGCTATGCGGGTGGATTCGCAGCGCTGGTGACGGACCACGGAGTCAGCGTCGACGACGCGCCGACAGCACAACCAGCGGCGCCGCAGGCACCCACGCCCCCGCCCGCGTCGACACCACCTCCTACGCCTCCCCCCGCTGCGCCGTCGGGACCGCCGGAAGTCAGTCTCACCAAGGCTCGCCCGGTCAGCCTCACCAAGGGGCAGAAGGTCACGTTGCGCAAGGACGGTGGCGTCGCACTGACGATCATTCGCATGGGTCTCGGGTGGGATCCGGTGCAGGCCCCGAAGAAGACCGGTTTCTTCGGCGGCGGCGGCCGAGGGGGCAGCGGAAACATCGACCTCGATGCGTCGGCGATCATGTTCTCGAATCGCAACGTCGCGGACATCGTCTACTACGGGCAGCTGAAGGCCAAGGACGGCTCGATCCTGCACCAGGGCGACAACCTGACCGGTGAAGGCGAGGGCGACGACGAGGTCGTGAACGTCGACCTGACCCGCGTGCCCGCGCATGTCGACACGATCGTGTTCACCGTGACGTCGTATCGCGGACAGACGTTCGAGCAGATCCAGAATGCATTCACGCGACTTGTCGACGACACCAACAACACCGAGCTCGCTCGCTTCACGCTGCAGGGCGGCATGCCGTTCACCGGCCTCGTCATGGCGAAAGTGTTTCGTGAGGGCGGCAATTGGAAGTTGCAGGCGATCGGCGACGGCATCAACGCCAAGCATGCCGGTGAGGCAGTGCCTCAGCTCGGCAAGTATCTGTAGCTCGGCGCGAAAGGGACGCCCACGCGGCTACGCACATGCGTACGCAGTTGTCAGGACGTGGGCACCGGGTCGTTGCGACGGCCCGCTGCCCGCGTCGCGCGGTGGACGTCGGGCGTTCCTTCGAGCACCCCACCGAGCGGGTCGTCGACTCCGCCCCGTCTCACGATGTCCTCCGCGGGGAGATAGATCTGGCGTATCACCAACGCGCACAACACCACCACGGCCGCGTCACGTATCAGGACCGTCGCCGTGAACCACTGTTCCGGGATTCCCTTGTTGCCGACGCCGAGGTAGTAGTACATCCGCGGGAACCACACCAACGCGTCGATCGTCATCCATGCCAACAGGACTCGACGATGGGGTAGTGCGAGCACAGCCAACGGGACGAGCCACAGCGAGTACTGCGGACTCCACACCTTGTTCGTCAACAGGAAACCAGCGACGACGAGGAACGCCAACTGCGCCAGCCGCGGCCGCCTCGGCGCATTGACGCCGATATACGCGACGCCGATGCACACCGCGACGAACAGCAGCAGTGTGACCGCATTCAGGACGATGGGTTTGTCGCCCGGGTAGAGGGTACCGTCGAATCCCGTCCAGCCGGTGAACGACGAGATGACGTTGTAGATGGAATCGGGGTCAGCGCCGCGCGCGGAGTTGAGACGGAAGAACTCGTACCAACCGCTCGGATACAGCAGTGCAACAGGAAGATTGACTGCCAGCCATGCGGCGAGCGCCGAACATGCGGTGACGCTCCACTCCCGCATCTTGCCTGCGCGCCAACACAATACGAGGAGTGGCCCGAGTAGGAACAATGGATAGAGTTTGGTCGCACCGCCCAACCCCAGAAGAACACCGGCAAGCACCGGACGCTTTCGACTCCACGCGAGGAGGCTGCACGCCGCGAATGCCGTTGCGAGAGCGTCGAAATTGGTGAACCCATGGACGATCACGAGCGGCGACCCTGCGACGAGTGCGGCATCCCAGATACGACGCCCCGCAGCGAGAGCCGTCGCCCATACCGTCACCAACCACGCCAGCACGAGACCGACGACGACCACGTTGAAGTAGACGACGACCTGCAGTGCTTGCGGCAGCCACGGCATCGAATGCCACGCTTTCGCAACGACCATCGAGCCGTACTGATACAGCCCGGACAGCACCGGATACTCCATGTACCTGATCTGAGTGGTGCCGTCGGCGGCCGTTTCCTCCCAGGACTTCTTGTATGGGAAGGCGCCCTCGTCGAGTCGTTCGGCCCCGTACAACGGCACAGTGTCGGAGTAGCACATCGCGACGTACTGACGGCTCCCGCTCCAGTCGAGGCCGAGCTCGCCGTCGGGACCGTTGGGCGCCTGCTGAATACAGCCCGCCTTCGCGAACCAACCGAAGCAGAGAAACACCACGGCCAGAAGCAGAACGACGCGCAACGGCGTCATGAAGCGCTGCCGTCCGATCAGCGCATGCTTGCCCGCGGGACCGCCGATGACCGCAGCGAACTCTGCGGTCATCGGGTCCGTCAGCGCGGGCTGATCCCGAGTTCCGTCGGAGGAGCGATCGGGAGCCAGCGGGGCTGGACTCGCAAGGATTCGGTCTTGATGAGTCGTTCCGCAGGCTGCACTCCTGTCGGCGCCGGGCCGAGAGGATCTGTCGTCGCTCACGCCGTGAAGGCTACCGGGCCGGTTCGGGCTCGATCTCTTCCGGCGTGGCCTCCGGCGTCGCCGGGGTCTCCGGCGTCGGCGCAGGTGCGAGACCCGGAAGTGGGATAGTCACGCCGGGGAGAATTTCGACCTGACGCGGCGTGATGACCACGGGAGGCGAGATCTCGGTCGGGATCGGGAGAGTCACCGGTGGTGGAGCCGTCGTCGTCGCGGTTGTCGACGGCGCAGCGGGCGCGGTGTACTGAGGCACACCGGCCTGACCGGCGATCGGCTCCGGCGTCGGGAACGTCTCGTTTGACGTGCCGTCCAGTGCGCCGTCCATCGTGTCCTTCCAGATGTCCGACGGTATGCCCGAGCCGTAGATCGACCCGCCGTAGCTGTTCTGCAACGGCAATCCCTGTTCGGTGCCGACCCAGACGGCCGTCGACAGCGACGGCGTGTAGCCGACCATCCAGGCGTCCTTGTTCTCACCCGTGTCGCCGAGCTGAGCGGTACCGGTCTTCGCTGCCGACTGACGTCCACCGGCCAGGTTGTGGCCGTTGGAGTATCCGGCGATCGGCCGCATCGCAGCCGTCACGTTGTCGGCGACCGCCGACGACACGACCTGCTCGCCCGGTTCGGTGCCCCGGTCCAGGAGAACCGTTCCGTCTGCGGTGACGACGCGCTGCACGAAGTGCGGGGTGTAATAGACACCCGACGCTGCGAGCGTCGCATACGCCGAAGCCATGTCGATGACGCGAGACTGGTACTGGCCGAGCACGATTCCGTTGTTGGGGCCGACGTTGTCACCCTCGGTGAGCGTCGGGCCGACGCCGGGAATCTCTGCGGCGACACCGAGCTTGTGTGCCATGTCCGCGATCGACTGCGGTCCGTTGTCCATCGCAAGCTGCATGCGGTAGAAGCTCGTGTTGAGCGAGCGCTTCAATGCCTCGGCGATGGTGCAGGTTCCGCAGGACTCACCTTCGACGTTGCCGATCGAGATGCCGTTGACCGTCAGCGGCGAACTGTCGTACATCTGCGACAGCGGAATGCCTTGATCGAGTGCGGCAGCGAGTCCGAACACCTTGAACGACGAACCCGTCTGAAGACCGGACTGTGCGAAATCGAAACCGCGCCCGTCCGCACCGCCGTAGTAGGCCTTGACCGCACCGGTTCTCGGGTCGACGGACACCGAGGCCGTGCGCAGATCGGACGGCTCACCCTCGAGGTTCGAGTTGACGGCATCGATGGCCGACGCCTGCGCGACGGGGTCGATGGTGGTGGTGATCTGCAGGCCCTCGGTGTTGAGATCCTGCTCGCTCACGCCGGCTGCCGACAGCTCGCGCAACACCTGCGCCTTGATCAAGCCGTTCGGCCCGCTGTCGGTGTCGCTGTTGTCGGCCTGCGCGCTCGGCACCCACTGGGGGTACTGCATCGCCGCGCGCTGAGCCTGATCCAGGTTGCCCTGGGACACCATGCCGTCGAGCACGTAGTTCCAGCGTGACTGCGCGCCTTCCGGGTTGAACTCGGGATCGAGCCCGGACGGCTGCTGGATGGTGGCCGCGAGCACGGCACCCTCTTCGATGGACAGCTGATCGACCGGCTTGCCGAAGTAGGCCGTCGACGCGGCTGCGATGCCGTATGCACCGCGCCCGAAGTAGATGGTGTTCAGATACGCGGCGAGGATGTCGTCCTTGGACCACTGACGGGCCATCTTCGACGAGATGACGAGCTCGCGCATCTTTCGCGTCAGCGTCCGCTCGGACCCGACGAGCGCATTCTTGACGTACTGCTGAGTGATGGTCGAGCCACCACCCGCGCTGTCGCGCCCCAGAACGTTGTCGCGCAGTGCACGGCCGAACCCGGTGATCGAGAATCCGGGGTTCGAATAGAAGTCCCTGTCCTCGGCCGACAACACGGAGTTGCGCACGTGCAGCGGGATCTGGTCGATCGTCACGTCCGTGCGGTTGCCCTCGGGCGGGACGACACGTCCGAGCTCGGTGGTGCCGTCGGACGCGAGGATGGTCGCGACCTGATTGGTCTTGATGTCACCGGGACGTGGGACGTCCTCGACCGTGTACGCAACCATGAACGCAAGGATCGGGACGATCAGACCCAGTGCGACGAGGACGTACAGCGTTCGACGAACGGTACGCCAGCGGGACTTCTTCTTCGTTTTCGCGGCGGAACCTCTCTCGGGCGGCTCGGGCGGTTCACTGCCCGAAGAACGTGGGGGTATGTCGTCGGGCGGCCCGGGCGGCCCAGCAGGCGGGAAGCCGCCGGCAACCCGGGACGTGCGTGGGCCGTCGACGGGACCGCGGCCTGAGACGGGCGGCCGTCCGGGTGGAGGGCCCTGAGGTGAACGCCCGGGCGGCGGCAAGGGCCTGCCCTGCGCGTCACGACGCGGCGGCGGTGACGGTGGTGGGAGCGGCCTGCCCTGCGCGTCGCGTCGCATGGGCGGTGGCCCTGCGGGACGCTGACCGGACGGGCGCTGCGGCGGCATCGGCCGACCGCCGGGAGGGGGACCTGAGGGGGGAGGGCCCACTGGACGTCGACCGGGATCCGAAGGTCGCCTGGGGTCGCGATCTCCGGAGTGGCCACCCGGCTGGTTGTCGTAGGGGTTACTCACGTACAGGTCTCCAGTGGTTGCGGCAGGCACATCCGTATGCCGACCGGTTTGCGCAGCGAAGCGATTGTGTCACTCACTCGCTGTTCGACGGTTCGGTTGGCGGGATCCCGAGCGCGACCGCCTCGGCCGCTTGGGAGCAGGGACTGCACCCATCACGTACGACTGGACCAGATGGTTCCAGCTGCAGGATCGACACACCTCGACGACATGCACCGAGAACTCTTCCTGCGTCGCAGCGAGCCGGACCAATTCGTCCGACGTGCGGGCAGAGCCCGACAACGGACCCAGTTTCTCCCCGAAGACCCACGACACATGCGTGAGCTGTTCCTTCCGGCAGATCGGGCAGACCACGTCGCTTCCACGGCCGTGGAACTTGGCTGCACGCAGAAGATAGGGGTCGGCATCGCACACGGCGCTGACGCCGGTCCTGCCCGAATAGACCTCGGCGAGCAGCGACCGTCGCTGAAGGGCGTAGTCCACCACCTGTCGCTGAAGTCGCACGCTGACCAGAGTACGTGCGGCCACGGACATACGGGCCGGCCGCCGTCGGTGCTGTCCGTTCTCCGGCCCTGAAACTATGCTCCACCTGTGCCGACACGACTGTCTCCGTCCACGCGAGCGAGAGATGTCGATCGTGCCGACGCAGCTGCCACACTCGACGAGGCACACACCGACGGCCAGCTGTCGGACGACGAGCATCGGGCACGCGTCGACCTGGCCATGGAGGCCGGGACGCTCGGCGACCTGCATGCCTTGATCGAGGACCTGCAGAACGCGTCGAAGCTGACGCTCGTCTCGGGCCCGATCGAGCCCACCCACCCGGTCCGGACGGCCCGCGCGTCGCGCATCGGGTTCCTGGCCGTCGTCGTCCCGCTTCTCGGGGCCCTCGTGGCCATCGGGTTCGGAATTCGATCGTGCGCCACGGGCGGCGATTCGGCGTCGTACGGCGACATGGGTTACCAGAACCCCGCCGTCGTGGCGGACATCGCACGAGCAGTGCAGGAGAAGGCCGGCACGACCGTCGTCGACAGTCTGTCGCTTTTTCCCGAGTACGGAATCGTTCGGGCGCCGGCTCCGGGGGTTCCGCAGAAGCAGGTCACGTACGACTACAGAGACGGCGTTCTCGAAGATTTCGACGACGCGTGGTCGAGGTCACGCGAGGCAGACGAGCCTCAGGTCGATCTGACCACGGTCGATCTCCAGAAGATCGCGGGTGTCGTCGCCGGAGCGGCACAGAGCTTGAATCTGTCGCGCGTCGACGATCTCACCATTCTGATCCGCGGCAACTCGGACGGTCCCGAAGTACTGATCAGCGCCGACAACACCGACGAGGAGAGCGGGACCATGAGCGTCGACCCGTCGGGCAATTTCTTGTACGTCACTCCATTTCGGTTCGGCGAATAGGACATTCGGTGGCTTCGAACGATCACGTATCCCTGCGCGCCCGCGACCTCGACCGCGCACTGACCTCGACGGCGCTCGATCAGGCGTATGCCGAGGGCCAGCTGACCGTCGACGAACACCGTGCGCGCACCGACGCGGCTCGGTCGGCAGTCACGCTCGGTGAACTGCATTCGCTCGTCGGCGATCTTCAGCTCGATGTCGACCTTCCGGAACCTACTCCGCGACAGTCGAAATCGAGGACCCCGATCACACTCGCGCTCGGCTCGGCTGCCGCGGTCGTCGTTGCCGCGGCCGTGGTGTTCGCGTGGACGAACGGGGACGACGCGACCGAGGCCGTCGCCGCTCCGGCTGCGCCGTCGGTCTCGATTCCACTTCCGGAATCCGTGACGCCGATCGTGGCGCAGCCGTTCGTGTTCGACACGGCGGAAGGACTCGACGACTTCCGAGCCCGATACATCGAACGCTTCGGCAGCTCCGAGGTGGTGGAACTGAGCATCCAGGTCGACGACGACAACCGTGCGGACGTGTACCGCCTGAACGCCGAGGGACGCGTCGAACGGATCATGGTCAACGGCGGTTTCGATCCGTATCGAGACACGGATCTGCGCGACGAGGGCCAGGTGCCGTTCGACTGGAATCTCCTGGATTCTGCCGTCGTGGCGGGCGTCATCGCAGGCGCCCCGGAGACTGTCGGAGCCCCGCAGGGCACACCCGATTGGGTGACGATCGACAATGACGAAGGAAGACAACGCATTTCGGTCTCCGTGGACGTTCCCGATCTCCGCGGCGGACGCGTCGAAACCGATTTCGCGGGAAATTCGACGTACGTGTCACCGGCGACCAACTAGGTCTTTATGTCTTAACAAGGTAACTTGTCGCTATGTATGTACATATATCGGCGCGATACATTTTGTGTATATGCTCGGATATCGCATCAGGTTGTGCGGTTCCGACATCGGGGAGGAGATGAGCATGCTCGAGCTCGCAATTCTCGGCTTGCTCCTCGAAGCTCCGATGCACGGATACGAGCTTCGTAAGCGTCTGACGGGTCTCCTCGGAGCCTTCAGGGCGTTCTCGTACGGGTCTCTGTATCCCGCCCTGCGTCGTCTCCAAGCGGACGGACTCATCGCCGAGGACGCAGGACCCGACACGCTCGTCAAGCGTCGTGCTCGTCGGGTCTACGAGCTGACCCCACTCGGAAAGCAGCGCTTCGCCGAGCTGGTGGCAGACACCGGACCGCAGAACTACACCGACGACGGATTCGGCGTGCACCTCGCCTTCTTCAGTCGCACACCGGCGGAAGCACGGATGCGCATCCTCGAAGGCAGGCGCCGCCAGGTCGAAGAGCGCCGCGAGGGGCTCCGAGAGGCAGTCGATCGTGCCAGCGGCACGCTCGATCGCTACACCCGTCAGCTCCACCAACTCGGCCTCGAGTCCAGCGAACGAGAAGTGCGCTGGCTCAACGAGGTGATCGCAGCGGAGCAGGCAGGACCGTCCGTAACCGAAAATCCGACAAGCGTTTCGAAGAACGAAGGAGAACCCGACCATGGGTGAGAACAGCATTCGCGTAGCCATTGTGGGTGTGGGCAACTGCGCCTCCTCCCTTGTTCAGGGTGTCGAGTACTACAAGGACGCCGACGAGAACGTCACCGTTCCCGGCCTCATGCACGTCAAGTTCGGCAAGTACCACGTCCGCGACGTCGAGTTCGTCGCCGCTTTCGACGTGGACGCCAAGAAGGTCGGCTTCGACCTCTCGGACGCGATCTTCTCGAGCGAGAACAACACCATCAAGATCGCCGACGTCGCACCCAAGGACGTACAGGTTCTGCGCGGACCGACTCTCGACGGACTCGGAAAGTACTACCGCGAGACCATCACCGAAGCCGACGGCGATGCAGTCGACGTCGCACAGGCACTGCGTGACGCCAAGGTCGACGTCCTCGTCTCGTACCTGCCCGTCGGATCCGAAGAGGCCGACAAGTTCTACGCGCAGGCAGCAATCGACGCAGGCGTCGCGTTCGTCAACGCACTGCCCGTCTTCATCGCCAGCGACCCCGTCTGGGCCAAGAAGTTCACCGACGCAGGCGTTCCCATCGTCGGCGACGACATCAAGAGCCAGGTCGGTGCCACCATCACGCACCGCGTCATGGCAAAGCTGTTCGAGGACCGCGGAGTTCAGCTCGACCGCACCATGCAGCTCAACGTCGGTGGCAACATGGACTTCCTCAACATGCTCGAGCGCACGCGCCTCGAGTCGAAGAAGATCTCCAAGACTCAGGCCGTCACGTCGAACCTGCAGCGCGAGTTCAACACCAAGGACGTCCACATCGGACCGTCCGACCACGTCGGCTGGCTCGACGACCGCAAGTGGGCCTACGTCCGCCTCGAAGGCCGCGCCTTCGGTGACGTGCCGCTGAACCTCGAATACAAGCTCGAAGTGTGGGATTCGCCCAACTCCGCAGGCGTCATCATCGACGCCGTGCGTGCAGCGAAGATCGCCCTCGACCGCGGCATCGGTGGACCGGTCATCCCGGCCTCGGCCTACCTGATGAAGAGCCCGCCGAAGCAGTTGCCCGACGACGTCGCTCGTACGCAGCTCGAAGCGTTCATCATCGACGCTTAGGCCGCTTCGCGGCATGTGCACGAAAATCCATAGCCCACTATGTATTTTCGTGCACATGCGCGTAGCGCCTAGAGATCGAGCACGACTTTTTCGCCGTCGGAACGCTCGGTGCAGATGAGCATGCCGTCGGGCCTGCCTGCCGCAGGCACACGGCACGTTCCGCAGAATCCCTGACGGCAGGAATACGCGACGTTGGGGCGAAAGGGCTTGACCGCGTCCAGGATCGACTTGTCAGCAGGGACCGTGATGCGCTGACCGGTGAGACTCAGCTCGACGTCGAACTGCACGCCGTTCACGATCGGCGGTGCGGAGAATCGCTCGAAGTGGAACTCCGCACCGGGGTCCACTCCGCGACTCAACGCCCCGATCATCGGCATCGGGCCGCAGGCGTAGATCGCCGAATTCTCGTTCGATCCACGCAGAAGTGTTGCAGCAGAGGGATGGCCGTCGACATCGTCGGTCACGACGGTGACACGATCACCGAACTCGACGAGTTCGCCCAAGAACGGCAACGACTCTCGACTTCGGCCCGTGTAGACCATCGACCAGTCCAGATCGAGTCGGTGGGCAAGCCGCATCATCGGCAGGATCGGTGTGATTCCGATGCCACCTGCCACGAAATGGAGATGGTCGGCCGACGACCCATGCCCCGGCACAGCAAATGCGAAAGCGTTGCGCGGGCCTCGAATCGTGATCCTGCTCCCGACGCGCAACTGGTGCATCTCGATCGAGCCACCGTCGCCGTCGGGTATGCGACGCACCGCAATTCGGTACTTCGTGCTGTCAGCTGGATCTCCGCACAGCGAATACTGCCGCAGTCGCCCCGACGGTAGTTCCACATCGATGTGCGCACCCGGCCGCCACGACGGCAACTCGCCGGCCCCAGCCAAAGTGAGACCGACGACGTTCTCGTCGTATGCCTCCACCGTCCGACCGACGACGGTCACGGAGATCCGCCGGTCGTTCCGCTCTCCCACCACGTCCTTGCGATGCCACAGATGCAGAGAATGCATGTGCGCGTTCATCAGTCGCTCCAGCACACGAAGCAGCGGATCTCGCTCGCGACGGCCGTACAGGTCGCCGGGCATGGCGTCGGGCACCGGTAGTGTGAAGCTCATCGGTGAGCCGCCCGCGCGGCGGGAGATTTCGCGAGATAGGCGATCGCCTGCGCCGTGCTTCCCTCGTTCTCGGGGCTGTACGACGGTTTCAGATATCGCGCAACACCTTTCGTCATTCTACCGAGAGACGGCAGAGCGCCTCGACGCGTGGCGGACATCCATCCGAGCCAGAGCGCCACATATCCGCGGTTCTTCAGATTCGGATCTTGCGTGACGATGTACCGCGTGCCACGGAGCAGAAGCACCAGGAACCCCAGAAATGCGATGACCATTGCGACGTTTCGCCGGACGTATCCGACGCCGAAGTACATCGCCACGTCGTGAGCTACGTTGCGGTGCTCCACTTCTTCTGCGCCGTGCCACCGGTACAGATCGATCATCGTTGCGTCGCCGCCCAATTCGTCCCAATGCGAATTCAGCGCGTAGTCGCCCAGGAATGCCGTCAGGTGCTCGATGGCACCGATCATCGCGATCCGCTCGACCAGTTGTTGCTTCTGTGCCTTGGGAGACAACGCGGGCCGCGGTCCGAGCACCTTCCGCATGATGTACTCGGCGTGCGCGGCGAACGGCCTTGGATCGACCCCGTGCGCGTCGAGATAGTCGTACAGCACGACGTTGTGCGTCTCCGCGTGCATGGCTTCCTGACCGATGAATCCGAGAACGTCCTCGCGTAGTTTCGCGTCGGCGATCAACGGCAACGCCTCGGTGTACGTGGCGCAGAACCACCGTTCACCCTCGGGCAGAAGCAGATTCAGAGCGCTGACGGTATGCGATGCGATCGGTTCGGTGGGCATCCAGTGCAGTGGCGTGGACGACCAGTCGAAGGTCACGTTGCGTGCTTGCAGCGAGACTTCACCTGGGTCATGTGAATTCACGACGAGATCCTTTCGATGAACGACGCGGTGGCGGTCGCGACGAAGTCCGGATTCTTCAGCGGAAGCCAATGGCCTGAGCGCACATCCGTTCTGCTGACCCGGGAGACCCATCGCTCGATGCCGTCGAACGAGGCGCGCCGTATCGCGGGGTCACGTTTCGGCACCAGCAGCTGGACCGGCACGTGGGTGTAGCGCTCGTCGGGGCGCAGGATCTTGCGTGGAATGTTCGCCCGGTAGATGCGCAGACCCCGAATCATGTCCTGCTGCAGCGTGTCTGCAAGGTGGATGTTCTTGGATGGGACACGCTCGAAGACACGAAGGGCAAGGGACCACGTCCACCGTCGTCCGAAGACTCGAAAGGCGACGCGCGGCAGCACACCCGACATGAAGAACAGCGTGTAGACACCGGACGTAAGCTGAGTGGCCATCTGCCACAGGCCTTTCGGCGTCGTCGATGCTCGTCTCATCCATGTGCCGAGATGATCCAGGCTGGGACCGGAGATCGACGTGAACGATGCGATGCGCGCCTCGGCGCCGGGCTCGCAGATCGCTTCCCACACCTGGACCGAGCCCCAGTCGTGGGCGAGTACGTGCACGGGCGTCGATCCTGCAACGGCGTCGACGACTGCCATGAAGTCGTCGGCCAGTTGCTCGAGACGCATCTCCGCGACGGTCCCCGTTCCGGTCGACTGCCCGTGGCCGCGGGTGTCGTACGAGATCACGCGAAAGCGGTCGACAAGACGCGGTACGACGCCATCCCACAGGTGGTGGGTGTCCGGCCACCCGTGGACCAGCACGAGCGTCGGCCCGTCGCGGTTGCCGTTCTCGTACACGGCAAGCTCGGCGCCGTCGACGTACACCGATCCGACGTGCCGTTCTCTCTCGATGGTCATGCCCTACTCCAGATCGTTGTTACCGCCAGTACGATAAACGTTACCGGCGGTACGGCTAACATGACGATCCACCACTTCCGACGTCACTGTCAAGGCTTGCTCACCTCTACCTGCGGTAACGCCTACGATGAAGCGATGCCGACGTCGCGAGATCCGGAAGCCCGCAGGACACACATCCGCGAAGAGTTCGTGGATGCAGCGTTCCGCGTCCTCGACAACCAGGGCCCGAACCCGAGCATGAACGACATCGCCCGCGAGGCCGGCACCACCAAGCCCCGGCTCTACCGCCAGTTCGCGGACAAGGCGGACCTCTACAGCGCCGTCGCGCAGCGCATGGCCGACGAGGTCTACGAACTCGCGGTCTCCGATTTCAACTTCCTGCTCGACGCGCCCTCCTCGGCCCTGAAACACGCGATCAGCGGATATGCACACGTCGTCGCGCAGCATCCGAACGTGTTTCGCTTCCTCGCGCAATCGCGGTCGGTACCCGAGGGTTCGGGAGTGGCGCCGCCGCTCGATATCGGCCGGGACATCGCGTCGCGCTTCACGGGAGTTGCGACGTCGATACTCAAATCGGTCGACGCCGACACCGAGGGCATCGACTACGCGTGCAGAGCAGCGGTCGGCGTCCTACTGGCAGCGACGGACCTGTGGCTCGAGGATTCCGACGTCGACCCCGCTCATTTCGTCGAGAATGTCACCGACCTGGTCTGGGGCGTGCTCGACGCGTTCCTGCGGCGCAAGAAGATCGACCTCGACGCCGATGAGCCCATCTTCGTCACGCTCGCCAGGCTGAAGGGGGAGTAGTGGGGAGGGAAGGAGAACATCCATGACGCACTACCGACGGTTGGGCCGAGGCGACACCGCCGTCGTGCTGGCCGCACCCCATCTGTTCGACGCGCCGCCGACGCAGGCTTGGACCGACCGCTTCCTGACCGCGGCCGGCCACCATCTGATCTTTGCGTTCGACGGTGACACTGCCGTCGGCTTCGTGTCGGGTGTCGAGATGACTCACCCCGACAAGGGGACCGAGATGTTCCTGTACGAGTTGGGCGTCGACGAACCTGCTCGCGGCCGTGGGATCGGGCGCGCGCTGGCACAGGCTCTCGTCGAACTGGCTCGTGAGCTCGGGTGTTACGGCGCGTGGACCGGCACCGAACACGACAACGAGCGGGCGTTGCGTACCTACCGGGGAACGGGCGCCTCCGCGGAACCAGGCACGACCATCCTGGTGTGGGAGCTCTAGCTTCCCGGCACTGTGCGGAAGCTTCGAGCGCGCACGTTGCAGCGGGCGCGCAGCCTGCAACCTGCGCGCTGGCTGGAACCTGCGCGGGCCAGGCGGACGTCAGGCCCTGATCTTGCGCACCACGAGCCAGAGGGCGACGAGCAGACCGAGCAACACCGCCGACGCCGTCATGCTCGGCTCCCCACGCACGATGCCCGCGACGGCAGCGACGAGCGCCATGAGTGCGAAGAACCCGAGGATGCCCGCGACGAGTTGGAGGTGATCCTGTGCGGTCACGACTTCACGCCGCCCGCCGTCAGCCCGGAGATGATGCGGCGCTGGAAGATCAGCACCATGACGACGAGCGGGATGGCGACGATGGTGCCCGCGGCCATGATCGCCGCATAGGGCACCACATGTGGGTCGTTACCCGAGAACCGTGCGATCGCGACGGTGACGGGTTCGGTCTTGTCGCTCGAAAGTTGGCTCGCAAGAAGGTATTCGTTGACCGCAGCGATGAATGCGAGGATCGCGGTGGTGAACAATGCAGGCGCAGCGAGCGGCAGCATGATCAACCGGAACGCCTGGAAGCGTCCCGCACCGTCGATGCGCGCGGCTTCCTCGAGTTCCCACGGGAGCTCGGCGAAGAACGCCGTCAACGTGTAGATGGTCAGCGGCAGCACGAACGAAATGTTCGGGATGATCATCGCCTGGTAGCTGCCGATCCACCCGATGTTCGTGAAGAACTGGAACAGCGGCGTCACGAGAGCGACGACCGGGAACATCGATGCACCGAGGACGATGCCGACGACGACGTACTTGAATCGGAAGTCGATGCGGGAGAGCGCATATGCCGAGAAGATGCCGATGACGAGACCGACGAGTGTCGTTGCCGCACCGATGATCAGACTGTTGCCGACGGCCCGCAGAAAGTTGTTGCCGTTGCTCGTCGACAGTGCGTTGGAGAAATTCTCCAGCGTGACGTGCGTCGGCCACGGGGTTGTGTCGAAGGTGTACCGCGGATCGCGCAACGCGGTGACGACCATCCAATAGAACGGTGCGAGACCCCAGACGAGAATGATCACGACACCGACGTAGATGCGTGCTGACTTCATCGGATGTCACCTTTGCGCTGATTCTCCTGCGTCGCAACGGCATTGGCGCCCAGGAACTTCACCAGGACGAACGCGACGATGAAGATCATGATGAACGAGATGGTCGACAGCGCCGCGGCGCTGTTGAATCCCTGACGGATCTGGTCGACGACGAGAATCGAGATGGTCCGTGTCGCCGGGTTGCCTTCGGTGAGGATGGCCGGAAGGTCGTACATACGAAGCGCATCCATCGTCCGGAACAGAATCGCGACCATCAAGGCAGGCTTGACGAGCGGCAGTGTGATCTTGGTGAACCGCTGCCATGCCGACGCACCGTCGACACGTGCCGCCTCGTAGACGTCGGACGGAATCATCTGCAGCCCAGCGAGAATCAACAGGGCCATGAACGGCGTGGTCTTCCAGACGTCGGCGATGATGACCGCGAATCGCGCAGGCCAAGCGTCACCGGTCCACAGGATGTTCGTGCCGAGAATCTTGTTGGCGATACCGTCGTACGCGAAGATGAAGTACCACAGCTTCGCGGTCACAGCGGTCGGGATCGCCCACGGAATCAAGATCGCCGCACGCAGCAACGCTCGGCCTGCGAAGGTCTTGCCCATGATGACGGCCATCGCGAAACCGATGACCACCTCGATGGACACCGTCACGACGGTGAAGAACGCCGTGTTTCCGACGGCTTCCCAGAATTGCGATCCGAGAGTGCCTGGAGGACAGGGCACGAGAGTGCCCGACGCCGACGTGCACTGCTGCAGGATCCAGTGCGTGTAGTTGGAGAATCCCGCGCTGCCACCTTGGACGAACATACCCGTCGCGGGATCGAGTCCTTGGTCCTTCTGGAAGGACATGACGACGGCCCGAATCACGGGGTAGGCGATGACGACCGCCAGGATCACCAGCGTCGGCGCAATCAGCAACCACGCTCGGCCGGACGTGAGTCCGAACGACAGCTTCTTCTCGGTGCGTGCATGCCGACCCGATGGGGTCACTCCGCCGGCTGCGCTCCCGCCGCGGCCGGGGGAATCTCCCCCGGCCGCGGTCGTCGGTGCAGCCCCACTGGTTTCACCAGTAGGAACAGCCATGAATTCTCCTGAGTAACGAGAGCGGACTTAGTTGGAGCTTGCCGACTCGATACCGGCCTGCATGTCCTCGATGGCCTGGTCCACGGTCTTCTCACCCTTGATGGCAGCGAAAGCGTTGTCCTGCACGGCCTTCGACACTGCCGGGTAGAACGGGGTGACCGGACGCGGAACTGCGTTCGCGATCGACTCCTTCAGCGCCGGGAGATACGGCATCTCGGCGATGAGGGCCGGGTCGTCGTACAGCGAGCCGAACACGGGAGGCAGTGCACCCTCGGCGATGATGCGCTGCGCCTGCTCGCCCTGCAGGAAACGCAGGAAGTCGGCGGCAGTGGCCTTGTTCTCCGAGTACGCACTGATGGCCGCGTTGTATCCACCGAGCGTGGACGTACCGACGCCGGTGACGCCCGGCAGCGGTGCCACTGCGTACTTGCCTGCGACCGCGGAGCCTTCCTTGGCTGCGGTGCCGTAGACGTACGGCCAGTTGCGCAGGTACAGGGCCTTGCCGTCCTCGAATGCCTGCTGGCTCTCGGGCTCCTTGAACGTGGTGTCCTGCGCCGGAATAACGCCGGATTCGAATGCCGTCACCAGTGCCTGCAGACCGGCCTTGGCCTCGGGGCTGTTGACCGTCGGGGTCTTGCCGTCGTCGCCGACGAACGATCCGCCGTGTGCGTTGATGATCTCCGACGTGTTGACCGTCAGGCCTTCGTACGACGCGAATTGTCCTGCATAGCAATCGATGTTGTTTTCGACGGCGACGGTGCAGCTCGCGTTGAGCTCGTCCCACGTGGTGGGGGCGGCAGGCACGAGGTCGCTGCGGTAGAACAGCAGGCCACCATTGGTGTTCTTCGGTGCCGCGTACTGCGTGCCGTTGTAGGTGGCACTCTCGACCGTCGCCGGGAGGATGCCCGCGTTGTCCAGCGCGAACTCGCCTTCGAGCGGCACGAGCCAACCCTTGGCGGCGAACTCGGCGGTCCAGATGACGTCGAGTGCCATGACGTCGTAGTCGCTCTGCTGCGCCTGCAGGTGCTGGACCAGATCGTCGTGTGCCTGGTCGGCATCGTTCGACTGCTCTTTGAAGGTGACCTGCTCGTCCGGGTTGGCGGCGTTCCACTCGTCGATGATCTGACGGACGACACCGGTCTCCGTCGTGTCCTTGCCCTCGACGTAGGTGATGGGGCCACGGCCGTCGGTGTTTTCCGACGCGGAATCGGTCGAGCCGCTGTCACTGGAACATGCGGTGATCGTCAGCAGCGTTGCAGCTGTCGCCAGCACCGCGGCCTTCGAGATCAAAGACGCCATTAGTCTCTCCACTTGCTTCGTACATCGTGGTACGCGCGGGCAGCGTCACACGGCAGTACCGAATGTGCCGCCCCCCACGCACATGTCGATAGGCACTTTGGCACACAACTCACCCGAAAGGGGTGATTACGGCAAAGCTGAATCGGTCAACATCGCTGTCGGTGTCGCGGGGTACCGTCACGCGCGTGAGTTCCGAGAAGATGCTGACCCGCATCGGCGGGCTTCTACGCCAGGCGGAGTCGACCGACAATCCGCACGAGGCCGAGGCGTTCATGGAAGCCGCCCAGCGGCTGGCCACGTCGTCGTCCATCGATCTTGCTGTCGCGCGCTCGCACAGCGCGTCTCGCGAGAAACAGGCGACGCCGTCGCAACGCGTCGTCGATATCGGTGAGCCCGGCAAGCGCGGACTCAAGACGTTCGTGCACCTGTTCGTGTCCATCGCGTTCGCCAACGACGTGAAGTGCGACGTGGCGCGGACGTCGACGCAGGTGTTCGCGTTCGGGTACGACTCGGACATCGATACGTGCGAGGCGCTGTATTCGAGTCTGCTGATTCAGATGGTTCGCGCGTCGGATGCGTACATCAAGTCCGGTGCCTACAAGAACGAGACGGCGGTTCGTACCGTCGTCGAAAAGATCGGGCGCCGACGCTACAAGCGTCAGGAGACGGTCATCGTCGCACCGGTCACTGGGCGGCTCAATTTTCAGACCGCGTTCGCCGAACGTATCGGCAAACGGCTCGAGTCGGTGAAGAAGGAGGCCGAGGCTGCAGCCATCGCCGAGGAACAGGCGAATGCCGGCACTGCGATCGCGCTGCGCAACAAGGAAGTCGAGCTGCAGGACTACTATTCGTCCACGTCCACTGCGCGGGGCACGTGGAAACGACAGAGCGCAGGTGCCGGTTACTCTCACGGTGCTCGGTCGGCCGGTGATCGTGCGGGACGCGCGGCTCGGCTCGGCGGTGAGACCGAGATCGGTCATGCGACAAGGCAGCTCGGACGCTGACGCACGGGTACTGTGGAGCAATCGTGAGGTGGGCGGACAGAACAAGAGGTGTCGCCGACGGCCAACGCATCCGCCTTCTGGTCGCGCGGTTCCTCGGCGTCGGATTCGTCGCATACCTCGTCGTGTCAGTGGTCGGGGTCGGCGAAGGCGCGCGGATTCTCGCGTGGTGGTGGACACCGCTTGCCTTGGTGCTCACGTTCGTACCGGGGTTGGCATTGTTGCTCGCCACCTACGTGGCTCCGCAGCGCATACCTCTCGCGGCTGGACTCGCTGCGATCGGACTCCCGCTGGCCGCTGTTCTGTGGCCGCTCGCCTGGAACGGCGACGTACTTCACGGCGCCGCAAGAAGCACCTGGCTATCTGCCATGTCGGGCATCGCCGGCTTGTGTGCCGCGCTCGTGTGGCGTCCGGCGGTGGCGTTCGTCGTCCAGTTCGTGGCATCGACGACGATCGCCGCCATCGATCAACTGGGTCTGTTCGGTTCGAACGTGTCGGTCCCCGATGTCGTCTTTGCCGCGACGTGGGCTTTCGGATTGAGTGCGGTGCTCACGACGGCGGTCATCGTGGCGCTGCGGACAGCCGCGATTCTCGACGCGACCAGGGAGTCCCTCGAACGCACTGCCGCCGACGCCGCCGCAGCGCAGGCGCGCGAACACGAGAAAGCACGATTCGACGCCCTGATCCACGACCGAGTGCTCGCGACGCTGCTGGGGACGACCCGTCCCGACGCCGACGGCCGAATCGCCGCGGAGGCGAGATCGGCACTGTTGGAACTCGACCGCGCCGTCGAACACCCGGGGCGTGACGGTGCCGTATCCGCCGAAGAATTCGTCGAACAGCTGAAAGTCGTTGTGTCCGAGGCATCCCACAGTGCTTCGATGTCGGTGTCCGTCGACGACGACCTGGCCGTGTATCCCGACGACGTCTTTTCGGCAGTCAGCGGCGCGACCGCCGAGGCGCTACGGAACAGCATCATGCACGCGGGTGTGGATGCCACGCGTCACGTCGTCGTCGCTCTGCGGCGTGGAGTTGCACGGGTGATCGTGACCGACACCGGTTGCGGATTCGACACCGCGGCGGTCGGCAAGGGTCGGCTCGGCATCGACGTCAGCATCGTCGGCCGAATGGCGAAGCTCGACGGCGGCAGCTCGGACGTTCGGAGCGACCGGGGTCAGGGCACGACCGTCGAACTCGAATGGACCGAACCATCGTGAGGTCGCTGCGAAACGATGCGTCGAGGATCATCGGGATGCAGTCGCGGGGTGCGTATGCGGTGGCAGGCCTGTTCGTCGCGTCGGCTGCGGTGGCCGTGTTCGGTCCGTCGAGCGGAAACACCGCCGTCGATTGCGTCGTCGTCGCGCTGTTCGCGGTGGGCGCGTTCCTCGTCGTCGCGGTCCCCGGAGATCCGTTGCCACTGTGGGCGACGCTGACGATCGTGGCGATACCGTCGATTCATTTCACGCTGTTGACCAGCGTCGTCGACGAGTCTGCGACGCAGACCCAGGCCGTGACCACCGCCGTCGGCGGAGGCGCTGCGCTGTGTGCCTTCGTGTGCGTGCGCGGGCGGATTCTCTTCGGCTGGGCCGGTGAGATCGTGGCGTTCGGCGTGTACTGGTACGCGGCACCCCACTTCACCACTGCAGCAAGCACTTTCGTCACCGGCGCGGGTGTGATGGTGATGGCGTCGTTCTTCGCGTATGTCGTCAGGCCCGCGGCCGCATCCATCTATGCACTGCGCGAGGAACGGGCACGGCAGGTCGCGGAGAAGGCAGCGGTCGACGCGGCCGAGCAGGAACGCGAACGTCAGCTCCTGAGGCTCGACGACCTGGTCAGACCGGTGCTCGGTCGCATAGCCGACCGAACACTCGACGACGCCTCCAGACGCGAGGCAGTCCTCGTCGAAGCCACGTTGCGAGACAGCATTCGCGCCAGAGCGCTCGATGTGCCGGGCATCGTCGCGTCTGCTCGCGCGGCGCGGGAACGGGGGGTCACCGTCCAACTGCTCGACGACGGGGGCCTCGACCTGCACGGCCCCGACGTCGCCGACGAGATCCGTCGCGCGGTCGTCACGCAATTGGATTGCACCGCAGAAGGTTCCATCACGGTGCGCATACTGCCGTCGGGTAGGCCGACACTCGCGGCCATCGTCGTCCAGACCGGGGATGACACCGAGCGCTACGAATTCCCGGCGCCGACACCGTAGCCCGTCAGGAGAAGATGACCGTGTTTCCGGTCGTCGAACAACGCAGTGGTGCGAACCCGGCACGGGTCGAGTCGACGCAGTCGAGCCAGAGGCGATTTCCTCTCGGGTCGATGTCGAGAACCACATCGACCTGCGCGGTGCGATACACCGGACCGACGATGACCAGCGCGAGCCGCATCGTCCCTCGGTTGGATTCGCACCGGCTGTCCCAGTAGTCGTATCGGGCGCTCACCTCGGCGACCGTTGTGCGGTCGAACAGCCTGTCCGGGACGTCGACGACATCCAGACACCGAACCGACGTGCCCTCGAAGAACACTCGATCGTTCGAGGTCAGCGGACCGAGATACTCGACGCGCAGTGGCGCCCTCATATCTCCTGGCGACGTCGTCGGATCCGACGAACCGAGATCGAGCGAGTCGAGGAAATCGGTGAGCGGCGAGGCTGCGGCCGCCGGTGCTGCGCCGATTGCCATGGTCGCTACGGCGCACAGGGCAACGAGGGCGACTCGGACCCGGTTCGTCATTGCTGTCAGCGCCCGAAGGTCACGGTGCTGTCGAAGGCTCGGCATGTGAGTCCACTCGTCCCCGTACAGCGAACGGACACTTCTCCGGCGGGGCTTATCGACGCGTCGAAGTTGCCGTAAGACGTGGAGCCACCACCTCGCAGCGCAACAGAGTAGGAGACCGAGCCGAATCGTCCGGCACAGTCGGGTGCGCCGGCACGGTCGAACGGCAAAGTGACGGACGTGCCGGCGGCGAAGACGTTGCGAGGTGCAGGGGGGTCGATGATGCACGACGAATCGATGCCGGTGAAGTCCGCGGTACCTTGGATGCCGAATTCGAACCTGACGTTGGCATTGGCCGACTGCCCCACCGGCGGTCCTTCGGACGGGGCCGACGAGCCGAGATTCAGCGAACCGAGAAGATCACTCAAGGGTGAGGCGGAGGCTGCGGGCGCAAAAAGCACGCCCGTGGTCATCGCAGCGGCGGCACACAGCGCGGCGACCGCGCTCTTCTTCATCATCATGGCGGCAGTAGATCAATCGAGTGCAAAGGTTTTGCAAGTTTCGGGGTACCCGCGGAACCGATCAGGCGCACAATCTCGTCCATGACCTACGACGTGGAGCTGGCAGATCGGATCCGTGACGCGCTGACGGGTGAGCCTTCGGTCGTCGAGAAGAAGATGTTCGGCGGCCTGCAGTTCATGGTGCGTGGCAAGATCGCCGTCGGCGCCCATTCCGACGGCGGTCTCCTCGTCAAAACGGATCCATCGCGCACGGACGAGCTGGTTGCACGGCCGGGCGCGCGACGTGCGGTGATGGGCGATCGCGACATGGGAAACGGGTGGATCATTGTGTCGTCCAATGGTTTCGAGGGCGCCGGCCTCGACTTCTGGGTCGGAGTTGCGCTGGAGCACAACGCCAAGCGGATTTAGGCTCATCCGGGTTTGCGCATCGGTCCCTGAGGTGCGGCGCTAAGCTCGCGCTGGTGAAGACGAGGGACTCGCAACGGTCCAAGGTGTACGAGGCCGAGTCGACGGTGCGCCTGATGTTCGACCGCGCGGACGAACGCAACCTGCGCACCGTGCAGATCCACGGCTCGACCATCACGCTGCCGATCGAGCGGAAATTCGCGTCGATCGAGTCCGTTCAGGCGTATGTCGACGCAGTGCTGCAATTGAATTGGGTGTGGGAGCACTGGCCGCACGCGGGACGCGTCGTACATGTGCGTGAACGTTCGGGAACGGGTGCGTCGCACTACGAGCGGGACACACAGACCATCGCGGTCCCACTGCACCGTCGAAACGAGGCGTGGGCACTGCGCGAGCTCGTCGTGCTGCACGAGCTCGCACATCATTTCGAGCCTCTGGATACCGAATTGCCCCCGCATGGAGGCGAATTCGTCGACAGGTTCGTCACGCTCGTCGAGGAGGTCGTCGGGCACGAGGCGGGGTTCGTCCTGCGGGCGACGATGCTGCAGGCGGGCGTATCGATGCGCTGACGCGCCCGTGCGTGCATAGTTGGTGCCTGTCCCAACTATGCACGCACAGGCGCCGAAGGCGCATCATGGTGAAATGACTGTGAAGATCGGTGTTCAGCTTCAGCCCCAGCACGCCCCTGACTACCAGCTCATTCGTGACGCGGTCCTGCGCTCCGAGGATGCGGGCGTCGACATCGTGTTCAACTGGGACCACTTCTACCCCCTGTACGGCGACCTCGACGGCGCGCACTTCGAGTGCTGGACGATGCTCGGCGCGTGGGCGGAGCAGACGTCGAACGTCGAGATCGGCGCACTCGTCACCGGTGGCGGCTACCGCAACCCCGACCTGCTCGCAGATATGGCCCGGACTGTCGACCACATCAGCGGCGGACGGTTGATCCTCGGCATCGGCGGTGGCTGGAACCAGAAGGACTACGACAACTTCGGCTACGAGTTCGGCACCGCGGGTTCACGCTTGAACCTGTTGAAGGACAACCTCGCTCGCATCAAGCACCGTCTCGAGGTCGGAAACCCGGCGCCGACGCGTCAGATTCCCATCCTGATCGGCGGTGGCGGCGAGAAGAAGACGCTCAAGCTGGTCGCCGAGTACGCGCACATCTGGCACAGCTTCGCCGATCTCGACGAGCTGAAACGTAAGTCGGGCATCCTGGCCGCGCACGGCGAGACCGTCGGGCGCGATGTCACGTCGATCGCGCGGTCCGTCTCGTGGCCCGGTGCGGACAAGGCACAGGACTTCGTCGACGCCGGTGCGACGCTGTTCACCGTCGGAACGGGCGGCCCCGAGTACGACCTGACGGAGTTGAAGGACGCGATCTCGTGGAGGAACGCGCAGCGCTAGGGAATGCCCGGCCGTTCGTTCCGGTTAACACAACCGCAATCCGATTTCAGGGCTTCGGCGTGCTCGCGCTAGCCTCAAGGGTCTTCGATCCACATACCTAGGAGTTCCGCCGTGACCAACCGACGTTTACGAGGCCGTGCCATCGCAGCCATCGCTGCGACACTCGCACTCACGCTCGGGGCCGTCGCGTGTTCCAGCGACAACAGCTCCGGCGGCACCGGTGAGAACGCTCTCGCAGGCTCCGACCAGGCATCGCTGGACAAGTACACGACGGACGACGTCACGCCGCTCGACCAGATCGACACCGCGAACCTCGGTCTGATCAAGCCCGGCACGCTGTACGTCGGAACTCTGTCCGACGCCCCGCCGAACATCTTCATCGACGAGGCAGGCAACTTCACCGGCTTCGACAACGAGCTTCTTCGGGCCGTCGCCGCAAAGCTGAACCTGACGGTCGAGTTCTCGGCCACCGAGTTCTCCTCGCTGCTCGCTGCGGTGAACAACAAGGTGTACGACGCAGGCTCCTCGTCGATCTCGACGACCGATGCTCGCCGGAACACCGTCGGCTTCACCAACGGTTACGACTTCGGTGAGATGGCACTCGTCGCGAAGAACGACTACTCGATCAAGACGATCGCCGAGCTCGACGACCAGCAGCGCATCGGCGTCGTGCAGGGCACCGTCCAGGACGACTACGTCACCAACACCCTCGGCATCGAGCCGGTTCGATTCCCGGACTACAACACCGCGTACGCCAACGTGAAGTCCGGCCAGATCGACGCGTGGGTCGCACCGTCGCAGCAGGCATCGGGCCAGGTCAAGGCCGAGGACGGCGTCGCCATCCTCGAGAAGACAATCAACACGACCAACTTCACGGCGTTCGCTGTCGCGAAGGACAACCAGCCGTTGATCGACGCGCTGAACTCCGGACTCGACGCAGTCGTCGCCGACGGCACCTGGTCCACGCTCGAGAAGCAGTGGTACCCGGACCGCGAGGTTCCGTCCGACTGGAAGCCGGGCAGCAAGGCCTCCACGCCTCCCACCAGCTGATCTGAGCACTCTGCCGTTATGAGCACACTGTCGAATCTGTACGACACGTTCTTCGATTGGGAACTCATCTGGGACACCGTTCCCAAGCTGATCACCGTCGGATTGCCGAACACCCTGATCTTGGCTGCGTCCTCCGGGGTGATCGGTACGGTGATCGGCCTCGGCCTGGCGGTTGCGGGTATGTCCCGCTCCCGCTGGCTGAGGTGGCCCGCGCGGGTGTACACGGACATTTTCCGTGGCCTCCCGGCGGCCGTCGTCATTCTGCTCATCGGGCTCGGCTTCGGCCCGACGCTCACACAGTTCACCGGCAGCCGAAGTCCGTTCCCGTTGGGCATCGCTGCGCTGTCGCTGATGGCGGCCGCGTACTTCGGTGAGATCTTCCGCTCCGGTATCCAGAGCGTCGATTCCGGTCAGCTCGAAGCGTCGCGGGCGCTCGGGTTCAGCTATCGACGATCGATGGCTCTGGTCGTCGTACCGCAGGGTATTCGACGCGTCCTCCCGGCGATCGTCAACCAGTTCATCTCGCTGATCAAGGACAGCTCGCTGATCTACTTCCTCGGGCTGTTGGCGTCGCAACGCGAGTTGTTCCGGGTCGGGCAGGACACCGCTGCACAGACCGGCAACCTGTCGCCGCTGCTCGCCGCAGGCGTGTTCTATCTGATCCTGACGATCCCGTTGACACACTTGGTCAACTACATCGACAAGCGCCTGCGATCCGGCAAGGCCGACACCTCGGGAACCCTCGATCCGGTCGAGGTATCGCTCGTGGTGGAGAGGTAGACATGTCTTCAGTTTCCTTGACCGGCACGGATATTCATCTGGCATTCGGCACCAACAAGGTGCTGCGTGGGGTCAATGTTCACGTCGACGCGGGCAGAACCACGACGGTGATCGGGCCGTCGGGGTCCGGCAAGTCCACTCTGCTGCGTGCGCTGAACCGATTGCACGAACCCGATCAGGGCGACATTCTGCTCGGCGGCAAGTCGGTCCTGGCGGACAATCCCGACGAGCTGCGCCAGCGCATCGGCATGGTGTTCCAGCACTTCAACCTGTTCCCGCACAAGACCGTGTCCGACAACATCACGCTCGGGCTGCGCAAGCTCAAGGGCATGTCGAAGGACGAGGCTCGTGCCGCGGCACTCGAGCAGCTCGAACTCGTCGGTCTGAGCAACAAGGCCGATTCGCGTCCAGGCAACCTGTCCGGCGGCCAGCAGCAGCGCGTTGCGATCGCTCGCGCTCTGGCGATGAAGCCGCAGGTCATGTTCTTCGACGAGGCAACATCGGCGCTGGACCCCGAGTTGGTCAAGGGTGTCCTGGCGCTGATGTCGGACCTCGCGTCCGGCGGTATGACGATGGTCGTCGTGACGCACGAAATGGGCTTCGCCCGTTCGGTGTCCAACAAAGTGCTCTTCATGGACCACGGCATGGCCGTCGAAACCGGTACGCCGGAACAGCTTTTCGACGATCCGCACACCGATCGGTTGAAGCAGTTTCTGTCGCAGGTGTTGTAGGCGCCTTCGGCGCATGTGCATAGAAATACATAGCCCGCTATGTATTTCTATGCACATGAGCGGTCAGTCGCCAATCTCCAGATCATCGATATCCGCCAAAGTGCCACCCGCCTCCAGGATGCGCTGGTAGCTCCTGCGCCTCGAGTCGTCGATGACCGTCGTGCTGACGCCCTTTTTCCAGTAGCCGAAGACCGCGACGTCGTCCTTGCCGAGCCCATGGGTCGTGCGGAAGAACCGTCGGATCGCGCGCATCTCGTCGCGTTCTCCGGCACCCCAGACCACATGCTCTGCAGGCGATTCCATGCGCAGTGCCTGTTCGGCGAGACTGTCGTTCTTACCGATCAGGTGCAGCTCGACGCCATCGACGTCAGGCAGTTCGGCAAAAGCCTCGGCATCGTCGGTCGCGACCCAGCCGATCGCCTCGCGTCCAGAAGGCCACTGCTGCAGCATCGCGAACAGCGCAGGAATGGCGGTGTCGTCGGCGAAAATCGCTGCCTTTGCGTCACTTTCGGGGACGAGAAAGTGAGGCCGCGGACCCGTCAACGCGAACGTGTCACCGATCTGCAGACCGTGCACCCACCGCATCATCGGACTCTCCCCGCCGTGCAGCACGACGTCGACGACCATGGAGCTCGACGCCGCATCGAACGACCGAACCGTGTAGACACGTGACACGTCGTCGTGCTCGGGTCCGAGTTGAATACGCAGAGCAGTGTTGGGCCGCAACCAATTCGGGTTCTCCGTACCCTGCGTCAGGCGTGCGGTGAACCGCAGGACACTGGGTACGGGGCGTTCGAGCGCGTCGATCTGCGCAACCGTGTCGTCGAGTTCGCGGTCGTGAGCGTTCTCTCGTAGAACCGACATCATCTATCCTTTCTGGAACAGCGACACCAACAGATCGACTGTCTGCTTGGCGCTGTAGTAATCGAGCCTGAATGCTGCTGTGCCGAGCGAGTACACGCGATTCTGCGAGACCGCAATCTGATTGGCCAGCAACGGATCTGCGGCGAGCGCACGATGCTGGTCCGCCGGTCCCATGGACACCGCGAAGAGTGTCCGCGAATCCGCGAATCCCGCGGACATGTTCTCCGGGCCGACCACCGCAACTCCCGACGCCCCCTGACGTGAGGACTGCAGGTCCGCAGGCGGATCGTTGTACGTGAAGCCGAGCGACGTCATCAGCTTGCCCTGCGGGCTGTCGGAGGTGAATGCCCAGCCGCCGTCGCCGCCCATGTAGACGAGGGCGACAGCGCTGCTGCTCGAATGGATCTGTGCATGCCCTAAAGTTAGCCAGCACTAAGTCCGAAAAGTTGTCCAGGAGCGTCAACGTGTTACCAGTACCGCCGTGCCGAAGCGAGACGCGCATCACGTCGAGCTCGATGCTGTTCTGGACCATGACGGGGTCATCCCGCGTCACCGTCGACGACACGACGTACGACGTCCATGCCGGTTCGTCGTTGCGCATCCCCGCCGGCCGACGCGTCGCCATCGAGACTTCCGCCGGCACCGTCGCATTCCCGATTCTGCTGCCCCGCGTGGATCCGGCCGACGAGCAGACCGTCGTCACCCAGGCCGTCGTTCCACCGGAGTGGGACGACGGCCTGGTGCACGAATTCGCCTGGAATCTCGGCTATCTGCGTGGCAACTCACCGGGTCCGAAGGTGGTTCATCAGTCGGGCAACGCCGCGTCCACGCGGCCGCCGCTACCGAGTTCGGTCGAGATGTTCGATGTCGCACAAGCGATTCTGCGGGATCCGGGGGCGGAGACGAGTCCTGCCCAACACGCGAATTCGGCGGGATTGAGCGTCCGGACCATGCAACGTCGATTCGTCGCTGAAACGGGACTGACGTTCACGCAGTGGCGAATCCGCGCACGAATCACCGCATCGATCGACTATCTCGCCGACGGCCGGAGGATCGGCTGGGTGGCGAATCGGGTGGGCTTCGATACGACGAGTGGTTTCACGAGAGCCTTCACCGCGGCGATGGGCGTCAGCCCGAGGCGATACCGTGCCGCGTCGATTCCTGAATCCGAATTACTCTCTGCGCCTGACATTCCCGCCGGCTCCACGTGGGCCCGTGTCAACGGTGCACACGTGGCGGTGTGGATGTATCGGGGACGTGGCACCGTTCGGATCGGTGACCATCTACAAGGACTCAGCGAGGGTGAGGCGATCATCCTTCCCGCCGGCATCCGCAACTCGATCGATGTCGACGAGGGATCGTTGTTGTTGCCGTTGGGTTTTCGGTCGCCCCACGACCTGCCGACCACAGGCGGACGCGTCCGCTTCACCCGCGCCGACGAGCCGTATCTGCTGCACCGATTCGTGTCGACCTACACGACGCTGCGACCCCGCATATTCGACAGCTCGAGCCTGTTCGACTGGATAGCCGCATCGACGGAGTCGGTCGTCGCCCAGAGCTCCGTGGCTTCGCGGCTGGCCGCGACGGTCGCGAGGAACCCCGCGGACAGTCGGACGCTGGCCCAATGGGCCGCAGCACTCGGTGTCGACGAGGCCGGGTTGCGTCGGGACTTTCGTACCGAGACCGGTGGGGCGTACCCGCAGTGGCGAGCGCTGTCGCGAATGACGCACGCACGCAACCTGCTTCACCTCGGTGTCGCGCCGAGCGTCGTCGCACGCAGGGTGGGGTACGCACATGTACCCGCGTTCAGCCGGGCGTTCCTGAATGCGCACGGAATTCGGCCGGGGAGCTTCGCTCATGTGCGTAGAAATACATAGCAGGCTATGTAATTTCGTGCACATGCGGCGAAGCCGCCAACTTAGGGCATGCTCGTTGTTCGTGACTTCACCGAGGCGTTCCTTTACCTTTGCTTTTGACTGACACTCTGCCGAGTCATGAAGCCACTACCCCTGTTCGCGGTGCACGACGGAAGCTCCGCACGCTCGAATCTGACCTGCAAGTACAAGTGCGGCGACGCGTGCTTCCACGAGGTCCCGAACACGTCGAAGGGGCAGTACTTCGGCGACATCGTCAAGACTGCCATGAGCAGGCGAGGTGTGCTGCGCGGCGGAGCGATGGCCGTCGTCGCCGTCGGCGCAGGGAGCGTCCTCGCAGCGTGCAGCACCGACGATCCCGCCACCACCACGGCAGCCGACGGCAGTACCACGGCGCCCGAGGTCGACGGCGTCGACTTCACCGCGGTCGCACCGAACACCGAGGACGCGGTCGTCGTGCCCGAGGGCTACGAGCAGCAGGTGTTCATCCGCTGGGGTGACCCGGTGGTCGAGGGTGCACCGGAGTTCGACTTCGACAACCAGACCGCTGCAGCGCAGGCAATGCAGTTCGGCTTCAACAACGACTTCGCCGGCATGCTGCCGATCGAGGGCACGCCGAACGCCTACCTGCTTGCGGTCAGTCACGAGTACACGACCGAGCCGTTCCTGTTCAAGGGGTACGACGAGGAGAACCCGACGCGCGAGCAGTTCGACATCGCACTCGCGGCGCACGGATTGTCGATCCTGCAGGTGAACGGTGAATCCGGCTCCGGCAGACTGACTCCCGCGTTCAGCCAGTACAACCGTCGTATCACCGGCACGACCGAGTTCGTCATCACCGGCCCCGCAGCGGGCAGCGATTTCCTGAAGACGAGTGTCGACCCGACCGGTACGAGGGCATTCGGCACGTTCAACAACTGTTCCGGTGGCTTGACGCCGTGGGGCACGGTGCTGTCCGGCGAGGAGAACATCAACCAGTACTTCGGCAACGCGGAATCGGTCACCGAACCCGCCCAGGCAGAACGTCTTGCGCGCTACGGAATCGAAGGCGCTGCCAGCGACCGCAAGTGGGAACGCTTCGACAAGCGCTTCGACATCGCGCAGGAGCCCAACGAGGTCAACCGATTCGGCTACGTCGTCGAGATCGACCCGTGGGATCCGAACTCCACGCCGATCAAGCACTCGGCGCTGGGACGTTTCAAGCACGAAGCCGCCACGATCTACGTCACCGACGACGGCACCGTCGTCGCCTACAGCGGTGACGACGAGCGCTTCGACTACATGTACAAGTTCGTCTCCAGCCGAAAGATGATGCCCGGCAACGGCCAGGCCGCGATGCGTCACAACCTCACGCTTCTCGACGCGGGCACGCTGTACGTCGCCGTCCTCACCGGGGATGCGCCCGACGCGATCGACGGCAGCGGAACCCTGCCGGAGGCGGGCAAGTTCGCAGGCAAGGGCGAATGGATTCCGCTGCTGCGCACGAACGAGGACGGACGCGGCGAGTCGCTCGTCGACGGCATGTCGGCCGAGGAGGTCGCCGTCTTCACGCGTCAGGCTGGTGACAAGGTCGGCGCGACGAAGATGGACCGTCCCGAGGACTTCGAGCCCAACCCGGTCACCGGCAAGGTCTACGTGGCGCTCACCAACAACACCAACCGTGGCACCGAGGGCAAAGCGGCAGCCGACGAGGCCAACCCGCGCAACAAGAACAAGAACGGGCAGGTCCTCGAGATCGAGGACGAGCATGCAGGCACGTCGTTCGTGTGGAACCTGCTCATCGTCGCCGGCGACCCGAACGAGGCCGACACCTACTTCGGCGGCTTCGACAAGAGCCAGGTCAGCCCGATCTCCTGCCCGGACAACCTCGCGTTCGACAGCAAGGGCAACCTGTGGATCTCGACGGACGGCAATGCTCTCGAGTCCAACGACGGTCTGTTCGCCGTCGTCCTCGAGGGTGAGCGTCGCGGCGAGACCAGGCAGTTCCTGACGGTCCCCGCCGGCGCCGAGACGTGCGGACCGATCATCCAGGACGAGCGCGTCGTCGTGGCAGTACAGCATCCGGGTGAGTTCGACGAGGCTTCCGCGGACAACCCGATCTCGCACTGGCCCGACGGCGGAAGTTCGCAGCCGCGACCGGCCATGGTGGCGGTCTGGAAGTCCTGACCCACTCTCGACAAGAAGGCGCGCACTAGCCGGTACGACACGGCTGTGCGCGCCTTCGTCGTTGTTATTTTTCATTCAATCGTCTGGCGACTTCTGTGACTTCTCTTCAGGCTCTCGCGAGGCCCTGCAAGGCGGTTGACCGCTGGTAACGATTGTGTAAACCTCGGTTGCAGACAAACCGGTGACCAGGGAATTTCCAGTCACAAGTGCAGACGGCGTTCCGGGGCAGCGCGGTTTTGCCATCCCCCGCCATCCCGCGCCGGTGCAGGGCTCCCGAACTCGAAAGAGCGACTCGTGGAATCTGTGGAATCGCTGGAACTGCGTGAGTTCACCGTCGATCGCAGCACCGACCGAACCTCCCGACCCTTTCCGCTCACAGCGGCACAGCGCGGGCTGTGGTTCGCCCAGCATCTGATGCCGGACGTGCCGATCACCATCGCGAACTTCATCGACATACGCGGCGACGTCGACGAGCGGCTGATGCAGTACTCGGCGCGCCGGGCCGTCCGGGAACTCGGTGCCGGGTCACTGAGGCTCGTCGAGATCGATGGTGAACCGCACCAATTCCTCGACGGCGCAGACGACACGGCCGAACAACTCGACTTCAGCGCCGAGCCCGACCCCGAGCAGGCCGCCCGCGCCTGGATGCGCGACGCCTACTCCCGTCCGATCGATCTGACGCAGGGTCCCCTCGTGCATGCCGCGACGTTGCGGATCGCCCCCGATCGCACGTTCTGGTACTCGCACGTCCACCATCTCGCGCTCGACGGATACGGTGCCGTTCAGCTGATGAACCGCACGGCCGAGATCTACTCCGCCGTCACATCCGGCGAGGAACCGGTGCCTTCCAAGGCCGGAAGCCTGCGCGACGTCTACAGCGCCGAGGACGACTACCGGGCGTCGTCGCGCTTCGACAAGGACGCTGCCTATTGGCACGACAAGACGCAGGATCTGCCGTCGCCACCGAACATCACCGGCGTCATCGCCCCGCCGGCAGCTCGCTCCCGAATCTGCGGAGAACCGCTGTCCGAGAAGTTGGAGGCGGCTCTCGGACGTGCGATCGACCGACTCGATTCCGCATTCGCACCCATTGCCGTCGCCGCGGTGGCCGCATTCCTGTCGCGGATGACCGCGTCGGACGACGTCGTGTTGAGCCTCCCCGTCGCGGGCCGAACCACGGCACTGCTCCGACGGTCGGGCGGGATGGTCTCGAATGTCCTGCCCATACGCGTGCGCATCGACGGGGCGACGACGGTCGCCGATCTGGTCCAGTCGGTGCAGCTGGAACTGACGGGCGCGCTGCGGCACCAGCGCTACCGCGCGGAGGACATCCGACGGTCCACCGGCTCGTCGCAGGAACATCGCGGATTCTTCGGACCGGCGATCAACATCATGGCCTACGAATCGGAAGTCCGATTCGGATCTCTCACAGGCACATTCAACATCCTGTCGACGGGACCGGTGGAGGACCTCTCGGTCAACATCTACCCTGCAGGCCCGACGGGCCGCTCACGCATCGACTTCGAAGCCAATCCCACCATCTACAGCCAAGAAATGTTCGACGCTTTGTATCGGCGTTTCGTCGGTCTCCTCGGCCGGTTTCTCGACGCGGAGCCGACGGCCGTCGCCGCGGATCTCGACATTCTCGACGACGCGGAAACCCGCGCGTTGGTGCCCGCACGTGGCCCTGCGGCCGCGACGGAGGCCCTGCTTCCGGACATCCTCGCCCGCGGCCTCGCCGCCGATCCCGACGGGACGGCACTGATAGAAGGTTCCGGACGCGTCTCCTACCGAGATCTGGCAGCGCGGAGCAACACCATCGCACGAGCGCTCATCGCGCGCGGCGCCGGCCCCGAGACCGTTGTCGCCGTGTCGATTCCGCGCAGCATCGAGTCGGTGATTGCATTCTGGGCGGTCGCTGCGACCGGGGCGGCGTTCGTGCCCGTCGACCCGTCGTACCCGGCGGAGCGTATCGGACACATGCTCACCGACTCCGGTGCACTCGTTGGCCTCAGTACCCGCGCTGTCATGGATTCCCTGTCCGACAGTCTTCACTGGCTTGCGTTGGACGATCCGTCCTTCGAGTCGGAGATCAGTGACCGGTCCAGTGCTGCAGTCGATTCCAGTGATCGACGCAGCGTCCTTCGACCGGCTCACTCCGCCTACGTGATCTACACATCTGGGTCGACGGGCACGCCCAAAGGCGTCACGGTCACCCATGCAGCATTGACAACATTCGCAGCGTCCGAACGACCTGAACTGACACTGAGCCCGGATTCACGGGTTCTGAGGTTCTCGTCGTCCAGTTTCGATGCCTCGATCTTCGAGATGATCGCTGCGTTCAGCGCGGGCGCCACGATGGTGATCGCGCCGGCCGACGTGTACGGCGGACGCGAACTGACAGATCTGTTGAACGAGCACCAGGTCACGCACATCGTCACTGCGCCCGCGTTGCTGTCGACGGTCGACGTCGACCGCGTGCCGTCACTGAAACACGTTGTTGTCGGCGGAGACTCGTGCCCGCCGGACCTCGTCGAACGACTCCGCGGACATGCCGAACTCCGGAACAGCTACGGGCCCACCGAGTCGACGATCGTCATCACGATGACACCACCGTTGACCGATCCGCGAGCCATCACCATCGGCACGCCGCTCCAGGGATCTTCGGCGCTCGTACTCGATCGGTGGCTTCGCCCTGTGCCACTGGGCACGGTTGGCGAATTGTACGTCGGCGGGCCAGGATTGGCGCGCGGCTACCATCGCCGCACGTCCGTCACCGCGCATCGGTTCATCGCGGACCCGAACGGCAACGGTACTCGTCTGTACCGAACCGGCGACATCGTCCGCTGGAGCGGATCCGATCCCGATCGGGCGCAGCTGGAGTTCGTCGGACGCAGCGACTTTCAGGTCCAATTACACGGCCTGCGTATCGAACTCGGCGAGGTCGACGCCGTACTTTCGTGGCATCAGTCCACGGACTTCGTCGCTTCCATCGTGATCGAACGCGGTGGAAAGTCGCAGCTGGTGTCGTACGTCAAGATCAAGCCAGACCACGAGTTCGACGCCTCGTCACTGCTCGCCCTGGCATCGGATTTCCTCCCCTCGCAGATGGTTCCGGTCCACATCGTCGAACTGGCGTCCGTTCCGCTCACTCCGTCGGGCAAGATCGACCGGTCCGCATTGCCCGTCCCCACCGACCTCGGAGACACCGCACCGTTCCGTGCTCCGACCGACCCAGTGCAACAAATCATCGCCGACGCGATGGCAGAGGTCCTCGGCCTGGGCACCGTCGGCATCGACGACTCGTTCTTCGCCCTAGGCGGTGACAGTATCGTCGCGATTCAATTGGTCTCGCGGGCAAAGGCGTCGGGAATCGCGTTCACTCCCCGCGACGTGTTCGAGCAGCGCACCGTCGTCGGCCTCGCACGTGTCTCCACGCCTGTGGCCGAGAAGGTGACGCTCGAGGAGCTTCCGGGCGGCGGCATCGGGTCGATGCCGCTTCTGCCGATCGCACGAAGCGTGGTGGCACGGGCGGTCGAGCCGTCGCACATCGACCGGTTCTACCAGGCTCTGGTACTGACGGCGCCATCCGACCTGGACCGAGATGGACTGGTACGCAACGTCGCTGCCGTCGTCGATCATCATGACATGCTGCGTGCGCGGCTCGTCGGCGATCAGCTCGTCGTTGCACCGCCCGGTGCCGTCGATGCCGCTGCACTGGTATCGAGCACTGCTGCAACCAATCTCGGTGAGATCGTACGACAGACCGCCGAACGATTGCGTCCGCGTGACGGAATCATGCTGCAGGTGGTGCACGCGACCGAGTTGGATCGCGTCGTCGTCGTTGCTCATCACTTGGTCGTCGACGGTGTCTCCTGGCGCATTCTCGTTCCGGATCTCGCTACGGCCTGGGCGCAGCGGGCAGGCTCGGTGACCCTTCCGCCGACCGAGACGTCCATGCGGCGGTGGGCGCACGCCCTGTACGAACGCGACGTGAGCGGCGAAACCGACTCGTGGCGTGCTGTTCTCACGGGATGCGACGCTCTGGTCGGAACCCGGCCACTCGTGGCCGACGACGCTGTCTCGCACATCGACCTGACTGTCGACGCCGATCTCACCGAGACGCTCCTCGGACCGGTAGCGAATACCTATCGAATGGGTGCAGAGGACGTACTGCTGACGACTCTGGCGATGGCACTGTCCCGGTGGCGCCGGTCGTCGTCGTTCCTCGTACAGCTCGAAAGTCATGGACGCGAAGAGGATTCGGTCCCTGGCGCCGACCTGACTCGAACCGTCGGGTGGTTCACGACGACGTACCCGGTCCGGCTCGACGTACCGGATGCGGACGCGAACTCGGTCGCCAAGGTGATCAAGGAGCAGATCCGCGCAATACCCAGCCGCGGCGCTGCATACGGAATGCTCTCGGCATCAGGCGTATTCGACGATCTGCCGCGACCGCAGATCTCGGTCAACTACCTCGGACGCATCACATCCCTGCCCGACGCCATCGCCGGCCAGGGCTGGATTCCGGACCTCACGGTGTCGATCGATGCCGGCAGCGGCCGGGACCTGATCACAGAGCTCGCCGTCGAGATCGATGTCGCCGTCGTGGACGGGATACTGCAGGCGCGGGTCGGGTACGTGGGAGGCGTCGTCGACGACGCCGATCTGCTCACCGACCTGTGGCATCGCGCGATGATCGAACTGGCGGAGGACGCCTCGAAGCCCGGTGCCGGCGGCCTCACGCCGTCGGACATGTCGTTGGTCTCTGTGGACCAGCAGCGAATCGATCAGTGGCAGAGCCGATTCCGAGTGATCGACGACGCATGGCCCCTGGCACCGCTGCAACGGGGCCTGCTGTTCCACGCGGACCTGACGCGCGGGGGAGTCGACCCCTATACCGCGCAGATCGTGTTCGAGCTCGGAGGCACGATCGACAGCGAGAGGCTGCACCGCGCGGCCGGCCGCCTGCTGGCGCGTCACGACGCGTTACGCGTGTCGTTCGACTCCGATCACCGCGGTCTGCCGGTGCAGATCGTGCACGGCCACAGAGACATTCCGTGGACGGAAGTGGACACCGATGACGTCCACGCCACCATCGCGCGTGAACGCACCCGCCCGTTCGACATGGCCGACGGCCCACTGCTGCGCTTCGCACTCGTCCGCGCCGAGGAACGAACACATCTCGTCGTCACCAACCACCACATCCTGTTCGACGGATGGTCGATGCCGATCTTCGTCAAGGACCTGCTGGTGCTGTACGCGGCCGACGCGCCGATCCCGGTGCCCGCTGCGCCGTATCGCGACTACCTGACCTGGCTGTCCCGACGCGACGGTGCCACCGCGCTGAGACGATGGGCGGGTGTCTTGTCGGGCGTCGACGAGCCGACGCTTGTTGCCGACAGATTCGCCGGCAGTGTAGCGCTCCCACAGGACGTTTCGGTCCCGCTGGACGGCCCGGCGCTCGACGGCCTCGCACGCACGCTGGGTGTCACGGTGAACACCGTCGTCCAGGTGGCGTGGTCGATCGTGCTGTCCGCGTTGCTGTCTCGTCGCGACGTCGTGTTCGGTGCAACCGTGTCCGGTCGGCCCGCCGAAGTGCCTGGCGCGACTGAGGCTCTCGGGCTGTTCATCAACACCCTCCCGGTGCGTGTGCGATTCGACGTCACGGACACCGTTGCATCGCTGCTCGTTCGTATCCAGCACGAGCAGGCCGACCTGCTCGATGTGCACCATGTGGGACTCGCCGAGATTCAGGCTGCCGCGGGGCCTGGAGCCACGTTCGACACTCTGACCGTATTCGAGTCCTACCCAGTCGACCACAACGCGCTCGGCGACACGACGGACATCGGCGGCATGCGGGTGCTCGGCATCGACGTCGAGGATTCGACGCATTACCCGTTGACGCTCGTGACCGTGCTGGAACCGGCGCCGACGATGACCTTGCGCTTCTCTCCCGACGCCTTCTCCCACGGCAACGTCACGACGATCGCCGAACGGCTCGAGCGCGTCATGGCCACGATGATCGAACGGCCCGACGGACGCGTCGTCGACATCGACGTTCTGGGGCCCGAGGAACGACGCGCCGTCACTGCCCGATGGATCGACACCCGCCGGGATGTGGAACCGTCGACCCTTCTCGATCTGCTCGATGGACCGATTGCCGCACACGCGGGCTACACCTGCGTCGTAGCCGACGGCCGGTCGCTCACGTACGGAAACTTCGCCGCGCGGGTGCGGTGCATGGCGCGGTACTTGATCTCGCGGGACATCGGGCCGGAAACCGTCGTCGCGGTGTCGTTGCCTCGCTCGATCGATCAACTCGTCGCGATTCACGCCATCGTCCATGCGGGTGGGGCATACCTGCCCCTCGATCCGGCGCTGCCCGCCGCCCGCCTCGCCCACATGATCGACACAGCCTCTCCGGCACTGATTCTCGGATCCCACGTCGAGAGCTCGGTGGCGGTGATCGATCCCCGAACTCTCGACCTGTCGATGTTCGACACCGGGCCGATTCACGATCACGAACGCCGTGCGGGCGTGCGCGGCGACAACACCGCGTACGTCATCTTCACGTCGGGCTCGACCGGCAGGCCGAAGGGTGTCGCTGTCGCGCACCGGTCCATCGTCAACCGACTGGTGTGGATGCAGGACACCTACCCGCTCGATGCCGACGACGTCGTTCTGCACAAGACCCCGACGACGTTCGACGTGTCGGTGTGGGAGCTGTTCTGGCCGCACATGGTGGGTGCGCGAACCGTCGTCGCAGAACCAGGTGGCCACCGCGACCCGAAGTACCTGTCCGGTCTCATCCGCGAACAGGGAGTCACGACAACACATTTCGTTCCGTCGATGCTCGACCTGTTCCTGGCGTACGGCGACCTGGCCGAGTGCACGTCGCTGAGGCAGATCTTCGCGAGTGGGGAGGCCCTGCCGAGGTCGACGGTCCGGCGGACGCACGAGCATCTGACGACGGAACTGCACAACCTGTACGGCCCGACCGAAGCAGCCGTCGACGTCACGTATCACCGGACGGACGCACACGACGGCGGTTCGGTCCCGATCGGCAGCCCTGTGTGGAACACCCAGGTCAGAGTGCTCGACGCGGCGCTGCACGTGGTTCCGATCGGAGCCGTCGGGGAGCTGTATCTCGCGGGGGTTCAGCTGGCTCGCGGGTACGTCCGCCGCGCAGGATTGACGTCGGAACGCTTCATTGCCGATCCGTTCACCGACGGCAGGCGGTTGTATCGCACCGGCGATCTGGTCCGCTGGACGCTCGACGGTGAGCTGGAGTATCTGGGCCGCAACGACTTCCAGGTGAAGCTTCGTGGCCAACGCCTCGAACTCGGTGAGATCGAAGCATCGATCCTGCGGGCCCCAGGGGTGGCGTCGACGGTCGTCACCGTCCGCGGTGAGGGGTCGAACGAACGGCTCGTCGCCTACGTCTGCGGGACCGCCGACGTCGACACCATCCGCTCCCATGCCGAGTCCGAACTGCCCACCTACATGGTGCCGACGGTGTTCGTCGAACTTGCTCACCTCCCGCTCGGCCGCAACGGCAAGCTCGATCGATCGGCACTGCCTGCACCACTGACCACCCCGTCCGACCCGATCTCCGGACCGACGGAAAAGGCTGTTGCGCAGATCTTCTCGGACGTACTCGATGTGCAGGACATCGGCGCGACGACGAGCTGGTTCGAACTAGGCGGCAACTCGCTGACCGCAACACAGGTGATCGCGCGCATCAATGCCGAGCTCGGCGGCCACCTCGGGGTGCGAGACCTGTTCGATCATCCGACGGTGCGCGGCCTCGGCGCGCGGATCGGGGGTCCGTCCAGGCTGCCCTCATTGACGGCAGGCCCCAGGCCGTCGACCGTTCCCCTGGCGCCGAACCAGCACCGGATGTGGCTGCTCAACCGGTTCGACCCGTCGTCGGCCGCGTACAACATCGCGGGCGCCGTCCGGCTCAGCGGCGACGTGAACGTGGATGCACTGATCGCGGCAGTGGGTGACGTCGTCGACCGCCACCATCCCCTGCGCACGTTCTATCCGGATGGGCCTACGGGCCCTCACCAGGTGACGGTCGAGGGATTCGCACTCGAGGTTCCGGTCGTCGACACCTTCGAGGATCGTCTGAGTACTGCTCTGCTGGCGTCGGCGGGCCGCGGGTTCGACGTCACCGAGACGCCACCGGTCCGTGCGTCGGTGTTCCGACTGTCCGCGACCGAGCACGTGCTGCTCGTCGTCACGCATCACATCGCCGCCGACGGGTGGTCGATGCGGCCACTGGCCCGAGACCTTCTGTTGGCGTACAGCTCTCGCGCTCACGGTGGCCTACCGTCGTGGGGCTCGCTGCCGGTGGAGTACGCGGACTACGCGCTGTGGATGCGCGACAGGCTGGGGTCCGAGGACGACCCGGAGTCTCTGGCTTCGCGTCAGATCGCCTTCTGGTCCGAGGAGCTCGACGGTGTGCCGCAGAGGCTGGCACTCCCTGTGGACAGGTCGGCCCCGGCGGTGTTCTCACACCGGGGTGACACGGTGCCGTTCTCCGTGCCCGAGAGTCTGCGTCGATCGATCACGGAATTCGCCACGCGCACCGAGACCACGCCGTTCATGGTCCTGCACACCGCGCTGGCCGTGCTTCTGTCGCAGCTGTCCGGCGAACGCGACATCACAGTGGGTACTCCGGTCGCCGGTCGCGGAGAACAGTCACTGGACGATCTCGTCGGGATGTTCGTCGGGACGCTGACACTGCGTACCGTCGTCGACCCGGCCGCGACGTTCTCCGATGTGCTTGTGGCAGTCCGTGATCGGAACCTCGCCGCCTACGCGCACGCGGATGTGCCGTTCGACCGTCTCGTCGAGATACTGACACCCGCACGGTCGACCGCCCACCATCCGTTGTTCCAGGTGATGTTGTCGCTCGACGAGCCTACCCCCGCAGTGGAATTGCCGGGACTGACCGTGGCACCGATGGATATCGCCGCACCGATCGCCAAGTTCGACCTTCAGGTCGGTATCGGTTCCACGTCGTTCGACGGAACCTTCACGTATGCAACGGATCTGTTCGATCGCAGCACGGTCGAGCGGTTCGCCGAGCAGTTCGTGCACATTCTGACGACGGTGCTCGCTGATCCGTCGACCGTCGTGGGCGACATCGGCTCGGTGAGGCCGTCCGTGGTGCACGGTGAACCCGCCTTTGCGAAGAGAACGTTGCCGGACATCATGACCGAGGCGGTGATCGCGGGGGATGTTGCGCTGGTTCAGGGTGCAGAATCCTGGACTTACGCCGAGCTGGATGACTGGTCCAATCGCGCTGCACGTGAGTTGATCTCACGCGGCGCCGGACCCGAGAGGTCCGTCGTCGTCGCGGTTCCTCGAAGCACCATGTCGATCGTCATGGTGTGGGCCGTCGCCAAGACCGGTGCTGCGTTCGTACCCGTCGACCCGCGATACCCGTCGGGCCGAATCGAACACATGGTGACCGATTCCGGAGCGTCACTGGGTATTTCGGACTCGGTTCGGCTCGGTGGCATCGAATGGATCAGTCCACGCACTCTCGACACGGGATCCTCCGCTGCGATCACCGACGCGGATCGGATCGCGCCTCTTCGCCCCGAGCACCGCGCCTACACCATCTACACATCCGGATCGACGGGTGTGCCCAAGGGCGTCGCGGTGACGCACTCTGGGCTTGCAGCTCTGACGGACGAGCTGGCCGACCGGCTCCACCTCGACGGAGACAGCCGCACACTGCATTTCGCGTCGTCGAGTTTCGACGCGTCGATCCTCGAACTGCTGATGGCACTCGCCGCAGGATCCACCATGGTGATCGCCGACCCCGACATCTACGGCGGCGCCGAACTCGCCTCCGCCATGGCCGACGTCACGCACGCATTCCTCACTCCTGCAGCGGCGATGACACTCGGCCCTGACGCACTGCCTCACCTGCGTGTACTCGTCGTCGGCGGAGATGCCTGTGGCCCCGAACTGGTGCGCACGTGGGCCGACCGGGTGGCCCTGTTCAACGCCTACGGTCCGACGGAGACCACGATCGTCGCCACACTCGACGGACCACTCACCGCGTCGGCCCCTGTTCGCATCGGTGGGCCGACTCGGGGTCTCGATGCCTACGTACTCGACGCACGGTTACACCCCGTCGGCCTCGGTGTCGCCGGCGAGTTGTACGTCGCCGGTGACGCGCTCGCCCGCGGGTATCACGGCAATCCGCAGCTGACCGCGGCGTCGTTCGTCGCCGCGCCGTCGGGTGCCCGGATGTACCGCACAGGTGACCGTGTCCGTATCGCTGGATCCGGGCTCGAGTACCTCGGTCGCGCCGATGCCCAGGTCAAAGTCCGCGGCTTCCGCATCGAACTCGGTGAGATCGACGCGGTGCTCGTCCGACATCCGGGCGTCGCGCAGGCTGTGTCGACGGTGTACTCCGACAGTGTCGTGAGCTACGTCGTGCCCACCGCGCGCCCCTTCGACACCGACGTCGTGATCGAGCATGCGCGGCGGGTCCTTCCGTCTCACATGGTGCCGCGCGCGGTTACCGTCATCGACACGGTGCCCGTCACCACTGCCGGCAAGATCGACCGAAAGGCACTGCCGCAGCCGGTCTTCGCGACCGCAGCCTATGTCGCGCCCAGGACGGACAGCGAGATCCTCGTCGCGGAGGTGTTCTCGGCCGTGTTCGAACGCGACAGAATCGGTGCCGACGACGACTTCTTCGATCTCGGCGGCACCTCACTCGTAGCGACCCGAGTCATCGGTCGGATCAACGAACGAGCAGGGATCACCCTGGCAGTACGCGCACTGTTCGAGGCACCGACGGTCGCCGGTCTCGCGACCCATGTCGACACCGCGGAACGGTCGTCGTTGCCGCCGTTGGTCGCCGCTCCACGACCTGATCGAATTCCGTTGTCCGCAGCGCAGACTCGATTGCTTCTGCTCAATCAGGCGGCCCCGGACAGTCCTGCGTACAACATCGCGTTCGCGGTACGGCTCACCGGCCGACTGGATGTCGAGGCGCTGAACCTGGCCATGCACGATGTCCTCGAACGCCACGAATCGCTCCGCACGCTGTACCCCGTGGTCGACGAGCCGGAGCAGGTGGTTCTCGGTGCGACCGACGTCGATCTCGACCTCCGGCCTCGTGCTGTGGATGACCGCGGTGTCCTGGTCGCCGTATCCGGCATCCTCTCCCGCGGATTCGACGTCACTACAGCGGTACCTGTTCGGGGCGCTCTGCTGCACACCGGCATCGACCAGCACGTGCTCGTCCTCGTCGTTCACCACATCGCCGCCGACGGTATGTCGATGGGCCCGCTGGCGCGAGACGTCGTCGCGGCCTATTCCGCTCGCGTGCTCGGGACACCACCGCTGTGGGATCCACTACCGGTGCAGTACGCGGATTTCTCGGTGTGGCAGCGCGCTGCGCTCGGATCTCCCGAGGATCCGAATTCTGTTGCATCCCAGCAGCTCGGCTACTGGCGGCGAAGTCTCGACGGTCTACCCGATCTGCTCGAGCTACCGACGGACCGACCTCGACCCGCGGTCGCGTCACAGCGTGGAGCTCAGGTCGGTTTCGACCTCTCGACCGACCAGGCTGCAGCCGTACGGTCTCTCGCGCACAGTCACGGTGCAACTGCGTTCATGGTGATGAACGCCGTGTACGCGATCCTGCTTGCGCGCGTGTCCGGAACGTCCGACATCGCCGTCGGCACCACGGTTTCCGGCCGCGGCGCAGGCGCTCTCGACGACGTCGTCGGAATGTTCGTCGGGACGCTCGTATTTCGGACCGAGTATCGCGCCGGTGAGAGCTTCGAGGAGTTGCTTCGTCGAGTCCGCGAGACGAACCTCGACGCGTTGGCGCACAGCGACATTCCGTTCGAGCAGGTGGTTCAGACTGTGGCGCCCACGCGGTCGACGTCGCATTCACCACTGTTCCAGACGCTGCTCGCGTACGAGCCGGAACGTCCGTCGACACTGGAACTCCCCGGGCTCACCGTGTCGGAGTTCCCGTACGAATCCTCGGTCACACGATTCGATCTCGCGCTGACGCTGACCGACACCGCCGACGGCATTCACGGATCACTCAGGTACAGCACCGACCTGTTCGACGTCGGTACCGCCGAACGGTTCGCGTCGATGTTCCGGACCATTCTCGATGCGGCGGTGGAGAATCCGGGGTGTGCGGTCGGTGACATCGAGCTGATCTCCGGATCGGAAGGAACTCTTCGCGGACCCGAACCCTCCGAGCCACAGACACTGTCGAATCTGATCGCTGCAGCCGTCCACCGCAACCCCGACGGCGTCGCCGTCCGATGGAACGGACACGGCTACACCTACCGCGAGGCGGACGAGGCGTCGAACAGGCTCGCGCGAGTTCTCCTCGGGTACGGGATCGGGCCGGAAACCGTCGTCGCGCTCGGTCTGCCGCGGTCGTGGGAGTCGGTACTCGCGGTCTGGGCGGTGACGAAGACCGGGGCCGCGTACCTTCCCGTCGACCCGACCTATCCGCGAGATCGGTTGGATCACATGATCATCGACTCGGATGCGGCCATGGGGATCACTCTGGCGTCGTACCGTGCCGGACTCCCGGACGGAATCACATGGCTCGAACTCGATGGCCCCGAGACCGCCGGGGACCTGGCGCACGCGTCGGGCAAGGTCGTTCGTCCCGAGCACCCGGCGCACCTCGACAACATCGCCTACATGATCTACACCTCGGGCTCGACGGGCCGACCGAAGGGCGTCGTGGTCTCCCATCGGGGTCTCGCGAATCTGGCCGGATCGAGACGGACACTGCACCAAGTGATGTCGGGCTCGCGCTTCCTGCACGCGGCGTCGCCGAGCTTCGACATGGCGGTCGGAGAGATGGTGTCGGCGTTGTCTGCGTCGGCGACGTTGGTCGTGTCGCCGACGCAGATACTCGGTGGTGACGAACTCGAAGAGCTGATTCGAGCAGAGGGCGTCACGCATGCGTTGATGACGCCGTCCGCGCTGTCCACGCTCGACCCCGACAGGGTGGAGACGCTGCGTGTCGTCTGCGTCGGCGGTGAGGCGTGCAGCCCGGAGTTGGTGGCACGCTGGGCGCCCGGTCGGGTGATGCTCAACGGATACGGGCCGACGGAAGCGACGGATATTTCGACGCTGGGCGTGGTTGACGGCGACTCACCTGTCGATATCGGTTCGCCTGTATCAGGTTTCGATGTCTTCGTGCTCGACGCCCATCTGAAACCGGTACCGACGGGCGTCCCGGGGGAGTTGTACGTGGCCGGTCCTGCGCTGGCGCGTGGGTATCACGGGCGAGCAGGGCTGACGTCCAGTCGGTTCGTCGCCAATCCCTTCGGCACAGGGCGGATGTACCGGACGGGCGACATCGTGCGGTGCACGCCGGACGGGCGCCTACGGTACATCGGCCGTGGTGACACGCAGGTCAAGATTCGCGGCTTCCGTATCGAACTGGGCGAGATCGACGCCGCCCTGTCCACCCATCCGGACGTGGATTTCGCCGTCACCCTCGGGCGGCCTGGCCCGTCCGGTGAGACCGTTCTGGTGTCATATGTGCTGGGGTCACCCGGTGACGCTCGCAGCCACCTGCGAAAGACGCTGCCGGGATACATGATTCCGTCAGCGGTGGTATCCATCGACGCCGTTCCGAGAACACCGACCGGCAAGTTGGACGTGTCCGCTTTGCCCGCACCCGACCACACCGCTCGGGTCTACGAACCGCCCACCACTGCAACGGAAGACATCGTGACACGCGCATTCGCGAAGGTACTCGACATGGACAAGGTCGGAATCGCCGACGACTTCTTCGCCCTCGGCGGTACGTCGCTGACCGCGATGCGCGTCGTCTCCGCGCTACGGATCGAGACCGGCACGTCGCTGTCGCTGCAGTCGGTACTCACCGACCCCACTGCGAGTGCAGTTGCGGCTCTGCTGGATTCGGGTGGTTCGGCGAGTTCGTCGTTCGACATCGTGTTTCCCATCAGAACCACGGGCACGTCGGCACCGATGTTCTGCATTCATCCGATCGTCGGATTGTCGTGGTGCTACACCATTTTCGAGAACTACACGGACGGCCCGATCTACGGGTTGCAGACACCCGGCCCCTCCGAGCTACCCGATTCGCTCGACGGATTGGCCCGGCGCTACATCGAGGAGATCGAAAAGATTGCGCCTGACGGCCCCGTCCACCTCCTCGGATGGTCGCTCGGTGGCACGATCGCACATGCGATGGCCGTCCACCTGCGGGCCGCGGGGAAGGAGGTGGCGTCGTTGATCATGCTCGACAGTCATGCCACGTCGCCGAACGACTGGGACACCGATGTGCCGGCCGCGGATCTACTCGACGCAGTGGGAATCTCGTTGCCCGACATCGACGATCAGGTGATCTCGCTCGATGTACTGCCGTCACTTGTCGGTGGTGTCGTGGACAGCGCGGATGCCGAACGGCTACTCGCCGCTGCGCGGCACAATCACTCGTTGGCGGCTCGGCACCAGCCAGGGGTGTACGACGGTGATGTGTTGTTCGTCGGCGCGGGCGCCGAGGAGCGGCTCGGTGTGGCCACCTGGCACCCGTACGTTCGCGGTGAGTTGTCGAATGTTTCTGTGCAGCACTCGCATTGGCAGATGATGTCCGACGCTGCGGTGGCGTCGTACGGTCCCGTCGTTGCACGGCGGCTCGCCCGGAAGGTCGGTGGACAGTGAACTGGTTGTCTCGCATTGCGATAGTCGTTCTGGCTGTGCTGCTTTCGCTACCGACTGCTGCTGCGGTCGCCGAACCGTCGGGCTCGCTCGACCACATCGACAAGATCGACGAGCGGCGCTGGGACGTCTTCGTCTACTCGCCGTCGATGGACCGCGTCATCCAATTGCAGGTCCTCAGGCCCGCGGACACGTCCGAACCGCGGCCGACGCTGTACATGCTCAACGGCGCGGGCGGCGGTGAGGACGGCGCGAACTGGTTGCGGCAGACCGACATGGCCGACTTCTTCGGCGACAAGAACGTCAACGTCGTCATTCCCGTCGGCGGATATCTGTCCTACTACACCGACTGGGAGCACGACGACCCCAAGCTCGGACGCAACAAGTGGCAGACCTTCCTCACGCAGGAACTACCGCCCGTCCTCGACGACGCGCTGAATACCAACGGCGTCAACGCGATCGGAGGTCTGTCGATGTCGGCGGGATCCGTGCTCGATCTCGCGATTCAGGCACCTGGCTTGTACCGCGGGGTGGCGTCGTACAGCGGTTGTGCGCAGACGTCGGATCCCATGGCACGCAACTTCGTTCGGCTGGTCGTCGAGGCGCGTGGCGGCGGGAACACCGATAACATGTGGGGGCCCGACACGGATCCGCGCTGGATCGAACACGATCCATACGTCAATGCCGAGAAGCTGCGCGGGCTGGAGCTGTTCGTCTCGAACGCGACGGGGCTGCCAGGGCCGTACGAGGTGCCCGGCGTCGTCAGGCCTGCGGGGTCACCTCCGTTGCCGAACCAGATCGTGGTCGGGGGAGTGATCGAGGCCGTCACCAACAGTTGCGCGATGCGGCTTCAACAGCGCCTCGACGACCTGGGGATACCCGCCGACTTCGACCTCGGGTCTCCCGGCACACATTCTTGGATGTACTGGCAGGATGCGCTCCGGGCGTCGTGGCCGACGCTGGCACGGGCATTGGGCGCATAGCGCATGTGCATAGAAATACATAGAGGGCTATGTATTTCTATGCACATGGGCGAAGCCGCCTACCAGCGCGCGAGCTGCCTGATATCCCCGCCGGACCCGCTGTACCGGTTGATGTCGGTCGGCCCCACGATCCCCGGGATGCGCCCGTTGTCGGTGTACTGCCAGAACATCCACTGACTCCAGCCGCCGGGAAGGGGGCCGAGGGTGTCGTTGTAGTCGGCGATCCAGAGCGGGTAACGGTTGAACTCGTGAGTGTCGGCCATCGCCGTGCGCCAGAAGTTGGGGTAGGTGTAGATGATCGGCTGACGACCCGTCAGCGCCTGCACGGTGTTCAGGTATCGATGTGTCCAGTCGATCAGCTGCTGCGACGAAAGACCATGGGAGTGTTCGAGATCCAGCACCGGTGGTAGGTCACCCGGGCCGTTGATGCCGAGCACGACGGTCGAATAGAACGCAGCCTGCAGTTCGGGGGACTCACGGACGTCCGCGTAGTGATACGCCCCGCGCGCGACGCCTGCGGCCCGCATCACCAGGCAGTCCTGCACGAAGTACGGGTTGACGTAGTTCAGCCCCTCGGTGGCCTTGACCATCGCGAAGTCATGACCGGACTCGCGCACCTGGAACCAGTCGATCTTGGTGCCGTCGATGTGCTGCCACGACGACACATCGGGCCCTTCGGGGTTCGCCGACGCCGCCGCGGGCATCGCGATCACGAAAGCACTGGCGAGAAGGACGGTCGCAACACTGCGTTTGATGGGCACGGGCTGACGATAAGTAGCCGGGAGCGTCGGTTCAATGGTGAAGTTACACAGACCTTGTGAGTGAAAATGTGTAGTGGGCTATACATTTTCACTCACGAGCCGCCTCAGCCCAACCAGTCCAGAACCGCCGCCGCCGTCCACGACTGCTGCATACTCCCGAGTGGTTCGCCGGTGAACGGCTCGTAGTACTCCGCGAAACTTCCGTCACTCGCTTGGCGCAGCCCTTCCTCGCGCAGGTTCAGCGATCGTTCGGCCCACCCGCGCCGCGAGAACGCCCACGAGAACAGCCACGTGATGACGGGCCACACCGGCCCGCGCCAGTATTCGCGCGGCCGAAAGTCCCGCGAGACCGGAGACGTCGACGGCGGTACCGCATAGCGCAGGTCGGGATGCCCGCAGAATCTCGTGCCCTCGAACGTGCGCAGCAGCGTCCGTTCCTGCTCCCGCGCCAATCCGCCGCACAGCAGGGGCGCGAACATCGCGATGGTGTCCGTGGAGATCCAGCGACCGGCCCGCAGGTCGTAGTCGCGGGCAGCGCCGGAGCGCTGGTCCGTCGTCGCGATGACGCCCTTGCGGAACTTCTCGGCCCAGCCTCGGAGTTCCCGGACGTCGGAATTGGGTTTCGAATGCTCTTCGCCGATGGTCGCCAACACGTCGCACGCCATCGCGAACACTGCGCTGACGAAGACATCCTCGACCGCGAAGCTCATCTTCGTCGCCAGGGCCGCGTCGTCGTACCCCGCATGTTTCATTTCTTCGACGAGCCAGATGTACCGGTCGTATTCGTTGTTGGTCGGACGCTGCGACGCGTCCGTGATGACGGCATGGTCCTCGCGCACATATGGCGGCATGACTCCAGCAACGACATTCCTGTACGACGCATCCCAGCGCGGCGAGTTGTCCATGCCCGATTCCCACCCATGGAACAGGGCGATGCGGCCGTTGTCCTCGATGTCGCGCGCTTCGGCGAGCCAGCGATGCCATCGGACGAGGTTCTCCCAGCGACGATCGAGAAACTCCTCGGCGACGGCCCGCGTCGTGCGGCCGTGGCGTCGGGAATGGTCGAGAATCCGCTGGACGGCGATCGCGTGCACCGGCGGCTGCGTGATGCCCGACGTCTGTGGCTCGGTCGGCGCGTGCGCGGCGAGCTGTCCTGTCTCCCAACGGGCTGGGCCGGGGAAGTACCCGTCGACGCCGTTTGCGAAGACGATGTGCGGAATCATGCCGTTCTTCCACTGCGCCGACAGCAACGTATCGAGCTCGACGACGGCTCGCTCGACGCTCAGCGGTGCGAGCCCGACGGAGACGAACGCCGCATCCCAACTCCACATGTGGGGGTAGAGGCGGGGCGCCGCACTCGTCATCGTGCCGAGGTCGTTGCCACGGAGTAGATAGGCAGCCCGCGCGGCCAGTTGTGTCGAGGTGAATCCACGGTCGCCCATGCATTCCAGTTTGCGACGGATCACAAATTTCCGCTTATCGAGGAGAAAATCTTTTGCGGACCGAACGTGACCGCAATGGTTTCTAGAGTTGTTCTCACCAGCCCCGAAAGGAATCGCAATGACCCTCACCGGTGAGAAGGCCGACATCCTCCGCATGTTCGCCGATCAGCGCAAGAACTTCCTCATCACCGTCCGCGGCATCACGGACGAGCAGGCCAGGCAGCGCACGACCGTCAGTGAACTGACCCTCGGGGGATTGCTGAATCACGTCGTCAGCAACGAGAAGAGTTGGATGAAGATCATCGCGGACATGGACGAGACGGCCGAGTTCGACATGTCCCGCATGGGCACCGAATACGTCATGGGCGCCGATCAGACAGTCGAGGGATTGATCGCCGAGTACTCCCGCGTCGCCGAAGCCACGGACGCGGCCGTCGCCGATCTGGACCTCGACGTCCAGGTACCACTCCCGACCGCGCCGTGGGCTCCCGAACGCGCCTGGCAGTCGGCGCGTTTCACGTTGCTCCACATCCTGCGGGAGATCGCGCAGCACGCGGGGCACGCCGACATCATCCGCGAGTCACTGGACGGTGGAAACACGACGATGCAGATGGCCGTCGATGCGGGGATGAAGTTCGACTAGTTTGGAGCCCGTGACTCCAACAGCTTTGGTGACGGGTGCGAGTCGCGGCCTCGGCGCGGCGGTGGCGAGGCAACTCGCGTCCGATCACGGTGTGTACCTCGGCGGACGGACGGAAGAGTCGCTGGCAGAGATCGCTCGGGAACTGCCCGGTGCGACGCCGTGGCCCGTGGATCTGACCGATCACGACGCCGTCGTCCGGGCCGCTCTCGAGATCGATTCGCTCGACGTGCTGGTCCACAACGCAGGCGTCGCATCGCTCGGGTCCGTCGCCGAATCGTCGATCGACGACTGGCGCCGGCAATACGAAAGCAATGTTCTGGCCGTCGTCGCGCTGACGCAGGCGCTCCTTCCTGCTTTACGACGGGCAGGCGGCCACGTCGTCCTGGTCAATTCGGGTGCCGGTCTGCGCGCCAACCCCGGGTGGGGCGGTTATGCCGCGTCGAAATTCGCGTTGCGCGCATTCGGAGACGTCCTGCGCCAGGAGGAGCCGTCGCTGCGCGTCACGTCCATCCAACCGGGGCGGATCGACACCGACATGCAGCGGGCGATCGTCGCACACGAGGGTGACGAGTACGACGGCTCGAAGTTCCTGCAGCCCGACACCGTCGCGCGTGCAATCCGAAACGCCATCGACACTCCCGCCGACGCGCATCCGACGGAGATCGTGATCCGGCCGCGGTAGGTGGAAGTTCTTACAACAGTGGCGCTTGTTTACAACGCCTGCGGGCGTTGTAAACAACTGGCGGTGTTGTAAGAAGCTCGGCGATACTGGCCGCATGATCATCGTCCGACGCGAAGTGCCGTCCGAAAGACCCGTGATTCTCGACGTCATTCGCGCCGCTTTCCGGAAAGGCTCCGAGGAGCCCATCGAAGTGGGCCTCACCGAAAAGCTGTTCGACGACGGTTACATCCCCGAGCTTTCACTGGTTGCCATTACGGACGGGCAGATCGTCGGATATGTGATCGGAACTGTTGGGCACATCGGCGACACCGAGGCCATCGGGATCGGGCCGCTCGCGGTGTTGCCGAAGTTCCAGGGACAAGGCGTCGGGCAGGCGTTGATGCATGCACTGATCGGTGCAGCGGAAGCCGTGCACGGACGAGTGCTGGCTCTACTCGGTGAGCCCGAGTACTACTCGCGCTTCGGGTTTCGTGCCGGGTCCGAGGTGGGCGTCGAATCACCCGACGCGGCGTGGGGCCACTACTTTCAGGCACTGCAGCTCACCGACGGCCCGGTGAACGGTGCGTTTCGATATGCGAAACCCTTCGACGAGTTGTAGACATCGACCTAGGCTGGCACCCATGCCATTGTCGAAATCGGAACGTGAAGAGTTTCTGTCCGAGCCGCACATCGCGGCACTGTCGGTGTTCGCCGGCAACGATCGAGGTCCGCTGACGGTACCGATCTGGTACCAGTACACGCCCGGCGGTGAGGCCTGGGTGCTCACCGGCAAGGACTCCAAGAAGGCCGAACTCATCAGGGCTGCAGGTAAATTCAGCCTCATGGTCGAGCGAGTGGAGCCCACGATTCGCTACGTCGCGATCGACGGGCCCGTGTTGCGTGAAGAGCCGGGTTCACCCGAGAAGTCCCGCGAAATGGCGAGCCGCTACCTCGCGCCCGAGAAGGTCGACGGTTACCTCGAGTTCGAGAAGACCATGGGCCCGCAGGTCTCGTTCTACCTCGACCCGAAGCACTGGCTGTCCGCTGACATGGGCTCCATCTAGTGCGCTCCGCGCCCGTGCGTGCGTAGTTGGTCCCGGTTGTTACTTTGCGCGCACGGGCGGCGGAGCCGCATCCTCCAACCACGCGCCGATCTCGGCGGCGGCCAGAGACGCACCCGTCGGCGCATCGGGCGTGATGGGTCCGCCGAAGTGTGTGCCCTGCACCGCGACTCGGGTCTTGTCCCGAGAGCCCAGAGATCGAAACATCGTGTCGGCATCCTCGGGGAAGCAGGCCTGGTCACCGGTCAGTTCGACGAACAGCGACGGCACCGTGACGCCGGGTGCACAGCGAACGAAGTCCGCATTGGTGGACAGCCCCGACCACGTGGACAACCACGCATCGGGTGTGGACAGTCGTCCGAATCCAACCAGCCCGTAGTTCGTCAGATCCGGTCGACGACCGAACAACGACCCGTACGGCCGGTCGTTCGGGCTCAGCGACAGATCCACGAACCTGGGGTCGGCGTCCGTGCGGTACACCGTGAGAACCCTCGGCGCCAAGGCATTTCGACGGTCGATCGGGTCACTGCTCGCCTTGTACCGCCGGCGCGCATCCGACGCCTCGGCCACACGAGCACGGGCGATGCCGTCCAACCGCTCGATGCGCCGGAGCTGGGCACTGCGATACCGACCGAGGAATTCCTCTGTGTACGACGAGCTCGACGGTGGCTCGGCGAATCCGTTCGCCGGGTCGAAGGCATCCAGATCGGGGTCGACGGACATCGGATCGGACTCGTCGACGACGGACGGGTCGATCAATCGCAGCAGCAACGCTCCCTGCCCTGGGTGCGGCGCCATGAAGATTGCGCCGTCGGGCAGAGGCATGTCGGCCGCAGCGAGATCCACAGGTCGCCCAGCCGGGGTTGTCGTCAATCGCTCCGAAGGCGGCAGACCTGCCTGCTGGTGGTAGAACGCAAACAACGTCCCACCACCCGAATGCCCCAATGTCGCAACATGATCGAACCGAGATCGCACGAACACCTGGCCCGCAGCGACGTCGAGTAGGGCTTGCTCGTGCACCAGCGACAGGTCGTTGTTCACGGACCGCGTCCCCTGAGTCCACACCGCGTACCCCCGAGCCAACAGTTCGGGTACCAGGACGTGGTGCGTGAGATCCTGCCGCGGATGCATCAATGCGACGACGACTCGCGCACCGGGAACAGTACGCAGAACGCCACTCACCTTCGCGCCGTCGGCGGTGGTCAACTCGTGCACCGACGTGACCGTGGAGGACGGCGCCTCGGCCGCGTCGATGTACCGACCGGAGCCCAGCCTGGTGGTTCCCGACGTCATACCGACTCGATCCTCATCGCATCCTTGTCCCATTGGATGATTCGAGATCGATGCAGTCCCGACACACTCGAATACCAGACCGCATGCCTGCACCCGGTCGCGCGACGGTCGATCAGGATCTCACCGTCGGACTGGATCCGAAAGTACGGTCCCACGTGATCGATCACCACCGCAGGATCCTCATCGGCGACGGCGGCGATCGTGGTGTTCTCCGGAACGTCCAACACGAACACTGTGGTCATCGCGACACCGCCCAGTCCGCCGCCCGTTCGACGATCAGTTCAGCCTTGCGCGTCAACAGATTCGCCATGCTGGGGTCAGGGCCACGCACGACGTCGATGAGCGCATCGATCGTGAGGTTCGCATCCAGATCTTCCTGAGGCGTCACCGGACGCATCGCGCGGGTCAGTTCGATCATGTACCCGTTCGGGTCGTGGGTGTAGATCGATTCGATGGTCTCGTGCTGGATTTGCATCTCGACCGGCCATTCGCTGCCGTCGAGACGTCGCCGGTACTCCATCAGATCGTCCTCGCTGTCGACGTGGATCGCGAGGTGCCGCGATCGGATGAAGAAGATGGGTACGTCGTCGGCAAACCGAGAGTACGAATCTCCCTGTGGGCCACCGTCGAACGGTTCGAGTCCGAAGTAGTAGAAGAACGCGAGCCTGTCGTCGTTGCCGATGTCGAAGAAGAAGTGGATGAAGTCCGGGTGCTTCTCCGGGCCCCACCCTGCGGCGCAGATGGAGTGCACGACGGGGAACCCGAGTACATCTCGGTAGAACTCGACCGTCGCCGCTGGATCGAACGTCGGGTAGGCGACATGGTCGACGCCTTTGACCTTGTGGGGGAGAGACATGTGATCCCTTTCTAGAGAGCTACTGCCGCGTCGGACCGGAGCAGAGATCCTGCATCGGGTAGATCGACAGGCAGGTCGAGAGCGCGGAGCAGGCTGTACGCACCGGCGGTGGCCGCCGACAGAACCGGCAGACCGAACTCCTCTTCGGCCACCTGAACGAGGGGCAGCGACGGCATCTGCACGCATGCCGAGATGACGAGAGCATCGACGCCCGTCAGATCCAACGACCGTGCAGCCTCCATCACGCGGTCGCCGGGGATGCAGCCGACCTCGGCGTTGTCGGACACCTCGAGTGCGCGCCAGTCGACGACACGGAAGCCCTCCGCCTCCAGATACTCGACGACCTTCTCTGCGAGCGGCTTCATGTACGGCGTCACGAGCGCAACGGACGTGGCACCCAGGGCATGCAGCCCTTCCACGAGCGCACCCGCACTCGACCTGACCGCGGCATCGGAACCACCAGTCGCCAACTGTTCGGCCACGAGACCTTCGACGCGTTGGTGTTCACCGGGGCCGGCGGCCATGAGCGCGACGAGACATGCATACAGAATCGCGTCGACGTCGGCGTCACCCAGTTCGAGAATGCACCTCTCACGCTGGGCATTCATCGCACGAAGCTGCTCCGGCGACACCGCCTGCATGCGCATACGGCTCGAGTGAAACGAGAACTGCGCGTCTGTATGCCGCGCCAGCAGTTCCGGCATCTCGGTTTCGACGGTCACATTGGAACTCGGTACGACGAGTCCGATGCGGTGGTGGGTCATGGTGTGCCCCTCACTTCGGGAGTTTTGACGCTGATGACGAGTATTCGACTCTGACGAAGATTCGTCAACCCCTGGACGGCCATTCGGGCACCATGAACGAGGGGTGACCGCGCTCACAAACACCTCTTGACATGTCTTCGTTAACGTCGAATACTCGACGCAGACGTAAGCGGTGTTCGAGGACGCAGTGCTCACGAGCGCTCTCACACCCCACCGACGTCTTCGACTCGGACCAAAGGAGCACACCGGCATGACCTACGTGATCGGAGTGGACGTCGGCGGAACGTTCACAGATGCAGTACTCGACGACGGATCGGGCACGGTCGTCGCGGCGAAGGCCCCGTCGACACCACCCGACTATTCCCAGGGCGTGATCGACGTACTCGAAGTCCTCGCCGCCCAGCTCGGACGACCGGTCTCGGAGATGCTCGCGAACACACACCACATCGCGCACGGCACCACGTCGTCGCTCAACGCGCTCGTCATGGGCAACGTTCCCCCGGTCGGCTTCCTGACCACCAAGGGTCACAGAGACTCGATCTACATCATGAACGTCGAGGGCCGATACCTCGGGAGATCGCCCGAGCAACTACAGAATGTGCTGAGCCAGAGCAAATCTCACGGTCTCGTACCCAAGAAGCACGCACTCGAAGTCACCGAGCGACTCGATCGCGACGGGAACATCGTTGTCGCGCTGGACGAGGACTCGGCTCGCGCCTCGATCAAGAGCCTCGTCGACGACGGAGTATCCGGAATCGCTGTCTCGCTGCTGTGGTCGTTCCGTAACCCAGTCCACGAGAACCGTATTCGTGAGCTCGTGCACGAATACGACCCGACCATGTTCGTGTCGCTGTCTTCGGAGGTCAGTCCCCGCATTCGGGAGTTCGCGCGCAACGCGACCACGATCATGAGTACACAGATCGGACCAGGCCTGCGGGACTACCTGGGCTCGCTGGAGTCGAAGCTTCGCGCGCTCGACCTGGCCGGTCCACTGCTCGTCATGCAGAGCAACGGTGGTGCCGTGGCTGCAGCGGAAGCCCCGAAGAACGCCATCAGTACCGTCGGTTCCGTCCTCACCGGTGGAGTCGTCGGCGCAGTGTCGCTCGGAAAGCAGCTCGGGCACAAGAACATCATCGCCACCGACGTCGGCGGAACCACCTTCCTCGTGGGCCTCGTCGTGGACGGCGAACCGGTGCGCGCATCGAGCACCATCATCAATCACCACCCGATCAACGTCCCCACTCTCGAAGTGCACGCCATCGGCTCCGGTGGTGGCGCGATCGCCTGGGTCGACGGCGGTGGCAACCTGCAGATCGGACCACACAGCGCTCAGGCGGTGCCCGGCCCCGCCTGTTACGGCAACGGCGGAACCGAACCCACCAACGCCGACGCGAATCTCGTTCTCGGCATTCTTCCCGAACGCGGCCTGCTCGGCGGGCGTAAACCACTCGACAAAAAACTTGCGCGCGAGGCTATTCGACGCCGTATCGCCGAACCGCTCGGCCTGTCGATCGAGGATGCAGCCGCAGCCATATACGCAGTACAGAATGCCCAGACCGGCGATCTACTCCGTAAGACCGTCGTCGAGGCAGGCCACGACCCGCGCGGATTCGTCCTCTACGCATTCGGCGGTGCCGGACCTGCCCACTGTGCAGGCTATGCCGCAGAGGTCGGCGTCAAGGAAGTCATCGTCCCACTCGGGCAGGTGGCATCGGCCTTCTCGGCATACGGCCTGGCGTCGTCGAACATCGTTCTTGCTGCCGAGCTGTCCGATCCCGCCGCAATGCCGCTCGATCCCGCACGCGCAGAAAGCAACTTCGACGGGCTGGAGAAACGAGTACGAGAAGCATTGGCACGCCAGGGATTGTCGTTCGCCGAGATCGAGGTCGAACGCGAAATCGACATGCGCTACACGATGCAGCTGGCGGAAGTCGCGACCACCATTCCCGAGGGCACACTCGATTCCGCCAGCATCGCGCACGCGTCGGACCTGTTCGAACAGCGGTACGCCGATCTCTACGGCAAGGACAGCGGGTTCCGCGAGGCGGGAATCCAGGCCATCACGTACAGGGTTCGCGCGACGGGTGTTCTGCCGTTCTCACCGACGCTGCCCGAACTCGATCGCGCCGAATCCTCGGACGCATCGGTGGCTCTCATCGGGTCGAGGCAGGTCTGCCTGGACGGCCGAATCGGCTACGTGGACACCGACATCTACGACTACAGCAAGCTCGCCGCAGGCCATGTCATCACCGGCCCCGCGATCGTGGAAGTCCCGACGACGACAGTCGTCGTCCCCCACGGCACCACCGGCACCGTCGACCGCCTCGGCAACCTGAACATCGTCGCCAAGTAAGCCTCCAGGAGTACCGAAATGACATCAGCGATCCCCGGTTCCGAGATCTTCTCGAGTCGACCCGTCGACCCGGATGCGTTATCTCGTTCCCTCCCAGCGAGCGTGCCGATTCATACCGTCACCCAACAGCAGATCGACGACCTCGACCCGTTGACGTACGAGGTCATCCGGCACCGGTTGTGGTCGGTGACCGACGAGATGGGCGAAGCCCTCAAGCGTATGTCGGGCTCACCCATCGTCACCGATGCCAACGACTTCGACTTCGCGATCAGTGACGAAGTGGGACAGGAGGTTCAGGTCGGCCTGTACAACACCATGCTCGTCGGCGCCGTCGACCTTGCGATCTACTGGACTCTGCAGCACCGGGCCACCAACCCCGGAATCGAAGAGGGCGACATGTTCCTCTGCAACGACCCATGGGTCGGCGGGGGACTTCACCAGAGCGACGTCATCGTCTACCAGCCGATCTTCCACGACGGCAAGCTCTTCGCCTGGACGAGCGCGATCTGCCACGAACCCGACCTGGGCGGCTCCGGCCTCGGCTCGTTCGATCCATCCGCCAAAGACGTGTTCTCCGAATCCCTTCCGACGCCGCCCATCAAGGTGGTGCGTGGCTACGAACTTCAGCGCGACGTCTCCGACGCCTGGGTACGACGCTCCCGAGTACCGATGCTCGTCGGATTGGATCTGCGGGCCAAGATCGGTGCCAACACCGTCGGCCGCAATCGAATGCTCGCCGTCATCGAGCAGTACGGCGCGGACACCGTCAAAGCCGTCATGAAGCGCATGATGACCGACGCCGAATCGCGGCTACGCAGCAAGCTCACCTCGCTGCCCGACGGGACATGGAAGGCCACCGGCTACCAGGATCAGTCGAGCGTCGGCGATCGCGACGTCCACAAGATCACCGTCGCGATGACGAAAACCGCCGACCACCTGACGTTCGACTTCACCGGCACCGACAAGCAGACCGGCGTCATCAACTGCACGTACGCCGGGATGCGCGGCGGCGTCATGCTCGCCCTACTGCCGATCCTCGCGGGTGACATCCCCTGGTCGGCCGGCGGACTCATGCGATGCTTCGACCTGATCTCCGAGGAAGGCACGATCAACAACGCCAGCTTCCCCGCGGCCGTGAGCCGTGGCCCGATCGGACCCGCTTGGCTGACCGGCAATCTCATCGCCGAATGCCTGTCGCAGATGCTGGACCGCTCCGTCGACCTCGGCAAGAGCGTGCAGGCAGCCTGCTGCGGCACCTGGGACACCGCTGTCATCGCCGGACTCGACGAGCGCGCCGAACAGCCCGTGCCGTTCCTCAACATCATGATGGAACCGATGGCCGGTGGATATGGTGCGAGACCGACCGCCGACGGAATGGACACCGGCGGCCTCTTCTGTATCCCGATGGGCCGCATCCCCGACACCGAGATGACAGAATTCCTGTATCCCTTGCTGACGCTGTGGCGTCGGGAAGAGCCCGATTCCGGCGGGCCGGGTCGCCAACGCGGCGGCGTCAGCGCATCACTTGCCGTCACCCCGTACGGGACGTCGCTACCCATGGGCCTCGTGCTTGCATCGGCGGGCAAGGCCGTCGCGCAGAACAACGGCATGGCCGGCGGCTATCCCGGCAACACAGGTCTCGAAATCCTCGCTCGCGGAACCGATATCAACGAACAGTTCGCCGACGGCAAGATCCCGGGAACGCTCGCCGAGGTCGCCGGTGGCCAGGAATTCGGCCCCTGCTACGCCGAAAGTTACGTCGCGCCAGGCGAAGTTCTGTACATGCACTGGCAGGGCGGAGGCGGGTACGGCGATCCGCTACACCGTGATCCGACTGCCGTCGTCGAGGATCTCCGCGAAGGCAAGGTGACCCCGGAGGGAGCCTCGACCGTCTACGGGGTCGTCGTCGACGCGGGTGCCGTCGACGAGTCGGCCACGGAACAGCGTCGTCGAGAACTGTTGGCACAGAGGAAAGCCCGATCGACGACGCACGGCGACGCCCCAGTCATGGATCTGACGCTCGGACGGCGACTGGACGACAACCTGTCCGAGATCACCGTCGGCGACGTCCGGGTCATCGCCTGCGCGCAGTGCGGACGACTACTCGGAGACGAAAAGGGCACGGGCACTCTCGATCTCGCTCGATACGAAGGGCCGACCACCGAGGCAGGACCGCAGGTGACCTCGGATCCCCGTGAATACGTCGACACCCCGATCGTCTTCCGTCAGCTCTGCTGCCCTGGGTGCTGGACGGCGATCTACTCCGGCATCGTTCCGGCCGATCACCCCGATCACTCGTTGGAGATCTCCAGGCTGCTGCCGGCAGTTGCGGAGCGGTGATGTCGACGTACTCGAATTGGGACGGGCGATTGGTGTCGTACCCGGAAGACAGGGCGCAGCGTTACCGCGACAGTGGTGCGTGGAGTTCGGAGCCCACCGGTCGACGATTCCATGACATCGCCGTCCGCTATCCGGAGCGGATGGCGGTGATCACCGTGGACGGCTCGATGACCTACGCCGAGCTCGATCGCCGCACCGATGCCATCGCGGCCGGCCTGATCGACATGGGGTTCGCCCGCCTCGAGCCCGTGTTGTTCCAGCTGACCAACAGGCTGGAGACGGTGCTCGCCTGGTACGGATGCATCAAAGCCGGACTCGTCCCGGTTGCGACGCTGGCAGCACACAGAATGCACGAGATCGGGCACGTCAGCACGGCCGTCGGCGCTGTCCTGCACATCGTCGAAGCAGGGTTGCCGTCGTTCGACCTGGTCGAGTTCGCACATAATCATGCGGCCGGCAGTACCACTGTGCGCCAAGTGATCTCGGTAGGCGGCGGTGATGCACGTCGCCTGGAAGACATCGGACTCGGGATCGATCCGGCCAGAGCCAGGGAGGCCGTCGAATCCGTCGAGGCACAGACCGATCCGCAGGACGTCGTGGCGTTTCAGCTGTCCGGAGGCACGACCGGTGTTCCGAAGGTGATTCCCCGCATCCACGCCGAGTACTGGAACAATGCACTGCTGTACGCGCAGCGGCTGGAATGGACGTGCGACAGCCGCGTCGCGCACTTGATCCCGATCATTCACAACGCCGGCATCTCGTGCGGTCTGCACGCGTCGCACGCCGTCGGTGCGTGCCTGGTTCTCGCGACGGCGGATCCCCGATCCGCCTTCGATCTGATGGAGTCGGCGCACGCGACCGACGTCTTGATCGGACACGGCCACTACCAAGCCGTGCTCGATCCGGACTTCGACCGACTACGCGGCCATCTGCGTCGCGTCGTACTGTCCGGCGCCAAGGTGTCCCCGGAACTGATGAATCGGGTCGACGACGGCGAGACTCACTGGGCCGGTCAGCTGTTCGGCATGTCGGAAGGACTGTTCACCGTCACCCCCGTGTCGTCGCCTCGCCACGCGCGGCTCTCGACGGTCGGCACTCCGGTCTCCAAGGACGACGAGGTGCGCATCCTCGATCCAGGTACCGAGATCGAGCTACCCGACGGGGAAGTCGGCGAGCTGTGCTGCCGTGGTCCCTACACGATCAGTGGCTATTTTGCTGCACCGGAACACAATCGGACGGCATTCACCTCCGACGGCTTCTACCGCACCGGTGACCTGGCATCGGTGTCCGTCATCGACGGAGATCGGTACGTCACGATCGAAGGGCGGATCAAGGACCTCATCAACCGAGGCGGCGAGAAGATCAACGCAGAGGAACTCGAGGTTCTGCTTGTCGAACATCCGGCGATCGTGAGTGCTGCCGTCGTCGCCATGCCTGATCCGCGGCTCGGCGAGAGAACGTGCGCGTACCTGGTCTCGTTGGGTGACCCGTTGACGTTGAGCGAGATTCAAGACCATCTGACGCGTCTGGGCGTAGCCAAGTTCAAATGGCCCGAACGGCTCGAATGGCTCGACGAGCTACCTCGAACGAATGTCAACAAGATCGACAAGAAGCGCCTACGTGTGGAGATCGCGGACAAAGTGCACTCCGAGAACACCGTCGGGTCTGCCTCGTAACACGCTGTCACAGACTGGAGTAGTACTCATGAAACTCGACCGCGTCGCAGTTGTCGGCGGTGGCCCCGGTGGCCTCTACGCCGCGCGACTGCTCAAACTGTCCAACCCGGCCGCGGACATCACCGTGTACGAGCAGAGTTCGCCGGATACGACGTTCGGATTCGGTGTCGGCCTCGCGTCACGGACACAGCGAAATCTCCGCGCGGCCGACGCTGTCTCACTGGACGCCATTGTTGCCGAGTCATATTCCCACGAGATGTCGATGCAAGTGGGCGATCGAACCGCACGACTGGCGCACGGCGACCTACTTGCGATTGCACGCACGAGCTTGCTGTCTATTTTGCAGGAGCAGGCCCTAGCGGCAGGTGTTCGGCTGGAGTTCGGAACACGTTGCGATCCTGCGGATCTGGATGCGGATGTGGTCATCGCGGCCGACGGAATCAACAGCGCGACACGGCAGGCCGAGCCGGCGTTCGGTGCGGACACCACCACCGGTTCCGGTCTTTATCTCTGGTGCGGAACGGATTTCGCGCTTTCCAGTGCGATCTTCGTTCCCGTCACCACAGAGCACGGAACCTTCGTCGCTCACGCATACCCGTATGCACCGGACCGCAGCACGTTTCTCATCGAGACGAACGAAGAGACCTGGCGTCGGGCAGGTTTCGACACGATCGATGATCCCACCGGAGACAGCGACGAGGCGTCGCTACGCTATCTCGAGAAGGCGTTCGCCGAGACGTTGCAGGGACACGAACTGATCGGTAATCGAACCCGCTGGATGCGCTTTCGCACGGTCTCCTGCCGCAACTGGGCCGTCGGAAACGTCGTTCTTCTCGGCGACGCCGCCCACACGGCGCACTATTCGATCGGTTCCGGCACCAAGCTGGCGATGGAAGATGCCATCGCGCTCGACGACGCTTTGGCCCACGCAGACACCGTCACCGACGCACTTGTCGAGTACGAGAGGGTGCGTCGCCCGGCCGTCGAACACTTGCAGCAGATCGCGCGTCGGAGCGAGCATTGGTGGGAGTCGTTCCCACTGAGAATGCACTTGCCCGTCGAACAGCTGATGGTCGCGTACATGACACGCGCGGGCAAGGTCGGGCTGGAGCGGTTCCTCGAATCGGCGCCGGCCGTCGCGTGGCGTGGAATCGCGGCGTATGCACAGGTGGACGCGGGTTCGACTCCGTCCGATATCACTGCATGGGTCCTCGAGCAGCCGTTGAACCATGCCAGTGCCACGTTCACCAGCCGGATCGCACCTGCGGAGCTGCGGGACGAACCGTCGACCACTGTTCTGTCCGTCGACGTGGAATCCGCGTGGAACGAGAAGGCAACTGCTCTGGTCGACGAGGCCAGTGCCTGCGCCACCGTCTGGCTGACCGGCCTGGACGACCGAGCTGCCGTACTGACCCGGCTCGACGTCGCAGAAAGGATGATGATGACTTCGGGCGCACTCGTCGTCGTCGAAGTTCCGGAAGCGTGCAGACCGGATGCCGTTGCGGGGCTGGTCAGCGCGCGTACACACCTCGTGTCGGTGGAGTCGTGAATACCGCGACAGTTATCCTTCGTTCATGACACGCGAGGGATCCGCGCGCAATCCGCGTCGAGAATTGGTCGAGAATCAGATCCTCGACCAGGCGACGCGGTTGTTTGCGGAGAAGGGCTTCGCCAGCACGACACTGCAGGACATCGCCGACGCCACCGGGCTGACCCGGCCCGCGCTGTATCACTACGTGGCGAACAAGGACGAACTGTTGTCACGACTCGTCAGTGAGAGCACCGAGACACCGGCTGCCGTGCTGCACGAGATCAACGAGCAATCCGATCTAGGGCCGACGGAGAAGCTACGCAAGATGGCAGCCGCGATCGCACTCAATCAGGCACAGAACGCCGATCGATTCAAGCTCGTCATCAGGTCGGAAGCCGATCTGCCCGAGGAGATCTCGCGGACGTTCCAGCGGAGTCGCCGTCATGTCCTGAAGGAATTCGTGGTGACGATCGAGGCAGGAATCAAGGCAGGGGAGATGCGCCCCGTAGATCCGCGCACGGCCGCCCTCGGCATCATCGGAATGGTGAACTGGGTTGCCTGGTGGCACCCGAGTGGCGACGGCGACGCGGACCGAGCCGTCGCAACCCAGCTCGCCGACATGGCCATACGTACCGTCGTCAAGGACGATGCGGCGCCCGCGACGCCCGAGGGCCCGGAACGCGCCATCGCGATGCTGCGCCAGGATCTCGACTATTTGGAGCGACTGTTGAAGTGAGCCGCACCTTTCCCGCCGACATCGAAGTTACGTCGCACTTTCGGTGAATTTTCGTACACAACCTCGATCTCGACGGATGATAAATTCCTGTCGTGAAGTCACCGGTTCCCGATTACCTGCAGGAAGTACTCGACAGCCTCTCGGAGAACACCGACGGCCACGTCGCCGACTACATCCCCGACCTCGCACACGCGAACCCCGACGTCTTCGGCATCGCGGCGACCACGGTCGACGGTCGCACTCATTCGGCAGGCGACGACGACGTCGAGTTCTCCATTCAATCCATCTCGAAGCCCTTCGCCTACGCGGCTGCCCTCACCGATCGCGGGCTCGGCGCGGTCGCGAGGACCGTCGGTGTCGAACCGTCGGGCGAGGCCTTCAACGAGCTGTCACTCGAGGGCGAGTCGCGACGACCGAAGAACCCGATGATCAACGCAGGCGCCATCGCGACGCACTCGCTACTGGGCGGCTCGGTCGACGAAAGAGTTTCTCGCGCACTGAGTTTCTTCTCGACGCTCGCCGGACGGCAGTTGTCGGTCGACGAATCCGTCTGCCGCTCCGAGCTGGACACCGCCGATCGCAACCTCGCCATCGCACACATGTTGCGCAACTACGGAATTCTCGCCGACGACGCACATGCCGTCGTCGAGGGATACACGACACAATGTTCCATCAACGTGACGGTGCGCGACCTGGCCATGATGGGTGCGACACTCGCCAACGCGGGCGTCCATCCGGTCACCGGCGAACGCGTCGTCACGAGAGCTGTTGCACGACAGACTCTCTCGGTCATGGCAGGCGCAGGCATGTACGACGCGGCAGGCCACTGGTTGACCTCGGTCGGTATTCCCGCGAAAAGCGGTGTGGCGGGCGGGCTTCTGGGTTCGCTCCCAGGACAGGTCGGCATCGGCGTCATGTCGCCGCGACTCGATGCGCACGGCAACAGTGTTCGCGGTGTCAAGGCTTTCCAGAGACTGTCCGACGACATGGGCATGCATCTGATGGAATCCGAACCGTACGGCTCCTCGGTGCTGCGCAGCATGTCGGAGGTCTCGGGAGAGTTGGTCGTCGAACTGCAGGGTGTCGTGCAGTTCAGTGGCGCAGAGCGCGTGCTCGACGCGTTGGCCCGCGACTCGGGTGTCGGCACAGCCGTTTTCGACGTCTCCCGCGTGGACCGGTTCTCCGACGTCGGCCGCCGGATGGTGCTCGAGGGTATGCGACGCGTCGCCCTCGACGGCAGGAATGTCGCGCTGGTCGATCCCGACGGAGTGCTACCCGATCCCGACCTCGGCGACGGACGGTATCCGCAGGTCCGCTGACCGGAACTACAGGCGATGGCTCAACAGGTAGTCGGTGAACGCCGTCGTCACCGACGTGGTGTTGCCAGGGTGGGTGACGACGGACACCGTGCGGGTCGGTGCGTCGACCACGTCGATCGCGTGCAACGTCGGGAACAGTGACGCCAACGACGACGGCAACAAGGTGACACCCAACCCGGCCGCCGTGAGCCCGGCGACGAGGTCAGCCGAATCGGCTTCCACCACGGCCCCTCGGCGTACCGACGACTGCATGAACGCGTGGTCGGTCTGCATCCTGGCTTCGCTGCCTGCAGGCCGGTCGATCGTCGTCATGCCGTCGAGTTCGGACAGCTGAACGGTGCGGCGACCTGCCCACTCGTGCTCGGCCGACACGAACAGTGACAGCGGTTCGGTCCACAACGCTGTCGCCGTCAGCCCGGTGTGCGTACGACCGGGCGCCAGGCCGACGATCGCGAGATCCAGTGCCCCTGCGGACACACCCTCCAGTGAGTCGGCGCTACCCCTCGGCAGCAGCGACACCGTCGTACCCGGGTGCGATTCCGCAAGCGCGCCGACGGCCGCCACGACGTCCACGCGGGTGAGAGGAACGATCATGCCGACGCGGAGGCGTCGTACCTCGGTGTTCGACGGCGACACGTCGGAGACCAGGCGCGACACCGCGCCAAGGACCCCGTATGCCCGTTCCAGGAAGATGTGTCCGGCCTTCGTGATGGTGACGCTTCGGCTCGTCCGATTGAACAGGTCGACGCCCAATTCCCGTTCCAGATCACGGATTTGGCTGCTGAGTGCGGATTGTGCGACATGTAGCCGCGCTGCCGCTCGGCTGAAGTGCTGTTCCTCCGCTACCGCGACCGCGTACTGGATATGACGAAGCTCCACGGCGTCATACTATCTTCAAGAGAGATGAATCATGCTGATCGATCTATTGGACAGCTCGTTCGCAGCGGGGAATGCTGTTGGTCGTGAACACCACCACTGGCATCAGCACCCCTGTCGTCGCATTGATGGCCGTTGCGACGGGCTTGAGCGCAGGCGGCAATTACCTCAATCAGCCGCTGCTCGATCTCATCGCAACCGAGTTCGGCGTCTCGCAGTCCGCGGCTGCGGTATCGGTGACCGTCGCACAGGTCTCCTACGCGCTGGGACTGCTTCTACTCGTGCCACTGGGTGACGTCGTGGATCGACGCAGACTCAGCGTCGGGCTCATGGTGCTCGCCGCGACGGGACAGGCGATCGCAGGCTTCTCGCCGGGGCTGTCGTGGTTGCTGGTCGGGACCGCAATGGCCGGATTGTTCTCCGTCGCAGCACAAGTCATCGTTCCGTTCGCTGCATCCATGGCGCACCCGTCGCAGTCGGGACGCATCGTCGGCATCGTCATGGGCGGGCTCCTGACGGGTATCCTGTTGGCGCGCAGCATCTCCGGCGTGCTGTCCGGGATCACCGGCTGGCAGGGCGTGTATCGACTTGCCGCGGTTCTGATGTTGCTGTCGGCCCTCGGACTGTGGCGCGTCCTGCCACGCGGTTCGACGACGGCAGGTGTTTCCTATCTACCGGCGTTGGCATCGATGGGCACGCTCGTGCGTCGTTACCCTCGGCTACGCGTTCGGTCGCTGCTCGGGGCGCTGTCGTTCGCATCGGTCAGTGCGGTGTTCGCGACGATGACGCTGCTGCTGACCACCGAATACGGCTTCTCCGCGGCGCAGATCGGACTCATCGGCCTGGCGGGCGTCGCCGGTGCGCTGATGGCGTCGGTGGCCGGACGGTTGGCCGACCGCGGATATGTTCAATGGGCGACCGGTACATGCGTCGTTCTGCTGGTTGCCGTGTGGTCGTTGTTCGCGGTCGGCGGTCGGTACTGGATCGTGTTCGTGCTGGCATTCGTACTCGTCGACCTGGCGCTGCAAGGCGTGCACGTCAGCAACCAGAACGTCGTGTACGCGCTGGAACCTGCTGCTCGAGCGCGCATCAACTCGATCTACATGACGACGTACTTCGTCGGCGCATCCGTCGGTTCGGCTGCCGGGACCTTCGCGTGGACGCACTTCGGCTGGACGGGCGTCTGCCTGACGGGTGCCGCCTTCGCAGTGTTGTCTCTTCTCACGTGGCTCCGGGACCTGCACCTGAGCCGAGCCGGTGAACTGGTCGCAGTCTAGGGAGCGTCGGTCTTGATGATCTTCATCGTGATGCGGGAGTCCACTCGTGAGATCGCCGGATCGCCCATGAGCTGCGTCGTCAACCATTGCTCGTAGGCAGCGAGGTCTGCGACGCGGACACGGATGAAGTAATCGGGAATGCCGAACATCCGGCGGAGTTCGGCCACCTCGGGCATCGCCGCGATCCGATCTTCGAACGCCTGGGTCGTCTTCAGATTCTTGGAGATCAGGTCGGCATGAATGGTGACCTCGAATCCCTTGCCCATGCGTGTTCTGTCGACGATCGCCGAGTACCCCCGGATCACGCCGTCTTCCTCGAGCTTGCGCACCCGACGCAGGCACGGGGCAGGCGTGAGTCCGACGCGTGCGGCCAGATCCTGGTTGGACAGACGACCGTTTTCTTGGAGGAGCAACAATATGTGCTCATCTACCGAATCCATGCATTCATATTGCCGTTCGGGTGCCAACTCAGCAAGATCGGGCAATAATTTCACAGCTTGATTTTTCTATCATTGCGTCATGGTCGTGCAACAAGAGGTGAGGACGTCGTTCGTCGACGCATCCCGGTCCGCCGGTGTCGTCTGGGTGGGGTTGTTCACGCTCGGAATAGGATTCGGCGTGCTGGTGACGTCGCACGGCTTTCCGTGGTGGCTCGCGCCCATCATCTCCGGCGTCCTGTTCGCCGGATCGGTGGAGTTCATCATCATCGGAATGTTGGCAGCCGCCGCACCGATAGCAGCGATCGCCGTGACGACCCTGCTGGTCAATTCGCGCCACCTCTTCTACGGACTGTCCTTCCCGCTTCACCGCGTCGACGGCCGATTCGCCAAGGGCTACAGCATCTTTGCCCTCTGCGACGAGGCCTTCGCTCTTGCGTCCAGCCGTATGCGCAGCGGCCAGATCCTGTGGACGCAGTTCGGTCTGCACGCGTCGTGGGTCGTGGGTTCCTTCGTCGGTGCGCTGGTCGGACATTCGGTGCTCGGCGATGTGCAGGGCTTGGACTTCGTTCTCACCGCCCTGTTCGTCGTGCTCGCTCTCGACGCGTACCGCGCGGACCCGAACAAGGTGACGCTCGTGCTGGCCGGGGCGTCGGGAGCCGTCGGTTTGCTGGTGGCGCCGGGATCCATGCTGGCCGTCTCGATGGGCGTGTTCACCGCGGTCCTGATCGTTCGGCACTTCCGGTCATGACGACGTACATCGCCGGAGCGCTCGGCGTTGCGGTGGCGATCACCTTTGCGCTGCGAGCGATACCGTTCGCCGTCCGATCTCGACTCCGCGAATCCGCACTGCTCGACTCGATCGGGAAGTGGATGACTCTCGGCGCCGTCGTCATCCTGGCGCTGTATGCGCTGTCGTCGATCGATGTGTCGACGGAAAACCACGGGGTGCCGCAGATCGCCGGTGTTCTCGTGACAGTCGTCGTACACCTATGGCGTCGTAACGCGGCGTTGAGCATCGTTGGCGGGACCGTCGTCTGCGTCGTGCTGCAGAACTGGGTCCTTTAGCCATTCCGCCGAGATCGAGGTTGTGTACGGATTGTGCGCGATTTCACGGCATAACTTCGATTTCAGCAGCTGTTGATCCGCGGGATTCCCAGGCGTGACAGGTCGTCGAACATGCGGTTCGCCATCCGCGCGTGACCACGGTTGTTCGGATGAATGCCGTCGGGTGCGTAGTCGGTTGCGGCGTTCAGCCACCCCTCGGCCTGTGGGTCGAGGAACGTGACACCGGTAAGGGCAGCCGCGTCGCGGAGGGTGCGTCGTACACCGTTTATGTTGTCGTGCTTGGCATTCGGAGCGCCTGTCGGTCCGACGACGACGATCCTCGCTTGCGGCGCGATCGCTCGGAACGTGAGATACAGGCCGGTCGCGGCGGCGAACAATCGGCCGTCGCCGCGATCGTTTCCGCTGCCCTGGATGATGATGACGTCGGGGATCGTCGACGCGGCTTTCGCCACTCGGGGCAGGCTGACGAACGGGTCGGAGCTGGCGGCATACCCGCTGCCCGAAACCGCGACGAGGTTCGGGACCCAGCATCCCCGCGCAGCCAGGACCTGCGCAAAGCCGAGGTTCGCGCCTGCCCCGACACCCGCGCTGAACGAGTCGCCGACGATCGAGACCCTCAGGGGCGCAGGGGCGGCGACGGTGGTTTGCCCGAACAGAATCGACGCAACAGCAACCGCGACAACGACGACCAGTCGCAGCACTCGCCTTCGCGGGACGATATCGATCACCGGCTGATCGTAGATTCGCCCCCGCCATCGACACGGAGGATTTGGTGGTATTCATCCGGACGGGTGAGTACCGCCGAGATCGAGGTTGTGCACGCATTTCGGCCGGAATCGCGATGCAACTTCATTCTCGAGGTCAAAAATGGTGCGATCGCGTCCAACCCCGCGCCTTACTGCTTCGCTAGAATCGCGCTATGGCACTGTCAGCCAATGAACTGAACCTACCCGTTGAGCTCGCTCGACTCCGCGAGATCCTCGAACGGCACAGCGTTGCCGAGGCGTCTGTTTTCGGAAGCTACGCACGCGGGTCGGCTGGGCCGGGCAGCGACCTCGATCTGCTGGTCGAATTCAGTCCCGAAGCTGATCCGTGGGAGTTTCTTGCATTGCAGGAAGAGTTGAACTCGATTCTCAGCGGGGGAGCTGACGTAGTCACAAGACTCAACAAGCACTTCGCCCAATACGTCGAGCCCGACCTCGTGCGGATCGTCTAGCCGAGAACCCACACACTCGCATGACGACGTTAGGACCAGGCCATGCCGAAGACACCCGCACCCTACTTGGCTGCGGCAATCGAGGCCCTGACGAAGATTCGATCCGCCCGTCCGTCATCCGCCGTCGAGCTCGAGACTAACCACTTGCTATGGGACGCGACGCTGATGCGTGTTCAGGTAGCCGGCGAGTATCTCTCGAAAGTGCGAGACAACTTTCCCGAGTACTACTCCGAACATCAGGACGACAGCTGGCACAAGCTGATTGCATTGCGCAACATAATCTCTCATGCGTACAGCGACATCGATCCGATCATCATGTGGGACGTGATCAGCAATCGGCTCGACCCTCTCAACGTTCGACTCCTGTCCCTGGCCGATGAGCTGGCAGCGGACTGACGGCGACGCGTAGACCTGCCTGCGCAGGGTATCGATTACTGGGTGATCGTAGATTCGCCGTCCAGATCGAGGTTGTGCACGCGATTCGCACCATCTGAGGACATAACTTCGATCTCGTGGGGCGGCCGTGACCAGACCGCAATGAGAGCTGGGTAACACATCGGGCTTCCCACCCGACATATTCGTCAGTGCAGAACGACGACTCGACCCCCTCGGAGGCTCAGCATGACCGTTGTCAACGATTACACCCAGCTGGCCTACAACGAGACCGTCACCGCCTACGCCACCCCCGCCATCGTGCCCATTCGCACCACAGGAACCCAGGCACCCGTTTTCTGCATCCACCCGATCGAAGGTCTGACCAGCTGCTACGCCGAACTCGTCGAGCACATCGACGAGGATCGCCCCGTCTTCGGAGTCCAGGCGATCGGGGAGCGGTTGGATTCGTTGACCGCGCTCGCGGCCCGCTATGCCGACGACATCCTCGGGGTCCACACCGATGGCCCTGTGCACCTGCTCGGCGCCTCGTTCGGGGGACTGCTCGCGCATGCAGTGGCCATCGAACTGCAAGGACGCGGGGTGAAGGTCGACAGCCTGGTCCTCGTGGACAGCAATCCGCTCGAACGCCGCCCTCAGGACAACCTGCTGGCCCGCATGGGTGACGTCATCGACCGCAGCCGCGCCGAAGAACTACTGGCCGTCGCCGCTCACAACGAGGAGCTGGCAAGCCGTCACTTCCCTGGTGTCTTCGTCGGCAACGCCTTCGTGGTGTCCGGAATCGAGTCCGACGGCGGACCGGCATGGCACGCGTTCGTAAGCGGGGCCGTCACGAAATACCTGGTTCCCGACGCCTCGGCCTTCGGCCTGGTCGGGCCGTTGGTCAATCGTTTCTTCTGACATCAGAGGGGACCGCGATCATGCCGCACGGAATCCGCAGCGTCCTCTGGCGACACCGAACCACCAGTGCGGGAAGCTGCGCGGTTGAAGACCTCATTGGCGGTCGGCCGTCGGGCCGCGTCGACGAGTATGTTCCTGACATAGGTTTCCAGCGACTGATGCACTTCGTCGGTACGTCGCAGCAACGTTGTGTATACGTCCTCGGGCAAGTCATCGATCTGCAGAGTCGGCATAACGCCACTATCCTCTCGCACAGTCGAGACCACGATCTATTTCACGCTCAGCGCGCCGAAGCCGCCAACTGCTCCAACAGCGGCGCGATCGGACCGAGATCGATGCAGCCACTGCCTGCCGCCCGTTCACCGGCCGCAGGCAACAAGGCGTCGTACGCCCGACGCATCGAATTCTCATGTCCCGCAGCAAGACCCGCGAGCCCGACGAGGTACCAGCACACCTCGGACATCAGGTCACGCGGAGGATCCGGAATGTCGTCAAGCGCACCCGGGCGCGCCCACGGTTCGTAGGGACCGACATCGCCGTCCGGCACCGGCTTTCCGCTCCGGACAGCGGCCGTCAGATCCGCCAGCGGCCTCAAACCGTGTCGGAAACCAGCCATCTCGGCGCCATCCGGAGGCTCGGGTCCGTCCTCGAACGTGTACCGAAACCACGCGCTGAACACGGACGCGAGAGGACGGCCGAAGCGTCGGGCAAGATCGTCGATCTTCCGGGCTTCCACCGAGGCCGCTTCGATGGCGTCGAGCGCACACAGCGACTGCATCCGATAGATCCGGCCAGCGATTTCGAACGTCGACAGTTCCGATTCGGCTGCCAACGACACTATTTCCTCAGCGATGTCGAGACGGTCAGGTGCCAATCCAGTCGTCGCGAAAGTCTGTAGGTACCGCGCGCTCAGGGCTGAACACAAGAGTGCCGGGTCGCCGAGGCGTCGGGCAATGCTTTCCGCTTCGACAGCCTCGGCCATACGGCTCCCGACGCCGCGCGATTCCATCGCGATGACGGAAAGAAGCCGCGCACGAACACGTTTCGACGCGTCAGCAGGAAGCACTTTCAGCGTACGGTCTGCCGCATCGACGATCGCCGCCGACAGCTGGGGATCATCCGACCGCGTCCAGCTGCCGGGCACGTCGTAGCCGACGATCACCCGTGCGGTCAGCTCAGGATCACCCAACTGTTCCGCGGCGGCGATGGTTGCACGTCGTTGCGTTGTGGCTGCACCGACCGAACCCGACAGCGCCAGCAAAGGTACCAGGGCAGTGGCACTTTCGAGTTGCGAACGGGAACCCACCTGAGCTGCGGTCTGCATCAGTATCGAATCGTTGTCGAGCCCGGGGTCCCGCGTCAGAATCCGCTGCTCGAGGTCGCCCAATCGATCACTCGGATCGAGGCCGAGACCTTCGGTGAACATCACGCGAGCACGGCGCAAGACCGCGAGCGCATCCGCCTGTCGCCCAACGCGATACAACGCCAACGCATAAAGCCGCCACCCCTCGTCCCGCCACGGGTGCTCGTCGACGAATGCGTCCAGCAACAGGATCACGTCCCCCGAACGACCCTGTGCGAGCATCGCTTCCGCATGCTCTTCGATCATTCCCGCCCGCAGGTCCGCAATTCTCGCGCGCTCTCCAGCCGCCCAGGGCCGCGTCGTGAATTCTTCGAAAGCTGTTCCGCGCCAAACATCCAACCCGGTCTCGAGCCCCGTCTCGACGCGCCACAGGTCCACACTGCACTGCTCGAGCGCGTAGCCTGCACCTCGCGTCACGATCACGTTCGACGGACTCCGCGGTGGACGCGTCGGCTCCAGGATCTTGCGGAGCTCACCGATGAACGTCCGGACCGATCCGACGGCGCCGGCGGGAGCGTCATCCCACAGGTCGTCGACCAGACTCGCGGTCGAGACAGTCCGGCCGCGGCCGAGCACCAGCAAGCAGAGAAGTTCGCGATGACGCGGCTTCGTCAGTGGCAACGCCACCCCGTCGATCTCCGCTTCCACCTGGCCGAGAACGCGGACTCGTAACTCGCTCACCGGCCGAAGTCTAGTTCGCGCTGATCGAGCGCTGATCGGTGCGGCCGACGATCATGGAATGGATCTGAAACTTACCGGCAAGACCGCCTTCGTCAGCGGTTCCACCCAGGGCATCGGCTATGCCATTGCCCGAAGCTTGGCTGCAGAAGGCGTCGCCGTCACCATCAACGGTCGGGACCCTGTGAAGCTCGACAAGGCCGTGGCGTCGTTGCGCGGCGAGGGCGCAACGGTCGACGGGATCGCGGCTGATTTCTCCGACGTCGACCAGGTCTCTCGGTTGTGCGACACGCTTGCCGACGTCGACATCCTCGTCAACAATGTCGGGCTGTTCGACCTGGCGGAGTTCGAACAGATTTCCGACGACGAGTGGCTGCGATACTTCGAAGTCAATGTCATGAGCGGGGTCCGGCTGGCCCGTCGAATCATGCCTTCGATGCTGCACAAGGATTGGGGGCGAATCGTTTTCGTCAGCAGCGAATCGGGAGTGAACGTCCCTGGGGACATGATCCACTACGGCACGACGAAGGCCGCGATGCTGGCTCTGGCCAACGGACTCGCCAAGCTTACGAAAGGTACTGGGGTGAACGTCAATTCGATCCTCGGCGGACCGACCTACTCGGATGGCGTCGCGCAGACCGTCGAGTCCATCGCCGACGCACAATCGATCTCGACGGGCGATATGAAGGCAGCGATCATCGGCGCGAATCCCACGTCCTTGCTGGAGAGATTCATCGAGCCGAGCGAAATCGCGAACATGGTCACGTTCCTCGCGAGCCCCGCGGCGTCGGCGACGAACGGGTCGGCGGTGCGCGTCGACGGGGGCATCTTGACGACGTTGCTGTGATCACGGCACCGGCGTCGGCGCGAGACTGTTGCCTGGCCCGATGACAGCGCAATTGCTGTGCGTCGGCAGGTTCGCGAAGCGGTCACTCAGGAACTGAAAGCCCTGAGCTTCGAAGGGCGGGAACGCTTGTTCGTGATTGAGGCCGTCGTACTGCGCGTACTGGACATCGGCACCGCGGCTGCAGTATTCGTGCGCCAACGCCTCGACGTCGGCGGTGATCATGACGGTGTCGCCGATGGGATCGGAGTGCCCGACCGCCAGAAACAACGGAGCACTCGGCGTTCCGGAAATGCCCATGATGTTGTCGTTGACGATCTCGACCACCACCGGGACGTCGAGCAGCGACGTGTACGGAGGTTTCACCATGTCGGCGTCGGTGAGATCCGGGTAGTCGTCGGCGAACTGAGCGATGCATTCTTGATCCACTTGGTCGACGACCTGAGCGCCGTACTCCGACAGAAACAGGGACGTGTCCAGTCGGTAGGCACGCTGGTACGCGACGACCAATGCCGGTATCACCCCTGCCCACTTGGGGCTACCGCTGACGTACGGAAGATTGTGCGCGAAGTCGACGGGAACGCCGCCCGCCGCGACGCCGACGATGTTCAACTCCGGTGCGTAGCGCGGCGCGACCTCGGCACCCCACTGCGTCGGCACGGATCCACCCGAGTAGCCGATCAGCCCGACGGGCGTGGACGTCGGAATCTGCAGAAACTGTTGAGCCGCCCGCACGCCGTCCAAAGCGGCGTACCCCGACTGCCGCCCAACCGTCCACTCCAGCTCTTCACCCTCGTAATCCGGTGCGACGACGGTATATCCGGCCGCGAGATAGCCGGCGATGACGGTCTGTTCGGCACTCGCGATCGGGCTCGTCGCACCACCGCTGAGCGTGTACGACGGGTCGCACTGGGAACCGAGGGCGTCGTAGGCCATGTGGTACGAGACGATCTTTGTCGGCCCCGGAATCAGTGGTCGGAGCACCGTCGCAACGGTCACGACGGCGTCGCCCTGCTGGTCGGTGGTCCGATACAGAACCTGGTCACCCTTGATGGGGGTGGCGTGCGTCGGCGTCTGGAACGTCATCGGCCGCGTCCGCAACACAGTGCCCGGAGCGACGTCGAGCGAACCGTCGTAACTGTAGAACGGGTCGTCGGCCGGGATCGGCGAACCTGGCCCGGGATCTGCCTGCGCGACATAAGCGCTGGTACAGACCATGAACGAGATCAAAGCGAGGACAAGACCTTTACCGACCCGTGACATGAGATGAATTAAAGCTCATGTAGAGGTCTCGCCTGTCGTTTCTCACACGAAAAGGATGAGGGCGGCGGTGCCGCCCGTGCGTGGAAAGTTGCAGCGGAGCCCAACTTTCCACGCACGGGTGCGTCAGCGCACGACGATGTTGACCATGCGCCCCGGGATGACGATGACCTTCGTCGGCGCCTTGCCGTCGAGCAGGGCGACGATCTTCTCGTCGGCCAACGCGGTCTTCTCGACGTCCGCACCCGACGCATCCGCGGGCACCGTGATGCGACTACGCACCTTGCCGTTGACCTGGATGGGGTAGTCGACGGTGTCGGCGACGAGCCACTTCTTCTCCACCCGCGGGAACGGTCCGTGGGCAAGCGAAGACGAGTGACCCAGCTGCTTCCACAGCTCCTCGGACAGATGTGGCGCCATCGGGGCGAGCATCAGGATCAGTGGCTCGACGACACCGCGGGGAGCACCCTCGGGGTACGCCTTCGTCAGGTGGTTGGTCAGCTCGATGAGCTTGGCACCGGCCGTATTGTCGCGCAGCGCAGTGTAATCCGCTTCCACGCCATCGATGACGCGGTTGAGAATGCGCAGCGTGTCCTCCGTCGGCTTCTCGTCGGTGACGCGGACTGCGCCGGTCTCCTCGTCGAGCACGAGGCGCCACACGCGCTGCAGGAATCGCTGCGCGCCGACGACATCCTTCGTCGCCCACGGTCGCGACGTGTCGAGCGGTCCCATCGACATCTCGTAGACACGCAGGGTGTCGGCGCCGTATTCGGCGAAGATCTCGTCGGGGGAGACCGAGTTCTTCAGGCTCTTGCCCATCTTGCCGTACTCACGATTGACCGGCTCGCCCTGATAGAAGTACCCGCCGTCACGCTCTTCGACCTCCTCGGCCGGAACGTAGACGCCACGAGCGTCGGTGAAGGCGTACGCCTGGATGTAGCCCTGGTTGTACAAACGGCGGTACGGCTCGCTCGAACTCACGTGCCCGAGATCGAACAGCACCTTGTGCCAGAACCGCGAGTACAACAGGTGCAGCACCGCATGTTCGACGCCACCGACGTAGAGATCGACGCCGCCTGGATCGTTGGGTCCGTGGATCTCGGGACGCGGTCCCACCCAGTACTTCTCGTTCTCCGGGTCGGCGAACGTCTCGGAGTTGGTCGGGTCGATGTAGCGCAGCTGGTACCACGAGCTGCCCGCCCACTGCGGCATGACGTTGGTGTCGCGGCGGTAGGTCTGCAGCCCGTCACCGAGATCGAGCTCGACATTCACCCAGTCCGACGCCTTGGCCAGCGGCGGCGACGGCTCGGAGCTCGCGTCGTCGGGATCGAAGGACACCGGCGCATAGTCCTCGACCTCGGGAAGTTCCACCGGCAGAACCGATTCCGGCAGAGCGTGTGCGTTGCCGTCGGCGTCGTAGACGATCGGGAAGGGCTCGCCCCAGTACCGCTGGCGCGCGAACAGCCAGTCGCGCAGCTTGTACTGGATGGTCCCACGGCCCTTGCCTTCGGACTCGAGCCTCTCCACCACGGCAGCCTTGGCCTCGTCCACCGAAAGGCCTTCCAGGAAGCCGGAATTCACGAGCGGGCCGTCACCCGAGTACGCAGCCTCGGTCACGTCGCCGCCGGAAATCACTTCGCGCACAGGCAGTTCGAACTTGGTGGCGAACTCCCAGTCACGCTGATCGTGACCCGGAACGGCCATGATCGCGCCGGTTCCGTATCCGGTGAGCACGTAGTCGGCGATGAACACCGGTACCTGCTCGCCGTTCACCGGATTTTCGGCATACGAACCGGTGAAGACGCCCGTCTTCTCCTTGTTCTCCTGACGCTCGAGATCGGACTTGGCCGCGATCGAAGCACGGTATGCCGCAACAGCTTCCGCGGGGCTCGCTGCGCCGCCGGTCCACACGGACGGGACATCGGCAGGCCACTCGGACGCGATCAAGCCGTCGACCAAGTCGTGTTCGGGAGCGAGCACGACGTAACTGGCGCCGAACAGCGTGTCGGGCCGCGTCGTGAACACCTCGATGCCGGAGAACGACACCTGAGCACCGCGGGATCGCCCGATCCAGTTGCGCTGCATGGTCTTGACCTTGTCCGGCCAATCCAGGTACTCCAGGTCGTCGATCAGGCGGTCCGAGTACGCGGTGATGCGCATCATCCACTGCCGCAGGTTCTTTCGGAACACCGGGAAGTTGCCGCGATCGCTGCGTCCGTCGGCGGTGACCTCTTCGTTGGCGAGTACCGTGCCGAGCCCGGGGCACCAGTTGACCAGCGAATTGGACTCGTAGACCAGACGGAAGGAATCCAGAACCGACGCTCGATCGGCCGAACTCAGCGAGTCCCAGGACCGACCGTCCTCCAAGGAACGCGCCCCATCGGAGAACTCCTTCTCCAATTCGGAAATGGGGCGTGCTTTGCCGGCCGAGGCGTCGTACCAGGAATTGAAGATCTGCAGGAAGATCCACTGCGTCCAGTGGTAGAAGTCGACGTCCGTCGTCGCCAGGGATCGCCGACGGTCGTGCCCGAGGCCGAGGCGACGCAGCTGGCGTCGCATGTTCGCGATGTTTGCCTCGGTCGTCGAACGTGGGTGTGTTCCGGTCTGGACGGCGTACTGCTCGGCCGGCAGACCGAACGCGTCGTACCCGAGGGCGTGCAGAACGTTGCGCCCGTGCATGCGGTGGAAACGCGCGAAGACGTCGGTCGCGATGTAGCCGAGTGGGTGTCCGACGTGCAGACCGCTGCCCGACGGGTACGGGAACATGTCTTGCACGAAGAGCTTGTCCGCGGGCACCTCACCGGCAAGCGGGCCGACCGGGTTCGGGGCGTCGAAGGTGCCCTGCTCGTCCCACAGGTCTTGCCACTGCTGCTCGATGCGCCCGGCAACATCCGCGGTATAGCGGTGCTCGGGCGTTGCGTCCACTGGATCAGTCACATAGCCAAGGGTAGAGCCTGAGCTGGGCCGCCTGGTACGCGCACCTGTGGTAGCCGTATCCTTACCCGCGTGATCGTCGTGTCGATACTGATGTTCGTACTCGCTCTCGTCGTCGGCTCCGTTGCCGCTGCGAGTCTGACGGGCAAACTCCCCCGCAACCGGTGGGCAGGCGTGCGTACCGCAGAGTCGATGCGCGACGACGACACGTTCACGATGGCCAACAAAGTGGCAGGCCCGACCAACGCTGCGTCGGCCCTTCTCCTTCTCATCGGTGGCGCTGCCGGACTGATGCTGAGCGGCGTGTTCGCGGTCGTCGCCGTCGCCGCCTGCGTCATCGCTGCATTCGTCACCGCCGGAATCGGCGGATCGATCGGCGCCCGCGCAGCAGCGGCCAAGCCGGTGGAGGAAGCCGGCGGATGCGGGCATTCCTGCATCTCGTGCAGCCTCAAGGATGCGTGCGCTCCGAGCTGATCGCACCGGACATGAAGCAGCGGACGTTCGACCCGGCAGGCGTCGTATTCGGCGTCGTGCTGCCGATCGCCGCAGCTGTCTTCGGCATCGTTCTGACGAGGGTCTGGCGCCCGCGCCTACCCGACCAGATCGCGACGCACTGGTCCGGCACCGCTCCCGACGGCTTCACCAGCCCGACGACCAGTTCCATCACTCTCGCGATCATCGTGATCCTCGTCGGCGGCGGGTGCAGCGCCATCGCGTCTCTGGCCCACGCGCTGCTGATCATGCGGCGGACCATGTTGATGATCGGCTCGACCGTCGTCGGGCTGATCGTCGTGCTGCAGGTGGCCATCCTGTCCCGACAGCTCGATGTCTCCGACGTCACCGCCATCGAGATTCCCGGCTGGGCCCTCGCCTTCGGAACCGCCGTCGGATTCCTGGTCGGTCTGCTCGGCGCCTCGCTCCTCCGGGATTACCGCGACCGGGTCGTCGCCGACGCACCGCCGCCGGCGTCATTGCCTCGCGGTGACGCCGACCTGCCGATCGTCGAGCCGCTGGGCGCGGGACGCGTCGGGACCGCCGTTCTTTTCACGATCATGGCGGCGGCGGCGATCCTGACCTGCTGGCTCGCGGAGTCGTGGTGGCCACTCGCGATCTTCGTGCCGCTCGCAGTCCTGCCGGTGTCGCTGATGAGATACGAACTCGTCGTCGACCGGAAAGGCCTGCACGTACGCAGCCTCGGGATGGCGGCGTTCGACTACTCGATCGACGAGATCACCGGCGCGTCGGTTCGTGAGGTCAGCCCCTTCGAGGACTTCGGCGGCTGGGGTCTGCGCGTCAAGGGTCGAGGCAACTATGCCGTCGCCACAGCCAAGGGGCCTGCAGTCTTCGTGACGTTCGCCAACGGGCAACGCCTGACGATCACCACCGAACACGCGGAGCGCATCGCGGGAGCGTTGAACACGCTCGCGTCTTCCCGGTGATTACCGCAAAACAAACCGGTTGCCGCTTTTCTCGTTTAGGCTCGTTTTCAATCACACGGTGACGACTGGAGGCTCGCACGAACGAGAACCAATCGTCGGCACCCGGTGCTCCCACCCGTAGCCGACGCGCCACTCACCGCCGGCCGAACAAGGATTCCGTTCGTGCCGTCCTGACGGAGTGGTACAGCCAGCCTTTCGACTACCAGTGGATCGTCACGCATCACTCGACGCGTGGGCTACACCGGCCGCTGCGGATCGTCTTCGGCGCCGCGACGCTGCTGTTCGCGGCCGCGTCGGTACTGATGCTGTTCGGCGGACGCGGGCCGCAGGGCTTCCTGCCCGAAGCCTGGGTCGGCATCATGTTGCTCATTCAGCTCGCCGTCGCACTGCGGTGGTTCTTCGGCCCGCTTCCCGTGCGTCGAGACTTCATCGGTTTCGCCGTGTTCGGCGACGTCGGACTCACCTCGGTCCTCGTGCTGTACGAACCGCTGGGAGGCCTGATCGGCTGCGGATTGTTCGTCGTCACAGGCGCATTGTGTACGTACTTCCTCAGCCAGAAACTTCTACTCGCACACCTGCTCTGGTGTACGGCGTTCATTGCGATCATGATCGTGCGAGCGGCATTCGCCGGCACGGAAGACGTGGTGACGGTCCTTGCGGTCGGAATCGTCATTCTCGGCATCAACACCGGCATCCCGTTGCTCGCACACATCGCGTGGACTGCGATCGGGCGCGACGCCCGCCGTTCTCTCGTCGATCCACTCACCGGGCTTCTCAACCGACGAGGCCTCGACGACGCGGCCGAGGAGCTCGTCACCGCCGGGCAGCACCGCGGGCACTGCCTCGTGGTCCTCGTGATCGACATCGACCGCTTCAAACAGGTCAACGACTACTTCGGCCACGACACCGGCGACCGCGTGATCGTCAGGATGTCCGATCGGCTGGCTGAACTGTTCAGAGTGGACGGCGTCGTGGCACGCACGGGCGGGGAAGAATTCGTGGTCGTTTTCTCGACACCGTTCGACAACGCGCACGATCGCATCGGCCAGGTCGGCCACGCCCTGTATCGACGGGAAGATCAGATACCCGTCACGGTCAGCGTCGGGGCCGCCATCATTCCGCAGCCCACCGACATGTGGGGAGGGGACTTGTCCGTCGTCACGCGAGCTACCCGTGCCGCGGACTCGATGATGTACCGCGCGAAGTACGACGGCGGAAACCGCACCGCATCGACCTTTCTATGACGACGCAGTGCGGTCTTGCCACTATCCGCCGGTGACCGGCGCGTTCCAGACGCACGGAATGGCGCTCGCCGGCGTGCCGACCGGATCGAGGGCGTTCTTGACGATGCCGATCGTCCTGGGCGACACCGTGATCGACAGGTGATCCGAGAAGTCGACACCGCACCCGTCCTGCAGTAGCACGTTCTTCACCGTCGCACCGGGCCCTGCCGTCAGGAACGTCGTCTTGTACGGCGTGACGACCTCGTCGAATCGTGTGCCGAGCACCGTGTAGTCGATTCCCGGTTCGGTGTCACCGCCCGCGTCGAGCGCCTTGACCAACGGTGAATCCAGCACCTGATCGGACGCAGCAGGGCCCGCGACAGCGCCGACGACGCCGAGCACGTTCAGACCGAGGTTGTTGATCGTGCGGCCGAGCGTTCCGATTCCGACGAGTGTGGTGCCGTGATTGGAACCGGCGATGCTGACGACCTTGCGCACCTTGTTCTTCGACGGATTCGACGGGTCGGCGCCGCCCTCGAACCGAAGATATTGCCGAGTGACCAAGCCGCCCTGCGAATGTCCGACGAGATCGACCTGCGACGCGCCCGTCCGCGCGAGGACCGCGTCGACATAGGTCGCGATCTCCTTGGCACTGTCCGCGACGGGACCGGTGCCGCGCAGCGACTTCACGTGCCCGATCGCGCTCGAGTCCTTGTCTCCGTAGTTCAGCGCGAACACGCAGTACCCGGCATCCTTCAACGCGGGTGACAGCCTCGCGAAGTTGTTGTAGGCGTTCTCCCACGTACCATGAAGCAGCACAACAGGATTCGGATGTTGCGCACTAGGCTTGCACGCCCAGTCGTTGGCACCCTGGGGAGCGACGTCGGGATGCACGATGCTGTAGAGGAATCCAGCGAGGAAGTTCTTCTGCACGGGCCCGTATCCGACGGTTTCCTTCTCCGGGTCGTCGGTGACCGTCGTGGGGGCCGCGTCGGCGATGTTCGGTTTCTCGATCCCTTGGTCCTCGGCCTTGGGCCGTTCCTCCTCGGTTCCCTCGGGAGGGATGACCTCGGTCCCGTCCTCGCTGATCGTCGCGGGAGGCGCCGGATCGTCGGCAGGTTGCGCCGACGCCACCGCGACACCGGCGAACATGATCGCCGCCGACAGTGCGGCGATGGTCGCGGTGCTTCGAGTTCTGCACCTGAATCGGACATGGTTGATCGACATAGGCCGTCCGCCTTCTTCTGGCGGCACCTTCGCTGCGGGAGATGCCGTGGCTGCACCGAATACGGCACGAGGTCTTGCCGGACTGGATCCTCTGGCGCCATCGGTCCCCCGACCCCGACCTTCATGTGGCACAGCGTCGATGCTCTGCGCTGAGCCTGGACACACAGTAGGGGCGCGGTGTGAGTCGCGAACCTCATTGCGGCTCTTCTGGATATCCGACCCCGGGCGCCTGTCCGCCGTTGGGATCGGTCACACATCACTTGGCGAGTCGCGCCATGATCGCGTCGCGCAGGGCGACCTGTGGAGACCGCGCAGGCGCCCGTGAGACGAGCACGAATTCGATACCACCGGGGTCGGGGAGTCCCTGCCCGTCGAGCGCGACCAACCCGTCGGGAAGCGTCGAGAATGCATGGACCAGATATCCGAGACCCGCTTGGGCCGCCGCCCGCAGACCCAGCTCACTGTCGCTCACGCAGGTGACGCGCCACCCACGGCCCACACGATCGAGCGCTGCCAGCGCCGAGGATCGCGTGATACTCGGCTGCGGATACGTCACGAGGGGAACGACTCCCGGCTCCACCTTCGTACCGGGCGGCCCCGCCCAGACGAGGCGATCCGACCAGACCAACTCTCCGTGAGTCTCTCCCGGCCTTCGCTTTCCGAAGACGAGATCCAGTTCGTCGTTGTCGAGCTTCGCGCGCAGCGTCTCGCTGAGCCCGACGTTCAATTCCAGATCCACCCTCGGATGCGCCCGTCGGAACTCGTACAGAACATGCGGCAACCGGGTACTGACGAGATCGTCGGAGACGCCGAGTCGCAGGCGTCCGGACAACGGCGCCTCGGCGAAGTAGAGCTCGGCTTCGGCGGTCGCGTCGAGAATCGTGCGAGCGAAACCGAGCATGGCTGTGCCGTCGGCAGTGAGTTCCATGCTGCGGGTGTCGCGGTGGAAGAGCTCGCGTCCGACGGCTTTCTCGAGTCGGGCAATGTGCCCACTGACCGTCGACTGGCGCAGCCCGAGCACGTCACCGCCCGCGGTGAAACCGCCCTCGCGCTCGACGACCAGAAAAGTGCGTAGCAGGACGGGGTCGAGGAGCATCGTCGATATTTATCACTGATTGCGTTCACAGTAAACGTGTTCATCGACTTTCATGATGGTTCCGGGGCAGATATCGTGAGCCGAGTGAACGTTCTTCGACAGGCGCGGCCCGACGGCTTCGTGCTCGGCATCATCGCCATCGCGGGCCTGGCCAGCATCTTTCCCGCCGCAGGCACTGCGGAGACCGTTCTGGGTTGGGCGACGAAGATCGCGATCGGACTGCTGTTCCTGATCTACGGCGCGCGGCTGTCCCCACAGGAGGCATGGGAAGGCGTCAAACACTGGCGTCTGCATTCCGTCGTACTCGCGACGACGTACCTGCTGTTCCCGCTGATCGGGCTGGCGCTGCGGATCCTCGCGCCGAACGTACTGACCCAGGATCTCTACACCGGAATCCTGTTCCTGTGCCTCGTGCCGTCGACCGTCCAGTCGTCGATCGCCTTCACGTCGATCGCGAAAGGCAACGTGGCGGGCGCCGTCGTCAGCGCCTCGTTCTCGAACATCATCGGCGTCTTCGTCACCCCGCTGCTGGTGATTCTGCTGATGAACACCTCGGGCAACGCCCACATCGACGCGTCGGCGATCCTGGACATCGTCGCTCAGCTGCTGGTCCCGTTCGTCGTCGGGCAGATGATCCGGCCCCTCGTGACGGGATGGCTGTCGCGGCATTCGAAACCGACGAAGATCGTCGACCGCGGTTCCATTCTTCTCGTCGTCTATGCGGCGTTCAGCGAGAGCATGAATCAGCACGTCTGGTCGTCGGTGTCCGTCTGGCGCATTCTCGCGGTCGTCGCCACCTGCATCTTCGTTCTCGCGGCCGTCCTCCTGCTGACGCACTACATCGGCCGCGCGCTGGGCTTTCCTCTCGCCGATCGGATCGTCCTCGTGTTCTGCGGATCGAAGAAGAGCCTGGCCAGTGGCCTACCGATGGCCTCGGTACTGTTCGCGGGCGGACCCGTCGGCCTGATCGTGTTGCCGTTGCTGCTGTTCCACCAGATTCAGCTGATGGTGTGCGCTGTCCTCGCACAGCGGTATGCCCGCGTTTCGCCTGCCGAGGGTGATGCAGAACCCGCACTGCGGCACTAGCGTCGGGCTATCCCTATGACTTGGAGGACGACGTGGCCCGAAAGAAGCATCCGAACGGCGTGATCTCCGCGGCGTACACCGGCAGGATCGCGACGAATCCGGTACCCGCACTCCGACTTCCCGACGACCAACTCGATCCGGAAGCGGCATACCGGTTCATCCACGACGAACTGATGCTCGACGGCTCCTCCCGACTCAATCTGGCCACGTTCGTCACCACCTGGATGGATCCGCAGGCCGAGAAACTGATGGCGGAAACGTTCGACAAGAACATGATCGACAAGGATGAATACCCGGCGACGGCGTCCATCGAGGAACGCTGCGTCAACATGGTCGCCGATCTGTTCCATGCGCCGGGACTGGATCCCGAGGATCCGTCGTCGGCGACAGGGGTGTCGACCATCGGGTCCAGCGAAGCCGTCATGCTCGCAGGACTCGCATTGAAATGGCGTTGGCGTGCACGAGTATCCGACAGCACCAGACCCAATCTCGTTCTGGGAAGCAATGTTCAGGTCGTCTGGGAGAAGTTCTGCCGATACTTCGACGTCGAACCGAGATATCTTCCGATGGAACCCGGCCGGTACGTCATCACGCCCGAGCAGGTGCGAGAAGCCGTCGACGAGAACACGATCGGCGTCGTCGCCATCCTCGGGACCACGTTCACCGGAGAGCTCGAACCGGTGTCGGAGATCTGCGACACCTTGGATGCACTGGCGGCAAGCGGCGGGCCCGACGTTCCGGTCCACGTCGATGCCGCCAGTGGAGGATTCGTCGTCCCGTTCCTGCACCCACACCTCGAGTGGGACTTCCGTCTCCCGCGGGTCAAGTCCATCAACGCAAGTGGTCACAAGTACGGATTGACCTATCCCGGAATCGGTTTCGCCGTATGGCGCACGAAGGAGGACCTGCCCGAGGACCTCGTGTTCCGAGTCAACTACCTCGGCGGCGACATGCCTACGTTCACACTGAACTTCTCGCGGCCGGGCAATCAGGTCGTCGGACAGTACTACAACTTCCTACGACTCGGGCGCTCCGGATACACCGACATCATGGAAGCGTTGCGCGACACAGCAGTTCGTGTCAGCCAGCACCTCGCCTCGCACCCGGCGTTCGAGGTAATCACCGACGGCAGTGCGATACCGGTGATCTCCTTCACGCTCGCCGGAGACCGCCCGTTCACGGTCTTCGACGTGTCCCACGAATTACGCGCACGAGACTGGCAGGTTCCCGCATACACCATGCCGGACAACGCAACCGACGTCGCCGTGCTCCGCATCGTGGTGCGCGAAGGCTTCAGCGCCGATCTGGGCCGTCTGCTGTGCATCGCGATCAGCGAAGTGATCGACCAGCTCGAGGCCGTCGCTGCGGGCGGCGGGCACTCCACGGAAACGCACTTCGCTCACTGATGCGGCTGCGCCGCCCGTGCGTGCATAGTTGGTCTCAGGGCCAACTCTCCGCGCACGGGCGCCGAAGGCGCACTAGTTCCGTTCTACATCGATCGGGTGCGACGCCAGCATGGCCAGCGGCATCGGCTGGCGTCGCAGAACGTGCGCCCACAGGTCGATCTTCGGCGGCCCGATGACGTCGGACGCCAACGCCGACACCACCATCCAGTCGTCACGCGCCAGTTCGCCGTCGAGCTGGCCGAGCGTCCACCCCGAGTATCCGGCGAAGACGCGAACACCTTCGACGAGCGGGGCGATGTCCGACGGGTCGGAATCCAGATCGACCATCACGACGCGCCCGTCCACCCGCCTGAGCCCGGCGACACCCTCGACGTCGACCCCGGTACGCACGACGGCCAGGCACAACGCGGAATCCCGCTTGACAGGGCCGCCGACATAGAGCGCCTGCGGACGAGCAGCCAGGTCCGCCCACTGCGGGAGCACGTTCTGCACGGCCGTCTCACTCGGACGGTTCACGACGACACCGAGACTGCCCGCGTCGTTGTGCTCGATGACGTAGACAACGGTGCGCCGGAACGTCGGCTCGACGAGCTCGACCGAACTCACGAGCAAGCTACCCGGACGCACCGCCTCGTCGACCGACGCAGCGTGTTCCTCTGCCGTCCGGTCCTCGGGTTCCTCCGCATGCGTAGCCATGGAGACATTGTGGCACCGCGAACCACCCGATGTACCGCAAGGAATCGGAGAAAGTTTCTTCGAGTCAGGTCAGCCCGACGAGACTCGCCAGAAGCGCGAGTTGGTGCTCGAACAACAGCTCGCGGTCCTGGAAGTTGGACGATCCGTACTGGTCGAAGACGTCGAAGCTCACCGCGCCGAACAGCGACGCCCACACCAGAACCCCGGCCGCGAGGGCCGCGTCGGACATCTCTGTTCCCATTTCGTTACGAACTTCGGCGAAGTCGCCCCGAAGAGAGTCCAGCGGCAGCGGGGACGGGGGCGTCGCCAGGCGACCCACGCGATCGGCCTGATCGAAAATTCGTACGAGTTCGACGATGACGCGTGTACCCGGCTCCGTGGTCTGCTCGGCCGGTGCGTGATAGCCGGGCACCGGGCTGCCGAACAGCAGTGCATAGCTCGACGGCTCCCGCCGTGCCCACAGTCTGACGGCCCGGCCCAGTGCCAGGAACTTCTCGCGAGGATCGTCGATGGGATCCACAGCCTTGTCGACCTCGTCGCCGAGCTCGTCGTACGCGTCGACGACGAGAAGTGTCAAAAGCTCATCGCGGCTCTTGACGTACCGATAGACCGCCGACGACACGACGCCCAGATCCCGGGCCACCGCGCGCAGCGACAGGGCGGCAGCGCCGTCGGCGGCGAGATGCTGACGGCCGATACGGGTGATATCGGTGAGCGTCTGCGCCCGGGCGCGTTCCCGTGGGGTGGTCGGCATGGAAGACACACTATCGACGGTCATGCCGTGGAATCGGTTGACCCGAGCCGCGCGAACGGATCGATCGAGAAGATGACCTCGACCGAAACCTCGAAGTACGACGCGATGCGCAACGCCAGGTGGAGGCTGGGACTGTACTCACCGCGCTCGAGATATCCGACGGTTTGGTAATGGACACCCAGCGCGTCCGCCAGATCCCGTCTCGAGATCTGGCGTTCCGCGCGCAACATCGCGATGCGGTTGTAGATGACTTCAGTAGGCACGTGCCAATGCCTTGTCTCGTCGCTCGTCCACCTTGCTCCCGGATTCGTTTCGTGCCATGCGGCTCAACACTATCGGGGCGGCCACCACACCTACGATCGACCAGGCTCCGAGTGCAGCAGCGGTTTCCAGATGACGCCACGACTGATCGAGTTCGACGACAACAGCATCGGACGGCAGGACGGCCGAACGCAGCCCGAGCCCGAGCCAGTAGCACGGCAGGATCTGTGCCACATCCTGCAACCACCCGGGTAGCGCCGTGATCGGGTAGAAGATCCCCGAGATTCCGACGACGCCCATCAGCGGCATGGTCACGAAGAACAATCCACGGGCGGTGCCGACGACGGCACCCAGAACAGCGCCGAGTGGCAACGTCGCCAGCAGACCGAGCACCACGACCCAGAGAAGTGTGAACCAGGATCCGGCACTGTCGAGGGCCACACCGCCGACGATGATCCAGCCGGCGAGCAGTACAACGATCACCTGCACGGTCACCACCGATGCGTTGCTACCGATCCGTCCGATGAAGTAACCGATCATTCCGTTCGGAGTTGCTTTGGCCCGCAACAGTGTTCCGTCTTCGCGGTCGAGCACGATCGCCTCGCCGATCGTGTAGACACCGTTGAAGAAGATGATGGTGCCCATGACGCCAGGCAACGCGAGCATCGCCAAACTGAATCCGGTCTCCTGGAACGACCCGTTCCGCATGAACACCAGCGCGACCATGATGAGCGCTGGGAACAAGAACACGGCAGCCAGACCCTGAGGATCCGTGAACATCTGACGGAGTTCGATTGCGCTGCGCCTGAATCCGGCTCTCGCCGCAGTCCCTTTGGCACTCATGTCGTCACTACCTCCACTGTCTCTGCGCGAGCTGGGGATTCCTGTCGATGCACCAACGCCATGTACGTGTCCTCGAGCGTCGCGCGCCGCACTTCCAGATCGACGACGCGATCACCGTGTTGCACGTAGAGCTCGTGCACGAATTTCGTTGCTTCCGTTGTGCTGTGGACCGATCGCCTACCGTCGACGGACCACCGAACCTCCGAATCCGCCGGGACGTTGCGGGACAGTTCGTCCGGCGAACCGTCGGCGATGATCCTTCCTCCGGCAAGGATGACGATGCGATCGGCAAGCTTCTCTGCTTCGTCGAGATCGTGCGTCGTGGCAAGGATGGTCGTCCCGTCGAGATCGGCCAATCTGTGTACCAATTCATGGAATTCGCGACGAGCATCCGGATCGAACCCGGCTGTCGGTTCGTCCAGAAACAGGAGTTCGGGTTTTCCGACGATGCCGATCGCCACGTCGAGACGCCTGCGTTGCCCACCGGACAGTGATGCGATCTTCGACTGCGCATGCCCGGTGAGGCCGACGAGTTCCAGCAACTCGCTCACGTTCCACGGCGTTCCGAACGGCACGTAGAAGGACCCGAGGTAGTCCAGAAATTCGCGCACCCGCCACCGACCGTGGTCACGCCACGATTGGAGCACGACGCCGACCCGCGCACGCCAGGCCTCGTCACCGTCGGCTGGATCGTGTCCGAGAACATTCACGCGCCCCGCCGACCTCAGCCGAAAGCCCTCGAGAATCTCGAGCGTCGTGGACTTGCCTGCTCCGTTGGGACCCAACATGACCAGCACCTCGCCCCGGCGCGCCTGGAAGGACACGCCCTTCAGGACATCCGTGGTGTCGTACCGCATTCGTAGATCGGAAACGTCGACTACGACGTCGCTATCGGGTCTCACGGTTTCTCCCGTCGCTGCATGGTCATCGCGTGCGCACACGCATATGCGTGTGCAGGGTGTGTCGATTTTCGATGGTTCGTAGCATAACTACTACATTTTGTACGAGCAATGCCTTTGTCCAAAGAATTTGAGAGAGCAGTGCTCTTGCGTTTTCGTCCACGGGCGCGCACACTCGAAGAAACAGAGAGCAGTGCTCACATTCGAAGGAGTGGACATGAACCAGCTACACGTCGTCACCGGAGCAGGACCCGTCGGATGGACCGTCGCCGAACAACTGGCTGCCAAGGGCCACGACGTACGCATCCTCACCCGCTCGGGTTCGGGACCGGACCACCCGTCTATCGACAGGCGCCGCGTCGACGTCGAAACCGACGATCTCCGTGAGCATTTCGCGGGAGCAACGGCGATCTACCACTGCACCCACGTCGCATACGAGGACAAGGTGTGGCGCGAGAAGCTCCCGAAGATGGAACGACGCGTACTCGACGCGGCCGCCGGAACCGTCGTCGTCTTCCCGGAGAGTCTCTACTCCTACGGGTACATCGACGGCCCGATCCGTGAGGACTCGCCTCGGACCGCGACCCATCGCAAGCTCGGCGTCAGGACAGAACTGCTGGCCGCCCGCGACGCACACGCGACCCCGACCGTCAGCGTCGCGGCATCCGATTTCTACGGGCCGAACGTCCTGACAGCCCACATGGGGGATCGAGTGGTCCCGAAGATATTGTCGCACAACACCATCCGTGTGATCGCGAATGCCGATCTGCCACATTCGTTCACGTACGTACCCGACTTCGCCGCAGCGATGATCGAGGCCGCTGCGACACCGTCTTCGTGGAACACCGTCCTGCACGCACCGACTGCACCCGCCGTCACCCAGCGCGAGATGATCGAAATGTTCAGCCGCGCAGCCCACGCCCCGACGCCGAAGATCGGCACCATTCCGGCGTGGATGATGAAAGCACTCGCCGTCGTACCCGGTCCGATCAAGGAACTCGGCGACACGCTGTATCAGTTCACGCACCCGTACGTCCTCGACAGCTCGGCGAGCGAGACACTCCTCGGCCTGCATCCGACGCCACTGTCCGACGGCGCCGCAGCCACCGTCGCATGGTGGAAGGCGAAGGAGCTGGCTCGGGCGTCGTAGGTAACTGGGGCTACAGTCCTGTAAGTGAGCGACGAGACCTTCCTGGCGCGACTGCGCAACTCGCCCGGCGCGGGCAAGCTCACCGCAATCCGCTTCGCAGGTCAATTCGGCGACGGACTGTTCCAGGCAGCGCTCAGCGGTGCGATCCTGTTCAACCCCGAACGTGAATCCAATCCAGCGGCCATCGCTGCAGGGTTCGCAGTCCTGCTGGTGCCGTACTCGGTGATCGGACCGTTCGCCGGGGCGATGCTCGATCGATGGGATCGGCGCGCAGTCGTACTGTGGGCGAACGTCCTTCGCATGGTGCTCATCGCCGTCACGGCGACCGTGCTGTGCACCGGGGGCGGCGAGACACCACTCCTCCTTCTCGCACTGACCACAGTCGGCCTCAGCCGATTCGTTCTCGCCGGGGTCTCGGCGTCCCTGCCTCACGTCGTCCGGACATCCTGGCTGGTGCCGATGAACTCCCTCCTCGCCACCGTCGGCTCCGGGTTCGCTGCCGCGGGAGCAGGAGCCGCCGTCGGGATCATCGGATACGTCGGCGCCGGGGACACAGGGTCGGGAATCGCCGTCGCGGTGTCCGCCGTCGGATCCGTCGTCGGAACCGTTGCTGCAGCGCGGTTCCCGCGACAATCATTGGGTCCAGCGACCCTGCCCGACGACGGTGCATCCCGTGCATTCGCCGACATCGCAGCCGGGTTGAAGTCCGGCGCCGTCGCGGTATGGAGATCGCCGACGGTGACCGCCGCGATGACGGGAATCGGTGCGCACCGCATCGTGTTCGGCATCGACACTCTCGTCATGGTGCTGATCCTGCGTCAGACTCCGTCGAGTTCCCTGCCCGGCGGTCTGGCCGGCTTCGGCATCGCCGTCGGCGCAACCGCTGCGGGCATGCTGATCGCCGCGGTGCTGACTCCGTTCCTCCTACCGACATTCGGTCGTGTCCGGTCGATCATCGGCGCCCTCGCATTGGCCGCCGTCGTGCAGGTCACGTTCATCAACGGACTGACGCAGACGAGCCTGCTCGTCGGGGCATTCCTACTCGGCATCGCCGGCCAGACCATCAAACTGACCGGGGACGCGTCGATGCAGACCAAGATCGACGACGACCATCGTGGCCGCGTATTCGCGTTGCAGGACACCGTTTTCAACATCTTCTTCGTAGCGGCGCTCGCCGTCGCAGCATTCGCTGTCGGCCCGATGACGACGGATCTGGCGGGTGAGGCGTCGGCGCATGCCGTCGTGCTCGGCGGCGGTGTCATCTATCTGCTCGGGCTGGTCGCGGTGGTGGTGAACGCTCGCCGCACGTAGTATCTCCGCGGACCGTACGGTACGAAACTCGGCACAGGAGGACACGATGCGCGGACGATCGGCCGTACTGGGCTGCACGGTGGCCCTGATCGCCGGGAGCACCGTCCTCGCCGCGCCTGCGTCAGCGGCACCACCCGCGCCGGTGAACCATTGCGGTGAAAGCGGATTCGATCCCAAGGACTATCCACCCGAGCCGCTGGGGCCACACTCCGTTCCGGTCCTGCCTCCGCTCCCGGACCGAGTCGTCGTGCCGGTGCCGTATCCGTCCGTCGAACTCGTGCCGCTGCCGGATCCACAGCCCGATACCACCCGCGTCGATGCCGAACCTCTTGTCGACCCATGCATGGACCCCTGCCCCGATCTGACCGACGACACCGAGGAAGAACTGGCCGAAGCCACCGGCTCGGCGCGACTTCCGTTCCCGCGCATCGAGATCGACCCGCAGCCCGAGACCATCCCGATCCCGATCCCCGGCCCGCCCGGTGAAGACGTCGCCCCTGTGCCCCCTTTCGTCGTCAACCCTGCCGAGCCAGGACCGGTGACCGCGGCGCCGGCACAACCCGTCGTCGGCGATGTCTCCGTCGTCTCGCAGGTCACCGGCCCCGGTTCGGAGAACCGCACGGACAAGCGGTGGCAGCTCGACGGAACCGACCTCGGCATCATGTGGGAGAGCAAGCCCGGTGAGATCGCCGTCGCGTTCGGTGACTCCTTCGGAAAGGGCTGGGAGTACGGCGTCGTCGGTGGACCCGATTGGCGCAGCAACGCGATCGGCTACAGCACCGACACCGACCTGTCCGACGGTATGACCATCGACAGCATGGTTCAGGATTCCCGTTGTCACGCAGCAGAATTGCTGAGCAGCCGCAAGGTGAAGAACTGGGAGACCACGGTCATTCCCACATCTGGGTTCGCGCTCGGCGATCGCCAGTACATGTCGTACATGTCGGTGCGACGCTGGAGCACGGTGCCCGGCATGTGGTGGACCAACTACGGCGGCATCGCCTACTCCGACGACAACGGATCCACCTGGACGAAAGATCCACATGCGCGGTGGGACAACGTGTTCGGGGCGTCGAAGTTCCAGGTGTCGACGATGGTGCCACAGGGTGACTACGTCTACATGTTCGGCACGGTCAACGGACGGATCGGTTCGGTCGGTCTGGCGCGCGTACCCAAGGACGACCTTCTGAACAAGACGGCCTACCAGTACTGGGTCGACGGGACCTGGGCACCTACGGACGCCAACGATGCGACCCCGATCGCCGACGGCATCGCCAGCGAACTGTCGATCCGGTTCCACGACGGTCGGTGGCAGATGACCTACTTCGATCCCGTGTCGGGCAATATCGTTCTACGCGAATCGAATTCACCGCAGGGACAGTGGACCGCGCCGTCGACGCTGATCGGCACCGACGAGTATCCGAAGATCTACGGCGGCTTCATGCACCCGTGGTCGAAGGACGGCGAGCTCTACTTCACGGTCTCCGAATGGGACAGTTACAACGTGTATCTGGTGAAGGCCCAGCTCACCTCGGAGCGCTCTGCCACCACTCCAACAACGCCTTCTCCGCTTCGTCCCGGGGGAGCGGACCGCGGTCGAGTCGCAACTCCTTGAGGAACTTCCACGCCTTGCCTACCTCGGGACCCGCCGGAATGCCGAGCAACTCCATGATCGCGTTGCCGTCGAGATCCGGGCGCACACGAGCGAGATCCTCCTGCTCGGCGATCTTCGCGATCCGCACTTCGAGGTCGTCGTACGTAGCTTGAAGAGCCGCTGCCCGACGCTTGTTCCGGGTCGTGCTGTCGGCGCGAACGAGCTTGTGCAACTTGGGAAGTAGCTCGCCGGCGTCGGTGACGTAGCGCCGCACCGCAGAGTCCGTCCACTGCCCCTTGCCGTAGCCGTGGAACCGCAGATGCAGGAACACGAGCTGCGAGACGTCGTCGACCATCTTCTTCGAGTACTTGAGCGCACGCATGCGCTTCTTGACCATCTTCGCGCCGACGACCTCGTGATGATGGAAGCTCACGCCGCCACCGTCCTCGTGCCTCCGTGTGTCGGGCTTTCCGATGTCGTGAAGCAGTGCAGCCCAACGCAATACGAGGTCGGGGTCACCGTCCTCGAGGTCGATCGCCTGCTTGAGCACCGTCAGCGAGTGCCAGTACACGTCCTTGTGTTGGTGATGCTCGTCGATCTCGAGCTTCATCGCGGGCACCTCCGGCAGAACGTAACCCGCGAGCCCGGTCTCGCACATGACATCGATTCCCTCGACGGGGTATTCACCCAGGATCAGTTTGTCGAGCTCCACCTGAACGCGCTCGGCCGTGATTCGCTCGATCTGTCCTGCCATCCCGGCGATCGCGGTATGAACCCGAGGCATCAGCGAGAAACCGAGCTGCGAGACGAACCGCGCGCCGCGGAGCATGCGTAGTGGATCGTCCCCGAACGACTTCTCGGGCGACGACGGCGTATCCAACAAACCTTCGAGCAGCGCGTCCATCCCGCCGAGCGGGTCGACGAACTCCTGCGAGCCGTCGGCCCCGAGGCGAACTGCCATGGCGTTGACGGTGAAATCGCGTCGAACGAGATCTTCTTCGAGACTGGTGCCGTACTGGACCTCCGGGTTCCGCGACACCTGGTCGTACGAGTCGGTGCGGAACGTGGTGATCTCGATCAGCTGGTCGTTCTTGGCCGCGCTGATCGTGCCGAACGCGATGCCGGTGTCCCATTGATTGTCGACCCACCCGTGCAGCAACTTCTGCACGACCTCGGGCCTCGCGTCGGTCGTGAAGTCGAGGTCACCGGACAGTCGACCGAGAACCGCGTCACGAACACTGCCGCCGACGAGGAACAGTTCGTGACCGTGCGCGGAGAACCGCTCGGCCAGGGGTGTCAGCAGGCCGGACAGCTCGGACAGCGTCTCGGTCGCGGACGCCAGCAGTCTCTCCCGGCGGTCGTCGGACGCGTCGGACACTCGGGGGGATGGAGACTGTTCGGCCACGTGGATAGAGCCTAGGCGAGAGCCTGTGTGCTGGATACGGCCGTGTCGATACGGATAGGAGTGGAGCCCGCGGAACGACCCCGGTGCGGCATCGTCTGATCGGTCGGTCTTTCCCTCTAGTATTGATTGGGTGTCTTCTGGCGAGCGTGCGAACAGGAGCCGCCGCAACCCGCGGCGGCGAAACGCACGTGCCGATACCGAGAAGCCGAGGCTCAGGACGGTGCGCGAAACGTCGGCCGGTGGTCTGGTGGTCGACGGTCTGGACGGCCCCCCTTCCCAGCGTTGCGCCGCTCTCATCGGCCGCACGGACCGCCGCGGACGGCTGCTCTGGTCGCTGCCCAAGGGCCATATCGAGCAAGGTGAGACCGCAGAACAGACGGCGATGCGTGAGGTTGCCGAGGAGACCGGCATCCGCGGTTCCGTTCTCGCGTCGTTGGGCAGCATCGACTACTGGTTCGTCACCGAGGGTCGACGTGTGCACAAGACCGTTCACCACTATCTTCTTCGTTTCCTCGGCGGAGAACTGTCCGACGAGGACGTCGAGGTCACCGAGGTGGCATGGGTGCCGCTGAGTGAGCTGAACTCCAAACTCGCCTATGCAGACGAACGGAAGCTCGCTGCGATCGCCAGCCAACTGATCGAGGGCATGAGCAAGCCGGACCCCGAGACGCCCGTCGGCAGGGAGTGAGAAGTGCAGCTCCCACGGGTCACTGCGGCCGCATTGACCGCAGTTCTTCTTGCGCTGACGCCATCGGTGGCACTCGCGCAGGAGCCCGACGCCTCCGACCCGTCGTCGAGCACCGAGGTCACCTATCAATCGAGTGACAGCGATCTCCCCGAGACCACCCGAGGAAATCAGTTCCTCGAACTGTCGATCGACACCGTGGCACCCGGAACGGTGACCACCAGCAGCGAACCGTTCGTGACCGTTCGCGCGACCGTCACCAATACCGGCGACCGACGCGTCGACGACATCAGCGTTCGCATGCAAGGGGCCGACGCCGTCGCCCAGCCGTCCGAGCTACGCACGACTCTGTCCCTGGACCAGCAGGAATACCCCTACACGGGCGAGTTCCAGAACGTCGCCGACAGCCTCGAGCGCGGAGCAAGCACACAATTCGTCGTCTCGATGCCCCTCCGCAGCACCACAGCCCCGTCGTTGAACATCGACACACCCGGTGTCTATCCACTGCTTCTCAACGTCAACGGCACTCCCGAATACGGTGGAACCGCGCGACTCGACGACGCCCGATTCCTGCTCCCCGTCACCGGCGTGCCGCGCGACCCGACCGACCCGACGTCGGTACCCCTCCCGCCGAGCACCGCCGAACCCGTCGCGACGACGGTTCTGTGGCCGCTCGCCGACAAGCCTCGACTCGCGGCAGGCAATCCAGGAACGCTCGAGGACAAGGTCAAGCTCGTCGACGACGAACTCGCCGGTGAACTCGCCACGGGCGGCCGACTCGACGAACTGCTTCAAGCCGTCGAATTCACGACGACGGATCAACTCGATCCGGAGAATCGACTGGCCGACAGCATGTGTCTGGCGATCGACCCCGATCTGCTCGTCACCGTCGCCAACATGCAGCGCGGCTATCTCGTCGTCGAAGATCCAGCGGACCCGGACGGACCGACGCGAGAGGGCACGGGCAGCGACGCGGCCGCAGCGTGGCTGTCGCGGCTGCAGGCAGTGGCCGGGTCGATGTGTGTCACCGCCGTACCGTTCGCGCAGGTCGATCTCGATGCGATCGGCCACGTCGGTGACGCCACGCTCGCGGCGAGCGCGCTGGATTCGCCGTCGGACATCGTGGATTCACTGCTCGGCGTGACGTCGGTTCGCGACATCGTGTGGAGCGCGTCGGGACAACTGGGTGCGCCTGCGGCTGCGGCCGTGCGGTCGACAGGCTCGAGCACTGCGCTGCTCGCCGACAACAGCGTCGCCCCGGCGGCTGCGGGTGGCGTCGCCGCTGTAGCGGGTGGCAGCACGGTCGACGCGCCGCTGAACACGACGGTGTTCGACTCGGCGTCGGCAACGGCGTTGGCAGGCGTCGGCGAGGTGCCGTCGACGCCCGAGTTCACGCCCGAGGATCAACGATTCGATCTGACGCAGGACTCCCGGACCGCACGACTGCAGGATGCCGTCGGCGCCATGTTCTATCACGCACTCGAGGCTCCGACCGGGTCGCCGCGTGCCGTGACGATCGCGCCGCCGCAGTACTGGACCGCAGGGGGCGACGAACCGACGACCATTCTGTCGTCGATCTCGTCGATGCTTAGGTCCGGTCTCGCGACACCGCGGCCACTGACGACTCTGATCGCCGAAGCGCCGACGGGAATGCCCGTCGAGGCACGGACGGTGTCTCAGGCGGATCGCGACGTCTACCTCGAAGACCGCGTCCGCGCGCAGTCTGCGCGAATCGAGTCCCTTCGTGCGTCGCTCGTCGAGGATCCTCAATCGGCGCTGACGCCGCGGCTCTACACCGCGCCGCTGCGTGAGGACCTGCTGCGCGCACTCACGACCGCAGGACGCGACACGAATCCGGCATACGCGTCGGACATGGCACGCGCGCGGCTCGACGCGTCGGAATCCTCGGTGGATTCGATGTTCGACGCAGTGACGGTCGTCGCTCCCGGCGGCGTCTACACGCTGGCGTCGGAGCAGAGTCCGTTGCTGCTCGTCGCGCGAAACGACCTTCCGGTTCCGGTCAACGTGCGGCTCGAGGTCGACGCACCAGCGGAAATGACCATCTCCGACGTCGGTACGACGGCTCTTCCCGCCCGCGGAAGCCGGACGATCACCGTTCCCGCGCAGGTCGACGACACCCGTAATCTCTCTGTCGATTTCGCGTTGACGACCCTCGACGGGCAACAATTGGGCGAAGCGACAACAGTGTCCGTACGGTCGAATGCGTACGGACAGGCTCTGGCGATCATCACCGCCTGCGCTGGAGTCCTTCTGCTGTTGCTCGCAGGGCGCCGACTGTGGCACAGGTTCAGGGGGCAACCCGACCCGGCCGACGAAGGGTACGAACGACCATGACCGGGAACATCCCGTACGAAGGGGACGTCCCACGTGGTCGGCTGCCCGCTGCACAGGTCTTTCGCCGCACGACGCCTCCCCGGCAGGCGCCGTGGGAGCGCGAACCGGTCCGCGAGATGCGCAGCTACCCGGCCCCGCCGTCGCCTGACGGCGGCCCGGCCCCGGACAACTCCGTCACGCAGCTCATTCCTCGCTTCCGCGACGAGGACTATCCGCCGGTAGCAACGCCCGAACCGGAGAAGCCCGCGCCGAAGCCGCAGAAGAGTCTGCTGGCGTCGACCGGGTCCATCGCTGTCGCGACGCTCGTCAGCCGGATCACCGGGTTCTTCAAACAGGTCGTCATGCTGGCGATCCTCGGCGGTGCGATCGCCAGTTCGTTCACGTCGGCGACGATCCTGCCGAACATGATCTCCGAGCTCGTCCTCGGAGCGGTTCTGACGGCCATCGTCGTTCCCGTGCTCGTGCGCGCCGAGATGGAGGATGCCGACGGCGGCACGTCCTTCGTCCGAAGACTGTTCACCGTCGCGTTCACGATGCTGTTCGTGGTCGCGGTCATCGCCACGATCAGCGCGCCGCTCCTGAGCAGGATGCTGATCGACGACACGGCAAAGGTGAGCAGTGATCTGACCACGGCTCTGTCCTATCTGCTGCTGCCCGCGATTCTGTTCTACGGGTTGTCCGGCCTGCTGACGGCCATACTGAACACGCGCCAGAACTTCCGGCCCGGTGCCTGGGCGCCGGTGTGGAACAACCTCGTCGTTCTCGGTATTTTCTCGCTCTACTTCTTCGTCCCCGGTGAGATCACGCTCGATCCGGTGAAGATGAGCGATCCGCACATCCTCATCCTGGGCCTCGGCGTCACGGCCGGTGTGATCACGCAGGTAACCGCACTGATTCCGGCCCTGCGCCGCGAGAAGATCGACCTGAGGCCACTGTGGGGATTCGACGCCCGCCTCAAAGCATTCGGCGGGATGGCCGCCGCGATCATTCTCTACGTCGTCATCAGCCAGGCGGGCCTCGTCTTCGCGACGCGCATCTCCGCGGGTGCCGACGCCGCAGGCCCGGCCATCTACTCGCAGGCATGGATCCTGCTGCAGTTGCCGTACGGCATCCTCGGCGTCACCGTGTTGACCGCGATCATGCCGAGACTGAGCCGCAACGCCGCGAACGGTGACACCCCTGCCGTCGTCGACGACCTGTCCGTTGCGACCAGGCTCACGCTCGTCGCCCTCGTGCCGATCGTCGTGTTCCTGACGTTCGCCGGGCCGTGGGTCGGCGAGGCGCTCTTCGGCTTCGGCAACTTCGCCGACGACGCACCTCGCCTCGGTGAAGCAGTCAGCTGGTCGGCATTCACGCTGATCCCGTACGCGCTCGTCCTCATCCATTTGCGCGTGTTCTACGCCAGGGAACAGGCATGGACACCGACGTGGATCATTCTCGGCATCACCGGCGTGAAGATCGCACTCTCCGCTCTCGCACCGGTCGTCGCGTCCGACGACCAGCAGGTCGTGTTGTGGCTGGGTGTCGCGAACGGTCTCGGATTCGTGGTCGGGGCCTGCATCGGCGGATTCCTGCTGCATCGCAGCCTCGGAGACCTGCGCATGATCAACGTAGGCAAGACCATCTGGATGGTTCTTCTCGCGTCCGCTGCAGGCGGAACGGCCATGCTCGCCATCGACCGCATCGTCGACCTGGGCGGACTCACCGAACCCCTGGGCATGATCGGGGCGATGTTGCGCGTCGGAATCTGCGCGGTACTGATGCTCGGCATCACGTTCGGCATCCTGTGGTTCGGCCGGATTCCCGAGGTACTTGCCGTGACGGTCGCGATCAGCCGTCTGGTGCGGAAGGTTCGCGGACGGACACCCGAATCCGTGACCGCTACGCCCGAAATTACCGATTCGATACCGGTCGTCGGCTCAGCCACTGCATGGGAGACTGCGGAGCAACGACTCCCGTACCCTGGACCCCGGCGGACCGGGACGTCATCTTCTGCAGGTCAGCCCCGCGAGAGCAGGCATGCGGTACAACTCGGGGAACACGCGCGCGAAGGAGAGAGAGTGACGGACGACGATGTGGCTGGGGGGACGGCCGATTCCACTGCCGGTGGCACCGACCGAGCGACCGGAGGGGTCGAGGTCGACGAGCGATCAAAGGCCACATCCGCCCAGGTCGAGCCGTCGTCGACGTCCGAGAAGAAGAGCGATGCCGTGACGCCGCCGAAGGACGAGGACGTCGCACAGGCACCGACCGAGGAGACTGCCCCGACGAAGGCTGCGGCCGAGAAGTCGGCGGCCGAGAAGCCTGTAGTCGAGAAGGCTGCCGCGGACAAGGCCCCCGAGAAGCCCGAAGCCGAACCGGCCGAGAAGCCCGACGCCCCTGCTGCGGGTGCCGACGCACGCACGGCACAGACGCCGTCCGTCGCAGCGCCGTCCGAACCGGCGCGCTCGCTGCGCGGGCCGAAGCTCATCCCCGGCGCATCGGTGGCCGGTGGACGCTACCGCCTGCTCGCTCCGCACGGAGGTGCACGCGGACTCAAGTTCTGGCAGGCCCACGACGTCAAGCTGGACCGGGAAGTCGCCCTGACGTTCGTCGATGCCGATCAGCAAGCGACCTCGGTGTCGCCTGATCGTCCCGAAGGACCGCAGGCGATCCTGTCCAGGACCCTGCGTCTCGGACGCATCAACTCACCCGGCCTCGCCCGCGTGCTCGACGTCGTCCGCGGCAGCTCGGGCGGCATCGTCGTCGCCGAATGGACGCCAGGACGCTCGCTCCGCGAGATGGCCGACACCGTCCCGTCGCCGACGGGTGCAGCTCGTGCCATCAAGGCACTTGCCGCGGCAGCCGAGGCAGCACACCGCAGCGGTGGCGCGCTGTCGATCGACCACCCCGATCGTGTCCGCATCAGCACGAGCGGCAACGCCGTCCTTGCCTTCCCGGCGACCCTGGCCGACGCAGATCCGTCGTCCGACGTGCGTGGGCTCGGCGCGATGCTCTACGCGCTGATCACCGCTCGATGGCCCATCGCCGACGCCTCCGACCGTCCCGGAGCGCCCCCGCGCGCCGTGGGTGGAATGAAGCCCGCCGATCGCGATGCGAACGGAAGTGCGGTCGAGCCGCGTCGCATTCGGTCGGACGTGCCGTTCGAGATCTCGGCCGTCGCGGTTCGCGCGCTCGAGCAGAACAGCGGAATCCGCACTGCCGCAACGGTTCAGCACGTTCTCGACCAGGCCGCCGTCGTCAACGACAAGACCGACCTGATGCCCGCGCTCCGGCTCGGACAGCGCCCGGCCGGTGCGTCGGGACATTCACTTGCCGACCCGGAAGAGGCTGCAGCACAACAGCTCCGGTCCAAGCGCACCAACATCGCCTTGGTCGTTCTCGGTGTCCTCACGGTCGTGGTGCTCGGCTTCGCCGGATACTGGCTGTTCACGTTCCTCGCAGGCGGCAGCTCCGACGAGCCGTTGACCGAACAGGACTTCGGACTGACGACGAGTGCCACCGCTCCTGCAGTACCCGGGGCGCCCGAGGGCGCACCTGCACCCGCCGCCGCTCCCGTCACCATCGACTCGGTCGAGGTGTTCTCACCACAGGGCAGTGCGGACAGCGCCGCGACGTCGGGCAACGCCATCGACGGTGACCCGTCGACGGTCTGGCAGACGGATGCCTACTTCCAGCCGTTCCCGGCGCTGAAGAACGGTGTCGGCCTGCTCGCCACACTGCCGTCGTCACAAGTGCTGACGAGTGCGTTCGTGAACTCGCCGTCGCCCGGAACCGTCGTCGAGATTCGGTCGGCGCCGAGTGACTCGCCCAGCTTGGCCGACACAACGGTGATCGGACAGGCGACACTCGGCGAAGGTGTCACCGACATTCCACTGAACGCCACCGAACCCACGGACCACGTGCTGCTGTGGATCACCGGTTTGAGCACCGATGGCGGACGCAACCAGTCGGCGATCGCGGACTTCGGTTTCACTGCTCGATCCTGACGAAGTACCGAAAAACGCTCGGATTCACCTGCGCGACGTAGGTGAATCCGAACGTTTCGTACTCTTCGGTCTCGATGGCCTAGGCTCTCCCCAATGCGGTAACACGGGGGGAGCCGTTTTCGTATGGGGATTTTCGGGATCAACAGAGAGGCCGGGGGGCTTCTCAGCGGGCGGTCCGATGTCGAACTGCTGACCGCTCACGTTCGGGGGGACCCCGACGCGTTCTCAGCACTGGTGCATCGTCATCACGAACACTTGTGGATGACGGCTCGTCGGACCAGCTACACCTCGGAGGACGCCGCCGACGCCCTGCAGGAGGCGCTGTTGTCGGCCCACCGCACGGCCGGGTCCTTTCGAGCCGACGCGGCGGTACGAAGTTGGTTGCACAAGATCGTCGTCAACGCATGCCTGGACCGAATCCGACGCAATCGGTCGAGGCCGACGACGCCGCTCACCGACGCCGACGTGCAGGAACCGGCAGATGCCAGAGACCGTATGTCCGACGTCGAGACGTCCATCGAGGTGCGCACCGCGCTCATGGCGCTTCCTCCGGAACAACGCGCCGCTGTCGTCGCCGTCGACATGGAGGGTTACTCGGTCGCCGACGCGGCCGCGCTGCTCGGCGTCCCGACCGGGACGATCAAGAGTCGCTGCGCCAGAGCCAGACAGAAGTTGGCGGTGCAGCTGCAGGACTTGCGCGACGACGGGAACCGATAGCCGTTTCATCACGTCTTACCCTGTGTAGGCATATGTGCGCAGGGGAGAGGAGACCGCAGTGACGTCACGCGGTACCGAGCCACTACCCGTCGCGCCGTACTCACTCGAGTTGTTGGCCGACTTGCATGCAGGCGTTCTGCCGCGATCCGTCAGCGACCAACTGTGGCCGATCGTCGAAGCGGACGCAGACGCCAGGCGGGTCCTCGCTGCGCTCGACGCGGTGTCCGCCCGTCTCGGAGATCTCGGAGCGGACCTCGACGCCGGGGAGCCGATGCCTCCGGACATCGCCGAACGTATCGATCGCACCCTTGCCGGCGCCGGTATTCCCACGATCGGACGTGCGCGTTCCCGCCGTCGTTCCGTTCGGTTGCTCGGGATCGCTGCCGCAGTGCTCGTTGTGATCGCCACTGCCACAAGCATTTTCGTTCACAGCTCCGACACATCCGAGCCCGACGTCGTCGCCGAGAAGCCCGTTCTGACCCTCGAATCGTCCGACATCGACGATTCGGTCGTCAATTCGGTGATGGCACAGCGAGATCCGGTGCAGCTCATCGATTCCGGGGATCTCCCGGATTGTCTGCAGGCCAACGGAATCGACCGATCCAGCACGGTTCTCGGCGCGGCGCCCGTCGACATCGACGGCCATGCGGGCACCATGTTGGTCCTGTCTCGCAGCCCCGAGGCCGGCCTCACTGTTCTGGCCGTCGGCTCCGGCTGCGGGACGGGCGACCCGAATCCGCTGTTTCGCCGTGACCTGAGCTGAACCTCGTCGTCCCTTCGGCAGCACCGTCGTGGGCTGAAGTCACCGCTGTCGTTTGCGCCTCGAGCCCGCTGGGAACAACACCCTCTACCCTGGTGTTGTCATATCCGTCGGCAGCACCCTCGTCGGCACAGAACATCTATCGGAAGGCCCGCATGACTACGCCCAAGGTTCACGATCTCATCATCGTCGGCTCGGGACCGGCCGGATACACCGCAGGTGTGTACGCAGCCAGGGCTGAGCTGGAGCCGATTCTGTTCGAAGGAACACAGTTCGGTGGTGCTCTCATGACCACGACCGACGTCGAGAACTTCCCCGGATTCCGCGACGGCATCATGGGTCCGGATCTGATGGAACAGATGCGTGAGCAGGCGAAGCGCTTCGGAGCCGACATCCGCACCGAAGACGTCGAAGAGTTGAACCTCAGTGGCGAGATCAAGACCGTCTCTGCCGGTGGCGAAACGTATCAGGCGCGCGCCGTCATCCTCGCGATGGGCGCAGCTGCGCGATACCTGAACATTCCCGGTGAGGAGAAGCTGCTCGGTCGCGGCGTCAGCGCTTGTGCGACGTGTGACGGATTCTTCTTCCGCGACCAGGACATCGCCGTCATCGGCGGTGGCGATTCCGCGATGGAAGAGGCCACGTTCCTGACCCGTTTCGCTCGCAGCGTCACGATCGTTCACCGTCGCAGCGAATTCCGAGCATCGCGCATCATGCTCGAACGCGCGAAGAACAACGACAAGATCCGTTTCCTGACCGACACCAAGGTGCTCGAGGTGTTGGGCGACACGTCGGTGACGGGTCTCACCTTGGAGAACGCTGCCGGAGAGACCTCGACCTTGGATATCACCGGCATGTTCGTCGCTATCGGTCACGATCCGCGTAGCGAACTCGTCAAAGGCCAGGTCGAGCTCGACGACGCCGGATACGTGAAGGTCGCGTCGCCATCCTCGGCCACGTCCATCGAGGGCGTGTTCGCGGCCGGCGACCTGGTGGACCACGTGTACCAGCAGGCCATCACCGCAGCAGGCACCGGTTGCACCGCGTCGATCGACGCCGAGCGTTGGCTCGCCGAGCAGGGCGACATCACGAGCAATACTCTCGAACACGCCGATCAGCCGGTCGACGCAGTCACAGCCTGATCCCACCATCTCACCGCTCGATCACCGAAGGAGATACACCCCGATGTCCGACGACAAGAAGACCGTCACCATCACCGACGCATCGTTCGCCGATGATGTCCTGACCAGCGAGAAGCCTGTACTCGTCGACTTCTGGGCCACGTGGTGCGGTCCGTGCAAGATGGTCGCTCCGGTCCTCGAAGAGATCGCAGCCGAGCACGCCGACAAACTCACCATCGCCAAGTTGGACATCGACGCCAACCCCCAGGCGGCGCGTGACTTCAAGGTCATGTCGATTCCGACGTTGATCCTGTTCCAGGGTGGCAAGCCCGTCAAGCAGATCGTCGGAGCAAAGGGTAAAGCAGCCCTGCTCAAGGACCTCGACTCGGTGTTGTGATCCGTCGCCGGACGGCGTGGATTGCAGTCCGGCGAACACTTTCTGCGACAATCATCTGATGTGCCGACGCGCTCGTCGGCACATCGGCTCCCAAGGCGTGGGCAACGTGCACTTCCGGACGTCCTCGAGAATCAGTCCGGAAGTGGATACTGTCCACAGGGAAGTCGACCTATTTTCGACGAGAGGTAATCAGGTATGCACCGACTCAGTCGCGGCGATTCAGGACCCGCCGTTGCGGAGGTACGGAGCACTCTCGTCTCCCTGGGTTTTCTGCAGGAAGACGCTGCGGCGCACTCGGCGGACCCACTGCACTGGACAGCACCGGTGTCGGAGTTCGACAGTGCGCTCGACAGCGCAGTCCGCGCATTCCAGCAGCATCGTGGCCTGCTCGTCGACGGTGTCGTCGGCCAAGCCACCTATCGATTCCTCAAGGAGGCGTCGTACCGCCTCGGTGCTCGTACGCTGATCTACCAACTGTCGGCCCCTCTCTACGGTGACGACGTCGCCACCTTGCAGACGCGTCTTCAGGACCTCGGCTTCTACAGCGAACGTGTCGACGGCTACTTCGGACCCAAGACGCACGACGGCTTGTCGTCCTTCCAGCGTGAGATCGGCCTGTCACCCGACGGCATCTGCGGTCCCGCGACACTGCGCTCACTGGACCTGCTCGGCGCCCGCGTCACCGGTGGGTCGCCGCACGCCATCAGCGAGGAAGAACTGGTTCGTCAGTCCGGTCCGCAACTGACCGGCAAACGCATCGTGATCGACCCGGATCTCGGCGGTGCCGACACCGGACTCATCGTCGACGGCATCTTCGGCCGCATCAGCGAAGCCGAGATTCTGTGGGACGTCGCCAGCCGCCTCGAAGGCAGAATGGCCGCGACGGGGATGGAAACGTTCCTCTCTCGTGCCCGCGGCACCAATCCGAGTGTCGCCGAACGCGCGGAAACGTCCAACGCCTTCAATGCCGATCTGATGATCTCGTTGCGGTGCGCCTCGAGTTCCAGTCCCGCCGCCAATGGCGTCGCAAGTTTCCATTTCGGCAATTCACACGGATCGACATCGCTCATCGGTCAGGTGCTGACCGGCTACATCCAACGCGAAATCGTGGCTCGCACACCGCTTCTCGATTGCCGTAGTCACGGTCGCACTTGGGATCTGTTGCGGCTCACCAACATGCCGACCGTCCAACTGGACATCGGCTACCTCACCAATGCTTCCGACATCGAAGTACTCAGCGACCCTCGCTCACGCGACATCATCGCCGAGGCAATTCTGATCGCGGTGAAGCGCCTGTACCTCCTCGGCCAGGACGATCAGCCCACTGGCACATTCACTTTCGCCGAACTGTTGGCCGAAGAACTGGCTGCTTCGGAACGTAGCTAGCTCCCCCGTCGGTTATCCGACGCCGACGGGGTCCTTGTGCTCGATATCGACCATCGTCAGACTGGCCGCGATCAGTAGCCGCTCGAGCGCCGACTCGACGTCCTGCTTCCATCCGTGATCACGATCCAACTCGAGTCGCAGCCGCGGGTAGCGGTGATGGGGAGCAACGACGTCGAACCCCATCTTCTCGAGGAAGTCGGCATCGATCATGCACGCGGTATCCGAACAGACGAGCTGCGCCGTCGCGTTGGGTCCGGTCTTCGCGTCGTCGGCGGTCCTCCGAATACCGAAGGCCTCGAGGGCCCGCACACCACGATTGACCAGATCGGCGACGACGGCCTGAATCAGCGACGCAGAGTGGTCTTCGCGATCGACTTCCGATTCGACTCGCAGCGTCGTCAACAGGACTGCGTCTGCACTGACGGGTGACGTCGGGAACGTCGATGCGCGGGGAACGGCTCCGGGTGGTGAGTACAGAGCGCAGCCGACGGTCTCTCCACCGCTCGAGAGCATCTGACCGCACGAACCCCACTCGAGCATGATCATCGACAGCCATGCCTCGTTCTCGAATTCGAGATCGAGGGACTCGGAACCGGGAGCGACGGACTTCGGATCGAGCACCCAGAAGCGACACCGTCTCGTGTGAGCCGGCAATTGATCGAACGAGTCCAGGGTGACTCCGGTGACGAACGACGACACTACTTACCTCAGCCTCCAAGCACCGAATCCAGGCAATCGTGTGCGTCGAGTGCCGGCTACCCTCGCCAAGGATAGGCGATCGGTTCCGTTTCGGACGTGTCGAATCGGTGCGAAGCGAAAGCTATTACAAGCCAACATATTTCGGGTCCCCTCCGTCGATCGGCCGTACTCGCAAACACACCTTCGTCACAGTGACGTATCTACCGCGTACGCCAGGTCCTGAAAATCCCGAGCTACTTTCCCTTCTGACTTTCCATCATGTCGACGATGCGCTGAAGGTCGTCGACCGAACCGAATTCGACGACGATCTTGCCTTTTCTCTTACCGAGGCTGACCGTCACGCGGGTATCGAAGGAGTCGGAGAGCCGATCGGCAACATCCTGAAGACCCGGCATCTGAATCGGCTTACGTTTCGGTGCCGGCGACGGGGTACCGTCGTCGTTCCGGTTGGCCAAAGTGACGGCTTCTTCGGTCGCACGGACCGACAGTCCCTCGGCGACGATGCGCGCAGCCAACGCTTCCTGAGCGTCCGATCCCGCGTCCAGCGACAGCAACGCTCGAGCGTGCCCAGCGGACAGAACACCCGCAGCGACGCGACGCTGCACCGGAATGGGCAGCTTCAGAAGACGAATCATGTTGGTGACGACCGGACGTGAGCGACCGATCTTCGCCGCCAATTCCTCGTGAGTCACCTCGAACTCCTCGAGGAGCTGTTGGTAGGCGGCGGCTTCCTCGAGGGGGTTCAGCTGAACACGATGAATGTTCTCGAGGAGCGCATCGCGAAGCATCGCGTCGTCGGTGGTTTCCCGCACGATCGCCGGGATCGACTCGAGGCCGGCTTCCTGGCTGGCGCGCCAGCGCCGCTCACCCATCACGAGTTCGTACTTGTCGTCGCCGAGCGCACGTACGACGATCGGCTGCATCAGTCCGAATTCACGGATCGAATGCACGAGTTCCGCGAGAGCTTCGTCGTCGAAGACCGACCGAGGCTGCTTGGGGTTCGGCCGAATCAGTGACGGCGCGATCTCGCGGTAGACGGCACCGGCCGGTTCCAGATCCTCGTCTGTGCTGCGGACCGGGGGAGTGGGGGTGGGCGCCGACGCAGTTTCTTCCGGATCGGCTTTCTTCACCGGTGCTGCAGCAGCCTTCTCTGCAGCGATGACCGACCGTTCCTTGCCGATGACGACATCCGCAGCGGCATTGCCGAGCCGAGGTCCCGCATCCGGGCCCGTGGGGATGAGAGCCGCGAGCCCGCGGCCCAATCCACCCTTGCGTGCTTGACTCATATTTCTAGCGCTCCTGCGTTCCGTCTGTTGCCGCGACCGCGGATCGGGCTGCCAATTCTCTGCCTGCGTCGAGGTAGCTCATTGCTCCACGCGAACCTGGGTCGTAGTCCAGGACGGTCATACCGTACCCAGGAGCCTCCGATACCTTCACGCTCCGCGGTATGACAGCCCGCAGAACCGCGTCACCGAAGTGTTTGCGTACTTCCTCTGCGACCTGATCTGCGAGCTTGGTGCGGCCGTCGTACATCGTCAGAATGACCGTCGAGACGTGCAGCACCGGATTGAGGTGTGCTTGGACGAGTTCGATATTGCGCAGCAATTGACCGACACCCTCGAGCGCGTAGTACTCGCACTGGATCGGGATCAGCACTTCGCTGGCCGCTACCAATGCGTTGACCGTCAGCAGCCCGAGAGAAGGGGGGCAGTCGATGAGTACGAAGTCTGCATCGACCTCTTTGAGATCTGCCAGGGCGGTCTTCAGACGGCCTTCACGAGCAACCATGGACACGAGTTCGATCTCGGCGCCGGCAAGGTCGATGGTCGCGGGGATGCAGTAGAGCCGGTCACTGTGTGGGCTCTTCTGGATCGCCTCGCGCGCTGTGACTTCACCGAGTAGCACCTCGTAGCTCGAGGGCACACCCGAATGATGTTCGACGCCCAACGCCGTGCTGGCGTTGCCCTGAGGGTCCAGATCGACAACCAGGACGGTCAGACCTTGGATAGCGAGGGCGGCAGCCAGGTTCACCGCTGTGGTGGTTTTACCGACGCCGCCCTTCTGATTGGCGATGGTGAGCATCCGCCTCTGCGCGGGCTTCGGGATCGAGACTCCACCGCTACCCGGATGGAGAATCTGGCTTGCTCGGTGCGCGGCCGCACCGATGGGAGTGTCGTCGGAAGAGATACTGCTGTAGGCGCTGAAGCCCGAGCTACCTGTCGATCGGTTTTCGGATCGCGTCGATGCGCTACCGTTCTCGGACTCTGTTTCACGTGAAACAGCGGGATCAGATCCACCCGACATACGTGCTCCTTAATGCGGAACTGGATTGGTGCAGAACAAGTTGCTTGGAATCGATCGTCATGTGCGTTGGAAACGTCGAGGGACACGTTCCGCACGGATAACGATGGTCGGAGTCGGCACGATACCGACCCCACATTTCACTACCTCTAGCTTGCCAGCACCCATGCGGGTAAGGGAAGGGCGATCGCGTTCGATCTCCTCCTCGGCACTACTTCCCTTGAGCGCGAGCATCCGCCCACCCTCGTGAATCAGCGGGAGGGACCACTTGGCGAGCTTCTCCAACGGTGCGACGGCTCGCGAAGTGACGACGTCTGCACCACCCGCTTCCTTCTTGACGCCGGGTTGCTCGGCGCGACCGCGCACCACGAGAACATTGAGATCGTTCTCCTCGATGAACTCGGCCAAGTAGACCGTGCGGCGGAGGAGTGGCTCGACGAGAGTGACGTGAAGATCTGGCCGGGCTATCGCCAACGGGATTCCGGGAAGGCCGGCTCCACTGCCGACGTCGACGACGCGCTCGCCTTCGTCGATCAACTCGGCGACGACAGCGCAATTCAAGATGTGGCGCTCCCAGAGCCGAGGAACCTCCCGCGGGCCGATGAGGCCACGCTCGACTCCGGCGGTCGCCAAGGACTCGTAATACTTCCTCGCGAGATCGAACCGAGGGCCGAATACGCGCTCTGCCGTTGCCATCACATGGTCGTCATTCAACGCCTCAGATTCCACTGAATCATCCTCCCGCGTCGGGCCTCTGTTCGCCAAACTATCGGATGCATCCGACACGTTTATCTCCGTTCTCTCGATCACACTCGGCCGCGTGGCCGACTCATGGCCCGCTCCGTTTCACGTGAAACGGTGAAAGTCCAGGTTCATGGCCGAATCACCCGCGAAGCATGGAGGACTGAGTTTCACGTGAAACTGGCGAAGTCTCCTGACCGAGCTGACTGGATGTTCGGCTCGAGGAGACCTCTCGAGTACCGGCGCTGTCGGACCGTGGTGCGCCTATACCGCTCAACGGACTCATGTGGGGGGAGTGGGGTCGTGCGGCGCTCGACAGGGCGTATGCAGAGACACCGACGAACGCGGGTGTCATTCGACGGGCGTCGTTCAGCCGAGGACCCAGATGACGCGCGCGTGCTTCTTTGTGATCGTCGGGTTCAAGGGGAACGACAGACACCAACCCGTCTGCCCGATCCGACGCGCGAATGCAGCAACAGACTTGGGTTGCCACGCCGTTCTGCCCGCTAGCACTTCGGTGCCATCGTGAACCACGAAGAAGCCAATGCTGGCGGCACAGCCGTGCCACTGCCGAACCCCCGTGGGCTGTATCCAACCGCAACCGATGGACGGGGGCCGTACAGAGCCCGTTGCCCGAGTCCATCCCAACAAGACGCGCGCAGTCCGTACTCGCCCCGCTAAACCGGCAACGATCGAGTCGAATCGAACGCGGGACTTGGTTCTCCGAGGATCCTGGGTTTCACGTGAAACTGGCACCGACTTCAGGGTGCCGAAGGATCATGCACCGCGCTCTCGCGCGCTGTCGGGTAGCTGTGCAGACAGTCCCAGACTCGGCCTGAGAGGCAGGACGAGCACAGTTCCACCGGCGACGTTGTACCGAACGTCGTCGGTCTCTCAACGAGGTCCCGCAGAATACCGACCACCTACGGATCCAGATCTGCGTCGAGCACCCGTCGACGGTTCCATCACGCGACGGCACTAGCGGCGTCGTGCTCCGAACACTCTTGATTCGACAGTACGGCTCGGTGCCCTCCGGAGATTCGATCGTTCCCGGATCGCTGCCTCGCCCAGCGACGTCTCAACCTCGAACTCACGATGCACTCGATCGCACTGACAGATAGATCCAGCATCTTCGATGCAGCAGCCACTCCTTTAAGGAAGGTCAGCTCTGGATCATCTACCGATGCTCGGAGCCAATGAGTCAAGTGCAACGCCGCCCAACTCAGGACCGCTTCGCGATGCACCGGGTTTCACGTGAAACGACGGTCCGCCGTTGGTTGCGACCGTGTCGCCTACTTCCTGTGTTCTTACCCTGCCGCGCACAACTGGGTGCGCTAGCGGCCGCCTCGGCACAGTCACCCGCCGAGCACTCGAAGGAGTTGTCCGACGAAACGGATCCGGGTCGATCGATGATCTGCACCCTGCCACCGGAATTCAATGGTTGTCGGAATCCGATGTCCCGGCACTCACAATCGTTCGGAATGAGGACCCATCTCTACGGTGCAACCGAAGCCAGTCCGACGGACGCTCCGCGGACATCATCCAGACCCTGAGAGTAGGGGACCGGTTTCACGTGGAACGACCTGAACCATGTCTCCCGTCCCACGAGTACATCGACGACCGAACCGAACTTCTCACCAACCGCCTAGCTCACCATCCACACCGATCGGAGATGTTCCGTTCCACTGACATGGTCCGTCGCGTCATAAGTTTGGACTTCCCTCTCGGCCGACACAGACTGCGACGGACCCCGCACAAGTGGTTGCCGACAACGCATTCAGATCCCGGGGCGGAATCGAACCGAATCGAGGGCACCACGCGGAGCGCAGCTGATCGTCAACTTCGGCGGCAATATGTGCCATAGATGTTCAGCGTCCTCGGACAACACCGAAGCATCTTCTGTTTCACGTGAAACGACTCGGCAGCAGGGTGGCGGGCCGCGCAGCAAACAGGATCGAGGCGAACAAGCGCGCCGTGGCCGAAACCCAATGCTCGAAGAATTCTCGTGGCGTCGAGCTTCAGCCCGGGTAGCCGGCCCGGATTCACCCCAACCCTGGACAACCTCAACCGAACGTCGTGGGTCCACTCCGCACCGAGCGAGTTGATCACAGACGCCTTACCGGGTCTGTCGTTACATTCCGCGAAACGCCTTGGCATTCCGACAAGGATCGATGAGTTCAACCGCATGGCTCCCGTCGACTGTGGACACACTTCCACGCCACCGAAACGACGGTGCCAGCATCTTCGACATCCTCCGGACGACGGTAGAAATCGGCGAAAACACGCTGAATTTGGATGCACCGAGCCCTAGGCCGGCATCGTCACTGTGACGTTTCTTCGCACCGCCCCGTTTCACGTGAAACACGGCCGAAAATCACACCGATGCGATTTAACATCGCCGGCGCCGAGCAACCCCCGAAACAAACAAGCCCCAAAACAAACGAAGGCCCCCAACCGGAGTTGGGGGCCTTCGCGGCGTCGAACAGAAAATCAGGACTTCACGACGACCACACGTCGTGCAGGTTCCACACCGGTACTCTCGCTGTCGACACCATCGATCTTGGCTACGGCGTCGTGCACGATCTTTCGCTCGAAGGGAGTCATCGGAGCAAGCTCCTCACGATCTCCGCTTTCGAGTACTCGACGAGCTGCCTCGACACCCAATGTGCTGAGCTCGCTTCGACGACCGGCGCGCCATCCAGCGACGTCGAGCATCAGCTTGCTGCGCTCACCCGTCGACTGCTGCACCGCGAGCCGCGTCAGTTCCTGCAGCGCGTCCAGCACCTCGCCCTTACGCCCGACGAGCTTGCTCAGGTCGTCGCCGCCGTCGATGCTGACGATCGCACGATCACCCTCGACGTCCAGATCGATATCACCGTCGAAGTCCAGAACGTCCAGAAGCTGCTCGAGGTAGTCACCGGCGATCTCGCCTTCCTCGACGAGGTAGTCCTCGGCATCTTCGTCGTCGTCCACCGCGTCGTCGACCGACTCGTCGACAGCGGACTTCTTCACGGCCTCGTCCTCGACGACCTTCTCGGTTTCGACTGCCACGACCTCACCAGCTCCGTCCCCAGCGTTCACTGCGTTGTCAGTACTCGTTGTTCCATCGGTATCTGCAGACATCTTCGTCCCTGTCATCGATCGACTCGGTCAGCGCCGCTTGCGCTTGGGCTTGTTGCGGTTCGGCTGAACGCGCTGGTTCTTGGGCCGCGGGGTGCCAGCATTTCCTGCCGGGGGAGTACTGGTCGGACTCTCCGAATCCGCCTCGACAGCTTCGCCGTCGGACACAGCTCCATCCGTGGCGGGGGGAGGCGTCATCTTCGACAACTTCGGACGCGCACCCGGCTTCGGTTTGGTGACCGGCTTGACTCCCGGCTTGGGCGCGTTCTCGGTTCGCTTCTCGAGGGCGACCTTCTTCTTCGCTTCTTCTTCGCGGTCGATCTTGCCGAACACGAGATGCTGCTGACCGTAGGTCCACGCGTTGTTACTCACCCAGTACAACAGGATGGCGATCGGCAGGAATGCACCGAAAACGAGGACACCGAGCGGGAAGACGTACAGGGCCAGTTTGTTCATGATCGCGGACTGCGGGTTCGCTGCTGCAGCCTCACTCTGGCGGGCAACGGACGCTCGCGAGTTCAGGTGCGTCGCGATCGCGGCAATGATCATGAGCGGGACGGAGACCGCGACGATCGTCCACACCGACGGAATTCCGAGTCCCTTTTCCGGGTTCACGAACGCATCGAGCTGAGCCTGCGGCATGGTGATCCAGGCAGAGATCGGAGCACCGAACAGTCGAGCGTCGAGGAACGACTGCACATCGCTCACCGAGAAGGCGTAGTTCCCGAGCTGACGGTTCTCCTCGGGCGACAAGCCCAGCTGACCGACGCCGGTACCGGTTCGGTTGAAGGACCGCAGCACGTGGAACAGGCCGATGAACACCGGCGCCTGAGCAAGGACAGGAAGGCAACCCATGATCGGGTTGAACCCGTGTTCCTTCTGCAGCTTCTGCATCTCGACGGCCATGCGCTGCTTGTCTTTGCCGTACTTCTTCTGCAGCGCCTTGATCTGCGGCTGCAGCTCCTGCATCTGGCGAGTCGTACGCACCTGCTTGACGAAGGGCTTGTACAGAATCAGTCGGAGAGTGAACACCAGGAACACCACGGACAGCGCCCAGGCGAAACCGTTGTCGGCGCCCAGAACGGCACCGAATACCTTGTGCCACACCCAGAGAATCCAGGAGACCGGGTAGTAAATGAAATCGAGCACGGGTCTATGTACTCCTCTGTTCGTCCACTCTCACGAGATCGTGGCTTTCTTCGGTCGAAGTCTGTTCGGCTGTCACCGGTGAACTGCGGCGCCAGGAGCCGCGCTCGGGAACCGGGTCCCACCCTCCAGAGTGCCAGGGCGCGCATTTCAGCAACCGGACAACGGACAACAGAGAGCCCTTGATCGCGCCGTGCGTTCTCAACGCCTCGACTGCGTACTCACTGCACGTCGGCGAAAAACGGCAGGTGGGCAGTCTCAGCGGAGACACGTAGGTGCGATACAGCTCGATACAGAAGATGAGTGTCCGCGCAGGAAGCGAGCGGACGACGCGAAACAGCGTCATGAGCGAATGTCTTTCGCAGTGTCGATGTATCCGAGTTTCTTCAGCCCCGCGCGAACCTGCCGTTGCAGGTCCCTCGAGGACGAATCTGCCGCGCCCGGAAGCGCTCGGATCACGATGTCGCTGGTAGCGGGTACGTCGAGCATCATCGTGGCGCAGATATGCCGAAGCCGGCGTGCAACTCGATGACGAGTTACCGCCGGCCCGACAGCTTTACTGACGATCAATCCGAATCTCGCGGCACCGGGACCGACAACAGAAGCCTCGTCGTCACGCGCGAACGCGTGCACGACCAAGTCTTGTCTACCCATTCGGCGGCCTCGACGCATCACACGTGAGAAATCAGCGCTGCGATGCAATCTGTGCGGCTCAGGCAACACCCCGAGCTCCGTAAATTCGGACGAACAATGAATTAGGCGGTGAGTTCCTTACGGCCCTTACCCCGACGTGCAGAAACGATTGCACGACCTGCACGCGTACGCATACGAAGACGGAAGCCATGAACACGCGCGCGGCGTCGGTTGTTCGGCTGGAACGTCCGCTTGCCCTTGGCCACGGTGAACACTCCTCGAAAATCATTGACGCCCTGAGGGCGTCGGCAACGGTGGTAACGGGTTCGGTCGAACGCCGGTTACATCCCCGAGCGAGAATCCGAGTGAACACAGACTGTATGCAGCCAGCAAGCATCGGCCACCTCGCCTTGGGTGACTGTTCGAGAGTACTGATCGACCCCGCAGTGGTCAAACTCGTCGAATCTACGCCTCGAGGACTACAACCGTGTAATTCATCCACATCCATGGGGACGAAGGTGTGTGCATAACCGCATCCCGGACCGTGTCGTGCGTTACTCACAGGCCGGTCCCATAACTCGAGTTTCGCGAATCCTCATAACGCAGCTGGTCAGAACCATCGAAAAGCCCGAAAAAGCGCCGGCGGCTCCGGATGGGGTAACAACGGTGTCGTTAATCCACACCTGTGGATAATTGTGTGGAAACACGGCTCGAGTGGCATATTCGTACCCGGCGCGTGTGCACTGCTCGACTGTGGATCCCCCGAAGAACGTCGTGATGAGGGGACGATAGCCGAATTCGACGTGACGCGGGTGGGAAAAAGATCATCGGATTCAGCCGTTGTAGACACTGTTCGAATAGGAGGCACCGTGAACGACGATCCGGGTGCGCTGGCGCGCGTCTGGCCTGAGGTTGTCACGGAGTTGACGTCCGATCGGCACAGCGGTCCACCCCTGACCAAGGGGCAGAAGGCCTGGCTGGCGCTGGTCGAGCCACTGACTCTGACGCAGGGCTTCGCTCTGCTCGCCGTACCGTCGTCTTTCGCACAGGAAGCGATCGAGCGAGACCTGCGCGAGCCGATCCTTCATGCGCTCGGCCGTCATCTGGGCCAGGGAGTCGAAGGTCTCGGCGTCCGTATCTCGGCACCCGAAGAGGAGAAGTCGGACGGCGACCGCGTCCAACACCCCGAAACACCCAGCTCACCGACGTACCGTCGTCGATTTCTCACGAGCTCCGACGACGAACCGTCGGACTCGGAGACCGCGGATTACGAAGAGGTCGACGACGACGGCGACGCACTCACCAGCGTTCAGAATTCGTGGCCGACGTACTTCACCAAACCCCCCGAGACGACGGCACCTCCCGCAGGTGCAGGCAGTTTGAACGCAAAATACACGTTCGACACCTTCGTCATCGGTGCCTCCAACCGCTTCGCGCACGCGGCCGCCGTTGCGATCGCCGAGGCACCTGCCCGCGCCTACAACCCGCTGTTCGTGTGGGGTGCGTCGGGCCTCGGCAAGACTCATCTTCTGCATGCTGCGGGCCACTACGCCCAACGTCTCTTCCCCGGTATGCGAGTGAAGTACGTCTCCACCGAGGAATTCACCAACGACTTCATCAACAGCCTCCGTGACGATCGCAAGGTCGCCTTCAAACGCCGCTACCGCGAGACGGACGTCCTCCTCGTCGACGACATCCAGTTCATCGAAGGCAAGGAAGGCATCCAGGAGGAGTTCTTCCACACCTTCAACACGCTGCACAACGCGAACAAGCAGATCGTCGTGTCGTCCGACCGTCCGCCGAAGCAGCTGGCCACCCTCGAGGAACGCCTGCGCACGAGGTTCGAGTGGGGACTCATCACCGACGTCCAGCCGCCGGAACTCGAGACGCGTATCGCGATCTTGAGCAAGAAGGCCAGGATGGACCGGCTCGATGTACCGCACGACGTCCTCGAGCTGATCGCAAGCCGAATCGAACGCAACATCCGTGAGCTCGAGGGCGCGCTGATTCGCGTCACCGCGTTCGCGTCGCTCAACGGGCAGGCGCTCGACCGCACTCTCGCCGAAGTCGTCCTACGCGATCTGATGCCGGACTCCTCGAGCCTCGAGATCAACGCGGCGACGATCATGGCCGTCACAGCCGAGTACTTCAACACCACGATCGACGACCTGTGCGGGCCAGGAAAGGCCCGTGCCCTCGCGATGGCTCGTCAGATCGCGATGTACCTGTGCCGTGAGCTCACCGACCTGTCGCTTCCGAAGATCGGGCAGACGTTCGGGCGAGACCACACCACGGTGATGTACGCCGACAAGAAGATCCGCAAGGAGATGACCGAGCGTCGCAAGGTGTACGACCAGGTGCAGGAGCTGACAGCACGGATAAAGCAGCGCTCGAAGCGCTGACGACCGGAACATCGACGACGTCGGGCGGTCCCACTCACCTCGAGTGGGACCGCCCGACGTTTTCGTGTCGACGACGCCCCACGCGACCCCTCGAGAGCCGTCTTCTCGAGAAAATTTTCGAGACGCTTCCGAATGATGCACACCTGTGGATAACCATGTGGACAAAGGCGCGGATTTGGGGATGGACTGTGGGAGCCTGTGCACCGTTGGTGGCTCGTCCACAGTCCTCCCCATCGCCACCGTGGATTGGTCCCGAATTCATCCCCACGACACCACGCCTGACGACCTGCGGCTCGAGGGGCGGGTGCACAGATTCCACAGGACCTATTAATACGAAGATTTTCTCTTCGAGGGAATCTCTTCTAAAACAGGTGTTGGGGACAGATCCGTTCACAGGCTCGCCTCGAGCGCTCCGAAGCGACATCTTCGGCTTTCAAGTTGGTCTCGAAGGGCATACGGTGTGCATCTGCCGGTTGTGTCAGACTCTTTGATGCACCGGTACCCACGAGTGCACCGCACTCACCGAAGACCCTTCTTCGAGACGAACCGCTGCCGAACGAGAGGAAATGCCGAGCGATGGAGCTTGGAAGTTTGAAGTTTCGCGTTGCTCGTGAAGATTTCTCCGATTCCGTTGCATGGGTAGCTCGAAGCCTGCCGTCCAGGCCGCCTGTTCCTGTTCTCGGTGGAGTCCTTCTTGCGGCTGACGAGCAGGGATTGACCGTGTCCGGGTTCGACTACGAGGTATCTGCCCAGGTCCGCGTCTCCGCCGAGGTCGCGACTCCTGGCCGCGCTCTCGTCTCGGGCAAGCTGCTGGCCGACATCACCAAGTCGCTTCCGAACAAGCCCGTCGACGTGAACATCGACGGGACCCGGGTGCTCATCAACTGCGGCAGCGCCAAGTTCTCGTTGCCCACGATGCCCGTCGAGGACTACCCGCAGCTGCCCGAACTGCCGACGCAGACCGGATCCATCGCCAACGACGTGTTCTCCGAAGCGATCTCCCAGGTCGCTGTCGCGGCAGGCCGCGACGACACGCTGCCGATGTTGACCGGCATCCGCGTCGAGATCCAGGGCACGACTGTCGTTCTCGCAGCGACCGACCGTTTCCGTCTCGCAGTCCGAGAGCTCGAGTGGATGCCGGCCAACGGTGAGACCAAGACCGAGGTTCTGATCCCCGCCAAGACACTGTCCGAATCCGCGAAAACGCTGGGCGGCGGTGCGAATTCACCCGTCGAGCTCGCGTTGGGGTCCGGTTCGTCCGTCGGGGCCGACGGCCTGCTCGGCATCATCAGCGAAGGCCGTCGCACGACGACGCGTCTGCTCGACGCCGATTTCCCGAAGTTCCGCCAGCTTCTGCCGCCCGAGCACACCGCGATTGCCGTCGTCGAGATCGCTCCTCTCGTCGAGGCGATCAAGCGTGTGGCACTCGTCGCCGAGCGTGGAGCTCAGGTTCGACTCGAGTTCTCCCCCGAGGGCCTGATGCTGTCGGCAGGTGGCGACGACGCAGGCCGCGCCGAGGAATCGTTGATGGCGGACTTCCAAGGCGAAGCCTTGACCATCGCCTTCAACCCCGGCTACCTGATCGACGGGTTGTCCTCGCTGCACAGCGAGAAGGTCACGTTCGGATTCACCACGCCCAGTAGGCCTGCGGTTCTGCGCCCCACTGGGGATGATGAACTGGTACCCGATGCGTCGGGCAAGTTCGCGGCACCGCAGAGTGCGTACACCTATCTGCTGATGCCGGTTCGACTACCGGGCTGATCGGGTACGGACTACGTAGGCCTGCTCCCTCGAGCAGGCCTACGAATGACCGCACACTAGAGAAGGACGTTTCTCATGCAGCTGGGACTGGTCGGCCTCGGGAAAATGGGTTTCAACATGCGCGAGCGTCTCCGCGCGCACGGTCACGAAGTGATCGGATACGACCCGAGGCCCGAGGTGACGGATACCCCGTCGCTCCGCGATCTCGCCGGTGCACTCAGCGCCCCGCGCGTCGTGTGGGTCATGGTGCCTGCAGGTGACATCACTCGCGAGACGATCGTCGCGCTCGGTGACGCCCTCGAGGAGGGCGACCTCGTCATCGACGGCGGCAACTCTCGGTTCACCGACGACAAGCCCAATGCGGACCTGCTGGCCGAGAAGGGTATCGGCTACATCGATGCCGGCGTCTCCGGTGGTGTGTGGGGCCTCGAGAACGGATACGGGCTCATGGTCGGCGGTTCGGAGGCCGACGTCGAGCGTGCGCTACCGATCTTCGACGCATTGCGACCGGAAGGCGATCGAGCCGACGGTTTCGTCCACGCCGGTCCTGTCGGTGCGGGCCACTACTCGAAGATGGTGCACAACGGAATCGAGTACGGGCTCATGCAGGCGTACGCCGAAGGCTACGAACTGCTCGAGGCGGAAGACCTCGTCCACGACGTTCACGGTGTGCTTCGTGCGTGGAGTCAGGGCACCGTCGTACGTTCGTGGTTGCTCGACCTGCTCGTCCAAGCTCTCGCACAGGATCCCGAGTTCCGCGAAATCTCCGGCTACACAGAGGATTCCGGCGAAGGCCGGTGGACGGTCGAAGAAGCGATCCGCCACGCTGTCCCGGCTCCGGTCATCTCCGCGGCACTGTTCGCGCGGTTCGCGTCCCGCCAGGACGACTCTCCCGCGATGAAAGCAGTCTCCGCCCTGCGCAACCAGTTCGGCGGGCACGCCGTCAAACGTGCCACCACCGAAGAGACGCTTCGCGCTCCCGACCCCAAGAAATAAGCCTTGTTCGTTCGCTCCTTCTCCCTGCGTGACTTTCGTTCGTGGGACGGTGTCACCGTCGAACTCGAGCCGGGTTCGACGGTGTTCGTCGGCCCCAACGGACACGGCAAGACGAACCTGCTCGAAGCGCTCGGGTATCTGGCCACACTGTCGTCGCACAGGGTGTCGTCGGACAGTCCGCTGATACGGGCGGGCGCCGAGCGAGCGTTCGCGGGCGCGTCCGTCGTCAATCATGGTCGCGAGCTGACGATCGACGTCGAGATACAGGACGGCAAGGCGAACAAGGCACGCATGAACCGTTCGCCGGTTCGGCGACCACGGGAAATTCTGGGTGTGCTGCACAGCGTGCTGTTCGCCCCGGAGGATTTGTCGCTCGTCCGAGGGGACCCGGGTGATCGACGTCGATACCTCGACGAGTTGGCGACGACGCGTCGTCCTCGAATGGCCGGTGTCCGAAGCGATTACGAGAAAGTGCTGCGGCAGCGATCGGCTCTGCTCAAGACCGCGGGAGGAGCGCTTCGTCGCGGGACCAGCTCGAGCGACGGCGCGAGTGCTCTTGCCACTCTGGATGTTTGGGACGGGCACTTGGCAGCTCACGGCGCGCAGCTGCTGTTCTCTCGAATCGGTCTTGTACACGAGCTGACTCCGTTTGTCGCGGAGTCGTATTCGTCGATCGCGCCGGAATCGCGGCCTGCGGCGATTCGCTATCGCAGCAGTCTGGCCGAGGCACTGCCGCCCGAGTTCGCCGACCCGTCGCGCACTCCCGAGACGGACGACGTCGACGTGCTGGAAGCTGCTTTCCTGCATCAGCTTTCGGTGATGAGACGTCGGGAAATCGAACGCGGGGTGTGTCTCGTCGGGCCGCATCGCGACGACCTCGAGCTGATGCTCGGTGACCAACCCGCGAAAGGCTTTGCGAGTCATGGTGAATCGTGGTCCTTCGCATTGTCGTTGCGGTTGGCGTCGTTCGGGTTGCTTCGTGCCGAGGGAACCGATCCGGTTCTGATGCTCGACGACGTGTTCGCCGAACTCGATCGCAAGCGTCGTAGTGCGTTGGCTCGGGTGGCCGTCGATGCCGAGCAGGTGCTGATCACGGCAGCGGTCGCCGAGGACGTGCCCCCGGAGCTCGAGGCGCGCCGCTGGGCAGTTGCTGCACACCAGGAGGACACTGGTCGTGTGTCGAGGATCAGCGCCATCGACGAGAGCGAAGGTGTCACCCCGTGAACGACGACGAACAGAGTTCCTCCGAGCCCCAGCCCGAGCTGCGAGGCGTCGATCTGGCGCGCCGAGCGCTCGAGGAGGCACGCGCTGCGGCCAAGGCGAGTGGCAAATCCGTCGGGCAGGGTCGGTCGTCGCCGACCGGTGGCGTTCGCGCGCTTCGAGGTCGACGCAAGCGAGGGTGGTCGGGCGCGGGGCCGGACGATCGGGATCCTCAGACGCTCGGGGCGCTGGCGGGTTCGATCGCCAAGAAGCGCGGATGGTCCGACAAAGTCTCGGAGGGAACGGTTCTGGGCCGCTGGACGGCCGTCGTCGGGGAAGACATCGCGTCGCACGCGACGCCGACGAAACTCGAGGACGGCGTGCTCAGTGTGTCGGCCGAATCGACGGCGTGGGCAACTCAGCTACGTCTGATGCAGCCTCAGATTCTGGCGAAGATAGCGGCCGCCGTCGGGCACGGTGTGGTGAAGACCCTGAAGATCACCGGGCCGACGACGAAGAGTTGGCGCAAGGGCGATCGGCACATCAAAGGACGCGGTCCGCGCGACACGTACGGGTAGAAAGCGGTCACCTACCGAGGTTTCGCAGTAACACTCGTAACATAGCTGTGTCAACTGTGATCTTGGTTGCTCTCGTAGGGGTCGGTCCCGTAGCGTGCCGTCCGACCCCAGAGAGATCGGTGCGGGGGCGCCACCGACGTTCGCGAGTGACGAGGTGACTGAATGTCCGCTACCGAAGGATCGACGCCGGGGGACCGGGTCGTTCTGCGACCACGAGACGTTTCCTTCGACTGGGGATCGCTGCCGTTGCACTACGCCGACGGTGATCCCCTTGCCACGCACCTGTTCAATGTCATGCACTTGCTGCTCCCCGAGGGCGAGGAATGGTTCGTGCGGACGTTCAAGGAAGCGTTGCCGCTCATCGACGACGAGCAACTCCGCGAGGACGTCATCGGTTTCATCGGTCAGGAAGCTGTGCACGCTCAGGCACACACGCAGGTACTGGATCAGTTGACGGCGTACGGCATCGACGTGAAGCCGTACGTCGAGCAGATGCGCTTTCTGTTCGGACGCGCGCTGGGCAACCGTTCGCACCACGGTAAGAACAGTCTGGTCGAGCGAGTCGCGCTCATTGCTGCCGTCGAACATCTGACCGCTTTTCTCGGCGACTGGGTTCTGAACGCCGACGCGCTCGACGACGTCGAGTTCGATCCGACCATGCTCGACCTGTTGCGGTGGCACGGTGCCGAGGAAGTCGAACACCGTTGTGTCGCTTATGAAGTGATGCAGTACTTCGACGTGCGTCCGGCGCGCAGAATTCGTACCTATCTGGTGATCGCGCCCGCGCTCGTATGGTTCTGGGCGCGTGGGGTCCGCTACCTGACGAGTCAGGATCCGACGCTGAAGTACTTGCCGGAGAAGAGGCGTCGGCCGTCGTTCAAGCAGTACCGCCGCGTCGCGGCGAAGGGTCTGTTCCCTGGGCCGGGCATGCTCTTCCGTGCGTCCCTTCGGTACTTCAGGTCCGACTACCACCCGTCGCAGGAAGGCTCGACGGATCAGGCCGAGCGGTATCTCGCGTCGTCGCCCGCGGCGCGCGCCGCAGGCGGGCCGGTATCCGAATGAGCCTGCGCCGCAGGATATCCGACATGACGAAGGCGGTCGAGTCGTACCGACTGGATCGCACGATTCCATCGGACCTGTACGGACGATCGGTGCCGGATCAGACGATGTCGCTCGTCACCGATGCCCTGGACAAGTGGTTCGCACTTCTCGACGACGGTACGTACGTGCCCGAGTACGTTGCCCCGGTGATTCGACGCCCGGTGTCTCTCACGGTCGAGCGGCGCGAGGTGATGTGCGTCGATCAACCGGTCGTCCGGCTGACGTTCGCGTCGACGGATGGTGCGGCGCTCGCGTCGTGGTCACCCGGCATGCACATCGACGTGGAGTTGTCGTCGGGGCGTCGACGTCAGTACTCGTTGTGCGGTGACCCGTCGGCAAGTACGTATACCGTTGCGGTGCGCCATGTTCCGGACGGCGGCGGTGGATCCGAGGAGATGCATGCCCTCGAGCCGGGAGACACGGTGACGATGCGCGAGCCGCGCAACGGCTTCCCGTTCGGTCCGCACGAACAGGCGACGTTCGTGGCAGGCGGGATCGGAATCACCGCGATTCTGCCGATGGTGCGTGCCGCCCGGTCGCTCGGTATGGAGTGGCGGTTGATCTACTGCGGGCGATCGCGCGCGTCGCTTCCATTTCTCGACGAGATCGAGTCGTGGGATTCCGGCCGTGTGACGGTGCGCACAGACGACGTCGACGGCGTCCCGACGGGTTCGGATCTGATGCAGGACGTGACGGGCGGCGCGGTGTACTGCTGCGGCCCGCCGCCGATGATCGACTGTGTGAGGCGGGCGTTCGACTCCACCGGAGCGACGCATCTCTATTTCGAGCGTTTCTCACCTCCGCCCGTTCGTGACGGGCTCGAGTTCGACGTGCAACTGGTTCGATCGGGTGTGGTGGTGACGGTGCCCGCCGACAAGACTGCGCTGCAGTCGATCAGGGAGGTCGTACCCGACGTCGCGTACTCCTGCCAGCAAGGGTTCTGCGGTACGTGCCGTGTTCGGGTGCTTCACGGGAGCCCGGAACATCGCGACAGCAGGCTCTCGAGCGAGGAACGTGAGCGGGAAATGCTGATCTGCGTGTCGCGGTCGACGGGCGGAAAGATCGTGCTGGACCTGTAGCCGGACGTCACGCGTTCACCGTCCATATTTGTCGGCGGAAGCTCAGAAAATCCGTCTGTGAGGCATTCAGGGGCCATTTCGGGGTGTCATCGTTCCCATGCTGTCGGTGTCTACCAGTAGTATGGACCGGTAACAGCGAAGCCCTACGGAATCGACTCTTCCGAAGCGACAGAACTGCAGACGCGGTTCGTCGAGGCGGAGGAGGTGAGTCGTGCGCCTGGCACCTTCCGGTGCGCGGGGCGGCACTTCGGTGCGATGGACTTCCGACGTGTAAAGGAGAACAACCGAACCGTGGCTGCCGAGAAGTCAGGTAAGACCGAGAACAAGGATTACGGCGCTTCGTCGATCACCGTGCTCGAAGGACTGGAAGCAGTTCGCAAGCGGCCCGGTATGTACATCGGTTCCACCGGTGAACGCGGCTTGCACCACCTGATCTGGGAGGTCGTCGACAACTCGGTCGACGAGGCGATGGCCGGCTACGCGACTACCGTCGACGTGACCATTCACGAGGACGGCAGCGTCGAGGTCGTCGACGACGGCCGAGGCATCCCCGTCGCGACCCACGTCTCCGGTGTTCCCACCGTCGAGGTCGTCATGACCCAGCTGCACGCAGGCGGCAAGTTCGACTCCGACTCGTATGCGGTCTCCGGTGGTCTCCACGGCGTCGGTATCTCCGTGGTCAACGCCCTCTCCACCAAGGTCGAGCTGACCATCGCCCCGCGTGACGGAAACCTGTACAAGCAGACGTACGACTACGCGAAGCCCGGCCCTCTCGAGATCGTCGACAAGACCGACAACCAGGGTACGACGGTTCGCTTCTGGCCCGACGGGCAGATCTTCGAGACTCTCGACTTCAGCTTCGAGACCGTCCACCGTCGCCTGCAGGAGATGGCGTTCCTCAACAAGGGACTGACCATCAACTTCACCGACGAGCGCGTCGCCGCTACCGACGCCACCGAGGAAGAACTCGGCGAGACCGCCGAGGCACCGAAGTCGGCGTCGGAAGAAGAAGCAGAAGCCGTCGAGGCCAAGCCTGCCAAGGTCAAGAAGCGCACGTACCACTACCCGGACGGTCTGGTCGACTTCGTCAAGCACATCAACAAGACGAAGACCGCGATTCACAGCACAGTCGTCGGCTTCACCGCCAAGGGTGAGGGCCACGAGGTCGAGATCGCGATGCAGTGGAACGCCGGCTACTCCGAGTCGGTGCACACGTTCGCCAACACGATCAACACGCACGAGGGTGGTACCCACGAAGAGGGCTTCCGCACCGCGCTGACGTCGACAGTCAACAAGTACGCCGCCGAGAAGAAGCTCGTGAAGGAGAAGGACGGCAAGCTCACCGGCGACGACATCCGCGAAGGACTCGCGGCCGTCATCTCGGTACGCGTCGGCGAGCCGCAGTTCGAGGGTCAGACCAAGACGAAGCTCGGCAACACCGAGGTCCGTTCGTTCGTGCAGAAGGCATGCAACGAGCATCTGGCTCACTGGTTCGAGTCCAACCCGGCCGATGCCAAGACCATCATCAACAAGGCCGTGTCCTCGGCGCAGGCTCGTATGGCTGCTCGAAAGGCACGAGAGTTGGTGCGCCGCAAGAGTGCAACGGATATCGGAGGCCTCCCGGGCAAGCTCGCCGACTGCCGCTCCAACGACCCGTCCAAGTCCGAGATCTACATCGTGGAGGGCGACTCCGCCGGCGGATCGGCCAAGTCCGGACGTGACTCGATGTTCCAGGCGATCCTCCCGCTGCGCGGAAAGATCATCAACGTCGAGAAGGCCCGCATCGACCGAGTTCTCAAGAACAACGAGGTCCAGTCGATCATCACGGCGTTCGGCACCGGTATCCACGACGAGTTCGACATCACCAAGCTCCGCTATCACAAGATCGTGCTGATGGCCGACGCCGACGTCGACGGCCAGCACATCTCGACCCTGCTGATGACGCTGCTGTTCCGTTTCATGCGCCCGCTGATCGAGCACGGTCACGTGTACCTGGCAATGCCGCCGCTGTACAAGATCAAGTGGAACCGCGGTGAGCCGGACTTCGCGTACTCCGACCGTGAGCGCGACGGCCTGCTCGAGGCGGGGCTCGCGAACAAGCGCAAGATCAACATCGACGACGGTGTGCAGCGCTACAAAGGTCTCGGCGAGATGAACGCAAAAGAGCTGTGGGAGACCACCATGGACCCGACGGTTCGTGTGCTTCGTCTGGTCACACTCGACGACGCAGCAGCCGCAGACGAACTGTTCAGCGTCCTCATGGGCGAAGACGTCAGTGCTCGGCGCAGTTTCATCGCGCGCAACGCCAAGGATGTTCGCTTCCTCGACGTCTAGTACCTGAAACTGACTACGCCACAAGAATTTCGAAGGAGAATTGATGTCGGACATCACCGAGCCTCCTGTCGGGCCTCCCGGACAGAGCACCAACGGGGATGGTCACGACCGGATCGATCCGGTCGACATTCAGCAGGAAATGCAGCGCAGCTACATCGACTACGCGATGAGCGTCATCGTCGGTCGCGCGCTTCCCGAGGTGCGCGACGGTCTCAAGCCCGTGCACCGCCGAGTGCTGTACGCGATGTACGACTCGGGTTTCCGGCCGGACCGTAGTTACGTGAAATCCGCACGGCCCGTTGCCGAAACGATGGGTAACTACCACCCGCACGGTGACACGTCGATCTACGATGCGCTCGTCCGTCTCGCACAGCCGTGGTCGATGCGTTACCCACTCGTCGACGGTCAGGGCAACTTCGGTTCTCGTGGCAACGACGGCGCAGCCGCCATGCGTTACACCGAGGCCCGCCTGACGCCGCTCGCCATGGAGATGTTGCGCGACATCGACGAGGAAACCGTCGACTTCATCCCCAACTACGACGGCAAAACCCAAGAGCCGACGGTACTTCCGTCACGTGTGCCGAACCTGTTGATGAACGGATCCAACGGCATCGCCGTCGGTATGGCCACCAACATTCCGCCGCACAACCTCCGCGAACTGGGCGAGGCCGTGTTCTGGGCTCTCGACAACCACGAGGCAGACGAGGAAGCGACCCTCGCCGCGTGCATGGAACGCGTCAAGGGTCCCGACTTCCCGACGCACGGGCTCATCGTCGGCGGCCAGGGAATTCAGGACGCGTACTCGACCGGTCGCGGCTCGATCCGTATGCGCGGCGTCGTCGAGATCGAAGAGGATTCGAACGGCCGCACGACCATCGTGATCACCGAGCTGCCCTACCAGGTCAACCCGGACAACATGATCACCTCGATCGCCGAGCAGGTTCGCGACGGCAAACTCGCGGGCATCTCCAAGATCGACGACGAGTCCTCGGACCGTGTCGGCATGCGCATCGTCGTCACCATCAAGCGTGACGCCGTGGCCAAGGTCGTGCTGAACAACCTCTACAAGCACACGCAGCTGCAGACGAGTTTCGGCGCGAACATGCTGTCGATCGTCGACGGAGTTCCGCGCACCTTGCGTCTCGATCAGATGATCCGCTACTACGTGGCTCACCAGCTCGAGGTCATCATCCGTCGTACGCGCTACCGCCTCCGCAAGGCAGAAGAGCGCGCACACATCCTGCGTGGTCTCGTCAAGGCGCTCGACGCGTTGGACGAGGTCATCGCGTTGATCCGCGCGTCGCAGACCGTCGACGTCGCTCGAACAGGCTTGATCGAGCTCCTCGACATCGACGAGATCCAGGCCGACGCGATCCTGGCGATGCAGTTGCGTCGTCTGGCCGCTCTCGAGCGTCAGAAGATCATCGACGAGTTGGCCGAGATCGAGCTCGAGATCGCCGAACTGCAGGACATTCTGGCTCGCCCGGAGCGTCAGCGTCAGATCGTGCGCGACGAGCTCTCGGAGATCGTCGAGAAGTTCGGCGACGACCGTCGTACCCGCATCATCGCCAGCGACGGTGACGTCAACGACGAGGACCTCATCGCACGTGAGAACGTCGTCGTCACGATCACGGAGACCGGCTACGCCAAGCGCACGCGAACCGACCTGTACCGCTCGCAGAAGCGCGGCGGCAAGGGAGTTCAGGGTGCGGGCCTGAAGCAGGACGACATCGTCAGCAAGTTCTTCGTCTGCTCCACGCACGACTGGATCCTGTTCTTCACCACGAAGGGTCGGGTCTACCGCGCAAAGGCGTACGAGCTGCCCGAGGCCAATCGCACCGCCCGCGGCCAGCATGTGGCGAACCTGCTGGCCTTCCAGCCGGACGAGCGCATTGCCCAGGTCATTCAGATCAAGACTTACGAGGACGCGCCCTACCTGGTGCTCGCCACCAAGGGTGGTCTTGTCAAGAAGTCCAAGCTCACCGACTTCGATTCCAACCGCAGCGGCGGCATCGTCGCAGTCAACCTCCGCGGCGAGGACGAACTGGTCGGTGCCGTGCTGGCGTCGTCCGACGACGACCTTCTGCTCGTCTCCGGACAGGGACAGTCGATCCGTTTCTCGGCCACCGACGAGGTCTTGCGACCGATGGGCCGCGCGACGTCCGGTGTGCAGGGCATGCGCTTCAACGGCGAGGATCACCTGCTGTCGCTGAACGTCGTCCGTGAGGGCAAGTACCTCCTGGTGGCGACGTCCGGTGGCTACTCCAAGCGCACGGCGATGGAGGACTACCCGCAGCAGGGTCGTGGCGGCAAGGGCGTGCTCACGATTCAGTACGACGAGAAGCGTGGCACCCTGGTGGGGGCTCTCATCGTCGACGACGACGACGAGCTCTACGCCATCACCTCGAGTGGCGGTGTGATTCGTACCGCGGCGAAGCAGGTACGTAAGGCTGGTCGTCAGACGAAGGGGGTTCGGTTGATGAATCTCGGTGAAGGCGACACACTGCTCGCTATCGCCCGCAACGCAGACGAGGCCGAGCCCGAGCCCGGCGCAGCCAGCACTGAAGATGATGCACCGAAGGAGTCGTAGTGAGCACTCCCAACAGGCCGGGCAGCAGGCCCGGCCCGCAGAGTGATCGAGCCGAACAGCCACGGCAGCCCGTGAGGCCGCAGCCGGCCTCACGGCCTGCCGGCCCCCCGGCGGGTCGGCCTGCTGTCGGTGCGCAGCAGCCTCCGCAGGGCGGCACTCGGCCACCGGCACGGCCGTCACAGGGTCAGGCACCTGGGCAGGGTGCCCCGCAGGGGCAGCAGCCCCCGCAAGGTCCACCTGCGCAGCGGCCGCAGCAGGCTGCTCAGCCTGCGCAGCGCCCGACGCCTCAGCAGGCGCCGGGTTCCGAGCGCGCGACTGCACCGACTCAGCAGCCTGTGGATCGGGAAGCAGCTGCTCGGCCCGCCGACCGGAAGCCCGAACAAGCCGGGAAACCGGAGGGGGCTTCGTCACCGAAGGCGCAGGCGTCCGCGCCTCAGCGTCCGGCACCCGAATCGCAGCCGCCGACTCAGGCAACTCCTGCGGTCGGCCAATCCGAGCAGCGCGCACCACAGGGTCCCGCGTCGGACCCGAGGCGTCCATTGGATCCGTTGCGGGCAGGCGAGACTCAGCAGCCACCGACTGCGGCCTTCGCCGGTCCACAAGACGACGCACGTCCTCAGCAGGCGGCAACCAACGGTGCTCCTCAGGCGCCGCCGTGGCAGCGCACCCAGCGACCCGATCAGCCGAATCAGGGTGCGCCGCAGAGCACGCCGCAGACCAATCTGACGAATCGCGGAGGGTCGTTGCCCGCCGGTGGGCCCGTCGACACGAGCTCGGCCGATCGGACCGCCGCACAGCCGGTCGCCGAGGACGCCGACGCCAAGACTCAGCGGCGTGAAGCAGCGAAGTCGAAGGCAGCCGTCATCGATGGTCCGACGCGTCATATCGAGCGCAAGGATCTGGCAAAGGACATGCCGGACCTGTCGGCGGTCCGTCACCCGGAGCCGGCTACGGAAAAGCAGCCTGCGGCAGCGCCCGCGATGGTCGTCGCACGCTCCGAGGGTGACCCGTTGCGGGCCACCATTCAGCTGCGGAAGATCGATCCGTGGTCGACGCTCAAGATCTCGCTGGTGATCGCAGTTTCGCTGTTCTTCGTGTGGATGGTTGCCGTCGGTCTGTTGTACGCAGTTCTGGATGGCATGGGCGTCTGGGATCGGTTGAACAGTGCGTTCACCGAGATCGTCAACGAGTCCGGCGGTGGTGGCGGTCTCGTCAGCGCGGGGCAGGTCTTCGGATATGCCGCAGTGATCGGACTCATCAATGTGGTGTTGTTCACCGCGTTGACGACCATCGGATCTTTCATCTACAACCTGTCCTCCGACCTGGTCGGTGGAGTCGAAGTGACGTTGGCGGATCGGGACTGATGCGCTGGTAGAGGGCACCGCATCGAGCCGTTTTGGAGTACGGCGGTTCGATACGGTAATCTCTCTCCTCGGTTCGGAAAGAGAAATCTTTCCGGTCACCGAGGTACACGGGCCTATAGCTCAGGCGGTTAGAGCGCTTCCCTGATAAGGAAGAGGTCGGAGGTTCAAGTCCTCCTAGGCCCACACCGAGCGAGACGAAGAGGTGAGATTCTGTGAAGATTCTCGTTCTCGTCGGCGCGGTCGTAGCAGTTGTGGTGGCTCTGTCGAAAGTGCGTTCCGTACGCGCGGGAGACGGTGTCTGGCACGAGGTTACAGCCGCCTGACGTCCGCTGGTTGCAAGCGTGTAAGCTGTAATTCGCTTGTCCGGCACGACCCGGGGCCTTAGCTCAGTTGGTAGAGCGCTGCCTTTGCAAGGCAGATGTCAGGAGTTCGAATCTCCTAGGCTCCACAAGAAGAAGGCGTTCGATCCTCACGGATCGGGCGCCTTTCTTGCTGTCTGCCCACTTCGTCGTCGTCGCTGGACGTGTCGTTCGCGCGAACGGCGTCCGGGCGGAAATAGTTGTAGCGATACGGACTGTCCCAGAGGTCGCGGACAGCCTGCGATCGTCCGTGACGGACATATGTGGTCGCGGCGACGTGAACGAAGATCAGGGCGACGACGAGTGCGATGAAGGTTGTCATGTGGACAGTGTCGGCTCGCGGTCTGCGCTCCGACAGTGGCAGCAATGCCAATGTACATCGAGAAACTGCCATAGCCCGCCTCCCGTACACATGGGTAGCTGCCCAGTGAGTCCCGGAACTGTGATCGATGCCAAGCGGTTCCTGCTGGGATGTTGGACTGGCCCAGACTTCTGCGGTGCGCGTGACGGCATGTACTCGAGGCCTTAGTGTTCGGTCGGTACGAGGCAGAGACGTGTCCGGCAAGAATGCACCGCAGGGGGGTGCATTCCGGCCGAGACCCACACGCCGGCGAGCCGCTTCTCCCCGTTCCGACCTGCGATACCTGCCTTTCGCTGCTTACGCATCCGAGAAGTCGGCGGAAGGTGTTAAAGTCCCGGCACGAAAGTCGGTTGCGCGTGGTGTTCATGGGGAGGTAGACCGTGCCGGGTCGGGTTCTGCTCGTGTTCGCGCTCCGCTCCAGCACCGGAGGCTCTAGCACCGGAGGCTCCGGAATCGCGCGCTGCAATGCAAGGACGCTCCACGCGTGATCAGGCCCAAGTTCGACGAGGCCGGAATCACCCTGCTGGTGTTCGTGATCGGCACGACTCTGCTGTACGCGGCCGCGGGAAGTGCTTCGTGGTCCGAGCACGGAACGTTTGGCCGAATCGCGGTGTCGATCTCGGTGATGTGCGGGATCGCTGCAGTCGTGGTTCTCGTACGCTCACGACCTCCGAGCCCCAAGCGGACCATCGGCACAGTGACGTTTCTCGCGATCGTCGCGTTGACTGCGTCGTTCTCGACGAGCGCGACGCTGCCGGCGTTTCTGATCTGCGTCCAGGCCGCGATCTTTCTCGGCATGCACATCGGGGCCTTCTGGTCGGAGCGAAACGCAAGCATCTGGGTTGCGGCCCTTGCTGTTTCGGCAGTTTCGGGTGCGGCGGCAGGCCCGTTCGACTCGTCGTTCGTCAGTTACGTACTCGTGGCACTGGGCATCGTCGGCGCCACCGAAGTCTTCGGGGTGTTCGCACGGCGCATGCGCTACTCGGCGACACACGACACCCTGACCGGTCTCCACAATCGTTTCGGGTTCGAGTCCAAGGTCGAAAAGATGTTGCCCGCGTGCGCAAGTCGCGGTCTGTCCGTCAGTGTCGCCGTGCTCGATCTCGACAACTTCAAGCAGATCAACGACGAGTACGGGCACATCGCCGGTGACGTGCTGCTCTCACGTGTATCCAAAGCGTGGAAAGCAGAGCTCGGTCGACGCGATGTGTTGGGCAGACTCGGCGGCGACGAGTTCGTACTGTTCATGCCCGGCGTGCTCGAGGCCGAGGCGTGGCAGATCGTCGAGAGACTCCGTCGGGCTCATCGGGCGGAGTGGAGTGTCGGCCTCGTCTGTATGCCTGCCGCTCGTCGGTGGATCGACATCTATCGCGCCGCCGACGCAGACCTCTATCGAGCCAAGCGTAGCCGTCCACGGGCACAGAAGGCGTCGCGCTCCGAGCCACCGGACACCGGCGAATCGGAGTGGCGAATAGCGCGCTGACCCGTTCTCCACAGAATTCATCCACAGCCTGGGGATGAATTTCGAGGCTCTGCTGCCATTCGGTGTTGAATCCTCTGCAGATCGCCGATCTCTCGATCGGCGCACGGAGACAACGGGGGCGCAGTATGTCGATGTCCTGGGGGGACGTTCAACGGTGGGATCCGGCAGATCTGAGTGTGCTCGCACATCGGGTGCGTGCGCAGTCTCGCATCCTGACCGGCCGGATCGACGACGTGACGGTTCTGCTCGAGCAACTCGACTGGCATGGGACGGCTGCCGACGCGGCGCGAACGTCCCTGTCCGGAGTGCAGAGCGAATTCCTCGATCGTGCACGGGTGCTCGACGACATCGGTCGGTGTGTGTACGCCGCGACACGGGACATGTATCCCCTCGTCCATGCAGTGCAGGCGTGCGAGGGTCGGGCGAACGAGTGGTCCATGACGATCGAGGACGACGCCACGGTCAGGGACGGGATCCCGGTCTATGCGAGTGCCGCGGTGGATGCCTGGAGTATTGCACGAGATCGACTCCGCTGCCGACGGGACATCGAACAGCGTGCACGCGAATTGCTTTCTCGTGCAGATGATCTCGATCGGCACACAGCAGAGGCATTGCTGCAGTCCGAAGTCGAACCTCGGCCGATGCGTCCGGCGGCGGTGGAGGTGCCGACGTCGGGAAGCCCCGCTGCGAATGCCGCCTTCTGGGATGCGTCGACTCAGGCGCAGCGCACCGCGCTACTCGTCCAGCGGCCCGACCTGCTGGGCGGCCTCGACGGAATCCCGGCTCAGATTAGGGACGCCGCGAACCGGCGTGTGTTGACGCTCGAGCGGACGCGTCTGCAGGGAGTCGCGGTCGAGCTTCGAAAACGGCTGGACGACAACATCTTCGGTGGAATGTTCGACAACGCAGATGCGGGTCTGGCTCAGACGGAGAAGAGATTGGCTGCGCTCGACGCCATTTCCGAGACCTTGGCGCAGGGAGACCGACAGCTTCTGGTTCTCGACAATCACAGCGCGGACGACACGTTGGCGGCCATCGCGGTGGGCAACGTCGACACCGCGACTCATGTCGCGGTGTTCGTTCCTGGGCTGGATTCCGACGTGCAGGGTGACATGCGACGGTACGACGGCGACATGGACTCCCTGAAAGAACTTGTGCAGCAGTCTGTTCCGAAGGAGGACGGCGTCGCGGTCGTCACGTGGATGGACTACGCGGCGCCTCATACCGGGTGGAGTCTGCTGGACCCGAACCGATCCGTCGTCGGCGCTACCGCAGCGGTCACGGGTGCCGCTCGGTTGAGCGTGTTTCTCGACGGACTCGACGCGTCACGACGCACGGACCCACATCTGTCGCTTCTGGGCCATTCGTACGGATCGCTGACGGCTGCGCATGCCGTGCGCGACGCGGAGGCCACCGGCGTCGACGAACTCGTTGCAGTCGGGTCGCCCGGGCTCGGCGTCGGCACGGTGCACGAACTGTCCGTCCCGGCAGGCCACGTCTTCGTCGGCGAAGCGCGGAACGACGTCGTCGCCGATCTCGGTGCGTTCGGTACCGATCCCAGCGAACTCGACGGCGTCCGTACGCTCCCGACGGCGGCGGCGGGAGACTTACGTGCGCCCGACGGGCACGGTCAGTACTTCGCCGAGGGGACCACCACGCAGGACGCGATCGCCCGAGTGGTGGCCGGCCTGGGTCAGACCTGAGGTGCTTCGGTCACCGAGGTCCGGGGTGTCTCGTCGGCGTAATCGGCCAGACTCGGGGGTGCGTCAGCGGGAGGCTGGGTGGTTCTACGGCGCTTCGTCGCGATCACGGCGGCGCCTGCAGCTGCTCCGAACAACGTTCCGAAGACGATGACTCGTCTGGTCCGGCGGGAGATGCGCGGCGTCGAACGTGCTTTGCGCTTCTGAGCCTTCTTGCGTCGCTCGAGTTCCTGGCGGGCGAGCGAGTAACCCTTCGAGGCCAGCGTGACGCTGATGCCCGCCGTGCCGGTGCCGAAGACCTTTGCAGCCTGCAGCAGATTTCCACCCGCGCCTACGGCGACGTCGCGGATCCGAGTCGACTTCGATGTGCTGGTCATGTGACCACTGTTCCACAAAGATGCGGCCAAGCCCCGGCACCTGGCCACGAGGAGCGGCAAGGGTGGCACGATGGTGGTGTGACTTCACCAAACAAGACATCCACGGCAACGCTGCACACCAACCGCGGCGACATCGTCATCGAACTGTTCGGCAACCACGCGCCGAAGACTGTCGAGAACTTCGTCGGCCTGGCCGACGGCTCGAAGGAGTACACGACGACCAACGCATCCGGCGGAAACTCCGGACCGTTCTACGACGGCGCAGTCTTCCACCGCGTCATCGACGGCTTCATGATCCAGGGCGGCGACCCGACCGGCACCGGAACCGGTGGCCCGGGCTACAAGTTCGGCGACGAGTTCCACCCGGAACTGTCGTTCGACCGTCCGTACCTGCTCGCCATGGCCAACGCAGGCCCGGGCACCAACGGTTCGCAGTTCTTCATCACGTCGGTGAAGACCCCGCACCTGAACCGTCGCCACACCATCTTCGGCGAGGTCACCGACGAGGCGTCGAAGAAGGTCGTCGACGCGATCTCGGGAACGCCTGTCGGTCGCGGCGACCGTCCGGTCGACGAGGTCGTCATCAACAGCGTCACCATCGCCTGACGGTTGGCCTACAGAAGGAACTCGTAAGAACATGACGAACCCCGGCTGGGGTGGCGCGCCCGGCGATCAGCCCACCCCACCTCAGTCGAGGTGCATCCGGCACCCCGACCGGCCCACCGGTCTCGCGTGCTCGCGGTGCGGCAGGCCCGCATGCCCCGAGTGTCTCCGGCCCGCGTCGGTCGGGCAGCACTGCCTCGAGTGCATTCAGGCGGCCAACAGATCGACTGCACAGGTGCGAACCGTCGTCGGCGCGCCTGCTTCGTCGAGGTACGGCTTGGTCACGTACATCATCATGGGACTCAACGTCCTGGCGTTCGCGGTGACGGCTGCGCAGTCCAGCTCGTTGTTGGAGAACACTCGCAATTCCGCGTTGTTCCAGGACTGGGCGCTCTACTCTCCGTTGGTCGCCACCGGCGACGTACAGCGCGTGATCGGCAGCGGGTTCCTGCATTACGGCCCGATTCACCTGCTCGTCAACATGTTCGCCCTGTACATCATCGGCAGGGATCTCGAGGCGGTCCTGGGCAAGGCGCGATACGTCGCCGTCTACGCGGTCTCACTGCTCGGCGGCAGCGCTTCGGTGTTGGTCCTCGAGTCACCCGGAGCCGTCACGGTGGGTGCGTCGGGCGCGATCTTCGGTCTTCTGGGTGCTCAGGCCGTCGTACTGCTGCGTTTGAAGCGCAGCCCGACGCCCGTTCTGGTCATCATCGGCGTGAACATCGTCATCAGCATCTCGATCCCCGGAATCTCGCTGTGGGGTCACATGGGTGGTTTGGTCGCCGGCGCTGCCGCGACCGCTGCCATCGTCTTTCTCCCCAGCCCGACGCGTTCACCTCGGCTGGCGTGGGTGGGTGTCGCTGCGGTTGCCGTCGTCGCGTTGGCGGTCATCGCACTCCGGATCCTCGATATTCGTGCCCAGATGGGGATCTAGAACTCGTCTACGACGCCTCCCGCGCGCTGCGGCTCCCGCCGGCGTCGACGGGGGCGTTGATCTCTGCCCAGACGTCGTCGAGCGACAGGCCGAGAACATCGGCGATCGCGGCGATGGTCGGGAATGCAGGCGTCGCCACGCGGCCCGATTCGATCTTGCGCAGAGTCTCGGGTGACACACCCGCGTCGAGGGCGGTGTCGAGCATCGAACGTGACCCTCTCGAGCGGCGCAGGAGCGCACCGAGGCGCTGTCCACGCTCGAGCTCGACGGATGTGAGTGGCAACCTGACCATGAGCCGATACTAATACCGGGATAACATTACCGGGATAGTTATTGGTATCCCTAGGAAGGCGCCGCATGATCGAGATACTGAAGCCCAGTCAGCTGCCGCGAGCGCGCCAGGCAGGCGCACTGGTCGCCGACATTCTGCAGACGATGAAGGCGCGCGCCACCGTCGGCACCAATCTCCTGGACGTCGACCTGTGGACCAAGGAGATGATTCTCGGAGCGGGGGCCGAATCCTGCTACGTGGACTACGCGCCGTCGTTCGGACGCGGGCCGTTCGGGCACTACATCTGCACCGGAGTCAACGATGCTGTGCTGCACGGGAAGCCGCACGACTACGTGCTCGCGGACGGCGACCTGTTGACGCTCGACCTCGCCGTGGTCAAGGACGGACTTGCGGCGGACGCGGCCATCAGCTTCGTCGTCGGTGAGAAGAGGCCCGCAGGAAGCATCGAGATGATCGACGCGACCGAGCGCGCACTCGCCGCCGGAATCGCCGTTGCAGGACCGGGCGCGCGCATCGGTGACATCTCCCATGCGATCGGCACCGTGCTGCACGACGCCGGATACCCGATCAACGTCGAATTCGGCGGTCACGGCATCGGCTCGACGATGCACCAGGATCCGCACGTGTCGAACACCGGCCGAGCAGGACGTGGCTACAAGCTACGTCCCGGGCTGCTGCTCGCTCTGGAACCGTGGGTCATGGAGGACACCGACGAACTCGTCACCGACGCCGACGGGTGGACTCTGCGCAGCAAGACGGGGTGCTTGACGGCCCACAGCGAGCACACGATCGCGATCACCGACGACGGTGCCGAAATCCTCACGTCGGCGCGCTGACGGCTCAGCGTCCGGGTGGGACCAACCCGTGTCGCTCGAGGGCGTCGTACGCGTCCTGTGGGTTGGTTCCGAGGTCCCAGCGACCGAAGATGACGAGTCGGTCGTCGTCATCGCCTGCTCGTTGGACGTCGAGTTCGAGCATGGGAACGCGACGGCCGAGCCGCGGGTAACGGACGAGCTTGACGCGTTTGATCTCGTCGGGACGGTACGTGCGAACGCCGGTCAGCCGCTTCATCGACAACGATCCATCGTTTATCCACAGCCTGGGACGCTGAAAAGCCGCCGATCCCGAAATTATCCACAGGCCCAGCGCCGCTGCCGTCACGAGAAATCGGCCCGCCGGATCGACGTCTGTGACGAACGCGACGGTGACCAGCGCTAATCCGCCAACGGCCAGCGCGACCACCGCGCTGATCGGCGTCGCCCACGACAGGTTGTGCACATCCTGTGGATCGTTTTCGAAGTTATCCACAGAAGTTATCCACATTGTTGATGAATGACATGTGTGTAACTTGGGATGAAGGGGTCGGGATCATCGCCATCTCATGGTCATGACGAGTCCGACGACCATGAAGCCGAAACCGATCAGGAAGTTCCAGGCACCGAGCGCGTTCATCCATGCGAGGTCGTCGGCTGCCAAGTAGTACACCAGCAGCCACAAGAGCCCTACCAGCATGAATCCCAGCATCACCGACACGTAGAGGGTGCTCGACGGACCCGCTTTCACGGCTCCGGGAGTACGTGTCCCGGGCGCGATGGAGTAGTCCTTCTTCTTGCGAACCTTCGATTTGGGCATGTCCGAACCTCTTCGTCGTCGTTGCTCGTAGGTGGGGCCCGGCCTGTGGACAACCTTGGGACAAGTTGTGGACGGGCCCATGCACACTCGAGCGGGTAGCGTCTGTTCTCAAAGGTGAGCGCCGCACGTGCCGACACTCGTCCAGTACACGCTAGCGCAGGAGATTCACACGGGAGAGCACCGGACTTCAGCCATGACCGACCGTCGTCGAGCGCGCCTGACCGACCGTGTCTGGCAGATCATGGTGGTCGTCGTCTGTGTCGTCGTCGGAATTCTGTTGGCGACGACGCGTCAGCTCTCCTCGGGCGACGAAATCCGCAGGTCCGACACGACACGGATATCCGATCTCGTACGCAGCGCCCAGAGCAGCACCGACGACGCGGACACGGCTCGCGCCGATCTGACCCGTCGACTCGAGGAGCTTCAGAGTGCCGCAGGCGCGCAGGACGCCGAAGTCGGCGACGCGCTCGCGAAATCCGAGGCACTGAGCGGCGCAGCCGGGCTGAATCCCGAATCGGGAGCAGGCGTCGTCGTCACCCTGACCGATGCGCCACGCGGTGCCGACGGCCGATACGCGTCGGGCGCGGCGCCCAACGATCTCGTCGTTCATCAACAGGACGTACAGAGTGTGCTCAACGCACTGTGGACGGGTGGCGCGTCGGCCATCGCGATGCAGGACCAGCGGATAGTCAGCGAGATCGCACCCCGGTGCATCGGGAACACGCTGTTGCTCGGTGGCCGTACGTACAGTCCGCCGTACGTCGTGACGGCGCTCGGGGATCCGGCTCGACTCACCGCGGCGCTCGAGAACAATCGCGGTGTGCGGGTGTTCCAGCAGTATGCGCTGCGGTACGGGCTCGGCTACGACGCGACAGCCGCGGACGACCTGACAGTCCCTGGGTACACCGGCGTCGTGCGCACGCGCTACGCACAGCCCGTGAGGTGACGTGGGGGGCGGTTTACCCGCTCGCCTATCCTGGCCGTATGCGCATCCTGGTCGTCGACAACTACGACAGCTTCGTCTTCAACCTCGTCCAGTATCTCGGTCAGTTGGGGGTCGACGCGACCGTGTGGCGCAACGACGACGATCGGCTTGCCGACCGCGACGCCGTCGCCGAGAAGTTCGACGGCATTCTGCTCAGTCCCGGACCCGGTACTCCGCAGCGCGCGGGCGCCACGATGGATCTGGTCGCTGCTGCTGCGCGTGCGGAGACGCCTCTGCTCGGTGTGTGTCTCGGACATCAGGCCATCGGTGCCTCGTTCGGTGGCACGGTCGATCGCGCCCCCGAACTGCTGCACGGCAAGACCAGCAAGGTCCATCACTCCGGTGTCGGCGTCCTTGCGGGACTGAACGAGCCGTTCACGGCGACGAGATACCACTCGCTGACGGTGCTGGCGGACACCATTCCTGACGTCCTCGAGGTGACCGGGCTTACCGATTCGGGTCTGGTCATGGCGATGCGTCATTGTGAGCTGCCCATCCACGGTGTCCAGTTCCACCCGGAATCGATCCTGACCGAGGGCGGGCACCGAATGCTGGCCAACTGGCTCGAAGTATGTGGCCTGAAGGTGGACGACGCGCTGGTGCGTGAGCTCGAAGCGCAGGTCGCGAGTGCGGCTGCGCCGGCCGTGCATGCCTAGTGGCTACGCCCCTCGTGAGTGTTTATGTATAGCCCTCTATACATAAACACTCACGAGCTGCAGAGCTGCCTCACCGAGGCGGTATGCCCAACGTTCCGACACTGATGCCGATGCTCTGGGTCTTCGTGATCTCCGACCCGGCCGGCTCGGCCTGATTGACGACCTTCCCGACGAGCGTCGGGTCGAGCGTGCTCTGGTTCGTCGAGGTGATGTTCGACGCCGTTCCCGTCCAGCCTGCTCCTTCGAGGGCGTCCCTGGCCTGCGACGGCGTCAGTCCGAGCAGGTCGGGCATCGGGATCTTGTCGCCGTTGGAGACGCGAAGCGTGATCGTGTCGCCCTCGGTCGCGCTGGACCCACCTGCGGGTGACGTCGACACGACCTGCCCGACGGGTTGGCTCGAGTCGATGTTCTCGACCTCGACCTTGAATCCGGCACCTTCGATGTTCGGTTGTGCGACGTCGAGCTGCTGTCCGACGACGTCGGGCACGCGGATCTGAGCCGGTCCGCTGCCGAGGGTGATGCGCACGGCCGAACCGACCGTGATTCCCACTCCCGACGACGGATTCTGCTCGACGACCTTGTCGAGGTTCTCCGGTGTCGACGCGGCGCGTCCGACGGTTCCGTCGAGCTCGAGGCCCAGCGCGGACAGCGCCTGGGCCGCCTGCTGCTGCGTCTTGCCGCTCAGTTGAGGGACCTGAACCTGTTCTGGGCCTGTGGAGACCTCGAGGTTGACGGTGCTCTTGGAGTCCACTTCCGACCCCGCGCCGGGACGGGTAGTGATGACGTTGCCTGCGGCGACGGTCGCGTCGGGCTTCTCCTGGATGGCGACGCGCAGGTCGGCCTCGAGGAGTCGGGATTCGGCGTCGGACGAGGACAGGTTGGTGACGTCGGGGATCGCGACGCGGTCGGGGCTGGATCCGGGTCCGAGCGACCACAGGAACGCACCGACGATTCCGATGACGACGATCGCCGCGATGGCAATCAGTGCGATACGGAGTCCGCGACGCTTCGGCTCCTCGTCGCCGTCGGAGTGGCGTCCGCCGGATCCAGTCACCGTGCGCGGCTCGTCGGACCGGGGCTGACGCGCGTCCATGGAACCGAGGATCGTCGTGCGGTCCTCGTCGTTCATGACGGTCGGCGCACTCGGGCGCTGTCCGCCGAGAACCCGCACGAGGTCGGTCCGCATCTCGGCTGCCGTCTGGTACCGGTTCGCCGGGTTCTTCGCCATCGCCTTCAAGATGATGGAGTCGAGTTCACGCGGCACCGATGGGTTGACGCGCGACGGTAGCTGCGGATCCTCCCGCACATGCTGGTAGGCGACTGCAACCGGCGAGTCACCCTTGAACGGCGGTTCGCCGGTGAGGATCTCGAACAGCACGCAGCCGAGCGAATAGACGTCGGACCGAGCGTCGACCTGCTCGCCTCTGGCCTGTTCGGGCGAGAGGTACTGCGCGGTGCCGATCACTGCTGCGGTCTGCGTCATCGGGCTGGAGCTGTCGGCGATGGCACGGGCGATACCGAAGTCCATGACCTTGACCGCGCCTGCGAGGTTGATCATGACGTTCGCCGGCTTGACGTCGCGGTGCACGATGCCGTTGCGGTGGCTGAAATCGAGCGCGGCACAGACGTCGGCGATTACTTCCATCGCACGGCGCGGCGCCATCGGGCCTTCCGCGCGCACGATGTCGCGCAACGTGTGCCCGTCGACGTACTCCATGACGATGAACGGCAGTGGGCCCGCTTCGGTCTCGGCCTCGCCGGTGTCGTAGACGGCGACGATCGCGGGATGATTGAGTGCTGCGGCGTTCTGCGCTTCACGACGGAACCGCAGGTAGAACGTAGGATCACGCGCGAGATCGGCGCGCAGGACCTTGATCGCGACGTCACGGTCGAGCCGTTCGTCGCGCGCCAGATGGACCTCGGACATGCCGCCGAAGCCGAGAATCTCGCCCAGCTCGTACCGGGAGGAGAGATTGCGGGGAGTCGTCATCGCTGTCCTTGTCGATCTGGCATGAGGAAGGGGTTCTCGAGTTCGCCGGGACTCTCTTCGTCGCCTGCACCGGGGAGCGACGGCAACGTGAAGCTGGGCAGTGTGAAGCCACCCGTCGTGGTCGTCGGCGCAACCGTCGTGGTCGTCGGTTGCGGCGTCGTCGTGGTCGGTTCAGGTGTCGTGGTCGGCGGCTCGGTGGTGGTCGTCGGTTCCTCGGTCGTCGTCGTCGGCCGGGTCGTCGGTGGCTCGGTCGTCGGTTCGACAGTGGTCGTCGTGGTGGTCGGAAGCGTCGTCGACGTCGGGGGAGTGAACGGGGCAGGGGTGTCGTCCGGCCCGTTCAACAATACGAAACCACCGATCAGCAGAGCGAGTATCAGCAGGCCGGCACCACCCCACGCGAGTGCCTTCTGAGCACTCGTCATGCCGGACTTCTCCGGAGGCGTGGGTTCGGCGGAACCTGTCTGCGGCCCGGTGTACTGGTTCTGCGACGTCGGCATCATCTGCGTGCTCGACGGGGCTACGACGCCCGGCATCATCACGCGACCGGTGCCAGGGCCGCGTCCGTTGCCAGGGGCGGGAGGACGACGGCCTGCACGGACCGCGGCGACCGCGTCGGCGAACTCGCCGCCGTTGGAATAACGTGCGACGGGATCCTTGGCCATCGTGATCTCGATGAGCTCACGTACATGCGGCGGAAGATCCGTCGGAAGCGGCGCGGGCATCTCGCGGACGTGCTTCATCGCGACCGTCAAGGCACCTTCACCGGTGAACGGCCGCTGACCGGACAGCGCTTCGTATCCGACGGCTCCGAGCGAGTAGACGTCGCTGGCCGCGGTCGCTTCACTGCCGAGTGCCTGTTCGGGGGCGATGTACTGGGCGGTGCCCATCACCATGCCGGTCTTGGTGACCGGGGACGCGTCGACGGCCTTCGCGATGCCGAAGTCGGTGATCTTGACCTGTCCTGCAGGCGTGATCATGATGTTGCCGGGCTTGACGTCGCGGTGCACGACGCCGGCCGAGTGCGCAACCTGCAGCGCACGACCGGTCTGCTCGAGCATGTCGAGGGCATGACCGAGCGGGAGTCGTCCGATCCGGCCGAGGACCGCGTTGAGTGGTTCGCCGTTGACGAGTTCCATGACGAGGTACGCCAGCGACTCGCCTGCTTCGTCGCGGGTCTCGCCGTAGTCGTAGACCCCCGCGATGCCCGAGTGGTTGAGCTGCGCTGTGGTTCGAGCCTCGAACCGGAAGCGCTGCAAGAACTCCGGGTCCTCGGAGAACTCGGCCTTGAGAACCTTGACCGCGACCTTGCGGTCGAGGCGCGAGTCCATCGCCTCCCAGACCTGTCCCATACCGCCGGTGGCGATGAGACGGATCAGTCGGTATCGCTGCGCGATGAGCGCACCGTTGCTCAACGGCATTCTTTCGTCACCTCCCCTGCAATCCGGCCGCGATGACGGCTCGACCGACGGGAGCGGCCACCGAGCCACCCGTCGCGGCGAGTGCCCTGTCGCCACCGTCCTCGACGATGACGGCGATCGCGATCTTCGGGTTGTCCGCAGGTGCGAACCCGATGTACCACGCATGTGGCGGCGTGTTCCGGGGATCGGTTCCGTGCTCGGCAGTGCCGGTCTTCGACGCGATCTGAACGCCCGGGATCTTGCCTTCGGAACCGGCGTTGTTCTCGGCGCCGACCATCAGTGACGTCAGCGTCGCGGCGGTTTCCGGGCTGATCGCCTGACCCTCCGACTGCGGAGTGGTCGTGGCCAGGTCGGACAGGTCGGGGGATTGGAGCTGAGAGACCATGTGCGGGGCCATCCGGACACCGCCGTTGGCGACCGTCGCGGCGATGATCGCATCCTGCAACGGAGTCAGTGCGACGTCACGCTGGCCGATGCTCGACTGGCCGAGTGCCGCGTCGTCGGGAATGGAACCGATCGTGCTGTCCGCGACGGGAAGCGGCACCGACGTCGTCTCGCTGCCGATCCCGAACGCCGACGCCGTGTCACGCAGCGCGTCGGCGCCGGTCTTGATGCCGAGTTCGACGAAAGCGGTGTTGCACGAGCGGGCGAACGCTTCACGCAACGACGCGGTCGGCGCACCGCCGCACGTGCTGCCGTTGTAGTTCTCGAGGGTCGTCTCGGTACCGGGCAGCGTGATGTTCGGCGCGGCCGTCAATTGGTCGTCGGGCGTCGCACCTTCTTCGAGGGCAGCCGCGGTGACGAGGACCTTGAACGTCGACCCGGGTGGGTACGTCGCCGAGATCGCTCGGTTCAGCAGCGGCTTGCTCGGATCGGCGTTCAACTCGTCCCACGCCGCGGTGGTCTGTTCGCCGTCGTGGCTGGCGAGCGTGTTGGGGTCGTAGCTGGGGGTCGACGCCATCGCGAGGATGTTTCCGGTCGACGGCTCGATCGCGACGACTGCGCCGGTGTACCCGCGCGACGTGAGCTGGTCGTAGGCGACCTGCTGCACGACGGGATCGATCGTCGTGACGACGTTGCCGCCGCGTGGATCCCGGCCGGAGATCAGGTCGAACAGTCGTCGTCCGAACAGGCGATCGTCGGATCCGTTGAGGACCTCGTCCTCGCTGCGCTCGAGGCCGCTGCTCGAGAACAGCATCGAGTAGAAGCCGGTGACCGGGGCGTTCGCCAACGGGCTCGACGTCGCCAGCGGGTTCGGCGGATACGCGCGTAGGTACTTGTACCGGTCGTCGGTCGGCACGGACGCGGCGAGGACCTGGCCGCCTGCCGAGATCTGACCGCGCTGTCGCGAGTACTCGTCGAGCAGCACGCGTGAGTTCCGCGGATCGCTGCGCAGGTCGTCGGCCTTGATGACCTGCAGGTACGTGGCGTTGGCGAGAAGAGCGACGACCATCACCATGACGGCGATGGATACGCGCCGAAGTGGAGTGTTCACGGGCGCTTCACCATCTCGGTCGGTGCTTCTGCGATCGGCGCGGCAGGAGCCGGCTTCTTCTTCGGCGTCGCGGGTTCACGTGCGGCGTCGGAGATCTTGATCAGAAGCGCGAGCAGCAGATAGTTGGCGAGCAGGGAAGATCCTCCGTACGACAGGTAGGGCGTCGTCAGGCCGGTCAGCGGGATGAGTTTGGTGACGCCACCGACGACGACGAACAGCTGGATCGCAATAGTGAACGACAGTCCCGCGGCGAGCAGCTTGCCGAAACTGTCACGGACGGCGAGCGCGGTCCGAAGACCACGAATGATGAAGATCAGGTACAGGATCAGGACCGCAGCCAGACCGATCAGGCCGAGTTCCTCACCGACGGTGGCGATGATGAAGTCGGTCTTGGCGAACGGAACTTGCGACGGCCGTCCACTGCCGAGGCCGGTGCCTGCCAGTCCGCCGGTCGCGAAACTGAACATCGACTGCACGATCTGGTACCCGGTGTCGTTGTAGTCGTCGAACGGGTGCAGCCACGTGTCGGTACGAATCTTGACGTGCCCGAACACCTGGTACGCGAACAGGAAGCCGACCAACAGCAGACCGAAGCCGATGATCAGCCAGCCGACGCGTTCGGTGGCGATGTAGATCATGACCAGCACCGTGCCGAAGATCAGCAGCGACGTACCGAGGTCCTTCTCGAACACGAGAACACCGACCGACACGATCCAGACCAGCAGAATCGGGCCCAGGTCGCGTGCGCGAGGGAAGTCCATCCCGAGAACGTGTTTGCCTGCCGTGGTGAACAATTCGCGCTTCGCGACGAGCAGCGACGCGAAGAAGATCAACAACAGGATCTTGGCGAATTCACCGGGCTGAATGCTGAAGCCGGGCAGGCGAATCCAGATCTTCGAACCGTTGACCTCGGAGAACGCCGACGGCAGGATCGCCGGGATGGCCAGCAGCACGAGGCCGGCCAAACCGACGGTGTAGCTGTAGCGGGCCAACGTGCGGTAGTCCCTGAGCAGCACGAGCAACGCGATGAAACCGGCGATGGCCAGCGTCGTCCACAGCACCTGTTGGGTGGCGTCGGGCGACGGAATCTCTTGTCCCAGATACGCAGCCGTCTGCTGATCGGCGAGGTCGAGTCGGTGAATGAGGACCAGGCCAAGACCGTTCAGCAACGCCACGATCGGCAGCAACAACGGGTCGGCGTACGGCGCGAACCGTCGAACCGCCAAGTGCGCCACGGTGACCAGAGCGAGATACGCCACTCCGTACTTCGCGATGTCCCACGTGATGGCCTGCTCCTGGCTCGCCTCGACCAGGATCAGCGACAACGTCGTGATCAGGACGGCGGCACCGAGGAGCAGCAACTCGACGTTGCGACGGTTCGACTGCACCGGCGCAGGAGCGAAACCTCCCGGCGGACTCGGAAAGGACGCCCCCGCAGATGGATTGGAGCTCATCAGGTACCGGCCCTGCAGTTCTGACCTGCCACCTGAGGCACCGAAGGAGTGGGTTCGACGGTCGTGGTCGGCGGCGCTTCGGGTGCAGGCGGAGCCTCTGCCACGGGAGGTGCTTCCGGCGTCGGCACGGGTTCGGTGGGCGTCGGCGCAGGTGTCGACGTCTCGGTCGACGCCTCGCACGGCGGCAGCAGGTCACCGGATGCGAGACGGAACATCTGGCCGTTCACGTCGTCGAGCTTGCCGGACGGCAGACCTGCACGGACCTGCTCGCGCGCGGCGGGCGCGAGGTCGTCGATCTCGAAGACGTCGCAGTCGCTCGGTGCGGTGTCCGGTGCGGTCAGGGTCAATCCGCCGTCGGCGTCGAGACAACCGATGGTGTGCACCGACTGCAGCGAGTAACCCAGGATCGACCCGGGGACGCCTCGAAGTACGGCGACGCGGCCCGAGTCCTCGCCGACGTAGTAGTTGTTCCGAATGACGGTGTTGGCGACGAACGCGCCACCCACGAGCAGCGCGACCACGGCGAGCGCGACGAGGGTCCACCGCAACTTGTGCGACTTCTTCTCCGGCTCGGGCGGTGGCGTCGTGATGCGTTTGGGTGTCGCGCGCGGAGGCCGCATCGCTGCCGCACGTCCTGCTGCCGTGTTCGGCGGGGGAGAATCCTCTTCCTCCTCGGTGCTGGCCGCGCCGCCCAGGATCGGGTGGCTCTGGCCGTAGTCGAGGTCGATGACGTCGGCGACGACGACCGTCACGTTGTCCGGTCCACCGCTGCGCAGCGCGAGCTCGATGAGGCGGTCGGCGGATTCGCCGCAGTCGCCCTCGTTCATCGTGTTCTCGATGGTCTCGTCGCTGACGACGTCGGAAAGCCCGTCGGAACACAGAAGGTAGCGGTCTCCGGCACGCACCTCGCGGACCGTCAGCGTCGGCTCGATCTCGTTGCCGGTGAGCGCGCGCATGATCAACGAACGCTGCGGGTGCGTGTGCGCCTGCTCGGGGGTGATGCGCCCCTCGTCGACGAGCGATTGGACGAAGGTGTCGTCGCGGGTGATCTGCGTCAGCTTGTGCTCGCGCAGCATGTACGCGCGCGAGTCACCGATGTGTACGAGCCCGATCTTCTTGCCCGCGAACAGGATTGCGGTGAGCGTCGTGCCCATGCCGTCGAGTTCGGGTTCGTCCTCGACCTGATCGGCGATGGACGCGTTGCCTTCACGCGTCGCCGCTTCGAGTTTGCCGAGGAGATCGTCGCCGGGTTCGTCGTCGTCGAGGTGAGCCAGAGCGGCGATCATCAACTGCGACGCGACCTCACCGGCCGCGTGGCCGCCCATGCCGTCGGCGAGCGCCAACAGGCGCGCCCCGGCATAGACGGAATCTTCGTTGTTCGAACGGACCAGTCCGCGATCGCTGCGGGCCGCATAGCGGAGTACCAGAGTCACGGGCGCAGCTCGATCACGGTCTTGCCGACGCGCACCGGGGTGCCCAGCGGGACACGGACGGCCGTGGTGACCTTGGCGCGGTCCAGGTAGGTGCCGTTGGTCGAACCGAGATCCTCGACGTACCAATCACCGCCCCGAGGAGAGATACGCGCATGCCTGGTCGACGCGTAGTCGTCGGTCAGTACGAGCGTGGAATCGTCGGCGCGGCCGATGAGAACCGGCTGCGTGCCGAGCGAGATTCGGGTACCGGCGAGACCGCCCTGAGTCACCACTAGATTCTTGGCAACCTTCTGCTTGGAGAACGACGGGAGCACTTTCGAGCCTCCCGAGTACCGTGCTGGCATCCGCATGCCGGACGCTGCGTAGATGTCGCTACGGAGAGTCCGAAGGACGGCCCAGACGAAGAACCAGAGCAAGAGTAGAAAACCCGCTCGGGTCAGCTGCAGAATCAATCCCTGCACAGCCGTCCACCTCCTTCGCCACCATCTTCGTCATTCACGGCGGGACGAGCCCCGAATCGGCCCGCGTGACCGTGTCTTCGTGCAGACACGGCGTCTCACGCAGCATCCTAGGGTGAAGCTGCGTGTGGAGATCACCATACTGGTGGGGCCGTTTAAACGATGCGGACCAAGATCTCGGAGTGTCCGGCGCGGATGACGTCACCGTCGGCCAACTGCCAGTCCTGTACCGGTGCGCCGTTGACGGTGGTGCCGTTGGTCGAGCCCAGGTCGGACAGCATCGCGACGCGTCCGTCCCAGCGAATCTCGACGTGGCGACGTGAGACACCGGTGTCGGGGAGACGGAACTGCGCGTCCTGTCCGCGACCGATGATGTTCTGTCCGTGACGGAGCTGGAAGTAGCGGCCGCTTCCGTCCTCGAGCTGCAGCGTCGCGGACAGTCCCTGACTCTCGCCGTAGGCGGGCTCGTCGTAGCGGTAGCCGCCGCCCTGCTGGTAGCCGCCCTGCTGCTGGGGTGGGTAGTCGTAAGCAGGCTGCTGGTAGCCGCCCTGACGACCGGGCTGGTCGTATGCCTGCTGGTCGTAGCCCTGGCCGGTGTACGCCTGCTGGTCGTAGCCCTGGTCTGCGTATGCCTGCTGGCCGTAGCCCTGATCCGAATAGGCCTGCTGGTCGTAACCCTGGTCTGCGTATGCCTGCTGGCCGTAGCCCTGGTCCTGGTAGCCCTGGTCTTGGTAACCCTGTTCGGCGTAGTTCTGATCCGAATACGCCTGCTGGCCGTACGGCTGCTGCTGGTCGTACGAGCCCTGGTTGTACGACTGCGGATCGTATCGATCGTCGGCAGGTGCGTTGCCCGGGTACGCGGCACCGTTCCGGTAGCCCTGGTCGCGTGCCGGTGCGTCGTACCCGTTCTGCTGCGCGTAACGAGGGTCCTGGCCAGGGGCCGGGTAGCCGCCGCGTGCCCGCGGATCCTGGCGAGAGCCGTCAGCCGGATCGCGTTGCGGGTCGTAGCCTGAGTTCTGCGTCATGGGGCCGGCTCCTGATGTCGACTGGGGTGGGGCTGACGGGCGCGGAGGTGGTGCGGTTGCAGTGGGTGATCGTCCCACATCGGGATCGACCGAACCACTGGCCCGAAACTGCCCGGTGTGCAAAGTAGGTGACGGTTCGAAGCGCACCACCACGTCGCCGTACGTCTGCCATCCCTGATCGCGGATGTAGTCGCCGAGGTGACGGGAGAACGCCTTCACGGTGAGGTCACGGTCGGCGGCAAGTTCTTCGTGATCGGAACTGTTGATGGTGATCACATAACTGTTCGGTGCGAGGTAATGGCCACCGTCGAGCGGGCGAACCCGATCGGATGCCTCCTGTTGCAGCGCTGCCTCCACTTCCTGTGGAACGACACCGCCGCCGAAAACACGGGCGAACACGTCACCGACAGCTCCCTGCAATTTTCGCTCGAAGCGCTGGACAATGCCCATGGGTGACCTCTCCTCCCGGTTCCGTTATGCCGCCGACTCCCGAGCGCGTGTCGGCTCGAGGTCGTCGTTCAAGCATGATATACGTTGCCGCTCGTCGGGCATCCGGGCCGACGTGGTCGCGGTGGACGCGATTTCATCGCTGCCGGATGTGCGTGTTAATGTTCTCCAGTCGCCCGGGCGGGTGGCGGAATGGCAGACGCGCTGGCTTCAGGTGCCAGTGTCCGTAAGGACGTGGGGGTTCAAGTCCCCCTCCGCCCACACAGCTGGTTGCAGAACATGATTGCAGGCTTCGATACGTCGGAGCCTGCTTTTTTTGTTGCCATCCCTGGACACGTGGTTCCGGTCGACCCGGGAATACGAGAGACGGAGAGTTGGCGGTGAGCCGACTACGCCTCGCCCGTCAGGCCTGGTCCGAGTATCGGGGTGATATCGCGGGCGTTGAGGTGATCCCCGCAACGATCGCACTCGAGTGAGACATGGGCATCACCTCCGCATCGGCTGTGTTGATACAGAACCGGCGGACCGTCCGGGGCCATGTAGTTGTCGCCCCAGTCTTTGATCGCCATCAGGATGGGGTAGATGTCGTGCCCCTTCTTGGTGAGCCTGTACTCCTCGTACTTTCCCTCTGCGGTAGCGGCCTTGGTCAAAATGCCGTGTTCGACCAACCGGTTGAGTCGATCTTGCAGTCTGCTTCTGGAGATTCCGAGTGAGGTCGTGAATTCGTTGAAGCGTCGCACGCCCGCGAAAGAGAACTTGAGGATCAGCAGTGTCCAACGGTCGCCGAAGACGACCAGCGGTCGCGTGATCGAGCACGGTATCTCGTCGAGTTCTCCGTAGCGCATGGACAAATTCTACTCCTGCAGTTTCAAAATGAGACCACCCCTGCTAGCCTCGGTTTCGGCGAATGGAAATCGACAACCGACCACCGCATCACACGCCCGTGACGGATTACTTCCGTCCACGTGAGGCGTCGATCGCGGGAAAGTCGACTATTCAGGGGAGACGAACTGTGACAGACACGCGAAGTACCGACCAGCACACCGTCGTTCTTGCACAGGGGGACAGGCTTTCCCTTCTCAGTCGCGAAGGTGACCCGGACATGCCGGTGGTGATGATCTGGACTGCTATGGGTGTAGCAGCTAGAAAGTACACGCGATTGTTGGACGAATTCGCCAAGCGCGGGGTCGGGACAGTGGTGGCGGACTACCGAGGCTTCGGGGCAAGCACACCGCGCACCGAGCGCGGCACCGATGTGGGTTATCACGACATCGCGACGATCGACTTCCCCGCTGTCGTTGCCGAAATCGAGAACGTGTTCCCAGGTCGACCGATCGTGTTACTCGGTCACAGCCTCGGTGGTCAGATCGGCCTCATGTACGCCGCCGCCCGACCGGTGGAACTTGCGGGGATCGTGTTGATCGCAACGAACACTCCGTACTACCGCGTGTACCCCGGTACGTCAGCACTCGCCCCCCTTCTCGGAACCTCGTTCGCCGCGATCACTGCCAGCCTCTTCGGCTACTACCCCGGTGACACATTGAACTTCCTTGGCCGACAGCCGAAGCCGCTCATACTCGACTGGGCGCGGCTTGCTCGCACGAACAGCTTCGATTCGATCGGGCACGGGACGCGTTACTCCGAGCTCATGCGGACGGTCGACCTTCCGGTACTTGCGGCGTCCGTCGACGGTGACTGGATGGCGCCGCCCGCGGCTTTGGATGCCTTGTGTGCTCACATCCCCAATGCTGAATTGACGCGCAAGCACTTCGACAAATCGATGACCGGGGGCCGGGCGCTCGGTCACATCGCGTGGATCAATCACAGCGAGCAAATCGCCGAGCAGATCGCCGATTGGGTCCGCAGCACCATTGTGACTCCTAGAAATCGGTGATCTCGAACGACCTCACCCGAACCTCAGCGCTTCGAAGACGCGCATAATCTCTACTTGGACAGCGTGATTCGGGTACTCGCAGAGCGAGAACTCACACCGTCAACTACGCCCGCAGAATCGGGCATGGACCTCAGGGAGCGCAATGTCTCAGCTAGAACATCAGCCGATCGATTCGACTCGGACGTCGTGGGACCGCGAAGAACGAACAACGGCCCGGGCCGTCGGTCTAGGCACCGAAGCAATCCCGTCGGCATTGCTGTTCATCCTCGCAGCGTCGGTCGTCTCGGCCATTGCAACCGTGGCGTTCACTGTTCTTGCCGTGGCGGGTCGAGTATCTGCCTGGCCGGCACTTGCCGCTGTCATCGTCCTGGCAGTTGGCTTGCTCGGTTCCATCGCGTACGGGATAAAACTCACGCGTTAGTTCGAACTCCAGACTGCAACCGATTCGACTGCACCCATTTCGACATCACCTGAGGGGACCACCGACGCGCAAGCGCCGACGGTCCCCTCAGGTGTCTTCGCGCACCTTTCAGATTCAAGCCTTGCTGTCCACGTCGCTTGCCTGTGACGGCTCGGAGCGCGTCGCCGATGGAGACTTATCCCGAACGAACAACGCGCACATCACGATACCGACGAGGAGCACTCCGATTGGAAGATACAACGATTCGGAGAGGGCCCTGCTGAACGGCACCTTGACGAACTCGGGTATCGCATCGAGACCGAGCCCACCTTCCGCAAGCTTGCCACTCCCCAAGCCATTCGCCGACATACGATCGGCCATGACAGTAGCGATAGCTGCACTTCCCAGGACGGAACCAACCTGGCGTATCGCGTTGTAGACGCCAGATCCAGCGCCCGCCTGGTGCTCGGGCAGATTACGAGTCGCTGTGGCGGCCAACGGCGCCCAGATACACGCATTGGCGGCTCCGGTAACAGCGGCCACTACGAGAATCATCGTCGTCGACGAGTCCGGAGTCATCAAAGTCGAGAACCAGAAGACCGATAGCGCGAACAGTACGAATCCGGTCGTCGGAATCGTCCTGGGATGGAAACGACCGCTGATCTTCCCGACTATGGGGGCGAGGATCAGTGTGGTGATCGCCATCGGTGCTGCGAACAACGCGGACCGCGTGGGTGACATGTCTCGTACTGCTTGTAGGTAGAAGTACAGCGGCACCATCACGGCGGCAACCGAGGCGCCGATAATCGCGATCGCGACGTTCGAGAGTGCGAAGTTGCGGTCTCGGAACAGCACGAGAGGCAACAGTGGTTCGCCCTTGGTTCGGGCTTGATCCACGACGAATACAACAAGGGTCGCGATGCCGCCGACGACCATGACGATCGTCAGGGTGTCCCAGTTCCTGCTGTGACCTTCTTGAAGTCCGAATACAAGCAAAAAGATTCCGGCACCGCTCAGCAGGACCCCACGCCAGTCGAGCCTGTGCGGCTGCGTAGGTAACGTCGGAACCAGACGGACTGCGAGTAGAAGCGCAACAACGCCCACCGGAACGTTGACGAAGAAGATCCACTCCCACCCCGCGATATCGACTAGAACACCTCCCAGCAAAGGTCCAGCCAAATTCGCGAACCCTGCAACCGCGCCCCATACGCCCATGGCGGCTGCGCGGTTCTCCCGATCGAATATGCGGGTGATCACCGCCATCGTTTGAGGAGCCATCAACGCTGCTCCAAATCCTTGCAGAGCTCGAGCTGCGATCAGTGCCTCGATCGACCCCGACAGACCACACAGTAGGGAAGCGCCTGTGAAGACTGCGATCCCGCAGATGTAGAGATTCTTCGGGCCGAGATGATCACCGAGACGGCCGCTCGCGAGAAGCGGAACTGCAAATGCCAGCAGATATGCGCTTGTCGCCCAGATGACCTGGGACACATCTGCATCCAGCGCCACCATGATTGCCGGGTTGGCTACGGCTACGATCGTCATGTCCAGGACGATCATGAAGAAGCCGATAACCAAGGCGGACAACGCAAACCATGGACTGCGTGTGGAATTCATCGAAACCCCCCTCGATCTAAGCGGCCGACCTTGTGACAGCCGCGAGTGCTCACTCCCCATCATCGTGCCACAACTGGTACCGTTTCGAGACTGGATGGGACGGGGATCGGTGGGCTCCGCACCGAACCGGCCGCTCGTCGCACCGGTGAGAATAAGGCATGTCATTCGCTGAAGTAACTATGCGACAACATATTTCGCTATCAATTCACTCCGGCAGTGACTGCCCTCACAGGGTAGCAAGTAGAACAAACCAAAAGGTCGGTATATTCTCTGTCCAGACGTGCCGAGCTGAAAAGCGCAGCCGTCGAACGAGCTACCTGTGGGGGGTTGCACGAGACTCAGTTGGGGGAGACATGAAGCTGACAACGCCGACGTAGACGCATGCGGATCGCTCCGCATCACTTCCTACATCGAAAGATCTTACTTTCGGCGCGTCTTCGGGACACGCGATAGGCGCAGAGCCAAAGTCTGGCAATAGGGACCGATCTGGAGTGCGTCCAAACCGCTCGACGAAGCGCGGCGTTCGACTATTGCATTCGGCACTCATATCTGGTCATCGGCGACCCGGTACGCAACTGAGACTGCAAATCCAGATTACGCGGACTGCACGGAACACAGCACTGTCGAGCGCTCCGCGGTGGTAACCCGGTCGAGTGAAAGACCGGCTAATTCTATTGCCCTGCAACCACAACCGAGATACGGCACTGCTGCTTCAGCCGATCAGTCCACGATGCTCGGTTCAGGGCGTCACACATCGAACTAGGAGTTCAATGAAAATCTTCGAAACCGAGGAACGTGTCGCACTCAAAGACATGGTCCGAAACTTCGCAGAGAAAGAAGTTGCACCCAACATCGACCAGTGGGAGCGCGACGGATTCATTCCTATGGAGTTGCACGCGAGAGCAGCCGAAGTCGGGATCCTGGGCATTGGTTTCGACGAAGCGGTGGGCGGCAGCGGTGGCGACCTCATCGACTTCTGTGTCATGGGTGAGGAGCTGATTCTTTCGGGCCGGTCGAGCGGATTGATGATGGCCCTCTTCACACACCGCGTCGCTCTTGCCCCGTTGATTTCGTGCGGGACACCCGAGCAGGTGGAGAAGTTCGTACGACCGACGTTGGAAGGGCGGATGGTCGTTGCGCTCGGAATCACCGAGCCCGAGGGTGGATCCGACGTCGCGGGTCTCCGAACGACGGCACGGCGCGACGGAGACGATTACATCGTCAACGGTTCGAAGACGTTCATCAGCTCCGGCGTCCGTGCTGATGCGGTCGTGACTGCGGTCAGGACCGGAGAGCCAGGGCACCAGGGTCTGTCACTGCTCGTGATCGAAAAGAACACACCGGGTTTCGAGGTGACTCGACGCCTGGACAAGATGGGATGGGACTGCTCCGACACCGCGGAGCTCGCCTTCACCGACGTCAGGGTACCTGCGGCGAACTTGATCGGCGTCGAAAACGGGGGCTTCCGGCTCATCATGGAGTTGTTTCAGCACGAGCGACTCGGCCAAGCTGGCATGGCGTACGGGATAGCAAAGCGGTCTCTCGACCTCGCCGTGGAATGGTGCCGCGAGCGGTCGACGTTCGGACGGCCTTTGATCCAACGGCAAGTGGTTCGCCACCGGCTCGCCGAGATGGCGCAAGCGGTGGACGTGTCCGGCCAGTATCTGAAGAACACGATCGTTCGCGTGAGCGAAGGTGAAATCATTGTGCCGCAGGTCTGTTGGGCAAAATTGGAGGCGACAAAAGCCAGTTCATTCGTCGTCGACAGAGCGCTCCAGCTACACGGCGGCAGTGGATACATGCGCGACACCGAAATCAATCGTCACTACCGGGACGCTCGGGTGATGTCCATTGCCGGCGGTACTGACGAGATCATGACCGAGATCGTGACCAAGTGGATGGGATTCGCTTAAATGACCGAGACGACTGCACACCCTACCGTGGCGAGAAACATATTCAATCCCAACGGTTTCGAAGGTCTGATTGGGCTCGAAGTAACGGAAGTGACGGCCGACAGGGTACGTGCGGAATGGTTGGCGCAACCTTCCCACCACCAGCCTTTCGGGCTGGTGCATGGCGGCGTCTACTGCGGCGTCATCGAGTCCATCGCGAGCATCGCGGCATTCTCCTGGCTCAGTCAGAACGGTGGTGGCACTGTTGTCGGTGTCAACAACAGCACGGACTTCCTGAGATCTGCGCGTACTGGCGCGCTATACGCCGAGGCGAATCCACTCCATCGCGGGCGTTTGCAGCAGCTGTGGGAAGTTGTTGTCTCCGACGAGAATGACAAGCACATAGCACGCGGTCGCGTTCGGTTGCAGAATCTGGCGCCTTCGGCATGACGAACACCGATGCGCATTCGCCGACAGTTGCGATCATTGGAGCTGGGTTCGGTGGTCTTGCAGCGGCAATCGAACTGGAGCGCAACGGAATCGACTCCTACGAGGTCTTCGAGCGCGCAGATTCCGTCGGTGGCGTGTGGCGTGCAAACACCTATCCAGGGGCGGCGTGCGATGTGCCGTCGTCCATCTATTCCTATTCGTTCGATCTGGATGCCGACTGGTCCGCCAGGTTCGGGACCCAGTCCGAGATCCGTGACTATCTGCAGCGAGCGGCCGAGAAGTACGGCGTATCGACGAAAATCTCGTTCGGACGGGAAGTATCGGCAGCACGCTTCGAAGACCATCGTTGGCGTCTCGAGTTCGTCGATGGAGAGGATCGCGAGTTCGACGCGCTGATCTGCGCAACCGGGTTGCTGTCCAAGCCGAGGATTCCGGACGTGGAGGTGAGTGACGGGTTCGGTGGCTCGATGTTCCACTCTGCGGAGTGGGATCACTCGGTCGATCTGACTGGCAAGCGGGTCGTGGTGGTCGGCTCTGGCGCGAGTGCGGTCCAGCTGGTGCCGAAAATCGTCGACGACGTCGCGGAGCTAGCTGTGGTTCAGCGGTCCCCGAACTGGGTGGTCGACCGCCACGACTACCGTGCGAACCCGTTGATCGGTCGACTTCTTCGACGCTTTCCTTCTGTCATGCGCCTGCAACACAATCTCGAATTCCTCTGGTACGAACTTCGTTCGCCGTTGATCTACAACCGGATGGATCCGTTTCGTAGGATTCTCGAGGGGTGGATGCGACTGAAGATTCGTCGCCAGATCAGTGACCCGGTTCTTCGTTCGGCGGTGACGCCCGAGTATCGGGCAATGTGCAACAGACTCTTGATGTCGAACGACTGGTACCCAGCACTCGATCGTGACCACGTGTCCGTTCACCGGCAGGGGATTCGACGAGTGGCGGAGAACTCGGTCGAGCTGTCGGACGGTGAAACGGTGCCCGCCGATGTCGTTGTCTGGTGCACCGGGTTCGCAGCGGACGAGTACCTCGCTCCGATCGCCATCATCGGACGCGACGGACGAAACCTTCACGTCGAGTGGAAGGAGAATCCAGAAGCGTACCTGGGTATTTCGGTGTCCGGCTTTCCCAACCTCTTCATGATCTACGGTCCCGGCACCGCATCGAACGTCAACACCGTGATCTTCATGTTGGAGAAAGAAGCACGCTTCGTCCGGACGGTCATCGAGCGTATCGCGCAGACCGGCGGATGGGTCGATGTTCGACAGGATGCGCAGGACGAGTACAACTCCAAACGTGCTGTCGCGCTCTCAAAGACGGTGTACGGCACTGGATGTCCTGGATGGTTGAGCGGCAAAGATGGTAAACCTTTCGCAGTCTGGCCGGGGACACACCTGGAATACGCGCACGCAACTCGACGCGTCGACTTCGACGCATACGAGCACGGTGGGGTCTCGACCAACGCCGCCGCCAGCCTCGCGACTCACGAGAAATCCGACGTACAACGGCATTGAGTTCTTCGGCCACAGGTGAGAAGAAAGGTTCTGATATGGCGACTATCGTTCTGGTTCCAGGAAGTTGGGAAGGCGCGTGGACTTACAACACGGTAGCCGCTGAGCTGGAGATACAGGGACATACGGTCCACTCGCTCACCTTGTCCGGTCTCGACGGACAGACTCAGCGGGAACGCGTGTACAACCTGGACGATCACATCGACGATGTGGTGACGTTCATCGTCGAGAACGATCTGCGGGACGTCGTTCTGGCTGCGCACAGTTACGGGGGGATGGTGGCGACCGGGGTGTGCGCGATGGTGCCCGAGCGTTGCCGAAGCGCAGTCTATATCGATGCATTCCTACCCGAGCGGGGAGACTCGTGTTGGATGTTGATGGGCGAGCTTCTTCGCGAAGGGTGCGCGGCTCTGGTCAGCGAGGACGGTCGATTCGTCCTGCCAGGGCCGGGTGCGGACGAGCGGTCACATCCGCATCCCATCGCATCCCTCCTGCAGGCTAGCAAGGCACAGGCGATCGACGCATCGATCCATCGAACCTACATTCACGCGACAGGTTGGCGCGCAAGCCCATTCAAGTCGACCTTCGAGCGACTGCGCTCGGATCCGATGTGGACAACATACGAGATCGACGAAGGCCACGAGGTAATGCGTTACAACCCCTACCTGTTGTCCGACATGTTGGCAGAGATCGTGGCAGGCATCGACGGATTGGTCTCGGCCGCCGGTGATTCTCGGTCACCTTTGTCCAAGCTGTGACCGACAACTCCTGAAGTCCGCATTCATAGGCGCCGCGACAAGCTCCCGGCGCCACTCGATCGAGCCGTAAATGCTGCTTCGTTCAGCATCCCCATCACCGACATCACCGAGGACAGTGTGCCATGTACAGCTCATTCGTAGATTTGTTGAACAATCGTGAATCGGATACACCGAACAAGTCCGTGTACAGATTCTTGGAAACTGGTGAAGTCGACGGCGACATCACGGACACTACGTATTCCTCACTGGCCAAGCGATCGCGTGCAATCGGAGCAACACTTCAGCAACGCGAGTTGATCGGCAGAAACGCTCTGATGCTGTATCCGCCGGGAATGGACTTCGTGGAGGCGTTCTACGGATGCATGTTCGGGGGAATCGTCGCCATCCCGGTTCCGCTGCCGCAGTTTCACGAGCTCGATCGCGGCCTAAGACGACTGCGTCAGATCATTGCCGACGCGGACGTCGCCGTGGTTCTCGCGAATCGTCAGATCATCGATGGCCTCGCTACGGTTGTCGGCAACGTGCCCGCGCTGGCTGCGCTGGACTGGATTGCCACGGACGAGATTGCGAGCTCCGCCGAAAGCAGCTGGCGCGACCTCGGGATCGGTTTGGACGCAACAGCTTTTCTCCAGTACACATCTGGTTCGACGTCCGCGCCCAAAGGCGTGATCGTCAGCCACGGCAACCTCCTTCACAACGCAACCGCAATGGCCGGCCTGATGGGACATACGCCGGATCGTGTTGCCTCCTGGGAGGGCGCCATGACGGTCAGTTGGCTGCCGGTCTACCATGACATGGGTTTGATCGGCCCAGTGCTGGGCACGGTCTTCACAGGCGGTACAACAGTTCTGATGTCGCCGCTGCATTTTCTGCAGAAACCCGAACGCTGGTTGCGGGCGATGTCGAAATTTCGAGGTCACACCAGTGGTTCACCGAACTTCGGGTACGAACTGTGCGTTCGTCGTGCTACGCCGGAGCTGCTACAGGACATCGATCTGAGTTCCTGGCACGTCGCCTTCAACGGAGCCGAGCCGATCCGCGCATCAACCGTTCGCAACTTCACCGACAAGTTCCGGCCCGCCGGGTTTCGGGACGCATCCTTCATGCCGGGGTACGGGTTGGCAGAAGCGACGCTCATGGTGACCGGAAGTGCATTGGACACACCCCCGCGGGTCGTCACTCGTCGATCGGACGAACAATCCGATTCGGCTGAGTGGGTCAGCAGCGGCCGACCCGGGATCGGAATGTCGGTGGTCATCGTGGATCCCCACGCGAGAGCCGAGGTGCCTGCCGAGGAGATCGGCGAGATCTGGGTGTCGGGTGGCAGTGTGGCGCAGGGATATCTTGGCGACGAGGCGAAAACCGCCGAGGTGTTCGATGCAGTCCTCGACGACGGTCGCGGACCCTTCATGCGGACCGGTGATCTCGGGTTCGTCCTCGATGGGGAGTTGTTCGTGACCGGTCGAAGCAAAGACCTCCTCATCATCGACGGAAAGAATCATTATCCGCAGGACATCGAGTTGACGGTCGAGGAAGCCGATCCGGCGGTTAGACCGGGATGTATTGCAGCCTTTTCCGTCGACGACGTGACCGGTGGTGAGCGCCCCGTCGTCGTCGCCGAGCTGAAGCCGACCGATCCCGGTGAGCTCGAGCGAATCGAGTCCGCGGTACGTGCTGCGGTCAGTCGAGATCATGGGCTCGGCCTCGAGTCGGTGGTACTGATCGAACCACGTTCGATTTTCAAGACCAGCAGCGGAAAAATTCAACGACAGGCGACCCGTGCCGCATACCTGGCGGGAGAGCTGCACGAAATCCAGCGCCCGGGCGCGGGGACCGAGGACCAGATTCGCCCTCCGGAGGACGAAATTCTGAGTGCAGCGGAGACGATAAGTATCACCGACGTCGCTGACATCGAGGCGTGGCTCTCGGACGCGATCGCGGCTCGGGCCGACATCGACTCGGCTCGCGTGGACGTCGACCGGCCTCTTGCCGAATTCGGATTGGGTTCGCGGGCACTGGTCGAATTGACGTCGGAGCTCTCCGCGACGGTCGGACGAACTCTGGAGCCGAGTCTACTGTTCGAACATCCGACGATCGCGAAGATCGCTGCGGCCATCGGCAGCGAACGAGGTGACGAATCGACGCCCGACGCGTCGTTCACCGGCGGCGATATTGCGATTGTCGCGACTGCGTGCAGGTTTCCCGGTGGCGCCGACAGCCCGGAACAACTATGGCAATTGTTGGAGGTCGGCACGGACGTCGTCGGCTCACCATCCGAGCGCGGATGGAATGCGGTCGATCTGCTCGATGATGATCCCGACAGGTTGGGTAGGGCCTATTCACTGGAGGGTGGGTACCTCGCCGACATATCGGCGTTCGATGCCGCGTTCTTCGGCATAGGGGAGCAGGAAGCTCGTGCGATGGACCCGCAGCAACGGTTGTTGTTGCAGGTTGCGTGGGAGGCGATCGAGCGGGCCGGCATCGACCCCCTTTCGCTCAGCGGATCACCGACCGGCGTGTACGTGGGGTTGTACGACAGTGGCTACGGGAGTGGTCTGTCACTGGATCAACTCAACGGTCATATCGGAACAGGATCAGCGGGCAGTGTCGCGTCCGGACGAATCTCGTACGCACTCGGACTGGAAGGTCCCGCGCTGACCATCGACACCGCCTGCTCGTCGTCGTTGGTCGCGATGCATCTCGCGGCGCAGGCACTCCGTGCGGGTGAATGCGACATGGCGCTGGCAGGTGGGGTCACCGTCATGACCACCCCGCGGACGCACGTCGAGTTCAGCAGGTTGCGTGGCCTGGCTAGTTCGGGTAAGTGCTCCCCGTTCTCCGCAGACGCAGATGGAGTGGTGTGGGCGGAGGGTTGCGGTCTCGTGCTGCTCAAGCGCCTGGACGACGCAGTACGGGACCAGGACCCCATCCTTGCGGTGATGACCGGTTCGGCCGTCAATCAGGACGGACGCAGCCAGGGGCTCAGTGCGCCCAACGGAATCGCTCAGGAACGTGTTCTCAAGGCGGCACTACGATCGGCGGATCTGGAGCCCGACGACATCGACTATGTCGAAGCGCACGGAACCGGCACGCCGCTGGGAGATCCGATCGAGGCGCGGGCTCTGGCTCGCGTGTTCGGATCGGGGAGACCGTCCGATCGGCCACTGAGAATCGGATCGTTGAAGTCCAATCTCGGCCACCTGCAGGCGGCAGCAGGCGTCGGTGGAGTGATCAAGATGGTGGAGGCACTACAACACGAGATTCTGCCGCAGACTCTCCATTCCTCGTCGCCGAGTCCCCATGCGAATTGGGCCGGTTCCGGGTTGGCCCTGTTGAACGAACCGTTGTCGTGGCCTGCGGGCGAGCGCACTCGACGCGTCGGAGTCAGTGCTTTCGGAATCAGCGGTACCAATGCGCACGTGATCTTGCAGGAGGCACCCCGCCGTCCGATCGAACCCCCACTCGATTCGCCGGTTGCGTTGTTTCCCGTCTCCGCTCGAAGCGAGAACTCTCTGCGTGGTCAGGGTGCGCTGTTGCTCGACACTCTCGATGCCGATCCGACAGTGTCGTTGCCGGCTCTGGCACGCACGTTGGCGGTCAGGAGGTCGCATTTCGAGCGACGCGCGGTGGTGGTTGCCCGCGATCGCTCCGAGCTTCGAGGCGGGGTTGTCGCCCTGGCGCAGGGCGGCAAGTCCCCGTACTTGGTTCAGGGGCTGGAGCCTGCATTGCGTTCCGGCAAGGTTGCGTTCGTCTTTCCCGGACAAGGCTCGCAATGGGCAGGAATGGCGCGTCGACTCATCGGCACCGATGTCGAGTTCGGAGAAGAGTTCGACCGCTGCGACGCGACGATCCGTAGGTACACGGGTTGGTCCGTCGCTGCCGTCCTTCGCGGCGACGACGGTGCTCCCCGTATGGACTCGGACGACGTCGTCCAACCTGTGCTGTTCGCGGTGATGGTGTCTTTGGCGGCCGTCTGGAGGGCCCGTGGGATCGAGCCTTCCGGCGTGGTGGGCCACAGCCAGGGGGAGATCGCGGCGGCCTACGTGGCCGGGGCGCTCGGCCTGGCCGACGCAGCGGCGATCGTGGTGTTCCGTAGCAGGCATCTCACCGAGACCGCAGGCCGCGGTGGAATGGCCGTGGTGAACTTGTCCGAGGACCAGCTGAAGGTCGAAATCAGTTCGTTCGGCGCCTCTTTGACCATCGCTGCTGTGAACAGCGGACGGTCGGTAGTGGTAGCAGGAGACAGTGACTCACTGGATGGTCTCCTGTCCGCGCTGGACGGGAGGAACATTTTCACGCGTCGCCTCTCGGTCGACTATGCGTCGCACAGTGCTCACGTAGAGTCGGTGAAAGACGCTTTGAACGAGGATCTTTCGGAAATCATCGCCCAGCCGCGGCGGACTGCGTGGTACTCAACGGTGACCGGGGAACGGTTGCCAGTCAAAGAAATCGCGGCCGACTATTGGTACCGCAATCTGCGTGAACCAGTGCAGTTTTCCTCGACCGTGGAACGGATGGTCGACGACGGGTATCGCTATTTCGTCGAGATGAGCCCGCACCCTGCCCTCGTCGCACCGATTCTCACGGTGGCTGCGGACGCTGGGCGAGACGTGATCGCAGTGGGTTCGCTCCGTCGGGACGAGGATGCACACGCATGCATCGACCGCGCTACCGCCGAGCTTCACGTCGGTGGCCTGCCCGTCGACTGGGAGCGGTTCGTGCCGTCCACCGGGTACGTTCGATTGCCCACCTACGCATGGGACACGAAGACCTACTGGATGGATTCGAAGCGCTCCGACGCCGGTGACCCATCATGGCTCGATGATCCCGGACATCCACTCCTCGCCGCAGTCGTGCAACGCCCGGATACTGGTGGGGTAGTTCTGATGGGGATGCTCTCGGCGGATCGACCGCACTGGATATCCGACCACTCCGTGTCCGGCACCGTTCTCCTCCCCGGCACTGCGCTGGTCGAACTCGCACTGCGCGCTGCTCGCGAAGTCCACGCGACCGAGGTACGAGAGCTGGTACTGAAGGCCCCGGTGATCGTGTCGAGGGGAACCGAGGTGCAACTTCAGGTCGTCGTGGATGCGGCAGGTCGAGCCGGTGAACGTCCTGTCTCGATCTATTCACGGATCGGAGGACATTCGGACCTTCCCTGGACGCTCCATGCTCGCGGAAGTGTCGGTCGACGGACTGCCAATGGTGTCGCCCGAGCCGACGAGTTCGAATTCGCAACCGAATGGCCGCCTTTCGGAGCCGAGAGACTGGAATTGGATGGTGTCTACCAGTTGCTCGCAGAGCGAGGCTACCGGTACGGACCGGCCTTCCAGGGTCTTCGCGAGGCATGGCGCGACGGGGACGACGTCTATGCCGAGGTGGCGTTGCCCGATGACGCTCGTGATGGTGCATCGTTCTCGCTGCATCCCGCGTTGTTGGACTCGGCTCTGCACGCGTTGATACTTGGCGAAGTCGGCTCGTCGACCGAATCGGTATTGCTTCCGTTCGCGTGGTCCGGCATTTCGCTCGTCGCAGGCGGAGCGTCGGAGCTTCGGGTTCGACTCTCGCGCGTGGGCGAGCGCCGGATTCGGATGTCCGTCGCAGACGGCGACGGTCGAGTAGTTGCGTCGGTCGAGTCGTTGATGTTCGCTGACGTCAGCCTGACACGACTGGCCGCGCTGTCCACCAGAATCGACGACGCGATGTTCACGGTCGACTGGGTGGCGTCGCCTTACTCCGCACCACTGGCCGACGTCGGATGGCACGAGTTGAACGACGACGCTGACCACGACGAAGCGTCGCAACCGGTGCTGACCATTGTCCCGAAAGCTGAAACCGAGGTGGGGCGTACCGCCAGTGACGAGGTCGTGGACGTTCTGGCGCGAGTACAGAGGTGGTTGGTGGAGCATCCGGACGACAGAACGTTGGTTGTCGTCACAGCTGGAGCGGTAGCGGCCGAAGACGGTGAGAATGTTCGCGAACTGGGCCAGTCCTCCGTCTGGGGCCTTCTACGAGCGGCTCAGACCGAGAATCCCGATCGCATAGTTCTACTCGACGTCGAAGAGTCGACTGACATGGGTGCGGCAGTGTCGTTTGCGGTGAGTTCGGGCGAGCCCCAACTTGCGATCCGAGGCGGATCGCCATTGGTGCCGCGACTCGTTCGATCCGACACACACCTGACGGTTGATTCCGTGCCACTGCACGGGACGATACTGATCACGGGTGGAACGGGGTCGCTCGGACGCAGCGTCGCTCGGCATCTGGCTCGGAACTATGGTGTCGAGCATCTGGTGTTGATCAGCCGGACCGGCGTCGAGGCCAGCGGTGTCGAGGAACTGCTGTCGGAAGTCGAGATCCTCGGAGTCGAGGTGACGATTGCACGGGGTGACGTCGCGGACCGAAAGTTCTTGGCGGATGTCCTCGAGCAGCTGCCTGCCGAGCAGCCGCTCAGTGCTGTTGTTCACTGTGCGGGTCAGTTATCCGACAACATCTTCGCCTCCACTACGCCGGAAGACATCGACCGGGTGTTTCGGGCGAAAGTCGACGGCGCGTGGAACCTGCATCTGCTCACTCGTCACCTCGACCTGTCGGCCTTCGTTCTCTTCTCCTCGGCCGCCGGCATTTTGGGTTCGCCGGGCCAGGCAGGCTATGCAGCTGCGAACACATTTCTCGACGCATTGGCGGCGCGCAGGCGCAGCGAGGGATTGCCCGCGGTGTCGTTGGCATGGGGTTTGTGGGAGCAGCAAGACGGACTGACCGGGCACCTGAGCGAGCAGGACACTGCACGGCTGGCACGGGGCGGTATGTCGGTTCTGTCGATGGACGACGGGCTGCGGCTGCTGGATGCGTCGTTGGGGTCGGTCTGCGCTGTCGTGGTACCGGCCAGAATCGACGCGCGTGCGTTTGCATATTCGGTGGAAGTTCCTGCTGTTCTTCGCGACTTGGTGGAACTCGAATCACCGACCGAGATCGCGGCCGACACCACAACGGCAATCGATTTCACCGACATGCTCACGGCACTCGACCATTCCGCTCAGGAACGCGCCATATTGGAGCTCGTGCGCCAGCACGCGTCAGCGGTGGTGGGTGAGGGTACCCAGATCGATTCCGAGACACCGTTCAAGGACATCGGAATCGACTCACTTGGTGCGATGGAGTTCCGTAACAGACTGCACGGAGCTACCGGGATCAAATTGCACGTCACCGCTGCAATGGACTACCCCACGCCCGTGATGCTCGCCAAGTATCTCCATACGAACCTGTTGTCCAGCGTTTGATCTCAGGAATCGATTCGTACCTTTCGCCAGTCGCATTTCGACGGCTGGCTATGCAGTGATTCCGGGGGAGGAAGTGTCGTGGTAAGAGTTGCTGGCGACGACGTCGCGTTGTTGAGCGCACAAAAAGGTGTCTGGTTTTCGGATCTGATATCACCGGAGTCGATGGCATTCAACATCGGTGAATATCTCGACGTGCACATGACGATCGACAAAGACCTACTCGAGGAATCGATTCGGAAAACCGTCGGTGAGGCCGAGGTTCTGAGGACTCGATTCGAGATCGATGGCGAAAACGTTCGTCAAGTGATCGATCTCGAGAGGCCGATCACCGTCGAGTACGTCGACTTGAGCGGTGAATCGAGCCCGCAGGTGAGCGCCGAGCGGTGGATGTTGGAACGGATCAGCACAGAGCAACTCTATCGACGCGAATACGCAGTCAATCTGCCGTGATCACCATCGGCCCACGCCGTGAGTTCCTGTACGGGTACGGAAGTCACCTTGCGCTCGATGCACTCGGCGGTGCGTTGATAGTAACCAGGATCGCCCAGCACTACACTGCTCTTGCATTCGAACAGGTTGCGCAACCGCGATGGTTCGGAGACCTGAAATCGCTCTTCGATGCGGACGCAGAAATATCTCGATTCCGGCGCCTTGGCCGAGGACCGGGAATTCTGGAGCAGAACCTTGAATCCGACATGGAGTGCGTCGACGCTATCGGCGCGAGCGCCTTCCGCGTCCTGGAAGGTTTCGCGAACGCGATATGACCTGGGAGTCGAGCTGTCCAGTCGTATCGCGGATGTATGCGGTGTCAACAACTGGTCTGTCGCCACCTTTTTGATCGCGTGCGGCAGGGCATTCACTACGGCGATGACCGGTATCTTCGCGTTTCCGTTCGGGATGCCGGTCGGGGCGCGCGTCGACCGGTCTTTGAATTTCGTTCCCGGCATGACGGCAAACATGCTTCCGGTCTACGTTCCGGCGCATCCGCTCACTACCTTCGACACTCTCGTCGGTTCTGTGTCCACGGCGCTGCGTCAGTGCTTACCGCACCAGAGGGGCAGATTCGAGCGGTCGTCGCAACGCGCCTGATCCTTGAGGGATGGTTGCGATGGTGCGTCCGGCGTTCACACACGAAGTTCGGATGACGTTCTGGTCTTTGCGCAGTGCGGGGTCGACGG
>NZ_FZOW01000012.1 GCF_900188125.1 Rhodococcoides kyotonense | reverse complement strand
AAATCATTCGCTGCCTCAAACGAGCCGTCGCCCGCGAAATGTTTCAGCTCCTGACCCGAAAAATCACTACTTGACAGTCATAGGAGCATCACGAGAGCCGGAGGCTCCTCCGTGGGCTACCGTGTGCCCATGACGGAACCTCGGAAGCTGACGGATCGCCTTCGACAGTCCGCGCGCGAGAAGGTCCAACGTGCGCTCGGTGAAGTTCTCGACAAGCAGACCGCGCAGTTGGCCGAGCAGACGAGCGATCAGCAGGCGAAGCTCCTCGACATTCTCGAACGTCAGCGCCGCGAGATCGACGACCTCCACGCCTTCATCCGAGGCCTCGAGATGCGCATGCGTCGGGACATCCCGTATGCCTCCGACGTCGAGGCCGCCGCACAGAGCGCCGAGTTCGCCGAGGAGATGATGCCGAAGGCGCCGACGTTCCTGCGTCCCCACGCGACGCTGCGGTTCGCACTCGGTGAGGTGTCCGTGCCGGGCATGGCCCTCGAGTTCGGCGTCGCAAGTGGCACGACGCTCGAGATCATCGCCGAGGAGTTGGCGTCGGACAAGGAGATCTCCATCGTCGCCGGGTTCGACGTGTTCTCCGGTCTTCCCGAAACCTGGCGTACGGGGTTCCCGAAGGGTCTGTTCGAGCAGGAAGGCGAGCCCGTCGTCGCCGGCGCCGAAATCGTGCCCGGCTTGTTCGAGGAGTCGCTGCCCGGATTCCTGAAGTCGCACACAGAGGACATCGCGTTCCTGCACCTCGATGCGGACCTCTACTCGTCGACCGTCACCGTGTTGGACCTCGTGGCCGATCGCCTGGCCGTCGGGACCGTCATCGTGTTCGACGAGTACTTCAACTTCCCCGGCTGGCGCAACCACGAGTACCGGGCGTGGACCGAGTTCGTCGGGCGAACGGGTACCGAATTCGACTACCTGGGCTACACCGCCGACAACGAGCAGGTGGTGGTCAGGATCCGTAAGGCGCCTTCGGCGCATGTGCACGAAAATACATAGAGGGCTATGGATTTTCGTGCACATGGCGGAGCCTCACTACCTGCGTCATCTCGAACGTCACCCGCTCGTCGACGTGAAATCCCGCCTGTCTCAACGTCCCGTAGTCCTCGGAGGACTCGAACCGATACGGCGGCAGGACCCACTGGTCGCCCGACGTCAGCTGCACGATCTCGGTCTCCGCACGCTCGCGGTCGGTGAAGTACCAGACGGTCTCGCACTGGTCCAAAGCTGTGTCGGCAACGGGCAATTCGTCGTCCCACAGCTGACCCGAACTCGCCGCGTCCTTCGCCAGTCCGATGCTCCGAGTTCCGGCGAACGCACTCGGATCCACGTCTTCCACGAGCCTCATCGACGACGGATTCCACGCCGCTCGGCCGAACAGCACGCAGTCCCCCACCCCCATATGTGACGACATGTAGCCGTTCACCAGCGAAAAATCCATGCGTAACGGTTTGGGGGTGGTCGTTCGTTGTTGCAGGTAGGCGGGGAGCGAGGCGAGGATCATTGCACCCAAGGCTGTATACGGCAGCCATCGGTGCACCGAAAGACGTCCTAGCGCAGCACCTCCGAGCAACGCGGCGGCAGGTGTGGTGAACGTGAAGTACCTGTCGAGGTAGAGGGGCGACTTCATGATCGAGTAGACGGCGATGATGATCGCCGGGACGAGGATCCAGGGCACTGCGACTGCCAGAACTCGTCGGTCCGGCCGCATGACGACGAGGATCAGAAGGAAGATCACGGCGAACCAGGGCGCTCCGAGGAAGTACTGGTATTCACCGAGGACTCTCGGGAAGTCTCGGTCCAGCGGTGGGATCCAGGACAGCAGAGCGACTTGTCCGACAACCACTTTCACGAAAGGCAGGGCGATCGCACCTGCAACCGCGGCGGATACAGCCCACGGCAGCACCACATCCCGACGTCGTACGAGCACGACCACCAGATGAACCACGACGAGCGTGGCGAGGTAGACGAACAGCACGATCGACGCTGCCAGCACGGCGCCGTAGACGATCCACCACCACCACCGCGTCCCCGCGATCAGCAGAACCACCGTCAACCACACCGCCAGTGCAGCGGTCAGCGCGTAGCTACGCGCTTCGGTGGCAGCCCATGTGGCCCTGGGCAATACAGCGAACACGATTCCGGCGAACACTCCGACGCGCGCCGTCGCCAGTAGGTTGCCGAGAACCACCACGCCGGCCGCGGCCACCCCGATCGCAAGCGCGCTCGGCAAACGCGTCGACAGTTCGGAGAACCCGAACACACTGCCCCACAGGTGCATTGCCGCGTAGTAGACGCCATGCGCTGCATCGGTGTTCCGGAGCAGATCCACCAGATCCGCCCACGACCGCCTGCTGGCATACACCGTCGCGACCTCGTCGTACCAGAACGACGGGCGCCAGATCCCCCACGCGCCGAGACAGAACGCGAACAGCCCCAGTGCTACAGCGGATCTCGTCGCAGTGGCACCGGGGCTGGACACCTACATCGTCACCCCTCCGACGAATACAACCGCGCCCAGTTGTCGCGGCTGGTCAAGTCCGACATGGATACTCGGTACGCCTCCGAGACGTTGTCGGTCTCGGTACGAAGCCGCCGCAGCGCAGCGATGCCGCGCTTGCCCAGCTCGATCGCAGCGGCCTTGTCGCGCTTGCGAACCCGCACACCTTCCTGCGAACGATCGGTGACGACAGCGTGCGAGAACAGCGACACGTGCCACCAGTGCGCGTCGTCGGCGGAAATCGCGACCGGGCCCGACTGCACTGTCCCGCGCCACTGATTCAGCACCCGCTTGGCCAGTACGGCCCACTCGAGGCTCTTCTTCGGATGCGGACCGGCAGGGGTGATGAACATGTCGGCCGGACGCACACCGGGCACGGCATTGGCGTCGTAACGCTTGGTCTCGTCGTACGCGGCGCGGTCGCGTCGAATAGCCGCTGCCGCATCCATTCCGCCGTCGACCAGTTTGCTCGGTCCGACGAGGAAGTCCTCGACCGCCTTGATCAGCGTGAACGCCATGCCGTACTGCATCGACACGAGGTAGCGGAACAGGTCGGTGCCGAGCTGGCGCGCGAGCTGCCTGCCGTCGAGACCGCCGTGGAGAGCCGCGGTGATCATGCCGTTACGCAGGTTGAAATAGCGGTGCCACTCGTCCCAGTCCTTCCACGCGAAATCCGCGTGCCAGACCGCCGCGCCGGGAAGCGTCACCGTCGCGAATCCGTTTGCGCGAGCACGATATCCGTACTCGATGTCGTCCCACTGGAAGAACAGCGGCAGCGGGTAGCCGATCTGCGAGACGATCTCCGACGGGATCAGGCACGACCACCAGCCGTTGTATCCGGCGTCGACACGCACTTCCTGCTTCTTCTTCAGTGCGCTCTTGTCCGATACCGCGTTCTTCACATGCAGCCCGGCTTCGAGCTTCTGCAGGTTCGCGACCTCGGCACCGACATGCACTCGATCGGGATGCAGCAGGTACAGCATCTGCGCACCGACGATCGCAGGCTCGACAGTTTTGTTGGCGAACGAGTTCATCCGCACGATCGCCTCGGGCTCGCACAGCACGTCGTCGTCCATGAACACGACGTTCGCTGGATCGCCGCCCTTGCCCTGCACCTCGTACAGGCCGCGGGTGAACCCGCCTGCGCCGCCGAGGTTGGGCTGGGTGATGTAGACGAGCTTGTCGCCGAGCTCGGCCTGGACGCGCTGGAACAGCGGACGCGTCTGCACCTGATCGGTGCCCTGATCGACGACGTAGACGGTGTCGACGCCGTGGAGCGCGATGGGGTCGTCGGCCATGGCGGCGACGGTGTTGGCGCAGTCGTCGGCGCGGTTGAACGTGCAGATGACGACGGACGTCGGACGCAGCTTCTCGGGCGCGTCGACGGTCCACTCGGCATCCTCGACCGTCAGCTCACCGGCAGAGGTGGTGAAGCGGACGAACAGCGCGCCGCCGTCGAGGAACTGATTGACCTTGGCCGTCAGGACGAGCCGACTCGGCTGCCCGTCGGTGTCGACGGTCGTGCTCGCGACCGTGCGCTTCTTGCCCTTGTAATCGGTGGCGACGACGTCGATACGGCCCGAACCGGTGACGGTCGCGGCGAAACGCGCCTCGGTCACCTCGGTCCATCGCTGCCAGTAGCTGGCCGGGAAGCGCCCGAAATAGCTGTTGGTGTCGACGATGCTGCGCTTGGCGAGCTTCGCGACGTAGCGCGAGCGCTCGGCGTTGCCCTTGGCCACTGTCGCGTACATATCCGCACTGACCAGCGGGGACGGCCCGTCGAACAGCGTCCTTTGCGCCGTGAGCCCGACTGCGCGTGCTGCGGACCCACTTCGTGGTGCATCGAGACGATTGAGAGCAGTGCCGTCCATACCTAGAAGAACTCCATCTTCGTCGAATTTCGTGCGGGGCCGTCCCACCTGGCAGCACGGCCAGTGACCATGGTCGCACAGACCTGTACGCGGGAGTTTCGATGCGCGCTTCGGCCCGGCGTTTCGGACCTACGCGACCTCGGGCGATAGAGTCGTGAAGCCCTTGATCACATACGGAGCGAACAGTGACCACCAGCACGACTCACCACGACCGAGATCCTGGGCTCGGAAACAGAACCGAACGCCTTGCTTGGGGTGCGGCGATCGCGGCCGTCGTCGTCGTGGGATATCTGCTGATTCTGGCCGTCGACCCGCGGTTCTTCTACATCGACGACACCGAATCCGGCGCCGTTCCCAACTGGCTGCAGCTCGGTCGCATCATGCGCGACGGTCACTTCCCGTCGCTCGTTCTCGATCAATGGATGGCAGGCAATTACCCCGTCGAAGGCCAGGGCGGGTTGTGGAATCCGGTTCAGATGGCGATCAACTACATCTCGCCGTCGATCGACGACCTCGTCGTGCTGGCTACCATCGTCAAGCTCGGTTTCTCCATCGTGCTGGCGTGGGGCGTCTATCGCGTCGGCCTCGCCTACGGGTCGCGTCCGGCATGGGCGGCCGTCGCGGGTGCGAGCGCGCCGTTCGTCGGCTTCACGTTGTTCTTCGAGAACACCTCGTGGATCACGGCACTGATGGGCACGGCCTGGATCATGCAGGCGTGGGCCAGCTCGGTGTCGTACGCACGCGGGCGCTCGGGCCCGATCCTGCCGTTCGTCTTCCTCTACCTCGCGATCAGCGTCGGCTACGTGCACGCCGCGGTGATGGCCGGCGTCATGATCGGCTCGTTGGCGATCGGCGAATGGGTCTTCCAGAAACGCTGGCAGCCGGCCGCGCGGGTGGCGTCCGTCGGGATCGCCGCTGCGGCGTGCGGCGCGATCACGTTCCTCCCCGGTGTGCTGACGTCGTCGGTGACGTGGCGCAGCGGCGTCGAAGGCGCGTTCAACGACAACTTCCTGACGGCACCCTGGTCGGAAACCCTCACCGCGAGCATCCCGACGTCGGTCACCAGCATCGAGTCCTGGACCGGTGAGACGACGGCATCCCCGGTCACCTACATCGCGTGGTTCCTCGTTCCCGCCCTCGCGTTCGTGGCGTGGCAACGCGTTCCCGCCGCTCTGCGTGAGTTCACCGCGCCGCTGATCCTGCTCGCGTTCGTGCTGATCTTCACCGCCGGACCCAGCGACATCGGCCCGATCCGATGGCCGGCGCGGATCCTCCCGTTCGTCGGAATCCTCGCGTTGATCCTGGCCACGACGGTTCTCAGTCGCTACGGGACGCTCAGGCAGTTGCGGCCGCGACTGCTGGCGGCGTCGTTGCTGATTGTCGTTCTGGTGCTGCGCGCCGGTTCGTCGGGTCCGGAGTTGTTCGGACGGCACGTCCTCGCGGGAATTCTCGTCGCCGCGTTCGGTGCGTCGGCTCTGTTTCTTGCCCGACGCTTCGGCCCGCGTTTTTCCGCAGCGCTGCTCTTGGTGACCATTGCACCCGTCGCGATGTATCAGGTGGCGTCGTACGACCCGCCCTTCGACAAATGGTGGCTGCCCGCCTCGCAGTCCGAGGCCCGATCGGAGTTCCCGGACTGGGAAGGGTCGACGCTTCAGCTCGGCGACCGCACGTTGACCGAAACCAGCGCCACGGAACCCGATGACCCTCGCCTTCCGTGGCACTCGCAGGTCTACGGCAACTCGGCGAAGGTCCTGGGCCTCGACTATGTCAACGCCTACACACCCGTCGGATACCTCGACTTCGCCAACCTGCTGTGCTTCGAGCACGAGGGGTCCACCTGCCCCGACGCCTACCGGCGCCTCTTCCAGGTCGACGCGTACACCGGGAAGACGTACGCCGATCTGATGCGCCTCGATCGCGTCGTGCTGCAGAAGAACCAGTACCCGATGATCGCCGACCAGCCGGCTCCGCCCGGATGGGAATGGGTCACGCCTCCGACCGCCGAAGCCGCGCGTCAGACGTACGCACTCGAACGCATCGCAGGACCTCTGCCCGACGACCAGGGCCGCATCTCGGCAACCGTCGGCGCCACCGCGACGTCGATATCGTCCGGGCCCGACTCCGAAGAGGTGCGCGTCAGTTCCCCGAACGGTGGCAGCGTCGTGTTCGCACGCCTGGCCTGGCCCGGATACACCGCCACGCTGAACGGCGAGCCGCTGCAGACCAAGGGCATCGGCGACATCTTCCTGTACGTCGACCTGCCGCCCGGAACGTCGGACGCCGACCTGCAGATCGATTTCCGCCCGCCCGGTCAGCGCATCGGGTTCGCCGGCATCGCCGGAGGTCTCGTGATCCTCGGCGGTCTGGTGATTCTCGACGTGCGACGACGACGTGCAGACGGTCGTCGGACACCGATTCTCGAGGAAATCGACGAACCAACGCCGTCGAAGCCCAGTACACAGAGCACGAGCAGATAGGCTCATATCCCGTGATGCCCCCGTCCGAGCCGCACCGCATATCCATCGTCGTGCCGGTATACCAAGGCGAACGGACGCTGCGCGCTCTCGTCGACGAAATCCTTCCGCTGACGCACCCCAGTTCGACGCCGGGTGGACGGCCGATGGTCGTCGAGGAAGTTCTGCTTGTCTTCGACCATGGTCCCGACGGTTCCGCCGAGGTCATTCGCGAACTCGTCGAAAGGCACGACGTCGTCCGCGGCGTCTGGTTGAGCCGGAACTTCGGTCAGCATCCCGCGACGCTGGCCGGAATGGCGTCGAGCGGTGGCGAGTGGATCGTCACGATGGACGAGGACGGCCAGCACGATCCCGCTGCCATCGGCGGCCTGCTCGACACGGCGCTCGATCACCAGTCCTCGCTCGTGTACGCGAAGCCGACGAACGTTGCGCCCCATGGCTTGTGGCGTAATGCGGCGTCACGTGGATCGAAATGGGTCATCGCCAAGGCCTTGGCCGCCGACAACACCGTCGACTACCAGAGCTTCCGACTCGTGCTCGGTGAGGTCGGCCGCTCCGTCGCCGCCTACGCCGGGTCCGAGGCGTATCTGGACGTCGCGCTCGGCTGGATCGCAGGCAAGGTCACGACGAGTCCCGTCGCGCTGCGCGAGGAGGTCGACCGCCGTTCCGGCTATCGCCTCCGCACGTTGCTGTCGCACTTCTGGCGCATGGTTCTGTCCAGCGGCACCAAGGGACTTCGTTTGGTCAGTTTCATCGGCATCGCATTCGCGCTGCTCGGTATCGTGCTCGTCGTCTACGTGTTGGCGTCGTACGTGCTGTTCGACGCCGACACCGTCGTACGCGGATGGGCCTCGACGATGGTGATCCTGCTGTTCGGCTTCGGTGCGACACTGTTCTCGCTCGGGATCGTCGCCGAGTACATCGGTGTCAACGTCAAGACCGCCATGGGCAAGCCCCCGTACCTCATCGTCGCCGATCCCGCCGACGGTCCACTCGGCCGTACCGAACGCGCCGTCGAGCCCGATTCGACGGCGTGACAACGACATACACGTGGGTCGTCGGTTCCGGTGGCCTGCTGGGATCGTCCGTCTCGCGGGAACTTCGACGACGCGGTCACGTCGTACGGACGTCGGCGGTGCCGTGGGCGAATCACGATTCTGCGAAAGAGGCGCTGCAGCAGCAGAGTTCGGTGTTCTTCTCCTCGTTCGATTCGCAGCCGTGGAACATCGTGTGGGCCGCGGGGGCAGGAGTCAACGGCACGACGGTGGCCGAGTTCGACGCCGAGAACGACCTGATCCGCACGTTGACGCAGTCGATCGGCGGGAGGTCCCGCCAAGGGACGTTGTTCCTCGCGTCGTCTGCAGGCGGGGTGTACGCCGGAGCGCCCGGTGCACCGCATGACGAGGACAGCCCACCCGTTCCGTTGGGTGACTACGGGCGCGCGAAGCTCGAATCCGAGGAGATAGCACGAGAATTCGGGTCGGCCACAGATGTCAACGTCGTGATGGGACGTTTCGCCAACTTGTACGGGCCAGGCCAGAATCTCGCCAAACCACAAGGCCTGATCTCGCACCTGTGCCGCGGATACCTGATGGCCTCACCGGTGTCGATCTACGTTCCGATGGACACGCTGCGCGACTACCTGTTCGTGTCCGATGCAGCCGAAATGGTCGCGGACGCACTGGCTCTGTCGAAAGAACGACAAGCGCCGCCGACAACCAAGATCTTCGCGTCGGGTCACGCTGTCACCATCGGTTCCATTCTCGGCGCCTGCAGGACGGTGTTTCGACGACGCCCCAACGTGGTCCTCGCCGCGTCGCCGCTTGCTGCGTTCCAAGGCCGAGACCTCCGGCTCCGGTCGACGATCTGGCCCGAGATCGACCGACGGACCCACCGAACCCTGCCCGCCGGAATCGCATCGACACTCGAAGCGACGCGTCGAACACTCGGAGTTCGCCGGTGAGCGCGCCTCCCGCTGGAATGAGCGGCACCCCTGGGCCGCTCATGCGAATCATCAAGAACCAGGCTTTCGCGTTCCTACTCGTCGGCGGGATCAACACCGCGCTCGGTACAGCGTGGTTCATCGTGTGGCAGTTGCTGATCGGCGAGCAGTTCGGCTATCACGCTGCCATCGTTCTCGGATATCTGTGCAATGTGCTGTGCGCGTTCGCGATGTACCGGTATCTCGTGTTCCGAGTCCGCGGGCACCTTCTTCGTGACCTGTGGCGGTTCTTCGTCGTCAACTTCGGAGCGTTCCTCGCGAACATCTCACTGATGACCGTCGCGGTGTCGTTCCTCCATTTCCCGCCCATCCCTTCGCAATTGGTCGTCACGGCGATCATGGCCGTCGCAAGCTTCTTCGGTTACCGCGACTTCTCGTTCCGCAGAAAGACAACAACATGAGCCCACGCGTATCCGTCGTCGTACCGGCGTACAACAACGCCGAATACATCGCCGAAACCATCGAATCGATTCTGGCGCAGACGTTCACGGACTTCGAATTGATCATCGCCGACCACTCGTCGACCGACGAGACGATGGCCGTCGTCGAGAAGTACGACGACCCACGCATCCGAGTCCTGACGACCGAAGCAGGCGGCGGCGCGAAGCGCAACTGGGACCGAGTCACCGCCGAGGCAGGCGGTGAACTGATCAAACTCGTGTGCGGCGACGACACCATCTTCCCCACATCCCTTGCTGTGCAGGTGGCGGCGTTCGACGAGCATCCTTCGGCCGTGCTGGTGGCGTCGCAACGCACGCTGATCGACGCCAACGGCAAGACCGTCATCGCCGCCCGTGGGCTCGGCGGACTGTCCGGGCTCGTGTCGGGTCGCGTCGCCGCGCGGACCGCAGTTCGGGCGGGCGCCAACATCTTCGGCGAGCCCGGCTGCGTTCTGATGAAGCGCGAGGTGCTCGTGCAGAACAGGCTCTGGGACAACTCGCACCCGTATCTCATCGACCAGGCGACGTTCATCGGCGTCGCACTGCACGGCGACGTCGTCGCAACGCCGCAGCCGCTGGCGTCGTTCCGCATCAATGCCGGTCAGTGGAGCGTCGAACTCGCGACGCAGCAGGCGCGTCAGGCAGCCGATTTCCACCGCGCGTTGAGCGCTTCTCAGCCGGGCTTGTTGTCCCAGACCGATGTTCGGCTCGGCAACGCCAAAGCGCTGGCGACGTCGTTCATGCGACGCGCGGTCTACTTACTACTGCGCAATCGCATGTCGCGCACCTAGGACACGACGGATTCGGTACGCGCGTAAGTGTTTTCGGTCGCGTCCTTCTGCGGGCGCCACCACTGCTCGTTCTCGCGGTACCAGTCGACCGTGGCCTTCAGACCGCTGCGGAAGTTCACGTACTGTGGCGTCCAACCCAATTCGGTTCTTAGCTTGGTCGAGTCGATCGCGTAGCGGAGGTCGTGGCCGGGGCGATCGGTGACGAAATCGAACGCGTCGGCGGCTTGTCCGGTCTCTTCGAGGATGGTCTCGAGGACTTCACGGTTGTTCTTCTCGCCGTCGGCGCCTATGAGGTAGGTCTCGCCGAGAACACCCTTGTCGATGATGGTCCAGACGGCGCTGTTGTGGTCGTCGACGTGGATCCAGTCGCGGACGTTCTTGCCCTCGCCGTAGAGCTTGGGGCGACGTCCGGACAGGATGTTGGTGATCTGCCGCGGAATGAACTTCTCCACGTGCTGATACGGGCCGTAGTTGTTGGAGCAGTTCGAAATCGTCGCTCTCACACCGAAAGAGCGTGCCCACGCCCGGACCAACAGGTCGCTCGACGCCTTGGTCGAGGAGTACGGACTCGACGGGTTGTACGGTGTCGACTCGGTGAAGCGGGCCGGATCATCCAGTTCCAGGTCGCCGTACACCTCGTCGGTGGAGATGTGGTGATACCGGACGTCGTGCTCGCGGACGGCCTGCAGAAGCGTCGTCGTACCGATGACGTTGGTGTGGACGAAGGGCCACGGATTCGCGAGGCTGTTGTCGTTGTGCGACTCGGCGGCGAAGTGGACGACGAGATCGGTGTTCTTCACCAGGTTCTCGACGAGATCCTTGTCGGCGATGTCGCCCTCGACGAACTCGATCTTGTCGTCGATGGACTGCAGCGAAGCCCGGTTTCCGGCATACGTCAGGGCGTCGAGCACCGTTATCTCGGCATCGGGCCGCTCGGCGACGGTTTGATGGACGAAATTCGCACCGATGAACCCGGCGCCCCCGGTCACGAGCAGTTTCATGGGGACGACCCTACCGGTCCAGGCGAGTTTGTCAGCGCTGCGTGTTAGCGTTCCGGCGCGACTTCGGGGGGAGTGTCGATGGGACTGCGTAAACGGCTACTACTACTGGCCGGAACCTTGGCCGTGTTCAACCTGGTGCTGTGGGGGTTGCCCCAACTCGCACCCGAGGTGCCCGGGAGGTACGAGGGGGTGGCGGGCCCGACGTCGCAGCGGCCCACGGATTCGGCCGTCCGAACGACAGCCCCTCCCCTGCCGTCGGGATTTCCGTCGATGGAACGGCCACCCCAGATCACCGTTGGCGACGGCGAGCCACAACCGATTACGACCAAGTACGGATTGACATACAACATTCCTGCAGGGTGGGACAACTGGTCCGACGGGGTAGCGGGGTGGGACTTCGACGACGGGTCTTCGGTTGTGTTCGGGTCTCTGGGCTTCTATGCACGCACCGAGTGTTCGGACGGCGAATACACCGAGCTTGCCATGACGGGCATGACGGGACGACGAATGACCGACCTCGTCGAAACTGCCCGCATCGAAGTCGAGCGCGCTGACCTGATCTTCTCCGGCAGCGATGAGCCGAAGAAGGCGACTGTGACCATCACCGGTCCACACACCTTCTCGATCGGCGATCGGCCTGCGGTCCGCTATCGAGCGACCGCCACCGACATTCCAGAGGCCGCCGAGAAATGCCGTTCCAGCAGTGCGACGTTCGATGTGATCACCACCCCCGGATACGCATCAGCAGAGACAGTGGTGTTCGTCGTCCACGCTGCCCGAGGTGTCGAGGACGCGCTCACCGACTCGGACATCGACCAATTGATCTCGACGATTCGGAGAAGCTGACATGTCCGAAGGATTCCTCGCTCGCTCCGAACAAATCGCTGGGCTCGGGTTACTTGCAGAACAGATCAGCATCGACACCATGGCCAGTCATCGGTACATCTCGGACCACGCTGGACTGAGCAGCAACATCCCAGGCCAAATCTTGCAACGCCTGGCACCCTTCATTGCCCACTACCAGGAATACACACGCACGCGACAAGTGCACTTGTCGACCAACTGCGGTTACATCGGTAGTGAGTTGCGAAAGGCAGCGTGGCTCTATGACGACCAGGAGAAGAAGAACTACGACGCACTCAATGCGCACACCGAATTGATTCCCGTGCCGATACCCCGAGCGGGTACTTCCGAGACGCCCGCGGTCGGGAACGTTCAGGTTTACGGCAGTGCAGCCGACTACGGCTCACCCTCCGGAATCGACTATCCACCACCCAATCCCGCTGTCGACGACACCCGCGAGACGATCGACGAGGCAGCCGGCTGGCTCGGTGAAGTCGACCGAACAATCTTCGAACTGACCGGCTGGAGCCCATTGAACGAAGCCACACTCCCGATCAGCGGCAACTGGAACGAGATCCGTCGCCTCGGAGAGGCTTTCGACATCGCCGGACGCGCGATGGAAGCTGCAGCCGAATCGCTCGAGAACGGTGTTCTGCGCGTCGACGAATACTGGGACGGACGTGCAGCACAAGCATTCTCGGACTACTCGAAACGACAGATAGCTGCGATGTACTGGGAAGGCCCGTGCGGTCGAACTATCCATGCACTCGCGGAAGCCATCACCGAGCAGATCAGGAACGGGGTACGAACCGTCGTCCGAAAGCTCGTCGAGATGCTCGAAGCCGAGGTCGACCTGGGGTCCGGGCGTTCCGCGATGAAAGTGGCCTTGAAGAAGATCCCCATCGTCGGGACCGCGTGGCAAATCGAATCCATCATCGAGATCTTGTGGAAGACAATGGACCTCACGATGGATCTGGTACGGAAGATCGAAGACGTCGTCGATCGATTCGCTCAGTTCCTCGACGCGATCACCGATCCCGAAGGCCAGATCAACCAGTCCATCGAACGACACCTCGAACCGTTCAACGACGCACTGGACAGAGGCAAGGTCGCCGTCGACACTGCAAAGACAGCCGACATCACGCCGGTGATCTTCACGCCCGACGAGCGATTCTCCGTTGGCGAAGGAACGCAACCCTGGCAGGACGCATGATCGACGACCCAGCGGCCAGAAAGGTCCTCGATGCGGTCGGCCGGCTCGAGGAAGCATGCCGTCGTGCAGACGCCAGCCCAGTCGCCCCGATCCGAAAACGAACTGTGGTCACTGAAGCAGTGTTGGAACGGCTGGCGCGGTCGCCGTGGGCCTCCCCCGAACTGCATGCATTCGCGTCGACCGTTGCTGCGGGTGGCAGCACGTGGGATCGCATCGAAGTCGACGCTCGACCGATACCGCCGGAAGTTTCCGAACTCAGGGCCGATCCGTCGGCGGGCTGGCCCCCGAATTGGCCAATCGAAGCCGACGACCAGCCGTATCGCATCCCGTGGCAGTGATAGCGGGCGAGCAGCGTCGGCCTTGATCTGGGAGGATGCACGTCATGCGGGGAATCATTCTGGCCGGTGGTACCGGTTCGCGTCTTCATCCGATCACGATGGGGATCAGTAAGCAGTTGGTGCCTGTCTACGACAAGCCGATGATCTACTACCCGCTCTCGACGCTGATCCTGGCGAACATCCGCGACATCCTGATCATCACGACCCCGCAGGATTCGGATCAGTTCCAGCGCCTGCTCGGCGATGGTTCCCAGTTCGGCATCAACCTGACCTACCAAGTTCAGCGCGTTCCGAACGGCCTCGCTCAAGCATTCGTGCTCGGCGCCGATCACATCGGATCCGACAGTGCCGCGCTCGTTCTGGGCGACAACATCTTCTACGGCCCCGGCCTGGGATCGCAGCTGGGCCGCTTCGATCACCTCGACGGCGGCGCGGTGTTCGCCTACGAGGTCAAGGACCCCACGGCGTACGGCGTCATCGAATTCGACGACGCGGGCAAGGCGATCTCGTTGGAGGAGAAGCCGAAGGTCCCGAAGTCGAACTTCTCGGTCCCGGGGCTGTACTTCTACGACAACGACGTCATCACCATCGCCCGGGACCTGCAGCCCTCCGAGCGGGGCGAGTACGAGATCACCGACGTCAACCGGCATTACCTCGAGGCCGGCAAGCTCGCCGTCGAAGTCCTGCCCCGCGGCACCGCCTGGCTCGATACCGGCACCTTCGATTCGTTGCTCGATGCCTCGAACTTCGTCCGTACCATCGAAGAACGCCAAGGCATGAAGATCGGGGCGCCCGAGGAAGTGTCGTGGCGTCGCGGGTTCATCACCGACGACCAGCTGCGTGAGCGAGCCGAGAAGCTCGTCAAGTCCGGATACGGGCAGTACCTGCTCGAACTGCTCGACCGAGGGAAGTAATGAGTTTTCGTGAGTTGAAGATCGCCGGCGCCTACGAGTTCACCCCGCGCCAATTCGGCGACGACCGTGGTGTGTTCTTCGAATGGTTCAAATCGACGGCGTTCGAAGAAGCGATCGGGCGTCCGCTCGAGTTGCAGCAGGCGAACTGCTCTGTCTCCGCTGCCGGTGTACTGCGCGGAATCCACTTCACCGACAACCCGCCCGGGCAGGCGAAGTACGTCACGTGCGTCAAGGGCGCGTTTCTGGATGTGATCGTGGATCTGCGGGTCGGGTCGCCGACGTTCGGGCAGTGGGACAGTGTGCTGATCGACGACGTCGACCGGCGGGCGGTGTATCTGCCCGAGGGTCTCGGGCACGCGATCTTGTCGCTCGAGGACGGTTCGACGGTGATGTATCTGTGCTCGATCGAGTACACCCCGTCCCTGGATCGGGACTTGAACCCGCTCGATGCGGACCTCGCGATCGCCTGGCCCACCCACGCCCGCGACGGCTCCCCGCTCGACTACCAACTCTCCGACAAGGACAAGGCCGCACCCTCGCTCGCCGAATCCCTCGAGGCCGGGTACCTCCCCAAGTTCGAGGGCTGACCGCGCACCTTCCAGCACACGCGCATGTTGCACTGCAACCTGCGCAACCGCTGCAACCTGCGCGGCCGGAACGGATACCTAGCGGATCTTGAAGATCACCGCACGTTGGACGACGAAGTTGATGACTGTCGCGGTGCCCTGTGCGACGACGAACGCGATGTTGGAGTACCAGAAACCGTCGGGAAAGACCTGGTAGAGCCACGTGTAGATGCCGACCTGCACGGCGAAGGTCGCCGCATAGAGTGCAACCACTGCGAAGAACCGTGAGCGGGAAGGCGCAGCGTTGAACGTCCAGCGCCTGTTGATGAGGTAGGCCGTCGTCGTGCCGAGGACGAACCCGATGGCCTTGGCGAGCGTCACACCGACACCGAAGACGAAGTGAAGCAGCAGGTTGACGCCCTGGTCCACGATCGCCGACAGCACACCCGTCGCCAGGAACCGCACGACCTGCGTCTTCAAGTCGAGAGACTCGTCGGCGATGTTCTCGGTCAGTGGCAACTCGACGGGCAGGGGAACGTGATGCTGCAGCTCTTCGTCGTCTGCTGACCAGTCGTCTTGGGTGGGCACGATCATCGAGACTAGCTGTCCTAGCTACCGGGTACCCTCTACATCGATGTCCACGACAGCCGACGACGCACTCTTCCCCCTGGAACCACAGGCCGGGGACACTGCGCCGCTACCCACGCAGACCCGCACACTCACCGGATGGGGACGCACTGCGCCCTCGACGGGTGAGGTGCTCTCCACCTCTGACCCAGAGCTCATCGCGAAGGCCGTCAAGCAGGTCGCAGAGCAGAACGACACCAAGCCGTCCCACCTCCGCCGAGGCGTCATCGCGCGCGGGCTGGGTCGGTCGTACGGCGACAACGCGCAGAACTCCGGCGGTCTCGTCGTCGACATGACGGCGCTGAACGGCATTCACAGCATCGATGCGACAACGCGAATCGTCGACGTCGACGGCGGTGTCAGTCTCGATGCGCTGATGCGTGCGGCTCTCCCGTTCGGCCTGTGGGTTCCGGTGCTGCCAGGTACGCGTCAGGTCACCATCGGTGGCGCGATCGGCACGGACATCCACGGTAAGAACCATCACAGCGCAGGTAGCTTCGGCAATCATGTGCGGTCGATGGAACTGCTGACCGCCGACGGCGAAGTGCGTCACCTCACCCCGAACGGCCGCACCGCAAAGCTGTTCTGGGCAACCATCGGCGGCAACGGGCTGACGGGCATCATCCTGCGCGCGACCATCGAGATGACACCGACGGAAACTGCGTACTTCATCGCCGACGGTGATGTCACCCAGACTCTCGACGAGACCATCGCGCTGCACAGCGACGGCAGCGAGAACAACTACGACTACTCGAGCGCCTGGTTCGACGCCGTGGCACCGCCGCCGAAGCTCGGTCGCGCCGCTGTTTCACGTGGATCATTGGCCCGTCTGGACCAGCTGCCCGAGAAGCTGCAGAAAGATCCGCTGCGCTTCAACGCCAAGCCACTCGTCACGTTCCCGGATGTCTTCCCGAACGGTCTCGCGAACAAGTACACGTTCTCGGCCGTCGGCGAGGTCTGGTATCGCAAGGCCGGCAACTACCGCAACAAGGTGCAGAACCTGACCGCGTTCTATCACCCACTCGACATGTTCGGCGAGTGGAACCGTGCGTACGGATCCAAGGGATTCCTGCAGTACCAGTTCGTGGTGCCGCCGGAGGCAGTCGACGAGTTCAAGAAGATCATCGTCGACATCCAGCGTTCCGGCCACTACTCCTTCCTGAACGTGTTCAAGCTGTTCGGCCCGGGAAACAAAGCGCCACTGAGCTTTCCGATTCCAGGCTGGAACATCTGCGTCGACTTCCCGATCAAGGCCGGTCTCAACGAGTTCGTTCAGGAACTCGACAAGCGCGTGCTCGAATTCGGCGGACGCCTCTACACGGCGAAGGATTCGCGCACGACCGCGGAGACCTTCCATGCGATGTACCCGCGGATCGACGAGTGGATCAAGGTCCGCCGATCCGTAGACCCCACAGGCGTTTTCGCCTCCGATATGGCCAGAAGATTGGAATTGCTGTGACGATCGACGCTGTGGGAAACCCGCAGACCATTCTTGTTCTCGGCGGTACGAGCGAGATCGGTCTCGCCATCACCGAGGAGTACCTGTCGAAGTCACCGGCACGCGTCGTCCTCGCTGCGTTGCCGAACGATCCCCTGCGTGACGCTTCGGTCGCGCAGCTGAAAGCCAAGGGCGCCAAGGCAGTCGACGTCATCGACTTCGACGCACTCGACACCGCGTCGCACCCCAAGGTCATCGAGGAAGCCTGGTCGAAGGGCGACGTCGACGTCGCGATCGTCGCATTCGCCGTCGACTTCGACGCCGAAGAACTGTGGCAGGACCAGCGCAAGGCAGTGCTGACGGCCAACATCAACTACACCGCCTCCGTCTCGGTCGGTGTGCTGCTCGGCGAGAAGATGAAGGCACAGGCGTCGGGCCGGATCATCGTGATGTCCTCGGTGGCAGGCGAGCGAGTTCGTCGGTCCAACTTCGTCTACGGCTCCACCAAGGCCGGCCTCGACGGCTTCTACCTCGGCTTGGGAGAAGCATTGCGTCCGTTCGGACCTCGCGTCACCGTCATCCGCCCCGGCATGGTGCGCACCAAGTTCAGTGCCCACGTCAAGGAAGCGCCGCTCACCGTCGACAAGGAAGACATCGCCGCCCTGGCCGTCGCCGCGTCGCAGAAGGGCAAGGACCTGGTCTGGGCACCCGGCCCGTTCCGCTTCGTGATGATGATCCTGCGGCACGTCCCGCGGCCCATCTTCCGCAAGCTCCCCATCTAGATGAAACGAGCGCTCGGGACCGCCGTCGACGGCGTACTGGCCGCTCTCGTCGCGACGATCGTTGCGTCGGTCGGGTTGTACGCCTTCTCGCTCGTCGACTGGCCGGCGTTCAACTCGTCCAACGTCACTCGGGCACTCACGACGCTCGGCCAGGTCGTGTGTGCCGTCGCACTCGCTGCAGCCATCGTGTTGTATCGACGCGGCAGCCGCGAGTGGCTCGCACGTCTCCTCGCGTGGGCAGGCTTGTCCGGCTTCGTGACGGTGACCCTCGGAATGCCTTTGGCGGCAACCAAACTGTATCTGTTCGGCATCAGCGTCGACCAGGAGTTTCGCACCGAATACCTGACGCGACTGACGGATTCGGCCGCGCTGCGGGACATGACGTATCCGGACATTCCGCCGTTCTACCCGGCCGGATGGTTCTGGATCGGCGGACGCGTCGGAAACCTGCTCGGCATGGACGGCTGGGAAGTGTTCAAGCCGTTCGCAATCGGATTCCTCGCTGTCACAGCCGTTGTCGCGTTCACTCTGTGGCGTCAACTGATCCGCGCCGACTGGGCCGTCGCCGTCAGCGCCGTCACGACTGCGCTCGTCATCGCCTACGCGTCGCCCGAGGCGTACAGCGCCGTCATCGCGCTGCTCATCGCGCCGGCGTTGCTGCTCGCCTGGGGTGCGCTGAATCGGCCCGTCGGCGCCGGCTTGAATGGCGCACCGACGCTATCTGATCGTATGAATGGACCATCCAAGCGATCCGGGGGCGACGCCGACGAACCCGACCAACCCGACGCCGGCTTGAATGGCGCACCGAAGCTATCTGATCGTATGAATGGACCATCCAAGCGATCCGGGGGTGCGCCCGTTGCTGACCAACCCGACGCCGACGCGGGCTTGAATGGCGCACCGACGCTATCTGATCGTATGAATGGACCATTCAAGCGGTCTGGGGGCACGGGCGAACCCAAGCGATCCGGGAGTACGGACGAATCCCAGCGATCCTGGGGCTGGGGCGCCGTCGTCGGGACCGGGTTGTTCCTCGGGCTCGCGGCGACTTTCTACACGCTCTACCTGGGCGCGGCGGCGTTCGCGGTCACCCTGATGGCCGTGGTCTCTGTATTCCTCGGGATCAGAGCGCACAAGACGTGGCGCGCAGCGATTCCTGTCGCAATCAGGCTCGTAGTCATCGCCGTCATCTCCGGCCTGGTGGCGCTGACTGTATGGCTGCCCTATCTCATCGCTGCGCTGAAAGGCACTCCGGCTACCTCCGGAACGGCGCTGCACTATCTCCCCGAATCCGGTGCGACACTGCCGTTCCCGATGTTCGAGTTCTCACTCCTCGGCGCTCTCACGATGATCGGAACACTGTGGCTCGCGGTCCGGACCGCAACGTCGCGGCGTGCGCAGGCACTGACCATCGGCGTCGTCGCCGTATATCTGTGGACGTTGCTGTCGATGGCGGCCGCGGTCGCCGGCACGACCCTGCTGTCGTTCCGACTCGAAGCAGTGCTCATCGTATTGCTCGGCGCTGCAGGCGTTTTCGGCTTCCTCGAAGGATCGAAGGCTGTCTACCAGGCCATCAACGAGCCCGCGCGGTTCAAGGTTGCAGCCGTCGTGGTCGCGGTCGTCGGAGCACTTGCCTTCGCGCAGAACATTCCTCACGTGCTGGAGTCGGAGATCACCGTCGCCTACTCGGACACCGACGGCGACGGCGTTCGCGCCGACATGCGGCCGCCCAGCGCCGTGTCGTACTACGGCGACGTCGACAAGACCATCGGAGAGCAACTCGGAAAGCCGCGCGACGAGACGATCGTGCTGACGGCGGACACGTCGTTCCTCAGTTACTACCCGTACTTCGGGTTCCAGGGCTTGACGTCGCACTACGCGAATCCGCTGGCTCAGTTCGACAAGCGTGCGACAGCGATCGACGACTGGTCGAAGCTCGAAACACCCGACGAATTGCTGCAGGCCCTCGACGAGAGCCCGTGGGAAGCACCCGACGCTTTCCTGTTCCGCCGCGGCGCCGACGGCTACACGCTGCGCCTCGCCGAGGACGTCTATCCGAACGATCCCAACGTACGTCGATACACCGTCACGTTCGACGAGTCGCTGTTCGAGGATCCACGCTTCACGGTCACCGATATCGGCCCGTTTGCGCTGGTCACACACGTTTCATAGGCAAAGCACATAACGTTCACGTAACGTTCCCTCCGATGACATTCACCGACCAGACCGTTCTCGAGCAACCGGGGACAGCGCAGGCATCGAAACTCGGAGCACTGCCGCGGCTCCACCGTGGGGACGTTGCCGCGGCCGTGGCATTCACCGTCGGCGCGCTGTTCGTCATGCAAGGGCAGTGGCGAAACCTCGGCAATGGCTACATGTACAACAGTGGCCAGGACCAGGCGATGTGGGAGTGGTTCTTCGCCGTCGCAGCGCATGCCGTCGCGCATCTCGACAATCCCATGTCGAGCGACCTGCAGAACTATCCGCTCGGCGTGAATCTGATGGCCAACACGGCCATGTTCGGGCTCTCGATTCCGCTCGCACCCGTCACGCTGCTGTTCGGCCCGACGGTCACGTGGGCGATCGCGCTCACCGCAGGCCTCGGAGGCACTGCGTACGCGTGGTACTGGCTGTTCTCGAGGCGCGTCGGCGCGTCGAAGGGCGCATCCGCGATCGGCGGCGCGCTGTGTGGATTCGCGCCGGGCATGGTGTCGCACGCCAACGGCCACCCGAACTTCGTCGTACTGTTCCTGCTGCCGGTCATCGCGTCGACGGTCATCGGTATCGCGCAGAACGGTCCGACGCGTCGCAACATCATCACGCTGGGCCTCGTCGTCGCGCTGCAGATCATGCTGGGCGAAGAACCGCTGCTGATCTTCGCGATCGCATTCGGGGTCTTCACGGTCGCCTACTACCTCGGGAAGCCACGAAGCATCCTGCCTGCGCTGAAGAACGCGTCGAAAGGCATTCCTGTTGCCGCGGTCCTGGCGCTCGTGCTCGTCGCCATCCCCCTGTACTGGCAGTTCATGGGGCCGCAGAGCTACTCGTTCCTCGAGCACGGAAACATGGGCAACGACGCGAAGGCCCTGTTCCAGTTCCCGTCCCAGTCCATCGGCGGCATGACGACGCCCGGTCAGAACGTGCGTATCAATGCCACCGAGGAGAACGCGTACTTCGGCTGGCCGCTGCTGGTGCTCGGGTTGATCGCGACCGCGTGGATGTGGCGTGAGGCGCGTGTGCGCGCCGCGGCGGTGACTGTCGTCGTCGTGAGCACGCTGTCGCTGGGTAGCGAGTTGTACATCGGCAAGAAGGACACCGGGATCGAGCTGCCGTGGTCGTGGCTGGCCAAGGTGCCCCTCGTCGAGTCGGTGCTCGAGACACGGTTCGCGCTGGCCGCGATACCTGCGCTCGCACTGCTGATCGTTCTCGCCACCGACAGGGCATTCAGCCGTGGGCTGCGTCCGGTGCCCGCGCTGTGGTCGGTCGCGCTGGCGCTCGCGTTGATCCCGCTGATCCCGACGCCGTTGCAGGCCGTCGACCGGTCTCCGACGCCTCAGTTCTTCGCGGGTGACGAATGGAAGGACTACGTGTCCGGGGGTTCCGTCGTCACCGTGCCGCTTCCCCGACCCGAGGACGCGCGACCCCTGCACTGGCAGATCGACGCCGACATGCAATTCCCGCTTGCCGCAGGCTATTTCGTCGGTCCGAGCGACGCTGCGGACAAGAAGGCGAAGTACGGTGCCGTCGACAGGCCCACCGCGCTTCTGCTCGGGTCCGTCCAGGATTCCGGCACGGTTCCGGACGTGACCGCCGACCAGAGAGCTCAGGCCGTCGAGGATCTCCGGTTCTGGAACGCCGACGTCGTCGTGCTTCCTCCCGGCAAGAACGCGACGGTGCTGCGCGCGACGGTCGATTCACTCCTCGGTACCGAGGGTGAGTTCCACGGCGGAGTGTGGGTCTGGGACGTGCGCAGCGTGAGCTGACAGTGTCGGCACCTACCATGATCGGGTGCGTTCGAAACCCGACTTGAAGACTGCCCGCATCGTCGCTGTTCTCTCCGGGTTGATCGGTGTGATCCTCGCGCTCGCCACCCCGCTGCTGCCGGTGAAGGAATCCGCGGCCACCATCTCGTGGCCGCAGGAGAACTTCGGCAGCATCGAGGCTCCGCTCGTCTCGTACACACCGCTGCGGCTCGAAGCGACGGTCCCGTGCACGAGCACACCAGGAACGCTCGTCTCGACGCTGCCGTCCGGCGCCCCCGACAGGACGAGCCGCGGCCTCGTCGTCGAGGTGAACGACGAGCAGACCCTGCGGGTGGTGCTGCGCGACGAGGTGCTCGCCGAAGCACCGGCGGCCGACGGGTGCGAGGTGACGATCGACTCCGACTCGTCGCGCACGGCGGTGACGGTGAACGGCGAGACCACCACCAGCGACGGCGACAGCAGACCACAGATGGTCGGCATCTTCACCGATCTGCAGCAGAACGTTCCTGGATTGAACGTCACCGCCGACATCGACTCACGCTTCTCGTCGAGCCCGACGCTGTTCAAGTTGCTCGCGATGATCGTCGGTGTCATCGCCGTCGTCATCTCGCTCGTCGCGCTACATCGCCTCGACGGGGTCGACGGCCGTCGCGCACGCGGTTTCCTTCCGTCCCGCTGGTGGAAACTGACCGGAGTCGACGCGATCGTCGTCGGGACTCTTCTTCTGTGGCACATCATCGGCGCCAACACCTCCGACGACGGTTATCTGCTCAACATGGCCCGCGTATCCGAGCACGCGGGGTACATGGCCAACTACTTCCGATGGTTCGGCGTTCCCGAAGCGCCGTTCGGCATGCCGTACTACGACATGCTCGCCGCCTTCGCGAAGGTGTCGACGGCCAGCGTCTGGATGCGTCTGCCTGCACTCATCGCCGGGATTCTGTGCTGGATGGTCATCAGTCGCGAGGTCATTCCGCGGCTCGGCCAGGCAGTGTTCCGCAGCCGCGTCGCGCTGTGGACAGCGGGCCTCGTGTTCCTGGCGTTCTGGCTGCCTTATGACAACGGCCTGCGTCCGGAGCCGGTCATCGCACTCGGCGCGCTGTTGACGTGGTGTTCCATCGAACGTGCCATCGCGACCGGTCGACTGCTGCCCGCGGCTGTCGCCTTGTTGATCGCCGCGTTCTCACTCGCTGCCGGACCGACCGGCCTCATCTGTATCGCTGCGCTCCTGGCCGGGGCACGGCCGCTCGTGCAGATTCTGATTCGACGGGCGAAACTCGTCGGCTTCTCGGGCCTGGTCGCGCCGCTGTTGGCGTCGGGCACCGCAGTTCTCATCGCGATCTTCGCCGACCAGACAGTGTCGACGGTGCTCGAGGCGACGCGTGTGCGCTCGGCCGTCGGCCCGAACGTCGCGTGGTTCGACGAGCGGGTGCGCTGGGATGCGCTGATGACCATCTCGCCCGACGGTTCGCTCGCCCGACGGTTCGGTGTCTTCGTCATGCTGCTGTGCGTCGGCGTCGCGATTCTCGTCATGCTCCGCAAGAACGGACGCATCCCCGGCACCGCGATCGGGCCGTCGCGTCGCATTCTCGGGATCGTGATCGGGTCGATCGCGCTGATGATGTTCACCCCGACCAAATGGACTCACCACTTCGGCGTCTACGCGGGACTCGCCGGATCCGTTGCCGCCCTTGCCGCGGTCGCGGTCACTGCCGCGACCATCAAGTCGCCGCGCAACCGAACGCTGTTCACCGCCGCTGTCCTGTTCCTGACCGCACTGGCTTTCACCAGCTCCAACGGGTGGTGGTACGTCTCGAGTTACGGCATCCCGTGGTTCGACAAGCCGCCGCAGCTCCTCGGCAAGGGCTTCTCGACGCTGTTCCTCGGGCTCACCGTCCTCACTCTCATCTACGCTGCGTACCAACACATTCGGATGCCGTACGCGAAGCCGCCGACAACGAAGCGTCGTAGATTCTCGCCGTCCGCGCTGACCGTCGTCGCCGGTGGTGTCGTGCTGTTCGAGGTGCTGTCCTTGCTCAAGGGGGCCGTCGCGCAGTACCCGGCGTACTCGATCGCGCGATCCAACATCGATTCGCTGACCGGCAATTCATGCGGTCTCGCGAACGATGTACTCGTCGAAACGAATCCGAATGCATCAGTGCTACAGCCACTTTCGAACAGCAGCGATCCCCTGGCCGCTGGCGGCAACACAGGGTTCACACCCAACGGCGTCGCATCCGACCTGACCGCAGACGCCGAGGAATCGACCCAGGGCGGCGCCAATTCCGTTGCGCCGACCGACGGCAGCACCACCGTCTCGACCAACAACTCCGGCACATCCGGCGGCACCGAGGACAACGCAGGCATCAACGGAAGCACCGTGTCGCTGCCGTTCGGACTCGATCCGGCGTCGACCCCTGTCCTCGGTAGTTTCGGGGCCTCGGAACCCGCGTCGCTGACGACGGACTGGTACGGCCTCCCGGGCGACGGCGACCTCGTCACCATCGCCGCCGCAGGACGCATCAGATCGGTCGACTCCGACGGCATCGTCACCTCCGGCACGAGCGTCGAGGTCGAATACGGCGTGCGCGACGGTTCGGACGTGCGAGCGCTTGGCCGCGTCGTACCGTCGGACATCGGTCCTGCGCCGTCGTGGCGCAACCTGCGGGTGCCGCTGTCGGACCTGCCCGCCGAGGCCGACGCGATCCGCATCGTCGTCGACGACTCCGACACCGCCAGCAACCAGTGGGCCGCGATCACTCCCCCACGTGTCCCGCAGACGCAGTCGCTCAACGACGTCGTCGGCTCGGACGCACCCGTCCTGCTCGACTGGGCCGTCGGACTCGCATTCCCGTGCCAGCGGCCGTTCGATCACCGCTACGGCGTCGCCGAGGTTCCCGAATACCGCATCCTCCCCGATCGCACCGGCGCCGAAGCCACCAACGCGTGGCAGGACTGGATCGGCGGCGGACCGCTCGGCTGGACCGAACAGCTGCTCGGGGCACAGACACTGCCGTCGTATCTGAAGGACGACTACGACCGCGACTGGGGCTCGATCGAGAGATACTCCCCACTCGATTCGGCCGCCACACCTGCGACGGTGACGGTGACCGACGCGACGCGATCCGGCTTGTTCAGCCCAGGACCGATCAAAAACAACTGATCACCCGGTTTCGACGTCTGGTCCAGGCCGCCGGTCTGGACCAGGCGTGTGTGCCCTTCTTGTCACGCTCGCATAACATCGTCAATCGTGCCCGACGCCGTGACAGATTCATCCGCCGTGCCCTCTGTTCCATCGAAGAAGGGTTCAGCGGTCGATTTGCGCTCCCAGGTGCGTACGACGCGCCTGGTCGCGATCATCACCGGCCTGCTGGGTGCGTTCCTGGCGATCCTGACGCCGTTCCTACCCGTCGTACAGACGACGTCGACCATCTCGTGGCCGCAGAACGGCTCGATCGAGGACATCGACGCACCCCTCGTGTCGCAGGCGCCGCTCGACTTCAGCGCAAGCATTCCGTGTAGCGCGGTCGCGCAGCTGCCCCCGGAAGGCGGATTGCTGCTCGCGACCGCCCCGGCTCAGGGCGACGGCGCCGCTCTCAACAGCCTGTTCGTCCGCGTCAGCGAAGGCTCTGTCGACGTCCTCGACCGCAACGTCGTCGTCGCGTCGGCGCCGCGCGGTGACGTCCAGGGCGCAGCGTGCGGGTCCATCGAGATCAGCTCGGACATCGACTCCACCACCGCCGAGTTCACCGGCCTGTCCGACGACGCGGGCAACCCCCGCACCGGGCGTCTCGACGGTGACCTGCGGCCTCAGGTCGTCGGCGTGTTCACCGACCTGCAGGGCGCGGCTCCGGCGGGCCTGTCCGTCACCATCGACGTCGACTCGCGCTTCTCGTCGAGCCCGACGATCCTGAAACTACTCGCGATGTTCGTCGCCGTCCTGTGCACCATCCTCGCGATGGTCGCGCTCGGGCGCCTCGACGGCATCGACGGTCGCGGCCACCGCCGATTCTTCCCGTCGCACTGGTGGAAGTTCACCGGCGTCGACGTCACCGTCCTCGGTGCGCTCGTCGGCTGGCACTTCGTCGGCGCCAACACCTCCGACGACGGCTATCTCCTCACGATGGCTCGCGCGGCCGATCAATCCGGCTACATGGCCAACTACTTCCGCTGGTTCGGCGTCCCCGAAGCCCCGTTCGGCTGGTACTACGACGTGCTCGCGGTGTTCGCGAAGATCTCCACGGCGAGCCCCTGGATGCGACTGCCCGCGCTGATCGCGGGTGTCCTGTGCTGGATGGTCATCAGCCGCGAGGTCGTCCCGCGACTCGGCCGTGCGGTACGCAAGTCCAATGTCGCGTTGTGGACCGGCGGCCTGGTGTTCCTCGCGTTCTGGTTGCCCTACAACAACGGCCTGCGCCCCGAGCCCATCGTCGCAGTCGGCGCGCTGCTGACGTGGTGCTCGATCGAACGTGCCATCGCGACCGGACGACTGCTCCCCGCCGCCACGGCCTTCCTGATCGGCGCGTTCACGCTGGCGTCCGCGCCCACGGGACTGATGTGTGTGGCTGCGCTGCTCGCGGGTGCACGCCCGATGGCCCGCATCGTCGTGCGTCGTCACCGTCTCGTCGGAACGCTGCCGCTGCTGGCGCCGCTCGCCGCTGCCGGCTTCCTCGTACTCGTCGTCGTGTTCGCCGACCAGACCTTCGCGACGGTCATGGAGTCGACGCGTGTGCGAACCGCCATCGGCCCGAGCGAGGCGTGGTACCAGGATTTCCTGCGTTACTACTACCTGTTCGTTCAGACCGTCGACGGGTCCGTCGCCCGACGATTCGCATTCCTGACGATGTTGCTGTGCCTGTTCACGACGCTGTTCGTGCTGCTGCGTCGTCGTCGAGTTCCCGGCATCTCCAACGGCCCGGCATGGCGTCTGATCGGCGTCGTCTTCGGAACGATCTTCTTCATGATGTTCAACCCGACCAAGTGGACGCACCACTTCGGGTCGTACGCGGGCATCGCAGGCAGCCTCGCCGCACTGACGGCAGTCGCAGTGTCGGCGAGTGCACTGCGGTCGCGTCGTAACCGGACGATCTTCCTCGCTGGCCTGATGTTCGTTCTGGCACTGTCGTTCTCGGGCATCAACGGTTGGTGGTACGTCTCCAGCTACGGTGTGCCGTGGTTCGACAAGACGGTCTCGCTGAGCGGAAACCAGTCCAACACACTGTTCCTCGTACTCTTCGGTCTCGCACTCGCGCTCGCCGCGTGGCAGTACCTCCGTGAGGGATACGCACCGCCACAGCCGAGGGCAGGTACCGAACGCGGCAGACGGATCAAGAAATTCGCCGCTGCACCACTGACCGTCATCGCCGGACTCATGGTTCTGTTCGAAGTGCTGTCGCTGGTCAAGGGCGCGGTATCGCAGTATCCGGCGTATTCCCTTGCGCGGTCGAACATTCAGGCACTGACCGGCAACACATGCGGCCTCGCGAACGACGTTCTGGTCGAGTCCGATGCCAATTCCGGTGTACTCGAACCGATTCCGGCAGAGTTCGATCCCGAGACCGGGCCTCTCGGCGGCGAGAGCCCGTCGAACTTCACCCCCAACGGTGTACCGACCGACCTCAGCGCCGACGCCGTGGAAGTCAAACCAGGACAGGGAAATACCGACCAGCAGAGCGTCGGACCCGCGTTCGAGGAAGGCCAGAGCTCCGGTACGGGAGGCGGCATCGGCGCCCGCGGCGTCAACGGCTCCACCGCTGCACTGCCGTTCGGACTCGACCCGGCAACGACGCCCGTGCTCGGCTCCTACCAGCCGGGCATCCAGGAGCCCGCGTCTGCGACGTCGAGTTGGTATGCGCTGCCGGAACGTTCGGACTCCGCACCGCTGATCGTCATCTCGGCAGCTGGCCGCATCCTGTCCTACGACGACACCGGCGCCATGACGTACGGCCAGTCCTTGCTCGTCGAGTACGGCACACGCCAACCCGACGGCACCGTCGACGTCAAGGGCACCTACCTGCCCCGCGACATCGGGCCCGCACCGTCGTGGCGCAACCTGCGGATCCCGATCGCCGACCTACCGGGTGACGCCGACGCCGTCCGCGTCGTCGCCAACGACCCCAACCTGACCGGTGATCAGTGGTTCGCGTTCACACCCCCGCGCGTCCCGCAGCTCGAAACACTGAACTCCGTAATCGGCAGCGAACAGCCTGTGTTGCTCGACTGGGCTGTCGGTCTTCAGTTCCCGTGCCAGCGGCCGTTCGACCACGAGTACGGCGTCGCCGAGGTGCCGGGTTACCGCATCCTCCCGGACCGTCCTTTGGCAGTCAGCTCCACGGACACCTGGCAGTCCGGCGACAACGGTGGCCCACTCGGCTGGAGCGAACTCCTCGCCCAGCCCGTCACCGTGCCCACCTACCTCGACCGTGACTGGGCCCGCGACTGGGGCTCCCTCGAGCGCTACGACGCCTACTACCCCCAGGCCGTCCCCGCGACCGTGGAGACCTCGGAGGTCACCAGGTCGGGCCTCTGGACGCCGGGGAATTTGAGGGTGTTCGACCGGTGATCGCTTGAATGGTCCATTCATACGGACAGATAGCTTGGGTGCGACATTCAAGCGGTGGGCGGTTGGGCCGGTGATCGCTTGAATGGTCCATTCATACGAACAGATAGCGTGTGGGTGACATTCAAGCGGTGGGCAGTTGGGCCGGTCGAGCCCCTAGCAGACGTCCCCGACAACCTCGACTCCGCCGGTACCCGAATCGGGCACATTGTCCACAGCGTCGGCAGTCATCCACAGGGTCTGCATACTGGCTGGTCACGCGAGCTGCGACGGTGCGCGGACGTGCCACTGTCCGGTGCATGAAACGTGGCAAATGGGCAACAGAGCGCGAAATACTGAACGCAGCGTCGGTGAACGGGGTGATCACCCGAAAGGCATTGCGGCAGTGCGGTGTTTCCGATGGATCGATCACCGCGAGGACAGCCGACGACGGCAAATGGCGTCGAATATTACCTGGAATCGTCCTACTGCAGAACGGCAACCCGTCTGCGCTTCAGCAACAGACAGCTGCACTTCTGTACGGAGGTGAGCACAGTGCGCTCACCGGTGGCGCCGCGGTGCAGCAGCATGGCTTCGACCGCGTCGGCGGCGACGTTCACATTCTCGTTCCGTCGACGATGCGTCGAGCATCGACTTCCTTCGTTCGGGTCGAACGAACGACCCGCATGCCGGAAATGCAACGGCGGGGACAGCTGCGAGTGGCGCCCCTGGTCCGTGCGCTCGCTGACGCAGCACGATCGATGCACTCGTCCACCCGATGCACCCACTTGTTCGCTCAGGCGATTCAACGCGGATCCGTCGAACTCGGCGACCTCGTTCGTGAGCTCACGGAAGGGCCACGGCAATACGGAGCTGTCGCCCGGATGGCGGTGCGCGACCTCGCCGACGACGCACACTCCGTCGCGGAAGCCCAAGCACAGAAACTCTATGCCACAACGGATCTACCGAAGATGGTCCACAATCGACCCGTACTCGGCCCCGACGGGAAACTGATCTGCATTCCCGACGGATGGATCGACCTCGTCTGCTTCGGATGGCAGATCGATTCGCTCGCGCATCACCTGAGTCCTGCCGACCACGCCGCCACCATGGCCAAGCGCGCTGCAATGGAGAAAGCCGGCGCCATAATGGTGTCTCACCTGCCATCGCAGATCAGAGACGACCCAGCGGGCGTCGTCGCTGACCTGATTGCCGGATACGAACGTGCGCTCGCGCGTCCGCGGCCGAACTTGCGCCTCGGTCCAGCTTGAATGTCGCACCCAAGCTATCTGACCGTATGAATGGACCATTCAAGCGATCACAGGCCGGACCGCCCACCGCTTGAATGTCGCACCCAAGCTATCTGTCCGTATGAATGGACCATTCAAGCGATCACAGGGGTGCACATTCAAGCGACCAGGGGGCGCCCATTCAAGCGACCACAGGCCGATCAGATCGGAAACAGATTGTGCTTCCGCGGGTTCTTGAAGATCTTCTTGTCCTTCAGGATTCTGAGCGCCTTGCGGAGCTCGAGGCGAGTGCTCGACGGCTCGATGACGGCATCGACGTACCCGCGCTCGGCGGCGACCCATGGCGTCGCGACGTGCTCGTTGTAGAAGTTGATGAGCTGCTGACGCACCGCGGGAGCGTTCTCGCCTGCCGCCGCGAGCTGCTTGCGGCCGATGATGTTGACCGCGCCCTCGGCGCCCATGACCGCGATGCGGGCCGTCGGCCAGGCGAGGTTGATGTCCGCTCCGAGCTGCTTGCATCCCATCACCGCATAACCGCCGCCGTAGGCCTTGCGAACGACGACGGTGATCTTCGGAACCGATGCCTCGATGTACGAGAACAGGAATCGGCCACCGCGCTTGATGACGCCGACCTTCTCCTGGTCGACGCCGGGCAGGAATCCGGGCGTATCGACGAGGAACACCAGGGGAATGTTGTAGGCGTCGCAGATGCGGACGAAGCGGGCAGCTTTGTCGGCGCTGTCGGCGTCGAGCGCACCGGACAGGTACATCGGCTGGTTGGCGACGACACCGACGGACCGACCGTCGACGCGCGTCAGACCGGTGATGACGTTCGGTGCGATCTCCGACGACAGTTCGAGGAACTCACCGTCGTCGAACAGGCGCAGGATGATGTCGTGCATGTCGTACCCGGCGTTGTCGGCGTCGGGCATGATCTTGTCCAGTGACAGATCCGAGTCGGTGATCTCCGGCTCGAGACCGGGGTTGACGACGGGCGGATCTTCCTGGCAGCTCGACGGCATGTAGCTCAGGTAGTTGCGCACCCAGTCGAACGCGGCCTTCTCGTCGGGCGCGACGTGGTGGACGTTGCCGTACTGCGCCTGCTTGCGTGCGCTTCCGAGCTCGTCGAGGCTGACGTCCTCACCCGTGACGGACTTGATGATGTCCGGTCCGGTGACGAACATGTACGCCTCTTCGGTGGCGACCACGATGTCGGTGTTGATCGGTGCGTAGACGGCACCGCCAGCGCACTTGCCGAGGATGACCGAGATCTGCGGACACATTCCCGACAACGGCTCGTGCCGACGGCCCAACTCGGCGTACCAGGCGAGCGACGTCACGGCGTCCTGCACGCGCGCGCCGCCGGAATCGTTGATGCCGACGACCGGGCAACCCACCTTGATCGCGAAATCCATGAGCCCGGCGACCTTGCGGCCGAACATCTCGCCGACGGTTCCGCCGAAGACGGTCTGGTCATGCGAGAAGACGGCGACGGGACGGCCGTCGACGGTTCCGTGACCGGTGACGACGCCGTCGCTGTACAGAGCAGACGGGTCGTTCGGAGCCTTGACCAGCGCACCGATCTCGACGAAGCTGCCGGGATCGAGGAGCAGGTCGATGCGCTCACGCGCGCTCGGAATGCCCTTCTTCGCTCGCTTGGCGATACCGATCTCGCCTGCCGGTTCCTTGGCAAGTTCGAGGTTGGCGCGTAGCTCGGCCAGCTTTTCCGCGGTGGTACCAGTCAAGTTTCTAAGCTCCGGTTCTTGCTGACTCGATCTCGTTCAGCGTTTTCGTCAGGTGGGCCGCAATTCGTCCAATGTACGGTTCGTCGACGACGGCAAGGTGGTCGCCTCCGATGTAGACGATCTCGAGGTCCTTCACGACCGGACCCCACCCACCGTGCTCTTCGCGAGTGGCATAGGCGGGTTCGAGCGCGATGGCGTCGTCGTGATACTTGTCGGCCATGTACAGCGTCACGTGACCGCCGTACGGCTTCAGCTCTGCGGTCGCGATCGCCCGGTTGTCGAGCCACGACGTCCGCTGATGCTCGATGATGCCGCCCGGGATCTTCGCGCCGCTCAGCTTCACCAGATCGGTGATGATGCGGATCTGGCCTTCGTCGTCGGCTTCGACGAGCTTGTCGTACGGAATTGGGTAGTCGACGTCGTACGTCTTCTTCGCGAACGTGGCGTACCGCTCCCAACGCCTGCGGACCTCGTCCTGAGTGTCCGGAATCTCGGTGCCGGGCATGACCGTGTCGAGAAGCCCGACGTACGCGACTTCGATGCCCTGCTCTTCCATCTGCCGAGCGACCTCGTAGGCAAGGATGCCGCCGAGCGACCAGCCGACGAACACATACGGCCCCTCGGGCTGGATCTCACGGATCAGCGGCACGTACTCGGCAGCACGGACCGAGATGGGCCCTTCGACGCGTTCGAGTCCGTACATCGGCGTGCCCGCGGGCAGCTTGCGCAGCAACGGCTCGTACGCGACGGTCGAGCTACCGGCCGAATGGAACGCGAAAACCGGTGTGGCCGTGGATCCTTCTGGACGTGGACGCAGGTTGCGCACCAGTCCGTCGATCTCACCGTCTTCGAGGTGCGGACGCACCTTCTCGGCGAGCTGCTCGATGGTCTCGGAATCGAGAACGTCGTCGAACGTGACCTCGCCGCCCGCACGCTCGGTCAACCGAGCAGCGAGCTTCTCCGCGGTCTCGTCGTCCAGGATCGGGAGCGTGTTGAAGATGCCCTTCGCGGACTCCTTCGTCACGACGGCCCACGTCGCGAACGTCAGCCGCTCGGCGTTGTCGCGTGGTGGCACATCCGATCCCGCGGCTTCTGCGAATGCCTCACGGTTGCCGACGTCGGTAGCCGCAGCCTCGGGCACCGGTTGGTAGTCGGCACTCGGAACTTCGGCTGCCGGGGTGGCGACGACCGCCTCAGGAGCCGCTTCGGCCTCCTTTTCCGCAGCCTGCTTGTCGGCAAGCGCCTGCACCTCGTCACGATTGTCGAGCGCGTACCGCAGGTACTTCTCGACCTCGAGCAGGTTCGCGTCGCGCACAGCCTGCAATTGCACTGTGGGGATGTCGAATTCGTATTCGACACGGTTCTTGATGCGCACTGCGCTCAAGGAATCGAGGCCCAGCTCGATCAGCGGAATCTCGGGAGGCAGATCCTCGGGTGCATATCCCATGGAGTCGGCGACGATGATCGCGAGGCGATCTTCCATCCGCTGGGTGCCGTTGGGGTCCCACCGGTCACCGAACGTCTCCACAACCTCGGGCAGTTCCTCCACCCCGTTCTGGTCACTCCGCAGGCTCCGCTCCTGCGGCGAGCTCGACCGAACCTCTGCGACAACAGGTTCCGGCAACGGCTCACCCGACGTCACGACGGCCTCGTGCACCAGCGTGAACGCCGAACCGACGTGCGAGTGAACCTGCACGGACGCGCCACCGAGGTGCGACGCCAGCGTCGTCACCAGTGTGCCGCCAGCAGGAACCGACGCATGCGTCACCGACGCACCGACTGCGACCCCCGAGAATACCTGCGCAGCAGCAGCATTCACCAAGGCATCCAGAGAGTCCACTGCGGAGGCCTCGACTTCCCACACGTGGCGGCCGTCCGGCAACGCAACCCGCGCGCCAGGGATACGACCGCTGCCGCTGGAGCTCACACGTGTACCGAGCCAGAATTCCTTGCGCAAGTAGGCAGTACGCGGGATCGGAGCATAGGAGCCGTCGTCGAACAGCGTCGCGAGGTCGAGCGCATGGCCGTGGACGTACAGCTGCGCGAGCGCAGCGAGGAACGTCTCCGCCTCGTCTTCCTTGCGCTTCAGCGTGGGGATCAGTGTCGAATCGGCGACTCCGGCAGCCCATGCCGTCGCAGCGACGGACATCAGCGCGACCGGGTTCGGAGCGAGCTCGACGTACGTCGTATGCCCATCTCCTACAGCGACATTGACGGCTTGGGTGAAGTAGACCGGATGGCGCATGCCCTTGGTCCAATAGTCGACGCTGTGGATGGGCTCGTGTCCGGCGCGGTAGTGCGCTTCCTTGTCCACCGACGAGTAGACACCTGCACGAAGCTTGCCCGGCTCGATGCCTGCCAGCTCGGCAGCGAGTTCTCCCAGCAGCGGATCCACCGCGGCGGTGTGCCCGGCACCCTTCACATCCAGGACGCGAGCCATCTTCTCGGCCGCTTCCGCTTGCGCGACAAGTGCTTCCACCTGTTCACGCGGACCACCGACGGTGGTGTGCGTCGGCGCAGCATAAACGCAGGGTTCGACGTCGGGGTACTGGTCGGTCAGTGCGGTGACCTCGTCGGGTGTGTATTCGACGAGTGCCATCGCACCTTGCGACGCCGCCCCGAGCCCGTCCTGGCCCTCGGCGAGCAGACGGGACCGTGCGTAGATGATGCGGACCGCGTCCTCGAGGTTCAGACCACCGGCGACGTACGCCGCAGCGACCTCACCCATCGAATGCCCGATGACGGCCGTCGGCTCGGCGCCGTGCGCGCGAAGCGTTGCGGCCAAGGCGATCTGGATGACGAAGATGGCGACCTGCGAGTTCTCGAACTCGTACGTCTGCGCGTCGTCGAGGATGATCTCCTTGATGGAGTATCCGGCCTCGTCGATCAGCAGTTCGTCGACCTCGTCGACAGCCGATGCGAACACGGTGTTCGTGCGATACAGCCGCGACGCCATCTTGCGGTGCTGCGAACCGAAGCCCGAGAACACCCACACCGCGCCGTTCGACGCAGGCGAATCCGCCGAGAACACACCGGGACCGGGCTTACCGGCCGCGATTGCACGCAGGCCGGTGATGGCTTCGGCCGTCGTCGATGCGAGAACGACTGCGCGCGAACGGCCGTGGTTGCGCTTGGCCAGCGCGCGACCGACGTCGACGAGTGGCGTCGTGCTGCCTTCTTCGGTTTCGAGCCAGTCGGCCAGATCCGATGCCGCACGCTTACGCCGCGACGGCAGCGCCGCCGACACCGCGAGCACGACGGTCGCGGGAGCTGCATCCGGGGCGGCAGCCTTCTCGACAACCGGATCGGCTTCGACGATCTCCGAAACACCCTCGACCAGAACAGCTTCCGGATCCACGGACAACGCGTCGAAACCTTCGGAGACCTCGTCGGCCACGTACTCACGCACGACGACGTGCGCATTGGTTCCACCGAACCCGAAGCCGGAGATACCTGCGACGGCCTTACCGGTGTAGCGCGGCCATTCCGCACCCTCGGGGATGACCTTCAGGTGCGCCTTGTCGAAATCGATGTACGGGTTGGGGCCCGCGAAGTTGAGCGACGCAGGCAGACGGTTCTGCTGCATCGCGAGGACGACCTTGATCAAACCTGCTGCGCCTGCAGCGGATTCGAGGTGCCCGAAGTTCGTCTTGGCCGAACCGAGCAGCGCAGGCTTGTCCGCATCGCGCCCACGTCCGACGACGCGTCCCAGTGCGTCGGCCTCGATCGGGTCGCCGAGGATGGTGCCGGTGCCGTGCGCTTCGATGTAGTCGACGCCGGACGGGGCGATGCCGGCGTCGCGGTACGCGAATCGCAGAGCGTCGGCCTGGGCGTCGGGGCTCGGCGCGAGCAGTCCGTTGGAGCGACCGTCCTGGTTGACGGCAGATCCGGCGATGACGGCAAGGATGTCGTCGCCGTCGCGCTTGGCGTCTTCCAGTCGCTTGAGTACGACGAGACCGCCGCCCTCGGAGCGGATCATGCCGTTGGCGTCGGACGAGAATGCCTTGATCTTGCCGTCGGGTGCCAGCACGCCGGTCTGCCCGAAGCCGACGGTGATCGGCGGGGCGAGCAACATGTTGACGCCACCGGCGAGCGCGAGATCCGACTCACCCGAGCGCAAGCTGCGAACGGCCTGGTGCACCGCGACGAGCGACGACGAGCATGCGGTGTCGACCGCGATGGACGGGCCACGAAAATCGTAGAAGTACGAGACGCGGTTCGCGACGATGGCCGTCGATGTTCCGGTCAGCGCGTACGGGTGGGCCTTCGGGTCGCTGACGGCCAACAATTGGTAGTCGTTGGACGAGCTGCCGATGAACACGCCGACCTGCGAGCCTTTGACCGAGCTCGCGGGAATCCGGGCGTGCTCGAGCGCCTCCCACGTCAGCTCGAGTGCCAGACGCTGCTGCGGGTCGACGTTGACGACCTCGTTGGGCGACATGGCGAAGAATTCTGCGTCGAACGTCTTGACGTCGTCGAGGTACCCGCCCTTGGTGATCGTGGCGTCGACCGCTGCCTTGATCGCCGGGTCGGAGGTGAACTCTTCCCAGCGGCCGTCGGGCAGATCGGTGATGCCGTCGCGCCCTTCGCTGAGCAGCGCCCACATCTCCTCGGGCGTCGTACCGGCGCCGGGGAAACGCGTCGACACACCGACGATGGCGATGTCGTGCGAGTCGCCGGTCTGCAGACCGTGTGTGTAGAACGAGTCGTCGACCGCGTCGTTCACCTCGGGCTCACCCTCGATGATGATGGTCGCGAGAGACGCGATCGTCGGGTGCTGATAGACGACCGTCGCCGTCAGCGTGACGCCGACCAGTTCCTCGATCTCGCCACTCAGCGCGACGGCGTCACGCGAGGACAGTCCGAATTCCTCCATCGGGCGGTCGTCGGAGATCAGATCGACCGACTGGCCGGTGGCCTCGGCAACCCAGTTGCGGAGCCATGCGCGAAGCTGAGCGACCGTCATCTCACCGCCTTCGCCGGAGGTGACTGTTACTTCTTCAGCATCGTTCACGTGGTCTGCCATCAACTCACCAAGCTACCTGTCGAATTAGGAACGGGACTGTGCGCGCCGGTGTCAGTCCGGCAGCACCGCGTCGGGGAACGCGGTCTGCTGGTAACCACCGCGCAGCGTTCCCTCGATGTACGCGGCCTTGCAGGCGCGACGGGCGATCTTTCCGCTCGACGTACGAGGAATGGATCCTGCGGGCACGAGAAGGATGTCGCGTGCCGTGACGCCGTGGCGCGCGGAGATAGCTGCGCGGACCTCGTCGGCAATCGGCTGCGGGTCGGCCTTGCCTGCACCCGGGGCGCGTTCTCCGACGATGACGAGCTGCTCTGAGGCGTCGCCCGGATCCTTCGTCAGCGCCGAGCCGGAGAACTCGAAGACGACGTCGGGAAGCTGGTTGGCCGGAACCGCGAAGGCTGCGACGAAGCCGGGGCGCAATGCCTTGCTGGCTTCCTGAGCCGAGAATTCGATGTCCTGCGGGTAGTGATTACGACCGTCGACGATGACGAGGTCCTTCACGCGGCCGGTGATGTAGAGCTCGCCGCCGTGGTAGACGCCGTAGTCACCCGTGCGCATCCAGTTCGCGCCTTCGGATGCACCCTCGGCGTGCGAACCTTCCGCGACGCGACTGACGAGCTTGTTGTGGAAGGTCTCGCTGGTTTCCTGATCGCGACCCCAGTAGCCCTGGCCGATGTTCTCACCGTGCAGCCAGATCTCACCGACGTGATCGTCGGGAACCTCGGAGGCGGTATCCGCGTCGACGATGGCAGCCCACTGACTGCGTGCGACGTAACCGGTGGAGACCTGCGGGATGGCGCCTGGCGCGTCCTTGTCGACGACGACCAGCCGGCCTGCGTTGAGTTCGGTGCGATCGACGTAGATGACTCTGGCCTCGTCCGAATGCTTGGTGGACGAAACGAACAACGTGGCCTCGGCCATGCCGTACGACGGCTTGATCGCCGTCTTGGGCAGTCCGTACGGCGCGAACGCGTCGTTGAACTTGTCCATCGACGACGTCGTGACCGGCTCGCTGCCGTTGATCAGGCCGATGACGTTGGACAGATCCAGCGCCTCGCCGTTCTTCGGCAGTCCGCGCTGAGCAGCGTGCTCGAATGCGAAGTTCGGTGCCGCGGCGAACGTGCCTGCACCGTCGGAGACGGCCGCGAGTTCCTTGATCCAGCGCCACGGACGCTGCACGAACGCGCGCGGACTCATGATGGTGATGTACTTGCCGCCCAGGGCCGGCAGGATGACCGTCAGCAGACCCATGTCGTGGAACAGCGGCAGCCACGTGACGCCGCGGGAATCCTCGGTCAGTTCGATCGCGTCGACCATCTGGAGTGCATTGACGCCGACTGCGCGGTGCGTGATCTCGACGCCGGCCGGTGTGCGCGTCGATCCCGACGTGTACTGCAGGTATGCGATGTCGTCGAGCGTCGCGCCTGGCTCGACCCAGGTCTCGCCGACACTGTCCGGAATGGCGTCGACGGCGATGACGCGCGGACGCTCGGCGGCGGGGAGGGCACGGAAGAAGTTGCGGACTCCGGCGGCAGAGCTCGTGGCCGTCAGAATCGCGGTGGGCTTGCAGTCACCGAGGACAGCGTGGAGGCGGTCGCTGTGACCCGGCTCGTCGGGGTCGAACAGAGGAACGGCGATGGTGCCCGCGTAGACGGCACCGAAGAATGCGACGACGTAATCCAGTCCCTGCGGCGCGAGAATCGCGACGCGGTCTCCGGGCTGCGTGACCTGTTGCAAGCGGGCTGCGACGGCACGAAGGCGTCGGCCGAACTGAGACCAGGTGAGCTCGTGTGCCTCGCCGTCACGCTCGCGCGAGTAGTCCATGTATCGGTACGCGAGTGTGTCTGCGTTCTCGGCCACGTTCACCTCGACGTGGCGGACGAGAGTCAGCCCCTCCGCGATGGTGATGTGGCCGTTCTCGTCGATGTAGTCATCGAACTTGTGGCTCATTGTGCTCAATCTCCTCCGACACGAATCCGCTGTCCGTACGCCTGCCGGCTGCCCAGCCTCTCGGCCACAGCGAGCGACCGACATACCGCCGACACCCACGCACACAGCGCTTGATGTTACTTACAAGTAGCTAGTCCGCTGTCGATTCACGCTCCGGTCGGACACCGGAATCATCGTATCGACAGCCTTTCGAGAGTTATTCGCCTTTCAACAACGCAACGACAGGCGCGAACGCTTCCATCTGAGTGGGGAAAACCCCGACATAGGACATCGTCGTCTTCTCGCGAACGTTACGAATTTGGTCTGCGATTTCCTCGTATGTCCCGAATGCGAGGTATGGGGACGTCAGAATGTCCTCGACAGTCAGCTTGACGTCGACGTCGACGTTGGGCGGATAACCGTTGTCCAATGCAGCCAACGCCATCTCTGCCATCTGCTCGCGGTCGTCGGTGACGACGATGGTGGTGATGGCCCAGTTGAGTTCGATCGAATCGAATCGATCGCCTGCCGCCTTGCGGATCAGCTCGACACGCTCCAGCGTCTTGTCCAGGGTCATCCCGGACAGACGCAGCTTGCCGTCCTTGGTGGTACTCGGCACGACCGAGATGATGTCGGCGTACTTCGCCGCAAGCGCCAGCATCCTTGGTCCGCCACCGCCGACGCAGATCGGCGGGCGAGGCCCCTGACGCGGACGAGGACTGCCCTTCAGACCACTGATGGTGAAGTGCTTGCCCTCGAAGTTGCACTCCTTGCCACGCAGCAACGTATCGAGGATCTCGAGGCTCTCCTCCAGCTTCTCGATGCGGATGCCGGGCCGGTCGTACTCGATGCCGGCCTTGTCGTACTCGTCGCGCATCCACCCGGCCCCTAGACCGAGTTCCAGACGACCACCGGACAGGACGTCGATGGTCGCGGCGTCCTTCGCGAGGATGGCCGGGTGCCGGAAGCCGTTGGCGAGAACTGCCGTACCGAGACGAATCTTGTCCGTCGCGATCGCGAGGGCTCCGAGCGCAGCGATGGGCCCGACCTGATTACCCAGGTGATCCGGGATCATGAAGCTGTCGTAGCCCAGCTCCTCTGCCTGCTGCGCCAGCTTGACGAACTTCCGCGCCCCGCCCTCTTCGGCATTGCCCTCTCCGCCTGCGGCGAAGCGGAACTTGCGCAGTGCCGTGGTCTGCCCGTCGGCGGGCTGATCTGAGCCCCCGGGAGACAAACCTGGGGCCTGGGCGGAACACATCTATTGGTCTCCTCGGTGCAGGTTTCGGCATCGACTTCGGTGCCGATCTCGGCTGGTCCAAGGCGTCACTCTATAGGTTCGCCACGTGCGAATACACCTGGCGGGGTCCCCGACGACGAGCTTTGTGCCCGATCATCGAGTGCCCTGGGCGACCTTGTGAGAACTACACGGCACCGGTCAGGAGTGCGGAATCTCCGGTGCCGACTCGATCAGACCAGCCGCCCACGCGGCCGTCCACTGCGTGGAAGTGGTACCCGCATCGTCGACGACGAAACTGTTGTACGACGCGTGAACCGGGTTACCCGCGGCACCCAGAAGAATGCCGACGCTTTGCGGAATGTTGCGCAGCGACAAGCCTTCCGAGGGCGCGGCACAGATCAAGTCGCCCGCCGCGCAGATCGAGAAGACCTTGTCGTCCAGCGCACCGAAGCCGCCCGCACGAGGCCCGGTCATCGTGATGCCCGGCAGATCCAGACCACCCAACGCGACCTCCGCGCCGACGCCGTCGACAGCCGGTCCGATGTCGGTTCCCGACGTGCCGTCGCGCCGTCCGTCGGCGATCAACGTCACGCCCAGAACGCGGTCAGCGGCAACCGGTCCGTTGCCCGCGCCGATGTCCGCTGCGATGTCTCCGGCGATGACGGCGCCCTGCGAGAAACCGGCCAGAACGTAGTCCGTCAGAGGGCAGTGCTCGCTGTAGCGAGTCAGCTCGGCGCGCGCGGCCGCAGCGCCCGCGGTACGGCTGTTGTTGTACGACTCCTGGCCGTCGGGCGGGAACGCGATCGGGTTCGAGAACTGCGCGACGTAGGGAACCGTGTAGACCGTGGCACGAGCGGAATCGAACTGCTGCTGCAGCGGGCGTGTCACATTGAGCATGAGCGACGCCGGATTGGCCGTCGGCGCGTACGGGTCGTCGGCGGCCGACGACTCCCACGTGCCCGGAATCGCGATGACGGCCACGTCGGAACAATCAGCGGGTTGCGACGACGGTTCCTCGGGTCCCGGCCCGGGAATCGGCGACGGGATCTCCTGGGGCAGCCTGCCTGCGAGCAGGTACCACAGCGCAACGATGATCAGCCCGAGGACGACCACCACCGCGAGGAGCTTGGGCAGCAGTCGCCTCTTGCGTTTCGTTCGATTTGCCATCGGCTAGGTCTCGTCAGGAATTGCAGTAGGTGTTCTGAGCGGCGGTGATGTACGTCTGAGCCATCTCACCCGCCTGCTCGGCGGTGATCTGCGTGCCCGACGCGCTGGCCTCGACGCCCACGTTCGCGGTCACGAACGTCGAGATCTCGTCCGCTGCAACACCCTGCGACTGCGCAGAGCAGATGTAGTTGGCCGTCGAGATCGCGATCTCGCCGTTGCCTGCAGGCGTGACGCCGTTCTTCTCTAGCTCGGCGAGGAACGCCTGACCGCGAGCGTCGATGGGGCTCTCGGTCGTACCGGGGAAGTCGTCGGGCACGGGCTGCGGCTGCTCGGGAGGCGCAGTCGCTGCCTCGCCCGGGCTCGTCGTCGGCGCTGCCGAACTGGTGGTCTCCGATACCGACGTCGTCGCTTCCGTAGACGTGGACTCCGCCGCGGCGGACGTCGTGGTCGACGGCGATCCGGTCGCCGTGGAGTCGTCACTGCCGCACGCCACGAGCAATCCGCCGGCGGCGACGGCAAGTACTCCCATGGAGAGTGTCCGGGCCAGGGTCTTGTGCATCATCGTGTCCAGTCCTTGGTCGAGGTTCAACGCGTCACGGTACAGAGAACCACTGAGAGATATCTGAGTAGTTCCCGTGGGTAATCGTTACGGCGCGATGGTGACCTTGCCGTCCTTGACGGTGATGATGCCGAACTGGAAGTTCTGCTGGATGCCTCCGCCGTCCATCTCGAACTGATCGCTCGTGAGGTAACCGAGGCGGCCGCCCTCGTAGCCGACGCTCTTCCACGCGTCGAAGATCTCGCCGTTGCGGATTGCCCACGCGCCGGTCAGCGGACTCCAGTAGATGTTGCCACCCTCGAACTCGTTGAAGCGGCCACCGTCCTTCAACGGGCCCATCTCACTGGTCTTCGGGAAGCCGAGAGCGCCGTTCTCCCAACCCAACTGGCCGTACTTGTCGAGGATCATGCCCTGGACCGAGTGCGTCCCGAGGTCGGGGCTGTAGTACATGGCACCGATCTCGAAGCCCTGGACGGCACCCGGCTTCGACGGCGTCGCGACCTCGTCGAGAACGGGGTAGCCGAGCGGTCCACCCTCGTAGCCCTGGCGGGCCCACTCGTCGAGAATGGCACCTCGGACTGCGTGCGCGCCGGTCTGCGGGGTGAAGTAGACCATTCCGTTCTGGAATGCGTTGGCGCGACCACGGCCGTCGGGAGTTCCGAATTCACCGGTCGTCGGGAAGCCGAGCGGTCCTGCCGGTCCGCCCGAAGCCTGGTAGTTACCGCCGATGGCTCCTGCGACGACCTGCGCGCCGCTGTCCTGCGAGAAGAACACCCGGCCGAAGCGGAAGTCCTGAGCCCGGCCACCTGCCACGTTGTACTCCGGCGTCAGGCAGTCACCGAGCCACGCGTTGGCTCCCGACGCGTTGCCGATGGCACCCGTCGGGCTGCATGCGGGCTTGTCGACCTCGACGTCGAGGGCGTTCGCGAGCTGCGGCCAGAGCTGGTGCAGCTCGAACTGCCAGTACTCCCACGAGTGTGTGCCCGACGGCCGGTAGTTGACCTGTGCGGGGATGCCCAGCTTGTTGAGCTTGGTCGCGAACGTCTGCGATGTGAGGCGTGACAGGATCTCGAGGCCCATACCGGCGTAGTTGGAGCTGACACCGGGAATTCCCGACGGTGCGTCGTACGGTCCCGCGGCGCCGTTGCCACTCGAGATGTAGAGGCTGACGCCCTTCAACTTCTCGGCGAGCAGGTACGGATCGTGCTGAGCCCACAGGTCGTTGGTGGGTGCGCCCCACATGGCCTTCGAATCGAAGCCACCGGCGTCGGCCATCGCGTACTGGATCGCCTGCGGCATGCCGAGCGTCGTCGTCGTCAACATGCCCGACAGCGAGCCTGCGAACTTGAAGAAGCCTTCGTTGCGTGCGGCGAGGAACATCGCGGCCGTGCCACCCATCGAGAGGCCGACGACGCCACGCGTGTCGTTGGTCCGCCAGTCCTTCTCGAGGATCGGGGGCAGTTCCTTCGTCAGGAACGTCTCCCACTGGTAGTTCTTGCCGTTGTCCTGGTCGACCCAGTCGGAGTAGAAGCTGGACTGTCCGCCGACCGGAAGAACGACGTTGACGTTCTTGTCCGCGAAGTAGGACTCCGCGTCGGTCTCGGCGGTCCAGCCGCTTTCCATGTCGGTGGCGCGCAGTCCGTCGAGCATCCAGACGGACGGGAAGCTCGCCTGCGGGTTGAGGTTCCAGTCACGGGCGAGCAGCAGCTGCACCTGGATCGGAGTGCCCATCGACGGCGACTGGATCCACAGGGCGACGCGACGGTCGGACAGCCAATCCACTGCCGTGACGGTCGCACCGGACGGCGCTTGCGTCGGAGCAGGCAGTGCCAGCCCGGGCAGCGACGCCGCGGCAGGCGTGGCCTGCGCGATCCCGACGGCACCGAACGGCGACGCCAATGCCACGGCGACTGCCGCGGCAATCGCAGCCTTACGAGCCTGGATTCCGGCTGTGCGGCGCCGATCGGTCCGAGCAAGCATGTTGGTGACTCTCTTTCTGCAGGTGCTGCTGCCGAAGTCCGATTCACCCGGGGTCGAAAGGTCCCGAGGGGGGTGGATCACAGACCTCTGTAGCTGTCTTTCTTACACGCGAACGACGCCGAAGCGATCGAGGCTCGCTGTGACTGGTGATGCAATTGTGAATTTGCCCGGTTCGGGCAAAAACGAATGCCGCCCTGCGAAGGACGCAGGACGGCATTCGTGGATCATGTGTGAAACAGCCCGAATCAGGCGTTCAGAGCCTCGAGGATCTGACCGCGGGCCTTCCAGAGCTCTGCGGACCAGTACGGCCACGAGTGAATTCCGTTGGACGGGAAGTCGAACGTCGCCGGGATTCCGAGCGTGGCCAGGCGGACCTGGAATGCGCGGCTGTTGGCGAGCGCAAGAGCCTCGAGAGCCATGCCGTTGGCCGTGTTGTAGAAGTCGATCGGTGCGCGCGGCTTGTCGAACTCGCCGGGCAGTCCGCTGGCCGACGAGATGTACATCGACAGGCCCTTCAGCTGCGGAGCGAAGACGAACGGGTCGTTACGCAGCCACGCCGGGCTCCACGGAGGTCCCCACATGGAGTCGACGTTGAACCAGGACTGCGACAGCATCGCGACGCGGATGGCCTCGCGCATGCCGGGAGCGGAGATGTTCAGGTAACCCGAGAAGGATCCGGCGAACTTGAACTGATCGCGGTGGTAGGCGGCGAGCGTCAGAGCTGCCGAGCCACCCATCGAAATGCCGAGCACGGCGTTGTTGGTGCGCGAGACACCGTAGCCCTCGAGGAACGCGGGCAGGTCCTGCGTCAGGAAGGTCTCCCACTTGTAGGTGACTTCCTGGCCGTTCAGGTTCGATGCGGCGTACCAGTCGCTGTAGAAGCTGGCCTGTCCGCCGACCGGCATCACGAGCGTGACGTCGTCGTTCGCGAACTGGTCCTGAGCGTTGGTCTCGAACGTCCACGCGTTGCGGTCGTCACGGGCACGCAGACCGTCGAGCAGGTAGAGCGCCGAGCTGCCGCCACGGGCTGCCCACTGGACCTGAACCTTGATGGGGCCCATCTCGGACGGGACCCAGAGGTCTTCACGGCCGCCGGCGGGAGCCTTGTGCGTGATGGGGCTGGGAGCTGCTACTGCAGTAGCTCCACCGACTGCGCCGAGAGCGATCGGAAGTACGAGTGCGGCTGCACCGAGTCCCATGAGTCGCTGACGCCATCGCTGGGTCAACCTCGGTTTCTGGCTGAGGCCGGCAAATCGCATGAATCGTGCTCTCTCTCGTCTTCTGCGGATTCCGCGTCTGCTGCGGCCCCCGGCATTCCAACAGGGCTGTTCTTCGGCCCTGTCGGGCCGTAGTACGGGTCATTCAGTTTTTAAGTACCAGCGTTCGAGCGTCCGAAGCCAAATGGCAGGCTATTGCACTCGACGACCCCGATGCAAAACCGTGATCTAGATCTCAGGTTTGCTTCGGGGCCGATATCAAGCTGTGACACTATCCTGCCGAGCCCCCGCTGAACACCCCGTCGAGTTGGTTAAATCTCACAACGAGTTGTCGTGCGGGGGCGTCGAACCAATGCCTAGCCGATGTTGGCGCTCAGATCAGGCGCCATGATGTGGACCTGCTCCTGCCAGTAACCCCACTGGTGGGTTCCGACGGCCGGGAACGCGTACGTGACGTTGTTGGCGCCGATGCTCGCCATACGGACCTGGAATGCGCGGCTGTTGGCGAGAGCGATCGCTTCGAGGCCCATCGCATTGCCGGTGTTGTAGTAGTCGATGAAGCTGCGCGGCTGGTCGAGACCACCCGGCAATCCACTACCTGCGAACACCCACACGCGCGTTCCGTTGTCGCGCAGACGCGGTGCGAACACGAACGGGTCGTTGCGCAGCCATGCCGGGTTCCACGGCGGGCCCCACATGGCGTCGATGTTGTATCGGCCCGAGTCGAGCAGAGCCAGACGCATCGCCTCGCGCATGCCGGGCGCCGAGATGTTCAGGTAGCCCGACAGCGATCCCGCGTAGGAGAACTGGTCCGGGTGGTAGGCAGCCAGCGTCAGGGCAGCGGATCCACCCATGGAGATGCCGACGACACCGTTGCGATTGCGGTTGAAGCCGAGCTGGTTGGCGAGGTTGTCGCGCAGGTTCTGCGTGAGGAACGTTTCCCACTTGTACGTGGTCTGCTGCCCGTTGAAGTTCGACGGGGCGTACCAGTCGGAGTAGAAGCTGGACATACCGCCGACGGGCTCGACGACGTTGATGTTCCAGGCAGCGAGAGTCGCGCCTGCATCCGTCTCGTGCTCCCAGCCGGAGATGTCACTCGTGGCGCGCAGGCCGTCGAGCAGATAGACGACGCGGTCGGTGTTGCCGTCCGCTGCTCGCCAGACTCGGCTCTTGATCGGACCCATGCTCGAGTCCGTCCAGAAATCGAACGCACGGTCGTCGAACGCTGCGTTCGCGGTCGCGCCCGTTCCCACCACTGCCAGACCGAGGGGCAGTGCCACAGCCATCGCCAAGGACGTCAGTACTCGGCGAGCGCGCCCCCCGGCACTCTTCTTCGTTCCAAACAGCATGCAATCGACCTCTCAGCGGTTTTGGTGGGCCGTATTGCTACGACTCGCCCGTTCAGCGGGGTGAATCCGGTCCTTGCGGCCCATCAGTCACACACATCTTTCGCATACATCGGCCGAAACTCGACCTCCGTTACGAAAATGAGATATCCCATCTTGGCGTCGAATCCATATCGACGCAACTAATTGTCGTGTTGGAGAACCGGCTCCTCCAAACCACATCTTTGTATTTCGTATTTCGGTACGCGGTCGAAACGATAACCCGCGTAGAACAACGACCGCTTGATGTTCCTGATGAACAGGTCCTGCGTCAGCGGGGCGCGGTACGACGCGATCAGCTCCTGCGTGTCCGCACACGACAGCGCGACGCGAGCCTCGGTGACCCAGTCCTCGTCCATGTACCACGGCAGGTAGGGATGTTCGCCGACCAATCCGAGATCCGCGACGACCCAGTCCGGGAACAGGTTCTTGTCGTGTCCGATGCGACCGTTCTCGAGCCGCGCGGTGTGCGACGCGAGCGGATACGCGAGGCCCATCTGGTCGATGACGCGGACGTCGAGACCGACGTTCATGCTCGTCATGCCCAGATTCAGGAAGTAGACCGTGTGCCCGGCCCCGCCCGGCGGGATCGGCAGCGGTGGCGGCACGACGTCCCAGTACGTGAATTGCGACGACGGCAGCAGCAGGCCCCCGTCGGGCGTGTTCTCGATCGCCTCGACCATCGCACGCATGCGGGGATAGTCGAGGTAGTCCGACGCGAGGATCGGATGCGCGTGCCCGGTGTTGAGGGCGTAGAACGCACGCTCGTCGACGATGCCCGAACGGCCGACGATCGACCCCTCCGGCATACCGGTGGTATTGGCTGCGAAGAAAGCCCAGACGATCGTGACGATCCAGACGGCAGCGCCGACGCCGAACGCGACGACCGCGCGGGCCCCGGATTTCGCCGTCGGAATTGTCAGCGGTAACACCGAAATGGGCAGCAGAATTGTGAACAATGCCGGAAGAAGAGTTCGCCCGTGCATGAAATCGCCACCGACGCGAATCGCATAGATCAACTGCAGTACACCGGCCAGCAGGACGAACACGACGGCCGCGGTCGGTGACCGCAACGCACGCTGCGCATCGCCGATGGTCTTGGGCAGCCGAACCGGCCCCGGCCTACGCGTCGTGACGACGGCGGCGACGAGGAGCAGAACCAGCGGCAGCCACAGCATGTACGGGCCGAGCAGGTTCCAGAGATACTCGAAGCCCTGTGCCCACTTCGCGCCGCCCGCATCCTTCGCGACGGCGGTGTTGGGGTACGGCAGGCCGTAGTAGCCCATGCGCCAGATCTGGTAGCAGACCGGAACGGCCCCGGCGAAGGCGAACACGAAGAATCGGCTCGCCCACGTCTGCGGGGCCAGGAAGATCATGACGAGCGCGAGCGCGGAGAGGATGACGAGCTCCGGGCGCACGAGCGGCCCGAGGCCCGCCCAGAACGACAGGAACAGTAGTGCCGGCCTACCGATGTCCTTGGTGGACCAGCGGACCATCAGAAGCCACAGCGTCGCGATCCAGAAGATGACGAGGCACGTCTCGAGCCCTGACGTCGCGAAGTCGCGGGCCGGCGGGACGGCGATGTAGACCAGGACACCGGCGGGCAGGTATGCGGCTGCGCCACCCGTGCGCGCAAAGTTGGTCCCTGGTGTCACTACGCGCGCACGGGCGCGAAGCGCATAAGTCCCGAACATGGCGATAGCGATGGCTGCCGTCGACAGAACCAGCGCGATCGTCAGAACGACGTACTCGATCCGCGCCTCGCTCAGCCAGCTGCCTGCGTAGACGAGGTACGTCCAGATCGTGCTCGTGTTGGTCTCGACGCGTTCGCCCGCGTTGAAGACAGGCCCGTTGCCCGCCAGAAGATTGCGAACCGTGCGAAGCACGATGAGACCGTCGTCGGCGATCCATCGTCGTTCCCATGCTCCCAACAGGAACAGCAGGCTCGAAACGACGACGCCGACGGCGAATATCGCGGTGGTGAGGGGGGTACGCGAGCGAACCGAAGGCGCGTCGGGTGCGGGTTCGGTCAGTTCCTCACGCGAGGTAGACAGCGACACCCACTACTCCGATCCACGCAAGGGCGAGCACCTGCAACACCCTGTCGCCCAGCGCGATCTCCTCGGGTTCACCGGCCTGTCCGCCATCGACGTCGACCGCGTACCGCAGAATCGCGATCGTGAACGGAATCATCGAGATGGCGAACCAGTTGGTCGAGGTTTCGGCGTCTTGTTCGAAGGCCCACAGTCCATAGCAAATCACGACGGCCGTCGCGGACAACGTCCAGACGAAGCGTAGGTACGTCGTCGTGTAGTTCTCCAGGGACTTACGGATCTTCGCGCCGGTGCGTTCGGCCAGTTGGAGCTCGGCGTAACGCTTGCCCGCGGCCATGAACAGCGAGCCGAAGGCCATGATCAGCAGGAACCACTGAGACAGCGGAATCGACGCGGCGACGCCACCAGCGATGGCACGAAGCAGGAAGCCCGACGACACGATGCAGATGTCGAGCACGGCCTGATGCTTGAGACCGAAGCAGTATGCGAGCTGGATCGCGATGTAGACGCCGATGACCAGCGCGAGCTTCCAGTTCGCGAAGAACGACAGTCCGATCGCGAGCGCAATGCAGGCGACGGCCATCGCGTAGGCCAGCGTGACGGGCAGAACTCCCGCGGCGATCGGCCGGAAACGCTTGGTGGGGTGAGCTCGGTCGGCCTCGACGTCCATGGCGTCGTTGACCAGGTAGACGCCGGATGCAGCGAAGCAGAACACGACGAACGCGAGCCCGACCGGGAGCAGGACGTCGGCTTGGGTGACCGAGCCCGCGGCGAGTGGGGCTGCCAGGACCAGGACGTTCTTGACCCACTGACGCGGCCGGAGTGCCTTGATGACCCCGTCGATCAGGTTCTTCGGGGGCGCCCCGACGGCGGTAGCTTCCTCGCTCATAAGTCTCCTTCGAACTTGCGCACGGCGGCTGCGGACAAAGCGCCGAGCGCAGTTCCGGCAAGTACATCTGTGGGGTAGTGCACTCCGAGTACGAGCCGCGAGAGCAGCATCGGGGGCACGAGGACCGCAGGCAAGGGTAGACCGGTGAGTCGTCCCAGCAGAATCGCGGCCGCAGTGGTCGAGGTCGCGTGCGACGACGGGAAGCTCAGCTTGCTCGGTGTCGACACGTTGACACTCACCGACGGATCGTTCGGACGTGGGCGACGAATCACGCGCTTGATGACGATCGACGCCGCGTGCGAGCCGACAGCGCCGACCGCGACGCCTGCCCATTGCCGTCGCCGCGCCGAATCCAGAGCCGCGCCGACGCCGGCGATCGCAACCCATCCGAGCGCGTGCTCACCGAAGTGGGACATCCCGCGCGCGACGGTGATCGCACCCGGCTGCACTGCGACGGTCTTCTGGATCTTCGACAGGATGCGAACTTCGGCGGCTGCCTCGCTCTGGTTCTTACGCCTCGTAACGAAAGACACGTTCCCAGGTTTCCTTACTGGTGAGGTGAGGGACGGCGTCGCGGTAGCGACCCTTCAGGTCGGGGAAGCGGCGGTAGAGCTCCGTCCGCAGCGCCATGGCTTCCTTGAACAAGGCCGCCGCCTTCTCGCGGTCACGCTGCCGGTAGACGACGCCTCGGCCGTCGGCAGTGGTGACGGTGACGCCGTCGACCTGCGACAGAAGGAACCAGCGTGCGTCGAGCGTCGGGACGTTGAGCTGCGGACGCTCGTGGTGACGCGTGTGCGCGGGCTTGACGTTGTGGATCAGGCCCTTGGCGAGGCGGCTGATCTTCGACAGCGGGTTCGTCGGCAGTCCGACGGCTCCCACTTCCTCACCCGAGGCGAGCGGCAGTTCCGTCGAGGATCCGACGACGACGGCATCCGGGTACGTCTTGCGCAGCGCGTGCACGTCACCGAGCGACGTCGGCAGGATGTCGAGGATGTGCTCGGGGCCTTCGAGGAAGTCGCGGATCGCCTTGTTCTGGATCGCGACGGTCGAGTATTCGAGGCACAGCAGGTGCTTGATCGTCGCCTTGACGGTGTCGAGGACGAGCCCTCGTCCGTTGCCCGGCATGTGCAGCGCCGCGACGACGAGACGGTTACGCAGGTGGAAGTACGCCTGCCAGTCGATGGCGTCGTCCTTGTCGCTCCACGCCATGTGCCAGATCGCCGCACCGGGGAGCGTGACCGTCGGGTAGCCGGCTTCCCTTGCGCGCAAACCGTATTCGGCGTCGTCCCACTTGATGAACAGTGGAAGCGGCTGACCGAGTTCCTCGGCGACGACGCGCGGGATCATGCACATCCACCAGCCGTTGTAGTCGACGTCGATGCGTCGGTGCAGCAGCTTGCTGGAGCGCAGTGGGTACTTGCTGAAATCGTGGTCGTATTCGACGTTCTGAGCGCCGGTCCACATGAAGTTGCCACGGTCGATCACTTCACCCATGACGTGAAGGTGACTGCGCGCCTGCAGGTTCAGCATCTGTCCGCCGACGAGCGTCGGGACCTTGGCGAACCTGGACATCGCGAGAGCACGAAGAATCGAGTCGGGCTCGATCTCGATGTCGTCGTCCATGAACAGAATGTGTTGGCACGCAGTGTTGTTCAGCGCCTCGTACATGATGCGGCTGTACCCGCCCGAGCCACCGAGGTTGGCCTGGTCGTGAATTGCGAGCCTGCCGCCGAGGGCAGCTGCCGCCGCGTCGAAACCGGGCTCGTCCTTGGCTTTTCGCGTGCCCTGATCCGGCATGATGACTGCCTCGATCACGTCCAGCACCAGCGGATCCGAGCCGAGGGCCTCGAGCGCCTTCACCGCGTCGGTGGGCCGGTTGAACGTCGGGATACCCACGGCCACAGTCGCTTCGCCCGGCGCCTCGATCGGCGCGTACCAACCCGCACTCTCGAGCACGACCTCGCTGTCGGAGGTGATGTCGAACCAGATCCAGCCACCGTCCTCGAACGGACCGAGGTCGACCGAGAACTCTTGTGTCGCATCGCTGTCGACGACCTCACGCCCCTCGACATGGATGCGCGAGCTGTCGGCCTTGGACCGGTAGACGTCGATGCGGCAGTGCCCGGAGACCTCCACGCGCAGCACGACGGACTTCAGGATGCTGTACCGCCGCCAGTAGCTCGCCGGGAACGCGTTGAAGTACGTGCAGAACGAGACCTCGGACTCGGCGCCGACGGTCAACGACGTACGCGAGAGCGAATGTGCCCGTCGCGCATTGGTCGTCGCTTCTTCGAGGTAGAGCGTGCGCACGTCGAGCGGCTCACCCGAGCGCGGCAGCAGAACCCGCTGCAGCAGCGACTTTCCGAGTACTTCGGCGACGTCGGCGGCACCGTCGTCGAGCAGATGCTTGGCTGTCATTTGTCCCCGTTCAACGCTGCGCCCGACTCGAAATGAGGTGCGAGCGTGTTGTCGTACATGTTCAGCGCGCTGGCGATGGCCATGTGCATGTCCAAGTACTGGTAGGTGCCGAGGCGCCCACCGAACAGCACACCGTTCTCGGCGGTTTCCTTCTTGGCGCGGTCCCGGTACGCCTCGAGCTTGGCGCGGTCGTCGGGGGTGTTGATCGGGTAGTACGGCTCGTCGCCGCTCTCGGCGAACCGCGAGAACTCGCGCATGACCACGGTCTTGTCGGTCGGGTACTCGCGCTCGGGGTGGAAGTGACGGAACTCGTGGATGCGAGTGAACGGGACGTCACCGTCGTTGTAGTTCATGACCGGCGTGCCCTGGAAGTCACCCGTCGGCAGCACCTCGGTCTCGAAATCGAGCGTGCGCCAACCGAGTTCACCCTCGGAGTAGTCGAAGTACGCATCGAGCGGGCCGGTGTAGACGATCGGTGCGTTCGGGCTCTCGGCCGTCAGCTCGGCACGCGCGTCGAACCAATCGGTGTTCAGACGGACGTCGATGAGGTCGCTGTCGGCCATCTTCTCCAGCCACGCGGTGTAGCCGTCGACCGGCAGTCCCTCGTATGTGTCGTTGAAGTAGCGGTTGTCGAAGTTGTAACGCACAGGGAGACGCGTGATGTTGCCAGCGGGCAGGTTCTTCGGGTCGGTCTGCCACTGCTTGGCGGTGTAGTCGCGGATGAACGCCTCGTACAGCGGACGGCCGATCAGCGAGATCGCCTTCTCCTCTAGGTTCTGCGCGTCCTTCGAATCGAACTCGCTGGACTGCTCGTCGATGAGAGCGCGCGCCTCGTCCGGCGAGTAGTACTTGCCGAAGAACTGCGAGATCAGACCGAGCCCCATCGGGAACTGGTACGACTGCCCGTTGTGAAGCGCGAACACGCGGTGCTGATAGTCGGTGAACTCGGTGAACTGGGTGACGTAGTCCCAGACCCGCTTGTTCGACGTGTGGAACAGGTGCGCGCCGTACTTGTGGATCTCGATGCCGGTCTCCGGCTCGGCCTCGGAGTACGCGTTGCCGCCGATGTGGTGGCGGCGGTCGAGCACGAGGACGCGCTTGCCCAGCTGGGACGCCGCACGCTCCGCCACGGTCAGGCCGAAGAAGCCGGATCCGACGACGATCAGGTCGTATCGGCCGGTCACGGAGGCATCTCGGTCAGAAGACGAAGGAGTTACAGCAGTCACGGGCAACCAGGGTATCCGACCTTTGCGGCTACGCCGCCCGTGCGTGCGTAGTTACCGCCCGACGTAACTCCTCACGCACGGGCGCGCAGCGCATACACATCCATGACCCAGCCGTGCTTCGCCTTCAGCTCGGCACGCACCTGCTCGATCTCCCCGATGCACTCGTCGAGCGGTCCGGACACCAACTTTTCATCGGCCGTTCCCAGGTTGGCCCCCCAATAGATGCTCCACCTACCCGTTCCGACGAGTTCGCGGCACGTCAGATGGCCGTCGAGCATGACGACGATGTTCTCGGCACCGGCGTCGACGTCTCCGAGCAACGCCCGACCCGTCGTGATCACGATCGGCCCGCCGATGCGATTCAGCACCAGCCTGTGGGCGGCTGCGAGCATCGACACACTGCTGATCCCCGGCGTGACGTCGAACTCGATACCCAGTCTCTCGACGACACGGATCGTGCTGTCGTACAGCGCTGGGTCTCCCCAGACCAGAAAACCGACCGTCGTGTCGGGATCGAGGCCTGCAAGGACTTCCTTGTATGCACCGGCCCTGGCGTCGTGCCAGTCCAGCACCGCGGTCCCGTAGTCCGCCGGCTTCCTGTCGCGCTCCGGATCCTTCACTTCGATCACGCGCGGCCGACCCGGCACGTGACGCCTGAGAATCTCGGCCCTGAACTCGGCCAGGTCGCCCACCGACGAGCCTTTGTCGGCGACGAGGAACACGTCGACCTCTCGGAGCTTGGCGACGGCCTGGACGGTGATCTGGTCGGGATGGCCCGCGCCGACGCCGACGAGGTGGATTTTCACGCGCGATCCCGGCACGCGTCGTACAGATGTGATTCGACGCCGGGAGCCCTACCCACCGCGGGCCCGACGAGGATGACGGCAGCCTGTTTCAATCCCGCGGCCTCGACCTGTCCGGCGATGTCGTCGAGCGTGCCCGTCAGTACGAGCTGGTCCGGTTTGCTGGCGTGAAATACGACGGCGGCAGGGCAGCCGGGTCCGTAATGGTCCTTCAGCTCGTCGGCCAGGACTCCGATTCGGGTGATCGCCAGATGCAGCACGAGCGTCGCGCCGGTCGCTGCGAAGTTCGAGAGCGCCTCGGCGTCGGGCATCGCTGTGGAGCGCGCCTGCGTGCGCGTGAGGACGACGGACTGCGTGACCTCGGGAACGGTCAGTTCGACGCGCAACGTCGCGGCTGCGGCGGCGTAAGCGGGCACGCCTGGCGTCACGTCCCACGGGACACCGGCGGAATCGAGCCGCGCCGACTGTTCGGCGAGCGCCGAGTAGAGAGATGGGTCACCCGAGCAGAGGCGCGCGACGTCCTGTCCACGTTCATGCGCTGCGACGAGTTCGGCGGTGATCGCGTCGAGGTCCATCCTCGCGGTGTCGACTTTCCTGACGTCGCTCGGACAGTGCGCGAGTATCGCGTCGTCGATGTACGTACCTGCGTAGACGCAGACCGGGCTCGTGCGTAGGTGCTCGACCGCGCGCAACGTCAGCAGGTCTGCGGCACCCGGCCCGGCGCCGATGAAGTGAACTGTCACGGGGCAAAAGCCTATGCGCCCGCTCCCGACGCGCCGCGTCACGATCGGATCCCAGCACTGGCTAACTCTCAAGCTAAGGTTTAGCCTTGTGTCTGCTGAGGTTGTTGTTACTCGTGTGACTTAGTTTAAGTCTCAATATTCACACAAGTAACAACAGCATCACATCTCACGGACATTGGATCTGAACGGAAGCAAAACGCGTCGCCAAGTCGCAGGATGCTTCGCGGTGGATGCCAGCACGATCGGCCGTCGACCGCACCCAACAACCAGGGAGAAACGCCTTGCACCGTCGAACGAAGCCGTCGATCGTTCTCGGCGCAGTCGCCTTGCTGGCCGTCGCGGGTCCCGTGACGGTGTACAGCGTCTCCGGCGACTCCGCGTCCACCGATGTTCGATCGGCCAACGAGACCACCCCTGTCACCGTGCCGACCAAGATCGTCGAGACAGCGCTGAACGCCGCACCGGACATCGTCGTTCCGCTGCAGGAACTGACGGGTCTACCTCTGCCGGACCTGCGGCTCTCCGATCTGAAGTACCTACCGTTGCCGGAGAACATCACCATCCCGCCGATTCCGGAAATCCCCGGCTTGACGGTTCCGGCACCCACCGGCCCGACGGCTCAGGCCCCGGTGCCCAGCCTCGAGCGTCACGATGCCGCGGCGCCTCTTGCGGACGATCCGGGCGCACCCCTGGGTGCCGTCGTCAAGGAATTGCGTCAGGACGACCCCTTCAGCATGGTGGCACTGACGTCGACGGCTCTCGACGGAGCTGTCGCCCAGGTCCGCCGCCAGCTCGACGACGGTTCGTGGGGCCCCTGGCTCGCGACCGAGCCGATCGACACCGCCGCGTCCGACGCAGCACCCGTACCGGACAAGAAGGGCACCGAGCCCATCTTCGTCGGCGCGACGAAAGCCGTTCAGCTGCTGCTGACTCCGCGCGCAGGCGACGCGGCAGCCGCAGCTCCCGCGCCCGAGATCGCGCCGGTTCCCGAGGTGGCTCCCGCTCCCGAAGCTCCCGCTCCTGAGGCTCCTGCTCCCGAGGCCCCTGCTCCCGAGGCTCTTGTTCCCCAGGCCGACCTCGGATACACGCCTGCTTCGGTCTCGAAGCCGTTGCGCCAGCAGGACATTCCCGTCGCCGACGCTCTGGCGGACATCAGCGCAGTGCTGATTCAGCCGGGAAGCTCGCCTGCGGACTCCGCGCTGTCCGACCTCGCGACCCCGGTCGCGGGCGACGCCGGACCGAAGGTCATCTCCCGAGCACAGTGGGGCGCCGACGAGTCGATCCGCTGCGCGAACCCCACGTACGACGACTTCCTCGGTGGCGCAACGGTTCACCACACCGCGGGCAGCAACGACTACTCGAAGAACGAGTCGGCCGAGATCGTGCGCGCGATCTACGCCTACCACGCACAGACGTTGGGCTGGTGCGACGTCGGCTACAACGTCCTCGTCGACAAGTACGGTCAGATCTTCGAAGGCCGTGCAGGCGGACTCGACAAGCCCGTGCAGGGCGCGCACGCCGGTGGCTTCAACGAGAACACCATGGGCATCGCGATGATGGGCGACTACACGTCCGAGTCGCCGTCGCAGGAGACCATCGACTCCGTCGGCAAGTTCCTCGGATGGCGTTTGGGCAAGGCAGGTCTCGACCCCAAGGGTGAGACGACGATGACGAGCGAAGGCACCAACTACACGTTCGTCGGCCGCGGCCAGAGCGTCGACCTGCCGGTCATCTTCGCGCACCGCGACGTCGGTAACACCGCATGCCCGGGCGACGGCGCCTACGCGAAGATGGATCAGATCCGTGACATCGCGGCGGCGAACCTCGGCGGCGGAAGCGTCGACACCGCACCTGCTCCGACCGAGGACACCCCGGAGCAGACACCGTCGTCACCCGGTACCGATGCGAGCAGCACTGTCGGACAGAACATTCCGGCACTGGTCGACGAGCTGGTGCGGCTGGCGAGCAGCAACCCCGTCGCGCAGAAGTGGCTCGAATCCGGCGGTGAAACAGGGTCGCTCGGAGTTCCCGTCAGCGGTCTCGTACAGGTCAAGGGCGGCGGCGAAGCTGCCTCGTTCACGAACGGCTCGATCTTCACTTCCCTTGCCGGACAGGCTGTTGCGGTGATCGGCAAGATCTTCGAGCAGTTCCTCGCGCTCGGCGGGGAGAACGGTGAGCTCGGTCTCCCGATGACCGACGAATACCGTGTGCCCGAAGGTCTGCGCACCGACTTCGAGAACGGGTCGCTGATCTTCAACGAACTCACCGGCGTCGTCACGACGGTCATCAAGACGTACAACGACACCTACGAGCAGGAAATGCAGAACGCTCCGGCTCCGTAAGGCGCTTCGCGCATGTGCACGAAAATACGTAGCCTGCTATGTATTTTCGTGCACGTGCGCCGAAGGCGCCGTCACCACCAACGTTCGAGGACCCGCGCGACGCCGTCGTCTGCGTTGGTCGTCGTGACCTCGTTCGCGACGGCCAGTGCCGCCGGGTGCGCGTTACCCATCGCCACCCCGAGCCCGGCCATCTCGAGCATCGGGACGTCGTTGGGCATGTCTCCGAACGCCGCGATGTCGGCGGACACGACACCGAGCCGTTCTGCCACGACCGCGAGTCCCGACGCCTTGGTGACTCCCGGCGCGGCGAGTTCGATCAGTCCGTTGCTCGTCGAGAAGGTGAGGTCGGCGCGGCCGTCGATCAGCGGTTCCAGTGCCGCGACCATCGACTCACTCGTCGCGCTGGACAGCCTGATCAATAGTTTCACCGCCGGGACGTCGAGAACCTCCGCCTGCGACACCTCGGTGTTGTCGGGATTCAACCAGGCGTGCTCGTATCCGGGTGAGCTGACGAACTGCGGGGTGGCGGCGTCGTGCGCGGTGGCTCCGACGCGTTCAGCGGCGAGGCCGCATCCGGGCAGGGCCGCGTAGGCGATATCTGCCAGCCAGTGCAGAGTCTCGCTCGACAGCGTTTGCGCGTCGAGGATGCGGTCGGTTCCGCTGTCGTAGACGACGGCACCGTTGGCGCACACACACATGGGCGCGTAGCCGAGCTGCTCGACGACCGGAGATATCCACCGCGGCGGCCGACCGGTGGACAGTACGAACGGCGTCCCCTCCCCGACCATGGCCAGCACTGCCCGGCGCGTGCGCTCGGTGACCTTCTCGTAGGGATCGAGGAGGGTTCCGTCGACGTCGCTGGCAACGAGACGGGGCTGGGTACGGCTGGTGTCAGGCATCGGGGCCATTCTGCCGTACCCGGAACGCCAGCCCACCCAGGGTGAAGAAACCGCCACCTCAGGGGGTGGGCCACCACCTCGAGGGTCCGTGTCGCCTACGGCTGATCGCGACGAGTGTTCTGTACATGGATTTCACCACTACAGAGGCACCGACCTTCCCCCTCTCCGCCGCGCAGCGTGGCATCTGGTTCGCACAACACCTCGCAGGCGACGTCCCGATTTCCATCGCACAATTCGTCGAGATCGACGGCAACCTCGACATCGAACGATTGACGGACGCCGCGAAGACCGCAGGCCGCGAGTTCGGCACCGGCTACCTACGCATCGTCGAGGTCGACGGCCACCCGATGCAGACCGTCGACCCGTCGACGCCCGAGACGATCCCGTACATCGACCTGCGGGAAGAGTCCGACCCGATCGCGGCCGCACGAGCATGGATGTACGACGAGTACTCCTCCCCCATCGATCCGACGCGCGATCGCCTCGTGAACATGGCCGTCTTACGCGTCGACGACGAGCAGTGCTTCTGGTACTCACGCATCCACCACATCGCCCTCGACGGGTACGGCGCGATGACGCTGCTGAAGCGTTGCGCGCAGCTCTACACCGAAGGCGCCGACGCACCCGCATCCAAGGCGGAGGACCTGAACATCCTGGTCGACGCCGATCAGCAGTACCGCGCGTCGGATCGTTTCGAGGCGGATCGCGCGTACTGGACCGAACACCTCGCGGGCCTGCCCGACCCGGTCAGCCTGGCCGGGCGCGCCGCTCCCGCAGGCGCGCACCCCAGACTGCATCGGGGTGAACTGACACCGTCGATGTCGGAGCGTCTCGAATCCGTTGCGATGCAGTTGGAATCGAGCGTCGCACCGGTCGTCGTCGCAGCCTTCGGAGCTTATCTTGCACGCGCAACGGACAGCACCGAAGTCACCCTGAGCCTTCCGGTCTCCGCTCGCACGACCGCCGCGTTGCGACGCTCCGGCGGCATGATGGCCAACGTCGTCCCGTTGCGTCTGCGATTGGGCGCCGACACGTCGGTCGCTGATCTCGTGCGCGACGCGCAACTCGAACTGACAGGAGCGTTGCGACGCCAGCGCTACCGCCAGGAGGACATCGCCCGTGACTTGGGCAACCCGGCGGGGTTCGGTCCGTCGGTCAACATGATGATGTTCGACACCCGAATCATGTTGGGCGAGTTCACCGGACGCCTCCACGTCCTGACGTCGGGCATGATCGACGACCTGTTCGTCAACATCTATCCTGGTGTCGGCGGTGAAAGTATGCACATCGACTTTCAGGGCAACCGTGAGTTGTACACCGACGACGACCTCGCTCGTCATCACAGCGCATTCCTCGCATTCCTGGAACGTTTCCTCTCCGCGCCTTCCGCATCGATCATCGGAATCCCGATGACCGATGACGACGACATGCACAGCGGCGCCGAACCCGTTGCGGTCCGGCTCTTTCCAGAGATTCTCGACGACGCGGTACGCCGCCGTCCCGATGGCATAGCCATCGCCTCGGGCGAGGAGTTGACCTACAGGGAACTGGACGAGCGGTCCAACAGGCTCGCACGCTCGTTGATCGCACGCGGAGCCCGAACCGAAACCACTGTGGCCGTCCGGATTCCGAGATCGCACGAGTCGATTCTCGCGATGTGGGCCGTCGTCAAGACCGGAGCCGCCTTCGTCCCCGTCGACCCGACGTACCCGCAGGAGCGGATCGACTACCTTCTGGACGACTCCCACGCATCTCTGGTCGTCGACGACATCCCCGATAGCGGCGAGTTCTCGTCCGAGCCGATCACCGACGCCGACCGCCACGCGTCGATCGATCCCGACAACGCCGCGTACATCATCTACACGTCGGGGTCGACGGGGAAGCCGAAGGGTGTCGTCGTCACGCATGGCGGGCTCGCCGATCTGGTCGACGACGGTATCGCCCGACTCCAGTTGACCGAGCATTCTCGCGTCACGCACGGCTACTCACCGAGTTTCGACGCGTCCCTGTCGGAACTGCTGCTGCCGTTCGGCGCGGCTGCGACGGTGGTCGTCGTACCTCCCGGTTCCTACGGCGGCAGCGAACTGGCCGACCATCTGACGAGGCACCGGGTCACCCATATCGACGTCACCCCAGCGGTTCTCGGCACGCTCGACCCCACCGCACTTCCCGATCTGACCCATGTAATCGTCGGTGGCGACGCCTGCCCGTCGGAGCTTCGCGCCCGGTGGGCAGGCGACCGGCAGATGATCAACGGGTACGGCCCGACCGAGATGACGGTGACGTCCACCTACAGCTCACCGATGAGCGTCGATGGGCCTGTCACGATCGGCGGCCCGATCAGTGGAACGTCGGTCGTGATTCTCGACCGTTGGTTGCGACCGGTACCCGAAGGCAGCATCGGCGAGCTGTACCTGGCAGGCGACGCGATGGCACGGGGGTACCACGAGCGACCGGCCATCACATCCTCCCGCTTCGTCGCGAGCCCGCACTTTCCCGGTGAACGCCTCTACCGCACAGGCGATCTCGTGCAGTGGAACTCGGACGGGCAGCTCGAATACTCGGGCCGGAGTGACTTCCAGGTCAAGATCCGCGGTTTCCGCATCGAACTGACCGAGATCGACGCGGCCATCGCTGCCGCGTCGGACACCGTGTTCGTCATGACCATCGGCCACCGAACAGAGTCCGGTGCAACAGTTCTCGTGTCCTATGTCAAGGGTGACGTCGACGTCGACGATCTCACCGCACACCTGTCCACCGTCTTGCCCGCCTACATGGTGCCGTCGTCGATCATGGTGATAGACGACGTGCCGTTGACGCCCGTGGGCAAGGTCGACCGCCGCGCGCTGCCGGATCCGGTGTTCGTAGCGGCAACATCGTTCCGCGCACCGTCCACCGAGAAGGAAATCGCGGTCGCGGCATTGTTCGCAGATGTCCTCGGTGCCCCATCCGTCGGGGCCGACGACAGCTTCTTCGCACTCGGCGGCGACAGCATCGTGTCGATCCAGTTGGTGGCCCGCGCCAAGGCGGCGGGTCTGACCTTCACAGCGCGCGACGTCTTCGAGCGCAAGACCGTTGCGGCACTGGCAGAGGTTGCAAGCGACGTTCCGGCCGCAGTGGTTCTCGCCGAGTTCACGGGCGGTGGCGTCGGGGAAGTTCCGTTCACTCCCGTCGCCGCGGACATCGTTCAGGCAGGCCACTTCAGGACCTACAGCCAGGCAGTAGAGATCACTCTTCCCGACGACATTTCCGACGACGCGCTGATCGCCGCCGCCGCAACGCTGATCGACCATCACGACGCCCTGCGATCCCGCGTCACCGATGTACACGACATCATGCCGGTCGGATCGGTCGATGCCGCAGACGCTTTCACGAGGGGAGAACTCGCCGACGGCGCGGACCGTCTGGACCCCGCGACGGGCAGAGTCATCCAGCTCGCCCGTACCGGCACTTCCCTGTGGATCGTGTTGCACCACATCGCCGTCGATGGCGTGTCGTGGCGAATCCTGTTGCCGGACTTCGCAGCTGCGGTGATGGGCGAGTCACTCGAACCCGTCGGGACGTCGATGCGCCGGTGGGCCCACGGGCTCGCCGAGAATGCTGCACATCGCGTCGACGAGCTGCCGCTGTGGACCTCGATCGTTGCGAACGACGACCCTCGGTTGTCCCATCGTGATCTCGACCCGTCGATCGACACAGTCTCGACCCGCAAGGATTCCGTCGTGACCGTTCCTGCCACGATCACGGACACCGTTCTCGGCACCGTGGCAGATCGCTTTCGCTGCGGCCCCAACGACGTGATGCTGACGGCACTGTCCCTCGCGATTGCTCGGTGGCGTTCACGAACCACCAGCGTCGTCACGCTCGAAGGCCACGGCCGTGAAGAGCAGGCCGTGCCCGGTGCGGATCTGTCTCGGACTGTCGGCTGGTTCACGACGGTGTTCCCGGTGGCATTCGACCTCCACGGTATCGACATCGACGACGCGTTCGCCGCTGGTCCTGCCGCGGGGACTGCGTTGAAGTCCGTGAAGGAGCGACTGGCGGTGATCCCCGATCACGGGATCGGCTACGGCATGCTGCGTCATCTGGGCGGCGTCACCGATATCGCAGTCAACCCGCAGGTGTCGTTCAACTATCTGGGACGAGTGCAGACCGCCGCCGACTCCCCCTTCATGCCCGCGCGCTTCGCATCCCATGCCGACCCGCAGATGCCTTTGCCTGCCGCGATCGACATCAACGTCGTTGCCGAGCACAGTGGTTCGGACACCGAACTGGTGGCGACGTTCTCGTACGCGTCGGGGATGTTCGACGACGTCGACGACCTCGCAGGAGCCTGGGTCGATGCTCTGAAGTCGCTCGCGGCGCATGCAGAGATGGAGACCGTCACGCGCCATACGCCGTCGGACTTCGCACTGATACCGACCACTCAGCCCGAGATCGATTCGTGGGAAACGGAATTCCCGGCACTGACCGATGTCTGGCCGCTGTCTCCGCTGCAGGAGGGCCTGCTGTTCCACGCGATGTTCGACGCGGAAGGCCCTGACAGCTACATCGTTCAGTCCGTTCTGACCCTGGCGGGCGACGTCGACGCCGCACGCCTGCACGACGCAGCACAGGCACTCGTCGACCGACACGAGAATCTGAGAGTCGCTTTCCGTGAGCAGGATTCGGGACCCCGCCAGATCGTGCTGGATCAGCTGGACGTCGGTTGGTCGGAAACCGACCTTCGAGCCGGCGGCGACGTCGAACGAATTCTGCGGCACGATCAGGCCACTCGATTCGACATGGCGAACCCACCGCTGATTCGCTTTCATCTGATTCGCACATCGGACGACGGTTACCGCCTGTTGATGACCAACCACCACATTCTGCTCGACGGATGGTCCACACCGCTGCTGGTCCAGGAGCTGCTGACGCTCTATGCGGCCTTGGACGGCATAGCCTCGCTGGCCCCTGCACGCTCCTACCGCGAGTACCTGGCATGGCTGGCGAAACAGGACCGCGGGGCGTCACGTCTGGCCTGGCAAGACGCCCTGGCAGGCGTCAGCGAGCCGACCCTCGTCTCGTCGTCCGACCACCTCGGCGACAGTGCTGCGGGTGAACACTCCCGGGCACTGGGCGCGGAGGTCACGACGGCGCTGCACGGCCTGGCCCGGACGCACGGCATCACGATCAACACCGCCATACAGACGGCGTGGGCGATGATGCTGTCATCGCTGACGGGACGGACAGACGTCGTCTTCGGCGGCACGGTGTCCGGCCGCCCCCCGGTTCTGCCCGGTGTCGAGCAGATGGTCGGGCTGTTCATCAACACGGTGCCGGTCAGGGTCGCTCTCGATCCACGAGAAACGTTTGTCGAGTTGATGTCTCGTGTACAGGACGAGCAGTCGAGGCTGCTCGACCACCAGTACATCGGGTTGAGCGAAATCCACGAGGTCGCCGGACTGCCCGAGATGTTCGACACGATGACGGTGTTCGAGTCGTACCCGGTCGACCGCGCTGCGCTCGCCCAGTCGCTCGACCTGCCCGGTATGCGTGTGCTCGACGCCGAGGGTACCGATGCGACGCCGTACCCGTTGTCGCTGTTGATCATTCCTGGCGACTCGATGCAGATCACGCTCAAGTATCTGGAGGGTGCCGTCGCCGATACCGACGGACTACTCGACCGGTACGTCGAGCTGCTGTCGCGGATCGCGGCCGAACCCGACGCCCGAGTCAACGCCTCCCGCAGAATCGAATCCATCCACGGCGAATCGGAGTGTGCACCGCGTACGTTCGCATCGATACTCGCCGATACCACCGCGTCGCACCCCGATCGCGTCGCCGTCAGCTCCCAAGGCACGGACGTCACCTATCGCGAGCTCGACGAGCGGTCGAATGCGTTGGCACGCAGACTGGTCCAGCACGGCGCCCGCCCGGAATCGTTCGTCGCACTGGCGATCCCACGTTCGATCGAGTCGGTCGTCGCGATGTGGGCAGTCGTCAAGACCGGAGCTGCGTTCGTCCCCGTCGATCCGACGCTGCCGCCGGAGCGTATCGAGCGCATGCTCGACGACTGCGGCGCCCGTCTCGGCATCATGCTCGACGACCGGATCCCTACCTTCAACGCACCGATGGTCTGGTTCGATGCGTCGGACACCGCGGGGGACGTGACGGAACTGGCTATCCCTGCACCGCACATCGACAACCTGGCCTACATGATCTTCACGTCTGGGTCGACGGGTACTCCCAAAGCCGTTGCGGTGTCACATCGTGGGCTCGCGAACTTCGCCGAGTCGCAGCGAGAGGAGTTCGGCCTCGACTGCGAATCGCGTGTGCTGCATGTCGCATCGCCCAGCTTCGACGCGTCGATCTCGGAGTCGCTCATGGCATTCTCGCACGGCGGAACGCTCGTGGTGGCCCCGCCGACGACGGCGGCAGGTGACGAACTTGCCGAATTGCTGAGACGCGACCATGTCACGCACATGGTCATCACACCGGCAGCACTTGCCACCGTCGATCCAATCGACAGCGTGCGTGTGTTGGCGGTCGCGGGCGAGGCACCGAGCCGCGATGTCGTCGAACGGTGGTCTGTAGGCCGGATCATGCTCAATCACTACGGGCCGACCGAGTTCACCATCTGGGCAACGGGTTCCACTCCGCTGCACAAGGCAGTCGACATCGGCCGTCCGATCCGCGGCGCGTCGATGCTGGTCCTGGACAGCTGGCTGCGACCGGTTCCCGACGGTAGTGCCGGCGAGCTGTACCTGGCGGGCCCGGCCGTTGCACGGGGCTATCAGAACCGGCAGGACCTGACGTCGACGCGGTTCGTCGCTCACCCGAGCGATCCTGGTGCACGCATGTACCGCACCGGTGACGTCGTTCGGTGGGACGGTAACAGGCTTCACTACCAGTCTCGTGCAGATTTCCAGGTGAAGATTCGGGGCTTTCGCGTCGAACTCGGGGAGGTCGACGCGACGTTCACCGAGCGTTCCGACGTCGAGTTCGCGGTGACGATCGGCGCTGAAGGTCCAGCAGGAGCAACGGTTCTGGTGTCGTACGTCCTCGCGGCAGACGGAACCAGCGTGGAGCCAGACGTGTTGCGCCGGCATGCTTCCGAGCGACTGCCCGGATACATGGTGCCGACCGTCGTCCAGGTCCTCGACGAGATTCCGCTGACACCGGTCGGCAAACTCGACACTGCGGCACTGCCGAAGCCTGACTTCGCATCTCGACGCCGGATGTACCGCGCCCCACGTACGCCGGTGGAAGAATTGGTCGTCGAGGCGTTCGCGGACGTGCTCGAAGTCCAGGATGTCGGCATCGACGACTCCTTCTTCGACCTCGGTGGCAACTCGCTGGTCGCGACCCGAGTCGTCACGCGCGTCAACGCAGGACTGCAGTCGCCGGTGTCGCTGAGAGATCTGTTCGAATCCCCGACAGCAGCAAGCCTGTCCGCGAGGATCGGCCGGGGAGACATCGGGTCTCAGGCATCGCCGTTCGACACCGTGGTCCCACTGCGCAACGGCGGTACCGAAGCACCGCTGTTCTGCATCCACCCCGCATCCGGATTGGCATGGAGTTACGCCGGGCTCGCTGCAGCGCTGGGGACCGAACGCAGCATCTACGGACTCCAGGCGCCCGAACTGGCCGGCGGGACAGGGGCATCGACTCTCGACGATGCCATCGACACCTACCTCGCCCGGATCCGCGCCGTACAGCCGGAGGGCCCGTACAACCTGCTCGGCTGGTCGTACGGCGGCTTCGTCGCACACGGAGTCGCAGCACGACTGCAGGCGATGGGCGAGGAGGTGTCGCTCCTGGCGATGCTCGACTCCGACGTCGACGCGTGCGAGGTCGAACCTCCGAAGCCGCTGACCACCGGTGAATTCTTCGGCGAGTTCGCACCGGTCCTCGGCATCGACGGCGTCACCGACTCCATCACCTCCGATCAAGCGGCACAGCGGATTCGGAGCGCGGTGAGCGTGGATGTCGATGCATCGGACGTCGACCGGCTCGCGGACTCGTACAACAGTGCACTGCGACTGTTGACGGGTTACCGCCCACCGGTGTTCGACGGTGACGTCCTGTTCTTCAACGCACGCGAGTCCCGCGCCGCCGACACGTGGGCGAACTTCGTCACCGGCCGCATCGACGACCGTACCGTCGATGCCGCCCACGACGACATGCTCGATTCCGCTGTTCTGCAGCAGATTTCAACTCCGCTGATCGACCACTTCACGTACCCACTCGCACCCTGAAACGGAGAGACATGAAATCGATCGAAGTATCCGGACTACGCAAGTCCTACGGCCCCGTCCACGCCCTGCGCGGCATCGACTTCACAGCCGAACGCGGCGAGGTGTTGGCCGTCCTCGGCCCCAACGGCGCAGGCAAGACGACGACCGTCGGTGTTCTCGCCACCCTCGTCACCCCGGACAGCGGAACCGCACGGGTTGCAGGCCACGATGTGGTCACCGACCCGGCAGGCGTACGAGCATCCATCATGCTGACCGGACAGCATGCGACACTCGACGAAACCCTCAGCGGCTACGAGAATCTCGTGATGTTCGCTCGACTCATGGGCCTACGCAAGCGGGCAGCGGCACGTCGCGCCGACGAGCTGCTCGACGAGTTCGACCTCACCCACGCCGCAGGCCGACGGGTAGGCCGATACTCCGGTGGGATGCGTCGTCGCATCGACATCGCGTGTGGACTCGTCGTCCCTCCCGAGGTGGTGTTCCTCGACGAGCCGACCACCGGTCTCGACCCACGAAGCCGCCAAGCGGTGTGGGACCTGGTCGCCGGATTCTCCGATCAGGGCATCACCACTCTGCTGACGACGCAGTACCTCGAGGAGGCAGATGTGTTGAGCGACAGAATCGTTGTCGTCGATCACGGAACCGTCGTCGCCGAGGGGACGTCCGCTGAATTGAAGGCACGCACGGGCGGCAGCTTCTGCGAGGTGGTCCCGCTGCATCCGGACGTCCTGCCCTCCGTCGCCGCCGTTCTTCGACCGATGTTTCCCGACGGTTTCCTGCTCGACCCGTCGTCCGATCGGGTGTCGGTCCCCGCACCCGACGGAGCCAGGACGCTGACCGAGGTTCTCCACCGGATCGACTCCGCTGGAATCGAACTCGTCGACATCGCACTGCGCCGCCCTTCGCTCGACGAGGTCTTCCTCGCTCTCACGGGCACACCTGCCGACGAGAAGGTCGCGTCGTGACCGCGCCGTCTTCGGTCCAGTGGTGGGTGCTGACGTCGCGCACACTCCGAACGTCGGTGCGCGCCGGTGAACTCGTCACCGCGCTGATCGCCCCTGTCGTGTTCACGATCGGCTTCTATCTGCCTCTGCAGAAGGTGATTTCGCTGTTCGGCAACGGCGTCGCCGATTTCGGGCAGTTCCTGATGCCACTGATCGCGTTGCAGGCCATAGCATTCACCGCGATCTCCGCTGCGTTCCTCGCCGCCACCGACGCAGTGGACGGCATCAACACGCGTTTCGCGTCGATGCCGGTGGCACCGTCGGTTCCGTTCACCGCACGCGTCGCAACCGGGTTGCTGAAGTGTGCCGTGTCGTCGGCGGCGGCGCTCGGATGCGGCTACGTGATCGGGTTTCGGTTCTCCGGCAGCGCGATTCAGACCGCATGCTTCTTCGGGTTCGTCGCCGTCATCGCCGTCGCACTCATCATCGGCGCCGACATGATCGGCACGACGTCCAAGAGCCCCGAGGCCACGACGCAGATCCTGATCGTTCCGCAGCTGATCCTTGGCATGCTGTCGAGCGGTTTCGCGCCGCTCGACCAGTTCCCGGAGTGGGTTCAGCCGTTCGTCCGCAACCAACCCATCTCGCAGTTCACGACGGCACTGCGCGGCCTCGCCGACGGGACCGCCACCGGTTCGTCGCTCTACCCGGCCGTGTTGTGGCTCGTCGGCATGTTGCTGCTATTCGTCCCCCTGTCCCTACGCGTGAATACGAGGCGCCCATGAGCGAGAACGCCACCTCCGTACTCGTCCCCCAGACCCTTCTGCAGAGCAAGCGGCTGCTGCTGCACCTCGTGCGTGATCCGATGACGCTGATGCAGTCCATCCTGTACCCGGCCATCATGCTGGTGATTCTCACCATCGTTCTGGGACAGCAGGTTTCCGCATTCTCCGGACACAGCTCGCTGTACGGCACGGTTCCGATGACGGCGCTGTTGTCTGCCATGCTCGGGTCCGTCGCCGGTGCAGTGAGGCTCGGAAGAGAATGGGACGCAGGAATTCTCGCGCGATTCTGGGTGCTGCCGATCCACCGGGCGTCGTCACTGGCGGGCCGAGTGACCGCCGAGGCCGCACGGATCCTCGTGACGACAACCGTCATCGTCGTCGTCGGCCTCCTTCTGGGTTTCCACTGTCACGGATCATGGGCGCTGCTGTTCGCCATCCCCCTCGTCTACGGCATGGCGTTCGCGACCGCTGTCATGGCCGCGTCGTTCAGCCTCGGTAAGACGGCCCTCGTCGAAACCGTGTCGCTGTTCTGCTCGCTGTCGATGTTCCTGAGTCCGGGGTTCGTGCCGCTCGCGGCGTATCCGACCTGGATCCAGCCGCTCGTCGAGTACCAGCCGATGAGTTGCGCGATCGAGGCGATGCAGGCAGTGGCGCTCGGCGAACCCAGCGGGGCCGCGCTGGCACGTGCCGGGCTCTGGTCGCTGGGGATCTTCGCTGTCGCCGTGGTCCCGGCCTACCGAGGACTACGACGGGCAACTCAGCCGCGTTAGCATCCCGTTCCACCTGCGTTCTCAGGAATCGTCCGTACACTCGGCCGAATGCTCATGACCAAGGACGCCGCGACTGCTGCTCGCTGGCGCGGCTTCCACGCGTATCTCGACGTCGCCGTCGTGGTCGTGGTGCTTGTGTGTACCAATCTGATCGCTCATTTCACGACGGTGTGGGCCAGCATCGCGACGGTGCCGATCGCGGCCGTCGTCCTGGTTGCCCTGACGCGTCGGCGCGGGCTCGGATGGGCAGAACTCGGGCTGTCGCCGAGGCAGTGGAAGACGGGGTCGATCTACGCGCTCGCCGCCGTCGGACTGGTTCTGACGGTCGTCGCGATCGGTGCGCTCCTACCGTTGACCAGGCCATTCTTCATGGCGGATCGCTATGCGACCATCTCGGCTGCGCTGGTGGCGTCGATGATCGTCATCCCGCTGCAAACGGTCATTCCGGAAGAATTGGCGTTCCGCGGCGTGCTGCACGGCACGCTCGGCCGCATCTACGGCGCCCGCGGGGTCTTCGCCGCCGGGTCGCTGCTGTTCGGACTGTGGCACATCGCGTCGTCGCTGGGCCTGACCGCAGGGAACGCCGGTCTGAGCAACTTCCTCGGCGGTGGAGTGTTCGGCCAGGTCGTCGGCATCCTCGCGGCCGTGATCGCGACCGCAGCGGCAGGCTTCGTCTTCACGTGGCTGAGGCGTCGTAGCGGCAGTTTGATAGCCCCGATCGCACTGCACTGGTCGCTCAACGGCCTGGGCGCCCTCGCGGCCGCGCTGGTGTGGCACGCGTCAATCAGCTGACCTGCTTTTCCTCGCCGCTCGTTCCGCTTCTTCGATCTTCAGCGCCTCGTCGAGAGTCGGTGCCGTTCCGCCGAGCCTGCGCGGAACCCACCGCGCGCCGACGGGATGCTGGTAGCCGTTCTGCGCGGCGTTCAATGCGATGTCCATCGCGGTCCGTAGTTCGGCTGTCAGTTGGTCGGGTGTCCCGTGCGGGGCGATCGGCGGGCCGACGGCGATGTGAATCGGAAAATTATGTCGCCCGACGGCTCTTGGAATGTCCTTCGTCATGACGCGCTGCGCACCCCAGATCGCGACAGGGACGATCGGCACATTCGCTTCGAGCGACATCCGCGCCGCACCCGACTTGAAGCGTTTCAATTCGAAACTCCGACTGATCGTGGCCTCGGGATAGACGCACACGAGTTCGCCGTCGCGCAGGGACTGCACAGCCGCCTGGTACGACTGGGCTCCTGCTTCACGGTCGACCCCGATCGCCTTGCAGTGCCGCATCAGGAAGCCGACGATGGGGTTGCGTTCCAGTTCCTTCTTCATCATGAATCGCACACGCCGTTTGCCCTGACGCGCAACGAGTCCCACCTGCATGAAATCCAGGTACGCGGTGTGGTTGACCGCGAGCACCACGCCACCCTCGCGCGGGATGTTCTCGGTGCCGCGATAAGTGGTGCGCAGGCCCTGAGCCGTGGTGATCGCTCGCACCAGTGCGGTGAGAGTCGCGTACACCGGCTCGCGGGACATTACTTGCCTTGTCGCCGTGCAGCTTTCGCCGCCGCGTCGTCCGCGTCGAGTTTGTTGGCCTCGTCCAGCGTCGGAGCACTACCTCCGAGACGAGCAGGCACCCAGTAGGCGCCGGCGGGGTGCTCGTAGCCTTCCTGAAGCTTCAGCAGCATCTCCTGCATCGTCGCATGCAGCTTCTCGGTCAACTCGGCCGGCGGACCGACGGGATCGATCGGCTTTCCGACGGCAATCGAAATCGGAGTCTTGGTGCGCCCCAGACGTTTCGGGAATCCCTTGGTCCACACCCGCTGTGCGCCCCAGATGACCGTCGGGATGATCGGGACGCCTGCCTCGATGGCCATCCGTGCGGCGCCGGACTTGAATTCCTTGATCTCGAAGCTTCGGCTGATGGTCGCCTCGGGATAGACACCGACGAGCTCACCCTTGCTCAACGACTGAACGGCCGCCTTGTACGACTCCGCACCCGCAGCACGATCGACCGGGATGTGCTTCAGAGCCCGCATGATCGGACCGGAGATCTTGTTGTCGAACACTTCCTTCTTCGCCATGAAGCGGATGTACCGCTTGACGGTTCGCGGCGGCAGCCCCGCATACGTGAAGTCCATGTAGCCGGTGTGATTGACGGCGACGACAGCACCGCCGGTCGCGGGGATGTTCTCCTCGCCCTCGACCTCGAACTTCAGGCCTTCGAATGCGAAGACCACACGAGCAATGCCGATGACGGATCGATAGACGGGTTCCACAGTCGGTTAGCGTAGTCGTAACGACGTCATGGGGAGAAGACAAAGTGGGGAAGGTCAGCTGAACATGAGTGGTTTGCGCAGTATCGCTTTCGCAGGTGTCGGACTGTCGGTAGCGGTTCTGTCGCTCACCGCCTGCGAGGGCGACGGCCAACAGGGGATCCCCACGGACCCTCCCAAGACCCCGACGGTCGAACAAACGGTGGCGCCGACCACCACTGTCGCACCCCCACCTGGCCCGAGCGTCGGCGATGTTCCCGGTAACCCTCAGGCCGCGTCTGCGCTGCGCGCGTTCCTGGTCGATCTCGAATCCGGCGGCATTCCAGCCGTAGCCGCGAGGTGCTGGACCGTGCCGCCCACCGAGTTGCCGACGCAGTACGCGGACGTCGCGGGGATTCTCGACGCGGCCGCCGCACCCGGCGTCGACGGGCCGTCGACCGTGAACTGGAACGGTCCGGCGGTCACCTTGTCGATCACACGCACCGACGTCGTATCCGGCTACGCGTGCCCGCGCGTGTCGCCGGCCGGGACGCAACCCGTGTTCGCCGACGTCGACGCCAATTACACCGTCACCCGGTACCTCGGCCGCTTCACCGGCGCTCCCGTGTCACCGGCAGACCTCGAAGGTGACTATCCGGTCGTCTGTGCCGGCGATCCGACGTGGGATCCACAGGGAACCGGTGCACCGACGATTCCGCCTCTAGCCGTCAATCCTGGCCTGCTCACCGGATCCGCGTCGTACAACCCGTCCAGCGTCTACGTCGCGGCGGTGAACGGCCCCTATACGACGGTGTACGCCGACGTCACCGATGTATCCGGGTTCGAGCAGAACCGGATCTTCACCCTGACCGCCGACCAGACCGGCTACTGCATCGGCGACGTCGCGTGATCGGCGTCGACACCAAGATCCTGCTGCTCCTTGCCGGTCTGATTCTGCTGTGGGCCCTCGCGCTCGGGGTGTGGAAGTTCCGTGAGATGTCGACGTCGGCGACCGCCCTCGCGCACCCTTATGTCGACATCGCCCACCGTGCGGCGCTGATGTACTCGTTCGCGACGCTGGTGCTCGCGGCGTTGACGGAGTTCTCGGGATTCCCGACGGCAGTCAACCTCACCGCCGGTCTCGTGGTGGTGTTCTTCTTCGTCGCGGCCATCGGCAGCTACATGTACCACGGGATCGTCCGCGATACCGACAACCAGTTCGCACACCCCGTCCGCGGTACTCACGGGTTCATGTGGGCTCTGATCGCCGGTGAAATCGGCGGTACGGCAGTTCTTCTCGCCGGGTTCGTGGGCGGGCAGTTCCTCTGACCACCCAGTCCTGACCGCCCTCTCCTCCTGACCACCCGCTCCCGACCGCCCTCTCCCGACCGCTTGAATGGTTCACTCATACGATCAGATAGCTTGAACGGTTCATTCAAGCGATCACCCGACATGCACGTTCGGCCGACGCTCCCGGTCCGGCTCCGCCCGCCGGATGACCTCACGCGTCACCGGGGCCACCTCGCCGACGCCGATGAACAGGAACCGCAACAGGTTGACGACGGGATTGCCCTCCGACCACTCGAAGTAGACATCCGGCCGAACACCGGTCTCGTCTCGGATCTGGAGCAGCACAGCGGCAATGGAATTGGGCACTGCCGCCGCGTCGACCCAGAGGATTCGGTAGTCCCCGCGCTGCCGCCCGTGCACGACGAGATCGGTCGAGAACTCCGACGCATCCTTGATGTTGGCTTCCAGGAACAGGATCGGATCATCCGCAGGGATGTGACTGTCCGCGCGTTGCTGCGTCTCCTTGGATGCGTACTCCTCGATCTCGAGGTGCCGCGAATCATGGCACACCACTTGGATACTCCCCCGCGCGGCGGCTTCCTCGATGAATTCGAGCGCCTGCTCGTCGAATGTCACCGACGTGGACCGTAATTCGAACGACCGCGTGATCCGAGAGACGAACGACACCACCAAGATCGCGACGATGAAGAACGATGCGACTTTCACGCCGTCGGGACGTTCGAAGATGTTCGCGACGGTCGTGTACACGAATATCGTTGCTACGACGCCGAACAACCATTCCTTTCTCCGCTCACCCCGATGCGCCGCGGACAACGACACCGCAACCGATGCCGACGTGATGAGCACCAACACACCCGTCGCATATGCTGCGCTCTGCGCGTCGACACTTGCCTTGAAATAGAGCGTCACGACGAACGCGATCACCGAGAACACAAGCACCAGTGGACGAACCGCTCGCGCCCACTCCGGCGCCATGCCGTACTTCGGGAGGTAGCGCGGGACCAGATTGAGCAAGCCCGCCATCGCCGACGCGCCCGCGAACCACAGAATCGCGATGGTGCTGACGTCGTAGATGGTTCCGAAAGCACTTCCCAGATACTCGTGCGCGAGATACGCGAGTGCGCGTCCGTTGGCCTGACCTCCTGGTTCGAACTCCTGCTCGGGGATCAGGATGGTGGTGATGATGCTCGACGTCAGCAGGAATCCGCTCATGATCAGGGCAGCCGTCGTCAGGAGTCGGCGTGCTCCTCGGATGCGCCCGGCCACCTCTCGTGAGTGAGAATGTATAGAGGAGTGCACATTTCCACTCACAGGGGATTCGATCTGCGGCATCACCGCGACTCCCGTCTCGAACCCCGACAGCCCGAGTGCAAGCTTCGGAAACACGATGAGCGCGACGGCGATCATCATCAGCGGGTTGCTGTGCTCGGCGGTCAGCGCGTGCTGCCAGTCGGTGATCAACGACGGCCTGGACGCGATCTCCCAGAACCCGACCACCACGACGACGAGATTGAGCGCCAGAAACGTCCCGACCAACGCGACGGCTATTCCGATGGCCTCGGTGAAGCCCTTCAGAAACACTGCCGCCAGGAGTGCCAACAACACCAGCGTGATGATCACTTCGGCGTCGCCCAAACCGGTTGGTGCAAAGGGATTCTCGATGACGTGCGCCGACGCGTCGGCTGCCGACAATGTCATCGTGATCAGAAAGTCGGTCGCTGCGAACCCCAACAGCACGAGCACGAAGATCTTGCCGCCCCACTTCGGCAGCAGCTTCTCGAGCATCGCAATCGAGCCTTCACCATGTGGACTCTCGCGGGCCACGCGTCGATACACCGGAAGTGCACCGAAGAGCGTCAACAGAATCAGTACGACGGTTGCCAGCGGCGCCAGCGTGCCCGCAGCGAGCGCCGCGATTCCCGGCTGGTATCCCAGCGTGGAGAAGTAGTCGACACCCGTCAGGCACATCACTTTCCACCACGGATGGGTGTGTTCGACCTTCCGTGGCTTGCGGTACGGACCAAGATGGCCCGACGGCTGCTCGGTGATATCGCTCAGTAGCCACGACCGAAGACGCACCATCAGCTGAGCGTAAACCCGCCACCGGCGTAGCAGCGGAACTACTGTGATACCCATGACTCACGTGGTGGTGGCCGGTGCCGGACTCGCAGGTGTCGCATGTGCGCACGAGCTGGGCCGTAAGGGCGTCGACGTCACCCTCGTCGACCGCAACGACTACCACCAGTTCCAGCCTCTGCTCTACCAGGTCGCGACGTCGCAATTGCCCGCCGAGGACGTCGCCAGGCCCTTGGCGTCGATCTTCGAACATCTGCCGACGGTTCGAGTCGTGCGTGCCGACATCGGCAAGCTCGACTTTCGAGGCCGCTCCCTCGTCGTGCCGGGTGAGACGATCACCGGGGATCACCTCGTCGTCGCAGCGGGTGCCACGGCGAATTTCTTCGGAACGCCCGGGGCCGAGGAGTTCTCGTTTCCGCTGTACTCCGTCGCGGACGCCGAACGACTCCGACACCACGTCCGCGACCTGCTGGCCCAGGCGAACGATCCGCTCGACATCGTCATCGTCGGTGGTGGACCCACCGGGGTCGAGACGGCAGGTGCATTCGCGGAACTGTTCCGAGCCCTTCGCACGATGAACCACCCCGGCGGACGCGGGCAGGCATGGTTGATCAATCACGGCAAGGCCCTTCTCGCCCCGTTCAGCGACAAGTCGCACGAGTACGCGCACGACAAGCTGGTCGAACACGGAGCCAAGGTGTGTCTCGGTATCGGTGTGCAGGCCGTCGACGCGGACGGCGTCACCCTCAGCGACGGGTCACGTATCTCGTCGCGGACCGTCGTCTGGGCCGGTGGTGAAGCAGCTGCACCGGTCACTGCGACGTGCGAGGTTGCCCCGGGGCACGGCGGCAGAATCGACGTACTGGCCGACCTGACCGTCCCGACGTTCGACGCGGTCTACGCCGTCGGCGATGTCGCGAACATCCCTGACGCCGACGGAAAGACGTTGCCGCAGTTGGGATCCGTCGCTCAGCAGGCGGGAGCCTGGGCAGCGCACAACATTTTGCGGGCCGACGAGGGCAAGCCCACGAAGCCTTTCGTCTACCGCGACAAGGGAATCATGGCGATGATCGGTCGCGGCGCGGCAGTAGCCGAAGTGGGAGCACATCGCCACCAAGTCGAGGGGCCACTCGCGTTTGCCGCCTGGCTCGGGGTCCACGCCGCACTGCTGAGCGGCGCACACAGCAAGGTCGACGCGTTCCTGTCCTGGGCTTGGGACTACTTCGACGCGGACCATTCGGCGATCGTCGAATGCCACGGGGATCCGAAGCGCATCGCGTGGGGAGACGACGTCAAACCCACCTTGTGAGTGAAGATGTATAGCCCGCTATACATAAACACTCAAAAAAACAGTTAAACATCTGAGCTTTAGCCTCGGAATCCCGGCCATGCACCGCCCAGATGCCCCCTTGACGCCCTAAACGTCTTATGTTTAAGTTGGTTTGTCTGTAATTCACGTCTCAGTAAAGACCGTGAGTGGCTGATGTCACCTCGACGTTCGGCGCACACACGTACAGCAACCAGCCTTAGGACATCCATGTTCACACCCCGTGCCGGGCTACTTCCGGCCGCCGTGATTCTCGCGCTCGGCCTGATTGCCTGCGGGTCGGATCCAGGTCCCGATGCAAATCCGGCCGATCCGGTCACCATCGACGTCACCGTCTCCGCCGCCGCGGAGATCTACAGCATCCCGTGGCTCGTCGCGCAGCAACAGGGTCTGTTCGAGAAGCACGGCGTCATCGTCGAGAACATCGTCCCCGGCAAGGGCGGCAGCGCCACCATGCGAACCCTGCTCGACGGCAATATACCGATCGGCGAGGTCAGTTACCCGTCAATCGTGCAGGCCGACGCGGGCGGCTCGGAGCTGAGGATCGTCGGCGGTGGTACCCAAGGCCCCTACCCGATGAATTTCTATGCGCTGGCGTCCAATTCGTCGATCTCCTCTATCGAGGACGTTCGAAAATGGGCATACACCCGGCCCAACTCTGCATCGGATGCGTTGACGCTTCTACTTCCCGAGCTGGCCGGAGTCGATGCAAGCAAGATAGAGCGTGTCGCGTCGGGCGGAATCGGTGAGGGGCTGGCGCTTCTGGAAGCAGGGTCGGTGGACATCGCGCTGATTCCTTCGATCGTCGCCGAACAGCGGCCCGAAGATTTCAAGTTGATCGTCTCGAGCCCCGATTACGTTCAGCGCTTCCTGCAATCGACTATCACCACCACGAAGGACTACGCCGAAAGCAACCCGGGTGTGGTGCGGGCCATCAACGCCGGATACACCGAAGCGGTCGCGTCCATCAAGGCAGACCCGACCGCCGCAGCCCGAATCTATGCTTCCTACACCGGCTTCGACGTCGAGTCGGCGCAAGCCGTCGTCGAGCGTGCCTCGTCGGTCGACACATGGGGAGGCGGCTTCGAACCGGCAGGCGTCGACGCCGCACAGTCCGGAGTCGAAGCGTCGGGGAGCGACCGCGTGCCCGACTTCTGCACTCTGTTCGACCCGCAGTTCCTGGCCGACGGTGTCTCGCGGGAGATGCCGGGCGACTGCGACACCACCGCTCCGTCCGATCGATCGAGAAAGTGACGCCCGTGACGCGAACCATGGAACGAAACAGGACGACGGACAACATTGCCGTCGCATCGTCGGTGTCTCGCCGATTCGGCGACGTCGTCGCGCTGCACGAGATCGACTTGGCAATCGGCAGAGGTGAATTCGTCTCCGTCGTCGGGCCGAGCGGCTGCGGAAAGTCGACGCTTCTGGAGATCTTCGCAGGACTGCAGGATCACGACGGCGGAACCGTCCGGGTCGACAACCGACCGTTGACCGGACCCAGGAGCAAGACCGCGATCATCTTCCAGGAATCGGCGACGCTACCGTGGCGAACCGTTCGCGACAACGTCGCCTTCGCTCTGGAGGTCCAGGGCGTCGGAAGGCGCGAACGACGTTTTCGTGCAGACGAATTGCTTGCAACCGTAGGGCTATCGAAGTTCGGCGATCATTTTCCGACGCAATTGTCCGGCGGAATGCGTCAGCGCGTCGCGATTGCTCGGTGCCTGTCGATGGAACCCGATCTGATTCTCGCCGACGAGCCGTTCGGCGCGCTCGACGAACAGACTCGGCTCGTGATGTCCTACGAGCTGCTCAAGATCGTCGAGAAGCTCACGTGTGGAGTGCTTTTCATCACCCACAGCATTCAGGAGGCGGTGCTCTTGTCGGACCGCGTGCTGGTCATGAGCGCTCGGCCGGGCCGATTCATCGACGAACTGGAGGTCGATCTGCCTCGCCCGCGTTCGGAGGACGTGCTGGCGAGCCCGGAAGCGCGTGAGCTGCACGAACGAATCTGGGCCAGCCTGCGCGACGAGGCCAAGAAGACGATGAGCATCGAGCCATGACCTCGACGAGATCGGTTGTTCCCGGCTATCTTCGGCCACCACCGTCCACCGTTGTACGGATGCGTGCTCCCGGGTGGACTGCTGCGATCATTCTGGTGGCTCTCCTCGTGATCGAGGTGTACGCCCGGTCGCCGTTGGCATCACCGCTCGACATTGTTCCTGTCTCGGACATGGCGGTGACGATGGTCGAACTTCTCGGCGACCCGGAGTTCCTCGCCGACGCCCTCGGACGCACGCTCGGCATCATTGTCGTCGCGTTCGTGCTCAGTTCCGTCCTCGGAGTCGCAGCGGCCTACATGCTGTGGCGTTTCGAATTGTGGGACAGAGCCTTCCAGCCCTACCTCAACGTGTACTACGCGGTACCGACGTTCGCCCTCTACCCGATCATGGTCGTACTGTTCGGCAGCGGGATTGCCCCGATCGCCGTTCTGTCGACGATCTTCGCGTTCGGAGTTGTCGCGTTGAACGCGCGCACGGGCTTCAACTCCGTGAGTCCCATCGTGACCAAGCTCGGAACGACCCTGGAGATGACTCGCTGGCAATTCTTTCGTTCTATCCTGCTTCCCTACGCGCTCCCCAACATCGTCACCGGCCTCAAGCTGGGCCTGTCCTACGCCATCATCTCGGTGCTCGCCAGTGAATTCATCCTGTCCACACAGGGTCTCGGCCATTTCATATCGATCGCTTACGACAGCTTCGACATCGACGAAATGTACGCAGGCATTCTGGTCGTCACTGCGCTGGCTCTACTCGCAACGCTCGGCATATCGGCCGTACTCAACAGATTCGACTGGAGGCGTCGCCGATGACCACCACACTGCCCGTCACCGGAACCGAGAGCCTTGCACCACCGAAGAAGAAGCACCGAAGTCTGCTCCGCCGGTTCGCACCCCCGGTCGTCGTCGCAACAATGGCCGTCGCAGCGTGGTGGCTTGCCGCGCTCGTCGCGAACAGTCTGATCTTCCCGACGCCCGCGGAGGCGATGGCCTCGCTGGCCGACGACCTCGGAAAAGCCGAGTTCCGAGCCAACGTGTTCGATTCGCTGCGCATCCTCGTCCTCGGATACCTCGCCAGTACCGTGGTCGGCTCACTGCTCGGTCTTGCGCTGGGCATCAGCCCGTTCTGGACGCGCGCGATCCTGCCGATCTTCTACTCCATCAACAGCATTCCGAAAATCGTCCTGTACCCGATCTTCCTGTCGTTCCTCGGCATCGGAGAACTCAGCCGCGGCGGGTTCACGTTCTACGCCGCGTTTGTTCCGATGTTCCTCGTCGCCGTCGAAAGTACGGCGTCGGTGCAACGGATTCATTTGAAAATGGCTGCGTCACTACGGGTGAGCTGGCCGCGCCTCATCAGGCAGATCGTCATCCCGTCGGCGCTTCCAGCGCTGGCGACGGGTATGCGCATGACGTTCGGTCTCGCGTTCCTCGGATTGCTTCTCGCCGAGATGTTCTCGTCGTCGAGCGGTATCGGCTACGAACTTCTTCGCAACGTCAGCCTGGTGCGTATGGAAAACATCATGGGCACAGTCGTTCTCATCATGGTCATGGCTCTGCCTCCGACGATCGCGCTGCAGTGGCTCGAAAATCGAGTGACGGCAAAATACGGCGGCTGACACCCCATGTACACGAAAATACACAGGCCGCTATGTATTTTCGTGCACAAGGGCGCTAGCGCAGAACGTCCGTCCCGACGAACGGGACCAGCGCCTCCGGGACACGCACGGTGCCGTCGGCCTGCTGGTGGTTCTCGAGGATTGCGACGATCCATCGCGTCGTCGCCAACGTGCCGTTCAACGTCGCGGCGGTCTGCGGCTTGCCGTTCTCGTCGCGGTAGCGAACCCCGAGGCGACGGGCCTGGAACGTCGTGCAGTTCGATGTCGACGTCAGCTCGCGGTACGCGTTCTGCGTCGGGACCCAGGCTTCGCAGTCGTACTTACGCGCAGCCGACGAGCCGAGGTCGCCACCGGCGACGTCGATGATGCGGTACGGAAGTTCCACTGCCGCAAGCATTTCCCGCTCGAATTCGAGCAGTTTCTTGTGCTCGGCTGCAGCGTCCTCCGGCTTGATGTAGGAGAACATCTCGATCTTGTCGAACTGGTGCACGCGGATGATGCCGCGCGTGTCCTTGCCGTAGCTACCCGCCTCACGACGGAAGCACGACGACCAGCCCGCGTAGCGCTTCGGGCCGTCGGACAGGTCGATGATCTCGCCCGAGTGGTATCCGGCGAGCGCGACTTCGGACGTTCCGACGAGGTACAGATCATCTGCTTCGAGGCGGTAGATCTCGTCGGCATGCGCACCGAGGAATCCGGTCCCTGCCATGATCTCCGGGCGCACGAGCACCGGCGGGATCATCATCTGGAAACCGTTCTTGACGGCCTTCTGCGCGGCGAGCTGCAGCATGCCCTGCTGCAACAGAGCGCCGTAACCGGTCATGAAGTAGAACCGTGAACCGGAGACCTTCGCGCCGCGTTCCATGTCGATCAAGTTCAGCGACTCGCCGAGCTCGAGGTGATCCTTGGGCTCGAAGTCGAACGTCGGAATCTCGCCGACGGTCTCGAGCAGAACGTAGTCGTCCTCGCCGCCCGCCGGAGCGCCGTCCTCGACGATGTTCGAGATCTTGCGCGCCGCGACGTCGAGTGCCGCGTCGGCCTCGTTCTGTGCGGCTTCGGCGGCCTTGACCTTCGCGGCGAGCTCGGAGGCACCGGCCAGCAGCGCCGGACGCTCGTCGGGAGACGCCTTGCCGACCTTCTTGCCCAGCGCCTTCTGTTCGGCACGCAGCTGATCACCGGCCAACACCGCAGCACGACGGGAGGAATCGGCCTCGAGCAGCACGTCGACAAGACCGGGGTCTTCGCCGCGGGTGCGCTGCGAGGCACGGACAACGTCAGGGTTCTCGCGGAGGAACTTGAGGTCGATCACGAACGGAAACTCTACTTCCCCAGCAACCCCAGGTAGTCCTCGCGTCCGAACATCCGAGCAGCATCGATCGCCGACGGGTGCCCACCGTGCGGATCCGCACCCCCACCGACAAGCGCCTGCACGACGTCGTCCTCACCTTTGAACACCGCTCCCGCGAGAGGCGTCTGTCCTTTGTCGTTGGGACGGTTGACGTCGGCACCCCGCTCGACCAGCAGCCGGACCGTCTCGGCATGTCCGTGGTAAGCGGCGAGCATGACCAACGTGTCGCCCGAGCTGTTGTTCAGATCCACCGGGACGCCCGCGTCCAGGTAGCTCGTCAGCGCAGCGGTGTCACCGGTACGTGCCATCGTGAACAGCCGACCCGCGAGCTCGGCGACGTCCGCGTCATCTTCAGGTGCCGTCATGGCAACCGAACATACTCGGGCATGATGGAGGTGATGTCCACGAGCGATCCCGCCGAGCCCGGCAACCCGAAAGCACGACGCGACCAGCGCACCGTGACGGCGCCTGTCGCGCGCCGAGGGCTGGCGTTGATCGCCATCGGAGCCGTGGCTGCCGCCGTCGTGACGCTGTTCGTCTCCGGTGGCTTCTCGCAGCCGGAGAAGATCACGACGCACGCCTCGGACTCGGGGCCTGCGACCAGCGGGCCCGTCTCCGCGAAATCCTTCGGCTCGGCGGACCCGGGCACGTGCCTGCAGTGGACCCCCACCGACGACCCCGAGACCGACCGTCAGGACCTCGCCGAGGTGTCGTGCGCCGAGCCGCATCGGTTCGAGGTCGCCCAGGACATCGACCTGACCGCGTACCCCGGCATCGAGTTCGCGCCCGGCTCGGCTTATCCCGGCGCCCTGCGGTTCGGTCAACTGCGCGACGAGCACTGCATCACCGTCGTCGACGACTACCTCGCCACCAAGTTCGACCCGAACGGCAAGTTCAGCGTCGGCCTCATGTTCCCGTCGCAGTCCGGGTGGATGGCTGGTGAGCGGACTCTGCGATGTGGCATCCAGCAGTCGTCGAACACCGGAGTTCCGCAGGAAATGACAGGTTCGGTGCTGGACCAGGACCAATCGAACGTCTGGGACGTGGGCACCTGTATCGGCATCAACCAGAACGTTCCCGCCGACCCGGTGGACTGCAGCCAGGCACATGCGTTCGAGGTCGCGTCGATCGTCGATCTCCAACAGCAGTTCCCCAGCGGCATCCCCAGCGAGGCCGACCAGGACGCATACCTCGAACCGACGTGCACTGCCACCGTCAACACGTACCTCGGATCCGACACGGCACTGCGCGACAAGACGCTGACCCTGTTCTGGAACACCATCGACGTCACCAGCTGGCTGGCCGGCAGTCGCCAGGTCACATGCTCGGTCGGCAAGGAACTCGACGAAGGCGGATTCGCGACCATCACCGGTTCCGCGAAGGGCGACATCCTCATCAACGGCCAGGCCCCGGTCCCGCCGCCGTCGGCTCCCGACGGTCGCGCACTCCCGACACCGCTGCCCGGTGCAGCCCCGATCACCCCGGGAGGGTGACATTCCTTTCTCGATGACGCGCGCCGACTTCGACAACGCCGTATCCGACGCCCTCGACACCCTCCCGCCCGCGATCATCGACTTCATGGACAACGTGGTCGTCCTCGTCGAAGAAGAGCACCCCACCGAGGACATCCTCGGGTTGTACGAGGGAATCGCGCTCACCGACCGCTTCGAATACAGCGGTCATCTGCCCGACGTCATCACCATCTACCGTCGGCCGATTCTCGAGATGGTCGACGACGCGGACACCGCCCGTCGCGAAATCGCCATCACCGTGGCCCACGAGGTGGGCCATCACTTCGGCATCGACGACGAGCGGTTGCACGAACTGGGGTTCGGCTGATTTCCGTCCGCTTGAATGAACCCTTCTAGCTATCTGACCGTATGAATGAACCATCCAAGCGGTGGGCCCGACGTGCGCTCACCGCTTGCATGAACCGTTCTAGCTATCTGACCGTATGAATGAACCATTCAAGCGGTGGTGACTACACCGAAACAGCCTCCCGCGCCCCCGCCGACGCCCGGTCCGTCAGGAACGCGAAGGCCAACCCGAGCCCGGTCCACAACGTCGCCTGAGTCGCGAAGGACGACAGCCTGAACTCCCACAGCAGGGTGGCAGGGAAGTCGTCGCCGACCTCGTTGATACCCGGGAGCAGCACGTACCCGAGCCCGACGACGACGAGGAACGCCGCCAGCGGGGCAGCGACTCTCACGGCGAGCGACGCCTGTGCCGCGACGAGTTTCGCGACGTAGATCCCGACCGCCACGGCCAGCAATCCGAGCGTCACCGTCGCCAGCCACAGCCACGTCCGCTGGGAAATGGTCTCGGGATCGCCGACGGCAGGAGGGTTGGCCGGGTACTTGAAGAACGGGACCGCCTCGACGGCGACCCACCCCAGAGCTGCGGCCGTCAGAGCGAGCACCGATCCGGGCAGCGTGGTGAACCGTCGGGCATAGTGCAGAACGGTCGCGAAGATCGCTCCGAGCGCGAGGCCGGCGAGCCCCGTCGCCAGGAAGAGTCCGACGCGTTGGCCGTCGCGGCTGACGAGGGCATCTTCCTCGTCGTGCGAATGTGCAGCGGGCGCTTCCTCTGCATGCGAATGCCCGGCGGCTTCCTCGATAGCGATGGCCGAGTCGATGTGCGGCTCTCCGATCGTGAACGCGACGGCCCCGGCGAGCAGGCCCGCGATGAGGCCGGCGAGCAATCCTCGGACGAGCAGTTGAACGAACGTGCCGGGTAGAGTGGTCAGTGGCATGGCAGACCCAGCAGGTGGCGTCCGTCGTGCATCAGTTCGTGCATGTACATCCCGCTACGCGAGATGGCGCCTTGGTCGAATCCGACCAGGTAGAGCACGAGGAATGCGAGCAGAATCACCGCAGCCACGACGAGGGCGAGTGCCGCCGACTCCGTGGTGGTGCTGGGGGTGTGGACTGTGGCCATCGGGGGTGTTTCCTCCTGGGATTGTGCGTCCCGTCGAAGAACTGAAGCGATGTGTGAGTTTTCTGGCTCTCGAACTCAGGTCCGATCACAGTGGCGCAACCGCTCCGGATTCCCACCGGGATTACCTACACACATCGCACTGACTTGCGAACTGTGGCACCAGTCCCACTCGCTGTCAATGGGGAACCTATTCTGGCGCCCATGGCTGCGACTGTCACGAGGTTGTCACTGATCAGCCATGGCATGACCGAGGCGATGCGTCGGGCTCGCTTCCCTTCGGACGAACCTCTCGATTCGGGCGGGTCGAGGCAACTCGACGACGTGACTTTCGACGCTCCGACCGATTCCGTCCTCGTCGCCCCCGAGTTACGAACTCGACAGACCGCCGACGCCCTGGGACTGCGCGGCGACGTCGTCGTCGATCTGTCCGACCTCGCCTACGGCGACTGGGCCGGGTCGAGCTTGGAGGACCTGTCCGAAAGCGACATGGTCGGCCTCCTCACCGACACGTCGACGACGCCACCGGGCGGCGAATCCATCGACGCGTTGTTCATCCGGGTCGGTGCGTGGATGGATCGGGTCGCGGACGAGCATCGCCGAATCCTCGCGGTCACGCATCCGGCGATCGTCCGAGCCGTCGTCGTACGTACTCTCGACGCGCCGATCGCATCGTTCTGGCGAGTCGACATTCCGCCCGTGACCTCCACCAGCGTGAACTTCCGCGGTGGCCGGTGGACTCTGCGTTCGGTCGCCGAAAGAATCACCTGAGCTTTTTTCTCGACCGGGGAACCGTTCGTGGGCAGTCGCCGTCCAATTCCTACGAGGGCGTAGGTTCTCGAGACACACGGACGTAAAGGAGCACCGATGACGGCACACGTGCGCGTGGACCCTGTTGCCCTCGAGGGCGCGGCAGCGGAGCTCGACGCGTTGGCCACCCGGCTCCAGGCGAGTCTCGCGGCGGCGTCGGTTCCCATCCAGGTGATCCCGTCGGGCAGCGAAGAGGTGTCGCTGCTGGCCAATCGATATTTCAAGCATGCTGCCGGCTCGTACACACCGGCCACTCACGACGCGATCGGCGAGCTGATCGAGACCGCTGCAGCGTTGCGGACGCAGGCGTCGGCTTATCGCGACGTCGACCTCGAACACAGTCGCGCACTCGATATCTGATCCGACCATTACATCGACGGGGGACGTTGTATGACGCTGGGAGTGACGGGAGTCGTGTGGTTGCCCCGCACGGCGATGGTCAATTCGACGACGCTGTTGGCCGGTGCAGGACCAGCACCCTTGGCGACTGCATCGGGGGCGTGGCAGTCGGTCGCTGCCGCGTACTCCGACGCGTCGATCACCCTCACCCGCGTGATGGCAGTGCTGGCTGCGGGCTGGGAAGGTGCGGCGGCCGATGCCGCGCAGGCCAGGCTCGGCGCGTTCCTGGCGTGGACGCAGGCCTCGGCAGTCAAGGCCGCCGACGTCGCGGCTCATGCGGCAGGCGGGGCTGCGGCCTATACGACGGCTACGGTCGCGATGCCGAGTCCAGTGGAGATCGGCGCCGTCGAAACAGCACGGATAGCGGCATACGGTACCGGCGGTGTCCTCAACGGCAGTGCCGCAGCGGCCGAAGCCACGGCGCGCGCCCTCGACGTGCGCGCGGCCATCGTCATGGAGGCGTACGAGGCCGCGACAACTCCTCTCGCACTTACTGTTTCGTTCGACCGGCCACCGGAGATCGTTCTCGACGGATCAGGTGCGTCGTCCAGGGCATCCAGTTCCGTCGACGGCGCATCGTCGTACGAGGAATCCAGCGTGTTCGGCTTCGGTCCACGCACGTCTCCTGCGCAGGCGGCACTCGCGGCAGTCACTGCGGCAGTACAGAATCCGGCAGTGGCAGGTGCCATCGGTCAGGTCGCGAGCACCGCGGGTACCGTCGCCGGATCATCCGTCACCACGGTCGCGTCCGCGGCGACCAACCTCGGCGGAGCAGCGGTGTCGTCGTTGATGAGCACAGGTCAGGGTACGCAGCAGTCCACTGCCCCGGCGCACGTATCGCCCAGAGCGGACTCCACCTCGCCGGTCCGGACACGGGCAGTGTCGACGGGCGCGTCCTTCTCCGGAGGCATCTCCGGCTCAGGCTCGCTCGGGTCGAGACTGCCGTCCGGCCTCCCAGGAGGTCATGCCGGGTTGCTGCTGGGAATGGATCGAAACCCGTTCGGCACCAACACTTCCGGCCCGATCACACCTGGAGGGCCGGCCGATGCAGCCGCTGCAGCCCGTGGCGGGCACGCACCCGCGCCGATGGCGGGAGCCCGTACCGACGACGGCGACGACGAACACGACACCCCCGGATACCTCAAACAGTTCGAGCACTTCGCGGACGGACGTACGGTGGCCCCGTCGGTCATCGGTGCCGACGGCGCGTGGAACGAACGTTGATCGATTTGGGTACCCGACCCGTCGGCCAGGATCTTCCGTTCGCAGATCTCGACGCCGATCGCATGGACTATCTCGTCGACCAAATGGGCATCGCCGAGCTACCCGTCGTACTCGACGTCTTCCCGCGGTTCGACGCGGCGCCGGACCTACGTGCCGCGCTGATCCGCGGTCGCGACGGCCTCGTCGCCGACAAGCTGCTGCACGACGACCGTGTGCACCCCGACCTCGAGCTGTGGCTGCGCACCCTGGAGCAACCGGCTTGGTACGTCGAGGCGCGGATCGTCCCGCGCCCCTACGGAAGCCACCCGATCACACGAGTGTGCCGGGCGTCGAACAGTGCGGGTTCGGTCGTTGCGGTTCGCAGCGCCGAACGGCTGAACATCCGGACAACGATCAGAGACCCAGCACGCGACCTGCTCGATGTCCTCGGCAGTGAACCGCCGTTCGAGATCGACAGCATCTCCGCACCGACCGACCGCTTGGCCGAAGCGCTCGACGCCAGCCCGACCGACGCCACAGGGACGGCTGCTCGCCTCACCGACCTCGGCATCGACGCGTCATCGGCCACTGCCGTCGCGGCGGCGCTCGCCACATGTACGCGACACACCGAGATCACGTGCGTGACAGTCGGTTCCGGCACCAGATCATTCGGTCCTCACCCCGTCGCCGTGTTCGACACTCCTCGCGGCAGGCTCGTCGCCACCTCCACCACCGCGGCCGACGGCGCGCGGTGGACATCGTTCTCGTCCGGCTCGGACGCGCGACTCCGCTCAGCACTGACCGACATGGCCGAGCAAGCGGACGTCAGCTGATCGGGTTGTCCGCGACGTGGCTGCCCTTGCCTTCGAACGGCGGCAGGAACGTTCCCCATCGGACGCACGTCCAGCCGCCACCAGGCGTGGGCAGCAGTTCGACGGTCTCGGTGTTGTCGAGGTGGTTGTCGGCCGCGAACTCGCCGTCGACTCCGCCCAGCACCGCGCCGACCAGGCGGATCGCAGCTCCGTGGCTGACCACGACGACGTCGGGCGCATCGGGATCGGTCAGATATTCGGCGCGTAGCGACTCGAGAACCGGAACGTAGCGGTCGAGAATGGACCGCCCGCTGTCACCGCCGGGGGCCTCTACGTCGAGGTCGCCCGCGTGCCACTTGCCGTAGACGGCGGTGAATCCCGCGTGCGCGTCCTTGTCGCTGCGGTCCTCCCATTCACCGACGAAGGTCTCCTGGATACCGTCGCGCTCCTGCGCAGGCACCGAGGTGGCCTTCGAGATGTGTTCGGCCGTCTGCCGTGCGCGCAGTGCCACCGACGAGATCAGCACACTCGGCGGGGTGGCCGCGATCGATTCGCCGAACCGTCGGGCCTGCTCATGGCCGTGATCGGTCAGCGCAGCACCTGGAGGCAGGGTATCGAGCCGTTTGTCGACGTTCGCGAACGTCTGCCCGTGCCGTACCAGTACCAACTTGCCCGTCATTCGTCTGACCTGCCCTCGCGTAGTCGCGCCAACCAATCGATCTGATCGTCCAACGACGGCGGCGTGCTTCCTGTTCCCGTCGATACGGGCCAGGATCCGAGGAAGCGCAACTTCATCTTGCGGTGCAGGGCACCGAGGGCCTCGGCAACGATGGGGTTCTCGATGTGTCCCGCGCAGTCGACGAAGAATCGGTAGGTTCCGAATTCCTTTCGCGTGGGCCGTGATTCGATACGGGTGAGGTCGATGTCGCGCAGACCGAACTCGGCGAGGGCCGACTGAAGGACTCCCGGGACGTTGTCGGGCATCAACACCAGCGCGGTCCGGTCGGCGCCGGTTGGAGCAGGAGCGTGTCGCGGGGTGGCGACCAGAACGAATCGCGTTCGCGCCGTGTCGATGTCGGCAACGCCGTCGGCGAGCGACGGCAACCCCAACCGTTCACCGGCGAGAGACGTCGAGACTGCCGCGTCGGCGAGCCCGGCTGCGACGTCCTCCGCTGCTCCTGCGTTCGACGATGCGAACTGCACTTCGGCGTCGGGGATCTTGGTGTCGAGCCACTGCCGAACCTGCGCTGCTGCAATGGGATACGCGCGGACCGATCGGACCTCGTCGAGTGCGACGCCCGGTCGGCCGAGAATCGAGAACGCGACGTCGATCTCCGTCTCGGCGAGGATCTGCAGCCTGCTGGATGCGGCCAACGCGTCGAGCGTGGGAGGCACCGATCCTTCGACCGAACTCTCGATCGGCACCACTGCAGCGTCCACGTCGCCGTCGCGCACGGCTTCCAACGCTGCCGGTGGGCTGCCGTACGCGACGCGTTCTACCTGCCGACCGAAACCGAGTGATTCGACGACGCCGTCGGACTCCATTCGGCCGAGCGCCATTTCGGTGAATGTTCCCGACGGACCGAAGTATGCGATTCTGGGCACGACTGCCAGGTTACGTCCCCAGCGAGTCGGCGGAGACCAAACCCGCCTCGACGAGAGCACGATGCCCGGCCGACGCGTCGTCGACCTCGATGCCGAGCAGAACGGTGCGGACGGCGTCGGCCGCTTCCGGACGCAGAGCGGCGAGCGCCGCGACGTCGGGCGATGCGAGAGCCGTCGGGATGTCGTCACCGCGCAGTGCGGCGACAGTCGCGGCGACGACAGCGATGGCCTCGGCACCCGAGCGAGCTCGTGCCGTGAATCCGACCTCGGAATGCGCGACGACGGCGAGGACATCCGCGATGTGGCGCGGCGACAGCCAGGCCGAGATGCCCGGGGTGCGGTGCGCGTCGACGATCGCGGTGACCGTCTCCAGCGCCGAGGAGTCGTCCAACTCGGGAAAGATCACGAGCGGCGAGGGCAGACGCAACACGAGCGCGTCGGCGAGGGTGTCCGCATCGACGTGCACCGAGTACCGCACGGCCTCATAGGCAGCGCGGACATTGCGCAGATCGTCCGGGTCGACGTCGAGTTCCACGACGACCCGGCCGAGGTCGACGCCGTCGTCCAGGCCTAGCAGAACCGAAGCCGGTACGACGACGGGACCCGCCGAAATCGCCTTCTCGACGGCAGCCACACCGGGGTATCGCTGCTGGAAGAGGCCCGTGACGAGGGCGTTCGGGTCGGGCCTGTGCGGCACGCCGAGAGTCAGAGGAATCGACACCGTCTACACGGTAGACCGCACTGCGGACTTGCGGACCAAACAAGTGTGGACTAACTTAGGTTTGCCTCACCTAGTCGAGCTACCCCATCGGAGGAGCCCATGATCGGCGCTACCACCACCGGACCGTCCACCGCCGAACGCGTTCGCAGCGCCTGTGCGCGTGCGGAGGGTGCCGCGCTGGCGATCGAAGGCAGCGAACCCGTCGTCACGTCGCTTCACCACCTTCGATCCAACGGTGAGGTGATACTCGCGGTGCCGATGGAGTCGGCCATGGGATCCATCGCGTGGCAGTCGGCCCGTGCAGGGGTTCCGGCTGTACTCGAGCTGACCGATCACGCACCACTGCCGCTGCGTGAGCCGGTCCGTTCACTGGTGTGGTTGCGCGGCGAGCTGCGGCCCGTCCCCGAGTCGCTGATGCGACCGATGGCCGGCGCCGTCGCCGCCGAGCACCCGCACCCGTCGCTTCTCGACGTCGGACACAGCACCGTGTTGCTGCGCCTGATCATGTCGTCGGCCGTCGTCGCCGACAGCACGGGCGCCGAACCGGTTGCCGTCGACGATCTCCTCGCTGCCGAGCCGGATCCGTTCTGGGAGATGGAGACCAGCTGGCTGCAGCATCTCGACGAGGATCATGCCGATCTCGTCAACCAACTTGCACGACGCCTTCCGCCGTCGTTGCGCCAGGGCCGCATCCGGCCGTTGGGCATCGATCGTTACGGCATCCGGTTGCGCATCGAAAGCGACTACGGCGACAACGACGTTCGGCTCGCGTTCGCCGAACCCGTCGACGACACGCTGTCTCTCAGCCGCGCACTACGTGTGCTCGCCGGCTGCCCTTTTCTGAACGGACTGCGCGCCCGAGGCTAAGGCAGACTTGCGTGCGTGATCGACCTCAAAGGCTGGCTGAACCCGCCGACGCCTGACACCGGCCCCCCGCTCGACGGTTCCGAACGACGCGCGATCAAGATCGAGATCGCCATCGTTCTACTGGTGACGTTCGGGCTCAGCGGACTCAGCAGCATGCTCTCGCTCGTCGAGGACGCTCTGATCGCCGGCAGCCTGTCGGATCAGACCGTCGCGCTCAATACGTCGAGTTCCAGCCTGAGCATCATCGACCTGCTGTATCAGGTCCTCAGGATCGTCAGGCTGTGTGCGTGGGGTGCGCTCGGGTTGTATCTGCTGTGGCGCGCCGGGCTCGGACCGAAACTCGTCGGGCTCGCGAAGCCGCGACTGCGTAAGGACGTGCTGCAGGGCCTCGGGCTCGCAGCACTCATCGGACTTCCCGGACTGGCGCTGTATCTCGTCGCCAACGCGCTCGGCCTGAATCTGACCGTCGTACCCAGCGCGATCGACGACCACTGGTGGCGAGTCCCCGCTCTCGTCGGCTACGCGTTCGCCAACTCCGGCGCCGAGGAGATCATCGTCGTCGCCTACCTCATCTCGCGTCTACGACGCCTCGGCGTCGGCGAGAACGCCTCGCTGCTCGCGTCGGCGTTGCTGCGCGGGTCGTACCACCTCTACCAGGGGCTCGGCGGCGGGATCGGCAACGTCGCGATGGGTCTCGTATTCGGCCGCTACTGGCAGAAGACCGGTCGGTTGTGGCCTCTGCTCATCGCCCACGCGCTGATCGACATCGTCGCGTTCGTCGGTTACACGGCATTGAGAAACCATTTGTCCTGGATTCCCTAGGTACAGTCGATTCGTGAACGACGACCAGCGGAATCGGGGGAATCCCAGGCAGGGCCCACCACCGCCGCGCCGAGTTCCACCTCCACCCGGCTATCGGCCGCCTCCGCCGCGGAACCAACCCCCAGGCAATCGGCCGCCGCCACCGCGTCGTCCCGACGGCCCGCCGCCCGAGGGCACCCAGATCATCCGACGCGACGGCCGCCCGTCCGCTCCGAGGCCCGGACCGAGCGGTCCACAGGCGTGGTCGCAGGCACCCGAGCCCGGCTCGTTGTCGCGTGGACCGAACCCCACACAGCAGTACTCACGCGGCGAGCAGGACCGCGTCCAGTACGCGCCGCGGCAGCAGCCACAGCCGTACGTCGACGAGCCTCCTCGACGGCAGCCACCGCGCCGAGAGCCGCCTCGGCGTGGAGCACCACCGCCACCGGCCCGGCCCACGCCGCCACGTGCACGAAAGAAACGCCACTGGGGTCGACGGTTCGGCCTGACGTTTCTCGTCCTGCTCCTCGCCCTCGGTGGGCTCGTCTACTACGTCGACAGCTCGCTGACGCGCGTCGACGCGTTGCCGGACTACAGCGGCCGCGTCGGCGATACGCCCGGTACCAACTGGTTGCTCGTCGGATCGGACAGCCGAACCGGTCTCACGCCCGAGCAGGAAGCTGCGCTGGCTACCGGTGGTGAGGTCGGGCCGAGCCGCACCGACACGATCATCATGATCCACATACCCGAGAGCGGTGGACCGTCGACGATGGTCAGCCTGCCGCGTGACTCCTACGTGTCGATTCCCGGGTACGGGCAGGACAAGCTGAACGCGTCGTTCGCGTTCGGCGGAGCCCCACTGCTCGTCCAGACCGTCGAGGAAGCGACGGGCGTGCACATCGACCACTACGCCGAGATCGGCTTCGGCGGATTCGCCGGCATCGTCGACGCTGTCGGCGGCGTGAACGTGTGCCTGCAGAACGCCATTTCCGACCCTCTCGCCGGAATCGATCTTGCCGCCGGATGTCAGGACCTGACCGGCTCCCAGGCTCTCGGGTTCGTGAGATCCCGCGCGACGGCCCTCGCAGACCTCGACCGTATGAACAATCAGCGGCAGTTCATGTCGGCGCTGCTGTCGAAGGCGACGAGTCCGGCGACCTTCCTGAATCCACTGCGGCTGTGGCCGCTCGTGAAGGACACGGCTAGCTCGCTCAGTGTCGACGACGGGGACCACATCTGGAATCTGGCCGGGCTCGCATGGGCGATGCGCGGCGACCTCGTCACGACGACGGTTCCAGTGGGTGGCTTCGAGGATTCCGACGTCGGCAACGTTCTTCTGTGGGACGACGAACGCGCGCCGCAGTTCTTCGGCGCCCTCGCCGACGACCGTCAGATCCCCGAGGAGCTACGCACATCCGGTCCGTAAGAGCGTAGCCTGACCTCTATGACGTCTACTGACAACGCCGACAATGCATTTCACGAACTTCTGAGGGCCCAGATCGGTCACGAGTTCGCGGCGTCGCAGCAGTACGTCGCGATCGCCGTCTGGTTCGACTGCAACGACCTTCCACAACTGGCACGACGGTTCTACGCGCAGGCAACCGAGGAACGTGGCCACGCGATGATGATGATTCAGTTCCTCATCGACGCCGACCTCGCCGTCGCGGTACCCGGAATCGCCGACGTCGTCACCGAATTCGCCGGCGTCGCCGAACCCGTCGAACTCGCTTTGGAACAGGAGAAGGCGGTGACCGACCAGATCACGGCATTGGCGAGCACCGCACGCGATACCGGTGACTACATCGGTGAGCAGTTCGTGCAGTGGTTCCTGCAGGAGCAGGTGGAGGAAGTCGCGAGCATGCGTAGGCTGGTCAACATCGTCCATCGCGCGGGTAGTGAACTGTTCGATATCGAGGAATGGGTGGCGCGCGAAACGACGGCGCGGGTGAACCGGAGCACCAATCCGCCGAGGCAAGCCGGAACGGTCTGAACGTTTCCCCAGGTCAGAGTAAAGAATTAGGCGCATCTAATTAAGGGAATGTTGGCCTCAATAAGGCCGCGCTTGGATGACAACCCCCTCTGACCAGCATATTCTCTTGTGTCATGAGCGCTGACATCAAAGAAACCACACACTCGAAATTCCACGCACTGCTTCGCGATCAGATTCGCAACGAGTTCAACGCCTCGCACCAGTACATCGCGACGGCCGTGTACTTCGACAATGTCGACCTGCCGCAGCTGGCCAAGCACTTCTACGCGCAGGCCGTCGAAGAGCGTAACCACGCGATGATGATCGTCCAGTACTTCCTGGATCGCGACATCACCGTCGACCTCACCGGCGTCGACGCTGCCAAGACCGTCTTCACCGACGCTCGTGAGCCGATCGCACTGGCGCTCGCTCAGGAGGAGACCGTCACCGAGCAGATCATCAACCTCGCGAGCACGGCACGCGAAGAGGGCGACTACCTCGGCGAGCAGTTCATGCAGTGGTTCCTCAAGGAGCAGGTCGAAGAGGTTGCGAGCATGAAGACGCTGCTCAACATCGCAGATCGCGCCGGCCACAACCTGTTCGATCTCGAAGAGTTCGTTGCCCGCGAGATGAGCGGTGCAGCTGCAGCCGATGCCGGCGCACCCCACGCTGCGGGCGGCTCGCTGTAATGCGCCTCCGGCGCCATGTGCACGGAAATACATAGCCTGCTATGCATTTCCGTGCACATGCGCGAAGCGCCTATCGCAACGTGACCTGACGGCCGCGCAGCCCATCGCGCGAGCGTCGCTGCTCCGAGGTCAGCGGCGCGTCGACCGCAAGAGCCTCGGCAAGTTTCGCACCGAATTCGATTGTGGGCGTTGCCCATTCGGTCGGGTGCAGCTCGGGATCGAGATCGAACACCGGCACCAACAGCCCGTGCGTACGGAACGATCCCGCGTACCGCGAACCCTCACCCAGCGTCAGATGGCCTGCGGCGTGCAGCCGTGCGAGAGCGAACATCAGATCGTCCTCGCTCTCCGGCCGCACCCAGCGCAGATGCGCCTTGTCACCCGCGTCGACCCACCAGGCTGCGACGAGCCCCTCGCCTTCCAAGCGCGCCGAAGGCATGATCGCCTGGTTCGCGCGCTCGACGGTGGCCGCGACATCGGGTGCAGGAGAAGCGCTTTCGGGGATCCACCAGTTGAAATCCTGGTGCACCGTGATGTTCAGTTCAGCAGAAGGATCGAGCACCTCGGCGAGCGCCGCGGTGTTTCCGTCGGGGTTCGACGCCTCGAGCGACTCACCTGCCTCCGCATCGGCGGCCCACCGCAACGCGCTGGACAGATCGGCGGCGACGTTCGGCGAATGCGCCTGAACCTGAAGGGCGGCAAAGCCTTTCACGACGCCGTCTTCCTCGCGCGTCAACGCTGCGACCGCACCAGGAAGAACCGTCGCGATCGTCACCGCACGGCCGTCGACCTCGACGGGCGCGGTCGCCGACGGCACGAACTCACGCATCGCCACGAGATCGCACTCGGCTGCGACGCCCTGGAACGGACGCACCGGCGCCGCGGATGCGGTCTGGCGCTCGGCCTCGCGCTGCGCGAGCTTCGCTGCCCGGTTGCTGTCCTGCTTCGGACCACTGTTTCTTTTGCTCTTACCCACGCCCGAAACCTACACGTCCGAACGGGCCTCGAGCCACGCCCGTGTACGCCCTGGATGGTTCGTCGCTATCCACCCCACACCCAGCTGACGGCAGAGCTCGACGTCGTCCTTCTCGTCGACGGTCCAGCAATACGTCGCGCGTCCCGACGCGGCGGCCCGGTCGACGATCGTCGGATGCTCCCGCAACGTCCTGATCGATGGACCGACCGCGGTGGCGCCGACCGTCGTCGCGGCACCTCCACCGAGGTAGTACGACGCGTCGCCCAGCAGAACCGTCGGGAGCAACGGCGCCGATCGGCGGATCCGCCACACGGCCGTCGGCGCGAACGACATGATGACCGCACGCGAATGATCCGCGGACGCCGGCTGGGCGATGCCGAATCGGTGCAGCTCGGCGAGGACCTTGCTCTCGATGAGGCTGCCGAAACGCACGGGATGCTTGGTTTCGATGAACAGCTTCGTCGGCTTGCTGGTCCAGCTGAGCACCAGTTCGATCAGATCGGCGAGGGTGAGCAGTTCGGCGGGTTCGCTGTCGTCACCGTAGTCGAAGGTCTTGAGCGTGTCGTACGACAGTTCGCTGACGATGCCCGTGCCCGTCGACGTGCGATCGACGCGGCGGTCGTGGACGCACACGATGTGTCCGTCGCGGGTCAGTCGGACGTCGCATTCGAGCCCGTCCGCGCCTTCGCGCAAGGCCAGGTCGTACGCGGCGAGCGTGTGTTCCTTCTTCTCGGCCGACGCACCGCGATGCGCGACGACGAAGGGTCCCCGTCGGTCCGACGTCATGCCGTCACCTCGTCGCGAGTTCTGGAGGCGTCGACGACCCACCGCGTCGGAGCCGGCCGGTCCATCCCTCGGAAGCTGCGGCTTTCGACGTCGCGCATGAGCCGTAGCGTCAGGAACGCGACGGCGGCGGCGACGAGTGCGAGGACAGCGGAGAACAGAACGCTGTCGGCCTGGGCTTGCAGCGAGTCACGGGTACGCCACAGCGTCGCACCCAGCACCAGAAGCCAGTTGACGACCCACGCAGCCCACCAGATTCGAACGAGACGGAGCAGTGCCGAACGATCGCTGCGGCCTCGGACGTCGACCAGTTCGGTGAGGTAGACGCCCGGCATGACCAGCGACACGACCGGGATCAGCGACCCGAGGAAGATCGACCGGGTGCTGCGCGGGTCACGAGACTTCGCACGCGCGAAGAAGTCTCGACGACGCTTCACCAGCCAGCACGCGGATGCGACGGCCGCCGCAATGCCGATGACGATCGACGCTGTCTCGGCGAACAACACCAACGCATCCGATGCGACCAGAGCAGTCTGGCTGACCAGGCGGGTTCGGTTGTAGAGAAGAATTCCGTAGCGAACCAGTTCGGCGACGCAGGCGAGCAGAAGAAGCGCTCCGGTCAGCACCAACAGGCCCGACGCGGCATTGCCCCACCGATCGAGCCGCGACGCGCCCTCGTCCGGACGTGGTGCCGGCCGATCGATCAATCCCCAGCGTGGGATCTCGTCGTAGCGCGGTGTGGCGCTCGGTCGACGTTTCGGCGACGCCGACGCGGCCCGCTTGCTCTTGGGCGACCGCGCGACCCATTTGAAGTTCCGCACCCCCTGCGCGGGTGCGTGCGCCGACACCGGCGACAGCAGAACCCCGTGGCACCGCGGGCACCACACCGCCGGAGCTGTCCCGACCGGCCACCGTGTGGCACACCGCGCGCAGACCTGGAATGCGGACACTAGAAGATTCTCGCCTCGGCACCGTCGTCACGCACGAGCGGGCGGCCCGCACTCTGCCAGGCAGCCATGCCACCGTCGACGTTGACCGCGTCGTACCCGATCTGATTGAGATATTCGACGACGCGCGCCGACCTGCCACCGCCCTTGCACACCACGTACAACTGGGAGTCGATGTCGATCTCACCGAGCCGCGACGGGATCTCGCTCATCGGAATGTGCACCGCGCCGGGAGCGTGTCCCTGCTGCCATTCGTCGTCCTCTCGGACGTCCAGAAGGATCAACGGCTCCGTCGTATCGGAGGGCAGTTCGGCAGCGGGCACGGAAGGCAGATCCGGAGCAGACACTCCCCGATCTTGTCACGGGCCGGCCGAGACCTGCCACCCGTCGGGACCTTTATCCACAGTTTCCACAGGACTTTCCACAGAAACGGGGCATTCGACCGTTTTCATCCACAGGCTCCGACCGGATATCGAGCTTTTAAGATCGAGGCCATGAGCATCGAACTCAGGATTTTCACCGAACCCCAGCAAGGAGCGACGTACGACGACCTCCTGCGCGTCGCTCGTACCGCCGAGCAGCTCGGATACGGTGCGTTCTTCCGCTCCGATCACTACCTGGCGATGAACTCCGACGGTCTTCCCGGCCCGACGGATGCATGGATCACGCTCGCTGGAATCGCCCGCGAGACGTCGACGATCCGCCTCGGCACGCTGGTGACGTCGGCGACGTTCCGGTACCCGGGCCCGCTGGCGATCAGCGTCGCACAGGTCGACGCGATGAGCGGTGGCCGCGTCGACCTCGGCCTCGGCGCCGGCTGGTTCGAGGAAGAGCACACGTCGTACGGCATTCCGTTCCCGCCGTTGGGTGAGCGGTTCGACAAGCTCGAAGAGCAGCTCGCCGTCATCACCGGCCTGTGGGAAACGCCTGCGGGACAGACGTTCTCGTACGACGGCAAGCACTACCCCATCGTCTCGTCGCCTGCCCTGCCCAAGCCCGTGCAGAGTCCGCGGCCTCCGATTCTCGTCGGCGGCGGTGGCAAGAAGCGCACACCCGCACTGGCGGCGAAGTACGCCGACGAGTTCAACATCCCGTTCGCATCGATCGACGACACCAGCACGCAGTTCGACCGCGTTCGAGCTGCGTGCACGTCGGCAGGGCGCGCCCCCGAGTCACTCGCGTACTCGACCGCGCTTGTGCTGTGCTGCGGCAAGACCGAGGACGAGATTGCCCGACGCGCAGCTGCCATCGGCCGTGAGGTTCCCGAGTTGCGTGAGAACGGCGCCGCCGGCTCACCCGCCGAGTTGGTCGACAAGATCGGTCGTTACGGCGAACTCGGTGCGTCGCGCGTGTACCTGCAGGTGCTGGATCTGAGCGACCTGGATCACCTGGAATTGGTGGCGTCGGAGGTGATGGGTCAGCTTCGCTGACATGTGCACGAAAATACATAGCGGGCTATGGATTTTCATGCACGTGGGCGGCGGAGCCGCCCGTTCAACCACCTGGCCGCGGGGGTCTCGACCCATCGGTAGACGGCTTCGGACACCAACGCGGTGACGACGACGAATGCCACCACGGCCCCCGTGGGTCCGGTGTACGGGACGACGTTCTCGTAGACGCGGTAGAGGATCAGCGTGTGGACGAGGTAGATCGCGTAACTGCGAGTGCCCGTCCACCGCACGATCTCCCACTGCGCGACGCGGCCGTCGTAGCGGCTCAGCAGCAGCACGAGGCCGGTGACGACGACGATCGTCCACATGTACTGATCGCCTGCCCAGTACGCGTGGATGTCGGTGGCCAGCCGGACCACCTCGGCCTGCGCGATGACGGCGACGACGACCCAGCGCCAGCCGATGATCTTGGCCCAGCCGAGGTAGATGATCTGGCCGAGGAAGAGCGTCGGCATGGTGGCGGCGATCTTCGACAGCATCGGCACCGACCACGGCTGCGGAATGTAGAAGTTGTACATCAGCACGACGACGCACAGGGCAGCCCCGACCAGCGGCACGACCACCGGATAGGTCCGCAGCACGCCGCGGACCGCGGTGCAGTACAGGTAGAACAGCAGCTGGACGGTCAACGTCCAGGTGACCCCGAGAACGGCAACCTCGGGTTTGAGGAAGAACCCGCCGAGGACGAAGCTCAGCGCTGCCTCGGAGTTGGTGATGCCTGTCTGTCCGCTGAACATGCCGTTGATACCGAGTCGGACGAGCACGATCGCCGCGAAGACGCTGATCCACAACGCCGGGACGAGGCGAGCGAGCCGACTGACGGCGAAGTCGCGACGCGATTGCCGCATCGCCGACCGGGTGACGAGCAGCCCGGTCAGAAGCATGAAGATCGCGACGCCGACGAACGACAGATGCTGGTTGAGCCCGGTCTCCTCGATCAGGACCCGGTAGACGACGTCGATGACCCACCAGCCTTCGCCGCGGTCGTCGATCAGGTAGAACGAGATGTGGGAGTACAGGACCGCCAGCACGGCGATGGTCCGGAGCAGGTCCGCGCCCGCGAGCTCGACTCTGGGGGCGGTGACGGCAGGCCGCGCGTCGGCGCGCTCGCTCGACATTCCCTGCGGACTCACGGCGGCAATACTAAGTTCCTGTTCACCGACTGGACGAATCCTGACGCCTAGCTGTGACCTTCCCGTGACCTTGTTGCACTGTCGCGCGAGCGTGAAAAGGCGCTTCAGTCCGTGCGTCGCGCAAGCGTGAAAAGGCGCTTCAGTCCGTGCGTCGCGTCAGCGTGGTTTTATTCCGAGAAATGCGTCTCGGTTACAGGTGTTGCACTAGGGGTACGAATGAGATTGGGTTGAACCTGACGAATGATCGACAGTAGGACGCGCGCGCCAACGATAGGCGGCGCGTCGATAGAGAAGGGAAACACGTGTCCGAGTACACACTGCCCGACCTTGATTTCGACTACTCCGCCCTCGAGCCCCACATCTCGGGCGAGATCAACGAATTGCACCACTCCAAGCACCACGCCACCTACGTCGCCGGCGCCAACACCGCGCTCGAGAAGCTTGCCGCTGCTCGCGACAACGAGGATCACGGCGCAATCTTCCTACTCGAGAAGAACCTCGCGTTCCACCTCGGCGGACACGTCAACCACTCCATCTGGTGGAAGAACCTCTCCCCCAACGGTGGCGACAAGCCCGAGGGCGAACTCGGCGCAGCGATCGACGACCAGTTCGGTTCGTTCGACAAGTTCCGCGCTCAGTTCACCGCAGCCGCCAACGGTCTGCAGGGTTCGGGTTGGGCAGTCCTCGGATACGACTCGCTCGGCAAGAAGCTCCTGACCTTCCAGCTCTACGATCAGCAGGCCAACGTGCCCCTGGGCATCATCCCGCTGCTCCAGGTCGACATGTGGGAGCACGCTTTCTACCTGCAGTACAAGAACGTCAAGGCCGACTACGTCAAGGCGTTCTGGAACGTCGTGAACTGGGCCGACGTTCAGGCTCGCTTCGAGGCTGCCACGTCGAAGACCCCGGGTCTGATCTTCCCGTAAGTCATTTCGACATCGATGGGCCATCGCGTACGTCGCGGTGGCCCATTGTCGTGTCCAGCCGGTGCTTGAATGGCGCTTCCAAGCCATCTGATCGTATGAAAGGACCATTCAAGCGGTCCCGGGCGGGCCGTTAGCACTCGTACCGTCTTGTGTGCCAGCGTGTTTCTGATCCATCCTTAGGCGTACCCAACGTTGCGTACCTGGATATCCCTGGGCGAGCGAGGAGTACGGACATGAACGAGCGCGATCTGATCGGTATCTCGCCCTTCCACGCCGCAGGAATTCTGCACGGCTTCGTCGTCTCCGGCCGCTGGCCCGACACGACCAAGGAGTGGGCTCAATTTCTCGCCCTGGCGGTACGCGTCGCGTCGATGCCGGGCTTGCTCGTGACGTCGACGGTCTTCGGTGTCCGCGAGGAGCTTCCCGACGACCCGGCACCGGGAACCGTCGGCCTCATCGTGTCCGAGGGCCCCGTCATCGGTGAGACGGCCGTCACGCCCGGACGTTTCGCCGACCACCAACCCGCAGCTCTTCTGATGCTGCATCCGCCGTCCGAGACCACTCCGAGCCTTCCGGAATGCGCCGGGGCCGCGTCGGGCTGCGTGCTTCTTCCCGGGCTACCGCATCTCGGCCTCGAACACCGTGCGGCCTGGGTGGAAGCCGAATCCGACGGCACTGTCACCTCCATGGTGAGCCGTGTCGGTCTCGACCCGATCAGCGATCCCGATACTGCCGTTTTGGCCATGCTCCTCGCGTCGTGACCTCGGCCCGAATAGCAGAGTTCGGGATACCAAACTTATTGTGGCATTGGACTTTTCGCGCAACCCCTCCTAATCTGGAACCCAGCGAAGGGGAGTAGCCCCCAATTGCTGTGTCGACATACTGGACACGCGTACGAGTTGCGTGGCCCGGCACAGTGAACCGCTCGACGAGCGGTGGGCGAGACCTTCGGTCCTATCAGTAGACCGAAGGGATCCATCTCCGTGCTGTCCGCACTTTTCCTCAGCTTCGCCGTCATCTTCGTCGCCGAGCTCGGCGACAAATCGCAGTTGATGGCCATGACGTTCGCGCTGCGCTACAAGTGGTACGTCGTCATCGGTGGCATCACCGCCGCCACCACACTCACTCACCTGCTCTCGGTTGCCGTCGGCCACTTCCTCGGCCTGTCGATCCCCACCCACATCGTCTCGATCGTCGCGGGCATCGCGTTCGTGATCTTCGGCCTGTGGACGCTGCGGGGCGATTCCCTCTCGGACGAGGAGGGCGAGAAGGCGTCGAAGGTCGGCCGTTCCGCGTTCATCGCCATCGCATCCGCGTTCTTCCTCGCCGAGCTGGGCGACAAGACGATGCTCGCGACCGTCACCCTCGCCGCGGACAACAACTGGTTCGGCGTGTGGATCGGTTCGACGGTCGGCATGGTCGCTGCGGATGCATTGGCCATCGTCGTCGGCGCTGTTCTCGGTAAGCACTTGCCGGAGAAGGTCATTCAGATCGGTGCGGCGATTCTGTTCTTCGTCTTCGGCGTGTCCCTCTTCTTCGAGGGCGTGATGCCGGGAACGTCGGCTCCGATCATCGGCGCGGCCGTCGTACTCGCCGTCTCGGTTCTGGCGTGGATCGTCGTTGCCGCCGTACGTCGTCGCAAGGCTCGTGCCGCTGTGTCATTCGAACAGCAGAACGTGTTGAACGAGAAGTAGTCACCACCGTAAACTCGTCGGCTGGTGAACAGGGACTTCGAAAGCGCGACGGTCGACCGTGACAACACGGCTGAACATTCGTCGTCCGATCGTCTTCTGCGCACGTTCGCCCGTTTCATCGCAGCCGGATATCTGATCTACCTGGTCATGCTGTTCCCCGAGATCGTTCGGACGTCCGCCTTCACTGCGTCGTGGTGGACGCCCGTCAGCTCCGTCGCCGTGTTCGGAACCGGCCTCGCGATGGGGCTGGCGTCGATGCTCCCGGACACCAAGTGGGTCCGAATCGCGGCGGCCACAGCCGCATTCACCTACCTGGCCGCAGCACTGAGCTGGTGGACGGCGTGGAACGGCTCTCTGGACCCGAACGGGCTGCCGTTGGCCACATTCCCCGGAGTCGCAGGATTGGCGGCGGGGTGCGTGTTCTCGGGTTGGCTCGCCTTCACGTATCTCACCGCAGCGGTGACGTCGGTGCAGCTCAGCCAGTACGCCCTTCGATCGACGCTCGTCGAGACCCCGCTGTTCGCCGAGCTGGTGTTCGGACTCGTGTTCTGCTCGGTATTCCTCGCCGCCACCATCGGGGCGTTCCGAACGGCCCGAATTCTCGACGCGACGATCGACGCCACCCACCGGCAAGCGTCTGCGACGGCGGCCGTCAGCGCCAGGGCTGTCGAACGTGAACGGTTCGACGCGTTGATCCACGACGGTGTGCTGTCCACGTTGCTCGCCGTCGCCAGACAGGGACGAACCGACGGCGTCGTCCAGCAAGCGGAACGCACTCTCGCGCAACTGGATTCGTTGCGCGCACACGGAAGCGTCACCGAGTTCGACGCGGACGAGACCGTCGCGCACCTACGTTCTGCCGCAACCACTGTCGACGAGCACATCACCGTCACCGTCGTCACGACGACCGACGGGCGTTACGTCGCCGACGCGGTACGCACGCTGGGAGCTGCGCTGTCGGAAGCCGTTCGCAACAGTGTCCGTCACGGCGGCGACGACGCCTCCCGCACCGTCGCGATCGGCGTCGACACCGATCTGCTCGACGTCGTCGTACGCGACGACGGTTCCGGTTTCGATCCCGCGCACGTGCCACCGCATCGCCTCGGAATCGCGGTGAGCATCCACGGCAGGATGAACAGCCTGCCCGGCGGATCGTCGAGGCTCGACTCGGCTCCGGGCGCGGGAACTACCGTCCACCTGTCATGGGTTCCACGATGACCGGCCACGACGGCGAGGACATCCGCGACCTCATCGGCATCCGATCACGTGCGGCGTACTGGATCGTCGGCTTCTACACGCTGGCAGCAGCGACGTGCGCATTGTCGACGCTGAACGGCGTCGACCCGATCTGGCCGGTGGCCGTCGCTCTCTGCGTCATCGCGGCGGGTGCCTTGTTCGTCGTGACGACACCCGGCGACCCCTTGCCTCGGCGTGCAGCGTTGGCGTTGTCGGCGGTCGGGCCGATCACGTGCTCGCTGGTCTTCGTCGCCATTCCAGTTCCGCTGACGAGCCCGCTGCAGACCTGGCCACTGGGCATGTCCGTGGTGATCTACACGTTCATGTGCGTGCGCGGCCGGACGCCGCTGGCGTGGCTCGGCCTGCTGATGTCCGTCGCCGCGACGGTGGTCTGGGCGGTGGCCACCGATCAAGGCGCGTGGTACGGGTTGTCGTACAGCCTGATCAACGCGGCGCCGTTGCTGATGGCCACGTTCTTCACGTTCACCATCAGGCCGCTCGGACGCTCGATCTTCGAGTTGCGCAGGCAGTCGACCGAACGCATCGCCGCTCAGGCAGCGGCCGCCGCAGTCCTCGAGGAACGGGACGTGCAGCTCGAAAGGCTCGACGAGTTGGCGCGCCCGCTCCTCGAACGTGCCGTGTCGGGCCCCGATCTCGGCCCCGAAGAACAGATGGCCTGCATCATCCTCGAAGCCGATCTTCGAGACTCGTTGCGCGCGAGGCGTCTCGCCGATCCCGTTCTGCAGGAATCGGTCCGTGCTGCGCGACGACGCGGCGTCGGCGTCGTGCTTCTCGACGACCGTGCCGACGCCGAGCTCGACGCGGATGTGCGTGCGACCGTCGTCGAATCGGTGGCGCGATGCCTCAACGGTCTCGAAAACGGTTCCGCGACAATACGATTGCTCCCTCCCGGCCGGCCGGTACTCGCGACGATGCTCGTCGATGCGCAGGAGTCCACGTATCGCGTCGAATACGCCAACGACGGGTCGGCCAGCATTCCGTAGTGCTTGTGACCCGAGCCCCAGCCGGACTCCGATGTGGCAGGCACCGCACGAACACTTGGACGTCCCAGTTATTGTGCAAGTCGAGACAGCAGCACCACCGGGTACGAACAGCGAAGGGGATTCGTCAGTGGAGATTTCGGGAACAGCAGCTCTTGTCACGGGAGGCGCGTCGGGCCTGGGGGCCGCGACAGCGAAGAGGCTGGCCGACGCCGGCGTCACCGTGTTCGGCCTCGACCTGGCCCAATCCATCGAACGCGCAGGTGACAGCGTCCCGGACGGGGTCACCCTCATCGCCGCCGACGTCACCAGCGAAGAGGACGTCGAGGCAGCCCTCGACACCATCACCGGCTCCGGCGTGCCGCTGCGCATCGTCGTCAACTGCGCAGGAGTCGGCTGGGCAGGCCGAATTCTGTCGAAGAAGGGCCCGCACGACCTCGAGCTCTTCCGCACCGTCATCACGATCAACCTGCTCGGCACGTTCAACGTCATGCGCCTGGCCGCCAATCGCATCCAGAACCTGCCGACGGTCGACGACTCCGGCCAGCGTGGCGTCGTCGTCAACACCGCATCCGTCGCGGCGTTCGAGGGTCAGATCGGCCAGATCGCCTACACCGCGTCCAAGGGCGGCGTGCACGCGATGACGATCACCGCAGCACGTGACCTCGCGCAGGTCGGGATCCGCGTCAATACCATCGCACCCGGCATCGTCGACACCCCGATGCTCGCAGGCGTCACCGAGGAATACCGCAAAGGTCTCGAAGCCAGCGTGCCGTTCCCGTCGCGGCTCGCCCAGCCGACCGAGTACGCCCAGCTGGTCCAGATGATCGCCGAGCACGACTACCTCAACGGCGAGACCATCCGCATGGACGGCGCGATCCGGATGGCGCCGCGGTAGGTCTTTCGCACCGCTTGAATGGTCCATTCATACGAACAGATAGCTACGGTGCGACATTCAAGCGGTGGGGTGCCCGCTGCCCCACCGCTCGAAAGGTCCATTCATACGAACAGATAGCTAGGGTGCGACATTCAAGCGCGGGCGCGGAGGTCCTCCAGCATGGGGATCTCCGCGTCAGCGCGGTCGGTCATCCACTCGCGCAACACTTTCGTGGCCTGGACGTCGTCCTCGTTGTAGACGAGCAGCCGCTTGCGCTGCGTCATGTCGGGATCCGCGTCGTATCCGACGGCCTCGCGGTACCACCCCATCGAGGCTTCGCCACCTGCCTCGGCGTCGCGCCATTCGAATCCGGCGATCGGCGCGATCTTCTTGAGTCCCTTGCCGTTCGGGCAGATGAACTGATCACTGACGGCCTGGTATATGTCGACCCATTGCTCGCTGTCGATGAACTCGCGGATCTCCGCTTCGGTCGGCACCCCGGGAATGTCACCGAACCGTCGCGCCGAGTCGAGTAGCCACTTGTCCTCTGCCTGACGCGAATAGCAGTATGCGGCAAAGGTTTTACCCCTAGCGGCAGCATCGGCGCGTTTGTCCGTCAGCCACGACCAGAACTCGGCGAAGGATCTGCCTTCGTCTACCGTCGGCAGCGGGTCCCACGTCACGAAGCCCCGATAGACGGGCTCGGGCCCGCCCTTCTCGGTCAGCAGAGTGCCCCACAGGTAGGCGCCGTGCTCCTGGTAACTCTCCATGTCGACGTCGACCTCGACATCCGCACGTCGGACGGTGACGTGGTCGGTACGACGCAGTAGCGGGACATCCGCTCGCCACGCGGCAGCCGCGGCAACGGCGTCGTCGAAACTGCCGAATGGCCAGTTCTCTGGTTCCGGCCCGTCCCAGCCTGCCAGCTCGTCGACGGTGCGGACGCCGCGCTCGCGCAGCGCCTCGGCCCGCATGCCCGACGCCACCAGACTGACGTCGCGCGTGGCGACCAACTGCGGCAGGCAATCCGACCACCACGGACACGCTCGGCATTCGCTGACCTTCGACGGCGTCGTGACCCGTTCCCCTCGTGCGACGGCGAGGCGATCGGCGAAGCGGGAGTCGTACTCGTCGAACACGGTCGTCAGATCGTGCACGAGGATGCACTCCGCGCGGTACCCGATGGCTCCGCCGGTGGCCGTGGGACTGGCGAGTCCTTCGGCGTCGAGCATCCGGTACAGGTGCGCAAGCCTCAGCTGATCCCGCAGCTGACTGCGCACCTTGCGTGTCTCGTCGACTGCGGGAGTCCACTCGGTCAGCGGCGACGTTGTCGCGCCCCGCCCCGGGTCGGTGACCTTGTGGTTGACGACGATGATGGGGATGTAACCTGCGCCGTCGGGATCGAGCATGAGCATCTCGCTGCGGCCGCGTCGACCGGCCTCGCGCTCGATGGGCAGCACGGCATTCCAGATCCACCGGGCACCACGACGGCACGCGGCCATCGTCGCCGACGCAGCCGATGCGGCGTCGGGTGCCTCGATGTTCACCCAGCCGTCGAGCTGCTCGGACAGCGTCGACCGAATGGCCTCGCGGTGCGCTTGGGCGGCCTCGCGACGCTGGCGGACGCCGGGATTCTCGGGCTCACCTCGGAGCAGAGCCGAATAGGCGGTATCCAGATACAGTCGATGCCTGCACCGAGTGAGGCTCCCGGCATCGATCAGTACCGATGCCTCGGTGCGCGGTGCGGAGCGACTGTTCACGCGCACGAGCCTATGTCCATACACCGACACCTTCCGCCGCGCCACCCCGATCGGGTGTACATGCTCGCCCTGCTATCGATGCGGATAGGCTGTGGTTCGTACTGCAGAAGCTGACGTAAGGGGCCTCGTCGATGGGTTTGTTCGGTAAGCGCAATTCACGTGCCACCCGTAAGGCCGAGGCGAAGGCGCTCAAGCACAAGGCCGGCCTCGAGGCGAAGCTGAGCGCGAAGAACGAACGCAAGCAGCTGAAGTCCATCGCCAAAGCGCAGCGCAAGCTGAACTCCGTCGAAGCGAAGTCGCAGAAAAACGTCGAGAAGGCGCAGGTCGCGACGCTGAACGCTCAGCGGAAGGCCATCGCGCAAGGCAAGTTCAACGCAGCTCAGGTTCGCAAGTACATCGGCATCGCTCGAGTGCTCGTGCCGGTCCTGACGCCCATCGTCTATCGAGTCGCGTCGGTCGTTCGTGCCCGACTCGACGATCGCAAGGCCACCAAGCTCGGCGTCAGCCCCGGCGAGCTCGGCGATTTCACCGGGTACGGCGCCAAGCTCAGCGCCCGTATCTCGGGTGCGGAGAAGTCCCTCGCCAAGGTCACCGAGACCCACTCGGGCGACACCGAGACCCGCAAATTCGCCGACGCCATCGGCCAGCGCCTGACCGACCTGGGCACCGCCGTGCGCACGTCCGAGCAGATGCCTGCCCCGCGTCGCAAGGCAGCACACCAGGCCATCTCCGCCGAGCTCGACGGCATCGAAGCCGATCTGCTCGCACGTCTCGGCGTTCGCTGACCCTGCCATGACGTCGACGGCCTCCTCCCTTCGTGGCGGAGCCGTCGGCGCACTCGTCGTCTCCACTGCCGTTGCGGCCCACGGGCTCGCGGGCGGAGGATTTCCGGCCGGGTCGTCGTTCGTCTTCCTTCTCGTCGTGGGCATCGGGGTCGGGACCGTGGTCTCGGTGCCGCAGCCGCGTCGTGATCGAGACCATGCTGTGGTGTTGTTCGGCGGACTCGCGCTCGGTCAGCTCGCCGCGCACGTCGCGTTGGCCGTCGGCAGTGCCCACGAAATGGCGCACGGTCACACTCTGCTCCCGAGCCCGTCGATGCTCGCGTTCCACGTGCTCGCCGCGGTCCTCGGCGGTGTACTGGTCCATTCGGCCGAACGCCTCTACGGGCCCATCACGTCGATCGTCCGTGCAGTCCTCGAACCCCCACTCCCGCTGCCCGACGCGTCCGCCCCCGGCCGGATCGGGGCCGCGTCGTACCTGCATGTTCCACGACACCCCTTCACGACGACCATCTCGAGGCGTGGCCCACCGCAGTGAGTGAATCTTCGTTTCACTTCGCTCACTTCACCTTTCGAGAAGGATTCATCATGAACAGCTTCATTCGTCGTGCCTCGGTCGTGGCTGCCGCGACGTCGGTCGCCCTCGTCGTCGGTGCGGGCGCCGCGTCGGCACACGTATCGGTCGTCGCTCCGGGCGCCGAGCAGGGCGGGTACACCGTCCTGACCTTCCGTGTTCCCACCGAATCGGACACGGCTGCAACCACGTCCGTCAGGGTCGAACTTCCGGGCCTCAATTCGGCTCGGACACAGCCGATTCCGGGATGGACGTCGACCGTCGACAAGAACGCCGAGGGTCTCGCCACCGCCGTCACGTGGACCGCGCAGCCGGGCGGCGAGGTTCTGCCGGGCCAGTTCCAGCAGTTCCTGCTGTCCGCGGGCCCGCTGCCCGAGGAGGAGACCGTGTCGTTCCCCGCCTTCCAGACATACAACGACGGCGTGGTCGTCGAGTGGAACGAGACGCAGACCGGCAGCGAGGAACCCGAGCACCCGTCGCCCACACTGTCCCTCGCGGCCGCAGGTAGTTCCGGGGACGCACATGGCCAGGCGAGCGCCACGGTCGAGACCGAGACCGCATCCTCCTCGGACGACACCGCCCGCTGGATCGCAGGAGTCGCACTCGTTCTCGGCGCGTTCGGTGCCGCGCTCGGCATCGGCGCAGCAGTGCGGAGCCGCCGGTCATGAGATCGCTGATCGTTGCGTTCCTCGCTCTCGGGGCACTCGTCCTGGGTGCACCTGCAGCTTCGGCCCATTCGATCGTCACCGGTTCGAACCCGGAGGACGGATCCTCGATCGCCGAGGGCCCGGCGCAGGTGTCCGTCACGTTCAACGAGGTGCCGCAGTCGCAGTTCGCGACGCTGAACGTCGTCGGCCCCGACGGAAACCTGTGGTCGAAGGGCGATCCGCGCATCGACGGGCAGAGCATCGTCGTCGACGTCGGCGATCTCGGCCCCACCGGTGACTACACGATCGCGTATCGCGTCACGTCCGCCGACGGACACCCGATCAGCGGAACTCGCACGTTCACGCTGACCGAGGAAGGTTCGGGAACGCCGGGAGATGCCGCCGACGCGTCGGCCGAATCCGAGTCCGACGACGGCGGCGGCATCCCACTGTGGCCGTTCCTCATCGTCGGCGTCGCCGTCTTCGGTGGCGCTCTCGCATTCGCCCTGCGTAAGCCGAAGGAGAACGGCTGACCGTGTTCCGCCGGTGGTGGATCCTCACTGCCGGCACGACAGCAGTCCTCGGGGTGGGTGCAGCGTGGTTGCTCGCCCGCCCCGACGGGCCCGACCCGTCGTCGATCCTGCGTGTCCTCGCGGACTGCCTGGGCGCGACGGCCCTCGGGCTCGCGCTGCTGCGTACCGATCTGTTTCCGGTTCGCAGCAGACCTCGGGTCTGGCAGACGACGGTCGTGGTCGGAGGTCTGTGGACCGCCGCCGAGGTCGCTCTGCTGGTCACCGCTGCCGTCGAATCGTTCGGCGGTGGCATCGGTAGCCTTCCGATGTCGTCGTTCGGAGCGTTCCTCACCGACATCACCGTCGGCCAACTCGGCGTCGTCACCGTGCTGTGCACTGCGGCGGTGTGCGTGTACGGGCTCGTCGGCTATCGCGGCGATCGCGACATCTCCACCATGCCGGTGGCCGTCGCGGCCGTCGTCGCGCTGGTGGCTCGGCCGATCACCGGTCATATGTCGCAGCAGTTGTTCGGTGCGCTGTTCGTCGCCGTCCACACCGTCGCCGCCGCGGTCTGGCTCGGCGTCCTCGCCGCCATGGCACTGACGTTGCGCGCGAAAGGTGCCTGGGCACAGACACTTCCGGTCTATTCACGTCTCGCGTGGTGGTCGGTGTGGATCCTCGCCGCCAGCGGGACCGTCAACGCCGCCGTGAAACTCGGTGGCGTCGAGGGACTCGTCGACACCGGCTACGGGCGCGTCGTACTGGCCAAGACCGTGGTCCTCGTCGGACTGGTCCTCGCTGCCCGACGCCTGCGTGCGACGTGGCTGGTGTCCGCCGCGGCCCATCGGACGTCGCTGGACGAGTCCGTCGTACGTGCCGGACTGCACATCTCCGCGTTGACGATCGCCTTCGGGCTCGCCGCGGCGTTGGCTACGACGGCCTAGCGTTCACGCGTCCGCAACTTCGCGTTCCTCGGAAGGTCGCCTCGGCGGGACAGGATCGACGCTTCACCATCGGTCCCTGTAGGAGTTTCCTTGCCTTCCTTGCGTCGCCCCCTTGTCGGGGCAGTTGCATCACTAGCTCTGATCACCACGCTCGCAGCCTGTTCCGAGCCCGCCGAGCCTGCATCCGACGCGTCGTCGGGCGGCTCCGGCAGCGGAACTCTCACGGTCTACACGTCCGAGCCGCAGGCCAAGATCGATGCACTGAACGCAGAGTTCATGGCAGAAAACCCCGACATCGACGTGCAGGTCTACCGCGCAGGTACCGGAGATCTCAACGCGCGCATCGCATCCGAGCGTCAGACCGGAAAGGTCGGAGCCGACGTCCTTCTCGCCGCCGACGCACCGACGTTCGAGGGCTACAAGGCCGACGACCTCCTGATGCAGTACACCCCGGCCGACGTCGCCGCACTGAATCCCGATGTCGTCGACCCCGACGGGTACTACGTCGGAACACGCATCATCCCGACGGTCATCGCGTACAACACCGGCGCGGTCACGGCACCTCCGACATCGTGGAAAGAACTGGCGGACCCGAAGTACAAGGGCCAGATCACACTTCCGAACCCCGACGTGTCCGGCGCCGCCGCGTTCAACACCGCGGTCTGGCTGAGTGACGAATCGCTGGGACAGCCCTGGCTCGAAGCTCTCGTCGCCAACGAGCCTGTCGTCGCCGAGAGCAACGGACCCGTCGGCCAGGCCGTCGCTGCCGGAACGCAACCCATCGGAATCGTCGTCGACTACCTGGTGCGTGAACTGGCGGCCAAGGGCTCGCCGATCGCACTGGAATACCCGACCGACGGCGTTCCGTACATCTCGCAGCCTGCAGGCATCTTCGCCGACTCCGCCAACCCCGACGCGGCGAAGAAGTACGTCGACTTCCTCGTCGGCAAGCGCGGGCAGGAAATTGCCGTCGAGCAGCAGTATCTACCGGTGCGCGACGATGTCGGAACTCCCGACGGCGCACCGGCTCTCGCGGACCTGACGCTGCTGACACCGGATCTCGCCGAGATCAGCGCTTTCCAGCCCGAGGCCGTGATGAGGTTCAACGAGCTTGTCGGTTAGTCTTTCCCGCCGGCCCGACGGTCTGACCGGGCTACGCTTGGCATTGTGGCTCACCGTCGCCGCGGTGATCATCGTGCCTGTCGGCGCGGTGGTCTCGATCGGATTGGGCGGCAACCACATCCAGGAACTGCTCGACGCAGGTATCGTCGACGCGGCCGTCAACAGCGCGGTCTCGTCGTCGGCGTCTGCGGTCATGGCGGTGGCGATCGCCGTCGTCATGGCACTCGTGCTGGATCGGACGGATCTGCCCGGACGCTCCGCACTCCGTCTGATCCTGTTGAGCCCGTTGCTGATTCCACCCTTCGTCGGCGCGATCGCGTGGACCGGCCTGCTCGGCCCGAGCGGTAGCGTCAACAAGTGGTGGGAGTCGACGTTCGGCTCCGCGCTGTGGAACATCTACGGCGGTGACGGCGTGATCTTCCTTCTGACGGTTCACTCGTATCCTGTTGCATACCTGATCGTGTCGGCGGCAGTGAAGCGCATACCCGCGGAACTCGAACAGGCGGCTCGCATTTCGGGTGCGTCGGCGTGGGGCGCGATGCGCGGCGTGACACTGCCGCTGTTGCGACCGGCAGCCGTCGCGTCGTTCACGCTCGTTGCGGTGTCGAATCTCGCCGACTTCGGCATCCCCGCGCTGGTGGGACTGCCCGACCGCTACGTGACCCTGTCGACGATGGTCTATCGATTCATCCAGTCCGGCACCGTGGCCAAGCCTCTCGAGGTGGTGTCCACGATCGGTATCGCATTGCTGTTCCTGGCGGTAGCTGCGGTCGCGGTCGACCGACAGCTGGCCGCCCGCAGTGCGCATTCCATCGACGGTCCGTCGACGGCACTGCAACTCCTTCCGTTGGGTCGAAGCAGGCCGATCGTTTCGGCTCTCGCGTGGTCACTGGCGGCCGCGATCACTCTGCTTCCGATTCTCGCCTTGGCGACGCAAGCGTTGCTACCCGCACCAGGGATCCCGCTGACGTGGGACAACCTGACACTCGACAACATCACCTCCGCCGTCACTGCACCGGGAACGCTTGTCGGAATTCAGAATTCGGTGATGCTCGCCGTGTCCGCCGCGGTGATCTGCGGCGTCGTGGGGCTCGCGCTCGGTGTCGTGACGACACGAACCAGATCACGCGACAACGTCGGCCTCGATCTTATTGCGATGCTCCCCCAAGCGATTCCGGGACTGGTGATCGCCGTCGGCTGGTTGATCGTCGGTCGATACACCGGACTGTTCGACACCAAGTGGGTCATCCTGTGCGCCTACGTCATGGCGTTCCTCGCCATCGTCGTGCAAGCCGTGCGCGCACCGCTACAGGCAACTCCCTCTGCGCTCGAGGAGGTGGCGAGGTCCTCCGGCGCGTCGCCGGTTCGGGCGCTGTTCGACGTGCCGTGGAAGATGGCCGTGCCCGCTGCCGTCACCGGCAGCGTCCTCGTCGCACTGACGGCAGTACGAGAACTGACCATGTCCGTGCTGCTCGTCGCACCGGGCACGCAGACGCTCGGGGTATCGATCTTCAACCTCCAGCAGGCAGGCGACTACAACGCTGCCGCTGCACTGTCCCTCCTCGTCGCACTCGTCGGGCTCGCAGGCCTCGGACTGGCCGCGGGAGCATCCGATCGAAAGAAGCGCGCCTGATGTCCTCGATAACGCTGAATGACGTCCACTTCGACTACCCCGGTGGCACAACGGGTTTGACCGACATCGATCTGTCGATCGCCGACGGCGAGTTCCTCGCACTCGTCGGGCCGTCGGGCTCCGGCAAGACGACGCTGCTGCGCACGATCGCGGGGTTCCTGCAGCCGTCGTCGGGCACGGTGACGATCGGCGGTGATGTCGTCGCAGGCAACGGCCATCCGGTTCCGCCCGAGGATCGCAAACTGGGCATGGTGTTTCAGCAGCACGCGTTGTGGCCGCATCGGAGCGTCGGAAAGAACGTGTCGTACCCGCTGGAGATGGCAGGCGTGAGTCGTGCGGACCGAAAGAAGCGCGTCGCCGACGCGTTGTCCTTGGTCGGCCTGCCGGGGTTGGAATCACGGGATCCGGCAACCCTGTCCGGCGGGCAACGTCAGCGAGTTGCGTTGGCGCGCGCCCTGGTTCGGTCTCCGCGTGCCCTTCTGCTCGACGAAGCGCTCACCGCGCTCGACGAACCACTCCGCGATCGCCTGCGTCTCGAACTCCGATCCCTCACCCGTGCAGCAGGATTGACCGTCGTACACGTGACGCACGACCGTAACGAGGCACTCGCGCTCGCCGATCGTGTCGCGGTTCTCGACGGCGGACGCGTCGTGCAGATCGGAACGCCCGAGGAGTTGGTGCAGCGGCCCGCGTCGTCGTTCGTCGCGCATTTCTTGTCCGACGCAAACCTCATCGACGGCGTGATCGACGGCGGCCGCTTCCACGCCGACGGTCATCCGATCGAGATCAGCGCCGAGCTCGTCGAGAACGCTCGCGAGGGCCGGGGAACGTTGGCCGTACTTCCGTCCGACATCGCGCTGAGCGCAGGATCGCCGCACGACTGCACGGCCGGAACTGTGACGTCCTCGCTGTTCGGGCGCGATGCCAGCGATGTCGTCGTCGACTCGCACGGCGTCGCTTTCCGGTGCTCGGTGCGCGGGGTGCGACCGTCGGTCGGCGACGAGGTCACCATGACCGTGCGACGGGGCATCTTCGATCCGGTCGTGTAGCGATGCGGTGGTGTAGCGATCCGGTGGTGTAACCGCTCCCACCCATCGCTTGAATGGTCCTTTCATACGAACAGATAGCTTCGATGCGCCTTTCAAGCCCGGGGTGTGACCCACGAGATAGGTAAAATAGTTGTTTACCTCATCTATCCACATATATGGTTGCGGACAGCAAGTAATTGAACGTGACCGTTGGAGCCCTCATGGCAGTACGAACAACCACAGCCGAGGCGCTGGTCGAAGAGGTTTTCCTCTTCGGACGAGCGTTGAAGAACGCCGTGACCACCGGAGATGAGAGCTCACCCCTGCCGCAGGCGCTGACCGGAGTACTGGCCATCCTCGCGACCGAAGGTGAGTGCAGACAGACCGACCTCGCCAACAGGCTCTGCGTCAGCCAGTCCGCCCTCAGCCGGCAGATCGCAGACCTCGTCGACCTCGGATACATCGATCGAACCCCCGATCCGGATGACAAACGCGCGTCCCGCGTGTGCGTCTCGGCAGAAGGACAGCAGAAGTTGGCTGTCATCTGGGACCGCCGCGCCAGACGGTTACGGGAGATGTTGAGCGAGTGGAGCGAAACCGAAGCACTTGCGGCCCTCGACTCCATTCGCAAGCTCAACACCACGTTCAACGAAGACGCACACGACGCAGCACACTTGAAATTGATTGCGAGATAAGAAATGACCACAACCGAAGCGCCGCCCAATATTCAGGCGTCCGAGCCGGACGCGATGTCCCACCGCGAAATCCTCGAAGCCCTCACCGGACTGCTGGCAGCGCTGTTCACCGCGCTGCTGAGCACCACGATCGTCGCAACCGCGTTGCCGACGATCATCGGTGACCTGCAGGGATCCCAGACCGCATACGCCTGGGTCATCACCACCGCACTGCTCGCCAACGCCGCGTCGACCCCCATCTGGGGCAAGCTCGCCGACCTGTTCAACAAGAAGGTCCTCGTCCAGTCGGCGATCGTCATCTTCGTCGTCGGCTCGATCATGGCCGGCTTCGCACACAACGTTCCGGTCCTGTTGGCAGCCCGCGTCATTCAGGGCGTCGGCATGGGTGGCCTGACCGCACTCGTCATCGCCATCATCGGATCCATCGTCTCCCCACGTGATCGTGGCCGTTACTCCGGTTACACCGGTGCTGTCATGGCCGTGTCGATGTCCGGTGGACCGATCCTCGGCGGCGTCATCGTCGACAGCCCGCTCGGCTGGCGCTGGTGCTTCTTCGTCTGCGTCCCGCTGGCGGTCATCGCCCTCGGACTGCTGCAGAAGACGCTTCACATGAAGACCGACCGCAAGGAGAACGTCTCCATCGACTGGCTCGGCGCGCTCCTGCTCACCGCGGGTGTCTCCGTACTCCTCGTCTGGGTTTCGTTCGCAGGCAAGGCCGACTACTACGCATGGCTCTCGCGTGAATCCGCCATCCTGGTCGGCGGCGGACTGCTGCTGCTCGTCCTGACGGTCATCGTCGAGGCAAAGGCGAAGTCGCCCGTCATCCCGCTGAAGATCGTCACCGAACGCACCACCGGACTCGCGATCATCGCGTCCATCGCTGTCGGCGTCGGCCTCTTCGGAGCCACCACGTTCCTCGGCCAGTACTTCCAGACCGCTCGTGGCTACTCCCCGACCGAAGCAGGACTCCTGTCGCTGCCGATGGTCGCCGGAATGCTCGTTGCCACAGTCGGATCCGGACAGCTCATCACCAAGTTCGGCAAGTGGAAGCCCTTCATCGTCGTCGGGTCGATCCTCCTGGTCGTCGGATTCATGCTGCTCGGCACGATCGATCACGAGACCAGCCTCTGGGTCGTCGGCGGATTCATCACGATCGTCGGACTCGGAACCGGCATGCTGATGCAGAACCTCGTTCTCGCAGTACAGAACACGGTCAGCGTGCACAACATCGGTGCCGCGTCGTCGACCGTCGCCTTCTTCCGTACCTTCGGTGGTGCGATCGGCGTCTCGGTCCTGGGATCGCTCCTCGCCACCCGCGTCGGAACGTTGTCGCAGAGCGGACTCGCAGACCTCGGAATCGACAGCTCCGGAAGCGGCGGCGGATCGCTCGACCTCGGTGCATTGCCGCCGCCGGTCGCTCTGGTCATCCGAACTGCCTACGGTGACGCCACCGGGCGCATCTTCCTGATCGCCGGATTCGTTGCCATCATCACGCTGCTCGCGGTTCTCTTCATCCCCAACCGCCCGCTGCGCAAGACGATCGACATGGCTCAGGCACCCGCCCCGGGTGAAGAGGTCGCCGAGATCCCGTCCTTCGGCAACACTCGCGAATACCTCGCACCCGAGGTCGACGCCGCAGGCCGCCACGAAGCACCCGCAGGATCGGCACCGTTCGAGGGACTCAGCACCGACGCTCGCGATCGACTGCTGAATCTCCTTCTGCCGGAACCGAAGGACACGTTGGAGGCTCTCGACGAAGCCGAGGCCATCCGGGCCGAGGTCGTCGCGCTCCAGCACGAGCTCGACGCGAAGATGCTCGACTTCGACGCCGTCTGCGAGCGACTCCGTCGCCTGGGCCTCAGCGAGGACCAGATCGCCCGGGTCCTCGGTGACGCGCACGTTCCCGACCCGCACCACTTCGTGCACTCGGAACTGAACGGCCACCGCGTCAACTAGTCTCACCCACGGCGAAGCCCGCACACCGATCCAGGTGTGCGGGCTTTCGTTTGTTCGCCCACTTGTGTGCGGACCGAATGTCCCCCTCGCTCACTCAGAGTGACCGAATGTCGCCCTCGCTCCCAACGAGTGTCACCGGCTGACCCGGGTGTGCGGACCGAATGTCCCCCTCGGTCACTCAGAGTGACCGAATGCCGCCCTCGCTCCCAACGGGCCCCCTGACCTACCGACCCGGCAGGTACTTGAGCGCCTTCACGAACGGAGGCATGATCTTCGCCCACAGTTTCGGCGAAAGACCGCGTGGCCCACCGAGGTTCAACAGACGCGTCGTCGCGATGGTCTGGGATTCGGTGTACTTGAGAAGGCCGTCCGCCCCGTGTCGACGCCCGACGCCGGAGACCCCCATGCCGCCCATGGGCGCTCCCGTCGTACCCCAGGCTGGTGCGTAGCCCTCGTCGACGTTGACGGTTCCCGAATGCAGACGGGCAGCAATGGCCTCGCCCTGCGCCTTGGTCTTCGCCCACACGCTGGCGTTGAGGCCGTACTCGGTGTCGTTGGCCTTCGCGATCGCTTCTTCGACGTCGGACACCGGGTAGATCGACACGAGCGGGCCGAATGTCTCGTTGGCGGCGCATTCCGCGTCGTCGGACACGTTGGTCAGTACGGTCGGCTCGAAGAACAGCGGTCCGATGTCGGGTCGCGCATTCCCTCCCGCGATGACCGTGGCGCCCTTGACCTTTGCGTCGTCCACGTGCGCCGAGACGGTCTTGACCTGGTCCTCGGAGATCAGGCTGCCCATCTCGATGCCGAACTCGTAGCCGGCGCCGAGCGTCATGTCGCGTACTCGCTGACCGAACTTGCCGGTGAACTCGTCGGCGATGGACTGCTCGACGTAGATCCGCTCGATCGAGATACACAGCTGGCCGGAATTGGAGAAACAAGCACGCACGGCCGCGTCGGACACTTCTCTGAGATTGGCGCCACGGGCGACGATCATCGCGTTCTTGCCGCCGAGCTCGGCCGAGAACCCGATGAGGCGACGCCCTGCCTGCTCCGCGAGAGTCTGGCCGGTCGCGGTCGACCCCGTGAACATGACGTACTCGGTGTTCTCGACGATCGCGGTCCCGACAACCGATCCCGGCCCGGGTACGACGGCGAACAGATCACGCGGCAGACCCGCCTTGTAGAGCAGTTCGACGACGGCCAACGCGCAGTACGGCGTCTGCGAATCCGGCTTGAGCACCACGGCGTTGCCTGCCAGCAGCGCTGCGATGGCGTCGGACACCGCCAGAGTCATGGGGTAGTTCCACGGCGAGATGACGCCGACGATGCCCTTGGGCTGGTAGTGCACGGTGGTCTTCGTCAGGACGGGCAGCATGCCGGTGACGCGCTTCGGCGCCAGCAGTTTCGCAGCCGTGCGTGCGTAGTGACGCGATGTCATCGCGATGTCGAGGACTTCTTCCTGGGCCGCGGCACGCGACTTTCCCGTCTCGGCCTGGGCCATGTCCATCAGCTCGTCGCGATGAGCGAGCACCAGGTCACGGTAACGATGGAAGATCTCGGCGCGCTCGGCGACGGGACGGCGGGCCCACGCTTTCTGCGCGACGCGTGCGCGCGCGATCGCGGCGAGTACATCCTCGGCAGTGCCGACGGGAATGGTTGCGAGCTCCTTGCCGGTGAACACCTCCGTGATGGACTTCGTCGGCCGTGCGGCGACGTCGGTGATAGCGGACAATTCAGCGAGCCGCGAGAAGGTCGCAGCGCTCGGAGCTGGCATTTCACACCCCTACTGGTGAGTAGTTCTTCGAGTTACAGACAAACTACCCCCTCGGTGGCTCGGATCACAGAGCCCGGTGGGCACGAGATGAAACCGGCGCGAGTGGGACATCACGCCCACCGCCTGCATGTGTGGCACCATGGGCGACGGTCTTTCCTAGGCGTCGGGGCGCTCGGAACGAACACAGGGTGGGGATCTTCGTGCGTAAGGCACTCGTTCTAGTAGCCGCAGCAGCACTTCTGCTTGCACCGACTGCACACGCCGACCCGGTGGGAGACCTCGCCTCTCCCCCGCGTGACGCGGATGCGTATCTGCCGACACCGTTGGGCGATCCGTGGTTCAGCCCGCCTCCAGGATTCGAAGCGCAGAGCCCTGGAACAGTACTGAACACGAGAAGTGTTGCAGTACAACCGGGTACGGCGTCGACGCAGCTACTCTTCCGGTCCACGGATTCGAAGAACAATCCGATCGCCGCTGCAACGACCGTCATCGTCCCCGACGCCCCGTGGACCGGCGGCGGCCCGCGCCCGGTCGTCGCCTACAACGAGGCCACCGATTCGCTCGGCAACGCATGCGCGCCGTCGTACACGTTGCCCCGTGGCACCAACAAGGAGGTCGACCGGGTTCAGGATCTGCTCGGTCGGGGCTATGCCGTAGTCGTCACCGACTATCAGGGCCCGCGTCAGGCGTATTCAGCCGGTCTCGTCGCAGGTCACACGGTGCTCGACGGTCTCCGCGCCTCCGGCATCGCGGCGGACGCTCCGATCGGTATCACCGGCTACTCGGGTGGTGCGATCGCGTCGGGATGGGCAGCCCAGTTGGCGCCGTCGTATGCGCCGGAGTTGAACATCGTCGGCGTCGCGTTCGGTGGCCCGCCGACCGACTACTCGATTCTGCAGCGTTCGCTCAACGGCGGGATCGGGTCGGGGTTGTTCACGGCTGCGACGTCCGGGTTGGCCCGCGAATATCCGGAGATGCGAGACCTGACCAACGACAATGGTCGACGCGTCGCGCTGCTGCAGAAAGATCAATGCGTCGACGTGTTGTCCTACAGCGGGTTGCTCCTGCTCGACCAGCAGAACCTGTCGAACGTCCCGAACGTCTTCGATCATCCGGTCAGCCGCGCGGTCATCGCCGAGAACCGGATGGGACAGATCGAGCCCGAGGCTCCCGTGTACATCTACCAGGGTCTGCAGGACTTCCTGATTCCCAAGGAAGGCGCCGAGGCCGTGCAGGATCAGTGGTGCGCGATGGGCGCATCCGTTCACCTCGAAGAGATCCCGGGTGATCACGGGACTGCCGAGACCGGTGGACGCCCCGGCGCATTCGATTGGCTGTCGCAACGACTCGCGGGTGCGACTACCGGCGGATGCGAAAGAGTGGTTCGCTGAAAGGACTTGACCCTCACGCCGCGGGAGGTACCACCCTTGTCTTCTGTGAGCGATATGAAGGTGGGCGAGGTTGCACGGCTCGTCGGGATCAGCGTTCGGACATTGCACCACTACGACCAGATCGATCTGGTGGTGCCGTCCGGGCGTACCTCGAAGGGCTATCGCAGCTACTCGGCGTCCGACGTCGAACGTCTGCATCGGGTGTTGACCTACCGTGAACTCGGGTTCCCACTCGACGAGATAGCCACCCTTCTGGACGATCCGTCCATCGACACGATGGCGCACCTGAAGCGTCAGCGGCAGTTGTTGGACGCTCGGATCGATCGCTTGCACCAGATGGCTGCGGCCGTGGACAAGATGATGGAGGCGAAGAAGATGGGAATTCAGTTGACCCCCGAGGAGCAGCGCGAGGTGTTCGGCGACGACTGGCTCGGCGACGAATACGCCGGTGAAGCCGAGGAACGTTGGGGCCAGACCGAAGCGTGGAAGCAGTCGCAGTCGCGCACGGCGTCGTACAGCAAGGAGGACTGGAAGCGCGTCAAGGCCGAAACCGATGCTCTCGAAGCAGATTTCGCGACAGCTCTGACCGAAGGGGTTCCGGCCGACTCCGATCGGGCAGCGGAGTTGGCCGAGCGGCACCGGGCGAGCATCGAGCAGTACTACGACTGCGGATACGAGATGCACGTGTGCCTCGGCGAGATGTACATCGCCGACGAGCGTTTCACGAAGCATTACGACGACGTCGCGCCGGGGCTTGCCCAGTATCTGCGCGACGCCATCGTGGCCAATGCTGCCGCGAAGTCCTAGCGAAGCTTCTCGGACAACAAGGGAACCAGTAGCTCGGCGAGTTCGACGTGTGCAAGGGGCCCGATGCCGAACGCTCGTCCGAAGTGCCCCGTGAAGTCCTGAGGTTGCCCGTCGTGCGTCACCGCCAAAGTGTCGACGTCCCAATCGAGTACGACGTCGCGGCCGTTCTGAACGCTGGGAAGACGCTGGACGAGCGGGTTCCCGTAGAACGCGTCGAACTCCGACTGCTCGGCCTGGTTGGACACTACGAGAACGTCACCGGTGAGGCTGTCGATGAGCTCGTCGGGCAACCCCTCGGCTAGCGCCTCGTTCCCGGCATTCGAGTTCGGGGCGAAGCCGAGGTTGCTCATCAGCAACTCCTGGTCGCTGCCTGCGGTATTGAGAAACCCGGTGCCGCTGCCGCCACCCCACAACACGAGAAGGTCCACGGTCTTGCCTGCGAATTCGGGATGCTCTGCGCGTATGTCCTCGAAAGTCGCGTCGTAGTCGTCGATGACCTGTTGGGCGCGGTTCGACAGGTCCAGGACCTCGCCGAGCAGCAGAATTCGATCCCGCCACGACAGGGTGTCCGCGGTGCCCTCCGGCGCACCGAGGACCGGCGCGATGTCGCTGACCTGCCGTACCTCTTCCGCATCCGTTGCTTGGGTGTCGACGATGAGGTCGGGGTTGGTATCGGCGATCTGCTCCGCCGGGTATGCCGCATCGCCCATGGGCCAGATCGCCTCGATCGCGGCGGGCAATGCGTCGACGGCCCAGGGGTAGAACTCGATCTGCTCGTCGGTGGCAACCGGCACGACGTCGAGCGCTGCGAACAGGTCCGCGTCCCAGGAACTTCCCATCACGACGCGCTCCGGACGTTGTTCGACGACGATCTCGCCGACCTCCGACGTCACGGTGAGCGGGTACTCGGTGACGCCTTCGGCCTCGGGCAGCAGCGAATCCGACGACGTGGCCGACGCAGCTGGTTCCGATGCGTCACTCGACCCCGAGCATCCGCTCGCCACCACAACGGACACCAGAGCGACCGCACACAGTGCACGAGTAGCTACAGACATCGGATCCCCTTGAATCGGTGCCGCTCACTACTCGGGCGGCTGCAAAAGGTGAGACTAACCTACTTTACGGTTTCTTTGGTGGGCTGTTTCGTTCTCCACAGGCACTATGTACTGCATGACACTGACATCCCGTTCGGCCCTCTTGTCCGCTGCCATCGGCACGGCGAGCGGCTTGCGCAGTTCGGTCGGAATCAGCGCCGGTCTCCTGACGTGGTTCCGAGGCTCGAAGCACGAACGCCTCTCGGTCGGTGCATCCGCGCTGATCACAGCCGGTGAGCTGACGATGGACAAGCTGCCGACTACGCCGTCTCGCCTCGATCCTGCCCCGCTCGGCGGGCGAATTCTGGCGGGCGTCGGCGCGGCATACGCGATTGCCCGACGCACCGGCGAGAATCCGGTCCTGTCTGCCGTCATCGGTGGCGTCACGTCCGTCGCCGGGTCCTACGCCGGGGCGTCGTACCGGGGATGGGCGTCGAAGAAGGTGCCGCCCGTGGCGGCTGCCGTCGTCGAGGATGCGGCTGCACTGGCCATCGGAGCAGCGGTCCTCGACCGAGTTCGGGCGTAAAGTCCACCATGTGAAACCGAACTTCTGGCAGTACGTGGGCTACCAGTTCGGCCGTGTGCTGCCGTCGTCGATGCAGGATTGGGTGCGCGAGGACCTCGTCGGCAACGGTGCTCAGGCCCGCTACCTGATTCGGTTCACGCTGCCTGTCATTCCGCTACTGTCGCTGTTCCTGCTCGTCCCTGGACCGCTGTGGATCGGGCTGGCGATGATGGCACTCCTGTTCATTCCGCTGGTCTATTTCGCGATCGCGCTGATGAACGTCTACCGCCGTCACCGCCTGCTGGTGCACGGCCTCGACCCCGAACTGCTCAACGCAGGCACGCAGGCCAAGATCGACCGGACGCGCGAGGAGTACGAGAGGCGTCACGGTCGGCTCGACTAGTCTCGCGGGTATGACTTCGGTGGAATTCAAGGCAACTGCAGACCTGGCCGACGAGATCGGCCCCGAAATCCGTAGCTGCGACACACAATTCATCCAGTTCGGTAAGCACGCCGAGTTCGCAGGCCCGATCACGACGATCAAGTGCTTCCAGGACAACCTGCTGGTCAAGCAAACGCTCGGCGAGCCGGGCAATGGAGGCGTCCTCGTCGTCGACGGTGACGCGAGCATTCACACCGCACTGGTCGGCGACATCATCGCAGGCAAAGGCGTCGCCAACGGGTGGGCAGGCGTGATCGTCAACGGTGCCATCCGCGACTCGGCGATCCTGCGCACCCTCGAGATCGGCGTCAAGGCGCTCGGCACCAACCCTCGCAAGAGCACACAGACCGGATCGGGCGAGAAGAACGTCCCCGTCGAGATCGGCGGTATCACCTTCAACCCCGGGGAGATCGTCTACAGCGATTCCGACGGGGTCGTCGTCGTCTGATCTTTCGCGGCAGATCATGCACGCGGATTGCGGACTCTAGGGACCCCGCGCCATTCGTCGAACAAGAACAGCGCCAACGCGATCACGAGCAAACCGGCTGCGACCCACGCCGCGCGCGTGTCCATGATGCGTACCGCCACCGCTCCGACGATCGCGCCACCGAGAAACCCTGCGATGACGGAACCGAAATTGCCGGCTCGCGTCCCTGCGTCCTTGTCTCCGGCCACGATTCGGCGGAACACGGATTGCGAGAAGCTGCGCAGGTTGCCCGTCGTCATCGTCGTGCTGAATGCCTGATCCACCAGGACGCGGAAGGTTGTGACCTGCAAGGCCGCGACGAACGAAATCGAGATGGTCACAAGGGCATTCGGCGCCGATGCGGGGACGAACCCTACTGCCGCGATCACCAGAATCTCGATGACGAGCACAGCGCGTACCGGCCGACGCACAATTCGTGCGACGGCCGGTCTCGTCACCGCTTCCGCGGTGAACACTCCCACTATGAACGCGACGATCGGCGGAAGATATCCGCGGGCCGACGCCCACTGTCCCGACGCGACGTCGATACCCAGCAACACGACATTGGCCGTCTGCGCGTTTGCGAACACGCCGTCACGCGTCATGAACGTGTAGACGTCGACGAACCCACCCACCGCCGCGAGCAACACCCCGAGCCGGACGGACTCGGAGGTCACCGTCGTCGGCCGAGGCGCCTCTGCGGACACAGCTGAACCCTACAGTTCGCCGAGCACGTCGTGACCCAACTGTCGAATCCGGTCCTCGTTGCGCTTGTAGTGCGTCCACTGTCCGACGCGTGTGCTGGTCACCAGGCCCGCCTGCTGCAGCGTCGCCATGTACTGCGATGCCGTCGACTGCGACACTCCCGCCCGTGCCTGAATGTGCTTGAGGCACACGCCCACGTCTTCGGCGGGCTCGAGTTGAGGAGGAAAGTCCGACGGGTCCTTGAGCCACCGGAGGATCGCGACGCGCGTCGGGTTGGACAGCGCTTTGAACTGGGCGGCCAGTAAGTCCACGTCGTCGGCAATCACCCAGCGATGGTACCGCAATATCGCAATTTCCCGATGCCCATGGTTCAATGGCATCGTAAATTTGCGATATGCCGATACAGGAGGACACATGGAGGACAGAGTTGCGTTGGTCGTCGGCGCACACGGAGTCATCGGCGGGAACCTCATCCGTCACCTGAAATCGACGGGCGAGTGGACGATTCACGCACTGTCTCGGAGAGGAGGAGAGTCGACCGACGGCGTCCATCACATCGCCGTCGACCTACTCGACCGCGACGACGCCATCTCTGCGTTACGCACGCTGCACGACGTCACGCACATCTTCTACGCCGCATATCAGGACCGTCCGACATGGGCAGAACTGGTACAACCGAACATGCAGATGCTCGAAAACGTCATCGACGCAATCGAACCCGTTGCACAGGATCTTCGCCACGTCAGCCTCATGCAGGGCTACAAGGTCTACGGCGCACATCTCGGGCCGTTCAGGACACCCGCACGCGAGGACAGCCCAGGGTTCCTGTCCGCGGAGTTCAACACCGAACAGCAACAGTTCGTCGAATCGCGCTCTGCCCGTGCGAAGTGGAACTGGACGGCCATGCGTCCCTCCGTCGTGTGCGGTTTCGGCATCGGCAATCCGATGAACCTGGCGACCGTGATCGCGGTCTACGCGTCGATGTCCCGAGAAATGAACGTGCCCTTGAGATTTCCGGGCAAGCAAGGCGCCTTCTCGTCACTCCTCGAGATGACCGACGCCGACCTCCTCGCCGAAGCAACGGTGTGGGCGGCGACGACCGACGAGTGCGCGAACAACGCCTTCAACATCACCAACGGGGATCTGTTCCGCTGGGAAACCATGTGGCCCAGTATCGCTCGGTTCTTCGACCTCGAGGTCGCGGATCCACTGAGAATGTCGTTGACCGAGACCATGTCCGACAAGGAACCGCTGTGGACATCCATGGTCGACAAATACGATCTGCAACCCACCCCGTACTCCGATGTCGCCGCGTGGCCGTTCGGCGACTTCGTGTTCGGCTGGGACTACGACTTCTTCGCCGACTCGTCCAAGGCTCGAAGATTCGGTTTTCATCGATACGTCGAGACCGAGAAGATGTTCGTGGACATCTTCTCGGATCTGCGGCGTCGGCGAATAATTCCCTGAATTACTTCACGAAGGCGAGAAGCGCCTCGTTGACCTCCTGGAAGTGCGTCCACAGCAGGCCGTGCGGGGCGCCTTCGACCTCCACGTACTTGGCCTCGGGGAACGCCTTGGTGAACTCGCGACCAGTGGAGTCGATCGGCAGGATGTTGTCCTTGGTGCCGTGCAGAATGAGCGTCGGCTTCCCGGATTCGCGGACCTTCTGCACGTCGGCCCGAAAGTCCTCGATCCACGTCGGGACCACTGCGTAAGCAGCGACGGGTGCGCTGGAGGCTGCGGTACTCGTGTTCGCGCGCACGGTCGCCTCACTGATGCGGCTGCCCAGGTTCTCGTCGAGGTTGTAGAAGTCCTTGTAGAAGTTGTCGAACCACGCGAAACGATCCTCGCGCGCAGCAGTCTCGATGCCGTCGAACACCGACTGCGGTACACCGGCCGGGTTGTCGTCGGTCTGCAGCAGGAACGGCTCGAGCGACGCGAGGAATGCGAACTTGGCGACGCGATCGGTGCCGTACTTGGCTGCGTACCGCGCGAGCTCACCGGTGCCCATCGAGAATCCGACGAGGATGACGTCACTCAGATCGAGCGTGGTGAGTACGGCGTTCAGATCCGATGCGAACGTGTCGTAGTCGTAGCCGGTGGTGGGCTTGCTGGACTGGCCGAATCCGCGACGGTCGTACGTGATGACGCGGTATCCGGCCGCCAGGAACTCACGCGACTGACGCTCCCAGGAGTTGCCGTCGAGCGGGTAGCCGTGGATCAGGACGACGGGCTGACCGCTGCCGTGGTCCTCGTAGTAGACGTCGACCGGGGTGCTGTTCTCGGTTCCTACGTTGATGAAAGCCATGCTGAAACCCTTCCTCGTGGGACAAGTCCCCTTCGGGAGAACGTACGTTCTCCCGCCGTGAACTACACTAGAGAACGTTGGTTCTCTGCGCAAGGAGTTGATGATGATGGAGACGGACGCCTCGCGAGCGGCAGTGCTGGCGGCGGCCGACGAACTGTTCTATGCACGCGGTGTTCAAGCCGTCGGCATGGACGAGCTACGTGCTGCGGCGGGAATTTCGCTCAAACGTATGTACTCGCTGTTCGCATCCAAATCGGACATCGTCGCCCGCGTCCTCGAGGGTCGCACCGAGGTGTGGAACGAGCGCATCCTCGCTCAGGCCGCCGCGTACAGCGACCCCCGCGAGAAACTGTTGTCGATCTTCGACTTCCTCGACACGTGGTTTCGCGAAGACAATTTCCGAGGATGCGCCTTCATCAACTCGTTCGGCGAACTGGGCGCCACGATGCCTGCAGTGGCCGACGCGGCTCACCGGCACAAGCGCGAATTCGTTTCATACGTCACCGAATTGGCCGTCGAGGCGGGCTGCCCCGAGAAGCTCGGGCTGCAGATCGCGCTCTTGGCAGAGGGTGCGCAAACCACCGCAGCCATCTCGGAATCACCCGAAAGCGCCCTCGCCGCAAAGGAAGCCGCGACGGTTCTGCTCGACGCCGGCACACGCTGACCCGGCGACATCGAGGTTGTGCGCGGAATTCAGCCGGATACGGTGCACAACCTCGAGCTCGGCGCACACCCGAACACGCATCTGTTCTCCCGGACTTGTCGGTGCCCGGTGATAGGAAAGAGGAGACACGAAAGGAGTCTCCATGCACGACATCGCAGACATCTGTGAGGGAACGCTCGTCATCCATGCCGTCGGCGACGCGGAATGCACCGACCCCGACTGCGTCGACCTCGAATACGTCCGCCACGTTCTCGTCCTGGAGTGCGAGGAGATCACCGGTGGATGCCAGTGCGCCGAGCACATCGAACTGAGACGGGCCTCCTGAGCTACGCGGCTTCCCTCATGATGGGTTGCTGCAGCTCGGTGACCCACTCGTCCTGAGACTCCGTCTCGGAGACCAGATAGAACTCCCGACACACTCCCGCCGGCTCGTACCCATGCTCGACGACCCACGCCATCAGCGCCTCCCAGGTCTCGCCGATCGTCGCCATCGAGCCGCGATGAACCGTCGTCGCCGTCAGGTCCACTGCGGGGAGCTCGACGACGTCGAAGCCTTCTCCCGCCGTGACGTCCGACTCGACCTGGAACGCCGCGTCCACCTGAACACCAGCGTCACCCCGAGCCTCGTACACAGCGACGGCCGATCCGAATCCAATTCCCGCCGCCTCCAGTCGCTGCGCGAGAGTGGCGTACATCGGTCCGATCACGGGGCCTATGTTCTCGTTTCCCATTCCAGGGACGAAATCACTGATCAGAGCCACGCGTTGCGACGGCAGCGATTTCGTTTCGACGATGATCACGACGCGCGCTCCTTCTCTCGGTGACGACGAGTGTCCGCCTCACTCGGTATGGGGGTCAAGAGGCGACACCCTGTGCTAGACCTTGATGGCCACAATGTGAGCTGAGCCATAGGGGTGGGACGTGAGAGTTCGCCGCGGGATCGGATGGATGCTGGCTGCAGGGCTGGTCTTGACGTTATCGGCCGCGCCCGCCAGGGCGGAACCCACTGTTCGATCCTGTGCAGCGCCGACGGCCGCCGCGGCCGGTTTCGAACGCGCGACCCCCAGCGAAGTCGCGATGGACACCGCTGCCACACAGCGTGCGGTCGATTTCGCGTCGTCGCGGCTTCGTACGAACGTCCAGATCTTCCGCAACAACTGCCTCGTCGGCTCCGGGCCGTTCAACGACGTCACGGGCAACACCCCGTGGCATCTGTGGAGTTCGACCAAGAGCGTCGTCTCGATGCTCGCTGGTGTGGCGGTGACGCAGGGACGTCTCGACGTCGACGCCCCGATCGGTCGCTACCTGCCCGCAGGCGAAGGAGACGACGCACATCGCGCGATCACGGTGCGCAGTCTGCTCACTCAAAGTTCGGGACTGGATCAGGGCATCGTTGCGGAGGGACTGACCAGCGGCCTGGGCCTCGCCGTCGACGCACCCGGCCAGGCGCTTCAACTGCCGTTCACACGGCCCGGCGAATTCCAGTACTCGCAACTCGGACCCGATCTGCTCGCCTACGTGATTCAGAATGCCGTCGGCGAGGATCTTCAGGTGTTCGCGCAGCGAGAGTTGTTCGACCCCATCGGGATTGCAGCGAACGACTACTACTGGGCTCGCGACCGAACGGGTCACACGTTCGGATTCGCGTTGTTGTATCTGCCGCCGAACGACTTCGCGCGGTTGGGATGCTCATGTCTTCGAACGGGCAGTGGAACGGGCGTCGGATAGTCTCCGACGCCTACATCAGCCAACTGCGCACTCCGTCCGAAGCCAACACCTGTTACGGATTCTTGTTCTGGCTCAACAGAACTCCGTGCATCGGCCCGAGCTTCCCGTCGCAGCAAACTCTCGACGCACCTCTGCTGGCCGGAATGCCCGACGACGCCTACGCCATGGTCGGGTTCCTGCAGCAGAACAACTTCATCATCCCGAGCCTAGGGATCCAGGTGACGTGGAACGGCGTGCTCGGCGACGTGTCGCCGGACTTGTCGACAGTGCTCAGCGCCAGTACCAACAGCGAGTTGTACACCAACTTCTTCAACGCATTGGCGGAAGCACTTCCTGGAGAAGATCTGCCGGCACAGCCCTACGAGCCGAGCTTCAACACGAACATCAACGTCGACAGCTTCTACGACCCCAACATCCTTCTCGGCACACTGGGGCTCGGTCCCGACGCTCCACACCCACCCGGCCCCGTCTCACCCCCTGTGTCCGACGCCCCTCCCGGCTGCCTGGTGTTCGCCTGCCTCCCGGTATCGCCGGATACCCCGCGCCGGGTCGGCGACTGACGTCGCATGTGCACGAAACTACATAGCAGGTTATGTATTTTCGTGCACGTGGGCGGAGCCACCGAACACCCGTTCCGCCAAGTCGAGTAGTTTCCGGCGCCGTGCTTCGCTCGTCTCGCCGACGCGTGCGATGCGCCCGTACAGGTGAGCGCGAAAGTCGTTGTGTCCGTTGCAGTTCTGCTCCTCCGGCCCGGTCCTGGCACAGTTGTGCAGGATGGCACGCAATTCGTCGTACTCCTTGCGAGGCACGGCGGGCCAGTCGTTGACGACGAGACCCGTCAGCTGCTGGCGCTTGTGTGCGCGTCGGACACGGGTTTTGGTCGGGTTCAGCGAGAATCCCTCGTCACGCACGATCTGCCAGACCACCCACAGCACCTTGTCGACGTCGCAGGCGCCGGAGAACGCCAGATCGTCGGCGTATCTGGTGTAGCGCATGTCCATCGAACGTGCGAGACCCGTGAGCCTGATGTCCAGCCTTCGCGCCGCCAGGTTCGCCAGCGCGGGTGACGTCGGCGCACCTTGCGGCAGGTGCCTGGTACGCAGGAGCGACGTCGTCTCGTACGGCAGCCCACCCAGTTGCGCCGCCGGCGTGCTCGTCGTGCACAGGTATGCGAGATTCCAGGACACCGACCGCGGATAGCCCAGGGTGTCGGAAAATCGCTACCACCCTGTCGATTCCGATCGACGGGAAGAAATTCTTCAGGTCGGCCGAGATCACGATCGCGCGGCCGGCATGCGGAATTCCGAAAGTCCGCGGACTGCGACCGGCGACGAATCCGTGCGCTGCGCCATGCGGCGGCACCTGATCGAGTATGCGCCGCAGGATCTTTCGTTGGATCTCGCGCAAGCGGGGTTTCGGGATCTCGAGCAGACGCGCCCCGGACCGCTTCGGAACAGGCGTGACGCGGTAGTGCTTGAGCGGTTGGGCTGACAACAGGAGCCGTTGTTGCGCGTCGGCGAACCATTCGATTTCCCCGATCGTCAGGTTCAATGATTCCGCGAGATCACCCGTCGAGAAATAGCGCGGGACGTCGAAGCGCCACGGTTTCGGGCCGGACCGTCGACGTTCGGGCTCGTCGGAACTCCGCTCAGGAAGTCGTGGCAGTTCCGCGATGAGCACGAACAGGGATTGCTCGTCGAACGGTGGCGACGGGTAGAGATCGATCAGCCGGTCGGCGAGTCGCGACGCCTTCTCCCCCAGCACCGGTGTGAACGCTTCGTCGAGGCGGTCGCGGGTCCACGGGACCTCAGCGGCGAGCTGCGCGAGCACGGAAGCCATCATCGAGCTGTACTGCCGCGGGTTCACAGTTCACGTCCGAGGTGCAGCGGCGACGGGCGACCTGAATCTTTCGTACTCGGCGCCGTCAAGCACGCGGAGCGTGCAGAGCGGCGTCGGACGCAGTGACCGGTTCTTCTCTCGTACCCAGGGGTTACCCCTGAGACTGGTCGCGCGGACCAACTCTCGCCCGTGCGCCGCTGCATGGTTACCAATATGCCATGTGCACGAAAATACATAGCCCGCTATGTATTTCTATGCACGTGCGGCGAAGCCGCCCACCCCCGGATTCAGAATTCCCGCCGGATCCAGAGCGGCCTTGACCGCCCGTTGAACGGACATCGACGTCTCGTCGTGCTCCACCGCGAGCCAGCTCGACTTCAGCCGCCCGACGCCGTGTTCACCGGTGATGGTTCCGCCGAGTTCCAGCGCCCGCCGGGTGATGGCGTCGAATGCCGCCACAGCCGCTGCCTTGCTCGACTCGTCGGATTCGTCGTAGATGATCGTCGGGTGCAGGTTGCCGTCACCTGCGTGCCCGAAGACGCCGATGATGAGTCCCAGCTCGGCAGCCGTACTTTCGACGAACGCGATCAGATCGGTGATGCGAGATCGCGGCACGGCGACGTCGTCGAGGAGCCAGTCCCCCAGCGCCTCGAGCGCGCGAAGGGCCGACCGTCGTGCCTCGAGAAGCAGTGCGGCCTCGGTCGGATCCGAGCTCACGACGACCTCCACAGCTCCGACGCCGCTGCACACCGCCTCGATCCCGGCCAGCACGGATGCGGCATCGACGTCGTCACTCTGGACGAGGACCAGCGCAGCCGTGTCCTCACCGATCCCCATCTTGGTCATGCGGTCGACGGCCTGGACCGTGGTGCGGTCGAGGATCTCGAGCATCGAGGGTGTCGATCCGGATGCAGCGATCTCCGATACCGCGAGGCCCGCGCTCTCCAACGTGGGGAACGACGCGACGAGGGTGTGCGCCTCCCGAGGCGCAGGCAAGAGCCTGACGGTGATCTCGGTGATGACACCGAGCGTGCCCTCGGAGCCGACGAGCAAGTGCGTCAGATCGTAGCCCGCGACGCCCTTGACCGTGCGACGACCGGTCCGCATGATTCTGCCGTCCGCAAGAACGACCTCGAGTCCGAGCACGAAATCACCTGTGACACCGTACTTCACACAGCACATACCACCTGCGTTGGTGGCCACGTTGCCGCCGACCGTACTGAACGCCACGCTTCCGGGGTCCGGTGGGTAGAACAGTCCCTCGGCCGCGGCGCGAGCACGCAGATCGGCAGTCACAACACCCGGCTCGACGACGGCCAGCCGATTCACCGGATCGATCTCGCGGATCGCGGTCATGCGATGCAGGCTCAATACGACGGACCCTGCTGACGCGTTGGCCGCGCCACTCAGACCGCTCCCGGCACCGCGCGGTATCACGACAACCGAATCTCGCTGCGCCGCTGCCATACACGCGGACACCTCCGCTGTGGTTCGCGGAGCCAACACCGCCGCCGGAACGGCACTGTCGGTGAACCTGGACTGATCACGCGAGTACGACGCGACGATGTCGGGATCGGTGATGACGATCTCCTGCGGGAGGGCGTCGAGAAACGTCAGTACATCGGTCACAGCGCTCGCACCGCCAGCCCGCCGTCGACAGGGAGGCAGACCCCGTTGATGTAGGCGGCCTCGTCGGACGCCAGAAACACTGCTGCTGCAGCCACATCCCACGGCGAGCCCATCCGCCCCGTCGGGCTGGCGGCGTGCCGAGCTGCAATCGTCTCCGGATCCGAACCACCGAGCTGACCTGCGACAAGGGGTGTGTCGATCAGCCCGGGAAGGACTGCGTTGACGCGTATTCCGCGGTCGGCGTACTCGAGAGCCAGTGCGACGGTCAGTTGATTGACCGCCGCCTTCGTCGCCGAGTAACTGGGGTAATTGAATCCGGTGTAGCGGATGCTTGCGGTGGAAGACACGTTCACGATCGAACCACCACCGGCCTCGAGCATCAAGGGAAGCGTGTGTTTGCACGTCAAGAAGACGCCGGTGAGATTGATCGCGAGCGCGGCGTCCCACGTCGACCGTTCGAGGTCGGTGATGTCACCGACGGTGGTGACACCCACGTTGTTGTGCAGCACGGATGGCGAACCCACAAGATCCGTGGCCGACGCAATGGCCGTCTCGACCTCGCGTTCCTCGGTGATGTCGGCAGCGAAAGCTACTGCCTCGCCGCCTTCGTCACGGATCTGCTTCGCCGTCAGTTCGGCTTCTTCGCAGCTGCGGTCGATCGCAGCGACCAGTGCACCTTCCCGAGCGAACGAGATCGCAGCGGCACGCCCGTTGCCGACACCCGTGCCACTCGATCCAGCGCCGAACACGAGAGCGACCTTCCCAGCCAGACGCCCCGTCACGACGCGATCTCCTCGACGAGAAGTTCGAACGTCACCGCGACGAGATTTCCGCGCTCGGCGAGTTCACCGACGAACACCTCACCGTGCCGGTCCATCACCAGCGCCGACAGATGAACGGCGCCCGCATCGATGTGACCCGCTATGGCCACTTCCGTCGCCGGGCCGTCGACGGACACGAACCCTCCGTCACGGAGAAGCGTTGCGCCGACCAGGCTTCCGAGACTGCCCCGCACCGATGCCCGACGCATTCCGGCGTTCCCCATCACCTCGCGCACCGCGTCGTGAATCTCCATCCCCGGACGAACCCGGGTCATCACCGCAGTCCGCGATCCCGACCCCGAGTGCACGGCAGTGGGAGTGAACACCGGCATCAATGTCTCCTCGTCTTCACCGCTGGTCAGCGCGACCGAATCGAATGCGTGCACGACGACCTCGACGGGAGTTGCGCCGACGACCGTGTCCAGCCACAGATGACCACCCCGCATCTGCCCGTACGCGTCGAACCATGCTGCGTGACAGTGCATGAACCGTTCACCGTCACGACGCCCGACGGTTGCGCTCCCGCCGATGATCGTCACGGGAGCCACGGCCTCGTACGTGTCGCTGTACCACGCCGCACGCGATCCGTCGTGACACAGATCGGGGATGCAGTAGGAGACCCGCGCAAGCGGCCCACCCAGCAACTCGATCTGCGCGGAATCCATTCCGAGACGGTCTAATTGGCTGTCGATGGCATCGATCAACCGAAGCCCCGGTTCCAACGACACACGTTCGACGACAGATCTGCAGGGCACCGATTCGAGACGTCCCGACGCCTGCGGTCCCGGGTGCACCAGCGGAGCGAGAAACGTCGACGTCATGATGCACCTTCCAATACCGGTGCGTAGGGCCCCCATTCACGAGCGGCGAGCTCGTCGCGAATAGTGCGTTTGACGATCTTGCCGTAACCGGATTTGGGCAATGCATCCCAGAACAGGATGTGGCGGGGAAGTTTGTAGCGTGCCATCTTCTCGCCGAGCCACGTGGTCAACTCCTCGGCGGTCACCGAGTTCCCCTTGGCGAGAACACAAATGGCGACGCCTACCTCGCCCCACTTCGGGTCGGGCACGCCGAGTACCGCGACTTCGTCGATCGCCCCGTGAGTGAGGATCTTCTCCTCGATGTCGCGTGGGTGAATGTTGGAGCCGCCCGAGATGTACATGTCCGACGACCGGCCGGTGACGTAGACATAACCGTCTGCATCGACGACACCGAGATCGCCGGTGCGAAACCAGCCGTCCCGGAATGCATCTGCATCAGCCTTCGGATTGTTCAGATATCCGGCGAACACGGCGGGCCCGGCGACGCACAGCTCGCCGATCTCGCCGGCAGGTACTTCGGCACCCGAGTCGTCCTGGGCGCTGACGATCATGCCGGTGCGCGGGAAGCCGCACGTTCCGGCCGAAAACCCCTCGGGCACAGGACGTCCGTGTTCACGACTCGGAAGTACCGTGATGTTGCCCGTCACCTCTGCGAGACCGTAGTACTGCACCAGTACTTCACCGAGGATGCGACGCGCCCGCTCCTGATCCGCCGTGTACATCGGCGCGCCGGCGTAGATGACGTACTGCAGCGACGAATGATCGTGTGCAGCAACCGACTCGTGGTCCACGAGCACCTTGAGAATCGTCGGAACGGTGAACATGTTGGTCACGCGCTCGGATTCGACGAGCGACCATACTTCGGCGGGATCCAGACTGTTCGACGACGGGAGTACCGTCGTCGCACCGCGCGCGACCTGCGGCAGCATATGCATGCCCGCCCCATGAGACAACGGTGCGACGACGAGCGACGCGTGGCCTTCATCGGTCGTCGGCATCAGATCGGCGAGGTGGTTGTTGATGACGAACCCGAGCTGATCATGAGTGAGGATCGCAGCCTTGGGCGTTCCGCTGGTACCGGACGTGAAGAAGTACCACGCCGGGTCACCCTCCCATGTCGACACCGCAGCCGGAATTCCCGACGGCACAGCCGATATCGCGTCGTCGCCGTCGCCCTCGATCCACAGCACACCACCGGCGAGCTCATGCGCTCCCCGAATGGCCGCGACATGCGAGCGCGTCGACGAGTGCCCGATCACGACGACAGGGCGACACACTCCGGCGATCACGACGACGTCGTCGTCGTGCAGACGGGAATTGACCGGTGCGAGAACAGCTCCGATGCGCCAGGTGGCGAACATCGAGGTGATGAACTCCGGATGATTGGGGCTGTCGATCAGGACGACGTCGCCTTTCGCAACTCCGCGCCGCGTCAGTTCGGCCGCGAGAGAATCGACCTTCTCGTTCAATTGCCGCCAGGTCCAGCGTGATTCACCATGCACAACGGCGGCGCCGTCGGGGAGCCGTCGCGCCGTCTGGGCCAGAATCTCGGCCAGGTTGACCGCTCTGCGCGTCGTGGTCATCGCGTTGCCTCCAGAACAGTTGCGTAATTGGCGACAGCCGCGCCGCCCATGTTGAACACGGCAGCACGATCGGCCGTCGGCAATTGCATGTCTCCGGCCTCGCCGGTCAATTGCAGTGCGGCCATGACGTGTTGGGACACCCCGGTCGCGCCCAGGGGATGACCCTTGGCCTTCAATCCGCCGGAACGGTTGACGGGGAGGATGCCGTCGCGTTCGGTGCGTCCCTCTGCCAACACCGACGCTCCCTTACCCGGGTCCGCCAGTCCGAATGCCTCGTACTGCAACAACTCTGCGATGGTGAAGCAGTCGTGAGTCTCGAGGAGATCCAGGTCGTCGAGTGTCACATCGGCGTCTGCAAGAGCGGCACGGAACGCACGAGCCGCACCGTCGAACGCCATTGCGTCCGCGCGACGTGCGATCGCCAGGTGGTCGTTCGCCTGAGCACGGCCGACGATGCGGACGGAACGTCGCGCTGTGGACGCGACATCGGGTAGCGCGACCACCAGCGCGGCTGCGCCGTCGGACACCAGCGAGCAGTCCGTACGCAGAAGCCGTCCGACCACAGTCGGGTTCTTCTCCGACGGCGATGCGCAGAAGTCGAACCCGTAGTCCCGACGCATATGCGCGAACGGATTGTCGACGCCGTTGCGGTGATTCTTGGCGGCGATGCGGGCCATCGAATCGTGCGGATCGCCGTAGCGGGCCGCGTATTGGTCGGCGAGATCGGCGAAGACTCCCGCAAAGCTGCCCATGTGCGACTCGGACGCACGGTGGCAGCCGGCGAGCAGGATGTCGTTGATCTCGTCGTTCGGTGTGGCGGTCATCTTCTCGGCGCCGACGACGAGGGCGATGCGGCCGCGGCCTGCCTGCAGGGTGTCGAGGGCGGTGAAGAGGGCGGCACTACCCGTCGAACATGCGTTTTCGACGTGGATCGACGGGACCAACGCGAGACCCGGTTGTCCGGCGCCGACGAGTGCGCCTTCGAAGCCCTGCTTCGAGAAGCCGTTGTTGAACACGCCGACGGTGACGAGGTCGACGTCGTTCGCGTCGACGCCCGCGTCGGCGAGGGCCGCGGCCGATACTTCCGCGATCAGTGCTTCGACGTCGGGACTCTCGCTCTTTCCGAACTTGGTGTGCGCCCAGCCGATGATGTGCGGTGCGGTCACGTGGCTTCCTCTCCTCGTCGTACGTGAGGCAGGTCACTTCCCCACGCTGAGCCATGGTTCTGGACCGGGCACCCTTCGAGGAACCACCCGCCGACGAGGACACACGCTCTCGATTCCTCTTTTTGTCGCAAACGCCTGTGGTCGTTCCGCAGGCTCCACTCATATGCGACAGAAAGAGGAAAGCCCGCCTCGTTTCCTCACTCTCGGCCCGATGCAGCGTGATCGGCGTCACGCACAGACTGGGCGCACCACCCGACCGCAGAGCGAGAGGCCTGACCGTGCGAGCTGTGCTCAAGACCGAGCCGAAACCAGGATTCGACCTGGTGAACGACCTGCCCGATCGGCCTCTCGACCCGGATCAGGTGCGGATCGACGTCGGCGCAGTGTCCGTCTGCGGCACCGACCGCGAGACCTTCGAGTACGGGCCCGCCGTGCGGGATCTCGGGCTGCGGCTACCCGTCGTGACCGGTCACGAGTGTGCGGGCATTGTCATCGAGGTGGGTAGCGACGTGCCGTCGCTACGCCAGGGTGACCGCGTCGCCGTCGAAACCCATGTCGCGTGCCTCGACTGCTACCAATGCCGACGCGGCAACGCGCACAACTGCCTGCGGATGGACCTGCTCGGACTGACGATCGACGGCGCCTTCGCCGAACGTCTCGTCGTGCCCGCGTCGACCTGCTTTCGACTGCCCGACGAGCTGTCCCTCGAAGCGGCGGCCTTGCTCGAACCGTCGGGAAGTGCGATGCATGCGATACAGCGCAGTGAGCTGAACCTCGACGGCGCGCACGTGCTGGTCAGCGGTGCGGGACCGATCGGCCTCGCGGCTCTGCAGATCGCGCGGGCACGAGGCGCGAATGTACTTGTCGTCGAACCGAATCCACACAGAGCCGCGATGGCGGCCGAACTCGGCGCAACCGTGGTTCCTGCAGGTGGCGGGCTCATCGAGCGCGTGCGTGACCTGACGGGACCGGCGGAAGGCGTCGACCTCGTGCTCGAATGCTCGGGCGCCCTCCCTGCACTCGAAGCAGGACTGGACGCGGCGAGGCGGGAAGGGACCGTCGTCAGCGTAGGCCTCACCTCGAGGCCGGTCGAACTGAGTGCAACCCGGCACCTGATCAGCCGTGGGCTCACGCTGAAGGGCAGCTTCGGTCGTCGGATCTGGAACTCGTGGACCGAGCTCTCGGCACTGGTGGCATCGGGTCACGTCGATCTCTCACGCCTGGTGTCTCACCGCATGGAACTGGAAGACGTCGAGAGTGCGATCGACCTGTTGACCGGCGACGCGTGCAAGGTCGTCCTCTATCCACACGGTGTTCCGCAGGAACTGCGCTCGAAAGTGCTCACCGCGAGCTGATCTTGGGAAACGGCTCGATCCCTTCGGCACGCATGAGATCGGCGACGCGTAATCCGAGGTGCAGATTCAGCCGCACGGTCCCGTCGTCGAGATCGACGCCTATGGCGTCGCGGATCCGGTCGAGCCGGTAGTACAGCGTGGTCCTGTGAATGAACAAAGCCTCGGCCGCGGCGGGACCGGAACCGGCGTGGTCGAGGAATGCACGCAGCGTCTCGAGCAATCGGCCCGATCGATCTGCCTCGGCGAGTCGGCGCAACTCGTCGGGCACGGCGGTGATGTCCCACGCGGACTTGGGGACACGCGCCAGCACACCGAGTACGCCTGCGTGCTCCCACGCCACCACGGAATCCTGCCCGACGCGCCATGCGATCGACGCGGCAAGTCCGGCTTGGCGAGCCGAATGCCAGGCGTCGGGGAATCCTGATGCCTCGGCGCCGACACCTGCCGTGATGGACGCACCACGACCGGCGACGTCTGCGGCATCCCGCGCCATCACACGGGCCTCCGTGACGACGGCGGCGACGTCGCGTGCAGCCGTCGCGAGATACACGAGATGGCCCGACGCTCCGTCGACGGCGATCAGCGCGTCACCCCGACTGCGCGAACGCGCGGCGACGAGCGCATGCCGCAGGGCGATCGACGTCAGATCCGGGTCGGTGCCGTGATGGAGAACCAGCGTGACCACCCGAACGGGGCCCGGTTGCACCACGAGTTCCGCCAGCGCGGACTCCCGAGTGCCCTCGTCGATGCCGAGCGCGGCCGTGACGAGGGCCTCCGACTGCGTGGAATCCTCCGACGTCCGATCGGCGACCATGAGCGGTGCGATCTCCGCGGCTACCTCACCGATCCGCGCGAGCTCCGTCTCGGTCACGCCACCGTCAGCATCGATCACGAGGATCTGCCCGAGAACCTCACCCCTCCACCGAATGGGCACACCCGCTCGTGAGTGGAGTCCGAGTGCCTCCGAGCCGGCGATACGCCCCGGCGTCGACCATTGATTGATACCGCTGGCGAGGAGATGTCCGATGGCCTCGCTCCCGGCGTCGCGGTTCAGCATCGCCCTGATGCGCACCGGGTCCTCGTCGCCGAAATGCCTGCTGGCGAACAACATTCTGACCTGTGGATCGTTGACCACGACGCTGCGACCGAGCTCGTCACCGAACCGGTCGACGATGGCTTGCACACTGTCCCTCGACATGGGCTGAGCGTACTCACAGCCGTTTCGACAAAAAGAGGAAACTGTCGGTCGAGCCTTCGTCAACGAACTGTCGTGACTCAGGTCACTATGGATGCAAGGTATGTGAGCCCGCCACAGAATCGACGGGTTCCGACCTCGAGACTGGAGCGCGATGACGTCACAAACCCACTCCCACGCCGGACAGGCGTCGGACGATCAGATGGCAAGCCGGGTGATGCGCAAGGTCGCCTTGCGCCTGATCCCGTTCCTCGGCCTCGCGTACTTCCTGAACTACATCGACCGCACCAACATCGCGTTCGCGAAGCTGACCATGAGCGAGGACCTCGGGCTGACCGAGACCGCCTACGGTCTCGCCAGTGGGCTGTTCTTCGTCGGCTACATCCTGCTCGAGGTTCCCAGCAATCTCGCACTCCACAAGTTCGGCGCGCGTCGATGGATCGCTCGAATCCTGGTGTCGTGGGGCTTGATTGCTGCGCTCATGGCATTCGTCCCCAACGCGACCTGGCTGAACATCGCACGTGTGGCACTCGGCATCGCCGAAGCCGGCTTCTTTCCCGGCATCATGCTGTACCTGACGTTCTGGTTCCCCCGCGCCGTTCGCGTGCGACTGGTCGGCATCTTCATGGTGGCCCTGCCGCTGTCCAGCGCTCTCGGCGCACCGATCTCGTCGGCGATCATCCAGTACTGGCACGGCCTGTTCGGTCTCGAAGGATGGCGAGTGATGTTCCTCGTCGAGGGCGTCCCGACCGTTCTTCTCGGTATCGCTGCATGGTTCTATCTCACCGACCGTCCGCGCCAGGCGAAGTGGCTGACGTCCGAGGAACGCACGTGGCTCGACCGCCGCATGGAACGCGAGCACTCGGAAACCGCTGACAAGGGCCATGTTTCGGCACGGAGCTCACTGCGCAATCCCACGGTGTGGCTACTCGGTGTCACGTACTTCGGTATCGGCTACGGCCTGTTCGCGATCAGCTTCTTCCTCCCGACGATCGTCGCGGGCTTCGCGAAGCAGTTCGACACGACGTTCTCCATCGCACAGAACGGCCTGATCGTCGCGGTTCCGTTCGTGATCTCCTCGGTAGCGATGATTCTGTGGGCACGTCGATCGGACCGCCTGAAGGAACGCATGTGGCACGTCATCATCCCGACGACACTGGCCACCGTGAGCGTTCCCGTTGCGATGTACATGGATTCGCCGTTCATGACGATGGTCGTCATCACGCTCACCGCCGTCGGCATCTTCTCGGCACTTCCCGTCTTCTGGTACCTCCCGACGACATTCCTGACGGGCGCGGGCGCCGCCGCCGGTATCGCGCTGGTGAACACCATCGGCGCGTCGGCCGGTCTCGTCGCGCCCTACTTGACGGGGTGGCTACTGGACACGACCGGCAGTTCCAAGACGGGTCTCTGGGTCGTCGGCGGGTTCATGGCTATGGCCGTCGTGCTGCTGTTCGTGTTGCGTGGGCGGTTGGCGGCTTCGCCGCACGTGAGTGAAAATGTATAGCCCGCTATACATTTTCACTCACAAGGGATATTCGGAAACCAACACCGCGGAGGTCTTCGGCTCCAACGCTTCGAAGACATGAGGGACGTCGCCCGGGTAACCGATGTAGTCACCCCGGCGAAGTTCGACCGCATCATCGGTCGGCCCGACGAGCGCACGCCCCGACGACAGAACAACATGTTCGACGGTCCCCGACGCATGCGGATCCGAGTTTCGGGCACGTCCGATCTCCGCATTCACCAGATAGATGTCTCGGCGCACGTTCGCCGGGGACGACGCGAGGAGCGTCGCGACATAGTCCGCTTCGTCCGATGTGAACGACGGCCCCTCGCCCGCTCGGATCAGCTGCACCCGCGGCTTCACCGGTTCCACGAGCTGAGCGAACGGAACCTCGAGCGTCACGCTCAGCGCCCACAGGGTCTCCACGCTGGGGTTTCCGGTTCCGGATTCGAGCTGCGACAGCGTCGACTTGGCAATATTCGCCCGACGCGCAACCTCTGCCAGCGATAGACCCAGTCGCTTGCGTTCACGCTGCAGGGCTGCTGCGATGGCCGCTATCGGTGCACCTTGCGTCATGGTCGTTCATTCTATCGCCCGATCGTTCGCCTTGACGAACTGTGGCTTGGCGTTCACTATTGTGGTCATGCGTACGATCTGGCGAACACCCGCTTCGCGGGACATCGCACTCGTCTGCCTCGCGGACGGGCTCGTCGGAGCCTCGTTCGGAGCCATCGCGGTGTCGACGGGATTGCCGCTATGGGTCCCCGTCGTCATGTCGGTGGTCGTCTTCGCAGGCGCCGCGCAGTTCGTTCTCGTGGGTGTGCTTGCGGCAGGCGGTAATCCGATCGCAGCGGTCGCCAGCGCCCTCCTCGTCAACGTCAGGCTCGTGCCACTGGGCTTCTCGATCGGCGACATGTTCGACGGCTCCTCCCGGCTGCGAATGCTCGTCGGCTCTCACCTCATCACCGACGAGACAGTCGCCTTCACCACGGCCGAGAAGGACCCGCATTCGCGTCGAACATCGTTCTGGCTCTGTGGAATCGGACTCTTCGTCAGCTGGAACATCGGCGTTCTCGGCGGTGCGCTTCTCGGTACGTCGATCACCGACACCGCCGCGCTCGGACTGGACGCAGCGTTCCCGGCGGTGATCGTCGCACTCGTCATGCCCGCACTTCGCGAGAAAGCAACGCGCAGTGCTGCCGTCGTCGGTGCTGCGATTGCCGTCGCTGCGGCAGCATTTCTACCACCCGGAGTTCCGGTGCTACTGGCTCTGGCGGCGGTACCACTTCTCGCGAAAGTCGGCAGATGAGCGTCCTGATCCCCATGATCGCGTTGGCTGTCGGCACTCTGGCGTTCCGGATTGTCGGACCGATGGTGCGCAGCCGAATCACCGTGCCCGCGCGCGTCGAGGAGATCAGCTCGATGTCGGTCGCCGTCATCTTCGTTGCACTGGTCGCGACGTCCGCATTGGTCGTCGACAAACAGTTCGCGGGGTTCGCGCTGCCCATCGGGGTTCTCGTCGCAGCCGTGTTGGCGTGGCGAAAGGCGCCGTTCGTCGCAGTCGTCATCGCGGCGGCAGCCACAACTGCGACGCTCCGGTGGCTCGGCGTTGCATAATGCCCCCATGACACCCGTGGGAATTCTTCGCAGTACCGACACCGGCGTCGACCTCGAGATCACCAGGGCGATCGACGCGCCACGTGAGGACGTGTGGGCAACCCTTACCGAGTCCGATCGCACCGCTGGATGGTTCGGTCCATGGGAGCGGCTGTCCGAGAACAGCATTCGTGTTCAGATGCGCTTCGAAGAGGGCGCTCCGTGGATGGAGATGAACGTCGAGCTGTGCGAGTCGCCCGACCGGCTGGCCGTGGCGTCGGTGGGAGGGTGGCAGTTGGAGGTCAGGCTCACCGACTCCACCACTCTGACGCTGATCCATCACCTGCCGAGCACCGAGGGCATCGGCGAAATCGGTCCGGGGTGGGAGTACTACCTCGACAACCTTCTCGCCTCGCGCGACGGAACCCCGCTCCCGAGTTTCGACGACTACTACCCCGTGCAGAAGGACTACTACACTGCGCTGTCGCCTCGGTAGCGCCTCGAGGCTGCGACGATGCGGGCGATGGATTCGCGGACTTGCTCGAGCTCTTCGAGACCGACCTCCTTGCCGACGGCATCTGCCCAGGCGTGCTGGTCGTTCTTCAGCTTTCCGAGAGTCGCTCGTCCAGCGGTGGTGGGCTTTAAGAACTTGGCGCGCCGATGTTTCGGATTGTCGACGTACTCCGCCCAACCCTTCTCTACGAGGATGTCGGCGGTGCGCTGCACACTTTGCCTGGCGAGACCGAGGCCGACGCGTCGGGCGATCTCGGCGACGGCGAGCGGCTCGTCGAGCGTCGCGCCGAGGACCTGCCACCATGCCGGTGTCAGACCGGCGGGCTCGGCGATATCCTTTGCTGCAGCCAGGAATTCGCCGTTGAGCTCGAAGGCCGGCAAGACGAGTTCGGTCAGCGCGTCACCCGCGGACGTTCTCACTGCGCGCCTGCCAGTTGTTCGTAGTACTTCTTGTCTCCGGTGGTGTACAAGCCGTACCAGGCGTCGATGATCGGCTGAGGAAGGAGTTCGAGGAGCTCGAACAAGGCTTTCGAGAACTCCAGCGGCGCAGTTCCCGGTGCGGTGACGAGGGTGCCGTCCGAGACCGTCTTCTCATCCAGGTAGTGCTCAGCTCCGGCGTATTCGGTTGCCTGACCCAGGAATTCGAGTGCGTTACTGGTGTGCGGCCTGGCGTTCAGCAGTCCGACGCGCGCCACACCGAGAGTCGCGCCGCAGATCGCGCCGACCGGCGTACCGACCTCCAGCAGCGCTGCAGCAAGACCGAGCACCTTCTCGTGACCTTCGTTCCACGTGTCACCGCCCGGAAGAATCAGCGCTGCAACGGAACTGACGTCGAGATCGGCGAGATCCCCGTCGGGGCTGACACGAATGCCACCGAGAGTGGTGACTTCTTCGGCGCCATCGGACAGAACCTGCAGTCGATAGCGGTCGTCACCCTGCCCCCGTGCCATCGCGAGCCCTGCGACGAAATAGCTGTATTCCCAGTCGGCCATGGTGTCGGTTGCGTACAGAACGATCGTCTTCACAGCTACCTCCTGATTGACAGTGTGCTGTCATACTACGACATGACAGCACACTGTCAAGGGCGGCTTCGCCGCCTGTGCGCGCAAAGTTGGTGCGGGGGCCAACTACGCACGCACGGGCGCCGCAGGCGCACTACAAACCGACTTCCTCCAACGCCTTCTCGTATCGGTCCCGACGCGATTCCTCGTCGTCGCCATCGGCTTCGGCCCAGATCGCTTCGAGACGCGCCGAGACCTCCGGGGACAGAGCGTCGCGCTTGCGGTCGTACTCCTCACTGTTGTCGGTCCAGTACCCGATGACCTTGTACGCGCTGCCCGGCAGCTTCAACTCGTGGCGCAGGTAGCGTCGGATGTCGCGCTGCATCGCAGTCTCGCCCGCGACCCAGACGTAGCCGGATCCCGTGGGCAAAGGCGCGGACTTCAATGCCTCCAGCAGCCGCGACGGTCCGACGCCGTTGCCGCACCCGTGCAGCCAGACGAACTCGACATCCGCGTCGCTCTCGATCGTCTGTTCGTGCGACGCGTCGGCCACCTCGACGATCGCACGCGCCTTCATCCCCGCCGGCAGTTGCTCGACGAGCCGGCCGAGCGCAGGCAGGCCCGTCGCGTCGGCGAGGAACATCTGCCACTGCACGTCAGCGGGAGGCTCGTAGAGCCCGCGCGAGCCGCCGATCCCCAGCGTGTCGCCGACGACGCATGTGCGCGCCCACTCGCACGCCACGCCGCCTTGGTGGACGACGAAATCGATTGTCATCGTATTGTTCTCGAACTTTCGAACCGTGTACGCCACCGCAGGAGACGCGTTGTCCGGGTAGATCCAGCGACCATCGGGATCATCCGGATTCGGGGTGGGCAGGATCAACTCCCCGTCGACGGGAAAATGGAGCCGTAGATATTCGTCGCCCTCCGGAGCGGACTCGAACGTCCGTAGGTCCTCACCGCCGAACACGACGCGAATCATTCCCGGTGTGAGATAGAACTTCTCGACGACCTCGCCGATGATCATGCGATTCATCGCATTACCTGCACTTTCTCCGCCAGATCGGCGGCCAGAGCGGTAGCCGTCAGAGCCAGTCCACTGTTGAGGTCGTAGGGCAGCTCGCCGACATGACCGGCTTGCACCGCGCGCACTCGCTTCCACGTCGCCGATTGTGTGTCAGGCGCGTCGATGTTCTGGAGCAGTATGAAATCTGCTTGGTCGAAGACGTCGAGGTCTTCCAGCCCGTAGAACGTCGCGTAGTCCGTGTCGGTCGGGCCTCGCGGCGCCATCGTGACGACGTTCAGTCCCAGATCCCTCATGACGGACGTCACGAACGTCTCGCGCTGAATCCAGAACTGCCCGTCGTCGACGCCCGCCACGATGACGGTCTTGCCGTCGAGCAGACCACCGATTCGTTCCTTCGACGCGGCAATCTGTGCGTTGTAGTCCGCCATCACTTCATCGGCGACGTCCTTGCGCTCCAGTGCAGTCAGCTGATCGATCATCGCCTGCTTCCACTGGGAGTCGGTCGCGCCCATCCCGACGACCAGGACGGGTGCGATGTCGGTACCGAGCAGGCTGTGCTCCTGGTAGTACTTCCACCAACCCTCGCCGACGACCAACAGGTCCGGCTCATGGCTCAGGATCGCCTCGGCGTTCGGCTCGTTGTTGGTGCCGCCGAGTTTCGCGGTGCCCTCGGGAACCATCGTCATCAAATGCGACTTCTCGTCCCAGTTGCTCGCCACGATCGGGTAACCCGCGAGCAGCGCGAAGTCCAGTCCGCCCCTGGCCTCCACGACAACGACACGTTTCGGGTCGCGCGGAATCCGGTACTTCTCACCGTCGACCTCGATCTCGACCATGTCTTCGGTTGCCGCTTCGGAGCTCTGGCCGGAACACGCGGACAGCAGTCCCACTCCGGCGAGTGCCGCTGCGCCGGTGAGGAATCCACGCCGGGAGAGGGAACCCACGATCCGGGCGAACTCGTCGTCGATCGTCTTGGTAGTCATGCTCACACCATCTTCGAGTAGAGGGCATCCCAGCCCTTGGCCACGTAGGACACCGTGTAGATCGATCCGTAGTAGGTCGAGCCACCGAGAGTGGTCACGTTGCCTGCCTGTACGGCCGGAAGTCGTTGCCACAGAGTGTTACCCGCCAGCGCTGCGTACTCGGCGCTGTCCGGTTCGTCGGTCACCATGAAGCCGTCGACGCCCGACAACTGGTCGACGTTCTCGATCGCAATGCCGCCCTCTCCGTCGAGACCGTCCATCGTCAGCGTCGTCCCACCGATGTCGGTCAACGTCATGTCCGACGGCTTGTCACCCTTCTCCGTGGTGCGAATGCTGGTGACGTACAACATGTTCGTATCGGGCAGGAAGGACACACTGGCGACGGTGCGCGATGCGATCTTGGCCTCGTGACGCGTGCGGACGTCGTCGATGAACGAGTCGTAGTCGAGAATCAGCTTGTCCAGCGTCGGAGTTCGACCGAGCCAGCCCGCCAAGTTGTCGAGGTTGGTACGCCAGGTCTGCTCGAATTCCGTGGTCAGCACCGGCGCGATGGTGGACAGATCGTTCACCGGCCACCACTCGCTGTCACTGTTGAGGCAGACGATCAGGTCGGGTTGGAGCGCCAATATCTGTTCGCGGTTGGGGATTTCGCTCAGGTACCGGGCGTCGTCACCGACCGGAACCCAGGGCGTCGCTGGCGCGTAGGTGTACCCGATGATGGGAAGCTCCAGTGCCACAGCGGGTTCCAGATCGAGTCGCGAGTCGATCGCAACGACGCGCTTGGGGTCGACCGGGATGTCGTACGTCCCGAGCGGTGTCGTGACCGTCTTGGTCGCAGCCGCGTCGGCACCTGCATCGTCGCCGCTGCTGTTGCAGCCTGCCAGGAACGCTGCGATCCCTGCGGCGCCGAGACCGATTCCGAAACTGCGACGCGAAATGTCCATGTCGATACTCATGTCAGGCAATCAACCCTGCAGCAGTGCGGATCTGACTCAGATAGTTGGTGGCCGTGACGACGAATCCCTGGTTGAAGCGACCGTCGATCACGTGAACCCGCCCGGCTTGCACGAACGGCAACAGATTCCATGTCGGACCGAGGTCGGGAACCTGCCCACTGCCGTCGTTGACCTGAAGAATCATCACGTCGATGTCCTGGAGTCGGTCGAAGTTCTCCTGCGCGATCTGAAGTCCGCCGTCGGCGGTCGGGTCGTAGTGGGGTACGACGAGACCCACATCCATCGCGGTGCTGACCTGAATTCCGTTCTGCTGTATGAACAGATCGGTCTCACCTGCCGCGGCCATCGCAACGCGCTTACCGCTCAATGCTCCGGAGAGTTCGCTTCGGATGGACGCGACCGACGCGTTGTAGTCGGCAAACAGTTCGGGACCGACCCCTGGACGGCCGAGTGTGGCCAACTGGGCGGTGAGATCCTCACGCCAGCCGATGAAGTTGTCCGAGATCGGGGCAACCGGAGCGATCTGTCGCAGACGGTCGTTTCCGTACCAGTCGACCTCATAGCCGTAACTGGGAACAAGAATGAGGTCCGGTTCGAGCCCGAGAAGCTGCTCGTAGTCGACGTCGGTGCCGTCGCCGAGCCCGAGCCGCGGCAGTTCGGTGGGCACGAGCGAACCGAACTGGACCCCTACCGGCTCATTGGGCAGAAAGGAGGCCCCGCTGGCGACCATGGTGTATCCGGCCAGTAGACCGAACTCGAGGTCGGCACGACCCTGAATGGAGACCACTCGCTGCGGATCACGGGGGATCTCGACCGAATTCTGGCTGTATCCGAAGGGAACGCGACCGACGATGTCGGGCGCCGACGAGGCCTCCTCGGTAGAGCAGGCCGCAAGAGCAGCGCCGAGACCTGCGGCTGCCAAGCCGAAACCGAATCGTCGACGGGTGAGGTCCGAGGTGATCACTGACATAGGTGTTTCGTTTCTCCAGATCTTGTAGCGCCCCGATATAGGTAAGCCTCGCCTGAGGCTAGTGGAGAGCGCCCGGCGTGAGTTCACCGAAACGGCCAACCGATGAAGGGATTGCGCCATGGCTCGAACGGCACAGAATATGGCCGGAGACCCTCTCGCTGACCAGACACTTCGGACCTTACGGTCTCTTCGTGACTTCCCCGACCGCGACGAGAGCCTCCGTCGTACGAACCGCAATCAACGACGACGGCAGAGGTCGGCGCCTCGTCGGCGCGTCCGTCGGTTACACAGGCCACCAAGTCGGTGAAGCACTGGTGCCTGTCGTCATCGGCGCTGTGATCGACCGTGCCGTCGCCACGGGCGATTCCGCGGCGCTCGGACGATGGATCCTGATCCTCGGTCTCGTGTTCACCGGACTGCTGCTCAGTTGGCGTGTGGGAGCTCGATTGTGCGCCTCCGTGATGGAGTACGGCGCGCACGCGCTGCGGATGAGCGTCGCCCGGCTGGCACTCGATCCCCGTGGAATCGCCGAACGCCGCATGCCCGGCGAGCTCTACTCCATTGCGACGTCCGACGCCGGTGGTGTCGCGAACTTCGCCCGCACGGTGTCGACGAAGCTCGCAGCCGCAGTCGGCGTACTGACCGCCGCGACAGCATTGTTCGTCATCTCGGTTCCGCTCGGCCTCCTCGTCGTACTCGGAACACCTCCGGTGCTGGTCATCATGCTGTGGTTGGGTCGCCCACTGGAACGCCGTCGTGAATCCGATCAGCACCAGGCCGCGCTTGCAGGGGCACTCGCGACAGACCTGCTCACCGGGCTGCGCGTTCTGAGCGGTGTCGACGCACAAGCCAACGCGCAGAAGCGATATGCGGTCGCCAGCCGGTCCTCCCTCGACGCGACGATGCGAGCCGAGCGCTATCAGGTGTTGTACTCCGCACTGAACGTCATGATGACACGTGGATTCATCGCGCTGATCGCGTTCGTCGGTGCGACGTTCGCAGTCAGGGGATCGATCAGCGTCGGCGAACTCATCGCCGTCGTCGGACTCGCACAGTTCCTCAGCGGGCCGTTGATCGACATCGTCTACTTCGGGGAGGGGCTCGCATGGGCGCGCGCATCGGGCGGCCGAATTGCCGCGTACCTGAACGCCAGTGGAGAGTCGGATCCCAACGGCATCCAGGCGCCGTCGAGGCCTGACGAACTCGAAATCCTCACGGAACCTGGACTGTACGTCCGGCGCGGCGAGATCGTCGGAGTGCGGTTACGGAACTCCTCGGACGCGGCCGGACTGATGGACCGTCTGTCGCGGCGCGTGGCGTCGTCGGGCAGCGTTCTTGTGGACGGAAATGACACCGACACATACGATCTCGACAGCCTGCGTCGAACAATGCTGGTCGTGCCACACGACAGCACGCTGTTCACGGGCTCGATACGCGACAATGTTCCGGGCACGAACATCGACGACGCGCTGTCCGCAAGCGCAGCCGACGAGGTCGTCGCCACTCTGCCCCACGGTCTCGACACTCACGTCACCGAGGACGGGTTGTCGCTGTCGGGTGGCCAACGTCAACGCGTCGCGCTCGCCCGCGCACTCGCCGTCGACCCCGAAATCCTGGTGTTGCACGACCCGACAACGGCGGTCGACTCGGTCACCGAGGCGTCGATCGCATCCGGAATCGCTCGGTTGCGCAGAGACAGAATGACTTTGATAGTGACGAACAGTCCAGCGCTGCTAGCGATCTGCGACAGAGTAGTGAGTGTGCAGTGAGTGCGGAACTTCTCCCCACCGCCAGTTGGCGGGAGACGCGTCGCGCAGCAGTAGATTTGTTGCGTGCCAGACGATTCGGTGCGCTCGGCGCAATCCTTGCGCTCGTCGCATCCACTGTCGTCGGATTGGCGACGCCTGCAGTGCTGGGAATGATGGTGAACGTCGTCACCGATGGCGGCGACGGTATGCAACGCCAGGTGACGCTCCTTGCGCTTCTCCTCGTGGGTGTCGCCGTCGGGCAAGCAGTGTTCGGCGCCGCCAGCGACTTCCTGATCGCACGAGTCGGGCAAGGCACCATCGCGGACCTGCGGGAGAAGGTCGTGCACCGCACTCTTCTACTGCCACAGAGCCTTCTGGAACGCTCGGGACGCGGCGATGTGGTCTCGCGCGTCACCAGCGACGTGCGGCTCGTCACGCGAGCGGTCAGCAATGCCGTTCCCGTGTTCGCAGGCGCGGGGCTCACGATCGGTCTGACCGTCGTCGGATTGGCAGGCATCGACTGGCGTTTCGCCGTAGCTGCGCTGATCGCGGCACCGATTCAGATCCACTCCCTGCGTTGGTATCTGAGAAGATCTGCGCCGGTATACCGCCAGGAACGCGAGGCCGAAGGCGAACGCGCACAGCAGACCCTCGACTCGCTCGGCAACACCGACACCGTCTTCGCATTCCGACTCAGCGACCCGCATTTGGACCGCATCGGGGACCGTTCTCTTACAGCAGTGCGACTGTCACTGTTGGCAACTCGGCTTCGCACGCGCTTCTTCGGACGCCTCAACATGGCCGAGTTCATCGGTCTGTCGGCGGTGCTCGTCGTTGCATTCGTACTGGTTCGCCGTGGCGATGTGTCGCTGGGTGCAGCTACCGCCGCCGCGCTGTACTTCTTCCGGCTGTTCGATCCCATCGGGTCAGCGCTGACGACGTTCGACGAGCTTCAGGAAGGCGGCATCGCGCTCGCGCGGCTCGTCGGTGTCACGCTAATTCCGCTACCGCCTGTCAGTACCGCATCACCAGCAGATGGTTCGATATCGTTGCGCGAAGTGTCGTTCCGGTACGACGGTGCGAAACGTTATGCTGTCCATGATCTTTCACTGGAGATCTCTGCCGGCACACACATGGCCGTCGTCGGAGCGAGCGGTGCAGGCAAGTCGACACTCGCACGTCTGATTGCAGGCATCCACGAGCCTTCCGGCGGTATCGACATCGGAGGTGTTGCGCGACAGACCATATCGAGCCGCTCGATAGCCCTCGTCACACAAGAGGTACACGTGTTCGCCGGGACCATCCGTCAGGACATGCATCTCGTCGATCCGGGCGCCGACGAGTCGCGGCTGCGTTCCGCACTCGCGTCGGCAGGCGCTCTCGGCTGGGTCGATGCACTCGACGACGGGCTGGACACCGTCGTCGGCTCCGGTGGTCGAAGTCTGACCGCGGCTGCCGCGCAGCAACTCGCGTTGGCACGCGTCGCACTGCTCGATCCCACCGTGCTGATCCTCGACGAGGCGACGGCCGAAGCGGGAAGCGCAGGGGCACAGGATCTCGACGATGCGGTGGCACGGCTCGCTGCCGGTCGAACGACTATCACCGTCGCGCATCGGCTTTCACAAGCCGAGGTTGCCGATGTCGTGGTGGTGATGGACGGCGGCCGCGTCGTCGAGCAGGGATCGCACGACGAGCTGCTGAGCGGGGGCGGCGCGTATGCCAAGCTGTGGGCTGCGTGGTCGGCGGGCCGTCAGGCGGAGTCGGTGAGTGACCACGTGGGGTCGGCGAGGTCGGGGGCGACGGCGAAGTAGCTCGCCGGGGTGCGCCCGGTGACCCGGCGGAACACGGCGACGAAGGCACTCGGAGCGTCATAGCCGACGCGTCGACTCACGACCGAAACCGGCACTCCCGCAGCAAGATACGTCATCGCAGCTCGGACTCGAACGTGAATGCGATACTGCGCGAACGACATTCCGGTTCCTTGTGCGAACACCCGAGTCAAGGTGCGGACACTACCCCCGACAGTCTGCGCCCACTCGGACAGGCTGCGCGGATCGGCCGGGTTCGCGACGAGGGCACGGGCGATCGCGAGCGCGCGAGAGTCCTCGGGCATCGGGATGTCGACCGCGACGACGTCGAGGGGAGTAAGGGTGTCGAACACGACCTGTTCCGCGCGGAGTCTGGCCTCGTCCGGCATCGCACGCCGATGCAGATGGAGGATCACCTCCCGCAGCACACTGCTGACGGCGAGGAAACCCGGCTCCGTCCACTGATGCGGAAAGACCTCGGGACGGAAGTACGTCGAGTAGAACTCGGTGCTCGGGCCTGCGGTCACCTCGTGCACCGCACCGGCGGGGATCCACAGCCCGACGGTCGGCGGAACGAGCCACCGGACACCGTCGACGACCGCACGCAGCTCCCCCGTCGCGCCCCACAACAGGTTGTGTTCCTCGTGCGTGTGCGGGGAGTAGGTGCGGGCATCGCTGCGGTCGATCGTCGACGTGGTCATCGAGAACGGCAGCGGTACGGCTCGTCCGATCGGCACGTTCTTCCTCGGGTAGCTCACCCGGGCAGCATAGCTTAGGCGTACCTAAGTGCAGGGTCGCTGCCTGTGCGCGCAAAGTTGGTCTGCGCTGTTACTCCGCACGCACAGGCGGCGAAGCCGCATTACCCTGTTGATCATGGTGTCGCTCGATGCATTGCGCAGCCGCTGGCCCAAGAGTCTGCCCCTGCAGCCGTTGCCTTCGGAAGCGTGGGCGAAGCAGGAGCCGACGTGGAAGGGCGCGAACCCGCAGGTCATCGAGTCCGCTTTGAAGCGAGCGAAGACCCGGCCGACGGGCAACTGGTTCGTCTTCGCCGCCAGCCGCGACGTCGGCACGAAGGAACCGTTCGGCCGCGACATCGCCGGCATCGAGCTCGTCGCTTGGCGTGACGACCAGGGCGGCATCCACATCGCACCCGGTTCGTGCCCGCACCTCGGTGCGCCTTTGGACAAGGCCAAGATCGAATGCGACACCCTCATCTGCCTGTGGCACGGCATGCCTCTCGGCCCCAAGGGTCGTCCGGGGTGGCGTCCACTACCCGCGTTCGACGACGGGGTCCTCGTGTGGGTCCGCCTCGACGACCTCGGCGGCGAGGAGCCGACGGACATCCCTATCGTCCCGATCCGTCCCGCCGCGTCGACGAGCATCGACGCCGTCATCACCCTGACCGGTATCTGCGAGACCGACGACGTCATCGCCAACCGCCTCGACCCGTGGCACGGCGCGTGGTTCCACCCGTACTCGTTCGCGCGGCTCAGTGTCATCGACTCCCCTCGCGACATCGACGTGCCCGAAGAGGACGACCGCTTCCTCGTCGACGTGACCTTCCGCGTCAGCAAAGGGGTGGGTGTTCCGGTGCGTGCGGAGTTCGTTTGCCCCGGTCCGCGCACCATCATCATGCGCATCCTCGAGGGCGAGGGCGCGGGGAGCGTCGTCGAGACGCATGCAACGCCGCTGGGTATCGGTCCCGACGGCAAGCCCCGCACCGCGGTCATCGAGGCCACCGTCGCGAGCTCCGAGCGTAAGGGCTTCAAGATTGCCCGACGCGTCGCGCCCGTGTTGCGTCCGGCGATGAACTTCACGGCCGCCCGGTTGTGGAAGGACGACCTCGACTACGCCGAACGCCGGTACTACCTGAGGTCGAAGGGGCTCTGACCCCGCCGAACCCGCACTTATGCAGGCGACAAGCCGGGATTTGCCTGCATAAGTGCGGGTTCGGCCGCGGGATTCTGGCCCGGAATTCGACGCCTGTCGCGGATACAGTCGCGACTGTATCCTCAAGCGACCGGCAGTGGGGACCCGGAGCGAAAGTGGTAGGAACGATGACTCTCAACTCGGAACGACACGTGGTGCCGTCGGGTACAGGCTGGGAAGTTCGAAAGCCGGGTGTCAGCCGAGCCAGCGCCCGAACCGCAACGCAGCCCGAGGCTATCGAACGCGCACGCCAGATCATCGCGAACGTCGGATCGGGAGAGATCGTTATACATTCCCGAGACGGCAGTGTCGTTCAGACTCAGCGCGTAGCCAAGAGGCCAAGGAAGAGGAGCTCGACCGGAGCCCGCGGCACGTCGGAGTGGCCACCGACATGGTTCGGTATGGCCAAGTCCAGTGCCGAGGACTCCGCGGAACGTTCCGATGAGATTCTCGATGAGGGATTCGGCCGGTAGACGGGATTGATCATTTTCGATACTGGTCCGCTGGTTGCCGCGGCAATCGCAACCGACCGGTGGCACGCGCGATCTGTACAGTTGCTGCACGACTGCCACAACCGGGGCGAAGACATCGGCATACCGTCCACTGTCGTAGCGGAAGTCGGATACATGATCGGTCGAGTCGATCACGAAACCGAGGCTGAATTCTTGTCGTCGTTGGCCACCGACGCCTTCCAGGTCTTGGATCTCGAACCCGCTGACTACAGCCGGTGCAGCGAGTTGGTCCTTCAATACGGCGATCTGCCGCTGGGGACCACCGACGCGAGCGTTGTCGCGTTGGCCGAACGTCACAATGTCACCCGCGTCGCGACTATCGACCACCGCCACTTCCAGGTCGTTCGACCGAATCACCTCGACTACTTCGAGCTTCTGCCGTGACCCCGGTTCATCAGCGATCGCCGATCTCGAACCCGCACTTGCGCAGGCGAAACGGCCGGTATTACCTGCATAAGTACGGGTTCGCGACGTGCGATTTGAACGTAGCGGGCACAGTGTCCCCAGATACAGTGTCACTGTATCTGTGTATAAAGTCCTGTTCGGAAGTTCCGAGCAGAACAGGCGGTACGAGTACGTGATCACGGGTGAGATCAAGAGCAAGGTCGACGGCATCTGGGATGCCTTCTGGACAGGCGGCATCTCCAACCCCCTCGAGGTGATGGAACAGATCACCTATCTCCTCTTCATCAAGCGACTGGACGACGAGCAGACCATCGCGTTGCGCCGAGCAAATACCTTGCGTAAGCCGTTGATTGGCAATCCTTTTCCCGACGACGGCGAGCACGAAGACCTGCGGTGGTCGGCGTTCAAGCACAAGCATCCCGACGAGGTCTTCTCCATCGTCAGTGACCGGGTCTTCCCGTACATCCGGCAGATACGTGGCGACGATTCGACCTACGCGGAGTTCATGAAGGACGCGCGCCTCACTGTGCCCAGCGGCGGGCTGCTCGTAAAGGTCATCGACCTGCTCGACAAACTTCCGATGGAGAACCTCGACACCAAGGGTGACATCTACGAGTACCTCCTCTCGAAGCTCTCGACGGCCGGCGTCAACGGCCAGTTCCGGACGCCACGGCACATCATCGAGTTGATGGTGCACATGACCGCACCGGAGCCCGGCGATCGGATTGTCGACCCAGCATCTGGCACGTGCGGATTCCTCGTCGCGACAACGGAATACATGCGCGCGGTTCATGGCGACGCAATTGCGTCCGGTGTAGCACGCAAGCAGTACCACAACGACATGTTTCATGGCTTCGACTTCGACAGCACCATGCTACGCATCGGCTCGATGAACTTGATGCTTCACGGGGTCGAGAAGCCGGACGTTCGGTATCGAGATTCGTTGGCCGAAGCTAACACTGGTGATGCCGGTGCCTACTCGTTGATTCTTGCGAATCCCCCGTTTGCCGGGTCGCTCGATTACGAGAACACTGCGAAAGACCTGCAGCAGATCGTCAAGACCAAGAAGACAGAGCTCTTGTTCCTTGCGCTATTCCTTCGGTTGCTGAAGCCAGGTGGTCGGGCTGCGGTCATCGTGCCCGACGGGGTGCTATTCGGTAGTTCGAAGGCACACAAAGAGTTACGGCGGATTCTCGTCGAGGACCATAAGCTCCACGCCGTCGTCAAACTCCCGTCGGGCGTGTTCAAGCCGTATGCCGGTGTATCGACGGCCATCCTGTTCTTCACCAAGACAGACTCCGGTGGAACCGACACAGTCTGGTTCTATGACGTCCGGGCCGACGGTAGGTCGCTGGATGACAAGCGGACTGAGCTGTTACCGTCCGAGAAGCTCGGTGCGCTGGCCGAACTGACCGACGACGAGCACGCGAAGAACAACTTGCCCGACGTCCTGAAACGTTGGAAGCAGCGCGATGGGTCCGAGGTGAATCGCGCACGGACTGAGCAGTCCTTCGTTGTGCCGAAGGAAGACATCGCTGCGCAGGGGTACGACCTGTCACTGAACAGGTACAAGGAGATCGTGCACGAAGAAGTTGAGCACAGGTCTCCGGAGGAAATACTCGACGAGTTGGACAAGCTGGAGCTCGACATCCAAAGCGGCATGGCCAAGCTGCGCGAGATGTTTGCGGGAGGTACTTCGTGAATCGACATGCTCTGACCACCCTGGCTGAAGTCGCCTATATCAACCCCAAGCTGACGTCGCGAATCAACGATTCAGATGTCGTCTCATTTCTGGGTATGGCGAACGTGTCAGAATCGGGCACAACCGAACAAGGCGAGGATCGTTCCTTCGCTGCGGTACGTAAGGGATTTACGCCATTCGGAGACGGTGACATTTTGGTCGCAAAAATCACTCCATGTTTTCAGAATGGAAAGATTGCGCAGGCACGGATCAGACGATCAACCGGGTTCGGGTCGACCGAGTTTCACGTCATCAGACCTAACGAGCAATACCTTGACCCTCGCTATCTACTTCATTTCCTCCGACAGAAGCGGATTCGCGTTGAGGGAGAGCAGCGGATGACCGGCAGTGGAGGACAGCGAAGGGTACCGCTCAACTTTCTGCAAAACCTGCAGATCCCCCTTCCACCCCTCCCTGATCAGCGGCAGATCGCGGCTATTCTCGATCAGGTCGACGAGATGCGGGCCTTACGGGCCAGTACGGTCGAGTTAGCCAACTCGTTACTCACCTCCACATACATTGATATGTTTGGGGACCCAATTCAGAACCCTCGTGACCACCCAACCATCGCGTTGGACCAGTTAGGTCATTGGAAGTCGGGTGGTACGCCGTCTCGCTCTAATGCGAGCTTCTTTGACGGGCAAATCCCCTGGTTTTCGTCTGGTGAATTGGACTCGATATATGTCAGCGAAAGCGCCGAATCTATATCGGCGTCAGCGCTGCAAAAAAGCGCAGCTAAACTTGTGCCAAGAGGATCTCTGATGTTGGGGATGTACGATACGGCCGCATTGAAGTCCGCCATCACGATGGTCGACTGCTCCTGCAATCAGGCCATTGCCTTCAGCACGATCGACCCCGCGCTCGCTGTTACCGAGTTTGTCTACCATTCGATTCAGATTGGCAAGGAGGAGTTTAAGAGACAGCAGCGTGGTGTGCGTCAAAAAAATTTGAGCGTTTCGATGATAAAATCTCTCCGAATCCCTCTTCCTGAGATCTCAGATCAGCGGCGGTTTCTAGACCGCATAAAAGAAATACATTTAGTAATCGACGCCCAACATATCAATAGGATTGAAATAGACGGACTTGCGGCCAGCCTGGAGAGTAGCCTGCTCGTCTAGTTAAAGATCAGATTCAGGGCTGTCATTGCTAGGTTTTGCACCACAATAAGGAGTCCCACCTATTCTACCGGGGAGGCCCGAGTGCAGGTCCGTCATCCCATCAGGCGTCCCTGTAGCGAACCCAGCCCAGAGTGGCCAGCTCCTTGTCCGCGGCCTCAAACATCAGCGCAGCCAAGGCCTCGCTGGCGCCTACCTCAGAGCTCGCCTAGGATCAAACAAACTAAAGTGGGAAGTTCTGATTTTGTTTGTATCACCAGCTCAGTCGATGTCAAGGAGGATCAGTGAAGACCTCGTCAGATCTATCCTCACTGGCGCTGCAGCTGCTGAGAAAGCTGGACATCCGCGTCGCAGCCGGTGGCAGGACTGACTGGCATCTTATTCTGCCAAACGGTCTGACGCATTCAGTGCGAGTCCAGGTACGTCGCCAACCACCGCCGCCGAGTTGGGTCAAGAATCTGAGACCTCTTGTTGCCGACACCTCGCTCCTCATTGTCACCGGTCACATCACCCCGTACCTGCGCGAGCAAGCGCAACAGCGTTCGTTAGATGTGATCGATATCGAAAATGAAACTGCGATAATTGCGGGCAGCACTTTTGCACTCACACCTAGCGACAGTCTGCCTGGCTACACGGCTTCGGTGGCACGCGGGCGTAAGCCATGGGTTCGTTGGGCAACGGAACGGCTGCTGATGCTGAGTGACGAGCCCATCACCCAAGCCGAAATCGCCGCGGCACTGGCAGTGACTCAGCAATCTGTATCGTATGTACTCCGCGCGCATCGGTACGCGCGACGCGCGGTAGATGGATGGAGCATTAAGGACAAGCGTCGGCAACTGGACGGATACCTTCTTGAATACCCCGGCCCCGGAGGAGCATCAGCATATTGGTTCCAACTCGGATATTCAGTGCAGCAGGCCGACGACGCCACATCCTTTATTGCGGAGATGGGGATGTCGGCGCTTCGGACTGGGGATGCCGCTGCCGATAAATACGCGCCGTGGCGCCTCCCGTTAACAGCCTCTATCTACTCCACTGAAATACTGGATTTCACGCCAGCAGGTTTTACGCCTGCAGGCATCGATGAGCACACTCTCAGAGTCACCGTGCCGGAAGACTCAACCATCTGGAAGACCGCAGCGGTGGCAAGCAGCATCACACGACGATCAGATTTAGTGGATCCAATAGTGGCCTTATACGACGTCCTGCGCAGCCCCGGAGCCGATGCCGCCGAGGCAGCAGACCGCCTTCGCCAGGCGATAATCGAAGGGTCATGGCGTGGCTGAAGCAGTAGCAGTCCGCATATTGGCCGCATCGAATGCTTCCGACCTTGGACTCCGCGCGCTCGCCGACCTCGCGCACGCCACCAACGATCACCAGTACAGAGTAATCGGTGGACATATGGTTCACCTGCTTACTTACGCGTATCCAAGCCCGGACGCAGTCGCACGAGTGACCGCCGATGCTGATGCCGGAATCGAGACCGTCGTCGCCGCAAAATTAGACCTACACGAGAGTCTCCAGAAGCGCGGGTACACCCTGGTCAAGGGAAACCACTACGAAGCGCCATCTGGCGACGCGGCCAATCCACTCGCTATCGACCTCCTAGTGCCTTCCACTACTGGAATGCAGAACGAGACTGTCATTTTGGGCGGCCGCGGGTTCGATGCAATTCCTGGATTGAGCCTGGCGTTGGCGGCACATGCGCTCGACATCGCAGTGCACGCAAGTCTGCACTCCGGTGACGAACTGTCCTTCCATGTCCCCGTGCCGGACATTGAAGCTGCTGTAGTTCTGAAAGCTCTCGCTTGGCGCAGCCGAATGGCCGACAAAGACGTCAGCGATCTGTGCTCGTTGATGGCCATCACACACGAGCACAAGGACCAACTGCAGAACGGCTGGAAACTCGACGAAACGGCGAAAGGTGCTCGCTTGGACGCGCAACGCGCGCTCCACGAGTTGCTGAAGATGATCGATCGCCAACAACGGATTCCAGGCATGACGATGGCTGCGCCACGCCTCGGTGCGTTGATCCGCCGATACGTCGGAAGCCCGTGACACACAAACTGTCGTACCCCTCCCGTAGTGTCTGTCAGCTTTGCCCGATGAGACTGGGCAGTATGGAACGATCGTGAGCGGACGCAAGGATGCGACGAAGGAGAGCTTGACCGATGACGGGGAATTTCGACTTCCTGCAGGCTGAGTGGCCGGCGCTATACGCCGAGGCCAAGGCCGCTGAACGCGACGCCCTCTTCGATCCGCGTACCACCGTGTTCTATTCACGTCGCACCATCGAGCTGGCGGTGAAGTGGATCTACGACGTCAAGCAGCTACCTCCGCCGTACAAGAACGACTTGTCGGCACGGCTGCACGAACCGAAATTCGTATCCCTCGTCGGGCCCAACCTCCTGGCGAAGATGAACCTGGTTCGCAAGGTCGGCAACAACGCTGTCCACGACCCGCGGCCTCTGCAACCCGACATCGGTATTCGCGTGCTCACCGAGCTCTTCCATGTCCTGTCGTGGCTCGCCCGTACGTTCGCGACACAGCCCTCATCCAAACCCGACGCGCAACGCCAGTTCGACAAGAACCTCGTCCCCCAACCTGGCGCGGCCAAAGCAAAGACAGCCGCGCAGCTCAAAACCTTGGCCGACGAACTGGCAGCCAAGGATGCCCTCCTCGCACAGGGCGAAGCCGAGGTCGCGGAACTGAAGAAGCAGCTCGCCGCCCGTGACGCCCAGATCGCCGAGCACGCGAACTCCGACGAGCTCATCGCACAGCTACAAGCCAAAGTAGCCGCAGCTCAGGCCACCGCCGAGCCGGACACCCACGACTACAAAGAAGCTGAAACCCGTTCGGACATCATCGATATCCTCCTCAGAGAGGCAGGCTGGACTCTCGCGGACAAGCGTGACCGCGAATACCCCGTCACCGGCATGCCCGACGGCAAGAAGGGCTATGTCGACTACGTTCTGTGGAGCGCAGAAGGCAAGCCGCTTGCAGTCGTCGAAGCCAAGCGGACGTCGAAGGACGCTAAAGTCGGCCAGCAGCAAGCCAAGCTGTACGCGGACTGCCTCGAAGCCATGACCGGGCAGCGCCCAGTCATCTACTACACCAACGGTTTCGAACACTTCTTCTGGGACGACCTCGACGCGCCTCCTCGGCCTATCGACGGCTTTCACACGCGTGACGAACTCGAGCTCAGGATCCAGCGTCGAACATCTCGAAAAACCCTCAAGGACTTCGAGATTCCGAAGCACATCGTCGAGCGCCCATACCAGGACCGCGCTATTCGCCGCGTCACCGAACACTTCGAAGACGACCGACAGAGGGCCGCACTTCTCGTCATGGCCACCGGATCCGGCAAGACACGTACCGTCATCGCCCTGACCGACATGCTGATGCGCGCCAACTGGGCCAAACGTGTTCTGTTCCTTGCCGATCGGAAGGCACTCGTCAAACAGGCCGGAAACGCCTTCAAGACGTTCCTGCCCGAGTCGTCGGCCGTCAACCTCCTCACCGAACGCAACACCGATGGGCGCGTCTACATCTGCACCTACCCGACGATGATGGGCCTGATCAACGAGACCGACAACGGTCTCCGACGCTTCGGCCCCGGTTACTTCGACCTCATCATCATCGACGAGGCACACCGCTCGGTATATCAGAAATACCGCCACATCTTCAGCTACTTCGACTCGCTGCTCCTTGGCCTCACCGCGACACCGAAGGACGAGGTCGACTTCAATACCTATCAGCTGTTCCAGCTCGAAACGGGCATTCCCACAGATAACTACAGCCTCGAAGAAGCGATCGAAGACGGTTACCTCGTGCCACCGCGGGCGGTCAACGTGCCGCTGAAATTCCAGCGAACCGGCATCAAGTACGACGACCTGACCGAGGACGAGAAGACACGCTGGGACGAACTCGACTGGGAGTCCGACGACGAGAACGCTCCCGACGGCGTCGATGCCGAAGCCATCAACAAGTGGCTGTTCAATACCGACACCGTCGACAAAGCCCTCGAAGTACTCATGGAGAAGGGACACAAGGTCGCCGGCGGTGACAAGCTCGGCAAAACGATCATCTTCGCCAAGAACCAGCGGCACGCCGACTTCATCGCCGATCGATTCAATGCCAGCTACCCGCAGTACAACGGCCACTTCGCTCGCGTCATCACCCACGCCGTCGAGCACAGTCAGCAGTTGATCGACGACTTCTCCATGACCGACAAATTGCCCCAGATCGCGATTTCGGTCGACATGCTCGACACCGGCATCGACGTCCCGGACATCGTCAATCTCGTCTTCTTCAAGCCGGTTCGGTCGAAGTCGAAGTTCTGGCAGATGGTAGGCCGCGGAACGCGACTCCGCAGAAATCTCTATGGTCCTGAGGATATCGAGACGAACCACAAGTCCGACTTCTTCATCTTCGACCTGTGCGGCAACTTCGACTTCTTCAATGCGCACCCCGACGCGTCGGAGGGCTCGATGTCGGCGTCGCTGTCGGAAAGACTGTTCACCGCGCGCGTCGAACTGATCGGAAGCCTCGACCGCCATCAGACCGACAAACCCATCCGCGACAGCGTCACCGACATCCTGTTCGAGCAGGTGCACGGCATGCGACTCGACAACTTTCTGGTTCGACGTCAGCGCAGAACGGTCGAGAAGTATCGCGAGCGTACCGAATGGGATTCGATCCCCGAGCAGAAGATGACGGAGCTCATCGAGACGCTTGCGCCACTACCGACGACGGTGACTGACCGCGACGAGTTCGCCAAGCGGTTCGATTTGCTGTGCATCCGAAGCCAGCTCGCCGTGGTGAAAGCCGACGACACTCTCGACAAATACCGCAACCAGATTCGGTCGATTGCCGAAGGACTCCTCGAACAGCTCAGCATCCCCAAGATCAAGGAGAAAGAAGAACTTCTTCGTGACGTTGCCGGTGACGAATGGTGGGTCGACGTCACGCTACCGATGCTGGAGAGCAGCCGGAAGCAGCTCCGCGGCATCGTCGGCCTCCTCGAGAAGGCCAAGCGTCCGCTGATCTATACGAACTTCGAAGACACACTGGGTGAGATCGACGAGATCGAGATGCCTCAGTTCGTCTCGGGAACAAACGTCGAACGCTTCAATGCGAAGGTCCGCGACTATCTGAACCGCCAACCGGACAACCTCGCGCTGAAGAAGCTGAAGACCGGCAAGGCGCTCACGTCGTCTGATCTCGAATCTCTGCAGGAACTGCTGACCGCCAGTGGCGTCGGCTCACCCGAGGACTTCGAACGGGCGGTCCAGAATGCCGACGGGCTGGCTCGGTTCATCCGTTCACTCGTCGGACTCGACCGTCAGGCCGCGCAGGAGGCCTTCGCCGAGTTCCTGGCCGGAAAGACCGCGACGTCGAACCAGATCGCGTTCATCGAACTGATCATCAAGCACCTCACGAAGCACGGAACCATGGAACCGGAGCTGCTGTACCAGTCGCCGTTCACCGACCACGCTCCGCAGGGTTTCGACTCGATGTTCGAGGAAGAGCAGGTCATGAAGATCGTCGACGTGATCCATGGGTTCAACGACTCGGCGGCGATCGCATGATCGGACTGGAGCCGCGCCCGCTTTGTAGATGTTCTGCCCCGTCGAAATCGAAGTTATGCACCGTTTCTGCGCATTTTCGCGACATAACCTCGATCTCGGCGGGTAGTGGCTAGGGTCAGAGCCGCTTGGCCAACTGCTCGAAGACCCGGTACCGCCCGCGCACCGGGACGGTGATGATGTCGTGCCCCTTGACACCCCAGCCCGAGAGCAGTGTGTTAGCGGCCGAAAGACCCGTCGTCGCAGCACGTTCCATGAGCGCAACGGGCAGGTCGATGCGAATGCCGTCGCCCGCGAGCACGAGTCCTGGCTCCGGTGTGCGCACGGTCGGCCTGCGGGCGAAGTCGCCTAGGCCGAAGTGAGGGCAATCATCGCGCCACTCGGATCGCTCCGAAACGATCGTCGCCGACGCCGTCTCCGGGTAAATCTCGTGCATGCGGCTGAGAAGCTGCTCCCGGGTGACCTCCTCGGACTCCGTTGCCGCATAGGCGTGCAGCTCGACGACCGAACCGCCGGTGCGCTGCGACCAGGCCAATGCCTCGTCCTCGAACCTCTCGAGCACGCTGATGTTGTCGATCGGCGGCATCCCACCGGTACCGATGAAGGCCGGACGGTCCGCGTTGACGGGCTTGTCCAGCCAGACCCGGTGCACGAGGAACGGCGGTGTGTTCCGCAGGCCAGCGACCTGCGCGCGCCACTCGTCAGTGCCCAAGGAACCCACCAGCCGCTGCAGCCCGGCGATGTCGCACGCCAGGACAACGGCGTCGAACTTCTCACCATCGACGGTGAAGCCCGGCTCGATCTCTTCCACAGCGGTGCCGAGTCTCAACGACACACCAAGCCCAATCAGATACTCCCCCAGCGGATTCCACAGTGCTTGTGGGTACGGACCGACGGGGACGTCGAACACCAATCCCTCGGACGAGCCGAGGAAGTACAGGTGGAACATCATCGCGAGCTCGGCGGCGGACATCTCTTCCGGGTCCGCGAAGAAACTGCGCGAGAAGACCCCGAACGCCAGGTGCCGCGCGGGCTCGGGAAAGTTGATGCGTCGCAGGAACTCCGCGGCAGGAACCTCGTCGAGCTGCTCGTAGATACCCGGAACGCTCACCGTCATCAACGGCAAGGCCACAACAGCGTTCAACGACACCATGTCTCGCCAACGAAATGTCGAACTACGACCCACGAACGCGAACGCATTCAACCCCGGCGTCGACGGCAATCCCTTGAAACCGTCCACGCGACCCGCATCGTCGAGAAGGGGATAGTCCTCGACCTCATGCAGCCGCGACAGCTCGGGATCGGTACGTTGCAACAGGTTTCGCAAATTGTAGTACTGCCGGAAGAACGCGTGGAATCCTCGGCTCATCGTCGCCGACGACCCATCCTCCAAAGTCGTCGACCATCCGCCGACGCGGCCACCCAGGTACGTCTCCTTCTCGAACACCGTGACCGAAACACCGCGTTCCGCCAATGCCGTTGCGGCAGAGAGGCCTGCTATGCCTCCGCCCACCACGGCGACCTTGGGCACCGAAGCCAGCGAAAAAACGTCCGCATATCCCGAGGAGGCGCAGTGTACGACGCGTCGGCGATCAGCCATTCGGCCGCGCCCCGAGGAACGTGTGTACGACGCCGTTCTGCCATCCCGTCATGGTTTCGGTGTCGAGCGAGGTGAAGCCGGCCCGCTGCATGCGCCTCGAAAAGGCTTTCACACCATCGAAACTGGCGACGCTACGCCACAGGTGCTTGTAGAGGGTGAGGTCACGCGTGACGACGTAGCCGAGCGGAATGATGATCGCCCAGCACACCGCGGTCCACACGGCCCTCGTCCGCAGCGAATCCTTGACGGAGTACTCGTGGAATGCGATCGACGATCCCGGCTTCAGCAGCGACAGCAACGACGCCAGTTCCTTGTCCGGATCGGCGACGTTCCTGATGAGGTACGCCGCAAGGATCGCGTCGAACGGCCCGTCGACGCCGTTCGCAGCCAAATCCTCGACGCGACTGTGCACGAACGTCACGTTGGACGGCCACTTCTTGCTGCGCGCGACCTCGAGCATCTCGGCTGACGCGTCGGCAGCGATGATCTGGGCATGGGGCGCCGCGGCAAGCAGCGCGGCCGTCGATGCTCCTGTGCCGCAACCGATGTCGAGCAGACGCAGACCGTCACCGAGTCCGGGGAGCCGGAGGCGCTCCGCAGATTTGGCGAGGTGCTCGTGGTATCCGGGATTGGCCCCGACCAGCCGGTCGTACGACGTCGCATCCTGATCGAACGCACTGGGAACCTCGGACCGAGGAAGTCCGCTCTTGCTCACCAGCCGCCACCGTTCACGACGCGAGCGGACGGCCCGCCGTCGATCGAGACGATGTCTCCTTGATGCAGCTGCCTGCCGCGTCGCACATCGACTTCCCCGTTGACGCTGACCAGGCCGTCGGCGATTATTTCCTTCGCCTCCGCGCCGGATTCGATCAGATTCGCGAGTTTCAGGAACTGCCCGAGCCGGATCGACTCGTCACGGATAGGGACATCTACTGCGTCGGCCATTCCTCCATCTTGTACTAAGAGGCCCTGAATCGCCGCAAACGCAGACTGTTGCTGACTACGAAGACCGACGAGAACGCCATCGCAGCGCCCGCCAACATCGGGTTCAGCAGGCCCGCTGCGGCAAGAGGAATCGCAGCCACGTTGTACGCGAACGCCCAGAACAGGTTGCCCTTGATGGTCGTCAGAGTTCTCCGGGACAACCGAATAGCATCGCCGACGGCCCGCAGATCCCCACGCACGAGCGTCAGGTCACTGGCCTCGATCGCGACGTCGGTGCCGGTGCCCATCGACAGCCCGAGATCGGCCGTGGCCAGCGCCGCCGCGTCGTTGACGCCATCGCCCACCATCGCGACGACCTTGCCCTCGGACTGGAGCCGCGTGACCGCGTCGACCTTTCCTTCCGGCAGGACGCCTGCGATGACGTGGTCGATTCCGACCTCGGCGGCGATCTTCTTCGCCGCGGCCTCGTTGTCGCCGGTCAGCATGACGGGCGTCAGACCGAGCTCCCGCAATTCGGCGACGGCTTGCTTGGAGGTCGACTTGATCGCATCGGCGACGACGAGGACGCCGCGCGCCCGTCCGTCCCATCCGATCGCGACCGCGGTGCGACCGTCGTTCTCGGCATCGGTCATGGCCTGCTGCAGCTCGGGCGGCAGCGGCGACGACCAATCGGCCAGCAACGACGCACGACCCAGCACGACGGCCCGGCCGTCGACGACTCCGGTGACGCCCGATCCCGCCACGTTCGCGAACTCGTCCACGGGCGACGTCCGCTGAGCCGCATCGGCGATTGCGCGGGCGATCGGGTGTTCGGAGCCTGCCTCGATCGAACCGGCAACGCGCAGAACGTCGTCGGCGTCCTCACTCGGCGCGGGATGGACTGCGAGCAGCGTCATGACACCGGTGGTGACGGTGCCCGTCTTGTCGAGAACGACGGTGTCGATACGACGCGTCGACTCGAGAATCTCGGGACCCTTGATCAGAATCCCCAGCTGCGCTGCGCGACCGGTACCGACCATCAGCGCTGTGGGCGTTGCCAATCCGAGCGCACACGGGCACGCGATGATGAGCACAGCGACTGCGGCAGTGAACGCCGCCGCGACGGAACCTCCAGTGCCGAGCCAGAATCCGAGCGTACCGACGGCGATCGCGATGACGATGGGAACGAAGACTCCGGAGATTCGATCAGCGAGCTTCTGCGCCTGCGCTTTTCCGGTCTGCGCATCCTCGACGAGCTTGGCCATCTGCGCGAGCTGGGTGTCGGATCCGATGCGCGTCGCCTCGACGACGAGCCTGCCGCCGACGTTGACCGTCGCACCGACCACGGCGTCACCCGCCGAGACCTCGACGGGTACGGACTCGCCGGTCAGCATGGACGCGTCGACGGCCGACGCACCCGAATGCACGACGCCATCCGTCGCGATCTTCTCGCCCGGCCGCACCAGAAAGAGGTCACCGACCGCGAGATCGGCTACGGGAACCTGTTTTTCGACGCCATCGCGCAACACTGTCACGTCTTTGGCACCGAGATCGAGCAACGCGCGCAGCGCCGCCCCTGCCCGACGCTTGGATCGCGACTCGAAGTAGCGCCCGGCCAGGATGAACGTCGTGACGCCTGCCGCGGCCTCGAGATAGATGTTCGACGACCCGTCCATCCGCGCGATCGTCAGCTCGAACGGATGCTTCATTCCCGGTGTGCCCGCGGTGCCGAAGAACAGTGCGTACAGCGACCAGCCTAGAGCCGCGAGGGTGCCCATCGAGACGAGTGTGTCCATCGTCGATGTTCCGTGACGCAGATTTGTCCAGGCCGCCTTGTGGAACGGCCACGCACCCCACACGACGACGGGAGCAGCCAGCGTCAGGGACAGCCACTGCCAGTTGGTGAACTGCAACGCCGGAACCATGGCCATCGCGACGACCGGGACCGACAGAACCGCCGAGATCAGTAGACGCTGCTTCATCGGATCGGTCTCGGGCACCTCGGAAGGCTCCTCGGCCGGAAGCGTCGCCGAATATCCCGCGTCCTCGACTGCCTTGATCAGAGTCTCGGTGGGGACGCCGTCACTCGTCACGTGCGCCTTTTCAGTCGCGTAGTTGACCGTCGCTGTCACGCCGTCGAGCTTGTTGAGTTTGCGTTCGATCCGGTTGGCACACGACGCACACGTCATGCCTCCCAGGATCAGTTCCGTGTCAGTGGCCATCGATAACCTGCGCATGTTCGTGTCCGGTCGGCGCGTCACCGATCGGTCCGACGGCGGTCCCGATTGCGTAAGTAGCGAAGAACACCAATGTAATTCCGACTACGTACCCCGCGAGCTTGACCGTCGTTTTCATCACTCCGTTCTACCATACCCCCCTAGGGTATGGGTGTACGAAAATTTCGCCGCGGTGTAACGCGGGGGTCTGGTGGGACGAATTGTCGTGTAGCCCGCCCGCGTATTGCCCCCTTGCAGCGCGGCGAACTGATTGGGATGGAACATGGGTAAACGCCTATCGCCTCGCAAGAACCGTCGGCTGATCACCAGCGCCGTCGCCTTCGTGTCCCTGGGAGCCCTTGCCGTCGGTGCAGCGGTTCTCACGACCGACAAGCTGTCGACGTCGGATGCCGAGGTCGAGCTCGCATCGACCGCGACCTGCTACGACATGGTCAGCATCGCCATCGGCGGACGCGGTGACACGCCGAGCAACAGTGCGACCAAGATGCTGACGACGCCCGACGGGAAGCCTCTTCCCGCTGCACTCGCGGGCGATTTCGAGAGCGACTGGATCGACCAGATGGTCGGAGCTCCCAACAGCGCCGTGAAGCAGGGCTCCTACGCTGCCGTCTACATCGACTACCCGGCCAACCTCGCCACGTACGAGACAGCCGTCGACACCGGTGTGAACAACGCGCAGACCGTCATGAAGGCCATCGTCGCGTCGTGCCCCAAGACGCGTTTCGCCATCGTCGGGTACAGCGAGGGCGCCGACGTCACTCGTCGCACCGCGATGGAGATCGGCAACCAGGTGGCCGACGACAACGGCAAGTACGGAATCGTCGACCCGTCGCAGGTCGTCGGCGTCGTCATCCTCGCCGACGCGGGCCGCACCGACGGTGAATCCGCGTTCCCCGGTTCGGAATCCGGCACCAACCCGGACAACTTCGGTACGAAGTACCAGAACAGCGCCACCGGCCCGTCCGGAGCGGGGGCACTGCCTGCGACGTCGGGCAGCTTCGGTGCACTCGACGGCAGGGTTGCGTCCTTCTGCTCCCAGAGGGACCTGACCTGCGCGATGCCGCAGAACACGTCGTTGCTGCACCTCGCGGCGAACGTCGGACGCCAGCTCGACGTCGACGCAATCCAGCGTGACAACACGCTCACCCCTGCCACCGGCGCCGACATGGCACTGGTTCTCGGACGCATCGCCGGGTTGGCGTTCAACGACATCATGTCTCAGGACAACTGGCTCGCCGGCGACGAGACGTTCCTCCAGGTACTGATCAAGGTGTCCGAGCCCGGATACACGCCGGCCGACCCGACGACGAAGGTAGCCGCGAAGACCGAGACCGAGGAAGGCACGGACACCGAGCCCCTGCCCGCCGAGAGTGCGGTCAACCTGGCTTACCTGCCGTCCAAGATCGCCAAGGAGATCATCGGGCTGATCGGCTCGAACACCGACACCGTCCCGGTGCTCATGAACGATCCGTACGGTCAGACGCTCGGCCCGGGATCGGGAGCTCACTTCGACTACTGGCGTGACTCGGACGCATCGAACGGCAAGCCTTTGACGTCGGCGCAGTACGCCGCGGCGTGGCTCACCCAGTTGGCCAAGGATGCCGAAGCCGGAAAGCCGATAAAGTCGGCGGAGGTTCAGCAGAAGGCGCTTCTGGTCGCTCAGACGCAGACAGTAGCCCCGACGACCACGACGTCGGTCCCGGCCGTGACGGTCTCTCCGGCCGCCCCGGCTCCGGCGCAGGCCGCCGTGGTGCCCGCACCGGTCGAGGTCGTTCCCGCGCCGATCGAGGGCGCTGCTGTCCCGGTCGACGGTGTCGCTGTTCCGGTCGAGGGTGCCGCTGTTCCTGTCGAGGGCGCACCGGTCGTCACGACCGAGACTCCCGTCGCTCCGTCCACGACGGCTGCCCCGGCCACGACGGCAGTCGCACCGACCACGACGGTCCTACCGACTCGCTGATCTTCACTGCCTCTCGGCCCCCATCCGCTCGTCGGGTGGGGGCCGATGTGCGTCTCGGACGTGGAACGATGCGGAGTGTGAAACTCGAACGCGAGGAAGAGCAACGCCTGCGCGACATCACGGCGATGCGACGCGTCCGCGATCGGATCGACCGGGAGTACGCGCAACCGCTGAACGTCGAAGCTCTTGCACGCGGCGCCCACATGTCCGTCGGGCACCTGAGCCGCGAGTTCCGCCGCGTGTACGGCGAATCACCGTATTCGTACCTGATGACACGACGCATCGAACGCGCGATGACACTGCTCCGACGCGGCGATCTCAGCGTCACCGAGGTCTGCTTCGCCGTCGGCTCGTCGTCGCTCGGAACGTTCAGCACGAGGTTCACCGAGTTGGTCGGCGTGCCGCCGAGCGTCTACCGCCGAGACCATTCTCAGGCCGGCGCTGGAATTCCCCCATGCCTGGCCAAACAAGTCACCAGACCGATCAGGAATCGAGAAGCGCGCCCCGGCTAGGTTGTTTAGCGTGATGGACATGAACATCACCATTCACTACACCTTCCTCCCGCACACCGACGCCGAAGCGGCACTTGGCTTCTACCGCGACACTCTGGGATTCGAGGTCCGCAAGGACGTCGGGTACGAGGACATGCGATGGATCACCGTCGGACCTGTCGGCCAACCCGGTACGTCGATCGTGCTGCATCCGCCTGCCGTCGATCCGGGCATCACCGACGACGAGCGTCGCACCATCCTCGATCTGATCGCGAAGGGTGCGTACACGGCCGTCACGCTGGCGACCGACGACCTCGACGGGTTGTTCGAGCGACTTCAGGCAGCCGGGGCCGACGTCATCCAGGAACCGATCGACCAGGACTACGGCGTCCGTGACTGCGCATTCCGTGATCCGGCAGGCAATCTCATCCGCGTCAACCAGCTCTGAGGCGTTGACAGGCAAGTGAGCACTTGCCTATGGTGAGCGGGTGACCGACGCCGAGCTGTTCAAGGCGCTCGCAGATCCGACTCGTCGAACGATCCTCGACGAGTTGGTGCAGCGAGACGGTCAGACGTTGTTCGAACTGTGCACGAGATTGATCATGAATCACGGCAATTCGTCGTCGCGACAAGCTATTTCGCAACATCTCGAAGTCCTGGCCGCAGCGCAGCTGGTTCGCGCCGAACGCCAGGGCCGCTACAAGTTCCTCTACGTCGATACACGCCCACTCGCCCGGATCCAGCAGCGCTGGCCGATCACCCAGGAGCCCTCGTGAAGATCTACATCTCGTCCCTCTTCGTCCCCGATCAGGACAAGGCACTCGACTTCTACACGAACACACTGGGTTTCGTGGTCAAGCACGAGATCCCTGCCGGTGAGTACAAGTGGCTCACCATCGTCAGCGCCGAGAACCCCGACGGGCCAGAGGTCTCCCTCGAACCCGACGTCCATCCGGCCGTCAAGCCGTTCAAGGACGCACTGATGGAGGACGGGATTCCGGCAACGTCGTTCATGGTCGACGACGTGAACACCGAGTACCAGCGGCTCACAGGGCTCGGCGTCGTGTTCACGCAGCAGCCCACCGAAATGGGTGAGATGACCCTCGCGACGTTCGACGACACCTGCGGCAACCTGATCCAGATCGTCAGTACCGGCGAATAGGGTTACTGAAGCTCCATTATCTTGCGAGATTTACCGTTTTCGGGAAATTTCGCAAGATAATGGAGCAAGAAGTTCGGGTCAGTCGAGTATCGGCACGTGAGGGCCAGAGCCGGAAGCGCTCGGCTGTGAGTACTGTCGTCGCTCATGTCCACAGTCCACGCGAACGGCGCCGAGACCTATCACGAGATTCACGGCGACGGAGAACCCGTACTCCTGCTCCACGGCGGCTTCTGCTCGCTCGAAGTGATGCGGCCACAACTGAATTCGCTGTCTCGAAGGTTCCGTGTCCACGCTCCTGAGCGACCGGGGCATGGCCGGACCGCCGACGCCGAAGGGCCGATGAGCTACGCCAAGAACGTCGCTGACACTCTCGCCTACATGGACGAGGTCGGCCTTCGCGACGCCCATGTCGTCGGATTCAGCGACGGCGCAATCATCGGGCTACTGATGGCACTCGACCATCCGGACCGGATCCGGTCGCTCGTCGCGGTCAGCGTCAACCTGCATCCGTCGGGATTCGTCGGAGAGAACAGCGACAACTGGCCCGGGGACAACTCCGATCCGGCTGACCACTATCGCGAACACCATGCACGCCTGTCCCCCGACGGGCCCGATCGCGCGCAGACGGTGCTCGACAAGCTGCAGCACCTGTGGACCACGGAACCGGATATCGACCCGGCACGGTTGGCGGAGGTTCGGATTCCTGCGCTGATCATGGCCGGTGATCGTGACGTGATTCGCGCCGACCACACTCGGACGATCGCTACGTCGTTGCCTCGGGGTCAGATGTGCATCGTTCCGGGTGCAGGCCATGATGTGCTCGAAACGCGTCCGGAACTCGCGAACATGGTTATCGAGCAGTTCATTTCGGACATTTCAGGAACCCGGGCTGCGGACTGAATCACACTGGACGTTGAAGATTGAATGTATTAGGTAAGCGTGTCCTATAGTTCTGCGGGTGCCACCGCCTCTTCGCCCTAGCCCGACGTCACGTCGGTCGAGCGTCCTGCTCGTTCTGGTGCTGGTGTTGGCGGCTGCATGCCTGGCAAGCCTCCTGCTCGGCAGCAACCGGCTGAGCATCGACGCGGTGTTCGACGGACTGATCCACGGCGGAGACACGACACAGGGCGTCGTCGTCTGGGGATCGCGGGTGCCGCGCACGGTCGTCGGAATTCTGGTCGGCGCGTGCCTCGGTGTCGCGGGCGCGCTGATGCAGGGCCACACACGGAATCCCCTGGCCGACCCGGGACTGTTCGGCGTCTCCGCGGGCGCAGGGTTTCTCGTGGTCGTCGGCGTCTCGGCATTCGGGCTGAGCAGCCCCGACAGCTACGTCTGGTTCTCGCTCGTCGGAGCACTGCTGGCCACGGTGGCTGTCTTCGCGATCACCGTCGCAGGCAGCGGCACGGCCAGCCCGGTTCCGCTCGCGCTCGCAGGTTCGGCCGTCTCGGCGCTGCTCGTCGCGTTCACGTCGTTCATCGTGCTGACCGATCGCAGTTCGCTCGAGGCGTACCGGCTATGGGTCGTCGGGTCGCTCACCGGCCGCCAGCTCGACATCGTCTACGCCGTACTGCCGTTCGCGATCGCCGGCTTCGTACTGGCCGCTGCGAACGTACGCGCACTCGACAACCTGTCCCTCGGCGCCGAGATGGCCCGCGGACTCGGTGAGAACATCGTGCTGTCCCGCGTCGTCGGTCTGGGCGCGATCACGCTGCTCACCGCGGCCGCCACCGCCGCCGCAGGCCCGATCGGGTTCGTCGGACTGACGGTTCCCCACGTCGCACGAGCGCTCGTCGGCGCAGGTCACCGCCTTGTTCTACCGGCGTCCGCCCTGATCGGTGCCACTCTGATCCTGATCGCAGACGTCATCGGCCGACTGATCGGCGGGTTCGCCGAGGTCGAGGTCGGCATCGTCCTCGCCGTGGTCGGTGGACCGGTGTTCGTCATGATCGCCCGACGTCGATCGTTGGTCACGCTGTGAGCACCGCAGTCACCAGGAAACCGTGGGCCGCCGGCGTCCGCATCGGACCGGTCGGCGTCGGCTGGAAGCCGCGCGCACTCGTCGCGACGGTCGTGGCACTGGTCGTCGTCCTCGCGTTGTTCGTCTTCAGCATCACCATCGGCGCGGGTGGCCTCGACCCTGCCGCCGTCGTACGAGCTCTCGCCGGTGTCGGCGATTCCGCCGAGCGATTCGTCGTCGTCGAATTGCGTTTGCCCAGAACACTTGTCGGCGCCGTCGTCGGACTCGCGCTCGGAATCGCAGGAGCTCTGACGCAGACTTTCGCGCGAAACCCGTTGGCAACGCCGGACATTCTGGGCGTGACGTCGGGTGCGTCCGTCGGCGCGGTCGCAGCCATCGTCCTGGGCGGCGGCAGTTACGCCGTCGGGAACGGGCTTCTGACCCTGGGCCTTCCGTCGTGCGCGGCCATCGGTGCTGTTGCTGCTGCTGCCGTCGTCTACGGCCTCGGGTGGCGCGGCGGGATCTCCAGCTACCGAATCATCCTGGTAGGCATCGGCGTTGCCGCGACTCTGGACGCCGTCACGAGTTACCTGCTCGTCCGCGCACAGATCTCGCAGGCCGCCGCGGCGTCGCAGTGGCTCGTCGGCAGCGTGTCCAGTGTGTCGTGGTCGACGGTGACACCGCTGGTGACCGTCGTCGTCATCGCAGTTCCGCTGGCTCTTGCGACGTCGGCGGCACTGGCCGTCGGGCAACTGGGTGACGACGTCGCCCGTGGCGTCGGACTCGGTCTGCAATGGCACCGCCTGGTCGTCATCGCGCTCGCCGTCGCACTGACGGCGGCTGCGGTCGCGGCTGCGGGGCCGGTCGGATTCGTCGCGTTCGTCGTACCGCAGATCGCGGTGCGCCTGGCCGGGACCTCTCGGCCGCCGCTCGTGCTGTCGGGCCTGGTCGGAGCGGCGTTGGTGCTGGCCGCCGACACTGCCGCGCGGACTCTGTTCCCGTGGGAGGTGCCGGTCGGCATCATCACGATCGTGATCGGCGCTCCCTACCTCATCTGGCTGCTCGTCCGTCACCGTAAGGAGCTGTCCTAGCTCGTGAACGCACCCGTCCTCGAAGCGCGTGGCCTCACCCTGGCCTACGACAAGCGCACGATCATCGACGACCTGAATCTGTCGATACACCACGGCACCGTCACAACACTGTTGGGCGCCAACGGAAGTGGTAAGTCGACGCTGCTCAAGGCATTCGGCCGTATCCTGACGCCCGCTGCCGGGGAAGTTCTGCTCGACGGTGAACCGATTCGAAAGATGCGCGGCCGCGACGTCGCCAAGAAGCTCGCGATTCTCCCGCAGAACCCCGTAGCGCCTTCGGGCACAACGGTTTTCGATCTCGTCATGCGCGGCCGGAACCCGCATCAAAGCTGGGCACGGCCGTGGTCCGCGGAGGACGCAGCCGTGGCGGAGGCGGCGATCGAGGCCACCGGACTCGCCGACGTCGCAGATCGTGACGTCCTGACGCTCTCCGGCGGACAGCGTCAGCGAGCATGGATCGCACTCGTCGTCGCGCAACAGGCGAGCACGCTGCTGCTCGACGAGCCGACGACGTTCCTCGACCTCAATCACCAACTCGAAGGCCTGCGGCTGCTGCGTCGACTCAATCGCGACCGTGGCACCACCGTTCTGCTCGTGCTGCACGACATTTCGCTCGCTGCGCGGTTCTCGGACCGGCTCGTCGTGCTCGGGACCGACGGCGGAATCGTCGCCGACGGCCCGCCTGCCGAGGTCCTGACCCCCGACCTGCTGCTCGAGGCATTCGACCTGCACGCCCGCGTGATCGACGACCCCGTCACCGGAACGCCCCTCGTAGTACCGGAGGAGGACGACATGTCCGACTCCATCATCTGAGTAGAAGAAGGACAACCCATGTTCGGAAGATCGCGGCTCGGAGCCGCAGCCACAGCACTCGTCGCCGCGTGTGCACTCGTGCTTGCCGGGTGCTCGTCGAGCGACGGTGACACGTCGTCGGATCAGGCGTGGTCGTTCACCGACGACCTCGGCCAGACCGTCACGCTCGATCACGCGCCGGAGCGCATCGCGGGTCAGAACGACCTGCTGGCACCGTTGATGGAATACGGTGTGTCACCCATCGCGTCGTTCGGCTTCTTCTCGATCGAAGAGGACGGGCGTTTCTCCGATTTCGACACCTCGGGCATCACCGAGGTCGGCACGTCGTACGGCGAGATCAACCTGGACGAATTGGCGCTGGCCAAGCCCGACGTCATTCTCGCGACGATCTACCCGATGGACGAGAACGGCACACTGCCCGAGGGCAACCTCCGCTACGGACTGAAGGACCTCGCGCAGCAGGAGCAGCTGGAGAAGATCGCGCCGATCGTCACGATCTACGTCGGCGGCGAAGGCAAGACGGTGCTGGACCGGATCGCCGAGCTCGACACTGCGCTCGGCGCCGACTCCACCCAGGTCGACGCCGCGAAGCAGGAGTTCGACACCGCTTCCCAGGCCCTCACCAGCGCCGCGTCGAAGAGCGAAGTGCTCGTGACGCCGATGTACGCCGACGCGGACGGGCTCTACACCTACAAGGCCGACGACGAACCGACACTGCAGCTGTACAAGTCACTCGGCGTGAACTTCTTCGAGCCGACCCCCGAGGGCTACTACTGGGGCATCTACAGCTGGGAGAACGCCACCGAGGTCACCGGTGACGTCGTACTGCTGGCCAAGGACGGCTACCAGCTCGACGACCTGAAGGCGCAGCGGACGCTCGCAGGCAACCTCGCCCTGAACGCCGGACAGGTTCACCCGTACAACCAGGCGCCGATGGACTACGCGTCCCAGGCGTCGTACATGACCGACCTGGCCGGCTGGATTCAGCAGGACGACGTACTGCGCTGACGCACCCGTGTGCGCGTAGGTAGGTCTACGGACCGACTACGCGCACACCGGCGCGAAGCGCACTACGATCCACCGGGTGGCGGCAAACGACGTGGACCCGAGAGCGCGACTCGCCTACCTCGTGCTCGAACGAATTCGGGTCGAGGGCGGCGCAGATCCGATGTACGACTCCGAGAACTTCGCCGTCTACTACGGCCGCGATGCGGTGCTGTACCTCGACAATCTGTTCGCCGAGACCGCCGGCTACGAGGAAGCCGAGCTGTCCGCCCACATCGAACATTTCATCGCGACGATGATCGCCGCGAACGACGCGCCCGGCAGCTGGGACGCCGCGCTTCCCCGCCTCCGCCCGGTGTTGAAGCCGTCGACGTACACCCTCGGAGCGCCGCCGCCCGGCCTGTTGGTCTCGCGGCGCGTGTTTCCGCTCGTCGACGAGCTCGTCGCCGTCGACACCCCGGGCCGACGCACCATCGTGTCGTGGGAAACGATCTCCGAGTGGGGCGTCGACCCGGCAACGGTGTTCTCGGCAGCCCGCTCCAATCTCGCGACCATCACCGTGCACGCCGATCCGACGAAGGGCCGTGCCGTGCAACGGCTCGTCGACAGCGGCAACAGCTACTTTACGTCCTGGCTGCTCGATCCCGGATGGCTCGCGTCGCATCGCAACCGATTCGGCTGCGCCCCTGTCGCTTTCGTGCCCGACGTCGACACCATCTTCGTCGTTCCCAGCGACGACCCCGACATCCTCGCGCGGCATTTCGCCCTCGTGGAGCAGCAGTACACGCACACCGCACGCGGACTGTCACCCCAGGCGTACACCGTCGACGACGACGGCACGATCGTCACGTTCGACGCGGTCCAACCCGACAGCGTCGACGCGGCACGGGCGCGCTGCGTCCACATCGCACGCGAGTACGACGCCCAATCCGATTGGCTGCGAAGCCAGTACGGTCTCGACGGGACGCCGGGCGTGGTCGGGAACGTCACGGTCACGACAACACCGTTCGGGCCGCGGACCGTGACCATCTGGGACGAGGGCGCCGACTGCCTGCTCCCGCAGACCGACCTCGTGGCCTTCTGCAGTCGGTCGTCGGACACCTTCTACGTGCAGTTCGAGGACGTCGCGCGGATCACCGGCATCGTCCCCACCCCCGGTATCGAACCCGGTCGCTTCCACGTCACAGCATGGCCCGACGCGGGAACCGTCGAACAACTGCGCGCACACGGCATTCCGCTGTCCTAGCTACGTGAACTTCACACCCTGAGCCAGCGGCAGTTCGTTCGAGTAGTTCACCGTGTTGGTCGACCGCCGCATGTAGGACTTCCATGCATCCGAACCGGATTCGCGCCCGCCGCCGGTGTCCTTCTCACCGCCGAACGCGCCACCGATCTCGGCGCCCGACGGGCCGATGTTGACATTCGCGATGCCGCAGTCCGAACCGGCTACCGACAGGAACCTCTCGGCCTCACGGAGATCCGTCGTGAAGATCGACGACGAAAGACCCTGCGGGACATCGTTGTGCAGAGCGATGGCCTCGTCGAGCGTGTCGTACGTGAGGACGTACAGGATCGGTGCGAAGGTCTCGTGCTTCACGATGTCGGTCTGAGCGGGCATCGTGATCACGGTCGGCTGCACGTAGTACGCGTACTCACCGAATTCGTCGACCCGCGCACCACCCGCGCGAACAGTGCCACCGTCGGCGACTGCGGCATCCACAGCCTTCTGGAAACCGGCGAATGCAGGCGCGTCGATCAACGGCCCGACCAGTGTGTCCGAATTCAAAGGTGAACCGATGGACAAGGTGTCGTAGGCGCGGGCGATTCTGTCGACGAGCTCGTCGGCGATCGACGAGTGTGCGATGACACGCCGAAGCGTCGTACAGCGTTGTCCCGCAGTGCCTGCCGCGGAGAAGACGATCCCGCGCGTCGTGAGATCGAGATCCGCGGACGGCGTCACGATCGCCGCATTGTTGCCACCGAGTTCGAGCAGCACGCGCCCGAACCGTTCGGCGACACGCGGCGCGACGGCCCGGCCCATGCGGGTCGATCCCGTCGCCGACAGAAGGGCGACACGCGGATCGTCCACGAGCGCCTGACCGGATGCCCGATCACCGATGATCAGTTGCGCCACTGCCGGATTCACACCCGCGCGCGCAGCGGCACGTTCGAACAGCGCCTGCACACCGAGCGCGGTCAACGGCGTCTTCTCCGACGGCTTCCACACCACCGTGTCACCGGCGACCAACGCCAGCACTGCATTCCACGACCACACGGCAACCGGGAAGTTGAACGCGGTGATGACACCGACGACACCGAGGGGATGCCACTGCTCCATCATGCGATGGCCCGGTCGCTCGGTGGCGATCGTGTTGCCGTAGAGCTGCCGAGACAGCCCGACGCCGAAGTCGCAGATGTCGATCATCTCCTGCACCTCACCGAGGCCCTCGGACACGATCTTTCCCGCTTCGATCGACACGAGGGCTCCGAGGTCGTCCTTGTGTTCGCGCAGCAATTCGCCGAGTTCACGCACCAGACCGCCTCGCACAGGGGCCGGCACGGTCGACCACTCGGCGAACGCGGCTTTCGCGTCGGCAACAACGGCGTCGACGTCGGACGCGTCGGCGGTGCGGAGCGACGCCAGATTTCCGCCCGTGATGGGCGAGCGCGCGACGATGCTCGCATGCGACCGGGGCACATCGAGATCCGCATCGACACCGAGGCGGGCCAGAATCGCGCGCGTCCGGACGCTCACGTCGTCATGGGTTACGGGTACAGACATGCCTCGAACTTAGTCGACATCCTGCCTCACCGAATTTTTTCCTACGATTCACGCTTGATTACGGAATTTTGACGCGTATCTTGATTTCATGACGCAGGTATTACAGCGGGGAGAGATCCGCGCCCACGACGTGCACACCACCCTCGGTCGACACATGCTCGCCGACGGCTTCGAGATCGTCCTGGATCTCGACGCCTCACACGGCTGCACCCTCGTCGACGCGCGTGACGGGACCGAGTACCTCGACCTCTTCACGTTCTTCGCGTCGTCGGCGCTGGGAATGAACCATCCAGGACTGCTCGGAGACAAGAAGTTTCGCGCCGACCTCATGCAGGCCGCGGTCAACAAGCCGAGCAACTCCGACATCTACACGGTCGCGATGGCTCGGTTCGTCGACACGTTCGCCCACGTTCTCGGTGACCCCCGCCTGCCGCATCTGTTCTTCGTCGAAGGCGGCGGGCTGGCAGTGGAGAACGCGCTGAAGGTCTGCTTCGACTGGAAGTCCCGCTGGAACGAAGCTCACGGGGTGGACGCGTCACTCGGTACGCAGGTCATGCACCTCGAGCACGCGTTCCACGGCCGGACCGGCTACACGATGTCGCTCACCAACACCGACCCGATCAAGGTCGCGCGGTTCCCGAAATTCGACTGGCCGCGCATCCCGTCGCCGTTCATCTCCTCCGACGCGGACATGGACGCGCTGGAGGCCGACGCCTTGGCCGCGGCGCGACTGGCGTTCGAGGCCAATCCTCACGACATCGCCTGCGCGATCGTCGAACCCATTCAGGGCGAGGGCGGCGACAACCACTTCCGGCCACAGTTCCTTCGTGCGCTGCAGGATCTGTGCCATGAATACGACGCGCTGTTCGTCGTCGACGAGGTGCAGACGGGCGCCGGGCTGACGGGGACCAACTGGGCGTTCCAAGGGCTCGGGCTCTCACCCGACGTCGTAGCGTTCGGAAAGAAAGTCCAGGTCTGCGGCATCATGGCCGGCGGACGCGTCGACGAAGTGCCCGACAACGTCTTCGCCGTCGCGTCGCGCCTCAACTCGACGTGGGGCGGCAACCTCACCGACATGGTGCGTGCGCGTCGAATTCTGGAGATCGTCGAACAGCAGAAGCTGGTCGAGCGGGCTTCGGTCGTCGGCGATCATCTTCTCGATCGGCTGCGCGAGCTGGCTTCTCGACATTCTGCGGTCACCGAAGTACGGGGACGCGGTCTGATGTGCGCTTTCACGATGCCCGACGCGTCAGCCCGCGACCGACTGCTGAACGACCTGCGGACCGTCGAACATGTGCTCGTCATCGGATGCGGCGAACGAGCCGTCCGCTTCCGGCCTGCACTGACGGTCACCGAGGCCGAACTGGACCGAGGCATCGACGCGATCGACCGCTGTCTGCAGCAGTGATCGGCTTGCGTCAGGCGGGATAGCGGCCTTCGGCCCACGCGCGGCTGGCCGGCTGCTCGACGACGTCGACCGGCTCGCCGTCGCGGTAGTAATTCGTGTGGACGATCGATCCCGACACGGTCGCTTCCTGCCATGCCTGCGTCGGGCCTTCGCCGAACCAGAGCCAGGGAGTGATGTCGTCCATGACGACGACGGTCTCGTGGGTGGCCAGCGCCCTCAGGTCCGCGAGGTCCGCGCGGGCACCCTCGAGCGAGTGGTCGCCGTCGACGAAGACGACGTCGAAACGCATGTCCGGGAAGCTCTGCGCGAACTCCCTGATGGTCGAATGCGAGTCACCCTGTATCAGGGTGTGCCGTCCGGGAAACAGTTCGTCGATGTGCGCTTTCGCCGCCGCACTGTAGGCGTAGTTCGCGAGATCGAACGAGTACACGACGGTCGACGGCGAAGCCCCGAGGAACGCCCAGCTCGAGAAGCCGGCATTGAACCCGACTTCACAGATGAGCTGCGTACCGGGACGGGCCGCGAGCGAGGCGAGATAGTTCAGTTCCGACTCGTCCGCGCCGTACTCGAACGGTTCCCCGGCGGTGACGGTTTCCTGCACCATGGCTTCGAGCTGTTGCAGACCCACATGCCCTCCCAACGGCTGTATCTCCTGGAGAGGTCAGTACCGCAGGGACGGGCTTCGTAAACACCTGATTCACGATGATCGAAACCGTGTTCCGGTCGGGTTCGGGCCTCTAGTCTGACCGAGTGACCGATCGCCTCGTGACCGCCGGCTACGGCGCAGGCAGCCTCGGTACCGGCGGTTTCGCTGCGCTCCCCGGACTCGTACTCGCCTACTACCTCACCGACACACTCGGCGTCGCGGCCGCCATCGCGTCGCTCGTTCTCGTCGTTCCGAAGATCTGGGACGTCGCGCTCGGCCCACTCGTCGGTGCGCTCAGCGACAGGCGATCTGCGACGACGGGTTCGCGGTCCCGCGGCATGCTGTTCGGTGCGGTGGCGATGCCCATCCTGTTCGTGCTGACCTTCGCACCTCCCGTCGGTCTGGCTCCGGCCGTATGGGTCTTCGTGTTCTTCCTGCTTGCCGCAACGGTATACAGCTTCTTCCAGGTCCCGTACATCGCGCTGCCGACCGAGTTGTTCACACGGTCGACGGACCGGACACGCCTGGTGTCGGTCCGTATCGCGGTGTTGGCCGCGGCGATTCTTCTCGTCGGTGGCGGTGGCCCGGCCGTGCGCGACGCCGCCGGTGGTGGACCACGCGGCTACCTGTTGATGGCCGTCGCCGCCGCGCTCGTCATGGGAGTCGGAATGGTGGTGACGGTCCGCTTCACGCACGAGAAGTCCGTCACGCGCGCAGGCGACGTCACAGGCAGCATCTGGTCCCAGTACCGCGAGGGTCTCGGCGCCGTGCGGTCGACCCCCAGTTTCCGAAATCTGTTGATCGTGTTCGTCGTTCAGGCGCTCGCGGTGGCGATCCTGTTGGCAGGTGCGCAGTACCTCGCGACGTACGTGCTGGGCGACGAGTCGGCACTCACCGGATTGTTCCTCGCCGTCGTCGGGCCCGCTCTGCTCGTCATGCCCGCGTGGTATCGCCTGGGGCTGCGGTACGGCCGAATGTTCGGATACGTCGTCGCGTCGCTTCTGTTCGTCTGCGCTGCACTGTCTTTCGTCGGAACGCTGTGGTCTCCGGGATCGTGGGTCTACATCTCCGCAGCCGTCGCCGGTGTCGGGTATGCGGGCATGCAGGTGTTCCCGTTGGCGCTGCTGCCGGACACCGTCGAGGACGATGCCGCACTCACCGGCCGCTCCCGCGCCGGCGCACTGAGCGGGGTGTGGACGGCAGCCGAAACAGGTGGTCAAGCGCTCGGGCCTGCGATCTTCCTGCTGATGCTCGCGTTCGTGGACTTTCGATCGTCGCGCACCGACGAGGTTGTCGTGCAGCCGGATTCGGTCGTTCCGGGAATCGTGATGGGATGCTCGGTGATACCGGGGGTTCTGGTTCTGGTCAGCCTCGCCGCTCTGCGGCATTTCCGAGTCCCGCAGGAGGCCGCTGTATGAAACCCGACGAGGTGCTCGACCGCCTTCGCGCACTACGACAGCACGACGCTCCGACGCACGGCGGTCGCATCCTGTCCTACGTCTACGACAGCGGACTCCCCGAGCTCGACGAACTCGCTGCCGCAGCAGCGCGTGAGGTGCAGTCCGTCAACGGCCTGGACCCGACCGTGTTCCCGTCGTCGGCGATCATGGAAGGTGAGTTGGTTGCGTTCGGCCGCAGACTGTTCCACGGGGACGACACGGTGGTCGGTAACGTCACCACGGGAGGAACCGAGAGTTGCATCCTCGCCGTACTCGGTGCACGTGACTCCGCGACGGGCGTAGCCGGATCGATCGTCGTTCCGTCGACGGCCCACGCCGCCTTTCACAAGGCTGCACATCTACTGGGCCTGGAAGCCGTTGTCGTGCCGGTGGATCCGTCGTCGGGTGTCCCCGATCCCGTCGACGTCGCTGCAGCAGTACGCGACGACACGGTACTGATCGTCGCCTCGGCGCCGAATTATCCCTTCGGCGTGCTCGATCCGATCGCGGAACTGGCGTCGGTGGCGCTCGATCACGACATAGGACTGCACGTCGACGCGTGCATCGGTGGACTCGCGCTCCCGTGGTGGGGTGAGCTGCCCGCATGGGATTTCGCGGTGCCGGGCGTGACGAGTGTGTCCGCGGACCTGCACAAGTACGGCTATGCGCCGAAGGGTGCGTCGCTGCTGTTGGTCAAGGGCCGAGATCGTCACCGACACCAGTACTTCGGGCTCACGGCGTGGCCAGGCTATCCGGTCGTCAATCCGACGCTGCTCGGCTCGAGGTCGGTGTCCTCGATGGCGGCGGCGTGGGCGATCGTCACCTATCTCGGCGACGACGGGTTCGCCGAACTCACGTCACAGATGCGCGATTCCACCACCGCATTGATCGCGGCGATTCGCGCCGTTCCCGGCCTGCGGGTGTTCGGGGACCCGGTGGGGCCGTTGTTCGCGGTCGAACCGGATCCTTTGTCCCCACCGCCGGTCGATCCACACCAGTGGTTGAATGCCGTTGCACGACGGGGCTTTTCCTTGCAGGCACAGCCGTCGCTCACGCAGTCCGACGGAACCACACTTCCGCGCACGACACATCTGACCGTCACCCCGGCGACCGTGCAGGTGCAGGGTGAGTTGGTGGCCGCGTTGGTGTCGGCGGCAGATGAGGTCCGCGGCCTCGGGCCCGCCGAACCGCCTGCGGCACTGGCGGATCTGGCGACGTTGTTCTCCGACGGTACCGTCACCGAAGAGCAGGCTGTCGGATTGTCCAGCGACGACGTCTATTCCGCACTCCAGGCCGCAGGCGTCACAGGGGACGGTGAGCTGGACATGGCGTCGATCCTGGCGGGGATCGAGTCGCTGCCGCGCAGGGTCAGTGCACGAATGTTGGTCGAATTCTTGGCTCGGGTCATCGAGAAATAGGGGATTACATGCGCGTTCGGATCGTACTGGCGGTGGCGCTCGGCCTGTCGATGTTCGGTGTTCCTGCTCATGCGGCGCCGGATTTCTACGCGGAACCGTCGGCGATTCCTCCCGAGGCGGGGACTGTGATTGCGGCGGAACCTGTTTCGTTCGTTGGCCAGGTGGGTCAGTTCCCCGGTGTGGCGCAACGTGTGAAATACTCTTCGACCCTCGCCGACGGATCACCGGTGGCCGTCACGGGCACCTATCTGGAGCCGACGGTTCCCTACTCCGGCGGCCCGACGCCGACGGTCGTCATCGGACCCGGCACACAAGGCCAAGGTGACCAGTGCGCGCCGTCGCGCCAATTCCCGACGGGCGGGCAATACGACCCGGGCACCGGCAGTACGTCGATCAACTACGAGGGCGCGTTCGCCGTCGCGTTCCTGACGCAGGGCATTCGGGTGCTGGTGACGGACTACGTCGGGCTCGGGACGCCAGGAATTCACACGTACGTCAATCGCATCGAGCAGGGGCATGCTCTCATCGATGGAGCTCGCGCGGCACTCGAGCTGGCCGGGCACGACGGGCCCGTCGGATTCTGGGGGCATTCGCAAGGCGGCGGGGCCGCGGCATCCGCGGCGGAACTCGTCGGCGATTATGCACCCGAGCTGAATGTCGCGGGCACGTACGCCAGCGCTCCGCCCGCGGATCTCGACGCGGTCCTGCGGCACATCGACGGAACCGGGCTGACGGCAGCAATCGGGTTCGCGATCAACGGATTCGTGGCGCGCTACCCCGAGCTTGCAGCTGTCGTCGACGCGGCCTCGAACGATCGCGGCAAAGAGGTACTGAACCGGGTGTCGACGCAGTGCCTCGTGGAAGCGCGTCGGGAATTCGGCGGTACGTCGACGGCATCGTGGACGAAGGACGGCCGTCCGCTGGCCGACGTCATCGGTGACGACCCGATCGTGCGGCGCGTGTTCGACGACCAGCGCATCGGCAACGGAACGCCGAGCGCGCCGGTCCTGGTGAACTCGGCGCGCAACGACGACTTCATCCCGACGGGTCAGGCGCAGCAGCTCGTTGCCGATTGGTGCTCCCGGGGGGCGTCGGTGTCGCTCTACGTCAACGAGCTGCCGCTGGTCCCCGGGAGGTTGGGCGTCAATCATCTGGCGCCTGCTGCGACGGATTTCGGTGTCGGGCTGGCGTTCATGCGTGACCGATTCGCGGGAGTGCCTGCTGCGGGCTGTGGTTCCTGAGAGTTCCCTGTATGGTTTGCGTGGCAAAAGACCGCCCGGTCTGTCGAATCAGGAGGAACGGTGCCTTACCTCGGCTTGATCATCATGATCCTGTGGGTGTTCTGCCTCATCGACGTCGTCACGGCAGATGAAGGCGGAATCCGGTACCTGCCCAAGACGATGTGGCTGCTGTTCGTCGTGTTCGTTCCGCTGGCCGGGTCGATCGTGTGGCTGGTCGCCGGACGCCCGATCGGCGGCGGCATCTGGGGCGGTGCCGGAGTGCCGAGTCGCAGCAACTCCGCGTACCCCGAATACGACACTCGCCCCGGCCGAGCCGTCGGGACCAGCCCGGAGGCCGACGAGGAATTCTTGCGTCAGTGCCGCGCCCGCGCCGAGGAGCAGCGGCGGAGGGCGAGAGGCGAGTAGGGGGCTTCGCCCCACGTGCCCGAAAATACATAGGCCTCTATGTATTTTCGTGCACGTGCCGCTTGCGGTATGTGATCTGGGGATACGTACCGGATTCGTCGAGACCGACGTCGGCGTGCACGTGGTAGACATCCCGCACGAGGTCCTGGGTGATCACGTCGGCGGGCGTGCCTGTCTCGACAACGACGCCATCGCGCAGTACGACGATGCGGTCGCAGAACATCGCTGCCAGGTTCAGGTCGTGCAGGGCGATGAAGCTGGTCAGCGGCAGCTCGGCTACCAACGCGAGGATGTCGAGCTGATGCTGGATGTCGAGGTGGTTGGTCGGCTCGTCGAGCAGTAGTTCGGTCGGTTCCTGTGCCAACGCCCGCGCGATCTGCGTGCGCTGACGTTCACCTCCGGACAGCGTGTGCCACAACCGATGCGACTTCGACGCCATTCCCGTGCTCTCGAGCGCACTCGTGATCGCACGATCGTCCGCTGCCGGGTCGCCGCCGAACAGCCCGTGATGCGGAATTCGGCCGAGCCGCACGACATCTCGCACCGAGATGTCGACATCGGTGGTCGAATGCTGATCGACCATCGCGACGCGTCGTGCGATCTGTTTGCGCCTGAGCGTGTCCATGCCCGTGCCGTCGAGCGTCACCGAGCCGTGGTCGGGCGTCACGATGCCGGCGAGGATCCGCAGCAGCGAGGACTTCCCCGACCCGTTCGGACCGATCAGCCCGACGGTCTCGCCTTTCACGGGTTCGAAATCCACGCCGTCCAGAATGGTGTGCGACGAGCGTGTCCATCGAATTGCTTTGCCGCGTATCGTCATCCGGTCCTCCGCATCCGAAACAGAATCACCGCGAACGCAGGGACACCGACCAGTGCGGTCACCACACCGACCGGAATCTCCTGCGGCTCGAACAACGTGCGGGCGACGGCGTCGACCCACACCATGAAGATCGCGCCGACGAGCACGGTCGTCGGCAACAAGCGTCGATGACGCGACCCGACGAGGAACCGTGCCGCGTGCGGCAGCACGAGCCCGACGAATCCGATTGCGCCCGCGGCACTGACGAGCGTTGCCGTGATCAGCGCGGTGATGACGAGCAGCAGAATTCGAATCCACTTCACCGACACACCCAGCGACGCGGCCGCGTCGTTGCCGAAAGTGAAGGCGTCGAGCGCCGATGCGTGGAACAGACACACGAGAACGCCGACGGCACAGATACTTCCGCACATCACGACGTCGGTCCAGTCGGCGCCACCGAGCGACCCCAGCAGCCAGAACAGAACCCCTCGTGTCTGTTCTGCATCTGCAGAGGAAATCACGATGAACGACGTCAACGCCGAGAACAGTTGCGTCCCTGCTACTCCGGCGAGCACGACCCTGTCCGTCCCACCGCCTGCACCCGCGGCCAACAACATGACCAGCACGAACGACAGCACAGCGCCGATGAACGCACCCGTCGACAACGACAGCATTCCGCCGCCGAAACCGAGAACCGCGACCAGCACGGCACCCGTCGACGCTCCGGACGAAATCCCGAGAACGAACGGGTCCGCCAAGGGATTACGGAGCAGCGACTGCATGATCGCACCGCACAACGCAAGTCCCGCACCGCAGATCGCCGCCAGCAAAGTGCGCGGAAGCCGCAGCTCCCACACGATGCCGTCCTTGATCCGACTGACGCCCGAATCACCGAACCCGAGGTGCTGCAACACCACCCGATAGACATCGAGCACCGACAAGTTCGCCGGGCCGATCGTGATGGCGAGCGCGATCGACAACGCCAGCACGGCGGTACCGACGATCAGCAAGGGTGCGAGAACACTCTGCCGCTGCTGAACCGTCGTACCGGGTGTCAATTCGCCAGGCCCCAATCCTGCAGCGCCGTCGCGACTTTCTCGACGCCGTCGACGGTTCGGATCGACGGGTTCAGATCCGCCCCGTTGACGACGATGTACCGCTTACCGGTCACTGCAGGCAGGCGCTGCGTCACCGGGTTGGTCTCGAGGAACTCGATCTTGGAGTCCAGGGCGTCACCGGCGATCGTGCGACGACTCAGGTCTGCGAGCACGAACGCCGTCGGATTGCGATCGGCGACGGATTCCCAACTGACCTGCGGCCATTCGTCGGTCGTGTCGGCGTAGATGTTCTCCGCACCGACGGAATCGGTGATGATGCCCGACGACCCACAGCATCCGGCCATGTAGGGCGTCGCGGTGTCGGCGAACCAGTAGACGAGCGAGGCGCCCGGCGCATTCACCGATCCGGACGCAGCCTCGTAGCGATCCTGCAGCTCGGCGACGAACTGCTCACCGCGCTCTCGGACGTCGAAGATCGCGGCGAGATCTCGGACCTCCTGGTACACGGAATCCATCGTCAGAGGCTCGGTGCGGGCGCCGTCGGAATTGACGCTCTCGTCGGTCTTGCCGTTGCAATCCGTCGGCGACAGGTAGTTGGGGACGCCGAGTTGCTCGAACTGATCGCGGTCGGCGACGCCGCCAGGACCGAGTGTGCCGCCGAACGAAGCCGAGACGAAGTCCGGTTCGGCGTCGAGGACGACCTCGAGCGACGGCTTGTTCTCGGACAGCCTCGGTACTTTCTCGTTTTCGGACGCAAGGTTGCTGCGCACGGGGTCGGTCCACGTTGCCGTGCCGACCATGCGATCCGCGAGCCCGAGGCTGAGCAGGATCTCCGTCGAACCTTGGTTGAGGGACACCGCACGCTGCGGGGGTGCGTCGATGACGACGTCCTGACCGCAGTTGGAGATCGTCAACGGGAAGGTGGAGTTGCCGTCCGTCGTGGCCGTGGGTGTGTCCTCGGCGCTGGAACAGGCAGTGAGGACCAGTGCAGCGGTGAGCACGGCGATCGAGAGTGGTGTGCGGGTGTTCATGGGAGAGGGCAGAACTTCCTACTAGGGGCTCGTGACGCGGAGCCGCGGGATGTACGCCGTGAAGTGCGAGCGATCGGACTCCCACCCATGCAGGCGTGGACACCGTTGCGCGTCAGTCCCGGACTCTCACCGGATTCCCTCGCACGTCACGTGACCGTCCGTGACGACCACCGGTGACGATAGCCGGTCGAAGATGTGTACAGTAACCCGACATGTACGCATCGATGTCCGTAGCAGGATCATGGTGGTGGCGCTCCTAGGCGCCCACTTCGCGTATCAATTGCCGTGGCCGCCTCTCGAGGCGGCCATTTTTTGTGCCTTTCTCGAGAGCATTTTTTCGAGAAGGGTGTTCGATGAAGGATCTGTTGAGAAGTGCTCTGGCCGGTTCCGAACCGTTCGCGTTGATCGCGCGTGAGCACGGGGTGGACGTGCTCGTCGGCAATGTCGTATCGGTGCCGTCCCTGGCGGATGTCCCACTCGATGGTGATGTTCTTGCGCTGGTCCCGTTCAGGCAGATTCAGGAACGCGGCTTCGCCTGTCACGACGACGGGGCATTGCTGCAGTGTCTGCGGGTGTCGGAGCGTGTGCGGGTTGGTGTCGGTGAGGTTCTCGAGGCGGTCGAGGCGGGTGAGTTGTCGCTGCGCGACGGCCGATTCGAACCGGGTGACGACGAGTACGCGTCGATCGTCACGCGAGTGCTCGCCGACGAGATCGGCACCGGCGCGGGTGCGAACTTCGTCATTCGGCGCGACTTCAGAGCCCAGTTGGACGACGACCTGCATGCGGGCCTGGAGATCTTTCGACGGCTCCTGCTCGGCGAATCCGGCTCGTACTGGACGTTCTTCGTACACACTCCCCTCGTGACATTGGTCGGTGCGACGCCCGAGCGACACGTCGGTTTCGACGGCCGCACCGCGATCATGAACCCGATCAGCGGCACCTACCGGCATCCGGTCGACGGGCCGTCCGGTGACGGCGTCCTCGAATTTCTCGGTGACGCGAAGGAGAACGCCGAGCTGTTCATGGTCGTCGACGAGGAACTGAAGATGATGAGCCGCATCTGCGCCCGCGGCGGACGCGTCGTCGGGCCTCGGTTGAAGCAGATGGGCCACCTGACGCACACCGAGTACGAACTCGTCGGCGACAGTGATCTCGATCCACGAGACATCCTGCGCGAGACGATGTTCGCGCCGACAGTCACCGGTTCACCCATCGAGAACGCCGCGCGGGTCATCGAGCGGTACGAAACATCCGGGCGTGGTTACTATTCGGGTGTTCTGGCGTTGTTCGAGAACCGCGACGGTGTGTCGACCGTGGATGCGCCGATCCTGATCCGTACGTGTGAGATCTCGCCGGATGGTGTCTTGAAGATCTCCGCCGGCGCAACGCTGGTGCGCAATTCGGTTCCGGAACACGAAGTGGCCGAGACGCGTTCGAAGCTGGGCGGAGTGTTGGCGGCGTTGGGGGTGGAGGCGCGAAGGCCTTCCTTCGACGATGCGATTCGGTTGGCCGATGTTCCAGGGGTCTCCGACGCATTGGCCAGGCGAAACGAGAAGCTGGCGTCGTTCTGGCTGGACTCGCAGTTTTCCGTAGAGGTCGGCTCGCGCGGGACCGCCGTCGTCGTGGACTTCGAGGATCAGTGGACGGCGATGATCGCGCACCAGCTTCGACATCTGGGCATGGATGTGACGGTGGTGCGATGGGAGGAGTTCAACGGTTGTGACGCCGACCTTCTCGTGTGCGGACCGGGTCCGGGTGATCCGTCCTGCGTGTCGTCTGCGCGCATAGCACGGGCAGAAGCAATTGTGCGCGAAAGGCTTTCGAGTGGTCTGCCGTTGCTGGCGATCTGCCTGAGCCACCAGATTCTCGCGCGCGTGGTGGGGTTGGATGTCGTCGCGTTGCCCCGTCCGCAGCAGGGTGTGCAGAAGACCGTCCGCGTGTTCGGGGAGGAACGGACCGTCGGGTTCTACAACACCTTCGCGGCTGTGCCCGATGACGTTGCAGGAGTGACCGTTTCAGCGGACCAGGGGTACGTCAACGCCCTGCGGGGTCCGGGGTTCGAGTCGATCCAGTTCCACCCGGAGTCGGTGCTGTCGACCAACGGCCTCGGCCTGCTGGGCGGGTTGGTCGGGCGGTTGGTCGGGGGTTCTCCTGGGTTGGCGGGGGTTTCGGGGCCGGGGGTTTCGGTGGTGCCGGGGGTGGGGCCGGTGGGAGCGAGGGCGGCATCCAGTCACTCAGAGTGAACGAAGGGGACATTCGGTCACCTGGGGGGCCGAGGAGGTGGGGCCGGTGGGAGCGAGGGGGACATCCAGTCACTCAGAGTGACCGAAGGTGACATTCGGTCACCTGGGTGGGCCTGCCGGCGCCGGGCCGACCGGGGCCAGGGCGGCATTCGGTCCACCCGAAGACCCCCGGAACACCCCGCGCGCCCCGAGGACCGTGACCAGCGCCGCGACGATCAGCGCCATAGCGATGAACGTGACCACCGCGATGCTGGTGCGGTCGATGAGCACACCTCCGACCAGAGCGCCGGATGCGATGGCGACCTGAAAGGACACGACGTAGATCGCCGACGCGCGGTCGGGGTCGGCACGCGGAGTGTTCAGCACCGACGACTGCAGGCACACCGGGACGGTCGTGAACGCCAGACCCCAGAGGCCGATTGCAACCACGGCAAGTACCGCGAGCGAACCCGGCGCGGACTGCAACGTCGACCACAGCAGAAGCAGAGCCGCGGCTACGACGCTCAGCGAGACGATCGTCGAGCGCCGAGGCCAGCGGTCGAACGTCTTCCCGACGATCCAGATCCCGACGACGCCACACAGTCCGTACAGCAGAAGCATCAGCGTCAGAGTCGTTCCGATCGACCCGACGCCACGGTCGACGAGGAGCGAGAAGTACGTGTACGCGATGAAGTGGCCGAGAACCGCGAGAAACGTTGCGACACAAATCACTACGAGCGATCGGTCGAGGACCCGCGACCTCGACTTCCGGGCAGGTCCGTTCACCGGCATCTTCGGCAGAACCGAGAACAGCGTCACCGCGATCGCCGCAGAGACCACCCCGATACACGCGGCGGCTGTTCGCCACCCGAGCCACTGGCCCAGCGCCGCGGTCAGCGGATTGCCGGCGACGAGGGCGAGCGACGTCCCGGCGTACACGGTCGCGATGGCCTTGCCCTTCATGTTCGGAGCCACGAGCGACGCGGCAACCGGAGCGACGACCGCCCAGAACACTCCGTGCGTCGCCGCGCACACCATGCGGGCGAGCACGAGCATCGGATATCCGACGGCAACGGCCGACAGCAGCTGCGAGAGGGCGAGCGCTGCGACCGTCACGACGACGACTCGTCGGCGCGGCCATCGCCGAACGAACGTGATGAGCGGCATCGTCATGACCGCGACACCGTAGGCGTAGAAGGTCAACAGCAGGCCGACGCTCGATTCGCTGACGGCCATGTCCGCGGAGATTTCCGGAAGCAGGCCGATGGGCAACGTCTCGGCGGTCACGTAGACGAATGCGGCGGCAGCGAGCACGACCAGTCGCAACACGGTCGATCCAGGCATGCTGTGTATCGTTACACAACTCATCGACAGTCGCTACCCTGACACCATGAGCACCCGCCCGACCATGGCCGACGTCGCCCGCGCGGCCGGGGTGTCGACCATGAGCGTCTCGTACAGCTACAACCAACCCACCCGCGTTTCCGACGCCACCCGGCAACGCGTGTTCGACGCGGCAACCCTGCTCGGCTACACCGGACCGCACCGAGCCGCCCGTTCACTGCGCAGCGGCAAGACGAACAACCTCGGTGTCGTACTCACCGAAAAGCTCACCTACTCGTTCGAGAACCCCGAAGCCCGCGCCTTCCTCTCCGGCATCGCCGAAGCCTGCCTCGACACCGACACCGGACTCGTCCTACTCCCCAACTCCCGCATCGGCGTCGACCTCACCCGCATCCGCGACGCCCACGTCGACGGCTTCGTCCTCTGGACAACCGTCGTCGACGACCCCGTGCTCGACATCGTCACCGCCACAGGCAAACCCGCGTGCATACAAGGCGGGCCGATCCATCCCGGCATCGAATTCATCGGAATCGACGACGAAGCAGCCGCACACGCCATCGGCACCATCGGACTCGCACGCGCGCAGCGACCCGCGATCATCAGCTTCCCGCGCGATCGCGACCGAATCGCCGACACCGTCCTCGGACCCGAACCCGAGAACGCCACCTTCCCGGTGACAGCTTCCCGCCTTGCCGGGTACCGGCGAGCGGTCGTCGAATATGGGTTTCGGTGGGAGGACATACCGGTGGCATTCGCGGCGACGAATGCACGGACGGAAGGCGCGACGGCAGCTCACGCACTTCTACGCGAGTTCGACGCGGATGTGATCCTGTGCACGAGTGATGATTTGGCGCTCGGCGCTCTCGACGCCGGTGCGCACGGCGTGACCGGGTGGGACGATTCGGAGGCCGCGGAAGCGGCTGGGCTCACGACGGTCGCGCAGTCGTTGTACGACCAGGGTCGCCACGCCGCGGGGTGGGTGCTCGGCACGCTGTCGTCGATCCCGGAGGCCGAGTGGTCGGTCGTCGCGCGCGGTTCCACTACCGGCTAGCTGCCCCGTTCGCCCCGCCCCTGTGCTTATAGTGTGGCTTGCCTAATTCATTGTGGTATGCCGTACACAAAGGGGATCTGCATGGGACAACGAACCGCATTGGCCGACGTCATCGCACCCGTGCATGGCCGCGTTCGCGTCGCCATGGTCATGCAGGTTCTCGCGTCGGCGGCGACGCACTGCTGGTGACGCATTACGCCGACGTGCATCTACAAGCGGAACGCGCGCGCCGACGCGGGTGGGTGGACGCTCGTGACGGACAGATAGCGCGCCTCGAAACGGGGAATTGGTTTTGTTTGTGGCGTCAAACCGGACTTTGGGGTTATTCTCTTGAGTGGCCGACCGGCCACTAGGGGGGAGCATGCGCCGAGAACCTGCCGAGCCCCGCCCTGCGCGCAACCATCAGGGCTTCTCCGAAGAGCTGCCCGACGGCAACCGCGCTCGCCTGGACATCCTCGATCGGCTACGTGGCGCCGCGATGAGCGAGCACGAGCTGCAGATGCTCTACCAGCCGATCGTCGACTTGGCGTCGAACACCATCATCGGTGCCGAGGCCCTCATCCGGTGGAATCATCCCGATCTCGGGCTGTTGCTGCCGGGCAATTTCATCCCGCTCGCCGAGCAGTCCGATCTCATCATCCCGCTCACCGATTGGGTGCTCGACGAGGTCGGCAGAACCATGGCGGCGTGGCGGCACCGCGACATCGACGTCCAGGTGGGCGTCAACGTCAGTCCCCTGCACTTCGCCGCGGGCACCCTTGCCACCGACGTCATCGGCGTCGTCGACCGGTTCGGAATCCCACCCGGTCACTTTGTACTCGAACTGGCCGAATCGACGTCGCTGCACGACGTCGATGCCGTCGTCGAACAACTCACGGAAGTCCGACGACGTGGTGTGCTCGTCGCCATCGACGACTTCGGATCCGGATTCTCGTCCCTCGAACGCCTCGCGACGCTCCCCGTCGACATCCTCAAGATCGACAGGTCTCTGACTCAGCACCTCGACAGCCACGACGTCGAACGCAGCCGCACGATGTCCACGCTGTGCACAGCCGTCGTCGCCGTCACTCACGAGCTGGGCATGGACACGGTCGTCGAAGGCATCGAAACCGCCGAACAGCTCGACGCATGTACCGACATGGATGTCACATGCGGGCAAGGGCACCTCCTCGGACTCCCGGTCAACGCGTCCGAATTCGAAGCCCTGATGCGCCGACACCGTGCACGCAGCGAGTCCGCATGACAGTGTCGGAGCATGACCGCCCGGAAGTCCTCATGAAGATCGACGACGAAATCGGGCAGTTCAGCACCGCCCGACGCGCACAGCTGTCCACCGTCAACTCCGACGGCACCCCACACCTGGTGCCCATCGTCTTCGCCGTCGCCGACGGAAGCATCGTCACCGCCATCGACTGGAAGCCCAAGAGCACCCAGAAGCTCCGGCGGCTCGAGAACATCCGCGCCGACCCAGCCGTCAGCCTCATCGTCGACCACTACGACGAGGACTGGACCGAGCTCTGGTGGATACGGGCCAGCGGGTCGGCCCGAATCGTCGACGTCGACACCCCCGACGGGTCCGTCGCCATCGACGCCCTGGTGGCCAAATACGACCAGTACGCCTCCGCGAAGCCCCAGGGTCCGGCCATCATCGTGTCCGGGTTGACCTGGCGGTCTTGGCGGGCGTCCTAGGGGTCCACCCCCAGTCTGGACCGAATGTGACATGTGGTCACTCAGAGTGACCGAAGGCCGCCCTCGCTCACCCGGCGAGCAGTTCGCGTCGGCGAAGAAAATCGCTCGTGCAGACGGCCGCCCGTCGGGAACACTGCTCACATGAAGACCCCACCCGACCGATTCGACCTCGACGGAGTGGTGATGCGTCGCGAAACCGCCGACGACGCAGCGGTCGTCGCCGATGCGATCGCGTCGAACATCCCGCGACTGGCACCGTGGATGGAGTGGGCCGTCGTCGAGGCGGCCGACGTCGAGGCGCAACAGGCTCGGATCGCCGACACTCGTCGCCAATGGGACAGCGGAACTGCCTACGACTTCCTCGTCCTCGACGCTGCGACGGACCACGCGCTCGGCAAAGCAGGACTGAACCGGCGCGGTGACGACTGGCTCGAACTCGGATATTGGCTGACCGCCGACGCCGAAGGCCACGGGATCATGACCGCGGTAGCGTCGACGCTCACCGATATCGCGCTCGAACTGCACGACGTCTCGCGCGTCGAAATTCACTGCGACGCGGCGAATCTACGAAGCCAGGCGATTCCGCGCCGTCTGGGATACCGGCTGGCTCGCGTCGTCGACCACCCGATCACGACTCCGAGCCAGACGGGACGCCAGATGATCTGGATCTATGACGCCTCCTGACGCCACTGGGCCAGCGGAATTGCGCGCACGTTGGGCCGTGGTCGCTGCTTGGCCTGCTGGTAGGCGCACCGGATGTGCTCCGTCACCACCTCGGGTTGGCTGCGAATGCTCCGCGGCGTGACCGCGGCGATCACAATGCCGTTGTTCTGCATTTTCGCTCGGCGCTGCAACGTTTCGTCGAAGGCCACCGGGGACGAATGATGTTCGAAGGATTCGACTTCCAGGGCGAACGCGACGGTGTCCTCCCAGTCGTCGGCGATCGCGATGAACTCCCCCGACTCCGACAGAATCACCCAGTTGGACACCATTCGAGGCAGACCAGCCAACCTGCACAGCTCGCGCGCCTCCACTTCAGCCACCGAATGCGCACCCGTCGAGAGCTCACGGAGAACCCGTCGAGGCATCGCACTTCCCCGCCCGCAACCGGTGTCCAGCTCCTCGAGCAGTGTGTCGACGTCAGCCGCACCTCTCTGCAGGACCTCGGCAACGAGCGCCGTGCACGCCTTCTCGTCGACCATCTTTCGTGCCGCGTCCAGCAGGCATCTGTTCAAGGGAGCGACCGGCAGCCCGGATATCGTGGTCGCTTCCGGAGATTGCCACGTGCGTTCGACCACGACGAACGACGCGTCCTTCCTGTGCTGTCGATGCGGTATCAGCAAGCCGACGTCGTTGGCCTGGAACTTCGTCCCGAATCCGTGCAGATTCAGGCCGGCTCGCCCAGTCAGCATGGAGTCGGATCCCCCGTACATGACCGCAGCCGTCTGGCGCTGAGCCACAGTCGGCCTACCGTTGTGCAACACCACCAATCCCGGAAGGATCCGCTGCCACGGACCTCCGGACGTTCGGTCTCCGATGGTCTTCGCTCCCACCCCCATTGCCCGCAACACGGACGTCCGAATCACCTGGTTCTTCGCCTTCGCACGCAGTGCGCTGTAGTTGTCGTCTGCCCAATCTCCACGTTTCATGCGCGCATAGAACATGGTGGGTCCGACAAGTTCGCGCAAATCCCACAGGCGCCTGTGGAAACTGTGGATAAACAAGGCGCGCAGGGTGACTCGATTCGGTGTGCGGTCGGACGGCCCGGGTGGGAGCGAGGGCGGCCCTCGGTCACTCAGAGTGACCAAATGTCACATTCGCTCCGGAATCCCGGTACACCCGACGGGAGCGAGGGCGGCCCTCGGTCACTCAGAGTGACCAAATGTCACATTCGCTCCGGAAGAAGGCTGCCTCCCGGAAAAGGCCGCCTCCGAAGAACCCGATCGACGAATCGGTCGACGCCGAGGTTAGAGGTCCGTACCGTTGGGTAGGTGACGGGGGCCACAGAGACGCTCGTATCCGCACATGAAGGGGAAGCATGGCGATATCGGACATACAGGAGTACGCCCATCTGACCGAGGCGGACATCGAAGCCCTCGGCCAGGAACTCGATGCGATTCGACGCGATGTCGAGGACTCACGTGGTGAGCGGGATGCCAAGTACATCCAGCGGACCATCACGTTCCAACGGTCTCTGATGGTGGCCGGTCGGGTGGTGCTGTTCGCGAGCAGGAAGAAGCCGGCGTGGGTGCTGGGTTCGGCGCTGCTCGGGGCAGGCAAGATCATCGAGAACATGGAGTTGGGCCACAACGTCATTCACGGCCAGTGGGATTGGATGAACGATCCGGAGATCCATTCCAGTAACTGGGAGTGGGACAACACGTGCCCGTCGTCGGGCTGGAAGCATTCGCACAACTTCACGCATCACAAGTACACCAACATCGTCGGCCTGGACAACGACGTCGGCTACGGCATCCTCCGCATCACCCGCGACCAGAAGTGGCACCCCAAGTACTTTGCACAGCCCCTGGTCAACGCGCTCTTGGCGACGTTCTTCGAGTGGGGCGTCGCGCTGCATCACCTCGAGACGGACAAGCTCCGCACGGGCGAGGTGAAGTGGTCGGACAAGAAGGACATGGCGGTCGACGTCGCACGCAAGATCGGGAAGCAGGTCGGCAAGGATTACATCCTGTTCCCGTTGCTGACCGGCCCGGCGTGGAAGTCGACGCTGACGGCCAATGCGACGGCCAACTTCATTCGCAACTACTGGACGTACGCCGTCATCTTCTGCGGTCATTTCCCGGACGGCGCCGAGAAGTTCACGCTGGAGGAATACGAAACCGAGACTCAGCCCGAGTGGTATCTGCGTCAGATGCTCGGCAGCGCCAACTTCCACGCAGGGCCGACGCTCGCCTTCATGACCGGAAACCTCTGCTACCAGATCGAACACCATCTGTTCCCGGATCTGCCCAGCAACAGGTATGCGGAGATCGCGGTCAAGATTCGCGACCTGTGCGACAAGTACGATCTGCCCTATACGACGGGTTCACTCGCACAGCAGTACGGCCAGACGCTGCGGACCATTCTAAAACTGTCGCTGCCCAACCGGTTCCTGTCGGCGACGTCGGACAATGCACCCGAGACGTCGTCGGAACTCAAGTTCCGTATTCGCGGCGGTATGAAGGAAGTGTTCGGCGTCGACCCGCAGACCGGAAAACGTCGAGGATTGAAGACCGCACTCGCGATGATCGGCAAGCACACGCCTGTACATCGTCTGACCGAATGATCACTTCATGTCGGCCGTCAGCGCTACCGTTGCCCTGAGGTAACTGGCAGCACTGACGGCAGGAGTGAGCAGTGACGAGCACATCGGTGTCACGGGAGGCGTCGGACACTCACGGGCGGGACGCGGAGAAGAAGGCGCCGCGTTCGTTCGTACCGCCTGCGCACGGGCGGCTGAGCGAGGTTCCGCACATCGCCGGGCTGATCCTGGGTGTGTTCGCGGTCTTCGTGTTCCTGTGGAGTCTGTCGCCTGCTCTTCGTGTCGTCATCCGAGCGCCACGCGAGTACGTCGACACCTATTACTTCGACGCCCCGGACACCTCACTCGCGTGGGCTCTCGTCGTCGGACTTCTCGCGGCCGCGCTGGCCAGTCGCAAGCGCATCGCGTGGTGGCTGCTGACGATCTATCTGATTCTGCTGGCGCTCACGAACATCGCCGAAGGCATCGACACCAAAGAAGTCGATTCCTGGATCGCGTTGGGCGTCCACCTCGTCGTCATCGGAATCCTCATCGCGTCCAGGCGCGAGTTCTACACCCGTGTCCGACGCGGCGCCGCATGGAAAGCCCTCGGGGTCCTGATACTCGGCGCGGTCATCGGAACCCTGGTCGGATGGGCACTCGTCGCACTCTTCCCCGGGACACTGCCGGAAAGCCAGACATTCCTGTGGGCGTTCAACCGCGTCACCGCGCTGGCGACGGTCGACAACGAGCAATTCGGCGGGCGGCCACACGGTTTCGTCAATACTCTGCTCGGCTTGTTCGGCGCTCTCGCGCTGCTGGCCGCCGTCGTCACGCTGTTCCGTTCGCAGCGCTCGAGCAACGCGCTCACCGGCCGCGACGAATCGGCCCTGCGCGGCCTCCTCGACAAATGGGGCGCCGACGACTCCCTCGGATACTTCGCCACCCGACGCGACAAGGCGGTCATCTTCGCACCGAGCGGAAAGGCTGCGGTGACGTACCGCGTCGAGGTCGGGGTATGCCTGGCCAGCGGCGATCCGATCGGCAACCCCGAAGCATGGCCGCACGCCATCGACGCGTGGCTCGAGCTCGCCGAGAAGTACGGCTGGTCACCCGCCGTCATGGGCGCCAGCGAAACCGGCGCGACGGCATTCAAACGAGCAGGGCTCAACGTCCTCGAACTCGGCGACGAAGCCATCCTCTACACCAAGCAGTTCAACCTGAACGGCCGAGAGATGCGGCCGGTCCGGCAGGCCGTGAACCGGGCACGCAAGGCAGGCGTGACCGTCGAAATCCGCAGGCATCGAGACATTCCCGCACCGGAGATGGCCGACATCATCGACTGCGCCGACGCCTGGCGCGACACCGAGACCGAGCGTGGATTCTCGATGGCGCTCGGCCGTCTCGGCGACCCGCTCGACGGTGACTGCCTGCTCGTCCAGGCACGCCAGGACGACAAGACCGTCGCGGTCCTGTCGCTGGCACCGTGGGGTCGTACAGGAGTGTCGCTCGATCTGATGCGACGGGATCCGCAGTCCCCCAATGGAGTCATCGAACTGCTCGTCACCGAATTGGCCACCGGCGGAGATCAATTCGGCATCAGCAAGATCTCGCTGAACTTCGCGGTGTTCCGGGCGGTGTTCGAGGAAGGCAGCCGGATCGGCGCCGGTCCGGTGTTGCGGATCTGGCGGTCGGTGCTGGTGTTCTTCTCTCGGTGGTGGCAACTCGAAGCGCTGTACCGCTCCAACGTGAAGTACCAACCCGAATGGGAACCGCGCTACCTCTGCTTCGCCGACAACCGCGAGCTTCCGAAGGTCGGCATCGCGTCGGCGATCGCCGAAGGCTTCCTCACCCTCCCGAGTTTCCGACGCGCACGCAAACACACCGGCAGCCACGTCGCGGTGCCCGCTGCCCTGGCCGGTAGCGAGGACATCCACACCGACGGAAGCGGTCCTGCCGCACTCGACGACGACGAGCCGACGACGACGGGCCCCAAACGTCCCGATCAAGTACGCGTCCGCATCGCCAAATTGAATCGTCTGAGCCAGGCAGGCGTCGAAGGCTATCCCGTCGCCTACCCCCCGACGCATTCCGTCGCCGAAGCCTTGACCGCACCGCAGGGCACGTCGGTGCGGATCGCCGGTCGTATCCTGCGCATCCGCGATTACGGCGGGGTCGCGTTCGCCGTCGTCCGCGACTGGACCGACGACATCCAGGTGCTGTTCGATCGGGAGCGTGTCGGTGACAGGCTCGATACGTTCGACTCCGACTTCGACCTCGGCGACCTGATCGAAGTGAGTGGCACCATCGGCCGCAGCAAGAAGGGCGAGTTCTCGTTGCTCGCGTCCGATTGGCGGATGAACGCGAAGTGCCTACATCCGTTGCCGGACAAGTGGAAAGGGCTCACGGACCCGGAATCCCGTGTGCGCCAACGCTATGTGGACCTCGCGATCAACCGATCGGCTCGCGATCTGATGACCGCGCGCAGCAACGTGGTGAAGTCCTTGCGGGATTCACTGTCCGACCGCGGATACATGGAGGTCGAGACCCCGATTCTGCAGCAGGTACACGGCGGCGCCAACGCAGCACCGTTCATCACGCACATCAACGCGTACAACCTGGACCTCTACCTGCGCATCGCGCCCGAGTTGTACCTCAAGCGGTTGTGCGTCGGCGGCATGGACAAGGTGTTCGAGATCGGACGTGTGTTCCGCAACGAGGGCGCGGACTTCAAGCACAACCCGGAGTTCACGATCCTCGAGGCGTACGAGGCGCACAGCGACTACGAACGCGCAATGGTGTTGTGCCGCGAACTGATTCAGAAAGCAGCAGTCGCTGCGCACGGACGTGAGATCGTACTGCGGCCCGACGGCCCGAACGGCGAGATGATCGAGATCGACATCTCCGGCGAATGGCCGGTCAAGACTCTGCACGGTTCGGTAGCGGAGAAGCTGGGCGTCGACGTCGCACCGGACACCTCACTCGAAGAACTACAGCGGCTGTGCGACGAGAACGACATTCCGTACGAAAAGGATTGGGACGCAGGCGCCGTCGCTCAGGGCATGTACGAGCACCTCGTCGAGGACTACACCGAATTCCCGACGTTCTACAAGGACTTCCCGACGTCGATGTCACCGCTGACGCGTCCGCACCGCTCGATTCCAGGTGTCGCCGAGAAATGGGACCTCGTCGCGTGGGGCGTCGAACTCGGCACTGCGTACAGCGAGCTCACCGACCCCGTCGATCAACGTCAGCGTCTGACCGAGCAGTCGTTGCTCGCAGCCGGTGGTGATGAAGAGGCCATGTCGCTCGACGAGGACTTCCTGCAAGCTCTCGAATACGGCATGCCGCCCACCGGAGGTCTCGGCATGGGCGTCGACCGCGTCGTCATGCTCATCACGGGAGGAAGCATCCGCGAGACGCTCGCGTTCCCGCTCGCCAAACCCCGGCAGTAGATGTTTCACATGAAACCACCGGGAAAGTTCGTGACGGTTCACGGTCTGGAGACCCATGTAGTCGTCGAGGGAGGCGGACCGCCGGTGGTCTTGTGCGGTGGGCTCGGTGGCAACTGGTTCGACTGGGACGACTGCGCCCGCATCCTGTCCCCGTTCCACACCGTCGTCGTGTTCGACCGGCCAGGATTCGGGCTCAGCGAGCCGCTGCCACGAGACGAGTCTCCAAGTGTGACGGGAGAAGCCTCGCGAATTCTCGGAGTCCTCGACGCGCTGGAGATCCGGGAGCCGGCAGTGGTCGTCGGACACTCGATTGCCGGTTTCTATGCGGAGGCTTTCGCTCGACTGCATCCCGACCGCGCGTCGGGAATGCTGTTGCTCGATTCCAGCGCCGAACGCGACCCGTGGGCAGTGGTTCCGCGTCGGATACGTCTCGAGACTGCCCACCTGCTGGCGGCGGTGGCGTCGAGAAGCGGGGTGCAGTACCTCCTCGGACCGACGGTCCGACGCATTCTGAACCAGTCGATTCCACCCGACGGCATCCCGATCGAGACGTACGACTGGGTGCGGCAGATCTATCGCACCCCGTCGTACCTGCGCGCGGCGATGATCGAGAATTTCGTCTACCCCGACATGGCGGCGGAATTGAACGGGATCCGTCGTCGAACATCGTTCTCCGCGCCCACGATCGTGGCCGCAGCGCACACCGGCAGGCCCACCCCGTGGGGACGCGCGTGGGTACGAAAACAACAGCGACTCGCGCGATATCTGAACGCACGGTTCACGACGGTCGACGATGCCCATCACCACGCGATGATCGATCGACCCGCCGAGGTCGCAGCACTTATCGCCGAACTGGTGTGAACACCGCAGGACTGGGCACGTTACCGTGTGACCGAGCCCGCAGCCCAAGACCCGGAAGCCCGGCGATGGCGCGGTAGCCAAGAGAGGAACCATAGATGGGTGCGATCAGCACGACGCAGGGACGGCAGTCCAAGCTTCTCGGACTGGGTGTCTACCGACCCGAGCGGGTAGTGACCAACGACGAGATCTGCGAGTTCATCGACTCGAGTGACGAGTGGATCCAGACGCGTTCGGGAATCAAGAACCGGCGCTTCGCCGATCCCGAGGACAACGTCGTCAAGATGTCCATCGCCGCAGGCAAGAAAGCCCTCGAGGCCAGCGGACTCGCGGCGGACCAGATCGACACCGTCATCGTTGCGACGTCGACGCATCTCGAGCTGACCCCGCAGGCAGCTGCGAAGGTGGCACACGGACTCGGCACCAAGGGCCCGGCGGCGTTCGACATCTGCGCCGGGTGTGCAGGATTCTGTTACGCACTGGCCGTCGCGTCCGACCTGGTCAAGGGCGGTACAGCGCAGCACGTGCTGGTCATCGGCGCCGAGCAGCTGAGTCTCACCACCGATCCGTACGACCGGACGACGCGCTTCATCTTCGCCGACGGCGCGGGCGCTGTGGTGGTCGGAGCGAGCGACGAGACCGAGATCGGACCGGTCGTGTGGGGTTCGGACGGTGCGCAGTCGGACGCCATCGTTCAGACCATCGACTGGTACGACTACATCACCACGGCAGACGCAGAGCGTCCCTGGATCAAGATGAACGGCATCTCCGTGTTCCGGTGGGCCGCGTTCGAGATGGGCAAGGCCGCGCAGAAGGTGCTCGACGTCGCAGGCATGAAGGCCGACGAAGTACACGCCTTCGTTCCTCACCAGGCCAACAGCCGCATCACCGACTTGCTTGCCAAGAGTCTCAACCTGCCCGAGGAGACCCCCGTCGCCAACGACATCGCCGAGACCGGCAACACGTCGGCCGCGTCGATCCCGCTGGCCATGGAGGAACTGCTACGTACCGGCAAGGTGAAGCCGGGCGATTCCGCGTTGCTGCTCGCGTTCGGTGCGGGCCTGTCCTACGCCGGCCAGGTCGTCAAGCTCCCGACGCTGTAGCCCTTCCGCCGAGATCGAGGTTGTGCACTCTGAACGCATGTTTTCGGTGCACAACTTCGATCTCGGTAGGCTCTAGGCATGCCCAAGCCACCGTTGCCCGCAGATGCCGTCGAACTTCTGAAGAAGCCGAACCCCGCCGTCATGGCCGTCGTTCGCGCCGATGGAACTCCCATCACCGCACCCACGTGGTACCTGTGGGAAGACGGCAAGATCGTCCTCAACTTCCAGGCCGACCGTAAGCGCCTCGAGCACATCAAGGCCAACCCCAAGGTCTCGATCTCGGTGCTCGACGAGTCCAGCTGGTACACCCACGTCACCGTCCACGGCACGATCACGCTGCAGGACGACCCGGATCTCGTCGACATCGACCGCATCTCCACGCACTACACCGGCGACAAGTACCCCGTGCGCGACCAGGCTCGCGTCACCGGCCACCTCGAGATCGACGCCTACGTCGGGTGGGGCAAGATCAAATAAGTGATCTCACTGCCGGTCGCCGTCACCATCGCGTCGGTGTGCGTCGGGTTCGTTCTGTTCGTGTCCGCTGCCGCGGGGGCTCAACAGAAATGGAATCGCCGACGCGTCATCGCGCTGCTGGTGGCGGCGATCTGCTGTCTGAGCGTCGTGCCTCTGACGGTCGCGCTCGCGGCTGCGGTCTGATGCGTCCCCTTCATAGCTATCGCGAAGCCGTGACCCGCATGAGAACTGCCGCCGATCCGGCGAGTGTCATCACGAACAGCGCCATCGCCGTCCATCCGAACTGCTGGTAGACAACGCCGCCGATCCAGCCGACCAGCGAAGACCCGCCGTAGTAGAAGAGGTTGTACAGCGACGTGGCCTGCGCCCGGCCGACGGTCGCGCGCTGACCCGTCCATCCCGACGCGATCGCGTGGGCCGCGAAGAATCCGATGGTCAGCACGACGAGCCCGACGAGAATGACGATCAGATTGCTGCTGATCGTCAGGGCGACACCCGCGATCATGACGGCCGTCGAACCGGCGAGTACCTTGCTGCGCCCGTGCTTCGTCGCCAGTTGGCCGGCGACACGCGACGACACCGTACCGCTCAGGTACGCGACGAAGATCAGGCTGATCAGCGACTGCGGCAGCCCGAACTGCTCGCCCTCGAGCCGGAATCCGAGGAAGTTGTAGATCGCGACGAACCCACCCATCAGCAAGAAGCCCTGCGCGTACAGCGCGAGCATCCCCGGATCTCGTAGGTTCGCCCGGAGGCGTGTGCCGAGCGACGGACCGTCGGACGTTCCGCCGACGAAGCGTCGCGGCTTCGGGGCGAGCAGCAGGAACAGCCCAGCGGCGACGGCCGCGATGACCGACACGGTCAACGTTCCGATGCGCCAGTTCGTGTACTCGGCGACGGGACCTGCGACGATCCGCCCGAGCAGTCCGCCGAGCGTCGTACCCGACACGTACGTCGCCGCGGCGAGTGCAGTGTGCTTCCGGTGTACTTCTTCGCTCAGGTAGGCGATGGCGATCGCGGGCAGTCCGCCCAGCGCAGCGCCCTCGAAGAAACGAATCGACAGCAGCACCGGCAACGATCCGGACAGCGGAACGACGAGACCCAACACCGTCGCGACGACGATCGAGATGCTCATCGCCCTCACGCGCCCGATCCGATCGGCGACGATCGACCACGGCAGCACCGACACCGCGACGCCGACGGTCGCCAACCCGACCGCGAGAGACGACTGCGACGGCGTGATCTGCAGGTTCGACGCGATCAGCGGCAGAATGCCCTGAACCGAGTACAACTGCGCGAACGTCGCGATACCGGCGAACAGCAGCGCGGCAACGAGTCGCTTGTACTGACGGGAACCACGGGGATGGCCTTCCCACCCGTCGAGCTGGATTTCGCTGACCGATGAACTCATTGCCTCGACGTTAGGAGCCGTGGGAACATACGTCCAATGCATGAAGTGCCTCGAACTCATGCGTCGGCGATATGATTTGTCGATGCGCGACGAGGCACAGGCACTGCTCCCGCTGATACCGACGATCCTGGCCGTCGCCGACACCGAGCACATCACCGAGGCATCGCACGTACTCGGAGTCCCCCAGCCGACGGTCAGTCGCCAGATGGCGAGGGCGTCGGCGATCCTCGGGGTCGACATCGTCGAGCGACACGGGCGGGGAATCTCCTTGACGACGGCAGGCCGCATCCTCGTTCCGTACCTCGAGCGAGCCGTCGTCGATCTGGAAGCCGGCCTCGACGCCATGAGCGAGCACGACGCGCGGGCCCGTGGCCGTATCTCGATCAGCTTCCAGAACACGCTCGGCGAGGACATCGTGCCTGCGCTGATCAAGAAGTTCCGCATGGATCACCCGGCCGTCACGTTCGTGCTCGATCAGGGCGCTCGCGCGCGCTGCCTCGACCGACTCGACGACGGTTCGGCCGACGTCGCCTTCGTCGCGCTGAGTACCGAACACACCGAAGACAACTCGTTCCAGCTGTACGAGGAACGTCTCGTGCTGGTCGTGCCTGCCGATCACCGGCTCGCGCGTCGTAGATCGGTGAACCTGACCGACACCGCCGACGAGAACTACGTCGCGATGGGCCACGGATTCGGCATGCGTTCGATCTGCGAGGACCTGTGGGCCGAAGCCGGAATCGCGCCCGACATCGCATTCGAAGGCCAGGACATCCACACCGTGCGCGGCCTCGTCGGCGCCGGACTCGGAATCAGCATCCTCCCTCGGCTGCGTGGGCACGGCCCGGAAACCGTCGAGGTCCGGATCGACGACCTGTCCGCGCGGCGCCGGATAGGCATGGTGTGGCCTGCGCGTCAGCTCGCGCGGCAGGTTCAGGCATTTCGGACGATGGTGATCCGCAGTGGCCGAAGCCTCGTGGTTAGGTAGAGCCGTGCAACTGATCCTGGTCCGACATGCGCTCCCTCAGCGATCCGAGGACTCGGCCGACCCGCCGCTCGACGGGCTTGGGCACGAACAAGCACAACGCGTGCCCGACGCGTTGGCCCGCTTCCCGATCGCACGGACGGTCGCCAGCACCCAGCTGCGCGCGCTGCAGACCGGAACCGTCCTCGCCGCCGAACTCGGTCTGACGCTCGAGACGGACGAGCGCATCGCCGAGTACGACCGCGACTTCGCCGGCTACATCCCCATCGAAGCCGCGCGCACGGAGTTTCGCGACGCGTTCGAGCGCATCAAGGCAGGCCACCTACCCGAGCAGGTCGACGAAGCCGCGTTCCGTTCGCGCGTGCGCGCGGGCATCGCTGGGGCGGTCGACGGGCTGGAACACAGCGATACCGTCGTCGTCTTCGCGCACGGCGGAGTGATCAACATCGTGCTCCAGGAGATTCTGGGAACGCCCAAGGTACTGGGTTTTCCGATCGACTACTGCTCCATCACACGAATCCTGTACTCGCGCAACGGAAACCGATCGGTGGCGTCGGTCAACGAGACCCAACACGTGTGGGATTTGCTGCCGCGAAACCGGTAGCGGCTCGAATCCTCATAGGACTCTTAGAGAGCCTGCTCAGAGCTCATTTCCCGTCGATTGGACGACTCGGGGTGGTCGGAGCACTCCTCCGAGGCAGTTAGCCTCAGGACCACTATGGGTAAATTTCGGATCCTCCGGCGACCGGGCGCTGCTCTCGTCGCCATTGCATTTCCTCTGGTCGCTGCCGGCGCCTTCACCCTCGGAGCAGGCCACGACCTGAATCCGACCGACGAGGCCGCAGCATCCGTCCCCGAGGTGTCCGCCGAGACGCCGTCCGGTGACCCTCTGGCGACATCTCGACAGAGCCTGCAGAAGGCCAGCCTACCCATCAGCTTCCTGTCCGGTGGCCTGACGCAGCTGACCGACGGCGGCAATCAGCTGAACGACGGCGCCGGACAGCTCGCCGACGGCATCACGCAAGCCCACGACGGCACGGTCCAATTGGCCGACGGGTGGGTCCAATACCGCGACGGCATCGGACAGCTCGGCGACGGCGCATCCCAGATCAGCGGCGGCGTGGATCAGGTCGTCGACCAGCTCACCGGTTTCGGAGAGCAGCAGAGTGCCTTCACCGCGCAGCTCGAAGCTGCTGCGACGCAGGTCGCCGCATTCCCGACGCCCGGATCGCAGGAAGCAGCCGCACAGATCCGCGGCGTCATCGACACTCTGAACACTCAGGGCCTCGGACCGCAGACACTCGACCAGCTCGCCGAACTGAAGGGCGGCGCACGCCAGCTGTCCGGCGAGCTCAACGACCCCTCGGGCCAATTCCTCACCGCGACAAACCAAATCGGCGATGCGACGGTTCAGCTGCGCGACGGGCTCGGCCAGCTCGACGACGGCGGACAACAGCTGCGAGCAGGCACCCAGCAACTGGTCACCTCCGTCGAGCCGGTGCCGGGAATCGTCGACGGCATCAAGACCAACGTCACCGACGCGACGACCGGGCTGCCGTCGGCGAAGGAACTGTCCGCACCGAACGCGTCCCCCGTCGCCACCCCGGTCGATTCACCGTCGACCCCGGTCGCGCCGTACCTGATCTCCGCGCTCGTCGCTGTCGGAGCCGTCGGCGCAGTCAGCCTGGTCAGAGTCCTCAGCCGTGATTCCAGGCTGAGGTGGATCGCAGCAGCGACCGCGTCGCTGGCCGTCGGCATCTGCGCTGCGCTGGCCTTCGCGTTCACCGCACCCGACGCCGCCGTCGGAGCCCTCGTCGGCGCCGGAGCGTTCCTTCTGGTGTCCGCGGCTGCATATCTCGCCGCCGCGGGAGCGATCCAGCGATTGCTGGGCGCCACCGTCGGTCAGGCCGTCAACGTGGCGCTTCTGCTGGTTCAGGTCGTCGTCTGCGGCGCGGCATACGCGTCGAACGCGGCGATCTGGGGCCAGCTGTCGGCGTTCATGCCGATGGCCTACACCGCAGCCGGTGCCCGCGAGATCGGCAACGGCGCATTGACGTCGACCGGCTGGGTCGCCGTCGCACTCACCGCGGCACTGCTCGTCGTATCCGGGCTGGTGTACCGAGGAGCCTCCAAACCGTCAGTGAACTACGCGTAACGGGTGGATCGCAGGCGGCGCGGCCAGGTGCTCGGCGAACTCTGCCAGCGCTTTCTGCAGGTGCGGTGTCTGCATGTGCGCGGCCAAGTCGTCCTCCGACTGCCACACCTCGATGGTGACGAAAGTTCCGCGCTCCGAATCCGACTCGAACAGCTCGTAGGAGACGTTGCCGTCCTCGTGTAGGGATTCCGCTGCGAGGGCGGCCAAACCGGCACGGACGGCGTCCACCGACTCCGGCTTCGCGGTGATCGTAGCGACGACCTTCAGATCACTGAGCACAGGATTTCCTCTCGGATCGGTTGCACCTGACGCTCCGACGGTACCGTCATGATCGCGTCCTCATCCGGTGACTCGAAAACTGGGTGGACTCGAGAAGAGGGGAACCGTGAACAACGTGCACGACAAGGCGACTCGCAAGGACTGGCTCGGACTCAGTGTTCTCGTCATCCCCATCCTTCTGGTCTCGATGGACATCTCCGTTCTGTATCTCGCCTTGCCGGCCGTGACGGCAGACCTCGAACCCAGTAGCAATCAGACGCTCTGGATTCTCGACCTCTACGGATTCCTGCTCGCCGGCCTCCTCATCACGATGGGCTCGATCGGTGACCGGATAGGCCGTCGCAAACTCCTGATGATCGGGGCGCTCGTCTTCGGGGCCGCCTCGCTCATCGCGGCGTTCTCCACCACGCCCGAGATGCTGCTGGTCGCACGCGCACTGCTGGGAGTCGGCGGCGCAACGATCGCACCGAGCACACTGTCGTTGATCCGCAACATGTTTCACGATCCCGGCCAACGCAAGGAAGCGATCGGATTGTGGACGGCAGGATTCGCAGGTGGCGGCGCGATCGGCCCCGTCGTCGGAGGCTTTCTGCTCGAGCACTTCTGGTGGGGCTCGGTCTTCCTCGTCAACATCCCCATCATGGTGTTGTTGCTGATCAGCGCGCCGCTACTGGTACCGGAATTCGTCGATCCGAACCCCGGAAAGTTCGACCCCGTCAGCGTCGTCCTGTCGATCACGGCGATGCTGGGAATCGTCTACGCCATCAAACACGGCGCGCAGGACGGCCTCGACGCCGCCACCATCTCGACGGCGGTCGGCGGGCTGATCCTCGGCTTCTTCTTCGTCCGGCGCCAACGCCGAGGTCGTGATCCGCTGATCGATGTATCCCTGTTCGCCGAACGTGCCTTCAGCGCCGCCGTCGTCGTCCAGTTCCTGGTCATCTTCGCGGTGACGGGATTCAGCTTGTTCGCCTCGCAATATCTCCAACTGATCGTCGGACTCGGCCCACTCGCGGCCGGACTGTGGCTGCTGATTCCCGCAGCTGCTGCCGCCGCAGGCGCAGTCCTGTCACCGACCCTCAGCAAGTTCATCCCGACGGGTGCGATCATCGCCGGTGGCCTGCTGCTCATCGCCATCGGAGCAGGAACCATGGTGTTCATCCAACCCGGATCGGGGCTGCCCCTGCTGATCGCCGGCATGACCGCGATGATGTTCGGCATCGGAGCAGCGTCGACGCTCAACTCCGACATCGTCCTCACCGCAGCGGCACCAGAGAAGGCAGGCGCCGCATCGGCACTGTCCGAGACCGGCGCCGAACTCGGCGGTGCAGTCGGAATCGCAATCCTCGGCACCATCGGGACCACTGTCTACCGGCACGGCGTCCAGAACGCTCTCCCTCCCGAGACTCCACCCGAGATCGCCGGGCCCGCCTCGGAAACCGTCGGTGGCGGAATGGCCGTCGCCGAGTACCTACCCGCTCCGCTGAACGACCAGCTGCGTGAGCTGGCCGCATCGAGCTTCGTCGACGGCTTCAACCTCGCCGCAGCGTGGAGTACCGGCCTGATGGCGGTCTCGGCCGTCGGCGTCTACGTGGTGTTGCGGGGAACGCGGCCGACGCCCCATGTGCACGAAAATACATAGGGGCTATGTATTTTCGTGCACATGGGGTTATGAATTCGACGCGGCCACAAGATAATTCGCGAGCCACGTCGTCGCGCTCGTGCCGTTCGCATCCACCGCGTACGAGCCGTACTCCTGGTGAATCCCCGAGCGATAGAAGGCATCGATCTCGCGTCGACGCTGCTCGTTCGCCTGATCGCTCAGCTGCCCCTGCAGAACCGGCAACCCACCCGCCGACGCGATGTCGCCGAGCAGAACCTGCGCCTCCTGCTGCGCCTTCTCGACGACACTCGGATTCGGATCCGACGACACCGCAAGGAAACCCGCGAGCCGAGCGATGTAATCGTCCTTCGGCGTCGAGCAATACAGATCGCCGACGGCACAGAACGTCCGCACGACAGGGCTGACGAAACCGAATCCACCCACGCGCGGCCCACCGACACCCGTGCCGACGACCTCAGGCCCGACCAGGGCATCCGTGTCGGAACGCTTGGGATCGGAAATCAGCCCGACGGCAACGAGCCGATCCGCCGGTACGACGCCCACGCCGCTGCCGATCGACGCTGCGAGGTCGCCTGCCGCGTCGGCACCCTGGCTGTATCCGATGACTGCGAGTTTCGTTGCGCCGCAACGGTCGGCCATCGCCTTCAACATGCCGCCTGCATTGGCCGTCGCGATCGCTCGGGATTCTCCGTACACACCGCCCTCCCAGGGGAACGCAGTCGCGGGATAGGCGACGTACTCGGTGAGGATGTCGGAACTCGCGATGCGATCCGTGACGGCCGTGAGCATGCCGGGCCGCGGAGCTGCGCCCGAACTCGTCTCCCATGTTCCGGGGATCGCAGCGACATACAAACGCGGGCAATCGGCGGGGTCGGCGGATGCCTGACCTGCAGTCAACGCGGAGGTTCCGGCGACGACGGCCGCCAGCGCTCCCAAGGTGGCGACAAGCTTCTTCACACGCATCGATCGGCCTCACAGATACTCGCGGACACTGTTCTCGATGCGAAGAATGCCAGCCGTCGATGTCGAAACGATGCCCGGCTGGTTAACGGAGGTAACCGAATTGAGACCTGCCACCCCACCGCTTGAATGGCCCATTCATACGAACAGATAGCTACAGGGCGACATTCAAGCGGGCAAAACGAACTGGCCGCCGCTCGAATGGTCCATTCAAGCGGCGGCCAGGAACGAAAGAACTACCGCTGCGGCGCCTGCGTCGGCACGATCGGCGCGGGGAGCGCCGTTGCACCCTGCAGGAACGTGTCGACGGCGGCAGCACAGCTACGGCCTTCGGCGATGGCCCACACGATGAGCGACTGGCCGCGGCCCATGTCGCCCGCAACGAAGACGCCGGGAACGTTGGTGACCCACTCGTTCGTGCGCTTGACGTTGCCGCGCTCGTTCAGGTCCACACCGAGGTCGGTGAGCAGACCTGGCTTCTCGGGTCCGACGAAGCCCATGGCCAGCAGAACGAGATCGGCTTCGAGGGTGAACTCGCTGCCTTCGACCTTCTCGAACTTGCCTGCCTTGAACTCGACCTCGTGAGCCTCGAGCCCGGTGACCTTGCCGCCCTCACCGATGAAACGCTCGGTGTTGACGGAGAACACACGCTCGCCGCCTTCCTCGTGCGCGGACGCGACGCGGAACATCAGCGGGTACAGCGGCCACGGCGTCGAGGTGGCGCGCTCTTCCGGCGGACGAGCCATGATCTCGAACTGGTGGACACTCTCGGCGCCCTGGCGGTGCGAGGTGCCGAGGCAGTCCGCTCCGGTGTCGCCGCCGCCGATGATGACGACCTTCTTGCCCTTGGCACTGACGGGAGGCTCGGCCATGTCGCCCTGCTGCACACGGTTGGCGTGCGGCAGGAACTCCATCGCCTGGTAGATGCCCTCGTTCTCGCGTCCCTCGATCGGCAGGTCGCGCCACGCGGTGGCTCCGCCGGAAAGGACGACGGCGTCGAACTGCGCGCGCAGCTCGTCAGCGGTGATGTCGACACCGACGTTCACGCCGGTACGGAACACCGTGCCCTCGGCTTCCATCTGAGCCAGACGGCGGTCGATGTGGCGCTTCTCCATCTTGAACTCGGGGATGCCGTAGCGCAGCAGACCACCGATGCGGTCGGCACGCTCGAACACCGTGACGGTGTGGCCGGCACGCGTGAGCTGCTGTGCCGCAGCCAATCCCGCAGGCCCGGAGCCGACGACGGCAACCGTCTTGCCGGTCAGGTGCGTCGGGTAGACCGGTGCGACCCAGCCCTCCTCGAACGCCTTGTCGATGATCTCGACCTCGACCTGCTTGATCGTCACCGGATCCTGGTTGATGCCGAGGACGCACGACGCCTCGCACGGCGCCGGGCACAGCCGCCCGGTGAACTCCGGGAAGTTGTTGGTGGCGTGCAGGCGGTCGATGCTCTCGCGCCAGCGGTCCTTGAACACCAGGTCGTTCCACTCGGGAATCAGATTCCCGAGCGGACAACCGTTGTGGCAGAAAGGAATACCGCAGTCCATGCAGCGGCTGGCCTGCGTCTGGAGTGTCTCCTTCGAGAAGTCCTCGTAGACCTCTTTCCAGTCCATCAGACGCAGGTCGACGGGCCTGCGCTTCGGCAGCTCGCGGACTGTGTTCTTCAGAAATCCCTGTGGGTCACCCACGAGCTGCCTCCATGATCGCCTCGTCCACGTCCGCGCCGTTCTTCTCGGCCTCGGAGATGGCGAGCAGTACCTTCTTGTAGTCCCGCGGCATGACCTTCACGAAGTGGTTCACCTGCTGTGACCAATCTGCGAGGATGCGTTCTGCGACATCGGATCCCGTCTCCTCGTGGTGACGAGTGACGATGTCCTTCAGCCAGGTGAACTCGTCGCCCTCGATGCTCTCGATGTCGACCAGCTCGGTGTTCAGGTTGGCCTCGAACGCCTTCTCAGGGTCGAACACGAACGCCACGCCACCGGACATACCGGCACCGAAGTTGCGTCCCGTCTCGCCCAGGATGACGACCTTGCCACCGGTCATGTACTCGCACCCGTGGTCGCCGACGCCTTCGACAACGGCAACGGCACCGGAGTTACGCACTGCGAAACGCTCGCCGACGACGCCGCGGATGAGAGCCTCACCCTGCGTGGCGCCGAACAGGAAGACGTTGCCACCGATGATGTTGTCCTCGGCGACGAATCCTGCGGGAGCGTTCAGCGACGGGCGCACGATGATCCGTCCACCCGACAAGCCCTTGCCGACGAAGTCGTTGGCGTCACCGTTGAGGCGCAACGTCATTCCCGACGGCACGAAGGCGCCGAAGCTGTTTCCGGCCGAACCGGTGAACGTGATGTCGATCGTGTTGTCGGGCAAGCCGACTCCGCCGTACGCCTTGGTCAGCTCGTGTCCAAGCATGGTTCCGACCGTGCGATTGACGTTGGTGATCTTCGACTCGAACGCGACCTTCTCGCCCTTGTCGAGAGCGTTGCGGCTCTGCACGATGAGCTGCTGATCGAGTGCCTTGTCGAGGCCGTGATCCTGAACGCCCGTGTTGTAGAGGTCCTGGTTCATGAACGCCGACTCGACCTCGTCGAGGATCGGAGACAGATCCAGCTTCGACGCCTTCCACGCTTCCTTCGCCGCGGTGGTGTCGAGCAGAGCGACCTGGCCGATGGCCTCGTTCAGCGTGCGGAAGCCGAGTTCGGCCATGAGCTCGCGAACCTCTTCGGCGATGAACATGAAGAAGTTCTCGACGAACTCGGGCTTGCCCGCGAAACGCTTGCGCAGCAACGGGTTCTGCGTCGCGACACCCACCGGGCACGTATCGAGGTGGCAGACACGCATCATGATGCAGCCCGACACGACGAGAGGTGCAGTCGCGAAACCGAATTCCTCACCACCGAGCAGCGCGGCGACCATGACGTCACGGCCGGTTTTGAGCTGGCCGTCGACCTGTACGACGATGCGATCACGAAGTCCGTTGAGCAACAACGTCTGCTGAGTCTCGGCGAGACCGAGCTCCCAGGGCCCACCGGCGTGCTTGACGGAGGTGAGCGGCGTTGCACCGGTTCCGCCGTCGTGACCCGAGATGAGAACGACGTCGGCGTGCGCCTTCGAGACACCTGCGGCGACCGTTCCGACACCGACCTCGGAGACCAGCTTCACGTGGATGCGAGCCTGCGGGTTGGCGTTCTTCAGGTCGTGGATCAGCTGCGCGAGATCCTCGATCGAGTAGATGTCGTGGTGCGGCGGAGGCGAGATCAGCCCGACGCCCGGCGTCGAGTGACGGACCTCGGCGACCCACGGGTACACCTTGTGCGCCGGAAGCTGGCCGCCCTCACCGGGCTTCGCTCCCTGCGCCATCTTGATCTGGATGTCGGTGCAGTTGGTCAGGTAGTGCGAGGTGACACCGAAGCGTCCCGACGCGACCTGCTTGATTGCGCTGCGTCGCCAGTCACCGTTCTCGTCCGGCTCGAAGCGGTCGACGCTCTCGCCGCCCTCACCCGAGTTGGACCGTCCGCCAAGGCGATTCATCGCTATGGCGAGAGTCTCGTGAGCCTCGGCCGAGATGGACCCGTAGCTCATCGCACCCGTCGAGAAGCGCTTGACGATCTCCGACGCAGGCTCGACCTCGTTGATCGAGATCGGCTGGCGCTCTTCGGTCTTGAAGCGGAACAGGCCGCGCAGCGACGCGAGGCGCTCGGACTGGTCGTCGACCATCTTCGTGTATTCCTTGAAGATGTCGTACTGACCGGTGCGGGTCGAGTGCTGCAGCTTGAACACCGTGTCGGGGTTGAAGAGGTGGTACTCCCCTTCACGACGCCACTGGTACTCGCCGCCGACCTCGAGCTCGCGGTGTGCGCGCTCCTGACGGTTCTCCAGGTACGCGACGCCGTGGCGCGTGGCCACGTCCTGCGCGATCTGGTCGAGTTCGATGCCGCCGAGGTGGCTGTTCAGGCCGGTGAAGTACTCGTCGACGAGATCCTGCGACAGGCCGATGACCTGGAACAGCTGCGCGCCCGTGTACGACGCGAGTGTCGAGATGCCCATCTTGGACATCACCTTCAGCACACCCTTGCCTGCGGCCTTGATGTAGTTGGCGACGGCCTTGTCGAAGTCGATGCCGGTGAGGGCGCCGCGCTCGATCATGTCCTCGATGGACTCGAATGCCATGTACGGGTTGACCGCTGCCGCACCGAAACCGATGAGCAGAGCCATGTGGTGCACCTCGCGTGCGTCACCGGACTCGATGATCAGCCCGACCTTGGTACGCGTCTTCTCACGAACCAGGTGGTGGTGCACAGCGGACGTCAGCAGCAGCGACGGGATCGGAGCCAGCTTCTCGCTCGACTCACGGTCGGACAGCACGATGATGCGCGCACCACCGGAGATCGCAGCGGAGACCTGAGAACGAATGGCCTCCAACGACTTTCGCAGACCTTCGCCACCCTCGGCGACGGGATACAGACCACGTACGACGACCGAGCGCAGTTCGTCCTGGGTGCCGTCGTCGTTGATGTGGACGAGCTTCGCGAGGTCGTCGTTGTGCAGGATCGGCTGCGGGAGCACGATCTGCTTGCACGCGTCGGGGCCCGGGTTGAGCAGGTCGCCCTCGGGTCCGATGGTGCCGCCGAGGCTCGTGACGATCTCTTCCCGGATCGCGTCGAGCGGCGGGTTGGTGACCTGCGCGAACAGCTGCGAGAAGTAGTCGAACAGCATGCGCGGGCGCGCGGACAGCACAGCGATCGGGGTGTCGGTGCCCATCGAACCGATGGCCTCGGCCCCGGTCTTCGCCATCGGCGAGACGAGGATGTTCAGCTCCTCGGTGGTGTAGCCGAAGATCTGCTGACGGATGAGGACGCGGTCGTGCGGCATGTGCACGTGCGGACGGTCCGGCAGTTCGTCGATCGAGGTCAGACCCTCGTCGAGCCACTGCTGGTACGGGTGCTCCGCGGCGAGTTCGTCCTTGATCTCGTCGTCGGAGACGATGCGGCCCTGCGCGGTGTCCACGAGGAACATGCGGCCCGGCTGCAGACGGACCTTCTTGACGACCTTCGCGGGATCGATGTCGAGCACGCCGACCTCGGAGGCCATGACGACGAGACCGTCGTCGGTGACCCAGAGGCGGCTCGGGCGCAGGCCGTTGCGGTCGAGAACCGCGCCGATGACGGTGCCGTCGGTGAAGCACACCGATGCCGGTCCGTCCCACGGCTCCATGAGCGAGGAGTGGTACTTGTAGAACGCCCGACGAGCGGGGTCCATGGACTCGTGACGCTCCCAGGCTTCGGGAATCATCATCAGGACCGCGTGCGGCAGGCTGCGGCCGCCGAGGTGCAGCAGCTCGAGAACCTCGTCGAACCGTGCGGTGTCACTGGCACCGTGAGTGACGACGGGGAAGATCTTCTCCAGTGCCTCGGAACCACCGAACACGTCGGAGGCGATCAGAGCCTCGCGAGCGCGCATCCAGTTCTCGTTGCCGGTGGCGGTGTTGATCTCACCGTTGTGGGCGACGCGACGGAACGGGTGCGCCAGCGGCCACGACGGGAACGTGTTGGTCGAGAAGCGGGAGTGGACGAGTCCGAGGGCGCTCTCGACGCGGTCGTCCTGCAGGTCCAGGTAGAAGCCCTTGAGCTGAGGCGTCGTCAGCATGCCCTTGTAGACGAACGTCTGCGAGGACAGCGACGGGAAGTACACGGTCTCGCGACCGGGGACGTCCTTGCCTGCACCTTCTTCACCGAGCTCGTGCTCGATGCGCTTGCGGATCACGAAAGCGCGGCGCTCGAGTTCCAGGTCCGTAACGGAGAGATCGGGAGCGGCGAAGAACAACTGACGGAACGTCGGCATCGCGTCGCGCGCAAGCGCCCCGAGAGAGGAGTCGTCGGTGGGAACTTCACGCCACCCGAGGACCTTCATGCCCTCACCCTCGACGATCGCGGTCACGTCTTCGCACGCACGAGCAGCGTCGTTGCGGCCCTGCGGAAGAAACGCAATGCCGGTGGCATACGCGCCTGCGGCGGGCAGCTCGAAATCGACAACGGCACGGAAGAACGCGTCCGGTACCTGGATGAGGATTCCGGCGCCGTCACCGGTGTTGGGCTCGGAGCCGGCGGCGCCCCGATGTTCGAGGTTGACCAGCGCGGTGATGGCCTTCTCGACGATGTCTCGACTACGACGACCATGCATGTCCACGACGAACGCGACACCACAGGAGTCGTGTTCGTTGCGGGGGTCGTAGAGGCCTTGCGGGCCCGGAGTGTGCTTCATACCTAGCCTTCGGATAAGTCCAGCCTTCAAGTACGTCGGATCGGCTCGGCACGAATTCACCGGCCGTCGCGGACGGCTATTCGGTGCCGTTCGCCGTTGAAGCAGCACCCCCGGATCGACGATCTTCGACTAACGTCGAGCGGGTGCGCTCGAATCGGTAGTTCGAAGGTGCCTTTCGGGCGGATCGACCATTGGGTACGTCGGTCCAACCACAAACGATAAGTCAGTACCATGCCCACCCCGCAACTAAGGTACTCCTATCTAGCCCTTCGACCTGGTCTTTCTTAGGGCCCGCGGAGCCAATTCCACGCCTCCGATGCGCGGATCGAGACTGCCTCGGGCCCCGATTACACATGCGGGTCCTTCCCAATCTCCGTCCCATTCACGATCTCCTCATTTAGAATGGTTTCGAAACGAGACCAGAGGGGAACGCCATGCGCGCAGTGTACTTCGAGAGACACGGTGGACCGGAAGTACTGCGATACGGGGAACTGCCGCTGCCCGAACCGAAGCCGAGACAAATTCTGATCGAGGTTCATGCCGCCGGTGTCAATCCGAGGGACTGGCAACTACGCGACGGGTCCTACGCGTTCAAACGGCTGGCCGGCCGACCACCGACCATCCTCGGGAGCGACGTGTCCGGGGTGGTCGTCGGGCACGGTAGATCGGTATCTGCGTTTCAGATCGGCGACGAGGTACTCGCAATGCAATCTACCTTCGGCCGCATGGGTGGTTTCTCCGAATACATGGCCGTGGACGAACGCGCTGCGGCCCTCAAACCACGCTCCCTCACCCATGTTGCGGCCGCTGCATTGCCGGTTTGCGGATTGACGGCGTGGCAAGCACTGCACGATTACGCAGAAATCCGCTCCGGGACGCCGATCACGGTGATCGGCGCTTCGGGTGGTGTCGGCCACTACGCGATTCAGATTGCACGCGACGCCGGCGCCGTGGTGACCGGAATCTGCGGGCCACACAGCCTCGACATGGTGCGCGCCCTCGGCGTGGACCGCTTGGTGAATTACGCCCGATCGGACTACACACGTGAGATTCGAGGCCAATCGATAGTGTTCGACACCGTGGGGCGGGAAAGCGCGCGTAGCTGCAGATCGATGCTCGCTCCCGACGGGGTGTATCTGACCACCGACCCGACGTTGCGATCGGCGGCCAGATCCTTGCTCACACCGCTGCGACGTCATCTTTGGGGCGGACGCCTCTCACGCCTGGTCCTGGTGCGACCCCGATCGGAGGATCTCGAAGCCATAGTCGAATCCGTGAACACAGGAGCGTTGCGGCCGGTTGTCGAAGACGTTTTTCCCCTTGCAGATGCAGGAACCGCACTCGCCAGAAGCAGCGGACATCACACCCGTGGGAAGCTGGTCATCGAAGTTCGCTGACAACATCGAGGCCACGTACCCATCCGACATTCCGGCATCCGTCGATGTCGTTACAGCGCTGCCAATTCGGAGGCAATGAGCTCGGCGACAGCCGTCATCGCGTCCTCGGAATCCATCGTATGGCGTGTCGAATCGAGTCCGTATTCTGCCAGCGATCCGCCGATGAACCCGCTCCACTCCCCGCGCAATAGCGGAGTCGCCGTTCCCTCTTCGGTGTAGTTGGCTCGCTACAGGACAGCATCCCCTCGAACAGCGTCGACGAGAACGAGTCGAGCAACGAACCGTTGTTGACCAGGACCTTCAGAATTCTATCTTCGGTGTCCTCGTAGCCAATTCATTTCGGCAGGTGTGCGAACCGCAGTTTGACCGCATGACGTAGGGATTCGAGGCTCGCCGCGGCATCGCCTGGGCCGGCAAAGACTTGCCCTGGTACTGCCGGTTTCGCGTCCATCAATCCGAGATAGCCGACCCGACGGCCCCGGCGTGTCAGCTCGACGGCCATCGCATGCGCCACGGTGCCACCGAGCAGCTGTACGACTCCCTCCGGTTGAACGAGGACGAGCCGATCGACGTAGTCCGTAACCATCTCTTCGATCGATGCCGAGAGGGGCGACGCCCCGTCCAGCCCACTTGCCTGCACCCCGTATATACGCAGATTCGGCAGCTTCGACGTGAGACCGCGGTACCCCCAGCTGATTCCAGCGCTTGGGTGATGCACCAGAGCGGGGCCGACGAGTGTTCGCCGCGATCTCCGCCATCGATGATCACGAAGATCGAAGCAAACGGATCCGAGTGCTCATGTTTCGACAACTCCGTCAGCCGCGGCGCAAGTTCTGCAACCGTGGGAAATCGAAATACAGCGCGAACCGGTAGGTCCATTCCCAGCACCGATCTCGAACGTGTTGTCAATCGTGTTGCCAGCAAGGAATTCCCGCCCAGATCGAAGAACGAATCGTCTACCCCCACGCTGTCTACACCGAGAATTTCACCGAACAGTTCCGCGAGCAAAGCTTCGCTCCGATTACTCGGTGCGCGATACTCTCCTGCACCGAACTCCGGTGTCGGTAGCGACCGGCGATCCAACTTTCCGTTCGACATCAGTGGAAACGAGTCCATGATCACCATCGCGGACGGCACCATGAACTCCGGCAATTGACATGTTCAATCGGTGGTCGCAACGAGCGACTCGTTGTACTCCTCCACGATATCGGTGAAGATCTGCAGAGGAGTCTTCCATCCGAGTGTCTTG
>NZ_FZOW01000024.1 GCF_900188125.1 Rhodococcoides kyotonense | reverse complement strand
CCCGCTCACGGGTCTCCTGGTCGAACTTCCTCGGTGCAGCCATATCTGCATTCTCCTGGTGAGATCACGGTCTCCACCAGTCCCAGGACGGTTCAGACAACCCTGCCGCCGGATGCGCCCTCGGCGTCACCGGAAACCGAGTCTCGATCGTCCTACGCCAGCAAGACATCGACACCCTCCCCACCCAGACACCGTCCCTCACCTCGGCCGGACGACCGACCCTCAAGACACTGACCAAACGCGACCGCATCGCCTGGTGGCTGACCATCATGGGATCCAACGTCATCGCCACCTGCAAAGAAGTATGCGCAGTCGCCCCCGCCATCACCGACATCGATCTCGCAGTCATCACCCGACTACCCGACACCCAACGCCTCGGCATCGTCACCTACGGATCGTGGTCCCGCCGCGCCATCGAGACCACGCCATGGCGCACCCCCGACGACGCCCTACGCTTCCTCGACATCGGCACCGATGTGGCATGCAGCGGCCGCACCACCGCCAGCGGCAACCTCTCGACCTCGGTCACACCACTCGACATCCGGCAAATCCCGGGCCTGGCAGACCTACTCGAAACCACCATCGACGACGGCCACACCAACCCCATCGCCGAACTCGACCACGCACTCACCTCCACAACCGAGTCCGCCGACACCCCCACCTACGACGACCCCTACGCACCGATTCCCTTCAACCAGTGGATACACCACACCACCGCAGGACAATCCCCACGAAACACAGCGCCAACGCCGATCCAGGCCGCAACTGTGCCGACGACACTCTCCCCCGGACAAACCCTCCCGCTACCCGACGACGCCGCCTACCAACTCGACGTCACCTTCCAACACAGCGGTTCCGACGCCGACATGACGCTCCTGCTTCTCGAACACACCGGCCGCGTCGGCACCGACGACGACTTCGTCTTCTACAACCAACCGACCGGATCCGACGGCGCAATCAGACTGCACAACAAGTACTCCGAAGGACCGACACACACCGAACGCGCTACCGTGCATCTGTCGGCGCTACCGCCGCGCGTCACAACCGTCGTCATCTCGATCAACATGGACGTCGACGCAGGGCACACCTGCGCGGAACTCTCCGGCGCCGAACTCACGATCTCGACACCGCAGAACTCGTGGACCTTCACCCCACCCGCCGATCCGAACATGCCAACCCGGCTACAACCCCGTCGAAACAACCTGGTCCGACGGCACCGTAACCGGATACTCCGACTATTGCCAAGCCGTCCGCGACCAATTCCTCCAGCGCGAGGAGGTGCCGGATACCGGACCGACAGAGTACGTGTGCGAGTCCGGCTACGCCTGCGGCATTACAGAAACAGACGGCGTCGTGTGCGACGACAACGGCTGCCGCGCCACATGGACGGAGTGACAGTGATACAGCTTCTCGACTGCGTCTTCGTGCTCTGACGCACGACCTCGCATCCACGTACAAACCTGACACGTCACCACAACGGTTCACACCGATCCACCCCCGGTTGCACCGAGTAGTGACACGCTCAATTCATCGATACTCCAGACGGACCCACCCGAATCCCCCACCGACCACGCACGTTCATGACCGCGTAAAAGTGGCTACTATCGGACACCAACTACTGCCTACGGGGTGCCCGTCGCAATTTCAGCGTACAAAGGGCCGCGGCCAGGTCCGCTCTTTGCCTGGGACGCCGACGCCCACCGGAACCTGCCCTACCAACGATGACGTCGCAAAATTACCCTACCGGGTACCAACCCGCGCGAGTTTATATGGTGAATCCCAATCAGCCGGACCCAGAAGTCCTGTAAACGTTCGTTTGTCGGACTTGCGGTGGTTCCTGACACCCTCATTGGACGCTGGAGTTGGTTTCCTGTCACAACTGCACGAGAACGTCTGCGTCAATGGGATAAGGCGCATAGATCGCCACTCTATCGACGACCCCGCTGAATCGCTCTAGGAGAAGTCCAGTTAACTGGTTCGGCGCACCGTCGACGGAGAATTCCTGGAGCAGTTCGTCGGTGATCAGCGATGTCATTCCGTCCCAGTCGCCGGCCCGAGCTCGTGTCTGTAGTGCGGCAGCTCGGTCACCTTCGCCGTACAGCTCGAACAGACTGCGGTACGCGGGCGTGGAGGCATAGAACGCTATCTGCTTGCGCACCGCTTCACGTGCTTTGTCGCGCTCGTCGTCGGTGTTTCCGGTGACCACCAGCGCCGGGCAGCTCAGTTCGAAAGCGCCGTCCAGCCGGTCTCCCACGACTGGCAGCACGGTTTCGGTGATACTCCGCCGAGACGAGAGTGGATGTAGGACAAGCCCGTCGGCATGGGTCACAGCCACCTTCACCATCGCGGGCCCGACGGCCGCAAGATGGATGGGCGGTGGGGATTGTCCGCTGGGGCCGGGATCGAACATCGGTGTCATCAAGGTGTGCGAGTGGAACTCACCACGGAAGTCCAAGGGCTCCTGTTCGTTCCACGCCTTCCAGATTGCCCGTACGGCCTCGATGTACTCGGCCATGCGCCGTGCCGGGTGCGACCATTGTTCGCTGAACCTACGTTCGATGTGCGCACGAACCTGCGTGCCGATTCCCAGCACGAATCGACCCGAGCTGACACGGGCCAACTCGTGCGCATGCTGCGCCAGGATCATCGGGTTACGCGCGAATGCGACGGCGACTGCGGTACGCAAGTGCAGAGTCGACGTCGCCAGCGCGGCAACAGCGAGCGGTCCGAACGGCTCTCGCGGCGCCTCGAGCGCCCACAATCCGCCGATTCCGGCGGATTCTGTGGCACGAGCGACAGACTCGGCGCTGTCGAGCGTCAGCCCGTTACCTGGATAGAAGTCGACGACGAGCGGCTTGGCAACCGAGTCCTCGGTCACTTCGGTGCCAACACGGCGTGTAGTCCGTCGAGAACACCGGCGTCGTCGATCGTGGACGGAACCGTGTAGTTCTCCCCTGCCGTGATGTGCCGCATCACCTTTCGCAGTATTTTTCCCGACCGAGTCTTGGGAAGCGCGTCGACGACGGTCAGATCTTTGAAGGCTGCGACGGCGCCGATTCTGCTCCGCACGAGGTGCACGACGTCCTGCTCCAATTGATCGGGATCGATCACCGCGTCGGATTTGAGTACGACGTACGCACTGGGACGCTGTCCTTTCAGCTCGTCGGCGATGCCGATGACCGCACATTCGGCGACAGCGGCGTGCGAGGCAACCACGGCTTCGATGCTGCCCGTCGACAATCGGTGGCCGGCAACGTTGATGACGTCGCCGCTGCGTCCGAGGACGAACAGGTACCCGTCCTCGTCGATGTATCCGAAGTCCCCGGTCAGATATCTGCCGGGGAATGCCTCGAGGTACGACCGACGGAATCGGTCGTCGCCGCGCCAGAGTCCGGACAGCGTCCCGGGAGGAAGCGGGAGGCCGACGACGATGCTGCCCTCTACTCCCGGCGATACCGGTTCGCCGCTGCTGTCCACGATCTGCACGTCGTAACCTGGCATCGGAACGCTCGACGATCCTGCCTTGATCGGCAACTGCTGAAGACCCCACGGGTTGGCGCTGATCGACCAGCCGGTCTCCGTCTGCCACCAGTGGTCGACGACCGGGAGGTCGAGCATTGTCGAGGCCCATTCGAAGGTGCTGGGATCCAACCGCTCACCCGCGACGAACAGTGCACGCAACGAGCTGAGATCATGATCTCGCGCCAGCGCGGCGTCGGGGTCGTTCTTGCGTATGGCACGGAGAGCGGTCGGCGCTGTGAAGAGCACGTTCACTCCATGCTCAGCGACGACTCTCCAGAAGGCCCCCGCATCCGGTGTCCCCACCGGTTTGCCTTCGTACAGAACGGTTGTGGCTCCGACCAGTAGGGGCGCGTAGACTATGTAGGAATGTCCGACGACCCATCCGACGTCCGACGCAGCCCACATCACCTCCCCTGGTCCGATTCCGTAGATGTTGCGCATGGACCAGGCCAAAGCCACGGCGTGGCCCCCGTTGTCGCGCACCACACCCTTGGGCTTGTCCGTCGTGCCCGAGGTGTAGAGGATGTACAGCGGATCGGTGGCCCGAACCTCCACCGGCTCAGCAGGTTCGACCCTCGACACGCTCTCGTCCCAGTCCACCCAGTCGTCCTCGGGCGCGGCGGTGAAGCCGTCGCGCCGTTTGACGATGACGGTCTCGGGAGCACGTTCCGACAGGGACAGAGCCTCCGCGACGATCGGTAGATATTCGATGCGGCGGGAGGGTTCGAGACCTCCGCTTGCCGTGAGCAATGCGACGGGTTCGGCGTCATCGATGCGTTTGGCGAGTTCCTCGGCAGCGAAGCCGCCGAACACGACCGAATGCACAGCACCGATCCGAGCACACGCCAGCATCGCGATCACCGATTCGGGGATCATCGGCATGTACACGACCACTCGATCACCGGCGACGACTCCCTGAGCAACGAGAACCCCAGCACATCGTGCTACTTCGTCGAGGAGTTCGCGATACGTGAAGGACTGCTTGGCCGGAACCATCGCCGAGTCGTAGATCAGCGCGGTCCGGTCGCCGTGACCGGCGTCGACGTGTCTGTCGAGGGCGTTGACGCTGGTATTGAGCGTTGCACCCGGGAACCACGTTCCCGACGGCGAACCGGTTTCCGCCTGAGCCCGAGCGGGTGGCGAGTACCAGTCGATCTTCTCGGCCGCGTCGAGCCAGAACGATTCGGGGTCATCGAGGCTGCGGCGGAAGCTGTCGACGTACGAGGGTTGTTCGTTCATCAACGTTGAGCCTTTCGATCTAGTTGTACAGGTGGGACAGGGATTGCCGCAGTTTGTATTTGAGAATCTTGCCGCCGACGGTGTCCGGCAGCGAGTCGACGAACTCGACCCTCTTCGGCGTTTCGAAACCGGCCAGTCGTGCTCGTGCGAACTCGATGATGTCCGACGGATCGGCGTCGATCCCGTCGCGGGCAACGATCACCGCAGTGACCGCTTCTCCCCACTGCTCGTGCGGCAGACCGACGACGGCAGCACGCGCTACTGCCGGATGCTCGAGCAGGACCGCCTCGACGCGCAACGTCGACACGTTCTCTCCACCCGTCTTGACGATGTCCTTGTATCGGTCGACCATGATGCGTTGCCCGCTCTCGCCGATTACGCAACTGTCGCCCGAGTGGAACCACCCTCCGGCGAAGGCATCTGCAGTCGCCTGCTCGTTGCGGTAGTAGCCGGCGAACAAAGCGGGTGAGCGGTACACAGCCTCTCCTGGTCCGCCTGCGGAGTCGACGATCGGGTCACCGAACGGGTCGAAGATCTGTGACGCCAGGATCGGACTCGGCACTCCGACGTAATTGTCTTGTGGCGCGGTGCGTTCGTACAGTTCGGTCCAGCTGTCGGGCCAGAACCGGTGACAACCGATCGATTCGGTCTGTCCGAAGATGGCGAGTGCCTGAAACGTGTCACCGCAGTGCGTCCGCAGAGTCGCGAATGTTCTCGGCGGCAACGCGGCCCACCCGTAGACGGCAACCGTCAAAGTCGAGGCATCGAGATCCTGCTGTGCATCGAGTGTTTCGGCGACGGCACCCAGCATCGCGGGCGATCCACCCCATAGGCAGGTCACTTTTTCCCTGTCGATCGCCTGTGCGATCGCAACAGGATCGGGCTTGCGACCGAGAACCAGTGTCCCGCCGTTGAGTAGCACCGAGATGTTGAACAGGTGGTCGCCGACGTGGTAGATCAGCGGAAGGAAACTGCACTGGACGATGGCGGTTTCATGCCGAAGGCCGCGCGTCAACGACGCGGTGAAGTTCAGTCCCGCATAGTGAGTCGCGTGATGGGACAACATCACACCCTTGGGTGCCGCAGTGGTGCCCGAGGTGAACAGGATCTGCCAGATGTCGTCGCCGTGAACGTCGACGTCGGGTTCGGTGCTCGGACTGCCGGCGATGAAGTCGGCGAACGACGCACTGCCGTCGACGACACCGCCTCCGATGGTGATGGTGACACCGGCGCTGACTCCACGGCTGCCGAGCGCATCGGAATTGGGCGCCCACCGCTCGGCATCGACGACGAGGAATTTCGGTTCGACGAGGTCGGCCAACTGACCGACGACGTCGGGAGCCATCATCGTGTTGACCGGTGCCACCACCAACCCTGCTTTGGCGACCGCCAGCTTCGTCAGCCACGCTTCGACGGAGTTGTCGCACAACATCATGACGACATCGCCGCGGGACAGACCTTGTGCCAGTAGTGCATTGGCGAATTGGTTGGCTTTGTCGTTTGCCTGCCGGTACGTCAGTCGTTCGTTCTCAGGATGCGCGAAGGCGCCTTCCCAACCCACGATGACGGTTTTGTCCGGTGTACTCCACGTCACGCGCTCCAGCAGGTCACCGACGGACGTTCGGTCCCAGCGGTTGTCGGCACGACGATTGACCAGATCGTTCACATTGATGACCATCGGGTTCCTTCGTAGTTGAGGTGTCAGTACGAGCGGGGAAGGGACAGGCTGTGCTGTGCAACGTAATTGAGGATCATTTCGCGGCTCACCGGAGCAATTCTGAGCAGACGTGCGACGCTCCACTGCGGCAGGAGACCGTATTCGACGCTCAGTCCGTTACCGCCGTGCGTCTGAATAGCCGTATCCACCGCCCCCACTGCGGCCTCGGCGGCAGCGTATTTCGCGACGTTGGACGCTTCACCTGCCGGCTGTCCTTCGGCATACAGCCAGGCTGCTCGGGCCGTGGCCATAGCTGCGAGATCGACCTCGATCTTTGCCTTCGCCAGCGGGTGCGCGACACCCTGGTGTGCGCCGATGGGGCCACCCCACACCGATCGGGTTCGGGCGTACGCGGCGCCGCGCTCGACCGCGAAGCGTCCGATTCCGACGCACACCGCGGCACCGGTGATGCGCTCGGGATTGAGGCCGTCGAACACCTGACGGAAGCCCTCGTCCTCGTCGCCCAGAAGGCTGCTGGCCGGAATGCGGACGTTGTCGAAGTGCAAGGTGAACTGCTTCTCCGGCAGACTCGCCGCGACGGGAAGGATGTGCGCGACGAGCCCGGGGGTGTCGGTGGGAACCAGGAACAGTGACAGCTTTCCGCGACCGGTCGTCTCGTCCTTTCCGGTGCGGGCCACCACGACGATGGCTCCGGCCTCGTCGACGCCGGAGATATAGTACTTGGAGCCGTTGAGGATGTAGTCGTCGCCGTCGCGGCGAGCCGTGGTCGACATTTTGTGTGTGTTCGATCCCGCGTCGGGTTCGGTGATGGCGAAGACGACCTTTGTCTCACCGGACGCCATCCGCGGCAACCATGCCTGGCGCTGATCCTCGTTGCCGTACTTGGCGATCAACTCACCTGAGATCGCGCTAGAGACGAGCAGCAACAAGAGGGGGCAGCCGTGCGCTGCAGTCTCTTCACACACCAATGCGAGCTCGGTCATGCCGGCGCCACCGCCGCCATATTCCTCGGGGAGATTGATACCGATGAACCCGCTGTCCGCCAGGGCCTTCCACAGCTCGTCGGTGGGTTCGTGAGCTGCTGCACGTTCGGCGAAATAATCCGGTCCGAACTTGTCGGTGATCGCCCCGACGGCGTCGCGAATGGCGCGGTGTTCTTCCGACTCGGTGAAGTTCATGTCGTCTCCTGGTGTGTGAGAGGTTGCTTGTCGGACCTGAATCGCGCGAACCCTGCCGCCGCATCGTTTCCGAGAAGCGTCGCGGACTGCAAAGCCGATTCGTGGGCGAGTGCCCCGTGAAGGGTCTGGTCCGAAGCGATGTTCGTTGCTTTTTTCGTCATCGCGATGACGAAGTCGTCGTACTCGGTCATCTCGGCGGCAACCTGGACTGCGCGTGTCATGGTTGCTTCTGCATCGCCCGCGGACTCGTTGGCGAGGCCGATGTCGACGGCGCGTTGCGCTCCGATCACCGGTGCACGCAGCAGCAGTTCCTTCGCGCGGTGCGCACCCACGGTGCGCTGAAGCAGATACGCCGCACCGGCGTCGGGAATGACGCCTCGCCGTACGAAGACCTGGCAGAACTTGACGTCGTCGGAGCAGATCACCAGATCGCACGCCATTGCGAGATTGAACGCAGCGCCGTACGCGATTCCAGACACGGCCGCAACGATCGGGAGTCTGCTGGTCCAGATTTCGGTCAGCGCGTCGTGGAACGCGGTCATCAGGTCCGCTTCGGCGAACCTGTCGGTGCTGTCGATCGTGTCGAGGATGGATTGCACATCACCACCGGCCGAGAAGTTGGCGCCGACGCCGGTCAGCACGACGGCTCCGATACGACGGTCCGATGCTGCCGCCTTCAATTCGCGCGTCAGGGCTTGCGCTGTGGCGATCGAGATCGCATTCATTTTCTCGGGCCGGTCGAAGGCCAGGATGCGCACCCGGCCTTCGTCTCGTGACGACAATCCAGTCATGGCCGTTCCTACTGCTCGACCAGCGCGTCGGGTACGTCGGTGTGCCGCGCGCGCAGGTACTCGCCGAGTCCTTTGGCCTGTGCGTCGGGTCTCGTCGACGACGCGACGCCGTCTCCGAGGAAACCGTCGATCACGAAGTTGAGAGCCCGGAGGTTCGCGAACTCGTGACGTCGAACTGTCAATCCCGTGGCCTCGGGGACTAGTTCGACGAACCGCTCGACCGTCAGGTGGCCGCGAAGCCACGACCATCGCTCGTCGGAGTCGGTCCATACACCGACGTTCGCCTTTCCGCCTTTGTCGCCCGAACGGGCGGCAACGACATGCCCGATCGGTCGTCTGGTCGCTGGACGCAATTCCGTTGTGGTGTCGACGGTGTCGTCGGCGGATTCGGTCCTGGCGTTCGAAACACCGGGAGTGTGCGGAACGATGTCGCGCGAACCATCTTGGTGCACAACGACATGCTTCACTTCGGTCGTGGGTACCAACGTCGGCCAGTAGATACCGAATTCTGTGGCCGACGACGGAGGAGTCGTGGTGTGGAAGCCGGCGTACCCGCCGAGTGCGAGTTCGAGCACCGCGCCCGAGAACGCTCGATCCACCTTGGCCCGGTCTCGGTCCTTGACGGTGACACGAAGATGCGCCGACGCCTGGGCTGCGGTCGCCGGGTCGCTGCTGTCGAAGCGAAGAAGCTGAACGTCGGAGTCGTCGAAGGATTTACGGCCCCCGAGAATCTCGAACAGTTCGTCGATCGCCCACGCCGCCTTCTCTTCGATGTCGAGACCGGTGAGCACCATCGTCATCGTGTTCCGGAATCCACCGACGTAGTTCATCGCGACCTTCAGCGACGAGGGCGGCGGGGTGCCCTTCACGTTCGACACTCGAACCCTCGCCTCGTCCTCCTGCTCGACGAGTGCTGTGTCGAAGTGGGCGGTGACGTCGGGGTTGAGGTACTGAGGATGGTCGACCTCGTACAGCAGTTGCGCTGTGACCGTGCCGACCGACACGAGTCCCCCTGTGCCGGGATGCTTGGTGATGACGAAGCTGCCGTCGTGAGCTACTTCTGCGATCGGGAACCCCGGGTAGCGGCGATCGACGACCTCGTTGATCTGCGAGTAGTTTCCACCGGTGGCCTGTGGTCCGCACTCGATGATGTGGCCGGCGAGAACCGACCCGGCCAGTGCGTCGAAGTCGTCGCGCTTCCATCCGTGCCACCACGCGCTCGCCCCGACGACGAGTGAGGCGTCGGTGACACGCGGACAGATGACGATGTCCGCGCCTGATTCCAGTGCTGCAGCGATTCCCCAGCCACCGAGGTAGACGTTCGCCGAGACCGGATCGACGTCGGCATCTGCAAGATCGATGCCCTTGTCAAGGTGGCGAAGTCGGTGGCCTTCGGCTTGCAGCTTCGCCAGGCGCGGGTGAATGTCGTCGCCCTCGATGTGGGCGACCTTGGCTTCGACACCCAGTTCCACCGCGAGCTCGCGCACTTTGTCGGCGAGGCCCGAGGGGTTCAGACCTCCCGCGTTGACGACGATCTTGATGTTCTTGTCGATGCAATCCTTCAGGACCTGCTTCAACTGAGTCAGGAAGGTTCTGGCGTACCCGGTGTCGGGATCCTTCTTGCGTGCCTTCCACAAGATCAGCATCGTCAGTTCGGCAAGATAGTCACCGGTGACGACGTCGACGGGGCCGCCGTCGACCATTTCACGGAACGCTGCGATCCGATCGCCGTAGAAGCCGGATGCATTTCCGATGCGGACGGGACGGCGAGGAGCTGCGTCGATACTCATGAGTGTCCTCCTGACGTGGTGCCGACAGTCGCTGTGGGTGCTCTACCAGATCCGGGTGCGCCCGCGAACGCTTGAGCGATCGTCATCCAGGACCGCGCGGTCGAGCCGGTGACGGTCAATTCGGTGTCGGTGAGGTGTCTGCGTTGCGTGACCGCGAGTGCGAAGTCCCCGGCAGGTCCGGTGACCCGGTCTTCTGCGTCATCGGGACCCCAGGTCCAGACCTCGTCGGAATCCGGCGCCGTCAATTCGACACGTACCGGGCTCGTCGGTACCTCACGACCGTTGAGCGTGTGGACGAACGCGAAGGTACTGATTCCGAGGTGGGAGATGCTGCGCAACCCGGGGCTCGTCGGATGTACGACGCCGAGTGCGTCGTAGATGTCCTGCCCGTGCGCCCATGTCTCCATCAGGCGTGCGGTCACCGATGACGCTGCACTCATGTCGGGGCCGTACCACGGCGCTCGATCACGCGGTCCAGCGTTTTCGAAGGTTGCCAGTAGGTCCGTACGTGAGCGTTCGAACCACAACAGCAGATCGGTGGGCGTCACCGGCCGGTACAGCTCGGCGATCCTGTCGGGGAAGTCCGTGCCGTTCTTCGTCAATTCGGTTGCATCGATTCGGAATCGGCTCGGATTACGCAGCGCGTCGTTCGCGGTGTCGTCGAAATAGGCGAGGTGCGTGACCTGATCGCGGACCGACCATCCCGAGGCCGGCGTGTCGATATCCCAGTCGGAATCGGTAAGTCCAGCAAGGAGTTTCGTCAGTGTCGCCGATTCCACTCGCAGCTCGTCGAGCAGTGCTGGATAGTCCAGTGCCATCAGTGTGCCGTCCATACGGGCTTGCGCTTCTCGCGAAACGCTTTCATACCTTCCTGGGCGTCGTTGCTGTGATACACCGGCTCCCAGATCTTCTCGGCCCGCTCGAACGCGTCGGAGAGGGTGTGTTCCGCCGTCAGACGCATCGTCTTCTTTCCTGCGCCCACGGACAAGGGCGCGTTCGACGCGATCTGCTCGGCGAACGCCTGTGTGACGGAACGTAATTCTTCGGGCTCGGCGATCCTGTTCACCAGCCCCACTTCGTATGCGCGCTGCGCCGACAGCGGAATACCGGTGAGCACGATCTCGGTGGCGATGCGCGGGGGAATCATCCAGGACAACGGCGCTGCCCAGGGTGAGCCGCGTCCGATCTTCACTTCGGAGACCGCGAAGGTCGCTGTACTCGACGCGACGGCGAGATCGCACGTCTGCGCCAAGAGAAATCCACCACCGAGCGCAGCGCCGTTCACTGCGGCGATCGTCGGCTTGTCGACCTCGATGTTGCGTCCGAACTGAGGCACGAAATCGATTGGAGGAACAGTCAACTGGTTGTCTGCCATCTCCTTCAGGTCACCGCCCGCGCAGAACGCCTTCTCCCCTGTTCCGGTGAGAACGAGCACTTTGGCGGAGCTGTCGTCGTTGAAGGTGCGTACGCCGTCGAACAGTCCATCACGGACAGCTTTGTTCAAACTGTTGCGTGCCTCGGGCCGGTTGATCGTCAGCCACGCAACACCGTTCACGACCTCGTAGGTCACTTCCTCGGTCATCAGTTCTCCTCGTCTTCGCCCTGGATGACTGCCAGTACCGTGCCCGCATCGACCTGCTGGCCCTCGCTGACCGGGAGCTTTCCGACGGTGCCGTCGGCGGGCGCTTTGATGGTGTGCTCCATCTTCATCGCTTCGAGGACGATGACCGTCTGACCGGTGCTCACGGCGTCGCCCTCGGCGACCGCGATGCGCACGACGGTTCCAGGCATCGGTGCGAGCAGCGACCCGGCCTCCTGTCTGCCTGCCGGATCCGGGAAGCGTTCCGCTTCGACGAACTCGGTGTCGCCCAACGAACTGTGTACGAAATGTGCACTTCCGACGCGTGAGACCCGGTAGCGTCGCCTGACACCGTCGACCACGGCATCGACCGAATCCGCAGACCTGGAGACGATCTCGATATTGTCGAACGTCACGTCACCGACCGAGGCCTCGACAGCGTTCCGCTGCACCCGATAGCGGACGTCCAACTCTGTCCCGTCGTGTTCGAGAACGAGCGACTGCGGAGCGCTCCGTACCGTCCGGAATCCTACCGGCAGGCCGGGAAGGACCGACGCGGTCTCACGTCGTTCCGTCAGCGCGGCGAGCGCTGCCACGACGGCGTGAACTTCCACGATTTTTCCGCTCGCCCGTTCAGCTGTCAGTTCAGCGACGGAGTGACGCTCGAGGTAGCCGGTATCGGTTGCACCGGAACGGAATTCATCCTCGCGCAGAATCCCGATCAACAGGTCGCGGTTCGTGGTGACTCCGTGCACCAGTGATTCGGTCAGGGCCCGGGCAACTCGGTCGCAGGCGTCGTCGCGATCGCGTCCGTACCCGATCACCTTGGCCAACATGGGATCGTAGAACGTACTGATCTCGGAGCCCGATTCGAATCCGGCATCGACTCGGACTCCGGGGAAGGTCGGAATCTCGAAATTCGCAAGCCTTCCCGAGACGGGCATGAAGCCCGCAGCCGCGTCTTCCGCGTAGAGCCGCACTTCGACAGCGTGGCCGCTGAACGTGGGATTGAGGATTTCCTCGGGCAACGGCTGGCCCGACGCCACCAGAATCTGGCCGCGCACGAGGTCCGTGCCGGTCACCATCTCCGTGACGGGGTGTTCGACCTGCAGGCGCGTGTTGACTTCGAGAAAGTAGAACGCGCCGTCCGGGGCCATCACGAATTCGACGGTGCCCGCACCTTCGTAGTTCAGAGCCTTGCCCGCGGACGTCGCTGCTTGTCCTAGCTCGGCGCGCAGTTCGTCGTCGACTGCTGTCGACGGCGACTCCTCGATGATCTTCTGGTAGCGACGCTGAATGGAGCATTCACGCTCACCGAGGTGCACGACGTTGCCGTGCCGGTCGCCGAAGATCTGCACTTCGATGTGGCGCGGTGATTCGACGAACTTCTCGAGAAATACGGTGCCGTTTCCGAACGCGGACAACGCTTCTCGACGTGCACTGTGCACTGCCTCGACGAGTTCGTCGGCAGTGGCGACGATGCGCATGCCGCGGCCACCGCCGCCGTATGCCGCTTTGACGAGTACAGGCAATCCGATGTCGTCGGCCGCTTTCGCCAGCCGCTCCGGATCCTCGTCTGCCTCGCTTTCGACGACCATGCCCGGCAGCACCGGGACACCGGCCGCAGACATGATGTTCTTGGCTTCGATTTTCGAACCCATCGCCGCGATGGCGTCCGGGGACGGACCGATGAAGATGATCCCTGCGGCGGCGCACGCTCGCGCGAATGCTTCGTTCTCGGAGAGGAATCCGTAACCGGGATGGATGGCGTCGGCGCCGGTCTTCTTCGCTGCGTCGAGAACGAGGTCCGAACGCAGATAGGTATCGGCCGGGGCAGTTCCGGGAAGGTGAACAGCTTCGTCCGCAAGCCGTACGTACGGGGAATCGCGGTCGGCATCGGAGTACAGTGCAACCGTCGAGATGTCCATCTCGCGAGCAGTGCGCATGACGCGAGCGGCGATTTCACCGCGGTTGGCGATGAGAATCTTGGTGATCTTCGGCATTGGTTCTCTCACATCCTGAAGACGCCGTAGCCACGCTGGCCGGCGACATGATCTGAATGGGCAGCGGACAGCGCGATGGCAAGTACCGCGCGGGTGTCACGGGGGTCGATGACACCGTCGTCGTAGATTCGAGCGGACACGAAGAACGGGTGAGACTCGTCCTCGATCTGCCGCTCGATAGCGGCAGTCCGTTCGGCATCGGCTTCGGCGTCGAATTCACGTCCGGCGGATTCGGCTGCGGCTTTGCCGACGATCGACATGACGCCTGCCAGCTGCTGCGCGCCCATGACGGCGAGCCTGGCGTTGGCCCAGGTGAACATGAACCGGGGGTCGTAGGCGCGGCCGGACATTCCGTAATTTCCCGCGCCGAAGGAGCCGCCCATGTTGATGGTGATGTGCGGGACCTTGCTGTTGGTGACCGAGTTGATCATCTTGGACCCGTCCTTGATGATGCCGCCCTGTTCGTACTGGGTGCCCACCATGTACCCGGTGGTGTTCTGCAGGAAGATCAACGGAGTGTCCGTCTGGTTGGCCAGCTGAATGAATTCGCTTGCCTTCTTTGCCTCTTCGCTGAACAGAACACCTCGCGCGTTGGACAGGATGCCCACCGGGAATCCGTGTATCGAGGCCCATCCCGTCACGAGGGAGGTGCCGTAGCGCGGCTTGTACTCCGAGAAACGCGACCCGTCGACGACGCGTGCGATGACCTCTCGTGGGTCGAACGGCACGCGCTGATCCCCCGATGCAATACCGAGCAACTCCTCGGCGTCGTAGATCGGTTCGTCTGCAGGCAGACTCGGGCCAGGACCCTGCTTACGCCAGTTGAGATGCGTGACGATGTCACGTCCGATTCGAATGCAGTCGACCTCGTCGACGGCGAAGTAGTCGGCCACACCCGAGACGCGGGAATGCATGTCCGCGCCGCCCAGTTGTTCACCGTCCGCATCCTCACCGGTGGCCATCTTCACCAATGGCGGGCCACCGAGGAATACCTTCGCCTGGTTGTCGACGAGTACCGAATAGTCACACATGCCGGGAACGTAAGCGCCACCAGCAGTGGCATTTCCGAAGACGAGTGCGATCGTCGGAATGCCCATCGAGGACAGCTCGGTCAGATCATGGAAGATCTTGCCGGCGAAGACGAACAGCTCGGACTGGGTGGGCAGGTCGGCGCCGCCGCTCTCGACGAGGTACAGCACCGGAAGTCGGTTGGTGCGCGCGATTTCCAAGGCACGAAGATTCTTCTTGAGGGTGTAGGGGTTCATCGCACCGCCGCGGACGGTCGGGTCGTGCGCGATGATCATGCACTCCACACCCTCGACCACACCGACACCGGTGACGATTGCAGCGCCCACCGTGAATTCGGTGCCCCACGCAGCGAGAGCGGAGAGCTCGAGGAACGGAGCGTCACGGTCGAGGAGCAGCTCGATGCGCTCGCGGGCGAGCAGCCGACCACGGTCGTGGTGACGCTTCGCGTAGCGCTCACCACCGCCCGCGACAACCTTCTCCAACTGAGCATCGAGCGCGGCAACGGCCGCTTGCTGAACCTCGACATTGTCCCTGTACTGCGTCGAGGTCGTGTCGACAGCAGCCTGCAATACGGGCATTCTCCCGCCTTTCGTCGTCTTGACCACGAACAAAGTCACCATTCGGTGTGTCCCACGCTACACCGTAGTGAATGCCCATAAACTATCTCCGTCAGACGCCCGAGTCAAGATGCCCTCCACATGCAGATACGCAGATCTCACACTGCCTTAAGTGATCGGCTATTCTTACGGAATGCGCAACAGCGCCGCTCACCACGTTGTGGGGCGCCGGATCGGGAAGATTGGACCAACTCGGCGACGAATAGTAAATTGCGGATAACTTGATCGAGGTGAGGTGGTGAACCAGTGACAACAGCACAGGCAGCGCGAGTGCGAGACCCGGAACGTAGCGCGAAGATCCTCGATGCCGCGGTGGAGCTGTTCGCTACCCGTGGCTTTCATTCGGTCGCAATGTCGGACATCGGCCAGACTGCGGGAATCGTCGGATCCGGGATCTACCGGCACTTCGACAGCAAATACGCAGTGTTGGTCGCCCTACTCGACGATGTCATGACGCGTTTGCTGGCCAGTGCCGACGACATCGTCGGCGCGCACACCGACAGTGGGTCGACGTTGGACCAACTCGTCCGCACCCAGATCGACTTCTGCTTGCGCAACAAACGGCACGTCCAGCTGTACAGGCAAGAGATCAACGCACTGCAGGAGGACGACAGACGCCGACTCCGCAGGATGCAGCGCCGGTACAACGAGGAATGGATCGCGACCTTGCTCGAGGTGAGACCCGAACTCGACGACTCACGCGCACGCGTTCTCGTCCATGCAGCCATCGGTGCAATTCAGTCGAGTGTCACCTTCGACAGTGGTCTGCCCGCCGACGATCAAGCGTCGAGCTTGATGGCCGTGGCACAGAGTTGCCTCGCGACGACGTGCTGATTGCACGCGCCGCGAGGCACCCAGATCGGATCTACGACTACGTAGTGCGCCTCTTGCGGGGTCCGACATCTGTCGTCGTCCCGGTTACCCCGCGCTCACGCAACGCAGCCTTCCGGATCTTCTGTGTCGAGGTTTTCGGTAGTTCGTCGAGCACGTCGATGTATCTCGGAACCGCGAAGTAGGGCAGACGCGGGCTCACGAAATCGATGACATCCTCCACGGTGAACGCGTCGGGGTCCGACACCACGACCGCTGCCATGACACTGTCCTCCCCCAGCGCGCTCGGAACCGCATAGACGGCGCACTCCAGCACCAGTGGGTGCCCGATCAGAACCTGTTCGACTTCGAACGACGACACGTTCTCCCGGACACCCGAAGCGCATCCTTGGCCCGGTCGAGGTAGTAGAACCAGCCCTCGTCGTCCTGGCGAAGCACATCGCCAGTATGAAACCAGCAGTTACGGTGCGCTTCCCACGTCTTGTCGGGCATGTTCCAGTAGCCGAGCTGACCTACGAATGCTCGCGACGGCCGAGTCACCATCTCCCCCGGCTCACCCTGGCCGACAGGCTGGTCATCGGCATCGACGAGCATCACCTCCCACCCGGGCGTAGCGATCCCGCACGAACCCGGACGCGAGTGACCGAACGGAACACCTACTGGCAAAGCGATATCGGTGGATCCGTACAACTCGGTGATGCGCATCCCGAATCGCGCCTCGAATTCGGCCGCATTGCCGACCGGGAACGGAACGACCATCGCAAGCCTGAGCTTCTGTTCCTTCTCCTGTGGCAGCGGGTCCTGCCGCCACAGGATGGAACCGATGGCACCGAGCATGTTGGTCACCGTGGCGTCGTGATCGCGTATCTGTTGCCAGAACGCTCTAGCGCTGAACCTCTCCGCGACGACGACCGATGCGCGTTGCTGGAGAGCCGCGAAGAATCTGGTGAACGGCGCGTTGATGTGGAACAAGGGAAGGCAGGTGTACACGACATCGTCGTCTGTGTACCCCATCACCCAGGTCGACACCTCCGCGGCGTGCACAGCCGTCTCGTGACTCCACATGACCCCTTTCGACGGACCAGTGGTCCCCGAGGTGAACAGAATCGACACGAGGTCCGATGCCTGGGCCGCATGCGATTTCGGCAGCGGTGCGGTGGCGCCGAGAGATTCGAACGACGCCGCTTTCGCTCGTGGAACTCCGATGCACCACGAATCGGTCACCGCCGAAGAGCTTTCGACAGCCGGAAGTATCTGTGCGGCATAGACATCCTCGTATACGAGCCTGCACGGCCCGACCGATGAGAGCATGTATTCGAGCACATCCCCTTGAAGGGCTGTGTTCAGCGGCACCGACACCGCGCCGAGCGCGCTGACCGCCAAGTATGTGCTCAGGAACTCGATTCGGTTGCCCACCATGATCGCCACCCGGTCCCCGGGCTGCAGACCTGCGTCGTGAAGGCCACCCGCGACCTGCATTACGTTCGCCAAGAGCTCACTGCGGGTGTAGGTTCGGTCACCGATGAACGTCACGAGTGGGATGTCCGGGGCTTCTGCGGCGGCCGCTTCCAGGAGCCCGGGAAGATGCCTGGACGAGGCGCGCACCGTCCCTCAATCACGCCGCATTTCCGAATCATGCAGTGACTCTGAATTACGCAGTGTCACAGTCGGTCTTCCAAGCCGATGGTGATGTTTCCGGTCAGCACATGCTGACCGTTGTCGTGATCGATGCGAATGAAGCAGGTGACCGTACCGTCGTCTGGGTCCAGTTCGATCACTTCGCCCCCGACAACCAGGTGTTCACCTGCCAGCGCATTGCTGAGGAACCGCACATGCACACGACGCACCGAGACCTGCGGACCGAGCCAGGCGGTCACTGCTTCCCAGATGTAGGACACGTTGAGCGGACCTTGGTTGATCGGACGTTCATCGAGGCCCAACGCGCGAAGCGCAGCGGTATCCCAGTGGATCGGGTTCGGATCGCGCAGCAGAAGAGCCATGGGTTTCATGGCTTCCGCACGAACCACGACGCGGTATTCGGGTATCGGGGTGCCCAGTTCGAGGCTCGTCACGGCGCATCCTTCCTGGGAACGACAAAGGTATTGACGCACTTGACCGCCGGCTCGTTCCGGTAGTCGATGGAGAGCTCGAACGAGATCAGGTCGAAAGCGCCGAGGGTGCTTCCGGTTTTGCGTCGAACGTCGAGGAACCGGCCTGTCACAGAGTATTCGCGTTCGGCCCGCAGAGATTCGTAGTGTTCGATGTCGGCCTCGCCGAACATCACACCGTCATCATCGCCGACTCCCATCACGGCGAAGAGCTGCGACAACGTCAGTCCCATCCCCCGCAAAGCGCCGATCAACGTCCATGCAGGGTGCAAAGGGTGCAGGAGGCCCCCTTCGGCCGGCGCGGCACCGATGCAGTCGCGGGCTATCCAGTCCTCGTACGGCAGCACGTACAGCACTCCCGTGGGAAAGTCATGCGAGCGCAACTCGTCCGCCCACTGCGCGGCGGTTCGGAAGATCCTACTCAATAGAGATCCTTCTCAGTCCTGAAAGTGAATACCGAAACACTAAGACGTCACTCATTACGACGTCAACACAAACACTCCAAACCCTCTGCACGTCGCCAGCCGCCTTGATTTGTACCGATTCGAGCAGAATCGAACCGATCTGGGCGAAATGCTTGCGATCCACGTCACAGTACGGTTGACTCCAACTGACTTTAGTGGCTCGAAATTCACTAGGAGTACGCGTGAGCCCTGATCCCCTCGCTGTCAATCTGATACACCGGGTCAACGTCGGCGACAGCCTGACCCGGAGCGCTGAACGTCACCCGGACGCGCTGGCCCTGTCCGACGGCAGCCGCCGACTCACCTACTCCCGCTTCGACGAGCAGGTCAACCGAGTCGCACACAGCCTGATCGACTACAGAGTCGCAGTCGGCGACGCCGTCGCGCTTGCCTCTGGCAACAGCATCGAGTTCCTGACGACTTATTACGCGTGCGCAAAGATCGGAGCAGTCTGCGTTCCAATCAACCTCGACTGGCGCGCCGACGAAGTCGCGTACGTTCTCGGGGATTGCGCAGCACGCATCTTCGTGGTCGAGAGCGAACTCGCTGAGACAATGTCCGAGGCGGCAGCCACTGCCGGAACTGTCGAAGTCGTCGCCGTCGTCGGTCCACGACCACGACACGACTTCGGGGCTGCATCGATCACCGATTTCGATTCGATCCTCGCGCACTCAAACGCATCTCAACCCGAACGCCTTGTCGGCGACCGGGCTGCACTGACGTACCTGTATACGAGCGGAACTACCTCAGCACCGAAAGGCGTGGTGGGCAACCACACCGCGGTCTATCTCGAATCCATGACCATGATCATCGAAGGGCAATTCCGTCCCGAGGACCGCTTCGCCGCAATCCTCCCTATGTTCCACACTGCGCAACTCAACTGTCACTGCACACCAGCGATCATGGTTGGAGCTGCACTCCACATCCAACGGGGATTCGACCCCCAGAACTTGCTGAGCCTGATCGAATCCGAACACATCACGCAGCTGTTCGGTCTACCCATGATGTACCGCGCGATGCTCGAACACCATTCCATCGACACCAGAAATCTATCAAGTGTGCGGCGCGCCTTGTATGCAATGGCACCGATGCCCCAGAACATGCTCGAACGCTGCATCGACGTCTTCGATTGCGAATTCTATCTGCTGTTCGGTCAGACAGAGATGAGCCCCACCGCCACGATCTTCCGACCCGAAAACCAGCTCACGCACTCTGGCTCGGTGGGAACGCCGGTCGTCAACGTGCAGGTCGCGATCATGGACGAGGACGGAAACCGGTTGCAGCAAGGCCGATCTGGCGAGATCGTGTACCGAGGACCACACGTGATGACCGAGTACCTTGGCCGACCCGACGCCACCGACGAAGCCTTTCGAGACGGATGGTTCCATTCCGGCGACATCGGTCACTTCGACGACGACGGCATACTCTGGTTCACCGACCGCAACAAGGACGTCATCAAGAGCGGCGGCGAGAACATTTCCTCGGTCGAGGTCGAAAAAGCCCTGTATTCAGCTGAACCCGGCGCAGCCGAAGTCGTTGTCGTCGGACTTCCCCACGACCGCTGGTCCGAGGCTGTGACCGCCTTCGTCGTACCGAGGCCAGACACGATCCTCGATCAGGAATCCATTCGAACGAAGATGCGTGACCACATCGACGCATACAAGATCCCCAAGGCCGTCATCATAGTCGACCTGCTGCCGAAAACCGCCACCGGAAAAGTACGAAAGAACATCGTTCGAGACTCGAACAGATCCTTTTACCAACAGCTTTGATTCCCGAACGCACCTCGGAACCTCAGTTCCCCATCGAACGGACTCGTATGTCTGCACCAGCGTCACCCTGGCTCGACGCCCGTCACCGCTCATCTGTGCTGTGGATCGTGGGTATCGCAACCCTCGCAATGATTTTCGACGGCTACGACATGGTCGTCTACGGCACGATCCTGCCCCTGTTCCTCAACGACCCCACACAGCTGGGCGTAGTCACCGCACAGACAGCCGGACTGCTGGGGTCTTGGGCCCTGATCGGCATCATGGTGGGGGCGCTGATGTCGGGTGCCATCGGTGATTACGTCGGCAGAAGGAAGATGATGCTCGTCAGCATCGTCTGGTTCTCAATCGGAATGGCGGCAACCGCACTGACCACAAGCGTCGCGGCCTTCGGCGTCACCAGATTTCTCACCGGCATCGGCATGGGTGGACTGATCGTCACCGTAGGCGCACTCATCGCAGAGTTCGCCCCGCCGGACAGGAAGAACCTGTACAACGCGATCGTCTACGGAGGCTTCGCAGTCGGCGGTGTCCTGGCCTCGGCTTCAGCCCTCGTCGTCCGTGACTCGATCGGATGGCGCGGAATGTTTTGGCTCGGCGCATTGCCACTGGTAATCGTGCTTCCCCTCGCCTATTTCAAAATGCCGGAATCGCCCAGATGGCTCATCGCACACGACAAACTCGACGAGGCGAACGAGATCGCCCGAACAACCGGCATCCCATCGCCCGTTGTCGCCGAGGTCCACGCCGAACGCGACACCACCGACAAGGTCGGATTCGCGGCACTCGTCACCCGGCAGTACCTTTTCGGGACGATCGTTCTCGGATGGACTGTATTCGCGTGCCTGTTGCTGATCTTCGGTTTGAACACATGGCTGCCGAAGATCATGGAGAACGCCGGATACAACACCAGCAAGTCACTGTGGTTCCTCGTCGTTCTCAACGGCGGCGCAGTGATCGGCGCACTGCTCGCGTCCAGATTCGCCGACCGTCACGGGCCACAACGCATTATCGCAGGCATGTTCGCGATGGCAGGTCTTGCGCTCGTAATTCTCACACTGCCGCTGCCGTTGCCGCTACTGCTCGTCGCCGTTGCGATCGCGGGGGCTGGAACGACCGGAACCCAGGTCGTCATCTGGGGATTCGTCGCAAACTACTACACGACCACAGCACGAGCAGCGGGGATGGCATGGTGCGCAGGCTTCGGCCGACTCGGCGGGATCTTCGGTCCCGTGATCGGCGGCATCATCATTGGAGCAACCCTAGGCAATGACGTAGCTTTTTTCATCTTCACCGGAGTGGCTGTCGTTGCGTCGGTCCTGACGATGCTCGTTCCACGGGTGCGGGTCCGCGACCTTCGCAATCCGTCGCTCCAAGATGTCGATCGATAGTTGCCTCGTTCCACGGTCAGCCTCCTATCTTGCGGTAGGTTCGCGGGCGACGAGCCTCACCGCCCTGCGATTCTGCTCCCACGGCTGCTCACCCCGTCGACCAACGACATCCCGCACCAGAAACGGCGAGACAGACGGGGGCAGGCGCCGCCACCGGGGCAGAATTCTTAGGCGTCCGGCTCACAAGGGAAGACAGTTCGCGGGAACCGTTTCATCCGATGCGGCGGAGTCGCTGCGGAAGGTAGTTGCTACCGACCATCCAGTAGCGGCCAACGCGCGCCGCCATCTGCACGCCTTCCGTGAACGCGCCAGCCCTCCGGGCATATTAAACACGATCTAGGAGCCGTCGGCGTGGAGCGCGTCGTTGACGAGGGCGATTCATTCGGCTGCATCGATGTGCTCGGTGATCAAGATGGTGATATCTCACCCCAGCGGCTCGCGAGTTCGAATCGGTCGGCCGGATCACCTATGACGAAAAGTTTGCGAGGGTTGTGGGCGGCGGCGAGGGCTGCCGAGAAATTGACCTACCGCGCCGGATCCTCGGATCTCCAGAGAGTCGTGGAGAGTTGATGGGACAGAGACGGTCGAACGAGTGCACGACAATCTGTATAGCGCAAATTCGCCGCGCTTACAGATGCACCGTCCGGCACACGGACCCGCTGCGCGCCAGGAGCTTCGGACTGCAACCCTCGACCGTCCGACATCGACGGACTGCGGCGTTGTCGTCCATGATTCATGTTGGTCGAGAACGCCGCAGTTCACACCTACGCTTCGATTGGTGACTGCTTGTCGGTGCGGTCCGCACCGACAACTGCCTTTCGGAGGCTGAGCGCAGCGACCCCGCCAACCAGGCAAGTTACAATGACGAAGAAAGCTGGCGACTGCTGATTGCTCGTCGCGTCGATGAGCCAGGTAGAGATATACGCCGCAGTTCCACCGGCAAGGCATGTCGCACAGTTGAATCCGAACGCCACGCCCGTCAATCGTGCCTCGGGCCCGAACAGCGAAGGAAGGAGAGGCGCGTTCGCAATCTGAACAAGAGGTGCACCGATAGCGAAGACGAAGTAAGCGATCACCGCAGTGAGGTACCCGTGGTCATGCATCATCGACATCGCAGGATACGCGGTGATCCCCGACCACAGAAGTCCGACGATCAGGATTCGCTTGCTACCGAACCTGTCGACTAACATGCCGACGAACGGCGTCAGAACCGCGATGAGGCTGATGATGCCTGCGGTCGTCCATGCTACGACCGAAGTTCCATATCCAGCTTCGTTTACCAGGTAGATCGCCATGTACGTCAGGATCATGTAACCGGTCGCCGACTGCGCCACTGCCAATCCGAATACTTGGGTTACTTGCTTGAGGTTGTTTCGAAGCGTGTATCGCAGCGGTGCGTCGAGGGTGTCATTGTTGCCTGCGAGCTTCTCGAAGTCTTCGCTCTCGCCGATCCTGGATCGTGTCCAGATACTGAAGAGCCGCAACGGAATCCCGAGGATGAACGGGACCCGCCAGCCCCAGGAGTTCATTTGTTCGTCGGTCGTGAGTGCGGTGACGGTGCCGACTGCGATCGCAGCCAATGCGAAGCCTCCGTTGGACCCGAAGGTGACGAATGAACCGCTGAAACCCTTGCGCTTGTCATCGGCAGTTTCGAATACATATGTCAGGGCGCTGCCGAATTCCCCTCCCGCAGAGAAACCTTGTATCAGGCGAGCGACAACCAATAGAACTGGGGCCAAGAGGCCAGCAGTCTCGTAGGTCGGGAGCAGTGCCATCAAGGTACTGCCGACGCCCATGAGGACAACCGAAACGTAGAGGGCACGTTTGCGGCCATGCCGGTCACCGAGACGACCCAGAACAATCCCGCCGATAGGGCGAATCGCGTAGGCGGAAGCAAAGACAGCGAGGCTCGCCAGCAGAGACGCTGTGGGGTCTTCGTTCGGAAAGAACAACGGGCTCAATACAACCGCGAGGTAGGCATAGATCGTCAGGTCGTAGAATTCGACGACCGTTCCGGCAGCTGCTGCCGTCACCTCGCGCCTTTTCGTCGATGCCGCGGTCGGCGCAGACGTGGACATGGGCTGTGTCTCCATTTTCTGTTCGATGACGTCCGGCCCGGAAGCTTGTTTGCTTCCGGGCCGGACGTAGGTGCAATTTCAGGCGTTGCTCAGAACAACGTCATCAACGATCGGATCGTTCGGAACGACGACTTCGGTATCCAGGGCGATGCCGCAGGAAGGGCATAGGTATGTCCGTGCCTTCAGGTCGACTCCGGTCTGGGTAACGGGGTCCGAGAACAACGGGCCGAGAGTGTCGAGCGAGACCTCCACGATGGCGCTGCCGTGGCGGTAGCTGATGTCGCTGTCCGACAATGTCTCGCGGCAGTGTGCGCACCCGAAGACCGAATTGCCGTTGTTTTCGCCGATGAGCACCGTAGCGAGGACCTTCGTGGTGACGGCGGATTCATCGACCTTGCCCGTCCTCACTCGATGCGGTTGGACGGCGCGACCGAGCCGATCGCGGAGCATGGCTTCACGTGTCTGCGAGGTCTTTTCCTCGTCGACCGCGCCGTCCGTGATGACCACCCCGTACACAGAAGTTGCCTCGCCCGCGAGCAACCGCCCGGCACGTTCGTCGCCGAGGACGAGCTCCGGATCGCGGAGCACGGGATCGCCGTAGCCGGCGCCGGCGCTGGACATGGTCGCGAATATGTCACCGGGCAACAGGCGGTTGTCGAACTTCTTCGGAGGCGGCGGTGCACCGTGTGGTGCAAGTGTTTTGACCTGCTCGGTGTCTGCGGGGACTCTACCTGCTGCCATTTCGTCGAGGACTTTGGTGTCGGTGGCATGCCACATGACACCACCCGGCGCCGGTGGTGCTCCGGCTAGTGCGATTCCCTGGGTGACGCTCTGGAACAATCCACCGGAGCTGATGTAGTTCTCGTCGGTGTGGTGGCCGGTGACGGCGGCGGTGAAGGTGGCACCTCCGCGGAACTGGCCGTGTCCACCGGATGCGGGTAGTTCGCGTCGGTAGAGGTAAAGGTAGGGGATCTCGCGTTCGTAGCCCTCGCAGCTGCCCACGGGGTTGATGTTGGACAGCACACCACCGCGACCACATCTTCCAGGCGCCGACACAGCGCCGCGATGTCCGCACCAGGGGAAGGCTTCGGAATCGGGTCGACAGATCGCAGCAAGCGCTCGGGTGTTGCGGAAGGTGGTTCGATGACATCGACTGGCTCTGCGTCGTCGTCCTGCTCTGCCTCGGCGGTGTCCATCACTGTCGGGTCGAGGTAACCGCTCTGGCGTTCGGCAATTTCGTCGTCGGTCTCGGGGCGGTAGTTGCGGGCGTTGCCGCCCACGACTGTGCGTTGCCCTTTGCTCAGTGCCACGAAGGTGGCGCGGCCGGCGTCCGGATCGCCGCTGACACGAAACACCGCGGTCGGCAGCGAGAGCTTGCGGACGAGCATGCCGTCTTCGAGCCCGTTCGGGTTGCGGCGAGTCCATGCCACCTCGTCCCTCCGTTTCTGCGGTCGCTCGAGTCCAGAATTGCACACGAGGCGACACCGGAGTCGCAGGAAACGGTCGACGTCGAGCCGCGACAGGCATAGTTCCCACGAATGAACACGGTGACCGCGTTAAGCGACATTTCCGCACCGTCAAGACAACCTGACGTATGCCGCAAACTGTCAGGTCTTCAGAACTGAGTCGTGTTGGTTCGACGCGCTGAGCGAAGTAAACTTGCGGCCCGGTAACTGGGACACCTCGGTGTCCCCGCGTCCAGCAGCAGGCGCGCCACACTCGTATCCGGCGTGCGCCTTGAGGCGTGCCGGGTCCTTGGTGAAGAAAGCACACGCCCTTGACACAGAACCCATGCGACAGCACGACCCCTCGGTCATCGGACACTGCAGCCCAACTCGCCGACTTCGCCCGCTCACTGCGTGATCTGCGGCGGTCGATGCCGCAGACCCTCGACGAGATCTTGCACTCCGCACTCACGTTGATCGATCACGCCGATAGCGGCGCCATCACCACCGTCGACACAGGGGTACGCACCATCGTCGCCTCGACCTGCCCCCTCGCCGACAAGCTCTGCCGACAGCAATACGAGATGGGCGAAGGCCCCATCCCGAGCGAAGTCCGCCACTTCGATGTCGTCATCGCCGATGACCTCGATACCGAGCAGAGGTGGCCACACTTCGCTGCCACTGCAGTTGCCGAAGGAATCCGGTCGCTCGCGGCGTTCCAGCTCTACAGCAACGGCGACGATGTCGGCGCGCTCGTGTTGTTCAGCTCTACTCCGCAAGCCTTCGACACCGACGCGGTTGTCATCGGGGAAGCACTCGCCGCGCATGCGGTGATCGCGATGCTCGGGGTCCGTGACGGGGAACAATTCCGGGCGGGGCTGGCCTCGCGAGACATCATCGGTCAAGCCAAGGGCATCATCATGGAACGCTACGACGTCGACGCCGTTCAGGCCTTCGAATTGCTGGCGACGCTGTCGCAACGCGAGAACATCCCTCTTCGTGTCGTTGCGAAAAATCTCGTCGAGACCGATCACCCCACCACGTCCATCACCTGACCTGCACGACCGAGCGGTCCAGGCCGCACGACCAGTGTCCTCGAAGGGTTCGGGTTCAGGACCGACGCCCACAGGTCGCTACCGAGCGCGTTCAGGCAATGGGCGGCATCGGCGATCCGTGCCCGGGACATCGGGCCGAAGTTCCAGCCTCGCGATCGAGCCCACCACGTTGGACGGCGTCGATCCGGTCGGCGCGGTGGTTCGGTAGCTTGTTGCCGGCGTGAAACTGACTGTGAGGGTTACTCTCCTCGATGCTCACGACGCCTGATACTTCTGTCCGACTACTCACTGACCTGGGTCGACGGAATGAATCGATACACTGCGGTGTGTCGCCCGTCAGGTCGAGAGCCACACGCGCCGCCCTGCAACAGCTTTCATTCGCGCCAGCATCACCGGCGACAGTCCGAGCTCACCGATCGCCCAGTCGGGGCGGTCGTCGAGGATCTCGAGCACCCGCCTATGAAAGGCCCACGCCGACAACCCGAAACGGTCAACGATCTCCGCGGCAGGACCACCGCCGGAGTTTACCCACCGCAGCAGATAGTCCACCATTGCGCGATCGACATCCGCACTCGTCATCTCTGCATCCATACGCTGGCAGTCCCGACGCTCGTCCCCCACCATCACCACTACCCACTCCCCCGCATCCCCACTCATCGAGTCCACTCATCCACACGACAGAAACCGGCGACCGCCCCTGCCCGACTCGGTGCGGCTGTCGCGCAGCACCTTTGGGCTCCGGTGGTCTCTCGGAAAATTTTGCCACACCCTCTTGGCACTCTCGACGCCGGAGTGCTAAATTTCGTGTCAGCACAGTGAAGCAGCAGCCCGCCGCAGGGGCGGGTGCGACGTCAGTGCAGGAGGTGATTGCTGTGCTTCGATTCGATCCGTTCCGTGACCTCGATTCCCTCACCGCCGCCATGCTGGGCAGCTCAAGTGGTTCGGACCGCGTCCCGGCGTTCATGCCGATGGACCTGTACAAAGTCGACGACCACTACGTCCTCAGCGCCGACCTACCCGGGGTGGATCCGGGTTCGATCGACGTCGACGTCGACCGCGGCACCCTCACCCTCACCGCCCACCGCACCGCGCCGGGAAGCGATGGTGTGCAATGGATTTCCTCCGAACGCTTTGCCGGCACCTACCGGCGTCAGATCGCGCTCGGTGACGGCGTGGACACCGACGCGATCTCCGCGTCCTACGACAACGGGGTGCTGTCGGTGACGATCCCGCTCGCAGAACGCGCCAAGCCCCGCAAGATCGAGATCACCCGCGCCGGTGAGCACCACTCCATCGAGCCGCACGCAACCTGACCCTCCCTCTCTCACAACGCCGTTCAGATGTCGCGACGAGTGAACAGAGGGGAGGTGATCGACCGATGGTCGACGTCGACGACCTGATCGACTGGCCGGACCGACCCGACCGTGAGGCGTGGTGGCGCAGCGTTCTCGGACTCGATACCAGCACCGCCGAGCTCGGGCACACGAGCCTGATCGCGCCGGCATCACCGGCGCTGTTCGACAACACCTCGCACAGGGATGATCTGCACCCGTACAGTCCAGCCGATTCGGTTGCAGCGTAACCGGATACCAGTGTCACAGGCGCGGAGTCAGCCGTAAGTACGGTTGGCTCCGCGCCGCGGCGTCGCCGCATGTACCGAGGGCGGATCGATCGATTCGGGCATGCTCGACTCTGCGCCGATAGTGGTCGTCGACTTCCACGATGTCATCGATTCCTGCGCCTTGTGACGCTGACCGGCGGTGCGGGCTGTGTCGTGCCCATGCGTCGGGCTCGAGCGACGACGAGGTTCCCCAGTCGGCGCTTGGCTAGGCCCGCTGGCCGCTCTCGGAGCCGAGTGCGACGAGTCGATCGGCGAGGGTGGCGACAGAGACGTTTGCATCCTGAGAGATCTTGACCAGCAGAGCGAAGGCCTGCACCGAATCGATGCTGTAACGCTCGATCAGCATCCCTTTCGCTTGACCGATCAGATCCCGCGAGGCCAACGCCGACTCGAACTGCTCACTCTTGTTCGCTGTGTAGAGAGCCATCGCGGCGTGCGTGGCGAACACCGCACCCAGTTCCTCGTCACGATCATCGAACGCGTGCGGCGCCGCCGCGAACACATTCAACGCGCCCAGAGTGTCGTCGCCGGTGTAGAGCTGGAACGACAACCCGCTGTGTACTCCGATCTTCGCGGCCTCAGGTCCGAACCGCGGCCACCGTGGGTCCGTCGCGAAATCGTCGCACCGCACGAGTACACCGCGCCGGGCCGCGTCGACGCACGGCCCCTCCTGCAACGTCTCCTGCAACGAATCCAAGCGCAGCGGCAGGTCGTTGGTCGCCGCGTGCGAGGTGAACGATGTCCGTCCTGCAACGACGAGGACATCCGCGCAGTCGGCAGCCTCGATCACCGTGGTGACCGCCCGCGTGACCTCGACGAGGGTGTCATCGACACTGCGGGGCCGAAAGAACCCTCGGGCCGCCTCGGCCAACAACAGACTCAGATCGACACTGCCACTGTCCCGCTGTTCGATATCCATCGGTGAATTCCACCCTTCGCTGGAAGCTCGACGTGCGGATTCGTTACCGAAGCCGCTACCTCGACCGAGGACATTCGAATCCGAGGACCACACACCGACGCTTCACATACACCCTACGTCCACCACCAGCATGACCTCGACCCCGTGCACAGGTCACGAGACGATCGGGGGCAGGAGCGGTGAGAACAGCGGAGTCGTACCCTGACCCACAACAGCTCGCAGGTCGTCGACGCCGCGCGTTGCCTCACGCGTTTCCTTGCTGCACACCACACGTGAATTGTCCCCGAGAGCGTCGTGCCTGGCCTCATCACGACCGCACTCGACGGCGCCCACGCATCGACACGCATCCCGCTGCGCCTGCCGCCACCGACACGGCGGCGTGTCCACTGATCCGACGCACAGATCCACACCGCCACGGAAACGGGCGAATCACCAAAACGGCAGCCATGTCACAGTCTGGACGACCTGTTGCAGCCACCAAACCAACTCCGGCGGTCCCACTGAGAAGTGTTGCAGGTCAGCGTGATCGGTACGCGAGTACGTTCATCACCTTCGCGGCATCCGGTAGTGCTGTCCAGGCGGTGGACAACAGATCACTACGGATCCACACTGGCCGCCCGCCCCCGAGAAAACTTTCTCGAGTGTGCACTGCAGCGGATCGGTCGGATTGAAATCCGTTCCACCGCAGTCCGACTCGATAGACGCGCATTGCGGTTCGACTGCCTCTCCTTTGAACGCCGGTTCTCTACCTTATGGGTGTGTCGCGAAGCCTGCTGTCCTACAATTCGATTCGGGCACCGCGGCTCGTCGAGCCGCGTACGCTGACACCGGTGTCGGGAAGCGAACACAACACAGAGACCGGACCTCATTTCACGGAGGAGTCGGTCTCGGTTCTGCTGATCGCCGACCCGGGCAAACCCACGGCGCTGGCGCAGCGGTTGGCGCAGCACCTACCGGAACGTCTCGAACACCGCGGCAGGCGCCGCCGGTGGATGGTGACCGTGCGCAGCGAGCCTTACCTCAAGGACGAGCAAGCAGCCTTCGCGGACGTGGTGGACGCGGTCGAACCGTCGTCGGAGCGTGAAGACATCGTCGTCTATCTCACCGACCTTCCGCGACGCGAGGACACCCTTCCGGTGGTGGCCGATGTCAGTGCCGATCACCTGTTCGCACTCGTCTCCGTCGCCGCCGTCGGCGGCGCCCGGATCGAAGCGCGTGTCACCGCTGTCACCGAACTCGCGATTGCGTGCGCACTCGGTGAGCCGGAACTGGCGCCATCCGGTGCGCGGCGGCAGTTTCCTTCCGCGCAGATCGACGGCGGCACCCGCTACTTCGCTCCCTCGGGGCTGCGGCGGGTGCGACTACTGTCGGGGATGGTGCGAGCGAACCGGCCGTGGCGTTTGGTCACCGGGTTGTCGAAAGTGCTCGTCGGTGCGTTCGCCACCGGCGCGTTCGCGTTGGCCACCAGCACGATCTGGTCGTTCGCCGACACCATGGGCCCGTGGCGGATGAGTGCGGCGACGCTACTGTCGATCGCAGCGATGGTTCTGTGGCTGATCCTCGATCACGAACTGTGGGAGCGGCCGCAGTCCCCATCCGAGCGGCAGCGATCCGTTCTGTACAACACCGCGACAGTGCTCACCCTGGTGATCGGCGTCGTGGTCCTGCACGTGGCGCTGTTCTGCCTGCTTCTGTTCACTGCATCGCTCACTCTCCCCCCGCAGTTGTTGTCCACCACTCTCGGGCACGAGGTGAACCTGTCCGACTACCTCACCCTCGCCTGGCTGCTGGCATCGATAGCGACCATCGGCGGGGCACTCGGTTCAGGACTCGAAGACGACGACGTAGTCACAGACGCTGCCTACGGGGTCCGGCAACGCCACCGCATCGACAAAACACACAGCCGCCCGAACCGGACCGAATGAAACCTGTTCGAGCGGGCACCGGCGACACCCCTATGGAGACATCGAACCGGCCCCGAACGTGCCGACGCGTCGCTGCCGCCGTGTGCCCAGGATTCGAACTACCGGTTTTCGGGCACAATAACTGCATCTCTGTTCCCGGGAACCATGTGGGGCCAGGTGCTGTCGGTTCAACCCCGCAGCCGACAGCACCGCACCCTCTTCATGTGCAGTGACCGCGCCGAACACTGTGGTGGCCAGGCGCAGAGATGTCACACGTCCCGGTGGTGGATGCCAGGCATCCTGGCGTGCTCCGCGACCGCGACCCGGCGCAGCTCTGCTGCACTCGCGACGCTTTGGCAACTCACTCATCGGGTCGACACGCGCACGAGTGCGCATCGCCGCCCTCGCGTGCGCCCAGGTGAATTCATTTCCTGCGGAGTTTCCTCACCCCCAGTCCGACAGCGGCAGCGGCAGCGACGTAGGGCGCACTGACGACGACCGGGTCCATCCACGTGTGTGAGCCGTCGACCCTGTTCTTGCCTCGGCTGTTGTGGAATTCGCTGAGGATCCCGGTCTCGGTCACCGGGTTGTCCGGTCTGCCCGACACGAGCGACCGGATATGCGACTCGGCCGCGTCCACCCTGTCGCCCGCCAGCAGCATCAACCAGTGCGCTCCGCGCCCTTCGCTGTAGCGGAATGCCTGACGTCGTATCACTCCAGACAGTCCCTGCAGCGGGGCGGCGGTGCCGAATACCGGCGGCAGTTCTCCATGTTCGATGGAGCGCTCACGAGGCGTCAGCTCCGGTTGCTGCTCGGGGAAATCCCAATGCGCTCCGGTTTTTTCGGGCGCGAACAGCTCGCGCGGGTATGCCGGGCGGTCTGCAGGATCCAGGTCGACACCCCACCCGGGAATTCTGTTACGTAGCTCGTCGCTGGTCGGAATGCGGGTTTCCATGTCTGCGACATACGGTCTGTGCGTCATCTTTCCTCCTACCCGTTGCCCGGGACGATGATCGGCTTGATGCAGTTATCCAGTTTCGACGAGAAGATGTGATAGCCCTCGGCGATGTGTTCCAGCGGTATGCGGTGCGTGACAATGTCATTCGGTTTCAGGTAGCCGTTCTGGATGTGTTCGAACAAGCGCGGCCACTGCCGCTTGACCGGGCATTGATTCATCCGCAGCGTCAACCCCTTGTTCATGGCGTCGCCGAACTTGACGGCCGAGAACATCGGGCCGTACGCGCCCATCACCGAAATGGTGCCGCCTTTGCGAACGGAGTCGATCGCCCAGTTCAGGGCGATGGGCGAACCACCCTGGAGCTTGAACTTCGCCGAGGTGACGTGCTGGATGAAGTTGCCGTCGGCTTCCGCGCCGACCGCGTCGATCGCGACGTCCGCACCCAGGTAGTCGGTTTCTTTCTTCAGCGTGACGACGATGTCGGCGTGCTCGCCGAAGTTGATCGTCTCCGCATGTGCGAATTGCCGGGCCTTCTCCAGTCGATACTCGAGATGGTCCACCACGATGACGCGGCCGGCTCCCATGAACCACGCCGACGCCGCGGCATACAAGCCGACAGGGCCTGCACCGAATACGACCACGGTGTCGCGCTCGTGGATGCTCCCCAGCTGTGCTCCGAAATACCCGGTCGACAGGGCGTCGGTCAGCAGCAGAGCGTCCTCGTCGTTCATCCAGTCGGGGATGACGCTAGGGCCGACGTCGGCGAACGGCACGCGGACGAATTCGGCCTGCCCGCCGTCGTAACCGCCCGTGGTGTGGGAGTAGCCGTAGATGCCGCCGACAGCTGTCGCATTTGGATTGACGTTGTGGCAGTTCGAGTACAGCCCGCGCGCGCAGAAGTAGCAGGACCCGCAGTAGATATTGAAGGGGACCATGACTCGATCTCCCACGGACAGGTTCTGCACCGACGGTCCCACCTCGTGCACGACTCCGATGAACTCGTGGCCGAAGGTGGTGCCGACCCTCGTGTCGGGCATCATTCCGTGGTACAGGTGCAGGTCGGAGCCGCAGATTGCGGCCAATCCGACTTCGACGATCGCATCGTTCGGATGCTCGATCTTGGGAATCGGCTTCTCTTCGGTGCGTACTTTGTAAGGCCCGCGATAGGTCATCGACAGCATGTCGACCTCTTGTCTGGGTAGGGGAGAATCTTGTCTGGGAAAAGGGGAATCGAACGTAGTCGGACAGTGCGACCCCCTATGGTGCGAGCTCGAACACGACAGCGCCTGAGGTTCCGGGTTGTCCCATCAGCCCTCCCTGTCCCGCGCCACTGTCGAGCTGGAGATGTCGGTCCCGCTACACCCGCACCGACGCTCGTTACCGGTGTCCGGTGTCCAGGATCACGGCAGTGCACCCACCGCCACGATTCGACGTCAATTGGTCAACGCCGCTCTCGTCCAACAAGACTGCTCGGTTTGGCCCGGTGTGAGGTGCGATCCGCGCGCGGCCAACGAGATAATCGATCTCCGTGTATCCCTCGCTCGACAACCGACGGAGCTGATCAGCGAAGTGTGGACCGGCACCGCACTGTCTCTGTCAGGTAGCGGGCCAGGAAGCAGCGAATATGTCTATCTCCCTGCCGGTTTCGTCTGCTGTACGGATCGAGGCCACGTCGGTCGCGACGTGCGGGCGCACTATGAACACGTCGGATCGACTCGGAGCCGACACGACGTTCGGTAGCCTCCCCTCGCACATCGGCTGACGGTCCGCATCGAAGTCACACGGTCCGGTTGTGGGTCACAGTCCGCGTCGTCGCAGTTCGTTGGTCAACGCGACCTGACGTGCTTCGAGCGCACCGACCTCGTCGGCGGGCCTATTTTCTCGCACCGCCCGGCGTCGGCGTTGCGTCAGTTCGATCAGTGCTGCGTCGAGTTCGTCGAGGCTCATCTCTTTCGCAGTCACCACCGGGTGCGGCCATGCGATGGAGCGGTCGGGCTCCGGTGCGCGTCGGCCCCTCGTCGAGGAGAGGCCGACCGAGCGGCAGTGAGGTGGGCAGAGCCGAACACTGTTTGCTCCCACCAACTTTGAAGCGGACTGGGGTCAGCCCACACGATCGGTCTCGGATCCGAATCGTCCACTACGCCCACCTTTCGGGGCCGTGTGGATCGGTCGACTTCTTGCACGCGAACATCGACAGCTGTCGTTCGCAATGCACCGTGCACGGTCCTCATCGAAGTCCGGAGTCCCACCCGGGGTGGGAGGGCCTCTCAGAAGCTCATGGCGACAGTTCCGCACGATCGCGTTCTGCCCGAAACCTCATCGTCGAGCTGGTACGAAGTCTACCGGAGATCACGCACCACGGAGGGCGCGGCGGAGAGTTTGTTTTCCGTTGCGTAACAACCGCTGTCACTGTTTCCCTGTCGCGACTACGCGCATCGGCGAGAGCTGAACCTCACCGGCGAACCGGCGCTGAAAGAGAGCGGACATCCCCGGGTACGACCAGGCTCTTGACCGCGGAATCGACCGTGTCCGCCGACGCCGACATCTGGTCGGCCCCGGCGGACAGGGGCCGCACCCCGGCGCACACGGGCGAGGATGTTCGCTTGCGTCTCACCCTGCCGATCGATACGTGCGCCGGGTGGGCGAGGGTGCAGGTGCGATGCACTCCCGAGACGAACAGGGTTGAGGACCTACGAGGTGAACCGCCGGAAGGCCACAGCGTCGTCTCGGTGCCGAGCCCCCTCACCCCCGGGTGTAGTCGCAAATTCTCCTACAGGGGTCACTTCGGCTGCCTCCCGCTTCACAGGCTGAATGTCATCACGGATCGAGAATCCGATACCTTGATCACCCACGGCGCAGAGCGAGCCGTACCCGCGGCAGACGCAGCCATCGCAACGACGATGCTACGCAGAATCTTTTTTCGAGCCCGGGCGCTATGCAAGGCACGCGATAGCGGTCGCTCCGTCGACACGGCCCGCATCGCACGAATTCTGCCAATCATGCGGCTACACAGCCGAAACCGACGCATCGGATGCGAGTCCTCGGCACACGACGGTCACAGGGCCTGGGGTTACGTTCTGTCCGTGCCCGCGGCCCTGTCTGCGCGGCGCCGAGCGAATTCTCCCGCTTTGTTCAACGCTCTGGACACGATGTTCGGCTTGCCGGAACGCTGTTCGATCGCACGACCACCGACGGCGAGAAGTCGAGCGAGGATCGGTAGTCCGATCGCGACGATCAGGTATCGATACACATATTTTCTGGCCAGCAGAGGAATCATGAATGGATCCTCGACTGGGTCAACGCACCGCGCGGCGCACGCGCAGCGCGCCGGTGACGGCGAGAGTGATGATCGAGCCGACGGCCGCGGCGCCGAGCAGCCAGACACCCTGGGGCAGCCCGAAGTTCCAGCCCAGGAAGTTCACGTTTTCGTGGACGGTGTTCTGAAGAACGAAGATCACCAGGGCGATCGAAAAGACGAGAGCAACGATCAGGGCGAGCTTGGCGATGAAGCCGCCGCGGCGCGGGGCTGGGCGCGTTGCAGCAGTGGGGTCGGTTGCGGTCATGGTGGTGGTCCTTGTCGGTGATGATGAGTGTGAGAGGGAGCGGGGCCGCCGATTCGGTGATCAACGGCCCCCTGAGGTTGGGCTACGAACGAGGCGGTTACTTGAAGGTGTCCTTGATGTTCTCGCCGATCTTCTTCACCCCGGCGGAACCCTGATCGGTCTTGCCTTCGGCCTTCAGGTCCTTGTTGTCGGTGATGTCTCCGACAACCTCCTTGGCCTTGCCGAGTGCGTCCTCCGCTGCGTTCTTGGCCTTGTCCACGAAGCTCATAACAGCACCTCTCGTGTGAGTGTGATGGACAGTTACAGCTATATAGTCGGTTCCCGAACCCCGAAACAAACGCCGACCAAATATGATCCATGTCACTTAGAGGTCGCACGATCCGGCGGAGCTACTGCCGCGAATCATGTGGTTACGCACTCCCCCACATGGCCAGTTACCCGACGATGCCGGCGACAGCCTGGCGGCGAGCCCGGCATGCGGGATTCCGCCCAATGCAGTCAACTCGAACCTGCGGTACACCTCGTTGTCCTTCGAGTGTCACCGGCAGGCGAAGATACGGGGCCGTCTGGCTGAGCACCTCGTGTGCGTGTGGGGCGAACGTGGCGGCGATCGAACCGATCGGGGTACCAGCTGAGTCGGCGCCCTCCGTGTTGGGGCGTTACAGGCACCGACAATTCCGCATCCTCAGGACATCCCGACACGGCAACAGTCAAGCCCGCTGCGTGGCGATCGAAGACGAGTAAGCGCGGTATCGAGCAGCGGCTTGCGGAGTGGTCATCGCCGCCACAACGGCGTCGATGCATTCATCGAGCCGGGCCCGGAGGGCGATCGGGTCATCGCTCATGGGAGCGAACAGACACCCGCCGGCCAACATGCTCGCCGCCGCGTGCACGAACCGGGTGGGGTCGAACGGTGCAGCGAAGCAACCGTCCGAGGCAGCCGAGTTCGCGAGTTCGAGAGCGATGTCCTCCCACCCACGGCTCGCCCGGCCGGCGGGATCGGAGGGAAAGTCCGGGTCGATGCCCAGACGCAGCTCCGCAAGCAGGACAGGCTCGCCGATCGCAGCGGCGGTGACGTCGTCGAGCAGACCACCGAGTGCATCGATCGGATGTAGTGCAGCCGTGCGCCAGGGCTCGGCTATTTCGGCGTAGCGGCGGGACGCCTGAGCTGTCACAGCCTGACCAAGAGCTTCCTTGGACCGGAAATGGAAGTACATGGCACCTTTGGTGCGTTCGCTCGCAGCCACGATGGTGTTCACCGACGCGGCGGCGTACCCGCGTCGCGAGAATTCCGTCGCAGCCGCCTCGACAATCACGTCGCGGGTGATGCGGGCGCGTTTCTGTTGAACAGGGCTGTTCAGTGCTCTGTCCGGCGTCATAGTCATCGTATTTCCCTGCAGCGAAGTATCTCTCGCCGCCAGCATACTGGTGCCCTGACCGTCGTTGATCGACGCAAAGACTGTGTCCTTGGTTCTCGGTGTGGCGCCCCGCTGCATCACCGCGGCAGCTGCCGCTCGGTGCCCCTCTGCTCACTCATCACGCACACACCAACCATCGAACATAAGGTGCCATGCGCTCGAAAAAGAGGCGTTAAGCGCAGTTACCGCACCGTCAACTCTGCCTTGACGTCCGGGTCGGCAGGTCGGTTCATGAGGCTGATGTTCGCCCATCAGCGAAACCCGGCGGTGAACACGATTGTCGAGGGCGTGCCCACCTTGATCGGAGTTCCGGCAGTCGCCAGGTCCCCGGTTTCGGGATCGAGGGTGTAGGCGGTGATGACGTCGGACTTCTGGTTTGCCACGTAAAGGGTGCGCTCCGACGGATCAAGGGTGATGAAGCGTGGCTGATGCCCACCCGAAGAAGTGAATGCCGGGGGCAGTAGAGCCCCCACCGGTGTGACGCCAAAGATGGCGACCGAATCGGCGCCGCGGTTCGAGACGAGCACGAATTTGCCGCCTGGTGTGACTACGACCTCGGCGCCGGTGCTTTCACCTTCGAACCCGTTGGGCAGCGTCGAGAGGTGTTGTACCGCAACGAGGGTTGCGGACCCGGATTCGTACGCCAGAACACTGACCTCCGAGGACAGTTCGTCCACCAGGTATCCGATCGGCAGTGTGGGGTGGAATGAGATGTGCCGTGGCCCGGATCCGGCGTGCGAGCGATACGGCACGCCGTCATCGCTGAGCGTGCCGGTGGCGGCATCGAAGCCTATGCGGTGCACGACGTCGGTTCCCTTGTCCGGGACGAGGATGTGACGCCCGGTGACGTCGAAGGGGACGTGATGCGGCTGCGGGCCGTGTTGCTCGTCGGCTAGCGGCCCGGGTGTGCCGCTCAGTGTGAGGAGCTGAATCCGGTCCCCCAGCGTCCCATCGGGTTTACGCGGGAACACCGCCAACGATCCGGTCGCATAGTTGGCGACGACGAGGAAGCGCTCGTCAGGTGAGAGCGAGAGGTGGACCGGGTTCGTTCCTCCGGTCTCGTGCACTCCGAGCGGGGTCAGTGTGCCGGTCGGGGGGTCGACGCGGTACGTGGTCACTGCAGTCAGATCACCGTGCACGGCGTACAACGTCGTCTGACCTCGATCCAGGATCAGGAAGGACGGGTTGCCCACTGCCGTCGGAAGTTGTTGCACCGCAGTCCATCGCCCAGGTGCGTCGACTCGGAAGACCGAGATCCCGGGCGCGCGTCCCTGACGTTTGGCGGTGGTGTATCCGCCGACGTACGCGAAGTGCACGGTAGCCGAACCTTCCTGGGAAGCAGCGGCGGACGCGGTCGACGGGAACACCGCTGCCGCAGCGGCGCCTCCCACGATTGTGGTGAGGAAGGTGCGTCGGTCGATTTCGAACGGGGACAACAGAACTCCTCTGTCAGCCGCAGACGGTGATCTGCGGCGTCGGGACGACGTCAGAACGGCAGGGCGGTGTTGGTTTCGTCGGAGAGCTTCCGCAGATCTTCGATGGTCTGCTCGGCCAGCACCACTCCGCCGTCGGCGAGATTGCGGGCGGCGGCCTCGTCTTCGACCTCGCCGGGGTAGAAGATTCGGTCGTTGCCTTCGGCCAGCGGCGTGGAGTGCACCTCGTCGATCAGCCCTTGGACAGCGTGCAGGTATTGATCGGTCTGGCCTGCGCTGGCGACATCGATGGCGATGAACATGTGCCCGGCCCCGCTGGGCTGATCGGCGACGTACGGGCCCTTGATCGCAGTTCCGGTACGGCTGCCGGTCAGCGCCCCGGACAGGATGTCCATCATGAAGGTGATCGCATAACCCTTGTGCCCGGCCATCGGCAGGATGACTCCGTCGATTGCAGCGGAGGCGTCAGTGGTGGTGCGTCCCTCGGCGTCCATGGCCCAGGTATCGGGGATGGATTGTCCGCGGTTGCGAGCGAGGTAGATCTTGCCGCGGGCCACCGCGGTGTTGGCGATGTCGACCACCACAGCACCCCCAGCGGTCGGCGCGGGTGCACCGATGGACCACGGGTTGGTACCGAGCCGCTTCTCCTTGCCACCCCACGGCGCCATCGCCGGACTTGCATTCGTTGTCAGGATCGACGCGCAACCATCGAGCGCTGCGCGGCGCGTGTAGTACATGGCGGTGCCGAAGTGATTGGAGTTCCGCACACCGACCATGCCGATGCCGTACGCGCGAGCACGCTCGACCGCGATCGTGCGGGCCGTCTCGGTCAGGACCTGACCGATGCCGTTGCGGCCGTCGAGGATCTGCAGCGCGCCCGCATCCGAGACCACCTCCGGCTCGGTCACCGCCGTCATCACGCCGGTACGAAGCCGGGCGACGTACCAGGGCAGACGCAACACCCCGTGTGACTGGTGGCCCCACAGATCGGACTGCACGAGACTGTCCGCCACCAGATGCGCATCGGCCTCGGGCACGTTGTGCGAACGCAAGACAGTGGTGGCGAAGTCGGTGAGCGCATCGGGTTTGATGCGGGTCGCGTGGGTCATGGGAGCACTACCTCGTTTCATTCGATACGTTTAGGTATACACTACGACATACATAATCTGCATCACAGTCGAACAAGGAGTTCACCTCGTGTTGAACCTGCTGGTATCGGTCAGAGTCCAGGCCGACAAGCGTGAGAAGTTTCTTGCTGCGATCACCGAGAACGCCGAATCGTCGGTGCGCGACGAACCGGGCTGCTACCAGTTCGATGTATTCGAGGACGACAACGAGGACAACCACTTCTTCTACTACGAGCGCTACACCGACCGTGCGGCATTCGAGGCGCACAAGGCGTCCACCCATTTCGCTGCATGGCGTGAGGTTGCCGAGGACGTGCTCGTGCCCGGTTCTCAGCTCAACACGTTCGGCACTTCGGTCACCACGGTGATCGAGACCGCCTCCGTCTGACCGGTTCGTCTCTCGACTCACCCAGGAGTTCCCTTCATGACTGCTTCGATCACCACGATCAACCCTGCGACCGGCCTCGAGCTCGCGACCTACCCGGCGTTCAGCGACGCCCAGGTCGACTCTGCACTCGATCGCGCAGCTGCAGCCCAGATCGCATGGGCGCACACCAGTTTCGACGACCGATCGAAGGTGCTGCACGCCGGTGCCGCCGAACTGCGCTCCCGCGCCGAGGATCTCGCACTGCTCGTCACTCGCGAGATGGGCAAGCCGCTCACAGAGTCCCGCGCCGAGGTCGAAAAGTGCGCGGTCGGTCTCGAGTACTACGCCGACAACGCCGCCCGCTTCCTCGCCGACGAGAACTACGAGACCTCCGCCGACACCAGTTGGGTCTCCTACGAACCCATCGGGATCGTGTTGGCGATCATGCCGTGGAACTTCCCACTGTGGCAGGTCTTCCGCTTCGCCGCACCGGCATTGATGGCCGGCAACGCAGCCTTCCTCAAGCACTCACCGAACACCACCGGCGCAGCGCTCGAAGCGCAAGCGATCCTCGAAGCCGCCGGGCTGCCCGAAGGCCTGTTCACGACGCTGTTGGTCGCCGAAGCCGATGTCCCGGCGGTCACCGAACGCCTCATCGCCGACGCCCGTGTCGGCGCGGTGACCATCACCGGCAGCGAACGAGCAGGCTCGGCGGTCGGATCCATCGCCGGCCGTGAGATCAAGAAGTCCGTTCTCGAACTCGGCGGGTCCGATCCGTTCATCGTCCTCGCAGACGCAGATCTGCCCAAAGTTGCACACCTTGCCGTCAAGGGACGTTTCCTCAACGCGGGCCAGTCCTGCATCTCACCGAAACGCTTCATCGTCGAAGCCGCTGTGGCAGAGGAGTTCACACGTCTGGTCGTCGCCGCGGTCGAGTCGTTGACCGTCGGTGACCCGGAAGCAGAGGGTACCGACGTCGGCCCGCTGGCCCGCGCCGATCTGCGTGACGGGGTTGCATCCCAGGTGCGTGCCTCGATCGACGCCGGCGCCTCTCTGCTCACCGGTGGCGGGGCACTCGATCGCCCCGGCAACTTCTACGCACCCACCGTGCTCGGCAACGTCGCCGTCGGGATGGACGCCTACCACGAAGAAGCATTCGGTCCGGTCGCCTCGATCATCACCGTCGCCGATGCCGACGAAGCTGTCTTCGTCGCCAACGACACTCGCTTCGGTCTCGGTGCGAGCATCTGGAGCGCGGATGTGGACAAGGCCATCGAGGTCGGCAAACGCATCACCTCCGGTGCCTGCTTCGTCAACTCCGTTGTCGCCTCCGACGCACGGATGCCGTTCGGTGGCACCAAGCGATCCGGCTACGGCCGCGAACTCGCCTCCGCCGGGATCCGGGAGTTCGTCAACGTCCGCACCTGGTGGGCCATGAACGAACCCGCCACTGTCGCACCGGTCTCCGAATAACGCTGCTCGATCACCTGATTCGAATCGAAAGGGATACAACTTCCATGACCACCAGCACCGAAGGCCGCACCGTCACCGACTCCGCCAGCGACGACGGCCGCCCCGCCGTTGTCCTGCACGCGTCCGAGATCACCCCGCGTCAGCGCGGCGGCGGAGCCCGCACCATCCCGCTGGTCTCCCAGCAGGTCGGCGCGAAGGACTTCCTCAACGGCATCACCATGTTCGCTCCGGGATCGGCAATCCCCGAGCACATCCACAACTGCGACGAGTCCGTGCTGATCCTGAAGGGCTCCGCAGTCGCGCACATCGACGGCAAGCAGTACCCGGTCTCCGTCGGCGACAACTCCTTCATTCCCGCAGGAATCCAGCACTTCTTCCACAACACCTCCGAAACCGAAGAGCTGCACATCTTCTGGACCTACGCATCCACCGACGCCACCCGCACCGTCATCGCAACCGGCGTCACCACCCGCATCGACGAAGAACACGGAACCAACATCGCCTGATCGACGTGGGCACCGTCGCCACAGCTCGGCCGCAGAGCGTTCAGGAACGAGGGTGTTCTGCGGCCTGGTGATCTTCGGCTCGGTGTTCTGCCGCGGTGTGGTGTCGTCCACCTATCCATGGGTGATCCGAGACGTGCCTTCGGCGCGACGCCTCGCAGCACTCACCCATGCGGGACGGGTGCGCTCACCCCTCTCGGGTTCGCCTGCAGAGCTTGGCAATCCGGCGGTGCGGCTATGCGGTGATCAGATCGATCTGTGGGCCTCGACCCACTCGCGTCGGTTTCATCACTGCATCCAGGATGGTCTGCTCGGTTGCCTTCAGATGCACCGCGGATGCCTCCTCCGCGGCGGCAACGGCCCCGTCGATAATGGCCCTGCACATGTGTTTGTGTTCGGCGAGCGAGGCCGCCAACCGGTCCGTCGAGTGCGCAATAGACCGCAAACGCGCACTGTGAGGCCGTAATTCGGCGATCGACCGCGACAGTTGGACATTGCGAGTGTGCGCGATCACCGCTCGGTCGAATTCTTCTGCGAGCGTATAGAACCGCTCCCACCGCTGCGTCGACGGCGCCTGCGCCTCCAGCTCCTCCAACTCGTCGAGAATCTGCTGAAACGGCGCGGCGATGGAGGAATCGAGTCGTACCGCATCGGCCACCATTCCCGTGGCCGTGGATTCGAGCAACGTACGGAGCTCGAACAAGTCCCGGACCCCTGATATCGAAATCGGCGCCACCCGCGCTCCCTGCCGGTCGACAAGCGTGACCAGCCCCTCGGCCTCGAGCCGGACGAACGCTTGGCGAACGGGCGTCCGGGATGCCTGCAGCCGATCGCCGGTCGCGATCGCACTCAACGAGGCGCCCGGAGGGATTTCCCCCGACATGATTTCGCTCTTGAGCTGCGCGTACACCCGATCGCTCTTGCTGTCTCCCGCCATGATTGCATCTTAGCCAACCAAACGGCACTCGCCAAGGAACGCCATACGGTATACAGTGATGCACACCACTACTGGAAAGGGCGACGATGCTCGTCATACTCGGCTTCTCGATGATCGCGGTCTTCATGTACCTGATCATGAGCAAACGCATCACCCCGGTCGCGGCACTGATCCTCGTGCCCACTGTGTTCGGCCTGTTCGCAGGCGCAGGCCTGGGACTGAGCGACATGATCATGGAGGCGCTGCTCAAGCTCGCCCCCACCGCGGCGCTGCTGTTCTTCGCCATCACGTTCTTCGGCATCATGATCGATGTCGGACTGTTCGATCCGCTGATCCGATTGATCCTCAAATTCGTCAAGAACGACCCGATGCGCCTGGTCGTCGGCACCGCGCTACTGACCTCGATCGTCTCGCTCGACGGCGACGGATCGACGACCTTCATCATCGTCACCTCGGCGTTCCTGCCGATCTACCTCAAACTGCGCATGAGCCCGGTCATCCTGACCGTCGTCGCAGCCACTGCCAACGGCGTCCTCAACACCGTGCCGTGGGGCGGATCGACCGCACGCGCATCGGCAGCCCTCGGGGTCTCGCCGATCGACATCTTCGTCCCGATGATTCCCGCAATCGCAGCCGGCGTCGTCACCGTCCTGATCCTGGCGTACTTCCTCGGCCGAGCCGAACGCAAGCGCGTCGGAACCCTCACGCTCGATCCGCAGTCGCGGATCCTGCAGCGCGAGAAAGTCACCACGACCGTTACCGGCGGCACCGGGGCGGTTACCGGTGTCGGCGGCTCGACAGGATCAACTGGATCGGATCGACCGGCGGCCACCTCGCCGGATCCCTCGGACGACTCCACACCCCCGCAGGTACGAGACGACAACAGCGACTTCGGTGACCTACCCGAAGATGCGGCCAGCCACCTCCACCGCCCCAAGGCCAGGCCGAAGCTGGTGTGGCTCAACCTCGCTCTCACTCTCGCGGTGATGACACTGCTCGTGCTCGACACGATCGAGCCGCCGGTGACATTCCTGATCGCTGTGGGAATCGCCCTGGTGCTCAACTTCCCTCGCGTCACCGAGCAGGCCGATCAGATCAAGGCCCACGCCAGTTCGGTCGTGTCCGTGGTGTCGCTCGTGTTCGCCGCATCGGTACTCACCGGCGTCCTCAACGGAACCGGAATGGTCGAAGCAATGTCGCAGTGGCTCGTCGACATCATTCCGAACTCGTTCGGACCACACCTGGCCATCGTCGCCGGAATTCTGAGCATTCCGCTCACCTTCCTGATGAGCAACGACGCCTTCTTCTTCGGCGTCCTACCGGTCCTGACCGAAACCGCCTCCCACTACGGCATCACCGCCGAAGAGATGGCCCGCGCGTCCATCGTCGGGCAACCGCTGCACACCTCGAGCCCGCTCGTCGCATCGTTCCTGCTGCTCATCGGCCTCGCGAAAGTCGAACTCGGAGCGCACCTTCGAAAAGCCATCTGGCGCGCTTCGCTGGTGTGCCTGGTCATGCTCGTCGTCGGCGCACTCGTCGCCGCCTACCCCGGATGAGGACACCCATGAACATCGTCACCGCACAGAACGAACGCCCCGAAAGCCGACTCGCCCTCGACTGGATACTCGCCAACGGTCCCCAGCTTGCAGGCGATCCCACAGAGCTGACGGTGCACGTCGTACTCGCTGCCGGCACCGATTCGCCCGCCAGCCCGAACTACAGCTCGTTCGGCCTCGGACGATCCATCGCCGACGAGCTGGAGGAGCACAACATCACCCACACCGTCTACCCTGCAGGTTCGGATGCGGCCGTTCAGATCCTCGACACCGCACACACCGTGTCCGCCGACCTCGTCGTCATCGGAATGCGCCGACGCTCGGCCACCATGAAACTCCTTCTCGGAAGCCAAGTTCAACGAGTCATGCTCGACGCCCCGTGCCCGGTCGTGACCGTGAAAACATCCCCCGACTAATTGCCGGGACCTGGAAGCATCCGTCCGCCGGTGGTCGCCACAACCACATACCGCGCCGGCCACCGGCGCATGGAACTTCCCCTTCTCGGCTGATCGGACCGGTTACCTACCGGCCCAGCACTGGCACCTCCATCGCGCCAACCCAGCCGAAACCAGCGCTGGGTATGCCCGCAGGTATATGAAACGACGGTAGAATCGGTCGATGCAGCAGTCAGAGACGCCGTGGCGAGGAAAAGCAGAGACCGTCTACGAGCAACTACGTACCGACATCGAGACGGGGGTTCTCGAACCCGGGCAGGTGCTTCCCGAACACGACCTGGTCACCTACACCGGAGCCTCGCGAACTCCCATCAGAGAGGCGCTCCGCCGCCTCGCCGGCGACGGCCTGATCGACCTCGCGCCACGCCGCGCACCCGCAGTCTCCCGGATATCACTACGAAGCGCCCGGGCCCTGTTCGACTTCCGCCGGCTGCTCGAACCCGCCGCCATACGCATGGTCACCGTCAAAGCGCGGGACAGTACCGCGCTACGAGACGACATCCTGAACCTTCTCGACAGATTCCGTGACCTGCGGGAACTCGGCTCGGCGGGCGACGACACCGCCAGCTTCCTGACTCTCACCGCCGCATTCGACCAACTTCTGGCCGATCACACACCGAACGAATACCTCAAACGCTCCATACTGGACCTACGTCCACACAGCGCTCGTTTGCGCAATATCGCCCACAGCGACCGATCACGCATCCCGCATTCGATCGACGAACACATACGGATGTGCGTCGCGCTCCTCGACGGCGACTCCGACGCCGCATCCGGCGCAATGATCGCACACCTCGACCTCGTCGATCGAGCAATCTTCCGGAACCTTCTCGGCGGCGAAAGCGCCGACATCCTCATGCCCTGACCTGACCCACTGGCGACGCCGCTCTCCCTGACGTCAACCACTCGACCCACTCGACACCTAGACTCGGTATACCCCCAGGTGTACGCTGAACGAAGTTCGACGGTCCCGCTCTGCACTTGGCCCGATATCCACCAGGTCGCATGAGCCTGAAGACACAACCGTCGACTCTCCATCCCGTTTCTGGCCGCTGCACTGCACTCGGCTCGACCCACCACCGACACGATTGGACATTCGATGAAGATCGCAATCCTCCCCGGAGACGACATCGGCCCCGAGATCAGCGACTCGACGCGGTGCGTACTGGAAGCCGTCGACGGACATTTGAATTTGGGTCTCCAATTCGAGACCCACGAGGTGGGCATGGCGTCGTACCGGCGCAACGGAACCACACTGGAGCAGTCAGTAGTCGAGGCGTGCGTGGAAGCGGACGGCGTACTGCTCGGCCCGGGAGGGATGTCTGCATACCCTCCCGTCAACGAGGGCGGGGTCAATATTCCCGGCACCATTCGTAAGCGATTGGACCTCTACGCGAATCTGCGCCCCTCGCGCCACCGCGGCGGCGTTCCGCTCAGCCGATCCGGTCTGGATGTGTTGATCGTGCGTGAGAACACCGAAGGGTTCTATGCAGACCGCAGTCTGTTCGAGGGTTACGGTGAGTTCCGGCCGACTGCCGACACGGCATTGTCGTTGCGGGTCATCACCGCACGCGCATCGCGTCGCATCGCCACCGTCGCGTTCGAACACGCTCGCCGGCGCCGCAGCCACGTCACCGCCGTCGGGAAACGGCACGTCATGCAGGTCACCGACGGACTGTTCATGGCCTCGGTCGAGGAGATCGCTCGACAGTACCCCGATGTCGGACTCCACGAGATGGACGTCGACGCGATGGCCGCGGACCTCTATCTTCGACCGGACAAGTTCGATGTTCTGTTGACTACCAACATGTTCGGCGACATCCTGTCCAATGAGGCAGCCGCTCTCGCCGGCGGCCTCGGTTTGGCAGGGGCCTTGAACGTCGGTGACGATCACGCCGCAGCGAACGCCGGCCACGGCTCCGCTCCCGACATCGCCGGCCTGGGCATCGCCAACCCGACCAGTCTCATTGCATCATCGGCAATGTTGTTGCACTGGTGGGGAACTCGCACCGACACCGTCTCCTTCACCACCGCGGCAGCAGTGATCGACGCGGCTCTGGACCGCACTCTGCGCGCACCAGCAACCCGAACACGCGACCTGGGCGGAACTGCCACCACAGCGCAGTTCACCGCCTCCGTCGTCGCCGCCATCGCGGCCACCGTTGCCGAATCAGCCGGCACCCGCTGACAGCGGGCCCAGCAACTCGATCGAGAAAAAAGGGTGACCCGCCGATGCACACCGTATTCGTTCGACTCGATGTACGACCGGAGATGATCGACGAATTCATCTCCGGAATCGAGGCAAACGCTCACGCCTCTCTCCATACCGAACCCGGGTGCCTCCGCTTCGACGTCCACCGAGACACCGCCGATCACCACAGGTTCTACTTCTACGAGATCTACACCGACGAAGCTGCTTTCAGCGTCGCGCATCGCAAAGCCCCGCACTACGCCTCGTGGCGCGAAACAGTCACACGCTGCGTGGTTCCCGGCAGTCACCACAACACCTACGCCGAACCGGTGTTTCCCAACGACATCGCCGAAGGCCCGAACTCCTGATCACCCCGCCAGCCCACCGAACCTTGCACGAGGAACCACGATGCCCCACGACCACCCTCCGCTCGTCGCGCTCATCAGTGCAGTCGATACAGCAATTACACCGATCCACACCGCGTTCGACGAGCACTACCCCACCGCGCAACTGTGGAACATCATCGACGACCGGTTGCTGAGTGACGCTGCAGCTCACGGTGCAGTCACCACAGCACTACATCGACGAATGCAACGGCTCATCGACCATGTCGTCGAAGGCGGAGCCGATGCAGTGCTGTTGACTTGCTCGATGTACGCATCAGTCGCACACGAAAAGGCAACCGGTGCAAGCATTCCGATTCTCGGACCGGACGATGCGCTCTTCCAAGCAGTCACGGCAAGCGGGTATCGGCGCATCACCGTCGTCTCGTCCGCACCAGGGCCGCTCGCCGATTCCATCGCCCGCCTGCGGCGCATGGTCGACTCCGACGTCACCGTCGATGGTGCACTCGCCGCCGAAGCTGCCGGACCTGCAAGACACGGGAACCTCGACCTGATCACGCAATCGATCTGTGCGGCAGTCACTTCCACCGCGACCGCCCCTGATGCGGTCGTACTCGGACAATACTCGTTGACCCCGGTAGCTCCACGCATCGAGACAGCCACGGGAATTGCAACCCTCGCCGGGCCCGATCACGCGGTGCGCAACCTGCGCGCCCGTCTCGAAGCAGCAGTCCCGTCATGATCGGGGCAATCGCGGATGACTTCACCGGAGCCACCGACATCGCAGTGGCGTTCCGACGACAGGGTTTGAAGACCACCATCATTTTTCGATTGGACGAGAAAACCGTCCTGTCCGACAGCGACGCCGTCGTAATCGCACTGAAAATCCGAACAATCGACGCCGTCGACGCCGTGGACCGCGCACTCACCGCCCTCCACTGGCTCCAGGCACGCGGCGCGAAGCAGATCCTCTACAAGTATTGCTCGACCTTCGACTCACGACCCGACGGAAACATCGGCCCAGTCGTGGACGCCCTGTCGAGGTCCCTGAACGCACGTCACGTCATCTTCGTCCCTGCCTCACCGCAGCACGGCCGCACTCAATACATGGGGCACTTGTTCGTCGACCGCACGCTGCTGTCCGAATCGCCGATGAGACACCACCCCCTCACCCCGATGCGTCAATCACACCTCCCGACGGTCCTGTCCGAACAGACCGAACACGACGTCGCCTTGATCGATCACCGCGCCGTCGCACAGGGACCAGAACACATCGTCTCGTTACTGAAAGAGTTCGACACACCCGGAAGCTATGTACTCATCGACGCACTCGACGAGAACGACCTTCGAACCATCGGCTCCGCCTGCGCGAACGATGTCCTCATCACCGGCGCCGCGGGCCTGGCAGCCGCCGTCGGTGAGGCCCACGCCCGCCATCTCGGCAAACAGCCGGATTATGACCACTCGAACATCGGCCACGAACTGTTCCCCGCCGTGGCACTGGCCGGCAGTTGCTCAGCACGCACACTCGAACAGATCGAGTTCATGAAACATCAAGGCCACCCGGCCCACCTTCTCAATGCGCTCGAAACACCGGATGCAGACCTTCTCGCGCATCGCGCACTCGGTTGGTATGACGAACAGACCCACGCTGCCGGTCCGCTCATCTACTCCTCCCTGCCACCAACCCAACTGCACATCACGCAGCAACACCTCGGAACAGCCCGCGCATCCAGCATCCTCGAAGCAGCCATGGGCCTCATCGCGAGCGGCCTCGTGGACCGCGGAGCACGGAGACTGATCGTGGCCGGCGGCGAGACCTCCGGCGCAGTCGTCACCGCACTGAACATCGACGGCGGCGTCATCGGGCCCGAGGCCGCGACCGGCGTGCCGTGGATCCGAACCACCGGCACCAAACCCATCGATCTTCTGCTCAAATCCGGCAACTTCGGCGAACCCGACTTACTCACAAAATCCGTCGGCAAGGAAAACTCATGAACGAAACCGCAGCCAGGCAACAGATCGTCGCGGCCGCCCGATCACTGTTTACACGCTCATTGACCCACGGCAGTACCGGGAACATCAGCATCCGAGTCGGCGACCGTATCGTCGTGACACCCACCGGTAGCAGCCTGGGCACGATCGAAACTGACGAACTGTCCATCATCGGCCCACACGGTGAGCATCTCGACGGTGCAAAGCCCTCCAAGGAAGCATTCCTGCACGCCGCGATGCTCCGTGCCCGACCGCACGACAACGCTGTCGTGCACACACACTCGACCTACGCGGCGGCAGTATCGTGCCTCGCCGGACTCGACCCCGACAATGCACTACCGCCGCTCACCGCGTACTACGCAATGCGGGTTGGCCGACTTCCGCTGCTGCCTTACCACGCACCGGGAGACAACTCCCTCGAAGCACTCGCGGAAAGAACCGCCATCGACAATCACGCCCTGCTCCTGAGTAACCACGGCCCCATCGTCACAGCCAAAACCCTCAGTACCGCACTCGACGCACTCGAAGAACTCGAAGAAACGGCAAAGCTCTTTCTTCTCTTGAAAGACCACCATGTGCGCCCGCTCACCACAGAACAGATCCGGGCTCTATCGGGCCACCCCTAACCTCTATAGCCGTTGCTCCGCAACTATGTCGTCTCAGTAGACTCGTCGAACGCGTAGCGCCGATCGGTGTCCTTGACCAACAAGTCCGGCCATCATGTAACCAGTGGGAAGGAGCGAGCCGATGCCCCATTCGCAGCCTTCGCCCCGACAGTTTCCGCACCGTCAAACACGGGTTGACGATACGCCCACTGCGCGTTCGGATCAGAACAAATTTTCTTCGATCGTGCGTTCCGGGGCTCCCGTGGGAATCAATCCACCATCGAGTTAGCGCGCCCACTGGTAGTAGGGCATTCCTGACGATCCACAGATTTGATACCGGAGGACGGAACATTTTCATCCAGTTCTGTCGTGGTGTAGTTATGAGCCTGACTTTCGACAAGACATTGGATGCCGACGTGAACGAAGAACGCGAGCCTACAGCGGCGGAAATCGACGCTTGGCAGAGAGAAGACCTCTTCGTCCCCGAGGACGAAGCTACGGATGACGACTACCCACGGATGACCAACTTGTCTGCTGGGTTCATCTTTCAGACCGTTATCAGGCCCAGAACTCCGATGCGGCCCGAATACGTCACGATCGAGATGGAAAATGCATCTCACGAACTGCACCTAGCAGTCAGCGAGTGGAACATGCTGTGGGAGTCTGCTCAGTTTCGGCGGCGGATCTTCGATATCGACGATCTACCGGAACAACTTGGCCAGCTCGCTGAGCTGGGGGACAACAACATCACTCTGGTACCACGAACATCCACCAGGTACTACGAATACGCACCGCTCCTCCATCTTCTGCCACGTCGAACCCTTGAACACTTCGGACTTCCACTCCTACGAACCGGACAGTGGCCATTTGTGATCGATCGCTCGAACTTAGACCGCCACCTTCCGGTCGACTTCGAGCATCGTTTGGCGCGTGCTTGGGCCTGGCACATTTGGCCTCATCTCAATTCAGGTTCGGGGTTGGCGGCCTTCACGGGGAACGACCCAATCCGAATTCTCGCCCACAACCTCGATTTCTGGGTACCGCCCGTCACCTCCGTCATGCAAGACGTCCTGCGCGAGTTCGCGGAAGTGGACAAAGGAGTCGTGCCGGGCCCCGTGCCGCTGGTTGGGGGAGACTTTCTCGACGGAGCGGTGATAGGAAATCCGCGAATGGGCGGAGACATTTGGCGCGGGAAGACCGAAGCGGCGAAGGTCCTTGAGCAGTCTGTACAGTCGGCCGATGCAACTGGCCAACTCCGGGGGATCCTGGATGCGGTTCGAAGCAACCGCGTCCAAGACGACTTTTCGGATCGGTGGTCGAATGCCAAAGAGGACTTCGAACGAAAGCTGTACAACAAACGGACCAAGGTTAAAGTCCGGTTCGTAGAACTCACCGACACCATCCCAGTACAGGGCCCCGAGAGCGAAGTACTCGGCGACCTGGTTACTAATGACTTCCTCGCTCTTCTAGACGAAAGAGAACGCCAAGTAGTGGTTCTGCTTAGCAGTGGATGGACGCGGCAACGCGAAATCGCCGAACAGCTCGGCTACAGCAACCACAGCGCAATATCTAAACGGCTCACCGCAATCAGGAAGAAGGCAGCCGAGTTCTTCGACGAGTAAGGACCGATGTCCCCAACAATGAGCTCGCATTCGATCAATGAAAGTAGCCGCCCACATGCAGTTCTACCGCGAACTTGTCGACGACGATCCACACCGACGCAATGAACGACAACGGCCTGAATGCGCGGACAACGGAGATCTCTACATGCTCCGACCTGGCCCACGAAAACTAAGGATTCTGCTCGACGACGATTCCCTTGACGGCCCGGAAAACCAGCATCACAAAATGTTCGACGCACTTCTCGGTTACCAAGGTGTCGAGCCAACGACGGTGTCGATGAAGAAGATCAGCGAACCGCCACCTATGGGAAGCCCGAACCCACGGAACGAGGTGCTTGTTCTCGACACGACGAAATCAAAGGGAACATTCAGCTATCCCGGACCAGCATTCGGCTACCGAGTCTTCGACTCCGATGGGGACCTTCGGAGTGCCGGCAATCTCTCACCCGGAGTTCAGCTCGAGCAGTCCTACTTTGCGAGGCTTTACCCCGATGCACCTCGCGAAGCGCCAACTCTTCCGAAAGCTGACGAGGACCGAGCGGTATTACTAGCTGAGATCGCTCGCGCCGTGCACGCGGACATCGTGGTCTCCGAGACATCAGCAATTGGCGACCCAAAGCTATATGCGTACCACCGTGCGAACACTTTCAGCAGAGCACAGTGCATTCCGCTGATTGCCCACTACCTACGCATCCAACATATCTACGTCACGGACCCTCGGCGCCATAGAACCATCAATCGGCGAGGGTTCTATCAGGAATCGGTAGCTGCTCTCGCGCCTCGAATCTGGCATTGGCTTGCGAAATGTCAAAACGCGTCGATGTTCTTGCCTCATGCAACCGCGTACCTCGACGAGTGCCGAGCGATGATCGGACGCCTGCTGAGGGCACTCAAGGTCAAGGATGAACTCATCTACTACCTCGGTTCCTACCAAAACCATGAGGTTATGGATGACGCGGCGGATTGTATGGACCGCATTCTGGTGTCGCTGTGTGGTGCGGTCGACATCATGGCAAGGTCCGTCCACAACGCCCTTCAGGTACCTGGAAACAACTTCAACGCAAAGCTGCACAATACGGACTGGTACACCAAGAAGTTCCGACCGACGTACGAGCGGGCCAGCGGTATCGACGTTCTAGACGACATGCAGGCGATGCTGTCGGTAGTTTTCGAGCTCAGAAACACGATCCACAGTCTTGCACTTGAGGCGATGGGTTCGATTGGACCGACAGTAAACTTCTTCCAACAAGACCGAGGGCGACTCAACGTATTAATTCCGGAGCGCTCTGCTGCGACCATGCGAAAAACCACAGGTGGGCTTGAATCCTGGGGCGCCCGGCAAGTAGGTTCCGATGTCGTCGCGGACGCAGCGACCATGATCGAGACGTGTCTCGAAGTTGTGTTCAGCTTCCTCGATCAGCTCTGCGCCATCATCTCGTTCGAACAAATTTGGGACAAGGATCAAGTTCTTCAACAGAACGTCATCTCCGCTGAAGCCATGCTGAAACCTGACGCTCTTGAGGTCGTGCGAGTTCTCCTGGGCGCAAACGAATAGGGGGGCATAGGATGCTGACATCGGCGGTCCACGGCGCGCGGTCGGTTTAACCTGCGCGTGCGTCAAACATTGACCGACCGTGACTGTCTTTGATCTTCCGGTACGGCGCGTCCTCGTTGACTCGGCGATCAGGAAGAACTCCCAAACGGTGCGACCGTGGCAAACGTTACTGGATTGTCAGTTACCGAGGTTGGATGGGCGGTGCGGGCCCTCGACTCGGAGATGCCGCCCTACTTCATAGGTATACCCTTCGATATCGACGGTGGTTGGGACGTGGAGAACGGCACCGGTAAGGCAAGGCGCGTGGTCGGTGCGTGGCCGACCCCGGAATCCCTCGTCGATGCCTTGCTTGCACGGTTGCAGGAATACTGCTGCCAAAACATGCCGCATCGGCGAAAACTTGTCGACGGTACTTATCAATCGTCATCCTCTGTACGGCGTCTCCGAACAGAGCACTGTTACGTCGGTGAATCCGCGTTGTCGTAACAGCTGAAGTACAGACTCGCGGCGAATCGCCTGGTCTTGGCCGGGTCCGATCGTGATCGACTTGATTGCGGACGGCACGGCAGAGGGGTCGAGTGGCTGGTCCCAATGGAACCGGTGAAGCTGTATATAGGGCACGACGGCACCGGTTGCAGTCGTCCGGTACAGGCACGGCATATAGAACGTCCCAGATCCGAAGATCAGTCGCCATTCATCTTCCTCGGCGAACGCGGGGTTCTTGAATTGCGCGAGCGCTTTTACTGCGGTTGTCATTGTCGTCGAAATAGCGGACGGGGAAAAGATGCTCTCTACGGTCTCTTCCAGCAGATCGTCGTCGAGGCCGTACACAACTTTGTGTAACGATGACTTGCTGACGTACCCAGCCGCATCGTCTCCCGCTCTGCCCCAGGGGATGTTGAGATCGATCAGCGCGGCGGTACGGAACTCGATCGAGTATCCACCCCCATATGCTCCGTACCCCCTCCACTGGCTCAGAAGGTCACCTTCTGTGCAAAAGCTTGTGACGTATGCAGTGTGTGGAAGCCCGTCTTCGTATCCGTCACCGGTAAATTCCCCGTCGCAGAGTTTGTCTGCCAAGGCGTTCTTGCCCTTCGCGGCGGCTGCATCGAGGCGAGGAACACGAGTTCGGATCCGGTCCGCCAATGCTGATGCTGCATATCTGAGCTCGGCCGAGTCGTTCAAAAACCGTGCATCTGTCGCCCACAGAGCGATCGAGCGAGTTCTGGGGACCTCTTCCATGCTGGACTTCTCGGATAGAGCACCTAGTCTGACTTGTTGAACGATGCCCAACAGCCCGGCTGCGGTCGTGTAGTGGTGCAGTGTGTCTGGCGGATCGACCATGACGGCATCGTAGATAATGGATACAACCTTGGTAGTACCCGGGTGAACGTGAAACGTCGGGTCTAGCACAGACCCCAGTGGTGAGGGTTCGTGTGCTCTCGAACAATGGCACTTTTGGCGTGATGCCGACATTGTCGGGTAAAGCCACTGCCTTGCGTCGATGTAAACCCCGCCGGAACCCGCAGAAATCGACCCGCTTGCGGCCTGTGAACACTCCGCTCAGTTGACTGGCGAAGGCGCAATATTCGAACCTGCAGTATTCCCACGACGCACGACGTCCCGCCCGGCATGCCAGGCGGCTAGTCTTGCAGAGTGAAGGGGCACTTTCGCCCGACCCAACCGGTTCGGCATTCGTTGGACGCCGTACGGGCAGACTTGTGAGCGACTCAGGACGTGGACGCCCGCAAATGATGCTGCGTACTGCCAGGATTTCCGTGTGCCCGTCCTTGGGAGGATGTCACCTAACTTGTGGACAGCCACCAACTTTGACGGGACAGTATGAACAACGCGGGACCGCGTAGGTCTGCATCGGCCTGGTCGACAGCAGGAGTGATCGTCGCTATCGTTGCCGTCGGCATCGTCGCGGGAGGTCTACTGAACGATCCGCAGCCGGATCCCGAGACAATCCCCGGCTGCGATGAGGTAGTTCAGCCCGACGCCACGCACCACATCGACTATTCATTCATCGAGGACAAGCGCTACGCGAATTCCGATTACGGATGGTTCTCGGAAACGAGGGCGCTGATAATGTCGGATGCTCTCCGCGCGGCACTACCGAGAACCACGGAAGCCCTCCCCTACTCGCTCCACACCCCGCTGCAATTTCAACCATTCGGAAGCGAGACCACCGCACAGGGACTCGTATCGTTCGGTGGCGAAGAGGGCAACCTGACCGTCGTCGTGCAACAGTCCACCGAACCGGCAGGACAATGCATCATCGGGTACGTGGACGAACGCCACGTGCTCGACGATGGCACCGTTGTCGACACCTCCGATGGTGAGCACGGACGCCGCGCACGCGCGTATACCCCAGACGGAAGTCTGATCGACGTTTCTATTACCGGTGCATTCACAGTGGAGCAACTCGCCGACATTGCATCAGCGCCCGGGCTTCGAACCGGATGAGTGGAGTCTCGCAAACGCCTGACCCGGTTTACGGAACACCGATAGCCTGGTCTCGAACCAAACTTTCTCAAACCCGTTGCTTGTCAGCGCATTCTGCTCACTCATGAGTCTAAAGTCCTATGTCCAAGACGGCATTTCCTATCAGTGGAGCGTGTTCGCGTCGGTACACCTCGACGGAGTCGAGGCGGGTGTGGCCGGTCTGGCGGGCGATCGCGGTGCTGTCAGCACCGTTGCGGGTACCTTGCGTGACGAAGCCGGCGCGGAGTGAGTGTCCGCCGAGCTTGGTGAGCGCGGTGGGGTCGTAGCCGGCGTGTTCGGCGCGGCGACGAATGGTCTTGTGGATCGCGGCCCCGGACAGTGCCGTTGTGCCGATGTTGCCGTTCTGGGCGATGGCCCGCAGTAGTGGCGCGCGGGCGGCGGTGCGCGGTACTCCCCCGCGGCAGACGTGTCCGGCGAACGGTTCACGTTTCCGGAGGAGCCGGATCACCGACGTCCGGCCACCGGTATCGAACGCGGCGACGACCTGTACCCACCGGACGTAGGCGCAGGGTGGGCAGGTTTCGTGGGAATGGGTGTACGGCAGAGCTTTCACCGCTCCCCTCCCCTCTTGGTCGGTCTTCGACTTCCGCAGTCGGACGTGGAGGCCGTCAAGCCGGTGCACAGTGACGTCGCCGCACTGCAGGTCGGACAGTTCGCTGCGGCGGTAGGCGCCGGCGAAGCCGAGTAGGAGAATGGCCGAATCGCGGCGTTCGAGGACGTCGTCGGCCCAGCCGCGGCAGCGGTCTCGTGCAGTCTGGACGAGGATTTTGATGTCGTCGACCAGTAGCGGTGCTCGTCGGTTCTGGAGCCGGTCCCCCGCCGTCGCGTACTCGCGGCGGATTCCGGACAGCGTTGCGGTGACGAGCTCGTGGGCTGTCGGAGACAGGTGGCCGGTGGTGCGGTGCTGGGAGTTGATCGCGGCGATCCAGGTACCGAAGGTAGCGGCGGCGTAGGCCCGCTCCCCTGTTTCGGTGCGGGTGTCGGCGGCGTCGACGAGGTAGGCGGCGACGGTGACCGGGTGCGCCGGCAACGCGACATGTCCCTCCCTGCTGCACCAGCCGACGAACCGTCGCCATCCGGCGGCGTAGGTCCGCCGGGTGCCCTCCGACCGGGACGATCCCACCGCTTTCGCGATCCGCTGGGCGACGGCCGGCGGGATCTCGGGCTCCACTGCCGTCGATGCGGGCGCTGGAGTGCCTGCCGCAGGCATTCGGGCTGGTGGGACGTCCATTGGGGCAGCCTAGCGCAAGTCACGGACATTTCTGCGGAGCAAAACTGTGCTGAACTGGTGTTTCGGTCAAGCTGGTGCGGAAAATGCAATTTACGTGTCCATGATCCGGGAGTTCGCTTACTCGGCTGAATTCCTTCGAATCAGAGAAGCGTCACGCCGCTAAACCAGAGCAATTTCGTGAAGAGCAGTTCGTCTGAACCGTCCCTCTGCGCGGCCAGAACTACGCCCGAAGTCGAGTCCGGATTGGGACGCGGATCAGGCTGCCGAACGGACTTCAGTGGACCCCGAAAATCAACTAGGGAACGAGTAGTGACACTGAGCGGCACGGAGCCCCTTTTCGGCACGAAAAAGGCGGCTCCGGATTTCTCCAAAACCGCCTCTGAACTGCGTAAATGAGTGTCGGGCTGACAGGATTTGAACCTGCGACCACTTGACCCCCAGTCAAGTGCGCTACCAAGCTGCGCCACAGCCCGCCGCACCCCTTTCGGGGTGCTCGATGAGACTACCCCAGCCCCACCCCTGACAGGAAATCGCCTGGTCAGGGGAGGGACGGGTAAGCTCAGCGTCGTTTCGTCGGTCTTTCGCGCTTCTCGCGGATGCGGACCGACACGCGAACGGGGCTTCCGTCGAACCCGAATTCCTCACGCAGACGCCGCTCGATGAACCGACGGTAGCCGGCCTCGAGGAAGCCCGTCGTGAAGAGGACGAACGTCGGCGGACGCGTCGTCGCCTGTGTCGCGAACATGACGCGCGGCAATCTGCCACCACGCATGGGCGGTGGTGTTGCTGCGACGACCTCTTTGAGCCAGTTGTTGAGGCGTCCGGTCGGGATTCGCTTGTCCCAGGACTCCAACGCGGTCTCGAGCGCGGGTACGAGCTTCTGAACGGCTCGACCGGTGTGCGCCGAGATGTTGACGCGCTGCGCCCACGGCACACGAGCCAGATCGCGGTCGATCTCCTTCTCGAGCTGCAGGCGTCGGTCCTCGTCGACGAGGTCCCACTTGTTGAAGGCGACGACAAGAGCACGGCCGGCGTCGGCGACCATGCTGAGAACCCGGAGATCTTGCTCGGAAATCACTTCCGACGCGTCGATCAGCAGGATCGCGACCTCGGCGGCCTCGATGGCCGACTTGGTCCGCAGCGACGCGTAGAACTCGGCGCCGCTGGCGTGCGACACTTTCTTACGCAACCCGGCGGTGTCGACGAATCGCCATGTCTTGCCGCCCAACTGGACGAGCGAGTCGACTGGGTCGACGGTTGTGCCTGCTACATCGTGAACGACCGATCGCTCGTCGCCCGACAGCTTGTTGATGAGCGACGACTTGCCGACATTCGGCTTGCCCACCAACGCAACTCGACGTGGCCCGCCACCGGGAATCCCCTCGCGAGGAGTCTCCGGCAGAGCGTCGAGAACGCGATCGAGCAGATCACCGGTACCTCGGCCGTGCGTCGCGGACACCGAATTCGGCTCCCCGAGACCGAGAGACCACAACGATGCGACCTCGGACTCGGTACGACCGTCGTCGACTTTGTTGGCTACCAACAACACTGGCGTCTTCGAACGCCGAAGCACTCGTGCGACTGCCTCGTCCGTGGTGGTTGCGCCGACGCGTGCATCGACGACGAGCAGAATCGCATCCGCGGTGCGCATCGCCAATTCTGCTTGGCGTGCAACGGATTGCTGCAGACCTTTGGCGTCGGGTTCCCAACCGCCCGTGTCCTGCACCAGGAATCGCCGCCCGGCCCAGTTGGCCTCGTACGAGACTCGGTCGCGGGTGACACCGGGAATGTCCTCGACCACTGCTTCACGACGCCCGATGATGCGGTTCACGAGAGTGGACTTGCCCACGTTGGGACGTCCGACGACGGCGAGCGTCGGGACCGCTACGTCCTCGCCTGCATCTTCACCGTCGACGAAGTCGACGAGGTCCCACTCCCCCTCGTCACTCCAGGTGCCGTCGCCGACCGTCTCGGCGGCGTAGAAATCGTCGGTCACTGCACTGCTCCAGTTCTGTCGCTGACAACCTGCAACAACGCGGCAATGACGCCGTCCATGCCCAGATCGCTCGTGTCCACGATCACGGAATCGTCCGCCGGCCGCAACGGAGATACGGCGCGTGTGGAGTCCGCGTGATCGCGGCGTTGGACGTCGGCGAGAACTGCCTCGTAGTCGTCGCCGCGTCCTTGTGAAATGTTCTGTTTGTTGCGTCGATCCGCCCGTGCTTCGGGTGACGCGGTCAGGAAGACCTTGACGTCGGCGTCCTGCAGAACAACGGTGCCGATATCGCGACCCTCGACGACGATGCGTGGAAACGACGCTGCGATGTCCCGCTGCATCTGCACGAGCAACTCGCGAACACGTGGGACTGCGGACACAGCCGAGACAGCCTTGGTGACAGCGTCACCACGGATCTCGGCCGACACGTCCTCACCGCTCATCGTGACTGCTTCCGCTGCCGGATCGGTACCGATATCCAACGGCAGGGTCGCGACGACGTCGGCGACCTTGTCCGCGTCGGTCGGATCGATTCCCGCACGCAGCACCCACACGGTCGCGACGCGATACATGGCTCCGGTATCGAGGTACCGGGCGTCGAGCGCGGTCGCGAGCTTGCGCGACACCGTCGACTTCCCGGTTCCCGACGGCCCGTCCATGGCAATGACAAGGTCCGCCATCAGAGACCGACCGACTCGTACAGCTTGCCGATCTCGCCGCGTCCGAGAACACGCAGAGTGCCCGGTCGCTGGTCGCCGAGTGCAATGTTGCCGACATCGGTACGCACGAGACGCCCGACCGGGAATCCGACGTGATCGAACAGACGTCGAACGATGTGCTTGCGACCTTCGTGCAGCGTGACGCGCACGAGCGACAGACCGTTCGAGATGTCGAGCAGTGCGAAACCGTCGACCTTGACCGGGCCGTCGTCGAGCGTGACGCCGTCGCGCAGCTTCTTGCCCAGGTCACGCGGGATCGCGCCGAACAGTGTCGCCAGGTAGGTCTTCGAGACCTCGTACGACGGGTGCATCAGGCGGTGCGCCAGATCGCCGTCGTTGGTGAAGAGCAACAGTCCTTCGGTGTCGGCGTCGAGTCGTCCGACGTGGAACAGTCGCTGACCCGCCTGGACGCGCTCGGAGACGATGTCGCCGACGCACGGTCGGCCGAGGTCGTCGGACATGGTGCATTGCCAACCACGTGGCTTGTTCATCGCCAGATGGACGAGTTCTTCCTTGACGACGACGCGAGTGCCGTCGACGCGCACGACCGCGACATCCGGATCGATGCGGATGCCTTGCTCGGTGACGATCCGTCCGTCGACCTCGACGCGGCCGTCGGCGATCAGCTCCTCGGCTGCACGCCGCGATGCGACGCCTGCCTGTGCAAGCACCTTCTGCAACCGGACACCCTCGCCGCGCGGCACGTGCCGACGCTTGGTGTCGGAGTCGGCGTACTGGTGCTTCGCCGGCTTGGCGTTGCTGATGGTGGTGGTCTGCGGCTGCTTCTTCTGCGGCTTCGGGGGCTTGGGCCGCGACGGCTTCTTGCGGGGCACTGCGTCGTTGCTGCGGTCGTTGATTCCGCTCTCGACGGGCCTGTCGTCGAAGGGTGTGCGCTGGTCTGCGCCCCTTCTCGGGGATGCTGCGCGACGACCTCCACGTGGGCTGTCCGCTCGCGCGCCGCGAGGCGCGTCGCTGGATCGGCGTCCCTCGCGGGGCTCCTCCGACCTACTTCTCGTCGGCTTCCTGTTGGGAGCCTGTTTCTTGTTCCTGTCCGGTGTGCCATCACGGCGAGCGGGCTTGTTCACTTTTGTACCTATTCAGTCGTCCGAGTCGAGCTCGGCTACCGGATCGGGTTTCGATCCGCGGTTCTTGGTGGAGCGGGTCACTCTCGGGTCCGTGTCCATGCTGTCACTGATCTCGTCGATCAGATCGACACCCGGCAGCAACGGCGCCAAGGGCGGTAGATCCGTCAGGGATGCCAGGCCGAGTCGCTCCAGGAACAACTCGGTGGTGGAGTACATCGTCGCATTCGATTCCGGATCCACTCCGGCTTCCGAAATCAGCCCGCGAGCGAGCAATGTGCGCATCACGCCGTCGACGTTGACGCCGCGCACAGCGCTGACCCGCGCGCGGGTCAACGGTTGACGATATGCGATAACGGCCAGAGTCTCCAATGCCGCACGTGTGAGCTTCGACCGAGCCCCGTCGAGAAGCAGCCGCTCGACGTACGGGGCATACGCGGTTCGGGTGTAGAAACGCCATCCGTCGCCCGCGTAGCGAAGGTCGATTCCACTGCCTCGTTCGGTGAACCCAGCCGACATTCGCTGCAGCGTCGGCTCGACCCGAGAAACGTCGCTGCCGACCGCCGACGCGAGCTGATCGTTCGATGCAGGCGAGTCGACGACGAGCAACACCGCCTCCAGAGCAGCTTCGAGCGTGGCGTCGTCGAGTTCCGATTCGTCCTCGGCTACCTCGTCGAGCTGCACAGAGTCCTCATCCATAATCCACCGCCGACACGAGTACCTGGTCTGGCTCGGCGTTACCGGTCCAACTCACCATCAGATCCCCCAGCGGCTCCGGCTGGTCGAACGCCAACACCTGTTCACGGAACAGCTCGAGCAGGGCGAGGAAACGAGCGACGATCTCGACGGTGTGCTCGCATCCCTCGGTGAGCTCGGAGAACGGCGTCCACGTTCCTTTGCCGTTGCTTTCGAGTTTCGCCATGATCCACTTCGCCTGCTCGGGAACCGACACCGAATGCTGGTGGATGTGATCGAGTCCGACCTTGGGCACCGGCTTCGGACGAAACGCCGCGGCAGCGATGTCCGCGAAACGGGCGGGATCGACGCCGAGTAGCACCTCGGGGATCAAGTCCGTGTAGCGATCTTCGACGGACACCGACCTCGGGTACCTACGCAGCGCTGCGGCCTCGAGCTCACCGAAGAGTTGGGCCACCTGCTTGTATGCGCGGTACTGCAACAGGCGCGCGAACAGCAGGTCTCGGACCTCGAGCAACGCCAGATCCTCGGCATCCTCTACGTCTCCCGACGGCAGTAGCCGGGCTGCCTTCAAATCCAGCAATGTCGCTGCGACGACGAGGAACTCGGTCGTCTGGTCGAGACCGACCTCGTGCCCGAGGCTCTTGGTGAACGAGATGAAGTCGTCGGTGACGGTGTGCAGCGCTACCTCGGTGACGTCGAGGCGATGCTGGCTGATCAACGTCAACAGGAGATCGAACGGGCCTTCGAAATTGAGCAACCGTACGCGGAACCTCGACGGATCCTCGTTGTCCGGAACCTCGATCGGCGCATCGGTGGTTGCGGGAGCACTCACGGGCCGGACCGATAGATGACCTCTCGGGCCAACGCCTTGTAGGCCAGTGCCCCAGAGGATTTCGGCGCCCACGTGGTGATGGGCTCACCGGCGACGGACGTCTCGGGGAACCTCACCGTCCGCGTGATGACGGTGTCGTAGACCACGTCGCCGAACACCTCGACGACTCGCGTCATGACCTCACGCGAGTGCAGCGTACGGGCGTCGAACATCGTCACGACGATGCCCGCCAGCTTCAGTCGCGGATTGAGACGATCACGGACCTTTTCGACGGTGTCGTTGAGAAGCGCCAGGCCGCGGAGGCTGAAGTACTCGCATTCCATCGGAATGATGACCTCGTCGGCGCAGGTCAACGCGTTGACCGTCAGCAGACCGAGCGACGGCTGGCAATCGATGAGCACGTAATCGTACCGATCGAGGACCGGATGCAGCACCCGTCCCAGAGTCTGCTCGCGTCCGACTTCGGTGACCAACTGGATCTCGGCGGCCGACAGGTCGATGTTGCTGGGAAGCAGATCGAGATTCTCGACGCGCGTGCGCATCAACACGTCGTCGGCCGAGACCTTCGGTTCGACGAGAAGGTTGTAGACCGTCAGATCCAACTCGTGATGCGCGACGCCCAAGCCCGCGGAAAGAGCGCCCTGCGGGTCCAAGTCGACCAGCAGGACACGCCGTCCGAAGGCGGCGAGGGATGCACCGAGATTGATGGTCGACGTCGTCTTGCCGACGCCCCCCTTCTGGTTGCACATCGCGATGATCTTCGCCGGCCCATGACTGGGCAGCGGGGTCGGTTCGGGAACTTCGCGGGTCTTACGACCCGTGGGTCCTAGCTCGTTGGCCGCAGGAATGGTCTCTCTCGTCTCACGGCTTGTCTCGGGTTGACGCGTATGGAACAACGCGCCGTCGTTGGGCGGGTGAACTGCGGGCAACCCGTCCGGTCGGACTTCGGTGGGAACATCGGTCGACGGCGGACTCACCGGCGTCGAGTCACCCAGGGTCGATCCTGAGGCTGACTCCGCCGCTGGCGGCTGCGGTGTCGACACTTCTCCTACGCTCCCCTGTCCGTTGACCTCGGCCCGTTCGGCCGCAAGGCGACCGTCGGGTAAACGCTACCGTGTTGCCCGTGCGCTACATCGCGGGACACGCGCAAAACCCGCCTGAGCAGTCATCGAGCGCGTGGGTGCGCTTCCGCCCACACCTCGCGCAAGGTGTTGACGGTCACGAGTGTGTAGATCTGTGTCGTCGTCACCGACGCATGCCCCAACAGCTCTTGTACGACGCGGACGTCGGCGCCCCCGTCGAGCAGATGGGTCGCGAACGAGTGCCGCAGTGTGTGTGGTGAGACCGGCGTCGTGATGCCCGCGCGTTCGGCGGCCGAGTGCAGCACCTGCCAGGCGCTCTGCCTCGACAACCGGCCACCGCGAGCATTCAAGAACAGCGCAGGCGTCGACCGTTTGACCAATCCAGGTCTGCCGCGCACGAGATACGCGTCGATCGCCTCGATCGCAGGCCTGCCGACCGGAACGAGCCGCTGCTTGTCTCCCTTGCCGTGCAGCAACACCGACCGTGTCTCCGTGTCGATGTCGTCGACGTCGAGCCCGACAGCCTCGGAGATGCGAGCCCCCGTGGAGTACAGAAGTTCCAGAATCGCCTTGTCCCGCAAGCCGCGTGGCGCATCGGCCCCCTCGGTGGACGCGGAGTCCAGAATCGCGACCACCTGCTCGAGCGGAAGCGACTTCGGCAGTCGTCGACTCGGGGTCGGTGGTTTGACGGCGCTCGCGACGTCGCTCGACACGAGCCCCTCGGCCGCGGCGAATCGGTGAAGACCGCGGACTGCGATCAGCGTTCTGGCGGCCGAACTCGCTGCGAGAGCAGGGAACTCGTCGCTGCCGCGGCGCAGATCGACGACGAAATCGGCGACGTCCGATTCGGCCACCTCGGCCAGGTCGTCGATCGCGTGGTCGGCGAGAAACGCCTCGTACCGGCGCAGATCACGACGGTACGAGGACAACGTGTTCCGGGCAGCGCCCCTCTCGACCTCCAGGTGGTCGAGATACGTCGACATCTGGTCACCCAGCATGCCGTCTACCCGTCGGACTTCTTCCGACGCTCGAAGGTAGTCGGCAGATCCGGCCACGGAGCGTCGGCAGGGCGCAAGCTCGTCGATGCGGCTCGGGACGCCACCAACGCGAGAACCCCGGACACAGCGGACGCATTGACGATCTCGCCGGACAACGCTCGAGCCACTGCCTCGTCCACTGGGACGTACGACAACTCGATGTCGGCTTCCTCGTCGCGCGCTTCCGGACGCTCGACCTCCGTGAGACCTTCCGCGAGGAAGATGCGGACGCACTCGTCGGTGAAGCCCGGAGACGCCATGACGTCGACGAGAACAGACCAGCGCGCTGCTGCCAAGCCGGTCTCCTCGGCGAGTTCTCGCTTGGCTGCCTCGACGGGTGGCTCGTCCAGCTCGTCGAGCAGCCCGGCGGGCAGCTCCCACAGGCGACGCCCGATCGGATGGCGGTACTGCTCGATCATCGCGATTCTGTCTTGATCGTCGAGCGCCACGATCGCGACAGCACCGTGATGCTCGACGACCTCGCGCTCGGCCTCGCGCCCGCCCGGCATCTTCACCTTGTCGAGTCGCAGGGCCAGGATCGCGCCTTCGTAGACGGTGTCGGACGCGACGGTCTCGAATTCGAACCGTGCACCCTGACCCGACGACGTCATCCGATGCTCTCGGCGGTTGCTCCCGACACCGGGAACTCCGAATCCTTCGCTGCAGCGTCGTCGCCGTGGACGTCGACCGGAAGCCGTTCTGCCGCTTTGTACTTCAGCGCCGCATCGATCAACGCTGCGAACAGCGGGTGCGGGCGCGTCGGACGACTCTTGAGCTCCGGGTGGGCCTGTGTGCCGACGAAGAACGGGTGCTTCGACGCGGGAAGCTCGACGAACTCGACGAGATGGCCGTCCGGTGAGGTTCCGCTGAACACCAGACCGCTCTTCGAGATTCGGTCACGGTAGGTGTTGTTGACCTCGAAACGGTGACGGTGACGCTCGGAGACGTCCGTCGAACCGTATGCTCCGGCGACGACGGAACCCTTGATCAGCTTCGCGGGGTACGCACCGAGACGCATGGTGCCACCGAGGTCGGCTTCACCGGCGACGACGTCTTCCTGATCCGCCATGGTCGAGATCACCGGGTACTTGGTGTCGGACTCGAACTCGGCGGAGTTGGCGTCGTCCAAACCGACCGAACGGGCAGCTTCGATGACCATGCACTGCAGGCCGAGGCACAGTCCGAGCAGCGGTACCTTGCGCGTACGCGCGTATTCGATGGCTCCGAGCTTGCCTTCGATGCCCCGAATACCGAACCCACCGGGCACGAGCACGGCGTCGACGTCACCGAGCGCTGCCTGCGCGCCCGCAGGGGTCTGGCACTCGTCCGAGGGCACCCACTTGATCTCGACCTTGGCGCGATGCGCGAAACCGCCGGCACGCAGAGCTTCGGTGACGGACAGGTACGCGTCGGGAAGATCGACGTACTTGCCGACGAGTCCGACGCGGACGGTCTCGCGGGGCTCGTGGACGCGCTCGAGCAGACCGCCCCACACCGTCCAGTCGACGTCGCGAAAGGGCAGACCGAGCTTGCGCACGACGTAGGCGTCGAGGCCTTCCTTGTGCAGGACCTTCGGGATGTCGTAGATCGACGGTGCGTCGGGCGTCGAGATGCAGCCGTCGACGTCGACGTCGCACATCAGCGCGATCTTGTTCTTGAGTCCCGGGGTGACCTCGCGGTCGCAGCGCAGGATGAGTGCGTCGGGCTGGATACCGATGCTGCGCAATGCTGCGACGGAGTGCTGCGTCGGCTTCGTCTTCAGTTCGCCCGACGGCGCGAGGAACGGAACGAGCGAGACGTGCAGGAAGAAGACGTTCTCACGTCCGACGTCGTGGCGCACCTGACGGGCGGCTTCGAGAAACGGCTGCGACTCGATGTCGCCGACGGTGCCGCCGATCTCGGTGATGACGACGTCGGGCTGATGTCCCTGGAGATCCGGGCCGTTCATCGCGAGAATGCGACTCTTGATCTCGTCGGTGATGTGCGGAATGACCTGCACCGTGTCACCGAGGTACTCACCGCGGCGTTCCTTGGCGATGACTGCCGAGTACACCTGGCCGGTGGTCACGTTCGCGAACCCGGAGAGGTCACGATCGAGGAAGCGCTCGTAGTGGCCGACATCGAGGTCGGTTTCGGCGCCGTCTTCGGTGACGAACACTTCACCGTGCTGGAACGGATTCATGGTGCCCGGATCCACGTTCAGATAGGGATCGAGCTTCTGCATGGTGACGCGCAGTCCGCGTGCTGTCAGAAGCTGCCCGAGGCTCGATGCCGTAAGGCCCTTACCGAGCGAGGACGCGACGCCCCCACTGACGAAGATGTGCTTGGTGTCAGATCGCGACTGAAGGCGTGACAATGATGCTCCCGTGACCAATCTGCAGGGCTTGCTCCTGCCAGAGAGCTGGCAAGAGAGGTATTGCGTCCATAATGGGCCTGCTACCCACGGGTCTTCACGGTAACACCAGTCGGGCCCATATCGCGAACGACGCGCGCTCGGAAGCGGCGAGAATCACCGTGCTGGTGCCCCGACGGTGATGGCCGTCGAGTTCGGGCCCGTGCCGTACCGGCCGGCTGCACCGTCCAACTGTTCCTGCAACGCAAGCGTCGTGGTGATGCGGCCTGCCTCGCGGTCGACGTTGTCGATGGTGCTGACGCCGGACGACAGCGCTGCGTCCGCGCGGACGACGGCTACGGGACCGTTTCCTTCGGCAGCTCCGGTGCGGCCCGCCAGAACCGTTCCTGCTCCCCTGCCGTCGAGTCCACCGGCGAAGCGGGCGACGATGGCCCCGCGATTCCCGTCGTCGGATGCCGCGTTGCCACCGGTGACGACGACGGCCAGCTGAGCCGGAGCCACGGCACCGTTGTCGTACGCGATGAAGCCCCCGCTGCGCAGCGTCTCGAGCGCAAGCGACAGTTCTTCGGGGGTCGACTGTGGTTCCGCCGTCTGCGCATCGAGCAACAACACCGAACCCAGGAGGTCGCCTGCCATGCTGCCCTGATCGACGGCGCCGGTGCGCAGCTGTGTCCCGGCGGGCACGACGTTGGTCAGCCGAGTACGCAGGTCGTCGCCACTTGCTGCCGACACGAACGAATCCGTCAGCGACACGCGGCCGGTGACTGCTGCGCCGGCCGCCTGTACAGACCGTGTCACGCCGTCGACGTCACTGGGATCGGCGTCGGGCGTCGTGATGACGACGACGCTTCTCTCCGCCAGAGCATCGCGAACCACCCGGCCCGACACGGCGGCGTCGAAACCGTCGGCCGAGTTGAGTTGTTCACCCAACTGATTGTTGGTGCTCTGCAGTGTGTCGACTTCGTTTTCGAGTCCGGATTTGTCGTCGCGAAGGCCCGACACGAGGCCACTCGACAACAGTCCGGAACCGAGGACCACGCCGATCGCGAGAGCGATGAAGATCGCTGCGATCGAAATGGCATGTTGACGCATCGAAATCACGCGAGCAGCCCCTGAACCCAGAGCGCGAAGCGATTCCACAGATCGACGGCCCAGTCGACGACCTCGGTGCCCATGTTCGACACCATCAGCGCGACGATGATCGCGACGAGCGCAGCGAGCACGACCAGTGCCACCGCGCCGCCGGACACACGGCTCCGGTACAGCGTCGCAACAGCTTTCGCGTCGACGAGCTTGGCACCGACCTTGAGACGTGTCATGAATGCTGCCGGGTTGGTGTTGCGGCGGCCGCGGTCGAAGAACTCGTCGAGGCTTGCCGGGCTACCGACGGTGACGATGAGCGACGCACCGTGGTGGTCGGCGAGCAGCAGGGCGAGATCAGCGGGCGCACCGCTGGCCGGGAACGTCATGGCTCCGATCCCGAGATCCTGAATGCGTTCCAGACCGTTGGCATGGCCGTCGGAATCGGCCGGGAGCACGACCTCCGCACCGCACTTCAACGTCTGAGCCGTGATCTCCTCGGGATCGCCGACGATGAGATCGGGTCGGTAGCCGGCCTTCATCGCCGTGTCGGCACCCGCGCCGACGCCGATGATGATCGGCGCATACTCCTTGATGAACGGCTTGAGCGCCTTGAGGTCGTCGGCATGTCCCGGGCCGTCGGCGACTACGACGACGTGGCGATCCTGCAGCACGATGTCGATGTCGGGTACCCCGACACCGTCGATCAGCAACGGACTCTCGGTCCGGATGAATTCGATGGTGTTGCCCGAGAACGCTTCCAGGTGATCGACGAGGCCGGTCTTGGCCTCGATCATCCGGTCCGAGATTTCGGCTTCGCTCTGCTCCTCGCCCTTCGCGAGCCTGCGATCACCGTTGTAGACACCGCCTTCGTTCAGGCGGATCTTGGTGCCGTCCTTGATCTTCTTGAAGACCTCGGTACCTGCGGAGTCGATCAACGTGATGCCGTTGGCGACGATCACCTCCGGGCCGAGGTTCGGGTAACGACCGGAGATGGACGGCGACGCGTTGACGACCGCAAGGACGCCCGCCGCGACGAGCGCATCCGCGGTCAGCCGGTCGAGGTCCAACTCGTCGAGCACGACGATGTCCCCTGGGCCTACCCGTTTGAGCAGCTTGGCGGTGTTGCGATCGACCCGGGCGATACCACTGATTCCGGGTAGCGAATCCTGACTTCGTGATAACAGAGCGGGCATCTTCATGGCTCCCATGATGACGCCGACGTCACGCACCACGGTGGAGGCGCGCCGAAACAATTACCACACTGGTCACACGAGTACCAAGCTGCAAATCAGTTCTCCCGGTCGGCCCTCGCCGTAGCCAACAGCTCCTCGGCATGCGCGCGCCCGGTCTCCGTATCGTCCAATCCCGCCAACATACGAGCGAGTTCGACGACGCGCTCCGACGCCGACAACGACTTCACACCGCTGTTCGCCGCACCCCTCTTTCCATCGGCCTTGTTCACGACGAGATGCGTGTCCGCGAACGCCGCTACCTGCGGAAGGTGGGTGACGACGATGACCTGGTGCGTCCGCGCCAGACGACCCAGACGACGACCGACCTCGACGGCGGCTCGACCACCGACGCCTGCGTCGACCTCGTCGAACACCATCGTTGCGCCCTTGTCCGACCCTGCGAGGACCACCTCGAGTGCCAACATCACGCGGGACAATTCACCGCCCGACGCACTCTTGCTGATCGGCAAGGCCTGCGCACCGTCATGAGCGGACAACTTGAACTCGACCTCGTCGACGCCGCTCTGCCCTGCGTGCAATTCCTTGCCGTCGACGATCAACGGCGCACTGTCGTTCGGTCCTGCGGCCATGGTCCGCAGATCCAGTTGGAGCTTTGCCTTGCCCATCGCGAGACCGGCCAGTTCGGTACTGACCGCCTTCGCGAGTTTCGCGGCAGCCTTGGCACGGGCGGCCGTCAGTTTGCTTGCAGCAGAAGCAACTTCGACGGCGGTCGAGTCGACACGGGCAGAGAGCTCGGCGAGCGCATCCGCGGACACGTCGATCTTGCCCAGACGCTCGCGCGCATCCTCTGCCCACGCGATGACGCCGTCGACGTCCGCCGCGTACTTCCGAGTCAGGCCTTTCAACTCGGCCTGACGGTTCAACAGCGTTTCCAACGCGCTGGGATCCGACGGCAGATCAGCGAGGTACGACGTGATGTCGGCCCCGACGTCGGTGACGACAGCCAGCGCCTCGTTCAACCGTGGCACGAGTTCGGTCAGAACTGCGTCGTCCGCTGCATCGAGACGGCTACGCGCTTCACCGAGCAGATGGAGAACGGACAGGCCTTCTCCCGCATCGTCTCCGGACAACGCCCCACTGGCGTACTCGGCGGATTCGCGCAGGGAATCGAGGTCGCCGAGGCGTCGTACATCGTTTGCGACGGTGACGTCCTCACCTGCTTCGGGTGCCACAGCGTCGATCTCCTGCAGTCCGAATTGCAGACGGTCGGCTTCCTGCGCAAGTTCGCGGCTACGCTCGGTTCGGTCGATCAACTCGGTCCGCGCAGCGAGCCACTCGGCACGGGCCGCGCGATACTTCTTCAACGGACCCGATACGGACTCGCCCGCGAATCGGTCCAACGCGTCCAGTTGTCGATCTGCTCGCAGAAGCCGAAGCTGATCGTTCTGACCGTGCACGGTGAGCAGCGAGTCGGTGAAACCCGACAGCACCGAAGCCGGCACACTGCGTCCCCCGAGATGAGCGCGCGAGCGACCATCAGCGTTGACGGTACGCACAGCGATGATCGAGTCGTCCTCGTCTCGTTGCGCGCCTGCCGATTCCAGAACCTGCTCGACCTCGTCGGTGACTTGCGCCGACGCGGTTTCCGTACTGAATCGACCCTCGACGACGGCACGGTCGGCACCGAGCCGTACACGACCTGCGTCGGCCCGCGCCCCGGAGAGCAGATGCAGACTTGTGACGACCATCGTCTTGCCCGCGCCGGTCTCACCGGTCAGAACAGTGAGGCCTTCGTGGAACTGGGCGCTTGCCGAAGAAATGACACCGAGGCTGTCGATTCGAATCTCTTCGAGCATGATTACCTCGCTCTCCCCCGCCATCCTGTGATGGGCAATTCGAATTTGGTGACCATACGGTCGGCGAACGGTGACGAGTCGAGCCGAACCCACTTGATGGGCGCAGCTCCTCGAACCACCTCGACGCGGCCACCGGCCGGCAACTGCAATGTTCGACGACCGTCGCAGAACACCACTCCGTCATGGCTTCCTGCCACCGTCTCGACGGCGATGATCGACTCCGGACTGGTGACCAGGGGCCGCGCGAACAGCGCATGCGCATTGCTCGGAATGACCAGGATCGCTTCGAGTTCGGGCCAGACCACCGGTCCACCGGCCGAGAACGCATACGCCGTCGACCCGGTCGGCGTCGAAATCAGGACCCCGTCGCAACCGAATGCCGACACCGGGCGATCGTCGACCTCGAGAACCACTTCGAGAACACCCAGACGTGAGCCGTTCTCGATGCTCGCCTCGTTCAACGCCCACCCACGGTCGACGACGCGTTCACCGACGCGCACGACGATATCGAGGGTCATGCGAGCTTCGACCCGGTAATCGCCGCTCACGACGCGTGCCAGAGCATCTTCGAGGTGCTCTGCCTCGGCCTCGGCCAGGAATCCGATGCGGCCGAGATTGATCCCCAGGACCGGAATGTCAGCGCCCTTGGCCAACTCGGCGGCACGCAGGAAGGTGCCGTCGCCTCCGAGTACGAGGACGAGCTCACATCCGACGGCCGCCTCGGGCGCGAACTCGACGATTCTGAGTTCGAGCTCGGATGTGAGGGAATCATCCGCATCATGACGGCCGGAGGCCTCGATGCGTGACGAGTCCACCTCGTCGACCAGTACTCGTAGGCGGATTCCCGACTGGGACAGCACTTTTCCGACCCGCCGAACCGTATCGGTGATGTCGGGGCGGCCGGGATGAGCGACGAGCAGAATCTCTCGCACCGCGGTTGTCACTGTGGGCCCTCCTCGACGGCACGCTGCACCAGGGCGACACTGTCGCGCACGGTTTCGTCCTCCTGCTCGACAGACTGCGATCGTAGCCACAAAAAGTACTCGACGTTGCCCGAGGGCCCGGGAAGTGGACTTGCCGTCACGTCTCGCAGGGACAAACCAAGTCCTCGTGCAGAGTCGGCGACCTCGATCACCGATTCGGCCCTCAATGCAGGATCGCGCACCACTCCGCCGGATCCGACGCGGTCCTTTCCGACCTCGAACTGTGGCTTGACCATCAACGCCAGATCGGCGCCGGGAGCAACGCACGCGACGAACGCCGGGAGCACCAGCTTCAGCGAGATGAACGACAGATCGGCGACGACGACCTCGACAGGTCCACCGATGACCTCGGAGTCGATGGACCGCACATTCGTACGGTCGATGACGTGCACCCGGTCGTCGGACTGGAGACGCCACACGAGCTGGCCGTATCCGACGTCGACCGCGACTACCTCGCCCGCCCCTTTGCTCAACAACACATCGGTGAAACCACCGGTCGACGCACCCGCGTCGAGGCAGCGCCTACCGGACACGGCGAAGCCCCCGCGCTCGAAGACGTCGAGAGCCCCGAGCAACTTGTGCGCGCCACGGGACGCCCAGTTGACCTCGTTGTCCTCTGCGGTCACGACCAACGGAGTACCTGCTTCGACGGCAGTCGCTGGTTTGGTGGCGACAGTGCCCGCGATCTTCACCCGGCCTGCGTCGATCAACTCCACGGCATGTTCGCGTGAGCGAGCCAGACCTCGACGTACGAGTTCGGCGTCGACGCGTGCGCGTCGTGCCACGTCAGCTCTTGTCCACGGACGACAGCGCCTGCACCAGCACGTCATGAGCACGTTCGAGAATCTGTGCCTGAACCTTCACGTCCATCGGCGGTGCATCACGACCGGGCAGCCGATCCAACAGTCGGTCGACCTCTGCCGAGACGGCAGACGGTTCGACCATGGGCGTACCGACATCGTGCGGACGATGCTGGCCTGGGAGTGGAATGGGCGTGCTCATCGCCGACAACGCTATCGGATGGAACCGACAGATGTCCCAGCGCAGTACCGTGCCGCGCGGAGAACTATCGAGCTTCCAGAAGGTCGCGCAGCTCGTCGACGCCGGACCCGACGACCTCGATCGTCTCCCAGCCGGTCGACGCCCAACCCACGGAGGCAGCAGTCAGCAGTCCATCGAGCGCCACCACCGGGGTGGAACCGTCATGAGCAACGGTCAGAACGCCGGCACCGACGGTCGCCGACCAGCCCGGCTTGGCACCGACCGACGACACGTCCGCAGGTTGGTTGAGCACATCGAGGTCGAAACCGATATGCGTCGGACGCTCGGACTCGATCGCACGCAGCGCATCGACTGCACTACTGACGCCGGACAGCACCAGCAACGACGGGATTCCGGTCGTGTTCGCACCGGCGATGTCGGTATCGAGACGGTCGCCGACGACCAGCGGCGCCGACGCGGAACTGAGCCTGATCGCGTCTCGCATGATCGGAGCTGCAGGTTTGCCCGCGACATCGGGTTCAGCACCGGTCGCATGGCGAACAGCAGCAACCATCGAACCGTTACCCGGGGCAAGACCACGCTCGACGGGCAACGTCGCATCGATGTTCGTGGCGACCCAGATGGCACCCGCCCTGATGGCGAACGCCGCCTCCGCGAGTGCCTTCCATCCGGTGTCGACGTTGTGCCCCTGGACCACCGCCGCAGGTGATCCCTCGGCCGAACGCACCGGAGTCAAACCGACGTTCGAGATCTCGTCCACCAGAGCTTCGGTTCCGACGACGACGACGGACGCACCAGGAGTCAGTTTCTCTGCCAGCATGCGCGCTGCGACCTGCGCGCTCGTGACGACGAACTCTTCGGACGTGTCGAAGCCGAGACGACGAAGGTGCGCCGCCACGTGTTCGGGTGAGCGGCTCGCGTTGTTCGTGACGAAGTATTGCTTCTCGCTGCCACCCTTCAAGGCCTCGACGGCGCCGACGATGGGATCTTCACCCTGGTAGACGGTGCCGTCCAGATCGAGCAGAAGTACGTCGTATGCAGACCGGAGTGTCGTCACTTCCCGTCACCGGACAGTTCTTCGACGCGCTCTTCCGCGTCGGTTTCACCGTCGACGTCGGCTGCAGCAGCATTGAGGAACCACTTGACACCCTCTTCGACTCGGCCGGCTGCCACCAACGCGTCGGCATAGACGTAGAACAGTCGGGCCGCTGCGGTACCGGACCGCGAAGCATCGAGATCCGGAGTCTGAAGTGTCACGACGGCTTGGTCGTATTGGCTCAGGTCCATGCGAGCGCCGGCAACGACGATGCGAAGTTCCGACGCGTCGTCACCCGTCAGCGCGCGCGCTTCGTCGCTTCGACCGAGCTCGATGGCACGTTCCGGTCTACCCAGGCCGCGCTCACAATCGGCCATGACAGCGAGATGACCCGGCCCGCCTGCCATGCGGCGAGCGGCGCGCAGCTCCGACAGCGCCTCGGCCCATTCGCCCGCGTGGTACGCGGTGATGCCGGCGGTCTCACGCACGACGGCGATGCGCCCAGCGCGCTGACGTGCGGCGCGCGCATGCTGCAGTGCGAGTTGCGGATCGTCGTCGACCAGGCGACTGGCCATCACCAGGTGACGTGCGACGGAAGCTGCATTGGTCTTGTCCAGGCTCAATAGATCGCGACGAACCGCGGGTTCGAGCTGACCGGGCTCCACCTCGTCTGGCAGATCGGGCTCGTCAGGACGAGGCGGGCGGCGGTCTGCCTGGCCACGTGCCCCACGGCGATCGTCTGCGAACCCGCCTTCGCCACCGTGACGACGGGGCGGACCGTCTCCCCGACGATCGGGGCGGCCTGCGCTGTCGGAACGACGAGGATTGTCCGAACGACGAGGGTTGCCGGAGCGTCCTTCTCCACCCGGGCGCCCACCGGATCGGCCCCGCGGGTCGTTGGAACGAGAAGGTCCGTCCCCGCGGAAGGAGCGGCGGTCGTTGCTGTCTTCCGGCACAACGGTTCCTTTCGATCGAGCGTGTCGCTTCACAATGAAATCAGAAAAACGGTGGGAAACGAAAAAAGGGGACCCAGTGACTGGGTCCCCTTCTTCCACAATGTGTTCGGCGGTGTCCTACTCTCCCACACCCTGTCGGGTGCAGTACCATCGGCGCTGGAGGGCTTAGCTTCCGGGTTCGGAATGGGACCGGGCG
>NZ_FZOW01000014.1 GCF_900188125.1 Rhodococcoides kyotonense | reverse complement strand
TCGGCGTCGGGTTCTGCGTAGACAGCGACACTGGTCAGGCCCGCGTCTGCTGCAGCCCTGATCACCCGGACTGCGATCTCGCCGCGATTCGCGACGAGCACCTTGGTGATACGCGCACTGGCATGGCTGGGCACTGAGCCTCCTGTGGTTTCAAGTTGTTCGAGCAACAGTCACTACGACACGATTACAGACGTCTCTTCGGAGTGTAAGCACAGACACTCGCGCTTCCGAAACTGGATGGTGGTTATCGGGAAGCTCCCCAAAAAACTGGGAGATCGCTACTGATTGGTAGCAATGGGACCTGTCCGGGTGGGCAGCGCAACCGTCCCGGTATCGACCACCTCGTCGAGTATCCGCCGCAACGCGCCGACGTATCGGTGCACGTTGGCCGTCGCCAGTTCCGTGTTGGGGTAGCGGGCGGAGATGTTGACGCCCCGAGGGGTGCGGTTGATCCAGATGTAGACGTTGTGTTCGTACTGTTTGCTGCGCAGAGCGCGCGCATTCCAGTCGTGCCAGTGCTCCGCCATCGGCGCGAAGCGCACGTCCATGAACGACACGACGAATCGCGGGGTCGCCGACGACCCGAGCGCCCCGAAGACGCGGTCGAGCGGTACGCGGGCGATCGGCTTGGTGGTCGTCACCTGTTCCGTTGCTTTCGCGACTATCGCCCCGAACGAGTCGGCGTCGGAGATGTCGATCGTCAGGGGGCACAAGCCGACGAACCACCCGAGCGACGACGCCCACTGTGGTTGGTCACGTGTATGCACCGGCGTGACGGTCCGAAACTCGGTGTTCCCGGACAAGTCCGCCCCGACTACCGCGAGGGCGGCGAGCAGGCCCGAGAACAGACTGTGACCGGTCTTGCGGCACGCCACGGAAAACGCGTCCGCACGCTCGGCGTCGAGGACCCAGGCCGACAATCCGCCCTGAGCACTCGTGATGCTGTTCGGCTCCCCGAGGTCCAGCGGGAACTCGGGCAGTTGGCCGTCGCCCTCGTCGAGAAAGCGTCGCCAGGTCACGACGGCGTCGTGTGTGTTCTCGAGTTCGGCATGCACTCTCCGCTCGGACACGCCGAAGTCCAGGTAGCTGCCCGTCTCGAACAGTGCCGCCGACGCGCCGCCCGCGGCTTCGATGTAGAGCGCAGAGATCTCGTGCGCGACGAGAACCGTCGACAGCCCGTCGATGATCGAGTGGTCGGCCGCGAAGAAGACCGTGACCTTGCCGTCGTCGTCCGAGGCGCTGCGTTGTGACGGCAACGGTTCCAGCGTCACGAACGCGTAGGCGGGCCAGGCGAGTGGCGACGTGTACTCGTCGAACAAGTAGTGCAAATGCTCGAAGACCTCGCTGGAGTGCGCGCACGGCTCCTGCTCGACCTGCCAGATGTCGACGGCACCCTTCGCCGCCGTGACGCGGGAGAGAACGCCGGAATCCTCGTCGATGGACGCATGTGACCGCATCGACTCGTGGCGATCGATCCACGCCAGCACGGCGCGACGGAATGCGGGCTTGTTAAGCGGTCCCTGGATCTCGAATGCGGCACCGAGCCAACTCTCCCGGCCGCGGCGGGGGCTTGCGAGGCTGGTGCGGAGGTGCGCTTCGTGGACGTACGACGTCGGGCGGTCGTCCGGTCGCCAACCGGCGAGTGCGGGCGTGCTCGCATGCGGACCGACGCTGGGGATCCACTCGGTGATGGTGCCCGCAGGTATGGCGTAGTCCGCCAGCTCGGTGAACTCCATTCGGCAGAAACCCAACTCTCGCGATGTAAAGACAAATGCAAACGATCGCCGAGTGTACCGACCGAGGAGTGTATCGATCAAGACGGCCCGAGCTGGGTAGCCCGGGCCGCCTCGGCGACGACGCGGTGCTACTTCAGATGACGCTTGATCCGGGTCAGCATCGCCGACATGCCGCGTAGCCGCAGAGGGCTGACGGCGTCACCGAGTCCGAGTGCCAGATAGAAGTCGTCGGGGATGTCGAGAATCGTCTGTGCGCTGTGCCCGTCGAGACCCTGGTGCAGGATCGATGCGAACCCGCGGGTGGTCGGAGCCTCGGGAGGTGCACTGAAATAGAGCTTGATGCTCTCGCGGTCCGCGGCGTCGACCGACAGGAACAACGGCGACTGGCACTCCGGAACGGGTTCCATCGCCGCCTGCTCGAGATGTTCGGGAAGCGGGGGAAGTTCCCTGCTGAACTCGAGCAGCAGCTGCAGCTTGTCCTGGCCGTCGACCGCCGAGAAGTCCTCGACGATCTCGGCCAGCGACTCGGGTAGATCAGCCATGATTCACGACTTCGCAGGGGCGTCGCCGGGCTCGTCGCCACGAGCGATCGGCACACGCACGGCGTTGCCCCATTCGGTCCACGAACCGTCGTAGTTGCGCACGGCCTCGTGGCCGAGGAGATGCGTCAGCACGAACCAGGTGTGGCTCGACCGTTCTCCGATGCGGCAATACGCGATGACCTTGTCCTGGGTGACGACGTCTGCGTAGATGTCGTCCAGTTCTGCGCGACTGCGGAAGCGTCCGTCGCCGGCTGCAGCCTTGGCCCACGGGATGCTCACCGCGGTGGGGATGTGACCGCCGCGCAACGCGCCCTCTTCGGGGTAGTCGGGCATGTGAGTGCGCTCGCCGGTGTACTCCTGCGGCGACCGGACGTCGACGAGGGGAATGGTGCCGAGGCTCGACAGTACGTCCGATGCGAAGGCGCGAATCGGAGCGTCGTTGCGTTCGACGACGGGGTAGTCGGTGGCCGGGTATTCCGGGACGTCGAGGGTGGTCTCGCGGTTCTCGGCGAGCCATGCGTCACGACCACCGTCGAGGAGGCGTACGTCTTCGTGGCCGAACAACGTGAACACCCACAGTGCATACGCGGCCCACCAGTTGCTCTTGTCGCCGTAGATGACGACCGTGTCGTCGCGCGAGATGCCCTTGCGGCTCAGTAGCGCAGCGAACTGTTCTGCATCGATGTAGTCCCGGGTGACGGGGTCGTTGAGATCGACATGCCAGTCGATCTTCACGGCGCCGGGGATGTGGCCGACGTCGTAGAGAAGGACATCCTCGTCGGACTCGACGACCTTGAGACCGGGCGTGCCGATATGGGCGTTGAGCCACTGAGTGGACACGAGGCGGTCCGGGTGCGCATAGTCGGCGAACGTCGGGGTGGGATCTGCAGCTATGGGCACTTCTTCTTCGCTCCTAGGAGTCATCGAGCTCGCTGGTCCAGGACGGTGCAAGTCCTGGAACTTGCGAATCTCGGAACGTTCGAGTGATCGGAACCGACTGACCCTGTCGATCCTAGGCTCTCGGTCCGACGAGTGAGAGTTCATACGCCGCGACCGAGGTGGTGACGTGTGCGGCCAGTACCCGTGTGAGCTCCGCGGCGATGTTCTCGATGATTCGGTGTGCTTCGGGAGTGTCGGGGAATCGAGAACGAAGCGACAATCCGTCACGGGTGCGCGAGACCCAGAATTGGGCGTCGTCCGCCGTCGTCACGTTGCTGATGTGGTGGGCGTTCGACTCGGCGCAGTCCGCTCCCGGCACACCTCGATAGTCGATGTAGGACACCATGAACACGTCCTGCCGACTGCGGTGGAAGTTCTCACCCAGGGCCTCGAGAACGCGAGGAATCGGTACCGCTGCAAGCGGAAGAGCCGCGCGGAACGACGCGTGGGCGGCAGTCACCGTCTCGTCGAAATCGGCCCCGACGGTGACGGTCATCGGCGCGTTGGTGGTGAACCACCCGACCGCGCGCGAGAACTGCGGATCCCGACGCGTGTGCAGCGGAAACAGAAGTGGCAGTTGCGTCGGGCCACCGATGTTCGACGACGCCTGAGCCAGCGCGGCAGCGACCCCGGCGAACATTCCGGCACCGAGTTCGCGGCACCGATGCTCGAATCGTTCGGTGTCCTCGTCCGACGCCACGGCATGCACGGAGGTGGCCTGTGGTGCAGAAGAGCCTTGTGGCACACCGAGATCGAACGGGAACATCGGTGTCGTTCCTCCGCAGCCGGCGACGAAATCGGCCCACGACGCGATGCGCGGATCGCTCACGTCGGCCGCCGGGGTGTCTGCCTCGGTTCGGCAGTACTCGACGAAACTGCCGACCGACTCCAACGTCTGCTGCCGACCTGTACGCCTCGCGGTGTAGAACGACGCGATCTCTTCGGCGGCGACCGTCATAGACACGGCGTCGACGTGCGCGTGGTCGAATCCGCACAGCACGGTCGAGCGATCTCGGCGATCGACCGCGGCGAACGAGTACGACGGGCTGCGAGAGGGATGGCACAGCGCGTTCATGCGCACCCGAACGTGCGTGCTCAGCGACGACGAGTCGAATATCCGTGTGCGAACCGGACTTCCGATCTCCACCTCGGCGGGGGAGTGAATCCGGCGTCGGACGCCGGTGGAGTCGGCGTAGAACGACGTGCGAAGGGCCGGGTGTCGCTCGACGAACTGTGCGAACGCCCACGACAACGCGTCGACGTCGATACGACCGGGCACGTCGAACGCAACGGCAATCCAGACCGTCGACGTGTCCTCGGCGTTCTCCAACGCAGCCGACAGATGGAACGACTGGTTGAACGACGGTGCGACATCCGACAGGACTCCGTCACCGATCGACACCGGCCACTCCAGGTAGGTACCTGCAGCGCCGACGTATTCGGTGATCGACGTGACCTGCATGGCTCAGCGCCCCGCCGCGGCCGCTATGCGCTCGGTGATCGCGTAGTCACCTTCGCGTGCAATGGTTTCGAACACGTTCTGCAGATGTGAGTGGTAGCGCTCCACCGATGCTGCCGCGACAGCATTGTCCGGAACCTGCGCGCACAGATAGAAATGATCGGCATCGCGGTTGATCCACATCGACGCGTTCGCGGTAGTGCCTTCACCGGTGAAGTGTTCGGCACGCGTGTCGGCGGGGCGTCCTACACCAGGGAACCACCGGAAGTCGATGTAGGACAGCATGTTCGGACTGACGGCGAGTTCGCTGCCGAGGGTGCCGTCGGCGGCCAGAGCACCGAGTACGGCGTGTACAGGGGCAGCTGCGATCTTCTTCGCGTTCTCGAAACCCTCGTGTGCCCGTGCTGCGACGTCGGCGAACGTCGTCGCGCCTGCGACGGGGAATGCGACCGGCGCGAAGTTCACGAACCATCCCTGCGACTGGCCGTAGTCGCCCAGATGCCTGGTGCTCAGCACGGTGATTCCGAAATAGTCGTCGACTCCTGCGAGTTCATGATCGGTGATCGCCACGGCCGCGAATACCCCGCTGCTGATACGGGCTCCTGCAGCTTTGCATGCACGGTCGAGCGCGGCGGTCGCGTCGGCGTCGAGCAGGTGCCGTTCCACGATGCGTACCGGACCTCGTTCACCGTCGGCCAAGCCGAGATCCAACGGGAAACGTGGCATCCGGCCCGCGTTCTTCTCGAAGATCTTCTTCCACGCGAGGATTTCGGGCGACGTCGGTCCGTACTCCGCGGCGCGCGCGCGTTCCTCGATCGCGTAGTCGAGGTGGCTGCCTGCCTCGGCCGGGGTCGGCACCGTTTCGCCGATCTCGAGGGCGTACAGGTCGGCCAGTTCGCTGATGACCAGAGCTTGCGAACCGCCGTCGGTGAAGGCGTGGTCGGCGCCGTAGTACAGCGTGAATCCGCTCGCACGTTCGACCGCGCCGACGACGAAGCCAGGCCACTCGAAAGGCGTTGCCTCGGAGGAGAATCGGGCGCGTACATACGTCTGGAACTCGGCATCGGTGGCGAACGTGCCCGCCTCCGAAGGGGCGAACGAGGCGACGTCGGCCGACGCCAGGTGCCGCGTCACGACTCCGTCCCTGACCTCGAACCGGCACCGCAGTCCCTCGTGTCTCAGCACGTACGCCGTCAAGGCTCGAGACAATGCGTCGCGGTCCAGCGTGCCGTCGATCTCCGTGGCGACACCGGTATACGCATGGTGAACATCACCGCGAGCTTCTGCGGCGGCCACTGCACGCAGGTGGTCCTCCTGGAGAAACGCCGCAGGTGCCGGATGAACCGGAGCCGACGCCGCCGCGTCGAGCGCTGCAGGGGTGGGATGCCATTCCAGCAGCAGTCCGGGTTCGGGCTTCCAGTTGCTCATCGCGGTGATGATCATGAGTGCGTCCTACTTCCTAGTCGCGGCCCGCTCCGACGGTCTCGACCATTGCGTCGAGCTCGTGCTCCGGCTCCTCGACGACCGTCATGAGTACCGAGACGAATTCGGTGATGAACCGGTGAACATTGGTGGCTGCGATGTCGCCGCTCGGGAAGCGCGCAGAGATGTTGAGTCCCTGCAACGTGCGGTTGACCCAGAAGTAGACCTCGTTCTCGGCGTGGCATTCGCTGCGCAGCGCCCGCCCCTTCCGGTCCTGCCACTCGTGCGCGTCGGGCAGGAAGCGCAGGTCGATGTACGAGACCACGAAACGAGGAATCTCCGTCGACGTGAGCAGCGAGGCGACGCGGGAGTACGGAACCGAGGCGAGGCCCTTGTGCTCCTTACCGGCGCGCGCTGCGCACTCGAGCGCCTCGGCGAAGGTACTGGTGTCTGCGAGGTCGATCTGCATCGGCAGGATGCCGACGTACCAGCCGACGCTCGCAGCCCACTGCTCTTCGGATCTCGTGTGCATCGGCATGATCGTGCGGAACTTGTCGTTGCCGCTCAGCCGTGCACTGACGAGAGCGAGAGCGGCGAGAACGCCGGACTGCATGTTGTGGCCGGCCGACTTGCACGCTGCATTGAACTTCTCGACCTGGGCCGTGGTCAACAGCCACGACGAGACGCTGCTCTGACGCGTCGCAAGGTCGGTGGGGGCGACGTCGGCCGACAACGGCAATGGGAATGCCGGGAACCGGCCGTCTTCGACTGCCAGGAATCGCTCCCACGCCAGCACTGCATCGTGCTGAGCCGTCAGCGATTCGCCGAGCAGACGCTCGCTGGCGGAGAAGTCGACGTAGCTGCCGACCGCCGGAAGGTTGTGGTCCGTGCCGTCCAGTGCCTCGGCATACAGGCGGTCGAGTTCGTTGATCGCATAGATCTGGCTGTACGCGTCCATCACCGAGTGGTCCGCGGCGAAGATCATGAGGAACTTGTCCTGCTGCGGGGCGCTGGCTGCCACGTGTGGTTCGGGAACGACGGTGGCTGCCACGAAGTGGGGCCACGTCGTGGGGGACACGACATCCCTGAACCAGGACTCGAGATGATCGAACACCTGTGACTCGGACTTGGCCGTCGGGTCCTGCCGATCGTCGACGCTCACCGACCCGGACGGTGTCGTGTATCGGTGCCACGCGCCCGTCGTGTCGTCACGCTCGACGCGGGTGCGGAACGCTTCGTGGCGATCGATGTAGGCAACGATGGTTCGTCGAACGGCCTCGGCGTCGTAGCGACGGTGGATCTCGAAGACAGTTCCGATCCAGGAGCCGTCGTTGCCGCGGCCGGCGTGATCCTCGTGTGTGAAGGACATGCCACGGTCGTCCTGGCGCCACGCCGACTCGTCGGCGACTCGAGGGACCCATTCGGTCAGTCGCCCGGCGGGCAACGGATAGTCGGCCAGTTCGGTGTATTCCATCGGGTGTCGTCCAATTCCGAGCTCGGCCAGTGGTCACTGGCTACGTGAAGTAAAGCCCTGTCGTATTCGTATCGAACGCATTCCACGCCGTGCATGCATTTCCTCCGCCCCGACGCGGATGAATGCGGCTCACGCAGCGCTCGAATCCACCGGTCGCGAACATCTCGCGCACACGGTTTCGATCCGTGAAATACATTAGGGCGAATCGGCGGCCGAATCGCACCGCGAGGGAGTGTTGTTGATCACGTCCGTGCGCCCGATCTCTTCCTGCTGGTCGCCGACTCGGAGTCACACCGAACGTGTCCTGCGGCGATGTCGTCGATATATATTGTCGTGCAGCACGATTCGTAACGGTATTACCGGTAGGTAATGGCGATCTCCTCGTCGAACAGTGACGTCCAGTGCGGAAGAACAGGCCGAATCCAGTGACCTGCCCCACAATCGTTCAGTTGTCCGATCCGCTTCGTGATCGGCTTCGAATTATATGATCGATCAATTCATGGTATTGGCGTCTGAATTCGTCCCGCCGCATTTCGGGGTCCGTGTAGTACATTTCTTCGATGACCCGAATTGGATTTGCGGATCACTTATTCCTGCGAATGCATCATGGAATCGGTAATCCAGTCTTCAACCAGTTGCTGTGGTGGTTCGACGATCGACTATCGGGCGCAGAGTTGGAATCCCTGCATCGGAACCTGGCAGAAGGATTGCTGTCGCGGGCGGTCGACTCGCCCGTGTTGCCGACGGCCCGGCACAGATGGACGGCGTCGACCGATGCGCTTCCGCTCGACATCTCCGCCACGCCGCTCGACCCCGACGCAGTTCGGTGTTGGGCGGAGCAACGCGTGAGCGACGACATCGATCCGGAGCGCGGGCTCGGCTGGCAGTTGGCGGCGGCTCCTCTCGTCGACGGCGGGATGGTCGTGTCGCTGGTCTGCTCGCACATGGTCGCCGACGGTGCGGCGACGATCGCCGCGGTACGGCAGGCGAATCGTGAGCGCGCGAGCGTCGGTTCGGTCGACCTGGGGCGTGCACCGTCTTTCGTCCGAGGACTCGTCGACGACGTGAGCGACTCCTTCGGTCAGCTGAAACCCATCGCGTCGTGGGCTGCGACGAAGCTCGTCTCGGCCGTGCGCGCGACGGCCCCGGCCCCGGTCGTCCAGGCAGGTGACGAGCCGCGTCGAACCGTCGCGGGCGCCAATGTCGAACCCTGGAGCGCTCCCTACGTCGTCGTGGAATGTCCTGCGCGGGAGTGGCACGCGGCGGCGCAGGAATGGGGTGGCACGTCCAATTCGCTGCTGATCGGCGTGCTCACCGCGGTCTCCGAATCAGCGGGACGCGCGAAGCCGGGGGACGAGTTGCGGTGGTCCCTGCCGTTCAGCGATCGGGATGTCGACGACGTGACAGCCAACTCGACCAAGATCGTGCCCGTACGCGTTCCGGTAGCGAGCCGTGAGGATCGTGATCTGACCCGCATCCGGAAGGCGAGCAAGACTGCGTTCCAGGAGTTCGCGGCACGTCTGGCCGCGGGTACCACCACCGAGGCCATTCCACTGCCGTTGATTCAGATGCTTCCCGACTTCGTCGTGTCGAAGTTGCCGCAACCGTCCGACGGATCGGAAGGACTGTGTTCGAGCCTCGGGCGTCTGCCCGACGACGTCGTGACACTCGGCGGCGTGCGGGCGCGCAGCGTCGCCGCGAGGGCGACGTTCCACGGCGCCGACGCTGCCTTCGCTCGGTCGCTGGGTGGCGGGTCGACCGCATGGGCGACGGAAACGGAGGACACGGTCACCGTCACACTGCACGGTATGGACCCGGACCGTATGACGAGCGACGAGCAGATGCGCGACATCGTCGCCGAGGTACTGGGGCGGTGGAGCATCACCTACCGGTTCTGGTGATCACGATGTTCGGTGACCGACCATTCGACGAGATCGGCCGCGGCGCGCAGTGCGTCCTCGGGGCGGATGGCCGCGGCCGCAAGATCTCGGGCGGCGGCCGCCGTGCTGTCGGTGAGCAGGGTCTCGAGCGCGGCGGTGAGCGTAGTGCCGTCGAGTCGCGAGAACTTGGTCGATACGCCGGCCCCGAGTCCGACCAAGGCAGCGCCCCAGAACGGTTGATCGGCGCTGAACCAGCACACCATGGTCGGTAGGCCTGCTCGAATGCTCGCCGCCGTGGTCCCTGCCCCGCCGTGATGAATTGCCGCGCGGCACAGAGGAAATACCGATGCGTGATCGACCGGACCGACGACGGCAACCGGGGAAGCGTCGTCGATTCTCTCGTCGAATGCGCTCCAACCCGAGCTGATCAAGGCCCGCTGACCGGTGCGTTCGCACGCTTCGGTCACGATGTCGACGAGCGATGACGGATCCGGCACCGGCATGCTTCCGAATCCGAAGTACAGCGGTGCCGAACCGCGGTCGATCCAGGTGCGCAGCGTCGACCCCTCGGTGAGATCCGCGCCGAGAGACGAAGGGGCCGAGGACAATTCGAGGAAACCGACGAACGGACGCGACGGTCCCCACTCGTCGACCAATCCAGGGAACAGTGCGCCGTCGTACGCCTGTATCTCGGTGCCTCCATATGCCTCGACGCGTTTCGGTAGCGGGGCCGTGGCCTCGTCGAGGCCGAGGGACACGCGCTGCGCGTTCTCTCGACGACGCATCAAGCGCCAGCGCATCGTCTCGAGCAGTGACCACGTGGCCCGATTGACGACGGCCGGAAGCCGCCGGCCGGGGACCACGGACATCGATCCGTTGCGACGGACCGGACAATAATGCAGCGCGAGAAACGGAATGGCTTGTGCTTCAGCCATGTTGAACACCACTTCCTGGCCGAGCGTCCCCGTGAGGAGCGCATCCGCGCCGACGCTCATCTCGACGAGCTCGGCCACCATGTCGTCCCATCCGAGATTGGCCAACTCGGCGAGAGCGGCCACGCGGACGCGTGGATTGCGTGACTTGATCCGGACTCGTACGAGCTCCGATTCCAGTACCGCCTTGGTGTCGGGACCGAACGGGCGCACCGTGATTCGACCTGCGTCCCGGTGCTCGTCGGACGCCGCCGTTGCGAACTCGACCAGGTTCGGCGGTGCGCCGAAGACGACATCGTGCCCACGGCGGGCGAGTTCGACGCCGAGAGTGAGTCCCGGCTGCACGTCACCGCGACTTCCGGTGAACGGCAGGACGAACTTCATGTGGTGAGATCCCTTCGACCGGTGGTGCAGCATCTCGCAACCTACAGCACTCCGACGACCTGCGACATGTGGGCACAGTGGACGTAAGGTCAACGGCCAGCGGTTCTTTGGGTGAACTCACATCCGGCCGAGCGGAGTGCGGGAGGCGACGATAGTCTTCTTCGCGTGACTCGACTGACGTACGACGACGATCTCTTCCTGCGTATGGAGTGCGTCCTCGACGTACCCGTCGTCAATCAGATCGTCTGGCGGTTCGACGGACCGGTCCCGCAGTCGGCCCTCGATGCGATGTGGCACAACCTCGATGCAGGTCCGATCAACCGAACCGTGCAGCGAGTGCATGTTCCCGGCGCGCGCGACAAGTGGGTGCGAGCGACTGCACCGTCGTTACCACTGCACACCGATTCCGCGACCGTTCCGGCGTCGGACCTCACCGGCTGGATGCAGGAACGCGCGGCTGTACGGCTGGACCCGTTGAACGGTCCGGTATGGCAACTGGCCACTGCGTCGCTGGGCGACGGCGGCAGCATCGTGTCCCTCGTTGCTTCGCACGTCGTGGGCGACGGTGGTGCGCTGACGTCGGCAGCCATCGCCGCGCTCCAGGGCCCGGGCGAGCCCGACGACTTCCGGACGGCATGGGATCACGTCGGCGAGCGCGACGTGCGCGACGCGCTCGGCCAACTCGCCGCGGCGACGTCCGGTGCGGCCACGGCCTTGGTCAGGACGGTCCGGGGTGCACGGGGCGGGGGCAAGGCGGCGTCCGGACCGACGACGTCGGTCGTGTCCGTTGTCGATGCATCCGTCACAGGTCCGTTCGTGCCGAGCACCGTCGTCGTCGACTGTGACGCCTCGCAATGGGCCGATACTGCTCGTCGGGCAGGCGGTAGCGCGAACAGCCTGCTCGTCGCCATCGCCCTCGGTGTTCTGACCGCCAGCGGCCGCGTGGACGAATCCGATGCGGTGAGAGTGTCGCTTCCGGTCAGCACACGCGTGCCGGGTGACGTCCGCGCGAACGCAACGTCCGGGGTCTCGATCCACGTCGACGGCGGGGCAGGCTGGCGCACCGACCTCGGCCCGATCCGACGGGACAGCAAGACGGCGTTCACGACACTCTCCGACGCGACACGGTCGACGTTCGACCTGACGAAGCCTTTGATGCAGATGCTGCCGGACAAGATCGTCGAGAAGGCGGCAGCGTCGGGGACAGCGCCACTGTGCCTGTGCTCCAACCTGGGCCCCCGTGGGTCGATGTTGTGCGTCGTCGGCGACGTGGCCGCGCGGTCGGTCGCGATGCGGTCCATCACGCAGAACACCACTGCCGAACTGCTGCGGCGAACCAAGGGCGGCGTGAGTGTCTGGTGGAACACATCGGGTGAACGTGCCACCTTGTGCGTCACGGGCCTCGACCCCGACCGCTTCCCGACGCGTTCGCGTCTGCGTGAGTTGGTCGACGCGGAATGCCGGAGATGGGAGCTGACCCCGGAGTTCTGGTGAGGCTATGCTTGTCCACCGATTCCGCAGTGGATGAAGCAAGCATGCTCGAGAAGGGGATGGAACATGGCAGTTGTCGTGTTGTTCGGTTCTGAGACCGGCACAGCAGAGGAAGTCGCCGACAAGATCGCAGAGGTCCTGGACGACCACGACGCGGAAGTTCGGGACATGCTCGAGTACGAGGTCTCGGATATCGACGTCGACGACTTCCACGTCATCATCTGCTCCACGTACGGAGACGGGGAGCTGCCCACAGGCGCTCAGCCGTTCTTCGATGCGCTAGACGAGGACGCCCCCGACCTCAGTGGTCTGCGCTTCGCTCTGTTCGGTCTTGGTGACCGCGTGTACGAGGACACCTTCAATCGCGGTGGTGAGATCATCGCAGAGAAGCTGGTCCAGCTGGGGGCGACTCAGGTGCACGAGCACGCACGCCACGACAGCAGCTCGAGCGTCAAGCCCAAGGCCCAGGCCGAGGAATGGGCACGCGAGCTCAGCGGGCTACTGGTCGGCTGAGCGGACTCCCTCTCGGGCCCAGAGATCGGCCAGCGACGTTCCGACGTCGATGAGCAACCGCCGTACGAGCGGAAGGCCGATCCCGATGACGCTGGACGGATCCCCCTCGATGCGGTCGACGAACCAGCCGCCGAGTCCGTCCAGCGTGAACGCCCCAGCCACGGACAGTGGCTCCCCGGACGCCAGATAGGCCTCCAGATCCTCGGTCGACGGCTCGGCGAAATGAATTGTCGTTGAACTGCATTCGGCGGCCGTTGCGACGACGCGACCACCCGACACGCGCACGACGGCATGGCCGGTCAGCAGATCCCCCGACCCGCCGGCCATCGTCGCCCACCGTTCACGAGCCACGTCGACCGTGTGGGGCTTGCCCTGCAGAGCTCCACCGATGGACAACATCGAATCGCACCCGACCACGACGGCGTCGTCGAACTCACCGATGACTGCCTCGGCCTTCGCCTGCGCCAACGTCACGACGACGTCCTCCGGCGCAGCATCGTCACCGAGCTGGGCGGTCAGGGCATCCTCGTCGACGCCGGACACACGCACGACCGGCTCGACGCCCGCATTCCGCAACACCAGCAAGCGTGCGGGCGACGCCGACGCGAGAACGAAAAGAGTCACCTCGGGTCAGTAACGCCGAGAAGCCGCGAACGAGTACGGCGAGTACGGCGCGAACGTCCGATGCATCGACGACGGGTCACCCCACAGCTCGGGCGGACGAGAGTCCGTCACCGGAGCCGACGACGATGCTGCAGCAGCCGACAGCACCGCCACCAGCGCCGCGATCTCCTGGTCGGAAGGATTGCCCTTCACGACCCGAATCGCCGCCTGCAACTCGCTCACTGCGTCCTGATTCGCTTCGCCGCTCACGGTGTCATGATTCGCTTCGCCGCTCATAGTGGGATGTTTCCGTGCTTCTTCGGTGGCAGGGTGACTTGTTTGCGTTCGAGCAGGCGGAGTGCGGAGACGATCTGTCCTCGGGTGTGCGACGGCGGGATGACGGCGTCGAGGTAGCCGCGTTCGGCGGCGATGTACGGGTTCACCAACGTGTCCTCGTATTCCTGCTGCAGCTTCAAGCGCAATGCGTCGACGTCTTCACCGTTCTTGGCGGCTTCGAGGAGCTGCTTGCGGTAGACGAAGCCGACGGCACCGCTCGCGCCCATGACGGCGATCTGTGCGGTCGGCCAGGCGAGGTTCACATCGGCACCCATGTGCTTGGAACCCATGACGTCGTAGGCGCCGCCGTACGCCTTACGGGTGATGACGGTGATCTTCCCGACCGTCGCTTCACCGTAGGCATACAGCAGTTTCGCGCCGCGGCGGATGATGCCGTTGAACTCCTGCCCGGTGCCGGGCAGGAACCCGGGGACGTCGACCAACGTGATGATGGGGACGTTGAACGCATCGCACGTACGCACGAAGCGTGCGGCCTTCTCGGAAGCATCGATGTCGAGGGTGCCGGCGAACTGGGTGGGCTGGTTGGCGACGATCCCGACGCTGCGGCCGTCGACGCGTCCGAAGCCGACGATGATGTTGCGGGCGCGGCCTTCTTGGACTTCGAGGAATTCGTCGTCGTCGAGGATGCGGCGGATGACCTCGTGCATGTCGTACGGGGTGTTCGGCGAATCCGGAATCAACGTATCCAGTTCGAGGTCTTCCTCGGTGAGGTTGTCCTCGATGGAACCCGAGATCGGATCCGACGGGATCGTCCGGGGTGCTTCGGCGCGGTTGTTCGACGGTAGGTAGCCGAGCAGGTCGCGGACGTAATCCAACGCATCTTGTTCGCCGGAGGCGACGTAGTGCGCGACACCGGACTTCTCCATGTGGGTGTGAGCGCCGCCGAGTTCTTCCATGGTGACGTTCTCGCCGGTGACGGTTTTGATGACGTCGGGTCCGGTGACGAACATCTGCGAGGTGCCGTCGACCATGACGACGAAGTCGGTCAGGGCGGGGGAGTAGACGTGTCCACCGGCTGCGGCACCCATGACCAGGGAGATCTGGGGGATGACGCCGGAGGCTTGGACGTTGCGGTGGAAGATTTCGCCGTAGAGCCCGAGGGAGACGACGCCTTCTTGGATGCGGGCGCCTGCGCCTTCGTTGATGCCGATCAGGGGGCGTCCGGTCTTGATGGCGAGGTCCATGACCTTGACGATTTTTTCGCCGTAGATTTCGCCCAGGCTGCCGCCGAAGACGGTGACGTCTTGGGAGAAGATGCAGACGTCGCGGCCGTCGATGGTGCCGAAGCCGGTGACGACGCCGTCGCCGAAGGGGCGGTTCTCGCCCAGGCCGAAGTTCTGGCTGCGGTGGCGGGCGAGGGCGTCCATCTCGACGAAGGAGCCGTCGTCGAGCAGTGCGGTGATGCGTTCGCGGGCGGTGAGCTTGCCCTTGGCATGCACCTTCTCGATCGCTGCCTCGCCGGACGGTGCCATCGCTGCTTCGCGGCGGCTACGCAGGTCGGCGAGCTTGCCGGCCGTGGTGTGAATGTCGGGCTTCTCAGCCGAACCCTGCGCAGTCGAATCCTGGACACTGGTCATGGGCAAACACTTTAACCACGACTGTGGGGTGCATCCCGACCCAGGGGCGCGTTGGGGACGCGGTCTTCGGCGCTACCGGTCGGCAGGCGGTCCTGCCCTTTCGGTCGGGGCAATATGCTCTAGGACCATGTGGACCAACCTCGACCGACCACCCCTCGACGTCTCGGCTCTTCGGCGCGCTCTCGTCGACGGACCGCAAGCCTCCTGGTCGAGGCTGGATGTGGTCGACGAGACGGGCTCGACCAACGCGGACCTGCTGGCAAACGCGGACAGCCTCGCCGACCGCACGGCCCTTGTCGCCGAGCATCAGGCCAGTGGCAGGGGTCGGCACTCGCGGCCGTTCTCGGGTCCACCTCGATCACAACTGTTGATGTCGGTTCTCGTGAAATTCCCAGGGATCGACCCGGCCGTGCTCGGCTGGCTCCCGCTTCTCACCGGAGTGGCCGTCGTCGACGCCCTGCGTACCGTCGCCGCAGTCGACGCCGCCCTCAAATGGCCCAACGACGTCCTCATCGAAGGCAGGAAGGTGGCGGGCATCCTCGCGGAGGTGGCAGTGCACGGCCAGACACCTGCGGTCGTCGTCGGGATCGGGTTGAACGTGTCGATGACACGGGACGAGTTGCCGGTGCCGACCGCGACGTCCCTCGTCCTCGAAAATGCAGCGGTGTCCGACCGCGACACCGTGCTCCGGGCGATTCTGCGAGGCATCGGTGCCGAGGTCGATTCCTGGAAGAACTCGGGATGGAACACCGAGAGCCTGGCCAGTCGATACCGGGAACGCTGCGACACCGTGGGTCGGCGAGTGCGAGTGGAGCTACCGGCAGACAAACAGATCCTCGGCACGGCGGTCGACGTAGATCAGCAGGGCAGAATCGTCGTCCGCGACGACGAGACCGGAGAACCGATTGCCGTCGCCGCGGGCGACGTGACTCATCTTCGGGCGATCGAGGCCGACTGACCCTCCGCCGCGTCCGAGTCCTCTACGGAGCTTGGATTCGCGTCGGATCCCAGGTTGCCACGGCCCAGATGACGACGAGGTCGATCGCAATGATCAGGATCGACCACAGCGGGTAGTACGGCAGCCACAGGAAGTTGGCGATGATCGACAGCGATGCGACGACGATCGCGACGAACCGCGCCCATGTCGCGCCGGAGAACAGCCCGATACCTGCCAGCAGGAGTAGGACGCCGACGACGAGGTGGACCCAGCCCCAGGTCGTGACGTCGAACTCGTAGGTGTAGTTGTATCCGACGACCAGCAGATCGTCCTTCGCGATCGCAGATATGCCCTGGAAGATGGACAGAATTCCGACCGTCAACAGAATGATCGACGCTGCGATCGCACCCCCCGCTGCGGCACCTTGACGGTGATTCGCCCTGGTCGCGGTTTCTTCGCGCTTGATTTGATCGGTCATGTGCTTCGCCCCTTTCGAAGTTGCCCTCCATTGTCGAGCGCGGGGCGAGCGGACACATCATCCGTACCGGATGATGTGTGCCGTCGGGACCTGCGACGACACTGTCTGTCGGACCGCAGGGGGACTCATGACACAACCCGAGTTCGAGACACAGCGTGACACCGCGGTAGAGCCCGCAGCGTGGTCGATGCCGCGCGGGGTGATCGTGCTCCTCGGCATCGCCGCGCTCGTGGTCGCCGTCGCGGGCACTCGAGCGTTCTCGGGCGTCGTCGGGCCGACGTTCCTCGCGCTCATGCTGACCGTCGCCGTCCATCCCTTCCCCGATTGGTTGCGTCGCAAGGGATTTCCCACCTGGCTCGCCACCGTCTCCGCGATTCTCGTGGTGTACGCCATCCTGGGGGTCCTCGTACTGTCGCTCGTGTTGTCGACGGCACGGCTGGCAACGTTGCTTCCGACGTATGCCGACGACTTCGACGGACTCGTCGCCGATGTTCAGAAGCTGTTGTCGGACAATGGGATCGGGCAGGATCAGATCCATCAACTGCTGTCGGAACTCGATGCGTCGACCATCTTCGGGTTGCTGGACGGCATTCTGACCGGAGCGCTCGGGATCTTCTCGAACCTGCTGTTCGTCCTCGTCCTGCTGTTGTTCATGGCGGTGGACGGAAGCACCTACTCGTCACGGACGGCGACGCTGCTGCGTACGCGGCCGGACATCGCGGGCGCGTTTCGGTCGTTCTCGTCGGGGACCCGCACCTATCTGGTGGTGTCGACCGTCTTCGGATTGATCGTCGCCGTCATCGACGCGGGCGCACTGTGGGCGATGGGGATTCCGCTGCCCATCCTCTGGGGACTGTTGTCGTTCATCACCAACTACATACCGAACATCGGCTTCGTGATCGGTGTGATCCCGCCCGCCCTCATCGCACTGCTTCAGGGCGGGCCGACGCTGATGATCGCGGTCATCGTCGTCTACAGCGTCGTCAACGTCGTGATCCAGTCGATCATTCAACCGAAGTTCGTCGGTGATGCCGTCGGACTCTCGGTGACGTTGACGTTCCTGTCACTTGTTTTCTGGTCGTGGGTGCTCGGCCCGCTCGGCGCCATCCTCGCGATCCCGTTGACGCTGATGGCGAAGGCTCTGCTGGTGGACATCGATCCGGCGACGAGATGGGTCGACGTGCTGGTGTCGAGCGGTCCGCCGGCCGAGGTAGAGGAGACGGGAAGCCCACCGCCGGTGCAGGACTCCGACGACGCCGAAGTCGTGGAAGGATCGCCTCACACGGACAAGGATTCACCCGAGGAGTGACGCGATGGGCTACCCGGACGACGCGCTGGCCGACGAGGAAGAACTGCTGCTGCATCATCACCCGCACTGGAAGATGTTGGTGCTACCCGCCCTGACGTTCATCGTGATCACGGCTGTCGCCGGATTCACTGTCGGCGTCGTCGGGGCCCGCCTCGAGGGAACCGGTTCGACGGTCGCGCTGATCGTCACGGGTGTGATCTGGGCCGTCGTCGTCGGGTGGCGATGCGTCGCACCGCTCATCAGTTGGCAGTGCACGCATTTCATCGTCACCGACCGCCGTGTCCTCGTGCGGCAGGGCGTCATCACGCATTCGGGGATCGACATTCCGATGGGCCGGATCAGCAACGTCCAGTTCCGGCACGGTCTCGTCGACCGAATGCTGGGTACGGGCACGCTGATCATCGCGTCGGCGTCCGACGACCCGCTCGAGTTCGACGACATCCCACGCGTGCAGCGAGTGCATTCCCTGCTGTATCAACAGGTGTTCGACGCGTTGGAGATTCGCCGCGACGCCCCGTACGGCGGAGAGATTTCCGAGGCCGACTCCGACGGTTCGGCGAAGCGCGGATGGCGTGCCGGGCGACGTCGTTAGCGCGGCGGCGACGTTCGCCGGAATACACCGTTCTCACAGATTCGGACCGTAGTCTTACGTGGTGACCGATGTGCTCCTGGCAGAAGACGACGAAGCAATTGCTGCACCCCTTGCGCGGGCTCTGACCCGTGAGGGTTACACGGTGACGGTCGAGCAAACCGGACCCGCCGCGTTGGAACGAGCACTCGAAGGCAGCTACGACCTGCTGATTCTCGACCTCGGGCTCCCGGGTATGGACGGTCTGGAGGTATGCCGCCAGGTCCGCGCCAACAGCTCCGAACTCGCGGTGCTCATGCTCACCGCTCGGACCGACGAAGTCGACTTCGTCGTCGGCCTCGACGCGGGCGCCGACGACTACGTCGGCAAGCCGTTCCGACTCGCGGAGCTGATGGCACGCGTCCGAGCGCTGCTGCGACGGCGCGGGCCGGGGGAGGACACCCCCGTCGAGGTCGGTGCGATCAGGCTCGAACCCGCGGCGCGACGCGTACTCGTCAACGGCACCGAGATCTCCCTCGCCAACAAGGAGTACGAACTGTTGAAGGTCCTGCTCGATCACGCCGGGCAGGTCGTCTCACGCGAGACGATCCTGCGTGAGGTGTGGGGCGACGCGGAGCTCCGTGGATCCAAGACGCTCGACATGCACATGTCGTGGCTGCGTCGAAAGATCGGCGACGAGGGGCCGGTCGCCGAACGCAGGATCGCGACGGTCCGCGGCGTCGGGTTCCGCATCAACAACGACTAGGCGAAAACACATGCGTCGCCGCATTCTTCAGTCGATCCTGGCCGTCGTCATCCTCACGGCGCTGCTGCTCGGACTGCCTCTGATGTACACCGCGTGGCTGTGGGTCGAGGATTTCACGCGCGACGACCTGCAACGCCGCCTCGATCGCATGGCGTCGGAGATCCTGTCCCAGGAAGGCGACGCAGGCATGGTCCAGGGCGAACTCGACATCGGTTCGCTCCGACTGGCGATCCCGCAGGACGGGCGGCTGATCGTCGTCTTCCCGACGCCGGAGGATGCCGCGTCCCGCGTCGACATCGGCGAGGCATTCGTGCCGCAGCCGCTCGTCGAGTCCCTGTCCATGGGAACGTCCGGTTCGCTGCGTCTCGAGGTCCCGTCCGACGACATGCGCACGCTCCAGAAGCAAGCGGTCGGCGCGGTCGGGCTGCTGGTGCTGGCGTCGATTCTGACGGGCACGGCAATCGCGGTACTGACCGCGAAGAAGCTGTCGGATCCGCTGCGCGACGTCGCCGGACGCGCAGCGCGGCTTGCCGAAGGTGACTTCCGCCCCGACTCGAGACGCCACGGCATCGCCGAGCTCGATCGTGTGTCGGACGTGCTGGATTCGGCGACTGTCGAGATCGCGGGACGGCTTCAACGCGAGCACGCCCTCGTCGCCGATGTCTCGCATCAGCTTCGCAGCCGGCTGACGGCTGTCCGCCTGCGCCTGGACGAGTTGTCGACGCATCCGGATCCGGATGTCGTCGGCGAGGCCGAAGAAGCGATGGCGCAGGTGGATCGACTCACGCTGGCGATCGACGAGCTGGTTCGCTCGTCACGCAGCGACGGTGCTCCCGGCGCTCAGGAAGTGCCCGTCATCGAGGAACTGAGCGGTGTCGTCTCCGAGTGGCAACCCAACTTCCGCGACGCAGGTCGTGCACTCGAGCTGAAGGGTGACGAGTCGCTGACGGCATCGGTCACCGGAGCGCGGCTGCGTGAGGCCGTGTCGGTTCTGGTCGACAACGCCCTGACTCACGGCGGCGGTCTGTGCACGGTCGCGGTGAGGCTCGTCCCCGCGCTCGAGACCGCCGAACGTCGGCGTGAGCCGCTGGTCTGTGTCGAGGTGTCGGACGAGGGCAGCGGTGTCAGCAACGAACTTGCGCCGCACATCTTCGATCGAGGGTTCTCCGGTGCCGGGTCGACCGGCGTCGGACTTGCGTTGGCGCGTGCACTCGTCGAAGCCGACGGTGGCCGCCTCGAACTGCAGCGGCGCAAGCCCGCGTTGTTCTCCGTCTTCATTCCCGCGTTCCGGGAACCCGCGGGGTCGATCTCGCGGGTACGTGAACCGCGCTAGCTGTGCCCGAGCTGCTCTTCGGCAGCTTCCTCGGGCGTCGGGTCGTAGTCCGTCGATCCGGCGGCCGCGCCACGCGCGTTCTCGTCGGGAAAGGCGAACTTGCGTAGTGCCCAGAACCGGAATGCCATCTGCATCAGATTGCCGATGATGTAGTTCAGCACGAAGTCGAGAATGACCAACATGGTCAGGCTCGTGTGGCCTTCTCGGATGTCGAACAGGTTGTTGGCGATGAACAGCGGTGCGGCGGAGAGAAGCACGCCGATGCCGCTGATGGCGAAGAACAGAAGTGCCTCGTGGTGGCGTTCTCGGCCGCCGCGGTTCTTGAACGACCACTCGCGATTGAGGATGTAACTCAGGATGGTCGCCATCACGCCGGAGATGACCTTGGCGACGACAGGCTTCGGTTCGAGGATCGTCAGGCTGAGGGAGTAGAAGATCGCCAGGTCGAACACCATGGTCGTGCCGCCGACTATCGCGAACTTGATGAGTTCGCTGTGACGAATCGCCAGGTCCCGAACCGGTCCGGGCAGGCGATGGATCACGTTGTCGATCAGAGGCACAACGAAGGAGTCTACGAAACGAGATGCTGTTTCAACGAACCGGCGCGCAGATCATCAGAGTTCTCTCAGAGTGAGCGGGGGACTGGTGCCTGCCCAATCGAGCCTTCATGACACGATATGAAGCCGTGACAGGTCAATCTCCGCGCCCCACTCCACCTCGTCCGTCGACGTCGGGAATGCCCGTCGTCACGATGATCGGCGGAGGCCAGCTCGCGCGCATGACGCACCAGGCCGCCATCGCGCTCGGTCAGACGCTTCGAGTGCTGTCGGCCGGTGCCGACGAGCCCGCCGCCCAGGTCAGTGCCGACGTCGTCCTGGGCCACCACGACGACCTGAACGCACTGCGTACCGCTGCCACAGGATCGAACGCGCTGACGTTCGACCACGAGCACGTGCCGACGGAACATCTCGACGCTCTGGTCGCCGAAGGTGTCAACGTTCAGCCGCCGCCCACCGCGCTGATCTACGCGCAGGACAAGCTGAAGATGCGACGCAAGTTGGGCGAACTCGGCGCGCCGATGCCCGCGTTCGCCGAGATCACGTGGGCCGGTGACGTGACGAAGTTCGGTGACGAACACGGCTGGCCCGTCGTCGTCAAGTCCATTCGGGGTGGATACGACGGCCGGGGCGTCTGGATGCCCGAGGATGCGGACGAGGCCGAGCAGATCGTTCAGCGCCAACTCGATCTCGGGGTCCCGTTGATGGTCGAGGAGAAGGTCGATCTCGCGCGCGAGCTGTCGGCGATGGTCGGGCGGTCGCCGTTCGGTCAGGGTGCCGCATGGCCCGTCGTCGAGACGGTACAACGCGACGGACAGTGCGCGGTCGTCGTCGCTCCCGCGCCCGCACTGGACGAGGACGTCGCAGTCGCGGCGGAACGCCTCGCCCTCGGTCTCGCGGCCGAACTGGGTGTGGTCGGCGCGATGGCCGTCGAGTTGTTCGAGACGAAGGACGGCACGATCCTCGTCAACGAGCTCGCGATGCGACCGCACAACTCCGGCCACTGGAGCATGGACGGGTGTCGGACGTCGCAGTTCGAGCAACACCTGCGCGCCGTGCTCGACTATCCGCTCGGAGACACGACGCCGTTGGCGCCGGTCACCGTCATGGCCAACATCCTCGGAGCACCGGAGGCTCCCGAGATGTCGATGGACGAACGGCTGCACCACCTGTTCGCTCGGATGCCCGACGCCAAGGTTCACCTCTACGGCAAGGGTGAGCGCAAGGACCGCAAGATCGGCCACGTCAACGTGCTCGGTGCGGCGAAAGGCAGCCTGAGCGACCCCGATTACGTCGCAGCTGTGCGGGAGAAGGCCGAGCGTGCGGCGCACTGGATGTCGCACGCCGTATGGACCGATGGATGGGACAACCACTGATGTCTGACGCGACCGGCCCGCAGGTCGGCCTCATCATGGGCAGCGACTCCGACTGGCCGACGATGGAGGCTGCCGCAGAAGCGTTGGCCGAGTTCGGGATTCGTTTCGAGGTGGGCGTCGTCTCGGCCCATCGAACGCCGCAGCGCATGCACGAGTACGCCACCGGTGCGGCCGGCCGTGGGTTGCAGGTCATCATCGCCGGAGCGGGCGGGGCGGCTCACCTCCCCGGCATGGTCGCCTCGGCGACGCCGTTGCCTGTCATCGGTGTGCCCGTCCCGCTGAAGTACTTGGACGGCATGGATTCGCTGCTGTCGATCGTGCAGATGCCCGCCGGAATCCCGGTCGCGACCGTCTCGATCGGTGGCGCGAGGAACGCAGGCCTGCTGGCTGCCCGCATTCTCGGCGCGAGCGACCCCGAACTGCGCGGACGGATCGAGCAGTTCCAAGCCGGTCTCGAGGAGATGGTGCTCGAGAAGGACGCAGCGCTGCGGGCGAAGTTGCTGGGCTGAGAATCACCGTCGGGATGGGCGATCGAGCGCGTCGGGCGGCGAGGGGCAGCATCGGCGCCCTCTTCGCCACCTACGTCGCGTTGGGCTACGCGCGCCTGTGGCGAGCGAAGATCACGTTCGACGACGGCCATCGCCTGTTCGTCGCGTCGGGCATCCGCGGCGGTTTCGGGCGCGGCGGCACGACGATCGGCGGCGTCTACCTGACGCGTGCCAACACCTCTCACGCGGTTCTGCGTCACGAGAGTGTGCACGCGGACCAGTGGGCTCGGTACGGACTTCTGTTCGCCGTTCGTTACCTGTTCGAGGAGGTTCGGCATCCCGGGCCGACGAACAAGTACGAGATCGAAGCCGGACTCGAGGACGGCGGCTACAAGGGAAGACCGCGACGCTACTGATCGAGTGTCTTGGTGACTTTCTCTGTGGCAGTGAGCCGTTCGGTCTTGGACTTGTCCGGGTTGTTCACCTGCACCAGCGATGCGCCTGCGACGAGCACCGACAGCAGACCGTCGATCAACTCGTCGGGCGTTCCCCACGGAAGCGAGGACAACACACGATCGCCGAGTCCGAGCGAATGTGCCTCTGCGCGAGCGCGAGCCGCGACCAGGACGTCCTCGACCGATCGCCCGTCGAGTGCGGCGCCTTGGCCCGACGGCCGAAACTGGTCGCCGTGCACACGCACCGACGTTGCGTAATCGGTCACGCCGACGGGAAGGTCGGCGACCGGCCTGCCGAACGCGTCGAGTGACAATGCGAGAACCTCGGGGATGTCGCCCGCGTCGTCGAGTCGAGTGCCGTGCACCAAAGCGACCTCGGAGTCGGGATCGGCGGTGAGCACCACATCGGCACCCGCCCACCATGCGCCCAGGAGCACCGCAGCGGTCTGCCAGTGTGCAGGCAACAGGACGGCGACCTTCGCGCCCGGCTCCACCCCCACCTCGTCGCGAAGAAGGTTGGCCGTCTTGGCAGCCCAGTTCGCCAGCGTGACCGCCGAGACCTCGATGCGCTCGCCGGTCGCGTCGTCGTAGTACGTCACCCGCGGACCGGCAGGATCGGTCTGGAGAATCGGATCGAGCAGTTCCTGCGTCAGGGTCGAAGGCACGAACGCCACCCTATCGGAACGCCCGGAACAGATCAGTTGACGCAGGCGGGTCCGGTCGAGCCCGCGTCGATCGGGGGAGCGGGAGACTCACCCGCGGACGCGGCGAGCTGGTCCGTCGTCGTCGGGGTGGACGACGCGGTGGATCCGTCCGCGCCAGGACCGGAGTAGTCGGCCGCGAGAACGACTCGGACCGTGTCGTCGGCCAGCGTGTCGTCGGACGTGATCTCGATACCACCGAGCGCGGCCGACACGGCCTGTGCCGCATCGCTGTCGGGGTCGGCGGCCTGAATCGTGCTGCTGGACACCGACGTTCCCTCGTAGTTCCCGACGGTGCCGCTGCCGTAACCCAGCGAACCGAGCGAACTCGCCACTCCGTTTGCGAGACCGTCGATTCCGCTGTCGTTGGCGACGTCGACGGTGACCGACGACGGATCGACCTGCGGTGCGTCGGTCTCCGGCGCCGAGTCCTGCTCGTCCGAGCTCCCATCCAGCAGTCCTTCGACGTACTTCTTCACGGCGGCGGGGTCGACCTCGACGATGGACTCGCCGTAGTCGGTCACGCCGTTGATGTCGATGGCCGGAATGGTCTCGAACTTGACCTGACCGCCCGCGAGGTCCTGCAAACGCGTCGCGAATTGCAGTATGTCCCAATCGGAATCGAGGACCACCGACCGCTGGACCGCCGCGCTGAGCTGATTCAACTTGCTCGGGTTGCTCAGGGTCTTCGCGCTCAGCACACTGCGCACGAGCGACGCCATGAACACCTGCTGTCGCACGATGCGGTCGAGGTCACCACGCGGCAGATCGTGTCGCTGACGTACGAAACTCAGCGCGTCGGCGCCGGACAAGGTCTGTTCCCCCGCAGGGAAATTGGCACCCGACATCGGCTCGTCGACGGGGGCGTTCAAGCAGACGTCGACGCCTCCCACCGCATCGGTGAGAAGCACGAATCCGAGCAGTCCGACCTCCGCGTAGTGATCGACGGTGATGCCCGTCAGGTCGGCGACCGATTCGATCAGAGCTTCGCGGCCGGCCTCGGTCGACTGCGTTTCCGCTTCGGCGTCGGTCGATCCCTGCTCGACGAGTTCGAGTCGCTTGTTCTCCTTCGTCGCACCGTATGCGGCGTTGATCTTCGACTTTCCGATCCCGGGGACGTCGACGTAGGAATCGCGGGGGATGGAGATCGCGGTGGCGGACGAGCCGTCGTTGGGGACTCGGATTAGCACGATCGTGTCGGTGTTCGACGCGACTTCCTCGCCTGCCCGAAGCGAGTCCAACTCGCTCTGCGACAAGGCATTACCGTGTGCGTCGGTGCGACTGTCGGTTCCGACCATCAGGATGTCGACGGCGCCGTCGGTGCCGCCGCCGAGGCCGAGAGCGCCGGCTGTCGCGATGTTCGATCGCAGGCTGTCGACGCTGCGCCACGCGAATCCGGTGATGACGAGGACCACGACGGACACGATCGCGATCAGTACCTGCGGCGGCCTGAGTCTGCCTGTTCCCGACCGTGCGGGGCGTTCTCTGCGAGGCGAGTCGGCACCCCTGCGGGTCCGGCGAACACGCTCGGTGCGCGGCTCGGCGCCGTGTGATCCGGCGGCGTGTGATCCGGTGCTGTGTGATCCGGCGGCGCTGTGTGCTTCGGCGGTGCGAGGCTCCCGACGGGTGCGAGGTTCGCCGCGACCTCGAGATTCGTTCCGACGCGCGCGGGAACGCGGATCCCTCCGCGACGCATCCGACTCTCGTGGCACCTGGTGACCTCTCGCTTCTCTTCTGCTCGTCGTGTCCTTCTCGTCGCCCCCGAAGAAACAGGCTACTTGTGAAAAGTCACTGCTTCGCTCAGGCGGCGACGGCGTGCCACACTTTGCAACTGTGGCGAACATCCTTGTGACCGGTGCCGGGGGACAACTGGGACGACAGGTGGTGACCCTTGCCGGGGGCTCCGCCGACGTCGACCGTGTGATCGGCGTGACCAGCGGCGAAGTGGACATCACCGACGCGGCGGCGGTCGCCGACGCCGTCGAACCGGGCTCCGTGGTGATCAACTGCGCGGCGTACACCGCCGTCGACGCCGCCGAGACCGACGAGGCGCGCGCTTCGGCGGTCAACGCCGACGGTCCGAGAAACCTCGCCGAGGCCTGCGCAAGGGTGTCGGCCCGACTGATCCACGTCTCCACCGATTACGTGTTCGACGGCACGGCCCAGCTGCCGTACGAGCCGGATCAGCCGACCGGGCCGCGCAGCGCCTACGGACGAACCAAACTTGCCGGTGAACGCGCGGTGCTCGCGGCATTGCCGTGGGCCACGGTCGTTCGTACCGCCTGGGTCTACACCGGTGCCGGTTCGGATTTCGTGTCGACGATGCGGCGGCTGGAACGTGAACGCGACACGGTGTCCGTCGTCGACGATCAGACCGGTTCTCCGACGTACGCGCGCGACCTGGCCGCCGGGTTGCTCGAATTGGCTGTCGCATCCGGCCCCATCGACCCTGTGCTTCACCTCACCAACTCGGGAACGGCGACGTGGTTCGATCTCGCGCGCGCGGTGTTCGCCGGTGTCGGGGCCGATCCCGACCGTGTGACGCCCTGCTCGAGCGCCGAATACGTTCGGCCGGCCCCCAGACCCACCTATTCGGTCCTGTCGGGCACTGCGTGGGCCCGAGCCGGACTCACGCCGCTGCGAGACTGGCGTGACGCACTCGACGACGCACTTCGCGCCGTCGGTGTCGGTGACTGATCGCGACGGCGAAGTCGTCGCGGGAATGTGGGACGACGGCCTACCGCTAGTCTGGCCCGCGTGAGTTCCAAGCTGGCCGTCGTGACGGTGACCTATTCGCCCGGGAAATATCTGGATCAGTTCCTCGAGTCTCTCGAGTCCGCCACGGGCGAGAAACCGCTGGTCATCATGGCCGACAACGGCTCCACCGACGGCAGCCCGGAAGCCGCTGAAGCCGCGTATCCGGACGCCAGACTCTTTCGGACGGGTGCGAACCTGGGATACGGCGGAGCCGTGAATCGCGCCGTCGCCGAGATCGACGACAGCATCGAATTCGTCGTCGTCGTCAATCCCGACGTCAAATGGCATCCCGGATCCCTCGACGGGCTGCTCGAGGCAGCGGAGCGGTGGCCGCGTGCCGGAGCGCTCGGTCCATTGATCCGTGAGCCCGACGGCAGCAGATACCCGTCGGCTCGCGCGGTACCGAATCTGACGTCCGGCGTCGGGCACGCAGTCCTCGGCAAGGTGTGGCCCGGCAATCCATGGACTCAGCGCTACCGACAGGACAACGAAGCCGTGACGGAGCGAACTGTCGGCTGGCTGTCCGGATCGTGCCTCCTGCTTCGCCGAGCCGCGTTCGACTCCGTGAACGGGTTCGATTCCCGGTACTTCATGTATATGGAGGACGTGGACTTGGGAGACCGCCTCGGAACCGCCGGATGGCTGAATGTCTACGTCCCCGGCGTGGAAGTCACCCATTCCAAAGGCCATGCGGCAGGGAGGCATCCGGAGTTGATGCTTCCCGCGCATCATGCGAGCGCATATCGCTTTCAGGCGGATCGGCACCCACATCTGTGGCAAGCTCCCATACGATGGGCGCTGCGCGCAGGACTGGCCGTGCGCTCGAAGGTGGTTGTGGCTGCGGCACTTCGACAGCGACGAATCGACGACAACAGAGAGGCCGATGATGTCAGCTGAGGCGGGACGTACAACCGACGCCGTGATTCTGGTGGGCGGCAAAGGAACTCGGCTTCGGCCGCTGACCCTGTCGGCTCCCAAGCCCATGCTTCCGACGGCTGGACTGCCGTTTCTGCATCACCTGCTCGCCCGGATCAAGAACGCCGGAATCGACCACGTCGTGCTCGGCACGTCGTTCAAAGCCGAGGTCTTCGAGGAGCATTTCGGCGACGGTTCCTCGCTCGGCATCGAGCTCGAATACGTCACCGAGACCGAACCGATGGGAACCGGCGGCGGCATCCGCAACGTGCTTCCGCGTCTGCGTGCGGACAACGTGGTGGTGTTCAACGGCGACGTGCTCGGCGGAACCGACCTGACCGCAGTGCTCGACACCCACTACCGCACCGAGGCCGACGTCACATTGCACCTGGTGCGCGTCGGTGACCCCCGTGCGTTCGGCTGCGTTCCCACCGACGAGGACGGCCGAGTCACGGCCTTCCTCGAGAAGGCGCAGGATCCGCCGACGGACCAGATCAACGCCGGATGCTACGTCTTCCGCCGCGAGATCATCGAGAAGATTCCGCACGACCGACCGGTGTCCGTCGAGCGCGAGGTCTTCCCGGCCCTTCTCGCCGAGGACAAGCGCGTCTTCGGCCACGTGGACAGTGCGTACTGGCGTGACATGGGAACGCCGGAGGACTTCGTCAAGGGCTCGTCGGATCTGGTTCGCGGAATCGCCCCGTCGCCCGCACTGACCGGGACGCGAGGCGAATCGCTCGTCCACCCGAGCGCAGGCGTCGCACCCGGGGCGTTGCTGATCGGCGGCACGGTCGTCGGACGCGGTGCGGAGATCGGTGCAGGCGCGCGTCTCGACGGTGCGGTCATCTTCGACGGTGCGGTCGTGGAGGCCGGCGCCGTCGTCGAACGGTCCATCATCGGCTTCGGGGCTCGAATCGGGCCCCGAGCCCTCGTGCGTGACGGCGTCATCGGTGACGGCGCAGACATCGGCGCGCGCTGCGAATTGCTGCGCGGCGCCCGTGTCTGGCCTGGAGTGAAGCTTCCCGACGGCGGCGTCAGGTTCTCCACCGACGTCTAACGGTTCTCCGCGAGTCCGACGAGGTGGGCGATCGTGTCCGCTTCGGCGGACTCGGGGAGAGCGTCGACAGGCCACCACCGTAGATCGGTGGACTCCTCGCTCCGTACCGCGTGCGCGCCCTCCGGCGCGCGTACCAGGAACCTCAGGTCGAGGTGACGCGTCGGCTTCCCCAGCGAACACGTGATGGGGTGCGTGTGCGCCGATAGAAGCTGGGCATCGATCGTGAGATCGTCGATGCCGGATTCCTCGCGAGCTTCTCGCAATGCCGCGTCCACGACCGAGGCGTCGGATTCCTCGCAGTGGCCACCCAGCTGAATCCAGCGGCCGACGCGTGGGTGCAGCGTCAGCAGCACGTTGCGACCCGAGAAATCCAGCACAAGGGACGACGCGGTGACGTGTCCCGGCTCATTGGCGCGCAGACATCCGTTGGGGTTGCTTGCGAGGAACGCGAGCATCGTATGTCGAAGCGAGTCCTCGTGCCAGGCTTCGGTGTTCCATGCAGTCAGAGTCGCGACCGCCGAATCATGCAGGGTGCGAACGGGGTTCGAGTCGGTCATGTCAGATCTCCACGAGCTCGTTGCCGGGGCGGCGCGGGTCCCGAGGGGCCGGTTCCTCGTGCGGATGTCCGATTGCTATGGCGCCCATGGCCTTCCAATCAGCGCGCAGGCCGAGTTCGGTGCGCACGATGTCGGACGCGAAGATCGTCGAACCGATCCAGCAGCTTCCGAGCCCGCGTACGGCAAGCGAGACGAGCAGACTCTGAACGGCTGCCCCGACGGCAACCGTGAACATCGTCTCCTCCGCGCGCGTCCGTCGATCGTCGGGATAGGTGTGGGCGCCGTCCGGCACACAGAACGGAACGATCAGTTCCGGCGCGTCGAACAGGATGTCGCCCCGCGCCGTTCGCTTCTCTATTCGGTCCTCGGACCACCCGTCTGCACGCAGGTCCTCCTTCCACTTCTCTTTCATTCCGGCGAGCAACCGGTTCCGCAGAGCAGGCGTACGCACCCACACGAAACGTACGGGATGGGTGTGGTGCGGCGCAGGTGCGGTCAGTGCATCGCCGACGGCCGCACGAATATCGTCCGGATCGACGGGATCGTCGGTGAAGGAGCGGACCGACCGCCGGAGCAGCAGAGCCTCACGCCTGCCCTTGTCGATCGACTCGGCGGTGCCGAGCCAGAACAGGTCTTCTTCACCCGGCCGGATCAGATCTCGTGCGACGGAGCCGTCGGCGACCGGCGTGAGTCCACGAACGACGGCGACGGGCACCGAACCGAGCTTCCCTTTCACCAGATCTCCCGCGGCAGCAATCTCGTCGGCGACCGCGACCTCGGTGACGACGAGCTCGTTGCCCTGGCTGTCCTCGGCGCCCGCGTACGCATGCACGACGGCGAGTCCCGCGGCACCGATGGCCACATCCGTCTGGCCGACACGCCACGCGCGTCCCATCGTGTCCGTGACGACGACTCCGACCGTCACTCCGAGAGAGTCCGCGAGTGCCGTGCGGAGTGCAGCCGCGCTCGCGTCCGGATTCTCGGGCAGCAGAGCGAGTTCCGCTCGATCGACGTTGGACCCGTCGATTCCACTTGCGGCCTGGACGATGCCGAGGCGGTTCTCGGTGATGAGCGTGCGTCCTTTGCGTGCGACGACGCGAACTGCCTCCTGGTCCACCAGCTTTCGACGCGCTGCGTCGCGTTCGTCCGGATCCAGCGGTGCATCGACGAGTCGGCCTTCGACTTTGGAGAACACCTTGCTCGTCACGACGAGTACGTCACCGTCGCGGATCCACGGCGCGCACCGTGCGATCGCCGAGGCGAGATCGTCGCCGGGTCGGAACTCGGGAAGTCCTGGGACGGGAACGATCTCGATGGATCTGCCAGGCGAATGGTCTTCGGGTACGGGAGAATTCACAGCTGGACACCTGCGCATCGAAGGGCGGCGGCGGCCATCTCGGCAGTCGTCTCCGGGTCGGTCATGAGCAGAGGCACACTACGGACGTCGACTCCGGGAACTGTCGCGGTGTCGGTCGAATGAACGAGCCAGCCGTCGAGAATTCCGGTGTCCGACCGTGCGCCGTAATACTTTCCGACGGCTTCGGCCGTCGTGTCGACGCCGATGACGGACAGGCACTCGTCGGCCATTCCGCGCAGTGGCTTGTCGTCCACGATGGGTGAGAGTCCGACGACCTTTGCAGCGGTGGTGCGCAGAGCGCTCCGAATGCCGGGAACGGAGAGGATAGCCCCGACGCTGACGACGGGATTCGACGGTGCGAGTATGACGGCATCCGCCTCGGCGATCGCGTCGAGCACGCCGGGCGCCGGACTTGCCTGCTCGGCACCGATGTTCGCGAAGCTGTGCGTCGGGATCTTGGCGCGGTAGCGAACCCACCACTCCTGGAAGTGAATTGCGCGCTGCGACTCTCCGCTCGCTTCGTCCTGATCGGTGACGACGACGTGAGTCTCGCTGCGATCGTCCGTGACCGGGAGCAGGCGGACGCCCGGCTTCCACCGATTGCAGAGCGCTTCGGTCACCGCCGACAACGGGTAACCCGTGCGCAACATCCGCGATCGGATGAGGTGCGTGGCGATGTCTCGATCGCCCAGGCCGAACCAATCCGGATCGGCTCCGTACGCGGCGAGTTCGTCTCGCGCATGCCAGGTCTCCGCGATGCGTCCCCATCCGCGTTCGGTGTCGATGCCGTCACCGAGCGTGTACATGCACGTGTCCAGATCGGGGCAGATTCGCAACCCGTGCATCCAGACGTCGTCGCCGACGTTGACGACCGCCGTGATGTCGTCGTCCTCCCCGAGAAGGGATTTCAGACCCTGTAGGAACCGGGCTCCGCCCACGCCACCGACCAAGACAGTAACTTTCACAGGTCCGAAGCCTAGGCCGTGCGCGCGAACGACGGGTAGGCGAGTGTCCGAGAATCAGGTTCGACGCTCGCTGGGCCCCGACATGCGTACGACACGCTGACGACGGGCCTCGATTCGGGGAGGGTGCCGAATTCGAGCCGAAGATGGTATTGGAAAATCGCCGATCAGCTTGACCGCAGCAGTGTTCGGCGTGTCTAATCACATGTATGTCATTCCACGCTCGACCCGCGAATGTGGTTGGAGTGGCCCTGGATTCGAACACGCGTTCCCATGTGGCGGCATCGCGTCGGGACGTGTAGTAAAGGTCGAGGGTTCGTGAGTGGCAGCGAATACCAGCGTGGGGCAAGGTATTCGGAAACCGACCGAAATTTCTGCGCTATTTCAAGGTGAGGAGGCGGAAGCGATGTACGACCAGCACGTGACACGTGAAACACAGGGCAAAACCGGTGCTCACCTCAGCGCAGTCAACCACGCGCCGCAGACCGATTCCGAAGCAGGCGCAGCATCACGCGGCTGCGACGACAACATCGACGGCGCCCGCGCTGTCGTGAGCACGACTGACATCAGCACGACCGAAATCATCACAGTTCCTTCGTCCGAGGTGACACCGGTCGATGCCGGCGCTGCATACCTCGATACGCCCTCGCTCGACGAAACCGACTCGGCTGAAACCGACTCGGCTGAAACCGACTCTGCTGCAGTCGATTCCGATGACGAAGACTTCGGTGATCGGGATTCGATCGATGCCGAGGGCGGCGAGATCGCTTCTCGCGCTCCGGAGAAGCCGTTTCTGAGCCTCATTCCCGGATTCGATCAGATGTTCGAGGAGATCGAGGACCAGTGGCAGGAGCGCGCTCTGTGCGCTCAGACCGATCCGGAGGCATTCTTCCCCGAGAAGGGCGGATCCACGCGCGAGGCCAAGCGAATCTGCCTCGGTTGTGAAGTCAAGGACGAGTGCCTCGAATACGCTCTGGCGAACGACGAGCGTTTCGGAATCTGGGGCGGACTGTCCGAGCGTGAGCGCAGAAGGCTCAAGCGCGGAATCGTCTGACAGCCCGGTCTCGCCGACTCAATTCTCGTCGAATCCGGGGTCCACCGTCTCGGGGTCGACCCCGAGGTATGTCGCGACCTGTTCCACCAACACCTCGTAGAGAAGGTCTTCGAGATCCTCCGGGTGTTGTGCACGGCGCTGCAGCGGGCGTCGAAACAGAACGATTCGTGCGCGTGTCGTCTCACCGCGCCTGTCTATGCCTGCGGGCACGAGCCGGGACAGCGGGACGGGTCCCTCCGCGACCACCTCGGGCGGCCAATCGATCGAGTCGGGGTCGATTGCCCTGATCTTCGGGACCTCGTCGACGGCGATGTCCAAGCGCTCCAGGCGCTCGTGGAAACGGTGGTCGATTCGTGCGAAAGCTTCGAGAACCGCTCGGTCGAACTTGTCTGCGCGTGTGCGGTGGCCGGGAAGATCACTCGGCATGATCGGTCCGCGCGGCCCTCGGCCCCGTCGCTCGGCGGATCGTGAGGTGTGTCCGGATCCCGTTCTGGCCATACCGTGAGGTTATCTTCGGCGATTCGCGGTGTGTCGAGGGGTCGGTCGGTGCGGGGGAGGTAGGCTCTCGCGTGTGAGATCTCTGCGTGGATGCTGCCGACCGGGGTGTAGTCGTTCGGCCGTTGCGACGCTCACGTATGTCTATTCCGATTCGACTGCGGTCGTCGGACCTCTCGCCACCGTGGACGAGCCGCATTCGTGGGACCTGTGTGAAGTGCACGCATCGACCACCACTGCACCCAAGGGGTGGGAACTCGTCCGATACGAGGGTGGGTACTCCACCACGTCGCCCGACGAGGACGACCTGACGGCTCTCGCCGAGGCAGTACGGGAGGCAGGTCGAGGCGACCGTCCTCGCGTCGACGAGGTGGGAACGCAGTCCGAGGGACGGCATGCACGTCGCGAGTCGACCGAGGATCGTCAGTCTCCGCCGCCTGCCCGTACGGGTCGTCGCGGACACCTGCGCGTACTTCCGGACCCGACGTCCTGACGCTCGTTTCTGGTGCGAGTCGTTCTGTGCGAGCAGTTTTCGCATACTTTCGATCACAACTCGGTGCGTTCGACGCGCTGCAGGTGTCCGGTTGTGGAAGATTCGTGGACACGCTCGATGTTTAGTTCGAGCTCGATCGTCCAATTCAGGTTTTGACCGTTCGCCCCACCTACATCAACAGGAGTCGTTCGTGGCACGAACTACCGAGTCCGTCAATGCAGTCATCAAGGCTTACGACGTGCGAGGGGTGGTCGGCGAGCAGATAGACGTCGACTTCGTCCGTGACGTCGGCGCTGCATTCGCGCGTTTGGTGCGGGACGGAGCGACCGATCGCGTCGTCGTCGGACACGACATGCGCCCGTCGTCACCCGAGCTGTCGCGCGCCTTCGCGGACGGAGTCACCGCACAGGGTCTCGACGTGGTTCTCATCGGGCTCGCGTCCACCGACCAGTTGTACTTCGCGTCCGGACTGCTCGAATGTCCTGGTGCGATGTTCACGGCAAGCCACAATCCCGCGCAGTACAACGGCATCAAACTGTGCCGCGCAGGCGCGAAACCGGTAGGGCAGGACAGCGGCCTCGACAAGATCAAGGCCGAGCTCGTCGAGGGAGTTCCCGCGTACGACGGTGCACCGGGAACGGTCTCGGAACGGGACGTCCTCGAGGAGTACGCGACGTTCGTACGTGAGCTCGTCGATCTGTCGAAGGTCAGCGGGGTGAAAATTGCCGTGGATGCCGCGAACGGCATGGGTGGGCATACGGTTCCCGCAGTACTGGGCTCGTTGCCCGTCACGGTCGAGCCGCTGTACTTCGAACTCGACGGGACGTTCCCGAACCACGAGGCGAACCCACTCGACCCCGAGAACCTGAAGGATCTGCAGGCTTTCGTACGTAAGACCGGTGCGGACATCGGACTCGCGTTCGACGGTGACGCAGACCGATGCTTCGTCGTCGACGAGAAGGGCGATCCCGTGTCGCCGTCCGCGGTGACTTCTCTCGTGGCCGAGCGTGAGCTCGCCAAGGAGCCGGGTGCAACGGTCATTCACAACCTGATCACGTCGCGTGCAGTCCCGGAACTCGTCACCGAGCTCGGCGGCACACCGGTTCGAACCCGTGTCGGCCATTCGTTCATCAAGCAGCAGATGGCAGACACCGGCGCCATCTTCGGTGGCGAACATTCGGCCCACTACTACTTCCGTGATTTCTGGGGCGCCGACTCCGGCATGCTGGCGGCACTGCACGTCCTCGCGGCGCTCGGTTCGCAGGATCGTCCGCTGTCCGAGCTGATGGAGTCGTACGAGTCCTACGCGGCCTCGGGGGAAATCAACTCGACGGTCGCGGACGCCGCGGAACGCACGGTCGCGGTGCTCGACGCCTTCGCTGATCGCACCGTGTCGGTCGATCGTCTCGACGGAGTGACCGTCGATCTGAAGGACGGAGCGTGGTTCAATCTCCGAGCATCCAACACCGAACCGTTGCTGCGACTGAACGTGGAAGCTCGTACACGAGAAGAAGTGGACGCACTGACCTCCGAGATACTGGGCGTCGTTCGCGCAGGACTGGAATAGTGGTTCTGTAGTCGGAGTGAACACGCGAGTCGGGCGAGGAAAGGACGGTGTCGAACGACCATGACTGCCCCCTCACCCTTGTTCGATCTCGACGACTCCGCTGCGCTGGTTGCGGCCGACGTGGACGGCGTTCTCCGGAGCGCCGCCTTGGCAGGCGCCCAGGTCCGAGCCACCGCAGCGGCGGTCGTCGAGTCGGTGTCCGGACGGCTGCAGGATCTGCGCCCTCGTAGTGTCGTGTTCGTCTGTGGCGACGGTCGGGCCGGACGTGCCGCGTCGATTCTCGTCGCAGCCCTCGGTGCTCGGATCGGCGTCCCCCTCGTCCACGCTGCGGGAACCCCGCCGTGGGTCGGCCCCCTCGACGTCGTACTCGTCTGTGGTGACGACGCAGGCGATCCACGATTGGCGGAGTCGACGTCGGCTGCAGTGCGGCGCGGTGCCGAGACCGTCCTCGTGACTCCGGACGAAGGGCCGTTGAGATCAGCTGCCGCGGGCCGCGGAATATTCGTTCCGCCGAGAATCGCAGTGCGAGAACACAATACGGTGATGCGCTATCTCGCTGCGGACATCGCTGTGCTCGGAGCTCTCGCAGACGGCGCGTATCGGCCCTTGTTACCAGACCTGGACGTGCTGGCAGATCTCCTCGACGGTGAAGCGGCGCGAAACCACCCGTCGCACGAGGTGTTCCACAACCCCGCGAAATCCTTGGCTGCCAGGATGTCCGGGGCACGCGTCGTACTGACCGGGTCCAGCCCGGTGGCCGTCGAGGTAGCCCGTCACGCCGGCGAAATTCTGTTCCGTGCCGCAGGCATCGTGAGCGCCACCGGCGAACTCGGCGACGTCGTTGCCGCTGCCATCGCGGCGGGACGCGTCGCCTCGACCGACAGCGCCGCGCAGTACGACCCGTTCTTTCACGACGAGCAAGTGGACGGTCCGAGGCCGCAACCGCCTGTGCGTGTGATGGTGTTCGCTGCGCCCGATGCCGTGGCGACGACGGAGCGCCGGACGGCTGCCGTCCCGGATGTGGAAGTACTGTCCGCGGATACATCGATGTTCGAGATCCCCGGTTCCGGGTACACGCATGCCGGCTCGCGGGATTCAGGTGCGCGTGCGAACACGGGGCTCGACGCGGCGAAGCCGGACGAGCTCGGATCGATGACGTTGTTGGCAACGCGGTTGGAGATGGCTGCCGCGTATCTACATGTGATGGGCGGTAGGTAGTGCACGTTCTGCACGGAGCAGTCAGGTCGTACGCGTGGGGGTCACGGACATCACTTGCCGAGCTCCGTGGTCATACGGTGCCGTCCGAACATCCCGAAGCGGAGATCTGGCTCGGTGCACATCCGGCCGATCCGGCGCAGATCGGTGACGGGCCGTCGAAGCAATCGCTGCTGACCCGGATCGACGAGGATCCGGTTCGTGAGCTGGGAGCCGACACCGCGCGGACCTACGAGGGCCGATTACCGTTCCTTCTGAAACTTCTTGCTGCCGACGAGCCACTGTCGCTTCAGGCGCACCCGAGCGCGGAACAGGCGAAGGAGGGTTTCGCGCGCGAGGAGAGTCGGCACGTTCCCATCGACTCACCGGTTCGCAACTATCGCGACGCCAACCACAAGCCCGAGCTCATCGTCGCGCTGACCGAGTTCCACGCACTGGCAGGCTTCCGATGCCCTCGCGAGACGGTCGAGTTCATCGACGCCCTCGGTGTCGAGGCGCTGTCGGGGTACCGCTCATTGCTCGCCGATCAGCCGGACGACGCGGGGCTGCGCACGGTGTTCACGTCCTGGATCACGCTGCCGGGACCTGCGTTGGACGCGCTCCTGCCTCTCGTCGCCGACGGATTGGTGGATTACCTGTCCACCCGCGCACAGTCCGACGGCGGCAAGTTCGTCACCGAGGCGAAAACGTTGCTCGAACTCGGCGAGTCCTATCCCGGTGACGCAGGTGTCCTCGCCGCGATGTTGCTCAACCGCGTGACGTTGTCGCCTGGCCAAGGTCTGTACCTCGACGCGGGCAACCTGCACGCGTACCTGTCGGGCACCGGTGTCGAGATCATGGCCAATTCGGACAACGTTCTGCGCGGCGGTCTGACGCCGAAGCACGTCGACGTCCCGGAACTGCTGCGTGTGCTGGATTTCGAGCCCGCTGAGGTCAGCATCCTCGATCCTGTGTCCGACTCCGCCGAGTCACCAGTGCTGTACTCCACACCTGCACCGGAATTCGCGCTGTCGCGGGCGTCGCTCGACGACGGCCAGTCTGTCAAACTCGACGGCGCGGGGCCGCGCATCGTGCTGTGCACCGCCGGACGCGTCGCACTCGACGACGGCGACACCGAGCTGGTTCTGGAACGCGGATCGTCGGTGTGGGTGTCCGCAGCGGATCCTGTCCTGGCAGTACACGCCCGGTGGGGAGCCGCGGAAGTGTTCAGTGCCACAGTCGGCTAGCGTACGAGACATACATCACGCACCAAGTGCTCGAAACAAGACTGTCGACAGGTAGGACTCATGGATCAACAGCGCGCCGACAGCGAACGTCCCGGAAAGACGACGGACAGGACACGTCGGACCGGACTCTTCCGGACCAAGTCCGTCGAGCAATCGATGCGAGACACCGACGAACCGGACACGAAACTCCGCAAGGATCTGACGTCGTGGGACCTGACGGTCTTCGGCGTCGCGGTCGTCATCGGTGCCGGCATCTTCACGTTGACCGCACGCACCGCAGGCAACGTCGCAGGACCGTCGGTGTCGCTCGCCTTCGTGCTGGCCGCAGTGGCCTGTGGCCTCGCGGCCCTGTGTTACGCGGAGTTCGCGTCGACAGTCCCCGTGGCAGGTAGTGCGTACACCTTCTCGTACGCCACCTTCGGCGAGTTCGTCGCCTGGATCATCGGGTGGGACCTCATCCTGGAATTCGCGCTGGCGTCGTCGGTGGTCGCGAAGGGCTGGTCCCTTTATCTGGGTGAGGTTCTCGGTTCGGTGTCGCCGACGACGACCATCGGCTCACTGGACTTCGACTGGGGTGCGCTGGTGATCGTCCTGATCATCACCGTGCTGCTCGCAACCGGCACCAAGTTGTCCTCGCGAGTCTCACTGGTCATCACCGCGATCAAGGTCGCGGTCGTGCTGTTGGTCGTGATCGTCGGTGCGTTCTACATCAAGGCGGACAACTACTCGCCGTACATCCCGCCGTCCGAGGCCGGATCCACCGGCGAGGGTATTCACCAGTCGCTGTTCTCCTTCGTCACGGGCGCAGGCGGCAGCACGTTCGGTTGGTACGGCCTTCTCGCGGCCGCGAGCCTCGTGTTCTTCGCGTTCATCGGTTTCGACGTCGTCGCCACCACCGCCGAAGAGACCAAGGAACCTCAGAAGGCGCTCCCGCGCGGCATTCTCGGGTCGCTCGCAATCGTGACAGTCCTGTACGTCGCCGTGACCCTGGTTCTGACCGGCATGGTCAAGTACACGGAATTGGCAGGGGAGACGTCGACGCTGGCAACGGCGTTCGACATCAACGGTCTCACCTGGGCCAAGAACATCATCTCGTTCGGCGCACTGGCAGGTCTGACGACCGTCGTCATGGTGTTGATGCTCGGCCAGACTCGTGTGCTGTTCGCGATGTCGCGCGACGGTCTTGCGCCGCGAGGCCTGGCTCGTACCGGTCGACGCGGCACTCCGGTCCGGATCACGCTCATCGTCGGCTTCGTCGTTGCCGTCCTCGCCGCGTTCTTCCCGATCGGCACGCTGGAGGAGATGGTGAACATCGGCACGTTGTTCGCGTTCGTTCTCGTGTCCATCGGTGTGATCGTCCTGCGCCGCACACGTCCCGATCTGCCCCGAGGCTTCAAGGTGCCGTTGATGCCGGTGATTCCGATTCTGGCCGTCGTCGCGTGCTTGTGGTTGATGGTGAACCTGTCCGTCGAGACCTGGATCCGATTCCTCGTCTGGATGGCGATCGGCGTCGTCATCTATTTCGCGTACAGCAAGCGCAATGTCGAGAAGACACTCCGCGAACGAGAGGCTGCCGCCACCGCCACTGCGTCGGACTAGCGCTTCGGGACCGAACACTCGGTGGGCCGTCGGTCGACTTCCGGTCCAATCGACGGCCTTTCGACGGGTCGGAGGGTTGTTATAAGCTGCTCGAACCAACCTTGAGTCGGAAATGAGGGGGTTCGAGTTGGGTGGGGCCGGCCGAGTGAGTGTGTCCGAGGACGCACCCGCCAGCAGCATTCATGTAGATGCAGGTGATCGCGGTAGGGGTCGTCGAGGCTACAAGCGCTATCTGTGGATGCTGGGCTTGTTGGCACCTGCGTCCGCGCTCCTTCCGTCGCAGCTCGTGATGTGGACAGGGATGCCGATCTTCTGGTGGAGCGGCGTCATGATCTTCTTCGTTGTGATTCCCGTCGTCGACGCACTCGCGGGCGAGGACGGGCACAATCCGTCGGACGCGGACATCGAGTCGATGGAAGACGACAGGTACTACCGCTGGTGCACGTATCTGTTTCTGCCCGTGCAGTTCGTCACCCTGCTCGTCGCGTGCTGGATGTGGGCGTTCGGCGGACTCGACATCGTCGACAAGATCGGACTGGCGGTCACCGTCGGTCTCGTTGCGGGAACGGGCATCAATGCGGCACACGAACTCGGCCACCGCATCGAGAAGCATGAACGATGGCTGGCGAAAGTCGCCCTCGCGCAGACGTTCTACGGACACTTCTTCGTCGAACACAACCGCGGGCACCACGTTCGCGTCGCGACGCCGGAGGATCCGGCCACCGCCCGGTTCGGTGAGAACGTCTACACCTTCCTTCCGCGCAGCGTGGTCGGCGGACTGGTATCGGCGTGGTCGTTGGAACGGCAGCGGCTCTCTCGGCTCGGGATCCGCCCGTGGAGCCTCCGGAGCAATCTGGTGCACTCGTGGGTGATGTCGCTCGTCCTCTTCGGGACGCTCGCGGCGATCTTCGGACTCGGCATCGTGCCGTACCTCGCGGTACAGGCAGCGGTCGGGTTTCTGTTGTTGGAGATCATCAACTATGTCGAGCACTACGGTCTTCTCCGCGAGAAGAACGACCGCGGTCGTTACGTCAGAACCTCGGCCAGGCACAGCTGGAACAGTGATCGGTTGTGCACCAACATCTTTCTCTACCACCTGCAGCGGCACAGCGATCACCATGCCAATCCGGCGAAGCGCTATCAGACACTGCGCGCGTGCGACGAGGCGCCGCAACTGCCTGCCGGATACGCGACGATGGTGCTGCTCGCCGTCGTACCTCCGCTGTGGCGGCGTGTGATGGACCCGCGGGTTCTGGCGCACTACGACGGCGACGTGACGCGTGCGAACATTCTGCCTCGGCGCCGAGAGAAGATTCTGGCGCGACATCGGATCGGGCCGAATCGGGCAGCGTAGGAAAACGGGCAGGTACGACGACACGCGTCGAACCAGACCCGATAGCCTTGGTGGAGAAACTTCACGCAACCAGGAGAGGCTAGATGACGACCTCAGTAACACCGGACGGTAGTTCGGCCACAGGATCGGCACTCATCGCGGACGTCCGCGGTGGCATCGACTTCAAGGTCGCGGACCTGTCGCTGGCCGAGTTCGGTCGTAAGGAGATTCGTCTCGCCGAGCACGAGATGCCCGGATTGATCGCACTCCGCCGCGAGTATGCAGATGTGTTGCCGCTCAAGGGTGCTCGGGTCTCCGGCTCGCTGCACATGACGGTGCAGACCGCGGTTCTCATCGAGACCCTCGTCGCCCTCGGTGCCGAGGTGCGGTGGGCGTCGTGCAACATCTTCTCCACCCAGGACCACGCTGCCGCGGCAGTCGTCGTCGGGCCGCACGGCACCGAGGACGAGCCGAAGGGTGTTCCGGTGTTCGCCTGGAAGGGTGAGACGCTCGAGGAGTACTGGTGGGCGGCCGAGCAGATGCTCACCTGGCCGAACGAACCGGCGAACATGATCCTCGACGACGGTGGTGACGCCACGATGCTGGTGCTGCGCGGTGCTCAGTTCGAGAAGGCCGGAGTGGTTCCGCCGACCGACGACGATCACGACTCCGACGAGTACAAGGTCTTCCTCGGCCTTCTGCGTCGTTCACTCGAGGCGTCGAAGACCAAGTGGACCGAGGTCGCCGAGTCCGTCAAGGGTGTCACCGAGGAGACCACCACCGGTGTCCTGCGGTTGTACCAGTTCGCGGCGGCGGGCGAGCTCACGTTCCCGGCGATCAACGTCAACGACTCGGTCACCAAGAGCAAGTTCGACAACAAGTACGGCACCCGTCACTCGCTGATCGACGGCATCAACCGAGGCACCGACGTGCTCATCGGCGGAAAGGCCGTTCTCGTCTGCGGCTACGGCGACGTCGGCAAGGGCTGCGCGGAGGCACTCAAGGGGCAGGGCGCACGCGTCACGGTCACCGAGGCGGACCCGATCAACGCGCTGCAGGCGCTGATGGACGGATTCGACGTTCGCACGGTCGAGGAGTACATCGACAAGGCAGACATCGTCATCACCTCGACCGGCAACCTGGGCATCATCACCTTCGACCACATGAAGCGGATGAAGCACCAGGCGATCCTCGGCAACATCGGTCACTTCGACAACGAGATCGACATGGCCGGGCTCGAGAAGGCCAAGGACGTCACGCGGATCAACATCAAGCCGCAGGTCGACGAGTTCCAGTTCCCCGACGGCCATTCCATCATCGTGCTGTCCGAAGGTCGCCTGCTGAACCTGGGCAATGCCACCGGGCACCCGTCGTTCGTGATGAGCAACAGCTTCTCGAACCAGGTCATCGCGCAGATCGAGCTGTGGACCAAGCCCGACGAGTACGACAACGAGGTCTACCGCCTGCCGAAGCACCTCGACGAGAAGGTGGCCCGTATCCACGTCGAGGCACTCGGTGGCACCATCACCAAGCTGACCAAGGAGCAGGCGGAGTACATCGGCGTCGACGTCGAGGGTCCGTACAAGCCCGAGCACTACCGGTACTGACGCTCCTGTGGGCACACTGATCGTCATCGAGGGAGTCGACGGCGCGGGCAAGAACACGCTCGCCCGTCGGCTCGTCTCGGCGTGGGAACGAGACGACCTCGAGGTCACCCGAATCGGATTTCCTCGTTACGACTCCTCGGTCCACGCCGATCTGGCAGCGGAAGCGTTGCGCGGCGAGCACGGTGATACCGCGCAGAGCGTGCACGCGATGGCTCTGTTGTTCGCTCTCGATCGCAAGTATGCCGCGCCGGATCTGCGAAAAGCGCTCTCGCACAACGACATCGTCTTACTCGACCGATATGTGGCATCCAATGCCGCGTACACGGCGGCTCGGTTGGAGCAGTCCGCCGACGGCGAAGCGGTCGAGTGGATTCGCGCGCTCGAGTTCGAGCGTTTCGGCGTCCCCGTCCCGGACGTACAGATCCTGCTCGACGTCCCCGTGGACTTGGCTGCCGAGCGCGCCGCCTCACGGGAGGCCGACGACGCGTCGCGTACCCGTGACGCCTACGAGCGTGACGGATCTCTGCAGAGCCGTACATCCGCGGTCTACGGTGGGCTCGCAGCGGCGGAGTGGGGGTCGTCGTGGGAGGTCGTCGGGCCCGACGTGGATCCGGATCGACTCGCCGCCGACATCTTCAATCAGCCATCTGACGGCGGGAAAGTGACAACATAGGACCATGAAGCCTCGGATTCTTGTAGTCGACGACGATTCGGCTCTCGCCGAAATGTTGACCATCGTCCTTCGCGGCGAGGGTTTCGAACCGTTCGTGGTCGGTGACGGCACCCAAGCGTTGTCCGCGGTTCGAGAGAACCGTCCCGATCTGGTACTGCTCGATCTGATGCTTCCCGGAATGAACGGAATCGACGTGTGCCGTGTGCTGCGTGCCGATTCCGGAGTTCCGATCGTGATGTTGACGGCGAAGACCGACACCGTCGACGTGGTCCTCGGACTCGAATCGGGTGCCGACGACTACATCATGAAGCCGTTCAAGCCGAAGGAACTCGTCGCCCGCGTCCGTGCGCGCCTGCGCAGGACCGAGGACGAGCCCGCCGAATTGCTGTCCATCGCCGACATCGTCATCGATGTTCCTGCGCACAAGGTGAGCCGCGGCGAGGAGCTCGTATCCCTGACGCCGCTCGAGTTCGACCTGCTCGTCGCACTTGCGCGCAAGCCGCGTCAGGTGTTCACTCGCGAGGTGTTGCTCGAACAGGTGTGGGGTTACCGGCATGCGGCCGATACGCGGTTGGTCAACGTGCACGTGCAGCGCCTACGCGCCAAGGTCGAGAAGGATCCGGAGAACCCCGAGGTTGTGCTGACCGTGAGAGGGGTCGGCTACAAGGCCGGACCGCCGTGATCTGGTTCTCCCGTTCGCGGCGCAGAATAAACGGAACCTTCTCGCCGCTCCTGCGTTGGTTTCGCTCGGTGAGCACCTCGCTCGGCCACATGTGGCGCCGCTCGCTCCAGCTGCGTGTGGTGGTGTCGACGCTGACGCTGTCCCTGGTCGTCATCACTATTCTCGGCATGGTGTTGACCAGCCAGATCACCGATCGTCTGCTGGAAGCGAAGATCACTGCCGCGACCGAGGAACTCGATCGCAGTCGTTTGACCGTCGAGGGTTCGCTGGCGGGTGCCGACGACTCGACCGGTCTCGATCTTCGGCTGGAACGTGCGCGCGCGCAGCTCACCAGTAGAGACATCGATGCAGGGCAGGCGTCGGGTTCGGCAGGCACCTTCGATCCCGTCCTCGTCGTCGAGGGCGACAGCGTGCGCGCCGACGCGTCGGTCGGGCCCGCGGATCAGATTCCGCAGAGCCTGAGAAACTTCGTCACGAACGGGCAGATCAGTTACCAGTTCGCGACCGTCACCGACCCCGAGCAGGGTGGGTACTCCGGACCGGCGTTGATTCTCGGTACACCGACCGGCTCCGACATCTCGTCCCTGGAGCTGTACCTGGTGTTTCCGCTCGGCAGCGAGGAGCGCACTCTGTCGCTCGTGCGTGGAACGTTGCTGATCGGCGCCGTCGTCCTGTTGGTGCTGCTCGCAGCGATCGCCATGCTGGTTGCGCGGCAGGTCGTCATACCGATTCGTTCCGCGTCGCGCATCGCCGTTCGATTCGCCGACGGACGACTCAAGGAACGAATGCCGGTTCGCGGCGAGGACGACATGGCCAGGCTTGCCATGTCGTTCAACGAGATGGCCGAGAGTCTGTCCAAACAGATCACTCAGCTCGAGGAGTTCGGAAACCTTCAGCGCCGCTTCACATCCGACGTCAGCCACGAGTTGCGTACTCCGCTGACGACAGTCCGCATGGCAGCCGACCTCATTCACGACGGTAGCGGGGACATGGACCCTGCGCTGCGACGGTCGTCGGAACTGCTCGTCAACGAGCTCGATCGGTTCGAGACTCTGCTCGGTGACCTTCTCGAGATCAGTCGGCACGACGCGGGTGTGGCCGAGCTCGCCGCCGAGCAGCTCGACCTCAGGATGTGTGCCAGGGCTGCAGTGTCGACAGTCCGGCACCTCGCGAAGGAGAGCGGAACGGAACTGATCGTCGATCTTCCCGATCAGTCCGTCGTCGCCGAGGTCGACCCACGACGTGTGGAACGAATATTGCGCAATCTCTTGGCGAACGCCATCGACCACGGCGAGGGAAAGCCGGTTCTGATCAGGCTGCGTGCCAACTCGGATGCCGCCGCGTTCGTCGTCCGAGATCAAGGCATCGGACTGCGCCCGGGAGAAGAGAAACTCGTCTTCAATCGGTTCTGGCGCTCGGACCCGTCGCGCGTTCGTCGATCCGGCGGTACGGGCCTCGGGCTCGCGATCAGTGTCGAAGACGCGCGGCTGCACGACGGCAAGCTCGAAGCATGGGGTGCCCTCGGTGAGGGTGCGTGCTTCCGCTTGACGTTGCCACTCGTGCGCGGGCACAAGGTGATCGGCAGTCCGTTGCCACTGAAGCCGAGCACGAAGCAGTACACCCAGGGGCAGCCGCTCCCGAACGACCAGATCACGAGGGCGGTCGCGGTCCCGAAGATGGACAACGCGTCGAAGGCGTTGACCGTGCCCCGCGCGTCGGACGATGCACCCGACCCGCACGGCAGCGAAGGAGACGCGTGAATTCTCGCGGAATCGGGCCGTTGGTGGTCCTGTGCAGTGTCCTGGCGCTCCTCGTCGGGTGCGCGAGCCTGCCCGAATCGTCGACGCCGCAGGCGATCGGCTCGCTGAGCGCCGCCGGCGCGGAAACCACGACGCCACCGCCTCCGGCCGCGGGTCGGGAACCGGACCGTCTCGTGCGGGACTTCATCGCGGCGAGTGCCAGTTCCGCGAACCGGCATCAGGCTGCGCGGCAGTTCCTCACGAGCGGGGCATCGACCGGGTGGGACGACGGTGCGAAGACCGTTGTCGCGGACAAGATCGACCTTCTGTACGGGCCACGAACGGACACCGAGGCGGAGTACACCCTTCGGTCCAACACCGTGGGGCTGTTGGCGTCCGGCGGCGACTACCAGGCGGGCGCAGGAACGGTCGACACGACGATCAAGATGGTGAAGGTCGACGGAGAGTGGCGTATCGACGAGTTGCCTCCCGGTGTCCTCATCGACAGATCCCAGTTCTTCAGTGCCTACCAACGTAAATCGCTGTATTTCGTCGATCCACTGGGCTCGGAACTCGTTCCCGACGTGCGATGGCTGACGGGTGCGTCGGACCAGATGGCGAACCAGCTCGTGCAACTGCTGATCGACGGACCCAAGTCGACGTTGGAGTCCGCGGTCTCCAACGAACTCGCCGACGACGTCGGCGTCCGCGGACCGATCACCAAGGCGGACGGTCGAACCGGGCAGGTCGGTGTCGGATCCGGTGGTGTCCGTATCGATTTCGGCGGTCTGCAGTCGATGGATGCCAAGAACCGTGAACTGCTTGCAGCGCAGGTGATCTGGACGTTGGCGTCGGCCGAGATCTCCGGCCCGTACGTGCTGCTGGCGGACGGCCAGCCGCTGGACAACTCCAAACCCGATGGATGGACCACGCTCGACGTGGCCGAATTCGATCCTCTCGGTACGCCGGAAGACACCGTCGGATTGCATGCAGTGGTCGGTGGGCGGCTCGTGTCCGTCGATGACACCGGAACCACGCCTGTACCAGGCTATTTCGGAACGGTCACCAACTTGAGGACGGTTGCCCTGTCCACCGACGGTACGCTCGTCGCAGGCGTCGCCGACACCGGGCGGCCGGCTCCCGAGCCGTCGTCGGCGTTGATGATCGGCGGCTACGACAGTGGCGCGTTCCCGGTGGCTGAGGGGCAATCGATCACGAGGCCGACGTGGGGTGCGGACAACAATGCCGTATGGGCCGTCATCGACGGAACGAATGTCATTCGCGCAGCTCGTGATCCGGCCACCGGGCAGGTGTCGGTGGTTCCGGTGGACGCAGGTGCGGTCACGGCGCTCGGCTCCAGAATCACGGATCTGCGCTTGTCTCGCGACGGAGTTCGTGCGGCCATGATCGTCGACGGTCTCGTGTACGTCGCCACCGTCGTGCGTCAAGAGAACGGGCTCTACTCGCTGACTTCGCCCAGAGCCGTGGCCAACGGGCTCGGTAGCGATGCGTTGGCGCTCGACTGGAGCACCGGTGATTCGATCGTCATCGTCCGCATCGCAACCGACGTCCCCGTCGTGCAGGTCACGACCGACGGATCGAGGCTCGACGCGCTCCCGAGCCGAAATCTGACCGCGCCGGTGCTGTCGGTGGACGCGTCGCCGTCGAACGAGTTCGTCGCCGATTCGCGTGCGGTGTTCGAGTTGGACAACAACGACCCGGCCGGAGACCGATATTGGCGGGAGGTTCCCGGCCTCGCCGGAGTGAAGGCGACGCCGATCCTGCCCGGCTGAGTCATGACGCGACGCGATCGTGTCGGACCCGGTCGTCATACTCTCCGCCCATGCGGACGCTCTTCGACCTGGTACTTCCTCGTGAATGCGGTGGCTGCGACACACCTGGTGCATCGTGGTGCATCAGATGCGAGGAGTCTCTCGTCCGACCACCGGTCGCGGTGCGGCCGCGCGTGGACGTCGGCGTACCGTGCTGGGCGCTCGGGCCCTACGCGGGTGCCTGCCGCGGTGCCGTTCTCGCGTTGAAGGAACGCAACCGACACGATCTCGCAGTCCCGTTGGGGCATGCGCTGGCGCGTGCGGTGTCTCACTTGCGTCTCTTCGGTGAACTGGATCCGCCCGAGTTCGCCGCACTCGCGCTCGTGCCTGCACCCTCGCGTGCGCGGGCCGCGCGCATTCGCGGCGGGGACCACGTCGAGCGGTTCGCCCGGGCGGCGGCGTCGGCGCTACGGCCCGAGAACGTGTCGGTCCCGCACGTGTTGCGGATGGGTAGGGGAGTACGTGACTCGGTCGGCCTCGGGGCCGCGGAGCGGCAAGCCAACGTTGCGGGTCGAATCTTGACGGCGCCTCCAGTGTTGCGGCGAGGCGGCACCGGGCCTGCGCCCGTCGACGTCACCGTCGTCGTGGTCGACGACGTACTCACGACAGGATCGACGGCTGCCGAAACGGTCTGTGTACTAAACGATTTCGGTGTCCGAGTCGACGGTGTGCTGGTACTTGCAGCGGTCTGACATGCGACGGACGGGCGCGGCTGCGACACGCCCCGCTACCGAATTCGGATGAACAGTGGCACACGAGCGGATGACCGACTAGCGTCGTGTGCACGCCCTTCGAAGGCGGATGCGTTGTTCTCGTACGTGGAGGTGATGCGGCAGAAAATGATGCCGGTTGGTTCCCCAGTCGGCATGAGCACTTGCCGCGTCGCACATCGCGACGCGACCGATATCGGGAGGTACGCGTGACGACCCCTTCACAAGCTTCTGTTTTCTTCGACGAGAAGCCTTCGGACGAGTCCACCAACCATGCCGACGTCGTGGTCAAAGGCCGCAACGTCGAGATTCCGGATCACTTCCGGGTCTACGTATCCGAAAAACTCGCCCGGCTCGAACGATTCGACCCCTCCATATACCTGTTCGACGTCGAACTCCAGCACGAACGCAACCGTCGCCAACGCAAGGCCTGTCAGCGCGTGGAGATCACCGCGAAAGGCAAGGGTCCGGTTGTCCGTGCAGAAGCCTGTGCCGACAGTTTCTATGCCGCTCTGGAATCGGTGACGTCCAAGCTCGAGAGTCGACTCCGTAGGACCAAGGACCGTCGCAAGGTCCACTACGGCGAGAAGACCCCGGTGTCGGTCGCCGAGGCCACCGCAGAACTCGCCGAAGACGATTCTCTGGCCATCGACCCGACCATCTCACTGGACTCGTTCGAGGACGTACCTGCCGGACCCGGTCAGATCGTGCGCACCAAGGTGCACTCTGCCGCGCCGATGAGTGTGGACGACGCACTCTACGAGATGGAATTGGTCGGACACGACTTCTTCCTGTTCCATGACAGCGCAACGGATCGACCATCCGTCGTCTACCGACGGCATGCGTTCGACTACGGACTGATCAGGCTCACCTGACATCCACCGACATGCGGGCCCGTCCTGGGAGAAATCCCAGGTCGGGCCCGTTTCGGTGTGGTGGGTCTTCTACGTCCACCGCGGCAACGCCTACCATGGACGCGTCGGGTCACCGACGACTCGCGCCTCGGGCGTGAGCGCGTCGTGCTCCCGGCAGTTGTGACGCCCTGATTAGCCGATATCCGTAACCGAGGATCGAGGACGAGAAAGCCCGTGCCTTCGCTGTCGTTTTCCAAGCTGCTCCGTGTTGGTGAAGGTCGCATGGTCAAGCGACTCAAGAACATCGCTGACCACGTGTCCACCCTGTCCCCGGACGTCGAGGGCTTGTCCGACGACGAGTTGCGCGCCAAGACCACGGAGTTCAAGGAGCGCTACGCCGGCGGCGAGACTCTGGACGAGCTGCTGCCCGAAGCCTTCGCCGTCGCCCGCGAGGCGTCGTGGCGTGTGTTGTCCCAGCGCCATTTCGACGTCCAGGTGATGGGTGGTGCTGCACTGCACTTCGGCAACGTCGCCGAAATGAAGACCGGTGAGGGCAAGACCCTGACCTGTGTGCTCCCCGCGTACCTCAACGCACTGTCCGGAGACGGCGTCCACGTCGTCACGGTCAACGACTACCTCGCCAAGCGTGACTCCGAGTGGATGGGACGCGTCCACCGGTTCCTCGGTCTCGAGACCGACGTGATCCTGTCGGGAATGACTCCGGCCGAGCGCCGCACGGCCTACGCGGCGGACATCACCTACGGAACCAACAACGAGTTCGGTTTCGACTACCTCCGCGACAACATGACTCACTCGCTCGACGACCTGGTGCAGCGCGGCCACAACTTCGCCGTCGTCGACGAGGTCGATTCGATCCTCATCGACGAGGCGCGCACCCCGCTGATCATCTCGGGCCCCGCCGACGCGTCGTCGAAGTGGTACGGAGAGTTCGCGCGGATCGCACCGTTGCTGAAGCAGGACGTCCACTACGAGGTGGACATCAAGAAGCGCACGGTCGGCGTACACGAGGCGGGCGTGGAGCTCGTCGAGGACCAGCTCGGTATCGACAACCTGTACGAGGCGGCCAACTCGCCGCTCGTCAGCTACCTGAACAACGCCATCAAGGCGAAAGAGCTGTACACCAAGGACAAGGACTACATCGTCCGCGACGGTGAGGTCATCATCGTCGACGAGTTCACCGGTCGTATCCTCGTCGGTCGCCGGTACAACGAAGGTATGCACCAGGCCATCGAGGCCAAGGAGAAGGTCGAGATCAAGGCAGAGAACCAGACTCTCGCCACGATCACGCTGCAGAACTACTTCCGGCTCTACGAGAAGCTGTCCGGTATGACCGGTACAGCCCAGACCGAGGCCGCCGAGCTGCATCAGACCTACGGACTGGGAGTCATTCCGATCCCGACCAACCGGCCCATGGTTCGCGTCGACAACGGTGACCTCATCTACAAGACCGAAGAGGCCAAGTTCGACGCAGTGGTCGCCGACGTCGTCACGCGTCACGAGAAGGGCCAGCCGGTACTGATCGGCACCACCAGCGTCGAGCGCTCGGAGTATCTCTCCAAGCAGTTCACCAAGCGAGGCGTCGTCCACAGCGTTCTGAACGCCAAGTTCCACGAGCAGGAAGCGACGATCGTCGCCGAGGCAGGCCGTCTCGGAGCCGTCACCGTGGCGACCAACATGGCCGGACGTGGAACTGACGTCGTGCTCGGTGGAAACCCCGACATCATTCTCGACCTGCAACTTCGCAAGAAGGGTCTCGACCCGGTGGAAAGCCCGGACGAGTACCAGACGGAATGGGACTCGACTCTCGAGTCCGTCAAGGAGCAGGTCAAGGACGACGCCGAGACGGTCCGAGAAGCAGGCGGGCTGTACGTTCTCGGCACCGAACGTCACGATTCGCGCCGAATCGACAATCAGCTTCGTGGTCGTTCCGGCCGCCAGGGTGACCCCGGTGAGTCGCGCTTCTACCTGTCGCTGGGCGATGAGTTGATGCGCCGTTTCAACGGCGGCGCACTCGAGTCGATCATGACCCGACTGAATCTGCCCGACGACGTCCCGATCGAAGCCAAGATGGTCTCGAAGGCCATCAAGAGCGCGCAGACGCAGGTCGAGCAGCAGAACTTCGAGATCCGAAAGAACGTCCTCAAGTACGACGAGGTCATGAACCAGCAGCGCACGGTCATCTACGAGGAGCGTCGCCGCATTCTCGAAGGTGCTGACATGGAGGGCCAGGTCGAAGGCATGATCACCGACGTGATCACTGCCTACGTCGACGGCGCGACCGGCGAAGGCTACGTCGAGGACTGGGATCTCGAACAGCTCTGGACCGCGCTGAAGACGCTCTACCCGGTCGGAGTCGATCACAAGGAACTCACGCAGGAGAACGAACTCGGCGAGAAGGGCGACCTCAGCCGCGAAGAATTGTCGGAGGCACTGCTCGCCGACGCGCGTGCCGCATACAGCAAGCGTGAAGCCGAGATCGAGGAGATCGCAGGCGAGAACGGTATGCGCGAGCTCGAGCGCCGCGTGTTGCTGTCCGTGCTCGACCGCAAATGGCGCGAACACCTCTACGAGATGGACTACCTCAAGGAGGGCATCGGTCTGCGTGCGATGGCGCAGCGTGATCCGCTCGTCGAGTACCAGCGCGAGGGATACGACATGTTCCAGGGCATGCTCGACGGATTGAAGGAGGAGTCGGTCGGCTTCCTGTTCAACCTGTCCGTGGAAGCAACGCCTGCTCCGGCGGGCCCGGCAGCAGGCGCCGGACTCGCCGTCGCTCCTGGCCTCGCATCGCCGGTCGGTGCGGGCGGGCAGCAACAGCAGGCGGCTGTCTCCACTCGGAAGGCGCCCGCGGCCAAGCCGCTGCCGACCGAGGAGCGACCTGCTGCGCCCGTCGGGGCTTCTGCACCGTCGGCGTTGCGCGCGAAAGGCCTCGACGAGCGTCCGACCGGGGGACTCACCTACTCGGGCCCCGACGAGGGCGGCGGCACCGAGGTTCGACGCGGGACATCGAACGGGGACAAGCCGGCCGGGGACAAGGCCGACGGTGGCGCTGCCGATGGAGACAACGCAGCACAGGGCACCCGCCGCGAACGCCGTGAGGCGGCTCGGGCACAGGCGAAGACCTCCAAGCCTGCGCGGTCCAAGAAGAAGCGCTGACGGGTTTTCACAGCGCCCGGGTTGTCGCGTGCTGGCGGATTCTACAGCACTCTGAGTGACGTCACCGTCCACTTCTCGCGACGCGGCCTGGACCGAGATTCGATCCGGGCCGCGATCGCGAAGACACGAGGGCCACGCACGTAGGTCGCGAAGATCTCGGTCGCGGAGTTCGTGGCGCGACTCAGGTGGACACCACGAAGCGATGCGACACCGAGTCGTTGCCCGGGTGGTCCGGTCTTGACGACCGTTCTTATCGATTCGATGACGGTCGGGGTGAACAGTCCGCGTAGTTGGTCGGCCGTCCGGCGACGATCGAGTACCTCGAGCAGAAGTCGCATGGCCTGATCGACACTGCGGCGCACGTACTCCGGGATCTCGGGTTCCGCGTAGGGACCCACTACCGCCGGCGTCGGCGCTCGATGTGTCCCGAGGCTCCGCGGAAACGGGCGACTGCGGCCGGACGTCGTCGCGCTGTGAACGGCATTGGCGCGCAAGTCGATTCGACAGGGGACCGAGGGCGTCGTGCAGTGGCACTCGGTGCCGGGAGGCTCATACGGCAGTGCCCGGGACAGGTACCTGTGCGTGCGCGCCGCGGGTGTCGACTCCATGTGCCGGTCCTTCTCTCGTGTGCATCCGCTCCTCGATGACTTATGACGAAGCCGATACACACTCGGTTCCATCGCGGCCTGCGTCGTCTCGCGCAGGAATGGCTGTAGCGTTCTCCTTCATCTAAGTTCGAGGAAACGGATCGTGTGCCCGACTCGGGTGCACGTGACGGTGCGAGCAGGAACGGGGACCGGGGTACGCGATGGCGACAAGGCTGACCACGCAGGACGCATCGTTCTATTTTCTCGAAGCGAGCAGTACCCCGATGCATCTCGGATCGTTGGCGGTGTTTCGTACACCGCGATCCGGGTTCAGCTACGAGAACTTGCTCTCACTCGTCGAGCAGCGTCTGATCCTGGTCCCTCGATATCGCCAGAAGGTTCGGGAAGTGGCCTTCGGCTTCGCGCGGCCCGTGTGGGTCGACGATCCGGACTTCGACATCACCTATCACATCCGTCGCTCGGCACTGCCGAAGCCTGGATCCGAGGATCAGCTTCACGACCTCGTTGCACGGCTGACGTCACGGCCGTTGGACCGAACACGTCCGCTGTGGGAGATGTATCTGGTCGAAGGGTTGTCCAAGAACCGATTCGCGATCTTCACCAAGTCGCACTCGGCTCTCGTCGACGGCGAGAAGGCGCTCGAGATCGGACAGGTGATTCTGGACGCGAGCAAGAACCCGCCTGCCATGGCCGAGGAGCTGTGGATGCCGGCGAGCGAGCCGAAGGAATCGGCGCTTGTGCTCGACGCGATCACAGAGATGATCGTTCGCCCGAGCGAGGGCGTCGAGATGATCAGGGGTGTCGCGCGCGGAGTCGCCGAGGTGGCAAGCGGTGCGGTGCAGGCGACCGGAAAGGTGCTGTCCGCTGTGCGCACGGCTGCGCAGGTCGCGCCGTCGAGCCCGCTCAATGCTCCGATCTCGCGAAACCGCCGATTTGCAGTCGCGAAGACAGAGTTGTCGGACTACCGCAAGATTCACACGCGGTTCGGCTGCAGCATCAACGACGTCGTCCTCGCCGTCGTGACCGGCGCGCTGCGCAATTGGCTGCTGTCCAGGGGGGAACCGGTGACCGCGTCGTCGACGGTGCGTGCGATGGTCCCGATGTCGGTGTACGTCTCCGATGTCAGGGCCGGATACGACGGGTCCACCGACAGGCCGGTCGGCGAGCCCGACTCGCCGGACGAGGTGCACGGTCCGGAGTCGCAGCGAAGCGAGGTGTCGTCGTTCCTCGTGGATCTTCCAGTGGGAGAACCGAATGCAGTGGTTCGCCTCTCGCACATCGCACATGCCACCGAGGCGCACGAGAAGCAGTCACCCGGCGTCACTGCGCACACGTTGATGCGGATCTCGGGGTTCGCCCCGGCGAGCCTGCATGCGATGGGCGCACGAGCGGGTAGCCGGTTGTCGCAGCGACTCTTCAACCTGATCATCACCAACGCGCCCGGACCGCAGTTCCCGCTGTACGTCGGCGGCGCGCGAATGCTGGAGATGTTCCCGGTGTCCCCGTTGTTCGAGAACCAGGCGCTGAGCATCGGATTGACGTCCTACGACGGCAACGTCTTCTTCGGACTGAACGCGGACCGTGGAGCCATGCCCGACGTGGATGTCGTCACGGCGCTGCTCCTGGAGTCTCTCGAAGAACTGATCGATGCAAGCAACGAATCGAGAGTATGAGGAATGAACGCGTGAGAGTGTATGTGCCGGCGACGATCTCGATGTTGAGGACACTGGTTGCCGATGAGGAGTTCCATCCCGTCAGCCGAACGGCGTTCGCCGTGACTCCGACGTTGCGCGAGGCGTACTCGTCGGGTGACGACGAGGAACTCGCCGAGGTCGCGATGAACGAAGCGGCACGCGCGTCGTTGCGTTTGATCGCTGCGGCCCGCGACGACGAGGAAGACAGCGGTGCGATCGACGGAGGCACCGTGCATCGACGGGCTGTCATCGCCGCGGACGTCGACGACCCGACGCTCCGTCCCGATCTGGACGATGCGGTCGTTCGGTTGAAGGAACCGCTGCGCCTCGATCAGGTCGCATCGGTGCACCTCGATCTGGAAGGCGCCGAATCCGCTGTCGAGAAAGCCGTCGGGGTGATCGACGCGGCGGACATGGGAGATCCGGACGCGGAATTCGTGCTCGGCGACGCGGAAGACCATAGTCTGGCGTGGTACGCCACGCAGGAGTTGCCGTTCCTGCTCGAATTGTTGTGACATCGGCGGTCTACCTCACGGTAACCTACGGTAGCGTAACCTGGACGACGGCAGCGCGACGTGTGCGCGCTGCCGCGTCGTCGCGATCGAGGAGATGAACCCCCGAATGAACATCAAGAAGTGGCTGGAAGCTCCTGCTGCCGATGTGTCTGCACCCAAGAGACCGAAGCTGAACATGTTGCGCGGTGCATTCACCAGGATCACGACGCCACTGCTCCCCGACGACTATCTCCACCTGGCGAATCCGCTGTGGTCGGCGCGCGAGCTGCGTGGTCGCGTCGTCGAGGTGAAGCAGGAGACCGCGACTGCCGTGACGCTCGTCATCCAGCCCGGATGGGGATTCAACTTCGACTATCGACCGGGCCAGTACATCGGCATCGGCCTCCACCTCGAGGGTCGCTGGCACTGGCGTTCGTACTCGCTCACGTCTCCGCCCAACTGGGACGAGAAACTGATCTCCATCACGGTCAAGGCGATGCCCGAGGGATTCCTGTCCAGCCACCTCGTCGGTGGCGTTCCGCAGGGAACCATCGTTCGGCTGGCGGCGCCGAAGGGTAACTTCGCGCTCCCCACGCCACCGCCCGAAAAGATTCTGTTCCTCACCGCCGGTAGCGGGATCACCCCGATCATGTCGATGCTGCGGTCGATGGACCGACACGGTGACATGCCGAACACGGTGCACATCCATTCCGCGCCGACCGAGGACGAGGTCATGTTCGCGGACGAGCTCTCGTCCATTGCCGAGGGGCACCCGCAGTTCACCTCGCACGTTCAGTTGACGCGATCGGGCGGAAAGTTCGCACTTGCTTCGCTCGACGAGCTGTACCCCGACTGGCGGACACGGCAGACGTGGGCTTGTGGCCCGTCGGCGTTGCTCGAGGAGATCGAGCGCGTGTGGAAGCGCGAAGGCATCGAGGACAAGCTGCATCTCGAACGATTCGAGATCGCGCGCGCCGATACCTCCGGCAAGGGTGGGAAGGTCACGTTCTCCAAGTCCGATCGGTCCACCGAGGTCGACGGAGCGACGAGCCTGCTCGAAGCCGGGGAGAAGCTCGGTGTTCAGATGCCGTTCGGTTGCCGGATGGGAATCTGTCAGACGTGCGTGGTTCCGTTGACGGAAGGCCACGTCATCGACCTGCGGTCCGGCAAGGAGCACGGCGAAGGCGATCGTATTCAGACCTGCATCTCGGCAGCGGCGGGCGATTGCACCCTGGAGTTGTAGGTACGCACGGAATGTGTGAGCACCCACACGGACTTCTCAGCAATCTCGGTTAGGCTTGCAGGTGGCGCTTGTCGCGAATATGTAGTTTCGGGCACCGCCCATGACTTTCGGAGGACCACGATGGCCATCACGGACATCAAGGAGTTCGCTCATCTGACCGAGGAAGATCTCGAAGCTTTCGGTCGCGAACTCGACGCGGTACGCCGCGATATCGAGGACAGCAGGGGCGAGCGCGACGCGTCGTACATTCGGCGGACCATCAAACTGCAACGCTGTCTCGAGCTCGGCGGCCGAATCGTGTTGCTGGGCAGCAAATATCGGCCTGCGTGGCTGGCTGGTACCGCCATGTTGAGCGTCGCCAAGATCATCGAGAACATGGAACTCGGCCACAATGTGATGCACGGGCAGTGGGACTGGATGAACGATCCGGAGATTCACTCCGTGTCGTGGGAATGGGACCAGACCGGTCCGTCGGAACAGTGGAAGCGCGCGCACAACTACTCGCACCACACTTACACCAACATCGTCGGCATGGACGAGGATATCGGCTTCGGCATTCTTCGCATGACCCGCGACGAACCGTGGAAGCCGATCAATCTTCTTCAGCCGCTGGCCAACGTCGTTCTCGCGACGACGTTCGAGTGGGGCATCGCAATCCACGACCATTCCGCGCAGAAGGAGATGGACGGGGAGGACGGTCTGTCCTTCTGGCAGTCGCCGTCCAATCGCGCGTTCGCGTCCAAGATCGTCCGTCAGGTCGGTAAGGATTTCGTTCTGTTTCCGGCGCTGACGGGTCCGGCGTGGAAGAGCACGTTGACTGCCAATGCCACTGCGAACCTGGTCCGTAACCTCTGGGCATACGCGGTGATCTTCTGCGGTCACTTTCCCGACGGCGCCGAGAAGTTCACCATGGGCCAGTTCGAGAAGGAGACGCGAGCCGAGTGGTATCTGCGTCAGATGCTCGGTAGCGCCAACTTCGAGGCCGGCAAGGTCATGGCGTTCATGAGCGGCAATCTGTGCTACCAGATCGAGCACCACATGTTCCCGGATCTACCGAGCAACCGGTACTCCGAGATCGCCGAGCGAGTCCACGCGTTGTGCGAGAAGTACGACCTCCCGTACACGACGGGATCGCTGGGCAAGCAGTACCTGCTCGCGCTGCGGACCATCCACAAGCTGTCGTTGCCGGACTCGTGGTTGCGTGCGACGTCGGACGATGCACCGGAGACCAGTTCGGAGCGCCGGTTCAGGACGGGTGATACCCCCGTTGTCCACGCGTTGCGGATCGATCCGTTGACGGGCAAGCGACGGGGACTGAGGTCTGCGATCGCGGAGGCGCGCGTGTCGTTGCGGCATGCGAAGAAGGAAGCCAAGCGGCAGGCCAAGGCCCTGCGGCAGGCGCGGCGCAACCGCTAGGTGAGTTCACTCACACCTACGGGCACGTAACCTACGGAGCCGTAAGTTACGGTACGGTAGTTGAATCAACGTGCATACTGCACGACCGACGACTGCCAGGAGGGCCGTAACCCGTGGCGATATCGGACATCAAGGAATACGCCCATCTGACCGATGCCGACGTCGAAGCGCTCGGCGTCGAGCTCGACGCGATCCGACGCGACATCGAAGCGTCGCGCGGCGAGCGAGATGCGCGATACATCCGTAACACCATCAGACTCCAGCGCACGCTCGAAATAGGCGGTCGCGCTGTGCTTTTCGCCAGCCGTAAGCGCCCGGCGTGGTTGTTGGGGACCGGCATGCTCGGTGCCGCGAAGATCATCGAGAACATGGAGCTCGGGCACAATGTGATGCACGGGCAGTGGGACTGGATGAACGATCCGGAGATCCACTCCACGTCGTGGGAATGGGACAACACTGGACCGTCCGCGCACTGGAAGCAGACCCACAACTACATCCACCACAAGTACACCAACGTCCTCGGCATGGACGACGACGTCGGCTACGGCCTGCTTCGTGTCACCCGCGACCAGCGATGGAAGCCCTTCAACCTGGGTAACCCGGTGTACAACCTGCTGCTGCAGCTGTTCTTCGAGTACGGCGTCGCCGCGCAGCACCTCGAGCTCGGCAAGGTCGCCAAGGGACGCGTGCCACGCGAGGAGTTCGAGCAGAAGCGTCGCGAGGTGCTCGAGAAGATCGGCAAGCAGATCGCGAAGGACTACGTCGTCTACCCGGCGCTCACCGGTCCGGCGTGGAAGAGCACGCTGACCGCGAACATCGTCGCCAACATGATTCGCAACGTGTGGACCAACACGGTCATCTTCTGCGGTCACTTCCCCGACGGTGCCGAGAAGTTCACCAAGGCGGACATGGACAACGAGACACAGGGTCAGTGGTACCTGCGTCAGATGCTCGGCAGTGCGAACTTCGACGCCGGTCCTGTCATGGAGTTCATGAGCGGCAACCTCTGCTACCAGATCGAGCATCATCTGTTCCCGGACCTGCCCAGTAATCGGTTGCGGGAGATCAAGGTTCGCGTTCTCGAGCTCGCCGAGAAGTACGACCTGCCCTACACGACGGGCTCGATCGGCAAGCAGTACCTGCTGTCGTGGCGCACCATCGCGAAGCTGTCGCTGCCGAACAAGTACCTGAAGGCGACCGCGGACGATGCCCCGGAAACCGCGTCGGAGAAGAAGTTCGCCGGCGCCGCCGGTGGTCTGCTGACCATCGATCCCGAGACGGGCAAGCGTCGCGGACTGCGTACCGCGATCCAGGAATCGAAGAAAAACAAGGGAATTCGCGGCCTCGTCGCGAAATTCACCAAATGACCTCGTGAGTGAAAATGTATAGCCCGCTATACATTTTCACTCACGTAGCGCCTACCAGGCCTCGTTCGTACGTACCGCTTCCAGCAGGAGCCGGACCGCGTGGACGCGTCGAGCCGCATCGCCGGTGAGGGTGTCGAGGGCGCATTCGGGATCTGCGGGCGGACCGAGGTGCGTACACCCGCGGGGGCAGTCCTCGATGGTCTGCGCGAGGTCGGAGAACGCGGCCACCACATCCTCGGGCGAAATGTGCGCGAGGCCGAACGATCGAATACCGGGGGTGTCGACGACCCAGCCACCACCCGGCAACGGCAGAGCGACGGACTGCGTCGACGTGTGACGTCCTTTGCCGACGCCCGAGACGACGCCGGTGGCGCGGTGGGCGTCGGGCACGAGTCTGTTGACGAGAGTCGATTTGCCGACCCCGGAGTGGCCGATCAGCGCAGTCACGGTGCCGGTGAGAATTCCGGTCACCTCACCGAGGTCCTCCGTCTGCCCCGCGAGCACCACGGGCACGTCGAGGTCTGCGAACGCTGCCACGAACTCCGCGGGATCGGCGAGGTCGCTCTTGGTGAGGCACAGGATCGGCGTCAGACCGCCGACATAGGCCGCGACCAAGGCACGCTCGACGAACCCGGTTCGTGGGGGAGGGTCGGCAAGCGCCGCGACTATGAGTAGTTGTTCGGCGTTCGCGACGACAACACGTTCGTACGGATCGGTGTCGTCTGCGGTGCGCCGCAACACCGTTCGGCGTTCGGAGACTCGAACTATGCGGGCCAGAGTGTCCACTTTGCCGGACAGATCCCCGACGATGTCGACGTCGTCGCCGACGACGATGGGTGTGCGGCCGAGTTCGCGCGCCCGCATCGTCACCACCGGTTTGGCAGGATCCCCGCCGAGGACGCATCCCCAGCGACCTCGGTCCACCGAGACCACCATGGCCGATTCCGCGTCTGCATGGTCGGGGCGCGTCTTCGTCCTGGGGCGTGTGCTCTTGCCCGGACGAATCCGCACATCCGATTCGTCGTACCGACGGGGACTCAGGACGACGACCCTTCGTGCGCAGGCGAGCCGGCCAGCATCTGGTTCCACAACGCAGCGAAGCCCGGCAACGTCTTGGACGTCGTGTCGATGTCGTCCACCTCGACCCCGTCGACGACGAGTCCGAGAATGGCTCCCGCCGTGGCCATTCGGTGATCCGCGTACGCGTGCCACACACCGCCGTGCAGGGGCACGGGTCGGATCTCCAGGCCGTCCTCGATCTCGATCGCGGTGCCGCCGAGTCGCGTGATCTCGGTGGTCAGCGCCGCGAGACGGTCGGTTTCGTGCCCACGGAGGTGCGCGATCCCTCGCAACCACGACGGGCCTTCGGCAACTGCGGCGAGTGCCGCGACGGTAGGCGTCAACTCACCGACGTCGTGCAGATCGACATCGATGCCGCGCAACTTCTCCGGGCCCCGGACGACGAGAGTCCCGTCGTCGAGCCTCACGGCGGCGCCCATCGACTCGAGAATGCCGCGGATGGCATCGCCGGGCTGCGTCGTCGTCGACGGCCAATGCGGCACTCGCACTTCGCCGGAAGTCACCGCGGCGGCCGCGAGGAACGGCGTGGCGTTGGACAGATCGGGCTCGACGACCCAGTCGACGGACCGGATGGGCCCTGGATGCACGCGCCACGTATCGGCGTCGCCGCTGTCGGCAGGGGTGTCGACGCGAACGCCTGCGGCTCGCAGCATCTCGACGGTCATGTCGATGTGCGGCATCGACGGGACGGGCTTGCCGACGTGGTGGATGGTGACCCCGTCGTCGAACGCGGCTGCCGACAGCATGAGACCGGAGACGAACTGAGACGAGCCCGACGCGTCGATCTCGACGGACCCGCCTGCAACGCTTCCAGAGCCCGTCACGGTGAACGGAAGAGCATCTCCGTCCACCTGCGCGCCGAGCGACCGAAGGGCCCCGAGGATAGTGTCCAGCGGCCTGGAACGGGCCTGCTCGTCACCGTCGAATGCCACTGCGCCCCGAGCCAGGGCAGCGAGGGGCGGGACGAAACGCATGACCGTTCCTGCCAGGCCGCAATCGATGGTCGCGCCGCGCAGGGGAGCTGGAACGACGGTCAACGACGTCGGGTCGGCCGGATCGATGTCGATGACGACTCCGAGATCGCGCAACGCGGCGATCATGAGGTCGGTGTCACGACTTCGGAGGGTTCCGGTCACCGTCGACGTTCCCTCGGCGAGCGCGGAGACGACCAGCGCGCGATTGGTGATGGACTTCGATCCGGGCAACGTGACGGTTGCGTGGACTGGGGTGGTTGCGGTCGGCGCTGTCCAATTGCTCACCTGCCCATCTTTGCGCATCGACGTTCACGTCGTCACGATGGGCGCGGTGACTGCGTGGGTGAGTCGAACGAGTTCACGGGGATCGAGTTCGATCTCCAGCCCGCGCCGTCCGCCGCTGCACAGCACACGATCCCAGCCGAGCGCGGAATCGTCGACGACGGTAGGCAGTGCTCGCTTCTGGCCGAGAGGGGAAATGCCTCCGAAGACGTAGCCGGACGAACGTTCGGCTTCGCCGCGTTCGGCCATCGCGACCTTGCGGGTGTCGAGTGCCGCGGCAGCGGACTTGAGCGACAGCGTCTTGGTGACCGGGAGGACGGCGACGGCGAGTTTTCCGTCGTGCTTGCGGATCACGAGCGTCTTGAAGATCTGCGCGCGCTCGACACCGAGGCGTTCGCACAGGATGTCGGCGGCTTCCGTCCCGAACGATTCCGAGCGCGGATCGTGGTCGTAGGTGTGAACCTCGTGGTCGACCTTCGCTCGAGCGAGTACCGCTATAGCTGGTGTCGATGCGGCGGCCATGCGCGTCACTGTATCGGTGGGAACACGTCGAGCAGTCTCGGTGTTCTTCTGGTTCGAGTATCTAACGAGCAGGAAGGGACACGCTGTGGCTGCAACCACGACCGAGCGACCCGTCCGCGCTGCCGGTGGCAGTGCGATCTACGTGAAGGACCTGACAGAGCCCGCGGTAACCTGGTCGAACATGGCTACCGAAGGGATCAGCGTGGAGGAAGTCGAGCGCACAGCTCAGGCGGCGGCTGAATCGGAGACCGAACTGACGGAACGTTTCGAACGTGACGCGCTCCCGATGCTGGACCAGCTGTACGGTGCCGCACTGCGCATGACGCGAAACCCTGCAGACGCGGAAGACCTGGTCCAGGAGACCTACATCAAGGCCTATTCCGCCTTCCGGTCGTTCCGTGAAGGCACGAATCTCAAGGCCTGGTTGTACCGAATTCTGACCAACACCTACATCAACTCGTACCGGAAGAAGCAGCGGCAACCCGCGCAGTACCCGACCGACGAGATCACCGACTGGCAGCTCGCCGCTACGGCCGAGCACACGTCGACCGGCCTGCGGTCGGCGGAAGTCGAGGCGTTGGACGCCTTGCCCGACGACGACATCAAGACTGCACTGCAGTCGTTGCCGGAAGAATTCCGCATGGCGGTCTACTACGCCGACGTCGAGGGATTCCCGTACAAGGAGATCGCCGAGATCATGGGCACGCCCATCGGAACGGTGATGTCGCGGCTGCATCGTGGCCGCAAGCAACTCAGGGGTCTGCTCGCCGGTGTGGCCCGCGAGCGTGGATTCAATCGGGGCGGCGCGGTCGACGCGCACGAGCAGGAGGTTTCGCGGTGACATCGGATGCGGAGAACAGCGAGTTCGAGAAGCTGGACTGCTCGGCGGTGATCGCCGATGTATGGCTGATGTTGGACAACGAGTGCGACGAGGGAACCAAACACCGACTGAAGCGCCACCTGGACGAGTGTGGTTCGTGCCTCGCTGCATATGGAATCGAGGAGAAGGTCAAGAGCCTCATCGGGCGCAAGTGCGGGGGAGAGCAGGCGCCTGCCGGGCTCCGAGAGCGATTGAGCATCGAAATTCGACGGACCGTTCTGATCAAGCAGTCCGAGATCGACTAGAACCAGCCGAACACGGAGAAGGCCGGGAAGCATCGAGCTTCCCGGCCTTCTCGTGTATCAGGGCACTGCGTCAGCTGTTGGGACGCTTGCCGTGGTTTGCCTTGTTGTTCTTGCGACTGCGCTTCTTGCGTCCACGCTTACCCATGTGTAGCTCCTCTCGTAGGTTCACTACAGTCTTTCACGTGAGACCGAGTGCGCTTCCACGGGTCTCGTGGAGCGTGGGACGAGAGGGAGAGTCATGGCCGAGGACGTGCGGGCGGAAATGGTGTCGACTGTCTTTCAGATCGTCGTGGCAGAGGGCGACACGGTCGCCGTCGGCGATACGCTCGTCGTTCTCGAATCGATGAAGATGGAGATCCCGGTACTCGCCGAGACCGCAGGTATGGTGACGACCGTCGGCGTCGAGGTCGGTGACGTGATCCAGCAGGGCGATCTCATCGCCGTCGTCGCCTGACCAGCGAACCACCGCTGAGATGTCCACGCTGAGCGACCTCCTGGCCGAGCACACCGATCTGCCGGGTGAGGCCGTCGACCATCTGCAACGGGTCGTAGGCGAATGGCAACTGCTCGCCGATCTGTCCTTCGCTGACCTGCTGTTGTGGGTCGGTACCGACGACGTCGCCGGTAGCCCCGATGCGAAGGTGCTGTGCGTGGCGCAGTGCAGGCCGACCACTGCGCCGACCGCGTTCACGGAGGACATGGTCGGAGCCGTGGTGTCCGAATCCCAGCACCCGACGGTCATCGATTCGCTGATCACCCGCGAGATCGTGCGTGGCGAGGTTCGCGGATCGGAGAGCGTGCCGGTCCGGTGCGGAGAGCACGTCATCGCCGTACTGACGAGAGACACGAGCCCCGCGCAGCAGCGCAGGCCAAGCTCGCTCGAGATCGCCTATCGCACCAGCGCCGACGATCTGTGCCGCATGATCAGCGACGGCACGTTCCCGACGCCTGTGGAACGGACGGACGTCAATTCGTCGCCGCGTGCAGGCGACGGGTTCATCCGTCTCGACACCGAAGGCAGGGTCGTCTACGCGAGTCCGAATGCCCTTTCCGCGTATCACCGGATGGGTTTGGCAACCGAACTGTCTGGGCGGGATCTTGCGTCGGTGACGCGATCGCTGATCACCGACCCGTTCGACTCGCAGGAGGCTGCGGACCATATCCGAGCGACGCTCTCGTCGAGTGTCGGGCACCGGATGGAAGTCGACGCCCGCGGCGCGACGGTGCTCATCAGGACGCTGTCGTTACGCCCCCGCGACCGCTCGGTCGGAGCCATCGTGCTCGTCCGCGACGTCACCGAGGTGAAGCGTCGGGACCGAGCGCTGCTCAGCAAGGACGCGACGATCCGCGAGATTCACCATCGCGTCAAGAACAATTTGCAGACCGTCGCTGCACTGTTGCGATTGCAGTCGCGGCGGATGGAGAACGAGGAAGCGCGTTCCGCGCTGTCGGAGTCCGTGCGACGCGTGACGTCGATCGCCGTCGTGCACGAGATGTTGTCGATGTCGGTCGACGAAGAGGTCGATCTCGACGAGATCGTGGATCGTCTCGTTCCGATCATGCTCGATGTCGCCACGGTCGACTCCCGTGTTCGAGTCAAGCGGGAGGGCAAGCTCGGAGTGTTCTCCGCGGAGCGTGCGACACCGCTGGTCATGGTGCTGACCGAATTGGTCCAGAACGCGATGGAACACGGGTTCGAGGCAGGCTCGGCCGGAACCGTGCTGATCAAGGCCGACCGTTCGGCCCGCTGGCTCGACGTCGTGATCCACGACGACGGACAAGGGCTGCCGACGGGTTTCTCGCTCGAACGATCGGAAGGACTGGGGCTGCAGATCGTGCGCACGTTGGTGTCGGTCGAACTGAGTGGTTCGCTCGGACTGCATCCCGCACAGGGCGGCGGAACCGATGCATCCCTTCGGGTTCCACTCGGTCGCCGGGCGCGGCACTGACTGCCCACCACGTCGCGGTGATGCCGGAAACGTGAAAGAACCCGGCACCCTCGGGTGCCGGGTTCTTTCACGACATGCTCGTGCGATACGAGTATCCGATCCGTTACCTAGACGGAACTGCGTGCACGCGTACGTGCATTGCGTCGCTTGAGTGCGCGACGTTCGTCTTCGCTCATTCCACCCCACACGCCTGCGTCCTGGCCGGACTCGAGTGCCCAGGAAAGGCACTCTGCGGTGACTGGGCAACGCGTGCAGACGACCTTGGCATCAGCGATCTGCGCGAGCGCCGGGCCACTGTTTCCTACGGGGAAAAACAGCTCCGGGTCTTCGTCGCGACAAATGGCTTTGTGGCGCCAGTCCATCCTCTGCTCCTTACCGGGCGCCGTAGCGCCATAGTTTCTCTGTAGTTCACGAGTGCGTATCGAATGTTTCCGCACTGTTGCTTGTGAATGCTTTCACGAACTTAGGGGAAGTCAATAGATAGCCGCCGGTCCGTGGTCAAGCTCACGCTGTTAGGCTCGCTTAAGCCTCCTGCGCTCCTTTGTACCCTTCCAGGGTTGTTTCTGCTGAGATTTCCCCAGCAAAACAGGCCTGACAGCTGGTCTTGCGTCCTGTCCTACGGGGACGTAACTGCCCGATCGGGCAGGTCCGCGCCAGCTGTCGGAGCCAGTACTTCCAACACCGCCGGGGTCGAGAAGAATTCCGCCTCCGTGCGCTCTCCCAAGTAGTCCCCGTCCATCTGCAATCCGATCGGTTCCGACGACGTGATGCGGATTCGGGGGACGTCGTCGTGCCGGAAGAGTTTGCGGGACTTGGGTTCCGCGGTCGCCGACAGGAGTTGCCGCGAGACGTTCAAGCTCGGAAGAACCTTCGTCGTACGCATGGCGAACAGGCCGAGTCCGGTCTCGAACGACGTACCGGGGTTGGTGTGAACCGGCCGCTCGTTCAGGTAAGTCCACGGACTCGAATTGGACACGAAAGCGTAATGAACTCCCGTTACCGAATCGTGATCCGGAATGTCGACGGTCAGCGTCGGCTCGTGACGTTTCTTGCGGAAGAACTCGCGTACAGACGACCGCACGTATCTGCTCGCGGAGACCGGTCTGCCGTCCTTCCTGCTCGCGTCGATGGCGCGGCAGACGTCGGCATCGAGCCCCAGGCCGGCATTGAAGGTGAACCACCGATTGTCGCAGTGGCCGAGTCCGATGGTCCGTCTCGATCGCGACGCGAGGAGATCGATCAACTGATTCGTCGCGGCCACTGGATCGGATGCGATGCCGAGTGACCTCGCGAACACGTTCGCACTGCCGCCAGGAACGACTGCGAGTGGTGGGATCGCCCCGATGGTCACGGACTTCATCGATGTGGGTAACGGGACACCGAGCATGCCGTTGACGACTTCGTTCACGGTGCCGTCGCCGCCGTGCACGATCACCAGACCCATTCCGTCCTCGCGGGCCTGGCGGGCCAGCTCGGCAGCATGATCGCGATGCGTCGTATGCGCCACGGTGACCCGAACACGGCTCGACAGAGCGTGTGCAAGTAGGTCGCGGGCGGCGGGGGTGGTCGAGGTCGCATTGGGGTTGACGATCAAGAGCGCGCGCACGGGGACTGAGCCTAACGTGGGCGTGTTCTAGGCTGGCCGGGTGTCGACGCCCTCACTGCCTCAGGTGCCTCCCGCGACGTTCCGATCGGCCGGGGTGCTCGTCGCCGTCGAGGGGGTCGTCGCACTCGTCGCAGCGGTCGTTCTCCTGGTGCGTGCGCTCGAGGGTTCGGATCGCACCACCGCGAACGGCTACGGAACTGCCGGGTGGTTCGCGGTGATCGGAGTGGCGGTACTCGCCGCGGGCATAGCGTTGATCGCGGGCAGGCGATGGGGACGTGCCATCGCACTCGTCGTGCAGCTGCTGTTGCTTCCCGTCGTCTGGGCGTTGCTCACCGATTCGCACCAGCCTCTGTACGGGGCTGTTCTCGGTGCCGGGGTGCTCGCGATTCTGGTGCTGCTGTTCAGTCCACCGTCGTCCCGCTGGATGGCCGCCGAGTACGGCCCCGACGAGGAAGAGCGCTAGCTCTGCTTCCTGCCTGTCCTGACGGACGGATGGATGTTGTGCACGGAGATCTGCCGGTACGCGTGCTCGAATCCGAGGACCGAATATGCCGCCGGGGACAACGCGAATCGTTTGCCCTCCGAGACGGGTAGCTCGATCCACCGGGTCAGCAGCGCACGCGAGAAGTGTCCGTGGCCGACGAGAACCACGTCGCGTTCCTCGAGCGCGGACAAGGCGACGGACAGGACCAGATCGGCGCGGGTGCCGATCTCGTCGATCGTTTCGCCGTTCGGGCACGGGTGCGTCCAGACCGTCCAGTGCGGAACGCTCTTCCGAATCTCCTTCGTGGTCAGACCTTCGTAGTCGCCGTAGTCCCACTCGGCCAACGCGTCCCACGACCGATCGATCTCGAGACCGGCCAGGCGCGCGGTGTGCTGCGCCCGCGCGCGTGGACTGCACAACACAAGCGGAGCGCGCAGATCGAGTTCCTGCACCAGCGTTCCTGCCGCAACCGCCTGTTCCTCACCGACCGCGGTGAGGGGAACATCGGTGGTTCCGGTGTGACGACCCGTCGTCGCCCACTCGGTCTCACCGTGTCGCAGTAGCACGACGCGTCCGATGTCACCGTTGGCTGATGTGGTCATGGGGTCAATACTGCCGTGCGTGGCGCGCGGCAGACGCGGCAGGGACCACCGAAACGGACGAAACCGACTGTGGTGTCGGGTCTCACAGTCCCGTGCGCAGATCTGTTCGGAAATCGAATTGAGTGACCGGCGACATCAGGGAATACTGTTTCGCGTCGACCGGAACGCTCGGCGCACATCGCGTGCCCCGCTTGGCGTCGGTAGCCGTCTCGAATGCCCTTCGCTACGTCGACAGCTCTTTCTCCATCGGTCAGATAACTCTTCCACTTGCCAGAACGAAGGACGGATGCCCATGACGCAGCCAGGATCATCGCCGCCGGCCGCAGGCGACAAGCTCGATTCGGCCGTTCTGAAGGTCGCGGGCGTCGTGGTGCTCGGCGCCATCATGTCCATCCTCGACGTCACCGTCGTCAGTGTGGCGCTGCCGACGTTCATGGACGTCTTCGACGCGACCTACGCCACCGTCGCGTGGACCATGACGGGATACACCCTCGCTCTCGCAACGGTCATTCCGCTGACCGGATGGGCAGCGGACAGGTTCGGTACCAAACGCCTGTACATCACGGCGCTCGTTCTGTTCGTTCTCGGATCGGTGCTGTGCAGCTTCGCGTGGGACATCACGACGCTGATCGCGTTCCGGGTACTTCAGGGCCTCGGTGGCGGCATGCTGATGCCGCTGGGCATGACGATCATGACTCGCGCCGCGGGACCCGAACGCATCGGTCGCGTCATGGCCGTGCTCGGCGTACCCATGCTGCTCGGGCCGATCAGCGGACCGATCCTCGGTGGCTGGCTTCTCGAAGCTGCGAGCTGGCACTGGATCTTCCTGATCAACGTTCCGATCGGCTTCGTCGCGCTCATCGCCGCTGTCGTGATCTTCCCCAAGGACGATCCGACGCCGTCGGAATCGTTCGACTTCCTGGGCATGCTGATGTTGTCGCCGGGTCTCGCGTTGTTCCTGTTCGGTGTGTCGTCGATTCCCGAAACCGAAACCGTGTTCGCGACGCGTGTGCTCGTGCCCGCGATCGTCGGAGCCGTTCTGATCGTGCTGTTCGTGTTCCACGCCCTGCGCACCGAGCACCCGCTGATCGACCTCCGCTTGTTCGCGAACAGGGCTCTGACGGTCGCCGTCATCACCACGACGCTCTTCATGGTCGCGTTCATGGGTGCGGGCCTGCTGTTCCCGAGTTACTTTCTGCAGATCCGTGGCGAGACGACGCTCGCGGCCGGTTTGCTGCTCGCCCCGCAGGGTATCGGCGCGATGTTGACCATGCCGATCGCAGGCACACTGGCCGACCGCATCGGACCGGGAAAGATCGTTCTGACCGGCATGGTGTTCATCACCGCAGGCATGGCCGTGTTCACACAGGTCGGTGCAGGGACGTCGTACTGGATCCTGCTCGGTGCGCTGTTCGTCATGGGCATGGGTCTCGGATCGACGATGATGCCGATCATGACGGCCGCGTTGCAGACGCTGACCGATCACAACGTGGCACGAGGCTCGACGTTGATGAACATCGTGCAGCAGACGGCAGGTTCCATCGGCACGGCCGTCATGTCGGTCGTGCTGACGAACCAACTGAAGAACGTCGTGAACGCGACGTCACCCACCGATGCGCTGGACATCTCCGCCGGCGCATTCGGAACGACGTTCATGGTTGCACTCGTGCTGATCGTGTTGACGTTCGTGCCCGCGTTCTTCCTGCCGCGCAAGAAGGTCACCCCGGTCGACGGCGCCGACGGCACGAAACCGGTTCTGCTGCACTGATACCGGCGTAGTACGCACGCGCGAGTGGGCGCGTCGGACATCCCTGTTCGTGGGGATCCGACGCGCCCATCGTCGTCTTCGTCTGGCCCCCGGCGCCGATGTGGGAGAGGATCTAACGCTGTGACGACTGTATTGGCGGTTGCGAATCAGAAGGGTGGCGTCGCGAAGACCACGACAGTGGCATCTCTTGCGGCGGCACTGCATGCGCTGGACCAACGAGTTCTCGTGGTCGACCTCGATCCCCAAGGCTGTCTCACGTTCTCGTTGGGGCACAACCCGGACAAGCTCGACAAGTCGGTGCACGACGTCCTGACCGGAGACATGACGGTGTCGGACGTCGTCGTCGAGACGAGCGAGGGGATCGTCCTGTTGCCGGCGACCATCGATCTCGCGGGTGCCGAGGCATTGCTGCTGATGCGTCCAGGTCGGGAGTACGCGCTCAAGCGGGCGTTGGCGTCGGTGCTCGACGATTTCGACGTCGTCGTCATCGATTGCCCGCCGTCGCTCGGCGTTCTGACGCTCAATGGCTTGACCGCGGCTCATTCGGTTCTCGTCCCGTTGCAGTGCGAGACGTTGGCGCACCGCGGGGTCGGACAACTGCTGCGTACGGTCTCCGACGTCCAGCAGATCACCAATCCGGACCTCGCCCTGCTGGGCGCTCTGCCGACGTTGTTCGACGCGAGGACCACGCACAGCCGTGACGTACTCGGGGACGTGTCCGATCGGTACCAGCTGCCGGTGCTGGCGCCTCCCATCCCGAGGACCGTGCGGTTCGCCGAGGCCACGGCGTCGGGTGCATCGGTGTTGTCGGGACGAAAGAGCAAGGGCGCGCAAGCGTATCGCGAACTGGCGACGAACCTGCTGTCCTACTGGAACAACGGCTCCGAGTTGGAGACGTACTCGCCGTCGGCGGGCGACTAGGAACCGGCTGCCAGCGCGACGACCGTGTCCTGACGCTGTTCGAGAACGACGTCACCGACTACGGCTGTCCCGATCGGACCGGTGTACCCGGCGCGATCCACCGCGACGGTGTCGTCGATGGAGCCTGTCGCGGGGTCGATCACGGCGATGCCGTCGGGCACCGGCACGAGAAGTCGGCCGGCCATGACCGCACCTGGACCGAGGGCCGACGGTAACGACCACGCCGGAGACAGATCGCCCAGGTTCAGGGCCACGGTTGCCGTGCCCGTCCACCATGCGAAGACCGAGGCTGCCTTGACGGGTTCGGTATCGGGAAACGGACCCGTACCCGCGACTGCGTCGGGTAGCTCGAACTCCGACAGTGGTTGGGCGTTGCCGTCGTAGATCCCGACCCGCGCCGGAATGCCCGCAGTGGTCGGAATGGCAAGTGCCACACGGTCTCCCGACGCGACGAGAACGGTCGCGCCATCGAAAGCGCCGCTCGGTCCTTCGAGAGCGGCCACGACGGACGATCCGTACACCTCGGGCTGCTGAGCGTCCTTCGGCGCAGGGGCGAGCATCGTCAGCCGTGCAGCGGACTCGCCAGGGCACCGTTCGAGAACGGCGACGCGAGAGCTGTTGGACGCCGACGACAGGAGCGTGCACCCGGTGCGCGGTTGGCTGTTCGGGTTGACCGGAGCGTCCACGCGCCCGTATTCGAGGGTGCGCACGAGATCTGATCGCCACACTTCCATGCGTGTGTCACCGCGTGCCGTCAGGTAGGTTCCGTCGTCGCTGGTGTGGACGGCGTCGTCGGCGTCGGATGTGCGCTGCGCCTTCCTGTTTCCGGTGGCGCCGTCGAGTTCGGTGACCTGCGAGCACCCGCGGTCGTCGGAGAAGACCGCGACCGCGGTGTTCCATGCGTCGGTCACGCTGCACAGATCCCGATCCCGTGAATAGGACCACGCGACCGACCCCGTTGCCGGGTCGAGGCCGCGCACTGTGCCGCCGTCGCCGGTGACGACCGCCGAGCCGGTGACAGCGGGGGAGCGCGTGACCGGACTCGATGCTCGCCAGACTTCGTTCAGAGACGTGGGCACCGACGTGGCGGTGTCTGCCTGCGGAAGCGGTGATGCGGCCGGCGAATACGTGGTGCCGTGCGCGTCGCTCCGGAGCCATACGACTCCGAGAGCGACCACTGCCACGACGAGAATCACCGCTGCCGCGACGAGATCCGATCGCCGTCGACGTTCCGGTGCCAGCACAGTCGGAAAGACTACTCCGACGCGGTGGGAGCGGACGTGGCCGAGGCAGGCGAGCGGCGACGACGCCGACGCCTACGCGGTGCGGCGTCCTCGGAGCCGGTCGCGTCGGTGGCGCCGGAGGCAGCATCCGCGTCACCGGCGGGCGCCGACTCGCCACCCGACTCCGTACGAGGACTTGTGGGCTTGCCGGCCCTCGTGCGCGTCCGCGAGCGGGTGCGTCGCGGCTTGGTCGGTGCGGAAGCCTCGTCGCTGTCCGACGTCGGTGCGTCCGACTCCGTGGGCGTCTCGGCGGGAGCCTTCTTGATCGAGCCCGACACGTCGGTGGGGATACCCAGGTCGGTGAACAGGTGCGGTGAACTCGAGTACGTCTCCACCGGGTCGGGGATCTGAAGATCGAGGGCCTTGTCGATGCTCTGCCAGCGAGGAATGTCGTCCCAGTCGACGAGGGTCACGGCAATACCCGTACGACCTGCGCGGCCGGTACGGCCGATGCGGTGGACGTAGGTCTTCTCGTCCTCGGGGCACTGATAGTTGATGACATGGGTGACGTCGTCGATGTCGATGCCTCGTGCCGCGACGTCGGTGGCGACGAGAACATCGATGCTGCCGTTCCGGAACTTCTTCAGCGCTTTCTCGCGCTGAATCTGGTTCAGGTCACCGTGCACGGCGCCGACCGCGAAGCCGCGCTCGAGTAGCTCGTCGGCGACCTTCTGCGCGGTGCGCTTGGTCCGGACGAAGATCATCGTCGCGCCGCGACCGTCGGCCTGCAGGACCTTCGACACCATCTCGACCTTGTCGAGTGCGTGGGCGCGGTAGATGTGCTGCGTGGTGCGGTCGTGCACCGCAGAGGATTCGGCTTCCTCTGCCCGGATGTGCGTCGGCTGGGTGAGGAACGTACGGGCGAGCGTGATGATCGGCCCGGGCATCGTTGCCGAGAACAGCATCGTCTGGCGTCCGGCATGCGACGACTGCGCGGACGGGCCGTCCGGCACCATGCCGAGAATGCGCTCGATGTCGGGCAGGAAGCCCAGGTCGAGCATCTCGTCGGCCTCGTCGAGGACGAGGACGCCGATCTTTCCGAGGATGAGATGGCCCTGCTTGGCGAGGTCGAGCAGACGACCGGGGGTGCCGACGACGACGTCGACGCCCTGCTGGAGTGCGCTGATCTGCGTCTCGTAGGGACGTCCGCCGTAGATCGACAGGATCTTCACCGGGCCGTTGGTCGACTTCAGGTACTTCGACGCGTTGGCGAGATCGGAGCTGACCTGGATGCACAGCTCGCGCGTCGGCACGATGACCAGTGCACGGGGTGTGCCGTCGAGCGGCGTGGTGCCGGAGTCGGTGGTCGCGACGCGGTGCAGAAGCGGGACGCCGAAACCGAACGTCTTGCCCATGCCGGTGCGTGCCTGACCGATGAGGTCGTCGCCCGCCAGCGCGAGGGGCAGCGTGAGTTCCTGGATCGCGAAGGTGCGTTCGATTCCGATGTCGGCCAGCGAACGCACGATGTCGTCGCGAACTCCCAGTTCGGCGAACGTGGGCGGGACGTGCGTGTCGTCCAGTTGCGCGGACAACGTGGTGTCGCCGGTCTCGGATTCTTGGTCGATGATGATCTTGCTCAGGGGTCTGGCCTTCCTCGTGGTCACACGTACGCACGAAGAAGGGCACAGGCCTATTGCCGGCCGAAGTCGATGCCCTCGTCCCGATGTGATGTCGCATCGAGCCTCAGCCGTGTCGGTAGAAGACACACGATCGGCGAAGCAGTCGTAGCGACCCGGGACAGGTGCGCACACATTGTCATCGGACCTGCGCGGTGAAATCGGTCCGTGTGAAAAAGGTCCGCGCGCTGATCCGTGGACCATGGTAGCTTGCCGAGCGCTTCGGACCGGTATCGACGCACATTCATGGTGTCCACGCGGCCACTCGAGGTGTGAGTTTTCGCATGTGTGCACGATCGGTGTGACCGCGGCGGTCGAGACATAGGATTGCCCTCATGGGAGCCCATTCGTCAGATGCTGTGACCTCCGACCCGTCGATCACCGGCGTCGCCGACGATCCCCGGATCGCCTACGACCACCCGGGCGTGTCCGAGCTGTTCGCGGTGCTCGCTTACGGCGAGATCTCCGCGTTCTACCGGCTCGCCGAGGACGCCAGGATGGCGCCTACGCTGCAGGGACGTGTCGCGCTGGCGAGTATGGCAGCGGCCGAGATGAATCACTTCGAGACTCTGGTGCAGGCACTGTCGGGCCGAGGAATCGACGTGTACACGGCAATGGACCCCTACGTGCGCGCCCTGGACGAGTACCACGCGTCGACCAACCCGTCGACGTGGCTGGAGACGTTGGTCAAGGCGCACGTCGGCGACGGCCTGGCCGCCGACTTCTATCGGGAGATCGCTCACACTCTCGATCCGGCGGTGGCCGCGACGGTCCGAGAGGTTCTGGCCGAAACGGGCCACTCCGAGTTCGTCGTGCACGAGGTGGCGACGCGAGTGAAGGCGAGTTCGCAGGACAAGGCGCGCCTGATGCTGTGGGGACGGCGTCTGCTGGGCGAGGCGATCACACAGGCGCAGTACGTCCTCGCGCAGCGCGAGGAGTTGACCGATCTGGTCATCACGGCGTCGGGAGATCTGAACGGCGTCGCTGCGTTGTTCGATCGTATGCAGGAACAACATGCCGAGCGGATGAAAGTTCTCGGCCTCGTCTGAGGATCGCAGTCGGCGTGGGTGTTCGCTGACAGCACGTGCCCGCCACGCGCGTGGTGAGGTCCTGCTGCACTAGCCTGGGCGAAGCAGCTGAAGTTTCTCTAGGAGTTCGGAGGTTGGCCGTGGAGGTCAAGATCGGTGTGTCGGAAAGCTCTCGCGAGCTCGTGGTGAACAGTGCTCAGTCTCCCGACGAGGTCGAAGCGCTCGTCGCGAAGGCGCTCGAGGGCAAGGACGACGTGCTCTCGCTCGTCGACGAGAAGGGCCGCAAGTTCCTGATCCACACCTCGAAGGTCGCCTACGTCGAGATCGGCCCCGCCGATGCGCGCAAGGTCGGGTTCGCAACCTAGGAGCCGTACATGCAACGAGGCCCCGTATCGACTGTCGATACGGGGCCTCGTCGTATGTCTCGGATTTACGGGGACTGCAGCGGAACGTGCGACAGACCGCCCCACGCCAGCGACACCGTGGTGTCGACTGCGTCTTCCTTCGAGATGGGTCGGTCCGCTTCGAGCCAGTAGCGAGCCGTGAACTGGCTTGCGCCGACGAGGCCCACCGCGAGTACGCGGGCGCGGTACGGATCGAGACCGGAATCGTGGGCGACGAGGTCGAACACCGCGTCGACGCACGCCTCGGTTGCCTGCTCGACGCGTGCGCTGACCTGAGGTTCGCCCATGAGGTCCGACTCGAAGACGAGTCGAAAGCCTTGCGAGTCCGTGTCGACGAAGTCGTAGTAGGCGAGCACGGCTGCTCGGACGCGCTTGCGGTTGTCCGTCGTGGAGCGCAACGCCTGACGGACCCCGGAGATCAGCGAGTCGACGTAGCTCTGGAGGACGGCGAGGTAGAGCTCGAGTTTGCCGGGAAAGTGTTGGTAGAGGACAGGCTTGCTCACGCCCGCGCATTCGGCGATCTCGTCCATTCCCGACGCGTGATACCCGCGCGTGACGAACACTTCGCTCGCTGCCGCCAATAGTTGTGCGCGTCGCGCATCGCGGGGCAGTCGCGCGCTGCGACGGCCGGCCGTGGGGGCCGGACGGTCCGAGGACGCCCGATCCGCGAGTTCAGTCATAGTGCTCGATCCCATCCGCATTCGTCTCTGCACCCGTTGTGGGGGACCCTCGCTCGAGATCTGTGTGGTCTCGATTTCGGGTAGTGCAGATCGTCGCAACGATACCTCCCGCGAGCGATGTGGCCGAGACGACGGTCCGTGAGGGCTCGGTTGCGTGCGAATTTCGGACAGCGCAGTCGGTTCGATACTGCGGTCCGATTCCGTCTGTGGGTTTGTTCGGAGTCACTGATTTCGGCGCGGCGGACGGAGGATGTCGTCGACTGTGAGATTCTGGCGTGGTGACTGACCGAGGTGGGCCGCGGCGCAGCGCAAGGAATCGACCCCGCGCTGACGACTCCCGCGACGCGGAACGAGAGCGGCAGTATTCGACTGTCGGCAACCGCGCGCGCCGAGGCTACGACGACCACGACTCGGGCGACTTCCCGCCCGAGGTCGGTGCACGAGGCTCTCATCAACCGCTGCGCGCGCAGTGGGATCCGACGACCCGCACCGAGCCGCGCAGGCCGCGCTCGAGGTCTCCGCGCCCGGAACGTCAGGCCAAGAAGCAGAGCAAGCTTGGAAAGTTCGCGTCGGTCTACGGCTGGCGCGCGTATGCGATCCCGATTCTTCTGGTCGTGACGGCTTTGGTCGTGTTCGACGCCGTTCGCACCGGCGACCCCGCGACGACTACCGCCGGAAGTCCGACCCAGCCCGCCGATCCGGGGTTCGGTGCGTTGAGCACCGACTCCACCAATTCGACCGACGTCATCGGTGTGCCGCCCGCCGCCGACGGGAACTTCGCCGAGTCCATTCCGTCGGGCGAGTTGCCCGACGGCGGCCCGTTCGCGGTTCAGGGCGCGGGTACGTGGCACGGCGTGCCGGGTACGACAGCCCAGGTCGGGCAGGGCACCGAGCGGGTGTTCACCTACACCGTCGAGGTCGAGGACGGCGTCGACACCGTCGGGTTCGGCGGCGACGAATCATTCGGCCGTCTCGTCGACCAGACGCTCGCGAACCCGAAGAGCTGGACAAACGATCCGCGATTCGCATTCCGGCGGATCGATTCGGGTGACCCCGATTTCCGGATTTCGTTGACGTCGCAGATGACCATTCGTCAGGCGTGCGGCTACGACATCCAACTCGAAGTGTCCTGCTACAACCCCGGTATCGGCCGCGTCGTGCTGAACGAACCACGGTGGGTACGGGGTGCGATCGCCTACCAGGGTGACATCGGCTCGTATCGTCAGTATCAGATCAACCACGAAGTAGGGCACGCGATCGGTTATCAGCAACATCAGCCATGTGAGACCGAGGGTGGACTGGCGCCGGTGATGATGCAGCAGACGTTCGGAACCGCGAACGACGACATCGCGCGGCTCGATCCGGAAGGTGTCGTCCCGATGGACGGCAAGACCTGCCGGTTCAATCCGTGGCCCTATCCCCGAAGCTGAGAGCGAGCAGGAAACAGGACATGACCCAGCTGCCCCCGCTGGTCGAGCCGTCGGCGCCGTTGTCGCACGACGAGGTCGCGCGTTACAGCAGACACCTGATCATTCCCGACGTCGGAACCGTCGGCCAGCGACGACTTCGCAACGCACGTGTGCTGGTCATCGGCGCGGGCGGACTCGGATCGCCTGCGCTGCTGTACCTCGCCGCAGCAGGGGTCGGGACGCTGGGCATCGTCGAGGACGACACGGTCGAGATGTCCAACCTTCAGCGTCAGATCATCCATGGCCGCTCCGACGTGGGCCGGTCGAAGGCGCAGAGCGCAGCCGAGTCGATCCGTGAGATCAACGACGGCGTCGACGTACGCCTGCACGAATTCAGACTCGACCGAAGCAACGCCGTCGCACTGTTCGAACAGTACGACCTGATCCTCGACGGCACGGACAACTTCGCGACGCGCTACCTCGTCAACGACGCAGCCGTTCTCGCACGCAAGCCGTACGTGTGGGGATCGATCTACCGGTTCGAAGGCCAGATATCGGTGTTCTGGGAGGACGCCCCGGGCGGCGTCGGCCTCAATTATCGGGATCTCTATCCGGAAGCGCCTCCGCCGGGGATGGTGCCGTCGTGCGCCGAGGGCGGTGTGCTCGGTGTGCTGTGCGCGTCGGTCGGATCGGTCATGGTGACCGAGGCGATCAAGCTGATCACCGGCATCGGGGAGACGCTGTTGGGGCGACTGATGATCTACGACGCCCTGTCGATGAACTACCGCACGCTACGTGTGCAGCGAGATCCGGATCGCTCGCCGATCACCGAATTGATCGATTACGACGCCTTCTGCGGTGTCGTGTCGGACGAGGCCGTTGCGGCCGCGGACGGCTCGACGATCACGCCCGTCGAACTGGCGGCGCTGATGAAGGACTCCGACGACGTCGCGCTGATCGATGTGCGGGAGCCGGTCGAATGGGACATCGCCCACATCGAAGGCGCGACGCTCGTACCGAAGGGAAAGATCCTGTCGGGGGAGGCGCTCGCCGATCTGCCGCAGAACCGTCGGATCGTGCTGCACTGCAAGACCGGTATTCGATCGGCGGAAGCTCTTGCCGTGCTGCACGATGCGGGGTTCGCCGATGCCGTGCATCTGCAGGGCGGGATCGTCGCGTGGGCCGGGCAGGTGGATCCGAGCCTTCCGCAGTACTAGCGCGCCTGCGTCGGGCCGCGGTCGGTCGGCGGTACCGTGACGAGCGTGAGCTCTGTGGAACCTCCTCAACACGTGATCTCCACGTTCGGGCTGCGCGATGTGCCTCCCATCCCGCTCGGAGCAGACTGGGACGGCGGGTGGCGACTCGGTGACGTCGTGCTGTCGCCCGTCGCCGATCATGCGCGCGCGGCGTGGTCCGCGAAGGTGCGAGAGAACTTGGTGGTCGACGGCGTCCGACTCGCTCGTCCGGTGCGCTCGACCGACGGGCGCTACGTCGTCAGCAGTTGGCGCGCAGACACGTTCATCGAGGGCTCGCCCGAACCGCGACACGACGAGGTCGTGTCGTTGTCGGTGCGATTGCACGCAGCGACCGCTCAGCTGGATCGACCGCGTTTCCTGTCTCAGCTTCCCGTCGCGCCGTGGGCCGACGTCGATGTGTTCTCGGCCGCCGACAGGGCCGCGTGGGAGGCAGTTCCGCTGCGGGCTGCCCGCGGCACGGGTGCGCCCGAGGTGGTGTCCGACGACGGTAAGCAGAGTCTCGAGCTGATCAAGCAGCTCGCCAGCCTGCGCAAACCCGTCGAATCGCCGGATCAGTTGGTGCACGGTGACCTGTTCGGCACCGTTCTGTTCGAGGGCAGTGACGCACCCGGCATCACCGACATCACGCCGTACTGGCGGCCCGCATCGTGGGCAGCAGCCGTCGCGGTCGTCGACGCGATCTCGTGGGGCGGCGCGGACGACGCACTCGTCGGTCGCTGGGAGGATCTGCCGGAGTGGCCGCAGATGCTTCTGCGTGCACTGATTTTTCGTTTCGCGGTGCATGCGTTGCACGCGCGTTCGACGCCTGAGGCGTTTCCGGGGTTGGCGCGCAGTGCCGATCTCGTCCGTCTGCTGCTCTGAGCCGGCAGGGCCCGGTCAGTCGGCGCGAACGAGCTCGTCGAACAGCACCCGTGCTGCTTCACCGGCGCGATCGGCGTCGCCGTCGACGATCGCGTCGACCAGTGCGTCGTGCTCGGCGTCGTAGTTCAGATCGTGTGCGATGAGGTGATGCAGCATCGCCTGCTGGATCACCGGAAGTAGGGAGTCGTAGAACTCGAGATAGACGGTGTTGTGGCTCGCTGCCACGATCGCTCGATGGAACAGCGCGTCGACTGCGATCGATTCGGCCGTGACTCCGGTGCGCATCGATTGGTTCCGATTCGCGAGTGCCTCGGTGAGTGCGCGGATGTCCTCGTCGTCCCGGCGCTCGGCGGCGAGGATCGCTGCAGTCACTTCGAGCGCCCTACGCAGCTCGGTCACGTCTCGATCGAGGGCGTCGGCGAAGTATTTTCCGAGCGTTCCGCCCAGGTCCGACGTGGCAAGTACGAAGGTGCCCGAACCCTGTCGACGTTCGACCATTCCAGCGTGGACGAGCGCCTGGACGGCTTCACGGACGGTGTTTCGTCCGGTGCCGGTCATCTCGCAGAGCTCGGATTCGGTCGGTATGCGCGAGCCGACCGGCCACCGCTTGGACACGATCTCGTCCCGTAGCTGCGCGGTCACCTGGGAAATCAGGCTGGAGCGCTGAACCTGCTGCACGTTGGTCTCCCCGTCGTTCTTCGCGATCGATGCCATGGTAACGCTTTGCCACCGATGATCCGGTCATCCTATGATTCTTGCCGTGGGTACCAGCGCCGTCACCGAGACTTCAGACCGCATCGACTCCTCAGTGCTCGTCCGCGGGCGCATTCTGGTCTTCGCTGCGGTCATCGTCTCCGCTCTGACACTGCGCGCTGCCGTCACGAGTATCAGTCCACTGTTCGGCCGAATCGGCGAGGACCTTCACTTCGGATCCGGGGTCGTCGGCATCGTCGGAATGTTGCCGCCCGCGATGTTCGCCGTGTTCGGCCTGCTCACGCCTGTGATCGCGAAGCGCACCGGGCTCGAGCGCGCCGCCCTGATCGCGATGACACTGACCACGGTCGGCATGGCCGCACGCGCGTTCGCACCTGGTACCGCGTCGTTGCTGGTGCTCTCGGCCGTGGCGCTTGCCGGTATGGGAATCGGCAACGTCGTCATTCCGCCGCTGGTGAAGCGCTATTTCTCCGATCGTCTCGCAATCGTCAGCACGATGTACATCTGCGCACTGCAGGTCAGCACACTGGTTCCTCCGCTGTTGGCTGTTCCCGTCGCCGACGCGCACGGGTGGCGCCTCTCGATCGGTGTGTGGGCCGTCGTCGGTCTGGCAGCGGCGCTGCCGTGGCTCGGTGTCGTGTGGGCCCGCCGCGGCCACGATGTGAACGATGTGTCCGAGGAGCAGGGGTCGGCTGCGGTTCACGAGCACTCGGCCGGCCGCATCTGGCGGTCGTCGCTCGCGTGGGGCATGGTCGGCATGTTCGCGATGACGTCGTTCATCACCTACGCGATGCTGACGTGGCTGCCGACGCTGCTGACCGACGCGGGTATCGGCGAGGCTCCCGCGGGCGCATCCGTCGCGGCGTTCGGTGCGATGGGTCTCGTCACCTCGCTCGGGGCGCCGTCGCTGTGCGCGCGTCTGCGTAACCCGTACGGTCTCGTCGTCGCGGCTGCGGTGTTCTACCTCGTCGGATTCGCCGGGCTGCACTTTTCACCGACCGTGGGCACCGTCGTCTGGGTCTGCTTGATCGGTCTCGGCACGTTGACGTTCCCGATGTCGCTGACGCTGATGAATCTGCGCACCCGTACTCCGGCCGGATCGTCGGGGCTGTCCGGATTCACTCAGGGACTCGGGTACGTCGTCTCGTCGATGGGGCCGCTGTCGTTCGGCCTGCTGCACACGCTGTCCGGCGGATGGGGTGTGCCGATCCTCGCCCTCACCGGCTGTGTCGCGGTCCTGCTCGTGGCTGGTTTCTACTGCTGCAGGCCTCGCATGCTCGAAGACACCTGGTGACGTCGCCGACCTGTCTCGTCGAATTTGTCGAATCGACGCTGCCTACCGAGTGAACGTGAGCTTTTCGTCCTCGGTGATTCGCGATTGCTTGGTTGCCCGGGCGGCAATTGTCGCAACAAATGTCGATTGCGCCGCGTCGTCGTCGAACTGCCGGGTGGCCAGCGTCTCGAGGACGGCATGACGGCCCGTGACTCGCGGCACGGAGGCCGGCGCTAGTGGTGAACAACACCGCCAGTTGTCCTGCGGCCCAAGGCCACACTCATGGTATTCGCGAAATGTCGCCGGCGCTTCGAGCGCTGTTTCGACGGATGAATCCATGGATGCCAGCAGCTTGCGTGGATGTGCGGCATGTTCGGTCGGCAAAGTTACTTTACTTGCATTCCTGTGTTTCCGTTTTGTCAAGAAACTCTCACAGATCTTGAATAAGACTGCGCGAAAGTATGTTTCGTGGCTCGAGTACGTCGATTCTCACGGTTCGGTTCTGCTTCATGTATGCGGAAGTTAACCTGAACGACTCCAACTCGGCCGCCTAGCGAAACAAATGTTGTTGAACATTGCATTTGTCCGACCAGGGCCTTGTGGCGTGCCGTTCACGACTATCGGAGTGGTCGCCCGTCTTCGGAATCCCTCAACTATCAGTCGTCTCTCCATGTGCGCCGACTGAATTCCCTTGAAAGAGGAACAGAATGAAGAAGTTCGCTCCAGCTGGCCTGCCCAGCCGCCGACGCTTCCTTGCGGGCTCGGCAGGGGCTGCGGGAATGGTCGCTCTCGCAGCGTGTTCCACATCGGGTGATGATGGCGCGGCAGAAACGCCGACTGCGCCGGCATTCACCGATGTCGCAAACGCCGGTGGAGTTCTCGGATGGGCGGGTATTGCGGTCATCGGTGGCGGACAGGCCAACAAACTGATGATCATCGACGCGCGTTCCCACAAGTTGGTCACAGCAATAACCAACGAAGGGCCATTCAACGAACGGACCGAGCCGGACAAATACCCCAATGTCAGGGATTCGCACGCCATCGTGTTCACGAAGGACTTCAAGCGAATGTTCACGGCCGTAGGGTTCAACTACGACGTGTCGACAGTGATCGAGTACGACCCGCTGACGTTGCGAGAAGTTGCACGTGTGGACGCGGGCAAGGGATCTCATCACATTGCGCTGACTCCCGACGACAAATTCATGTACGTCGCGAATCAATACGCGGCAACGCTCGACGTCATCGACATAGCGACAATGACGAAGGTCAAGACATTGGACGTCGGCGAGGGCCCCGACTACATCTCGCCGAGCATGTACTGGGAGGGCCAGGCCATCGACACTCAGTACATGTTCGTCACTGTCGACGGTGCGAAAACTCTTGCTGTGATCGATGTTACGACGAACGAAATTGCAAAGCAGATTCCACTTCCGGGCTCGGCGCACGGGGTGAATCTCACCGCCGACGGAAAGCACGTCTGGCTGGCAGGACAGGCCTTCAAGGAGGTCTGGGTCATCGACGCGAAAACACTGGAGATCGTCCAGAAGCTGCCTATCCCAGGCAATCCCATCCATATCAGCCCGAGTCCGGACAACAGGTTCGTGTACATAACGACCGCGGACAACTTGATCTACAAGGTGGACACCGAGAATTACTCCACCGTGTGGGAGTCGAAGGGCACAGTAATTCCAGCGCACACCGGACTCAGTCCGGACGGCAAGGAGTTGTGGACGCTCAATCATGGTATGGACACGGAGCGCTATCCGTTCCTACTCGCGGGTGAACCGGTGCAGGGCGTCCAGGTATGGGAAACCGAGACAGGGCAGCTTGTCGCCGAGATTCCAACGGAGGCAATGCCGCACGAGATTCAGTTCGTGCCGTACTCCGCCTTCGGGACCCCGACTCCCGGCCAGGATCTGTCCAATGGTTCCTGAGCCCGCTCACCTCCGCGAGCGTACAAATGTCACCGAACAATTCGAAGGGAATCACCAATGAACACCATGAACAGCCTTGATCGTCGAACAATCCTGCGCGGCAGCGTAGTTGCGGCAACAGGCGCAGCGGCAGCCGTAACGCTGGCAGCGTGTGGCGGCGGTGACTCGTCGTCCGTGGCTGAGACGTCTACCAAGGCTGCCGGTATCGGTGGTGCGGTGCCGACCGAGGCCGCGGATGGTCCCGTGTCTCTGGGGTCGGCCGCCGACGTTGCCGTTGGCGGCGGCGTGATCTTCAAGGATCAGGAGGTGGTCGTGACTCAGCCGACTTCCGGTAGTTACAAGGCCTTTTCGTCGGTATGCACCCATCAGGGCTGTGCGATCTCCTCGATCGAGGACGGCGCGATGATTTGCCCCTGCCACAACAGCAAGTTCTCGCTCACCGACGGTTCGGTGCTCCAGGGTCCGGCGACCGAGCCCCTACCGGAGAAAGTCGTCACCGTCTCCGGTGGCGCGATTTCACTGGGCTGATCGGCTCTCATCGCGCGGATAGCAGAAAGTCCTGCGACGCACAATCAATGACAGAGGAGTGGAATCAAGTGTTCGGAATGTTCAATGGGCTTCCGGTGCATGTACTGGTGCTTCACCTGGCGGTCATCGCTGCACCGCTTGCAGCGGTGTCGGGACTCGCTGTGTGGGTTCCACGGTGGCGGAAGTTCGCACGTTGGCCATTCCTGGTGTTGTCGGCTGTCGCCGTCGTTGCGGTCTACCTCACGAAGGAGAGCGGTGAGGTGTTGCAGCGCTCGATCGCAGCCCAGTTGGAAGGCAATATCACCGGCGAGATCGTCGACCGTCACGCAGCCTTGGGCGGTCGGTTGTTCATAGCATCGCTCGTGTTGTTCGCGGTGTCTCTCGCCGTGGCGGTCGTTGTCGGGCGTACCGGAAACGCGGTGATCGGGATCGTTTCGGCCTTCGTGGTCACCGTTGTAGCGGTAGGTGTCGTCGTGTTGACCGTCCAGACAGGTGAAGCAGGCGCCGAAGCAGTATGGAATCCATCCGGTTCAGTCGACTACTCGGGAAACTGAAATGTCGTGCCTGCCAGCAATGAGGAGTTGACCGGACGTGTCCACATTTCGCAATGTCTCGTCCTTCGGCCGCGGACGCGCAGCGGCGACCGCCGTCGGCGTCGTGCTCGTTCTCGGTGGGTGCTCGTCAGGTGAGGACACCCCTGCAGTCCTGGACGGGACCGGCCAGGACATCGTCGGGCAGGTGTGCTGCATCGTTCCACCGGGCAATGGCGCACCGATGGTGAACGGTATCTCCACCGAGTACAACGGCTGGGACACCTACATGATCTCGTGGATCACTCCGCATGACGCGGTTGCCAGCCAGATGGCAGCTCTGGCAGAGACGCAGGCTGCCAGCCAGCAGGTGAAGGATCTCGCGGCGTCGATCGATGCAGATACGAGCACGCGGTATCTGCGTGTGTCCGAAATCGCGATCGCATGGGGGCAACCCGTTCCCTCGACCGATCCGGCGTCGGTATCGGGCCACAATCACAGCGCAGGCACCTCGGAGGCAGCAACAGCCGAGACGTTGATTCCGTTGACTGGCACAGTGTTCGATCGGCAGTTTCTGACGATCATGATCGAGCATCATCAGGCCGTTCTGCCGATTGCCATGAATGCTTTGGCCGAGGGAATCAACGAGCAGGAGAAGGAATTCGCTCAGCAGGTTCTGGACTCGCAGACATCCGAGATCGCAGTCATGCAGGCGATGCTGGGATCGCTGTGAATTCCGGCAAGAGCCGTCGATGGCTCAGGATTCTAGTCCTCGGTTGGATCTCCCTCGCGCTGACGATCGGTTGGCCTGCCGTGGCATCGGCGCATGCGACTCTGCTCGAGGCGCTTCCGGGCGAAGGGACCGTACTGGCGGACTCGCCCGGTGAAATGTTGCTGCGATACGACGAAGCAGTCGGCATTTCCTCAGGTGCAGTCAAAGTGCTCGCGCCCGACGGATCGAGGGTGGAACTCGGGGAAATCACGACCCGCGACGAAGGTCGTGTGGTCGTGGCCCCGCTACCGCTGACTTTGGGAACCGGGACATACACCGTCCTGTGGAGGGTGCTCAGTGAGGACACCCATTCCATATTCGGCGCAACGACATTCAGTGTCGGCGAGGTCAGCGCTACAGCGGCTTCGGATGCCGCCTCCGCGCAGGAGTCCGAAGGTGTCGGCGCCGCGCGGTTGCTCGACATAGCCCGTGGAACACTGTTCGTGGGACTGATTCTGTTGCTCGGCGGATTGATGTTCGTCACCATATTGTGGCGCGAGGGCAGAAGGTCCCATGTGGTCCACCGCATTCTGGTGTTCGGGTGGGTGCTCGCCGTGACCGCGACTGTCGCAGGGTTGTTGCTTCAGGGGCCGTTCACCGCTGGAACTCCATTGTCAACGGTGTTCGATACTTCGCTGTTCGGACCGGTACTCGGGACCAGGTTCGGAGTGGTATCCATCGTGCGCCTCGCTCTTCTCGCACTGACCCTGGTCCTCGTGGTGCGCCGTGTGCGCCTTGTGCGGTTGGGAATCTTCGGTGCAGTCGTGGCGGTTGTCCCGCTGTCGCTGACGGTGTCAGCTGTGGGGCATGCTGGTGCGGGCGAGCTGGTAGACCTGGCTCTGCCGGCAGACGTCCTGCACCTGATCGCAGCGTCCGCGTGGCTCGGCGGGCTTGTGATGATGGTGGTACTGCTTCGGCCATCCGAAACGTCGACTCTGACAGTCTTGTTGCCGAATTGGTCCAGATATGCGGCGGTGTCGATCCTCGTGCTTGTCGTATCGGGATCGTTCACCGCGTGGCGACAGGTACGCGAACTCGGGGCCTTGACGTCGACAGAGTACGGGAAGCTACTGCTGATCAAGCTCGCTCTCGTGGTGGCAATGGTGCTGCTGGGCGCAGGCGCCAGATGGTGGATACGTCACCACTATCCAATTCGGTCTGCCGAAACGGTGCCCGAATACGCGATGGTGGGAGGGAACGCCGCAACCGGAGATCTCGAAGCGTCCACGCCAGGTGACCACGACACAGGTGTGGGGAGAATCGACATTCGGCCGTTGCGATGGAGGATTGCCCTGGAGTCGGGTGTTTCACTGTTGGTCGTCGCGATCACGGCGGTGCTGGTGGCGACCACGCCTGCCAAGGACACGTATTTCCCGGTTTTCGAACAGACCGGGCCGGCCTCCGACGGCATCTCGGTCGTCGTCGGAGTGAATCCTGCACGGACCGGTGTCAATTCGATGAGCCTTGTCTACTCCGAAGCCGGCGCTACCGTCGATCCGGTCCGTGTCGGCGCGCGTTGGACTTCGGAGTCGGGGGAGTATCTGGTGCCTGTCGAGGCAGCCGCCACCAGCCCCGGTCACTACGAGGTGGCGGGCGTGACGTTACCGGTACCTGGCCTGTGGCAGTTGGCCGTAACAACTCAGACGAGCGATATCGACGCGACGACAACACTTTTCACTGTTCGTATCCGATGAACCACAAGACACGAGGAGTTTCGATGAAGGCACGTCGATTGATCGGCGCCGCAATCGCAGCCGCAGTGATGCTGCTGGGGCCTATGGCCGGCGTTGCGACCGCGCACATCTCGGCCTACGCGCCGGATGCAACGCAAGGTGGCTACACGAAAATCACATTCCGAGTACCGAACGAAAAGGACGTGCCGACCACCGTGGTCGAGCTTGCAATGCCGTCCGACGCTCCACTGGCGTCCGTTCGAGTCAAGCCTGTTACTGGGTGGAACTACGAGGTGATCAAGTCCTCCCCGACGGGTGACTCCGCCGCCTCCGAGGTCGTCGATCGCGTCGTGTGGACTGCAGCCGGCCCAGGAATACTCGCCGGGGAATTCGCCGAGTTCGACATCTCGGCCGGCCCGCTTCCTGAGGCACCGACGATGACGTTCAAGTTCCTCCAGACGTACTCCGACGGTGAGGTTGTGAGTTGGATCGAGGAAGCACCGGAGGGCGGAGACGAACCTCAGTATCCGGCGCCCACGTTGACACTCGCCGCGGCGGTCGCCGGATCCGACGAACACGGTATGACTGGGTCGACCGCCGAGAGTTCGGCGATGGAGATGGACCACACCGACTCGGGGGCTACGATCCTGGCTGGAGTGGCGCTTGTGGTCGCAGTCTTCGCACTGGGGTGCGGCGCGTTCGCGGTGGTGCGTAACCGCAAGAGCTGAAGTCCGACCGGATCGCCCGGAAAAAGGAGTATTTCGCCCATCGGCGAACTACTCCTTTTTCGTCGTATAGGGCCTCTGCCTGCGGTTTCGCGTAGCTCCGACGTGGTCCACAACCGTCTCACTTCGGGCAAATGCGGTTGGTGAGCGAGATTTCACCGTCAAGTCACGGCATGCAGCGCCTTCGAAACATCGGTTTTCTACCTTGATAGCTCCATCCCTTATCAGGAGGCTCCAACGTGACCAGCGTTTCCCACACAGAATCCGCGGTGCCGGGTTCTCCTGCATCACCGGGCACAGTTCCCGTGTCGATCAACCATCGCATCACCCACTGGAATTCCGAGGACGTCGAGGCGTGGGAAGGCGGCGGCAAGGCCATCGCCAAGCGCAACCTGATCTGGTCCGTCGTCGCCGAGCACGTGGGATTCTCGATCTGGTCCATCTGGTCGGTCATGGTGCTGTTCATGCCGGTGTCGGTGTACGGCATCGACGCGGCGGGCAAGTTCTTCCTCGTCGCCGTACCCACCCTCGTCGGTGGCATTCTGCGTATCCCGTACACCTTCGCGACGGCGAAGTTCGGCGGACGCAACTGGACGATCTTCAGCGCTCTCGTCCTACTCGTACCGACGATTCTGACGATGTACTTCATGATGAATCCGGCGTCGTACACCACGTACATCGTGATCGCCGCGTTCGCCGGTCTCGGTGGTGGCAACTTCGCGTCGTCGATGACCAACATCAACGCGTTCTACCCGCAGCGTGAAAAGGGTTGGGCGCTAGGGCTGAACGCGGGCGGCGGCAACATCGGCGTACCGGTCATCCAGTTGATCGGCTTGCTCGTCATCGCGACGATCGGCAACACGGCACCCGAAATCGTCTGTGCCGTATACCTCGTCTTCATCGCCATCGCTGCCGTCGGCGCGGCACTGTTCATGGACAACCTCGAGAACCAGAAGACCAACGGCCGCTCGATGATCGACGTGCTCCGCTTCTCCGATTCCTGGTGGATCGCCTTCCTCTACATCGGTACGTTCGGCTCGTTCATCGGATTCAGCTTCGCGTTCGGGCAGGTTCTGCAGATCAACTTCCTCGCCGGACTGACCGACGGCGCCCCCGCGACCGCCGCGCAGCAGGCACAGGCTTCGCTGCACGCAGCTCAGATCGCTTTCCTCGGACCGCTTCTCGGATCCATCTCGCGTCCGTTCGGCGGCAAGCTCGCCGACAAGATCGGTGGCGGCAAGATCACGCTCTACACGTTCGTCGCGATGGTCTTCTCGACCGGCATCCTCGTCGCGGCAAGCACGTGGGACGACAACACGGCCGGCGCCGCGAGCGGAACGATGATGGCGCTCTTCGTCGTCGGATTCATCCTGCTCTTCCTGCTGTCCGGCCTCGGCAACGGTTCGGTCTACAAGATGATCCCCGCGATCTTCGCCGCGAAGTCGACCGAACTGCAGGGAATGACGATCGACGAGCAGCAGCACTGGTCGCGCAAGATGTCCGGCGCACTGATCGGAATCGCAGGCGCCATCGGCGCTCTGGGCGGCGTCGGCATCAACCTGGTGCTGCGCGCCTCGTACTCCGGTGAGGCCAAATCGGCCACGACGGCCTTCTGGGTCTTCCTCGCCTTCTACGTCGTCTGCTGCGCCGTCACCTGGGCTGTGTACCTGCGCAAGCCGCGGGTCGTCGCAGGGGCCGACGCCACCGTCGCCGTCTGACTCCACTCCACGGGTCATTTCGATACTCGAGCATCGTTCTACAAGTACTTTCGGGAAAGGACCGCAGATGAAGAACGCGGTGGTAGTAGGACACGGAATGGTCGGTCACCGGTTCGTGGAGGCGCTGCGCGCTCGCGACGAAGGGACCGACTGGAAAATCACAGTGCTGTGCGAGGAGGCACTGCCGGCCTACGACCGCGTCGGTCTGTCGTCCTATGTCGGGGCCTGGGATCACAAGGAACTCGCGCTCGCGGGCAACGACTATCTCGGTGACAGCGCCGTCGACATGAGGATCGGGGTGCGGGCCGACAGCATCGATCGCACGGCGAAGACGGTCGCGACGTCGGCCGGTGACATCGTGGACTACGACGCGCTCGTATTCGCCACGGGCTCTTACCCTTTCGTGCCGCCGATATCCGGCCACGATCTGGACGCCTGCTTCGTCTACCGCACCCTGGACGACCTCGACCAAATCCGGGCTCGGGCGGATGCTGCAGGCCCGGGCGCGGTCGGCGTGGTCGTCGGTGGCGGATTGCTCGGCCTCGAAGCTGCCAACGCGCTGAAGAAGATGGGCATGACGCCGCACGTCGTCGAGTTCGCGCCGCGTCTGATGCCGCTTCAGGTCGACGAGGGCGGTGGCGCGCTGCTGGCCCGCCTCGTCACCGATCTCGGACTGCACGTGCACACGGGCGTCGGAACGTCGTCGATCACGGAGAACGACGGTGCCGGTCTGTCGGTGGAACTGTCGGACGGCTCGGTCATCGACGCCGCACTCCTGGTGTTCTCGGCGGGTGTTCGGCCGCAGGACCAATTGGCCAGGGACTGCGGTCTCGACGTCGGTGAGCGCGGCGGCATCATGGTCGACATCGGCTGCCGCACAGCGGATCACGACATCTACGCCATCGGTGAATGCGCGGCCGTCGAAGGTCGTTGCTACGGACTCGTCGCGCCCGGATATTCGACGGCCGAGGTCGTCGCCGACCGATTGCTCGGGGGTGCAGCCGAATTCCCGGGCGCCGACATGTCCACCAAGCTCAAGCTCATGGGCGTCGACGTCGCGAGTTTCGGCGACGCGATGGCCGCAACGCCGGGCGCGCTCGAGGTCGTCTTCAGCGATGCGCCGAAGGGCACCTACGCCAAACTCGTCGTGTCCGACGACGCGAAGACGCTCCTCGGCGGAATCCTCGTCGGCGACGCGACCGCCTATTCCCTGCTGCGTCCGCTCGTCGGGCGTGAACTGCCCGGCGATCCCGGCTCGTTGATCTCACCGGCCGCCGAGCAGGTCGGGATCGGTGCACTACCGGACGACGCCGAGATCTGCTCGTGCAACGGCGTGACCAAGGGTGCGATCTGCGGTGCCATCGCCGACGGTGCATGCGATCTGGCATCGGTGAAGAGTTGCACCACCGCAGGCACGACGTGTGGTGGCTGCCTCCCGTCGATCAAGCAACTCCTCGCCGCATCCGGTGTCGTGTTGTCGAAGTCGTTGTGCGAGCACTTCTCTCAGTCCCGCGCCGAGTTGTTCGAGATCGTGCGTGCCACGAACACTCGGACGTTCTCGTCACTGATCGCCAAGTACGGCAAGGGAACCGGCTGCGACATCTGCAAGCCTGTCGTCGCGTCGATCCTGGCGTCGACGTCGTCGGATCACATCCTGGACGGCGAACAGGCGTCGCTGCAGGACACCAACGACCACTTCCTCGCCAACATCCAGAAGAACGGCACCTACTCGGTGGTGCCGCGGATGCCGGGTGGAGAGTGCACACCCGAGCAGCTCATCGTGATCGGCGAGGTCGCTCGCGACTTCGGGCTGTACACGAAGGTCACCGGCGGCCAGCGCATCGACCTGTTCGGCGCTCGCGTCGAGCAGTTACCTGCGATCTGGAAACGACTCGTCGACGCGGGCATGGAGTCCGGCCAGGCGTACGGCAAGTCGTTGCGCACGGTCAAGAGCTGCGTCGGATCGAGCTGGTGCCGTTACGGAGTGCAGGACTCGGTGGGCATGGCCGTCGACCTCGAGAACCGCTACCGCGGACTGCGGTCGCCGCACAAGATCAAGTTCGGCGTGTCCGGGTGCGCCCGTGAATGCGCAGAGGCGCGCGGCAAAGACGTCGGTGTCATCGCGACCGAAGGTGGATGGAATCTCTACGTCGCAGGCAACGGAGGCCAATCGCCGAAGCATGCACAGCTGCTGGCGTCGAACCTCGACGACGCGACACTCGTCAGCTACATCGACCGCTACCTGATGTTCTACGTACGGACCGCCGACCGCCTGCAGCGGACGGCGCCGTGGCTCGAATCGCTCGACGGCGGTCTCGATCACCTGAAGGCAATCGTCTGCGAGGACAGTCTCGGAATCGGAGCCGAGCTCGAAGCGGACATGGAGCGCCATGTGGCCGGGTACAAGGACGAGTGGGCCGGCGTGCTCGAGGACGAGGAGAAGCTGGGACGGTTCGTGTCCTTCGTGAACGCACCGGACGAAGCGGATCCGACGATCTCGTTCGACGACTCGGGCTCGCGCAAGGTGCCCGTGCTGATGGGGATGCCGCGCGTGGGTGCGTGACCTGTCATCGACGCACTGCAGGAACTGATCGCATGTGCACACCGCAGTAATGGCCGCTTAACGACGAAGAAACATCGGCAACGTGCAATAGCACCAGGAGGTACGTCATGACTGTCATCGATACTCGAACCAGCGCGGACCGGACCACGCAGTCTGCTCATCAGATCGGGACGCACTCTGCCCGTGAATGGACGGCAGCGTGCGCGATCGACACACTGGTGCCCGGCCGAGGCGTCGCGGTGCTCCTGCGTGGAGGCACGCAGGTCGCGTTGTTCATGCTTCCCGGTGGGGAACTGCACGCCGTCGGGAACATCGACCCGTTCGGTCGGGCAGCTGTCATGTCCCGGGGGCTCGTGGGAGACCGTGCCGGTGAACCCACTGTCGCCTCGCCTCTGCTCAAGCAGGTCTTCTCACTGGTCGACGGCCGTTGCCTCGACGACGAGGCAGTCGGCCTCGGTTCGTTCGAGACCAAGGTGACGAGCGGCGTGATCTTCGTGCGGGGCGCGACGACATGAGCGAAGCCGCCGAGGCCACGTCGCCTCTGGCAGGGTTCGCCGTCGGGGTCACAGCGTCGCGGCGCGCTGAAGAGTTCGCCACGTTGCTGGAGCGTCGGGGTGCATCGGTGATGCATGCCCCGGCCATTCGGATCATCCCGCTCGCGGATGACGCGGAACTCGAACGCGTCACCGAGGCCATCATCGCCGAGCCCCCCGAAATCACCGTCGCCACAACCGGAATCGGATTCCGAGGCTGGATCGAAGCGGCCGACGGCTGGGGGCAGGCGGAAAGTCTGGGGCGTGCGCTGGCGTCGTCGAGGGTGTTGGCGCGCGGTCCCAAGGCGAAGGGCGCGATCCGGGCGGCGGACCTCCGCGAGGAGTGGTCTCCTGCGTCGGAATCCTCCGCGGAAGTCCTCGAACATCTGCTGGACGAGGGTGTGCGCGGAAAGCGCATCGCCGTGCAACTGCACGGGGCAACGACCGAATGGGAGCCGGTGCCCGACTTCTGCGAAGTCCTGCGTGACGCGGGCGCCGAGGTCGTACCCGTCCCCGTGTATCGCTGGACGGCACCCGACGACGGCACGCCGATGGACCGCATGATCGAAGCGGTCGTCGTCGGCGATCTCGACGCCATCAGCTTCACCAGCGCCCCTGCGGTGGCCTCACTGCTGATGCGCGCCCATGAGAACGGCGTTCTCGAACCGCTGTTGCAGTCGCTGCGCACACGGGTGCTGCCCGTGTGCGTCGGCCCGGTGACGGCGGCGCCTCTCGAAGAACTGGACGTCCCGACGACGCAGCCTGCCCGTGCGCGTCTCGGTGCGCTGGCTCGGCATATCGCCGAGGAGCTGCCGCGTCGGGCGAGGCCGATGGACGCGGGCGGGCACACGATCAGCGTTCGGGGTCGATGCGTCGTCGTCGACGGCACCGTGCGGTCCGTGTCGCCCGCAGGGATGGCGTTGGTCAAGACCCTCGCTCGCAGGCCAGGGAAAGTCGTCTCGCGCGACGAACTACTCGCGTCGTTGCCCGGTGGTGGCGACGACACACACGCCGTCGAGACCGCCATGACGCGGCTTCGGTCGTCGCTCGGCGCTCCGAAAACGATTCAGACAGTGGTGAAACGAGGTTATCGACTCGCGATCGACCCGGCTGATGTCGAGCGCGACGACGAGCAGACTCCGACACGGCCGTCCACACCCCCGATTCGGCTTCCCGAAGGGAGCAAGTACTAGATGAGCACTCATGGAGTGGATGCGACCCTCGTACTGGTCGCGCACGGCACGCGCAATCCTCGCGGCGTCGAGATGATCGCCGAACTGGCCGAGGCCGTCGGACAGCAGGTCGGCGAAACCCGGGTCGCCTTCGTCGACGTGCTCGGTCCGTCGCCGTCGGAGGTTCTCCGCGGGCTGGCCGGCCCGGCCGTCGTCGTTCCGGCATTCCTCGCGTCGGGCTACCACGTGCACACCGATGTGCCCCGTGAAGTCACCGACAGCGATCATCCCTGTGTGATGGTCACTCCGGCACTGGGTCCGGACCCTGTTCTCGCGCGCGTCATGCTCGACCGGCTCCGCGCCGTCGGGTGGAATGCAGGTGACGCCATCGTGTTCGCGGCGGCAGGCTCGTCCGACCCGCGCGCGCTGCGTGAGCATCGTCGTGCCGCGGCGATGCTCGCCGAGATCGCCCAGGTTCCGGTTCGTATCGGATACGTCGCGACTGCGCAGCCCGCTGTGCCCGACGCCGTCGCCGAACTCCGACGCCAGGGCCACGCCACGGTATTCGTGGCGTCGTACCTGTTGGCGCGCGGGCTTTTTCACTCTCGTCTCGTCGACGCGGGCAGCGACGGTGTGGCCGATCCCCTCGGCGTGCATACGGGCATCGTCGATCTCGTCGTCGATCGGTTCCGTGCCGGTGCACGGACACTCAGCGCAGTAGGGGTAGCAGCTCCACCGGCTCGTCGGGGCTGATGTGCGGCGGGACGACCGCCAACGCGTTGTGCCCGACGAGGTGTAGCAGGTGCGCGGTCCGCACTGCCGCATCGGCTCGCCATCCGGCCCCGTCGCGCATGACGGGCACGATGCGCGCGACGTCCGAGTCGACGTCGGTCGTATTGGTCAGATATCCGAGCCACGGCGCGGGCGGGGTTCTGCCGGTGAGAGCATCGACGATCGCGGGTGCCGTCATCATGAGCGTACTGACCGCGGCGAGCGGATTACCTGGAAGGCCCAGTACGACAACGCCGTTCGGCAGTACCGCGGTGATCTGGGAACCACCGGGGCGAACCGGGACCCGGTTCACGATCGTCGTCGCCGACGCGCGCTCCAGCGCCGAGCGCAGCTGATCTGCCGCGCCGCCTCCGGTTGCCCCGACGACGACGAGGAGATCGACGTCGGTGGAACGATCGAGTAGGTCGTCGAATGCGTCTGCAGTGTCGTCGAGGTGCACCGAATCGGCTGTGTCGATGCTGCACGATCGGAGATAGCGAGGCAGTACCGGTCCGATGCTGTCGCGTGTCTGCCCGGGATCGAGCGGTCCTTTCGAGCGGATCTCGTTGCCGCTGAACACTGTTCGTGCCCGCACGGGCCCGCGGATGGTCACTTCGCTCACTTCGGCACTGAGGGCGACCGAGGCCACGGCTGCCGTCACCGTCGTGCCGGCGGCGACGAGTTCGGTTTCCGGCTGCCAATCCTCACCGCGTCGGCGCGAATCGTCCTTCACGGGCGTGCCCGGGAGTCGACGCAGGCGCCCGTCGTCGCCGACGACGACGTGTTCGTCCCGGACGACCGAGGTGGCGCCGGACGGGACGCGAGCGCCGGTCGCGATACGGACCGCATCGCCGTCACGCAGTGCGCCGAGGCCGGAGGTTCCGGCGTAGGCGACATCTTCCCGGAGAGTCCACGGTTCGGCGCCGGAGACGGCGTAACCGTCCATTGCCGACGTGTCGACGTGGGGGAGTGCGGCAGCGGAGATCAGAGGTTCCGCGAGTACCCCGCCCTCGGCGTCCGTCGGCGAAACGCGGCGGATGGCCAACGGGGGCAACTGCTCTCGAATGCTCTCGCGTGCGAACTCGATTCCCGACGCGTGGACGGCGTTACGTTCCCGAGCGAGGCGCAGGTCTGCCGGTGTATCGCAATCGTCGACACCGGTGATGGTCACCGTGTCGAAGGTGGCCGGGAGGATGCACCGTACCGGTTGTCCTGCCGGCGTATCGAGTTCGGAGATCTTCTGTTCCAGAACCGATCGTCTCCACGCGCCGAACAGGTACTGCGTTCGTCCGTCCTGATCGGACGCGAACACCGCGGACGAATCGTCGAGCGCGGCAAGCAGAGTGGCGATGGACGCCGCGTCGACGGACGGGAGATCGGCTGCGAGTACCACGACGACATCGGAATCCGACGACGAAAGTGCTTGCAGCCCTGCGGCGATGGCGGACACCGGACCGGAGTGGGCCGGCTCCTCGCGTGTCTGAAGAATGTCGTCGGCGAGATTCGCACGGTGAGGTCCCACCACGACGATCCGTCGGGCTGCTGCGACCGCGTCAACTGCCTTCTCGACGAGAGACGTTGCGCCGACGCGCAGTCCGGGCTTGTCGATGCCGCCCATGCGGCGGGCGGCCCCGCCGGCGAGGACGACGGCGTGGAAGTCTCTGGAGCTACGGCTCACGTCGGAAGCGGTACGTTCTGCAGACGAACCTGACCACGCGCGATGGTCTTTCCGCTGTCCGTCGCCGTGATGGTCACGAGCCACAACTGCTGAACGCGGCCCTGCTGCAACGGTTCTGCGACGACGTCGACGTGTCCGCCCTTGCTCGCGCGCAGGAAGTCGGTTCCGTTGTGCACGCCGACCGCGAATTCGCCTCGGTCCTTGACGGCCTCGCTCGCACCGATACTCGCCGCACTCTCGACTGCTGTGGTGTAGACACCACCGTGCACCACACCCCACGGGGTGAAGTGTTCTTCGGACAGGTCGATGTGGCCGGCGACGCGTGTGCCCGACACCTCGTCGATCACCAGACCTGCCGCCGCCACGAACGGGCTCGCCTTCTTCAGCGAGTACTTCGCGGTCGGTCGGGGGTCGAACTGTCCGAGATCCATACCTGACGAGGTTAGTCGGTGAACTGGAACCGGATGGATTTCAGGTCGACTCGTCCGTCGCGCACCACGACGCCTTCCGCTACCAGCTTCTCCAGTTGCCGTGTTGCCAGGTGGGCCGCGGGCTTTCCGCTTGCCGAGAGCACACGATGCCATGGGAGGTCAGCGGAGTCGGTCCGCATGATCCATCCGACGATGCGTGGACTCGACAGGTTCGCCGCCGCCGCGATGTCGCCGTACGTCGACACGTGTCCCTCGGGGATCGATGCGACGAGTGTGCGGACTCGTTCGACCTGGTCCTCGGTGATCGACGCCATCTACAGCAGCTCACGCATGCAGTAGCTCTCGAACCAGGGAGGCCACGTCGGCCGGTTTTGCCTGGGCGACCATGTGATCGCAGTCGAGCTCGACGATCCTGAGGTTCGCGCCGAGCTGCGCGTCGAGTGCCTTCTTGAACGCATCGCTCACGTAGGGCGGCTGAACGCGCATCGCCTGCACGACGACAGTGGGCATGTCGGCAGGGGGAACGACGAGCGGACGCGCGAGCTCACCCCACGACGCGACGATCGCCGCCGTCGAGATCCGCCACTTGACGCGTCCGTTCTCGGCGGCTTCGAGGTGCTCGTCGACCTCGCGGTCCAGTAGTTGGAGCGGAACGTCCGCCCACGCGCCGTTGATCTTCTCCGATTTCGCCTCGTCCGCGTCGGTGTAATCGGGATACTTCGCGGTGAGTTCGGCGACCTCGAGCAGATCGCCCGCATCGAGCTCTATGGCGGGGTCGAGCAGGATCAGACCCCGAACGAGCTCCGGGTGCTTCGCGGCGAGATGGACCGCGAGCGCGCCGCCGTACGAGTGCCCGACGACGAGTACCGGTCCACGGGCGTTGTCCTGGACGAGCAACCGCAGCTTCTCGACCTGAGCGTCGATGTCCCACGGCGGTGTCGAGGGGGAGCGGCCGTGCCCGATCAGGTCGGGAGCAAGGACCCTGGCCTCGGGAATGTAGTTGTCGGCCAGGTCGCGCCACCGCGCGCCGTGTCCTGTCATGCCGTGCACGGCGAGGATCTCGGGGCCGTCGACGGGTCCGAAAGTGTGAAGGTTCAGCTGTGGCACCGCCCCAGTGTGCCGCATGCAGGCGCAGTCGGGCGCGTCGAGATGTGTCGGTGGCTCGTGATCCAATCTTCTTCCATGGACGGAATCGCTGGTGCCACTCTCGTGCGCGCGCCGCGGGTCCCACAGGCCCGTCGGACGTGGACGGGTGACGCAGGCCGCCTGCTCGTCGGTTCCTCCGACGCCGCTGCGGCAGCGGCCGACGGTGCGGCGGCGTGGCGGCCGTGGCAGGTCCTCGGTGGTCCCGGCACCGGAAAGACATCGCTGATAGCCGATTACGCCGTCTCTCGTATCGCCCACGGCGATCCCGAATCGGTTCTCGTGCTCACTCAGTCGAAACGCGCGTCGGTTCGCATGCGTGAGCAGATCACGGCCGGCCTGTTCGCCGGGGAACTGCCCGTGCGCGCTACGCGTGAACCGCTCGTGCGCACCGTGCACTCGTACGCGTTCGCCGTGCTCCGGTTGCAGGCGGCGATCCACGGCAACCCGCCGCCCCGACTGTTGACGGGTGCAGAACAGGACGCGGTGGTACGGGAGATGCTGCGCGGCGACATCGACGACGGTGCCACCGACTGGCCCGAGCGTCTTCGCCCCGCACTGGGGCTGTCGGGTTTCGCGACCGCCGTACGTGACCTGATGCTGCGTTCCGTCGAGCGAGGGATCGGCCCGGAGGATCTGGTCAAACTCGGACGTAAGCATGCGCGTGAGGAATGGGTGGCCGTCGGCAAGTTCGCTGCGCGGTACGAGCAGGCAATGCTGTTGCGCGGTGCCGTCGGAATGGAGGCGGCAGGGGCGTCGGCGCCGGGGCTCGATGCGGCCGAGCTCATCGGCAGCGCATTGATGGCGTTCGCAACGGATCCGGACCTGCTGAGGTCCGAGCGTGCTCGTATCCGCCACCTCGTGGTCGACGACGCGCAGCATCTCGATCCGCAAGCGGCGCAATTGGTGCGAGCGATCGGAATCAACACTGATTCCACCGTCGTCGCCGGTGACCCCGACCAATCTGTCTTCACGTTCCGGGGTGCGGATCCGTCGTTCGTGGCCGATCTGGCAGAGCCGGGCGATCCGCGGCGAGTGATGTTGACGCACAACTTCCGCAGCGACCCGGTCGTCGCGAGGGTCGCGCACGCCGTGGCAGGGAGACTGCCAGGGCTTGCCCGGCATCGCGGCGCAGAAGCGGTCGGATCGCCCAGTTACGGCGAGGCCGAGGCGATCGTGCGCGTGCACACCTCCGCGGCCAAGGAAGCAACCGCGGTGGCCGACGTCATGCGGCGCGCCCACCTGGTCGACGGGATGCCGTGGTCGGAGATGGCCGTGGTCGTCAGGTCCGTCCCTCGGGTCGTCGCACCACTGCGTCGTGCGCTGCAGGCGGCCGGGGTACCCGTCGTGACGCCGGCGTCGGAACTGCCGCTGCATCGACAGCACGGCACGGTCGGTCTGCTGCTGGTTCTTCGAGCCATGGTCGACGAGTCCTTCGACGGTGAGGACGCGTTGGCGCTGTTGTCCGGGCCCATAGGCGGTGCCGATCCCGTTGCACTCAGGCGGCTACGGCGCGGTGTCAGGCGCATCGAGTTGGCGTCCGGCGGAGAGCGCGACTCGTCCGAACTGTTACGCGCCGCGTTGATCGGTGCCGGGGCGTGGTCGGCGAATCCGGCTGTGGTGAAAGCAGAGTCGGCGTGGATGACGCAACTGTCGGAGGTCGAGGCGGCGCCGCTCCGGCGAGTGCTGTCGGTCGTGCGCAAGGCTGCGGCGGTCGCACGACGCGGACGCGGTGTCGAAGACGTGCTGTGGGCGGCGTGGCAGGGCTCCGGGCTCGAACGGCGGTGGGCCTCGGTATCGGCATGGGGCGGTTCCGCCGGGGCACAGGCGGATCGGGATCTGGACGCCGTCGTCGCGCTGTTCGACGCGGCCGCGTCGTACGTGGACCGGTTGCCGCAGGCGCGGCTCGGTGGGTTCGTCGACTACATCACGCAGCAACAGATCCCGGGCACACGGATATCGGCGGCCGCGGCGACCGACGCCGTGACGATTCTCAGTGCGCACTCCGCTGCGGGCAGGGAGTGGGAGCTCGTCGCGGTTCCCGGTGTGCAGGAGGGGCTGTGGCCCGGCCTTCGTGCACGAGGCAGCCTGCTCGGCACCGAAGCGCTCGTCGATCTCACATCGGGGATGGGCGACGCCGCGTCGTTGATCGACGGCAGGCTGTCCCGCACCGCTCCGCTGCTGGCCGAGGAACGCAAACTGTTCATGGTCGCCTGCAGCCGCGCGCGCTCGGTGCTGTTGGTGTCGGCAGTCGACTCCACTACCGGTGATGCGGACCTCGTACGGTCCCGATTCGTCGATGAACTCCTCGGCGGGGATTCCGACGAGCAGGTACCCGACGGCACAGCGCGTGACGGCACTGCGCGTGACGATACGACCGAGCGCGTGTTGGCTCTGCCGATGGTCGTTGCCGAGTTGCGCAGTGTCGTGTGCGATCCGGTCGTGTCCGAGGAGAATCCGGCAAAGCGGGATCGCGCGGCGGCGCAGTTGGCGCGACTGGCGGCCGCGGGGGTCAAGGGCGCACATCCGGACGAGTGGTTCGGGCTTGCGGGCGTCAGCACCGACGCGCCGTTGTGGCATCTCGACGACGGTCCCGTGCCGTTGTCGCCGTCGACCGTCGAACAGCTCACCACGTGCCCGCTGCGGTGGATGCTCGACCGGCACGGTGGAAACGACGGGGCCAACACGCATGCCGTGACGGGCACCCTGGTGCACACTCTCGTTCAGGCGGTCGCCGGCACCATGCCTCCCGAGCAGGTCCGACGAGCGCTCGAAAGTGCTTGGGATGCAGTGGATCTAGGATCGCAGTGGTTCTCTCGGCGAGAGTTGGATCGTACTGCCACGATGCTCGACACGTTCGAGACCTGGCTTCGGGGAAGTCGCGGTGAGCTCACCGAGGCGGGCGTCGAGGTGACGGTGCAGGGCGTCCTCCCCGCTCGTTCCGCCGACGAACCTGCTGTCGCGTTGCGCGGTCGCATCGATCGGCTCGAACACGATACCGAAGGTCGGCCGGTCGTCATCGACGTCAAGACCGCCAAGAATGCACTGTCGAAAGAGGACGCGCGCAGCCACAATCAGCTGGCCACGTATCAAGTCGCGGCCGCTGCGGGCGCAATCGAGGGCGAACCTGCGGCTCAGCCGGGAGGCGCTCGTCTGGTCTATGTCGCCAAGCCTCACAACAAGGACGGTGCGACGCAGCGGATCCAGGAGGCGCCGAGTCCCGAGACTCTCGAGGAGTGGCGCGACATCGTGCACGCCGCCGCATCCGCCACCCGGGGGCCGGACTTCACGGCCTACGTGAACGACGGTTGTCGGCACTGTCCGGTGAAATCGAGCTGCCCCGCGCACGAAACCGGAAGGCAGGTGACCGACGGTTGAGCACGCGGTCCACATCCAAGAAGCGGCAGCACCGCCGGGAACCGCGCATCGATCCGATCGAGCTTGCCCGCGCACTCGGACAGAAGTATCCGCCGACCCCCGAGCAGGCCGCGGTCATCTCGGCACCGTCCGGACCGACCCTGGTGGTCGCAGGTGCAGGTGCAGGCAAGACCGAGACGATGGCCGCACGCGTCGTCTGGATGGTCGCCAACGAGTTCGTCGATCCGGACAGCGTTCTCGGCCTGACCTTCACGCGTAAGGCAGCACAACAGCTGACGACCCGTATCCGAGCACGTCTGAACCGGCTCGCCGGCTCGGACGTGGTGCGTGCTCTCGATCCGAGCCTGCAGCTACGCGAACGAATCCTGACCGGCGAGCCCGAAGTCAGCACCTACCACTCGTATGCTGGCCGACTGCTCACCGAGCACGGGTTGCTGCTGCCGATCGAACCATCGGCGACGTTGTTGTCGGAGACCGAACTCTGGCAACTAGCGCACCGAGTCGTCAGCACGTGGGACGGGGACTTGGACACGGATCGCAATCCGACATCGATCACCGAGGCAGTGCTGGCGTTGTCGGGTCAGCTCGCCGAGCATCTGGTCGACGCCGACGAACTGAGAGAGGCACATACCGACCTGGACAAGCTGGTGCACGGCCTGCCCGCGGGACCGAAGCAGCGCGGTGGTCCGTCGAAGGCCTTGTTGGACATCCTCGCCGCTCAGCACGATCGAGTGTCGTTGTTGCCCTTGGTCGAACGACTCTCCGACACGTTGCGACGCGAAGGCGCACTCGACTTCGGCAGTCAGATGTCCCTTGCCGCACGCGTCGCCGCAGATCACGTCGAGGTCGGCCGAGCCGAGCGTGAGCGCTTCCGGCTCGTCCTTCTCGACGAGTACCAAGACACCGGTCACGCCCAGCGTGTGCTGTTGTCGTCGTTGTTCGGCGGGGGATCGGATTCGACGCTGGCCCTGACGGCCGTCGGGGACCCGATGCAGTCGATCTACGGCTGGCGTGGGGCTTCCGCGGCGAACCTGCCACGATTTGCGAGCGACTTTCCTCTCTCCACGGGCGAGCCGGCCCCGAGGCTCGAATTGTTGACCAGTTGGCGCAATCCCCCCGAGGCACTCGAACTCGCCAATCACATCACGGAACCGTTGCGCCGCACGGGTGTTCCGGTACCGACATTGCGCGCTCGACCGGGCGCGACCCCGGGAGACGTCCGGCTCGCGGTCACCGAGACGGTGCTCGAGGAGCGTGACTGGGTGGCCGACCGCATCGCCGACGAGTATCGACGCGCACGTGAGGAGAACCGTCCGCCGCCGACCGCGGCGGTGCTGGTGCGTCGTAACGCCGACGCCGAGCCGATCGCGGACGCTCTTCGCAGCCGGGGGCTCCCGGTGGAAGTGGTCGGCCTCGGCGGGCTGCTGCACATTCCGGAGATCGCCGACGTGACCGCAATGTTGCGGCTGGTGGCCGACCCGCTGGCCGGCAGTGCAGCGATGCGTGTGCTGACCGGTTCGCGATGGAGAATCGGCGCGGCCGACATACGCGCATTGGCTCGACGGGCAAAGCAGTTGTCGATCGGTGTCGGGTACGGCGCGTCCGGCCGAGTCGACGACCGAGCCGCGCTCGATGCAGCACTCGAAAGTTCGCTGCCCGGTGAGCACTCCGAGGACGCCGGTCTAGCGGACGCCATCGCGGACCCGGGGCCTGCCGAGCACTATTCCGAGGTCGGACATCGCCGAATCTCCGCGCTGGCCGCCGAAGTGCACTCGCTGCGCGAGCGCATCGGGCAGCCGCTCACCGAGCTCGTCGCGGACATCGAGCGTGCCATGGGGATCGGTGTCGAAGCCTCGGCCCGCATGTCCGGTGCCCCCGGTGGCGTGGTGGGTCGTGAGCATCTCGATGAATTCGCCTCGGTAGTGGCCGATTACGCCGACAACCCGACCGCGACCGTCACCGGATTCCTGTCGTTCCTCGGTGCGGCCGAGACCGTGGAGAACGGGCTCGCGCCGGGAGAGGTGGAGGTCGCGCCGCACCGCGTGCAGGTGTTGACGGTGCACTCGGCCAAGGGGCTCGAGTGGGAAGTCGTCGCTGTCCCGCACGTCGCGACCGGGGTCTTCCCGTCGACGACGGCATCGGCGACCTGGCTCGGTGCGTTGGCGGAACTACCGCCGTCGCTTCGAGGTGACAAGGCCGTCGTGGAGGACGACGGCCGAATGTCCGAGGGAGTACCGGTACTCGACCTGAACGACGTGCACAACCGAAAAGATCTGCAGGACGCAGTCGACCGGCACAAGGAGGCACTCGCGCGTCGACGCCTCGCCGAGGACCGGCGGCTGTTCTACGTCGCCCTCACGCGCACCGAGCGCGCACTGTTCGTCTCCGCGCACCACTGGGACGAGACCTCCGCCAAACCACGCGGCCCGTCGCCGTTCCTGGTGGAACTGAAGGAACTCGTCGACGCGCGTACCGATACGGACGTGGCGCCCGTCGCCGTCGTCGATCGATGGGCCGACGGCCCGGACTCCGAGGTTCCCAATCCACTTGCTGCCGAACCTCATTCGGCGTCGTGGCCACGTGATCCGCTCGGAGCGAGGAGGAGTGCCGTCGAGGCCGGAGCGCAGGCGGTCCTTGCTGCGTTGCGTGAGGAGAGCGGGCCGGACCACGTCGACGAGTCGGAACCCGATCCCGAACGGTGGGCCGCCGACGTGGATGCGTTGCTGGCCGAGCGTGCGGAGCGAGCGCAGGCCACCGTCACTGTGGCGCTACCCGAGAACCTGTCGGTCAGCCAGTTGGTCGACCTCGCAGCAGATCCCGACGCCCTGGCGTCGAGGCTGCGTCGGCCGTTGCCGTTTCCGCCGAATCCTCTGGCGCGGCGAGGCACGGCATTTCACGCCTGGATCGAGCGCCGATTCGGTGCGACACGTCTGCTCGACCTCGACGAACTTCCCGGTTCGGCGGACACGGGAGCTGCGATGGACACCGATCTCGAGGTGCTCCAGCAGGCGTTCGAAGACTCGGAATGGTCGCTGCGCAGTCCCGTCGAGGTGGAGGTTCCGTTCGAGACGTCGGTTGCAGGAACGGTTCTGCGAGGCCGTATCGACGCGGTGTTCGCCGACGCCGACGGCGGCTGGACCGTCGTCGACTGGAAGACGGGCGCCGAACCCACTCCGCGCGAGGAGAAGTCGGTGGTGATGCAGCTGGCTGCCTATCGAATCGCGTGGGCGGAGTTGATGTCCGCTGTGTCCGCGGAGCCGGTACCGCTCGGCAAGGTGCGAGCGGCGTTCCACTACGTGCGCAGTGGACGCACCGTGGCGCCGGACGAGTTACCCGACGCCGACGCGTTGGCGGCCCTCATCGACGGCACCTCTGCAGTCGACTTCGATTCGAGCGCATGACCGTTCACGGCCTACCGGGCGGTGCGGCGGACCTTCAGCGCCTCGGTCACCAGCGGGATCTGTAGCGGAAGCCGAGCGATCACCGCGGCCTTGACGGCAGGGGACGTCTTCGAGCTCTGCACGTACCGTCGTGCGAGGTCGATGTTCGCGGGGAAGACAGCGACGAACAGGGCTGCCGCGAGGGTGCCGCCGAGTCGACGGGTACGCGGGACGACCAGTGCCGCGGCGACTCCGAGTTCGGCGACGCCCGAAATCTGGGTGTAGGTGCGAGCTTTGCCCGGCAACGCGGCAGGCACCTGCATGTCGAAGAACGCCGGTGTCGCGAAATGCAGTACGCCCGCCCCGCCCAGCAACACCGCGAGGCGCACGGCGGCAGCCCGGCTCTTGTCCTGTGTCATGGCTACACCGTGCCACACGGTCGTCGCCGACAGAGTTCCGACGAGACCGACTCGCGCGCCCGACGCTACGACGTCGCCGAAGAGGGCTACGCTGCCAGCCGTGGACGATCTCGTACTAGGCAGGCGACGTGGCAGGTAGATTGCGCGCTCGCTTGAGCGCCGGTGACACGTTGACGGACAGGCCGGACTTCGCTCTCGTCGGTGTACTTCGTGTTCCGGAACTGCAGAGCAGTCCGTGGCGAGCGATCTACCGGCGAATACTGGTTGCGCTCGCGGCGCTGCTCATCGCAGCGCTCATCGTGTACATCGATCGTGACGGATACCGAGACGCGCAGGACAACGAGCTGTCGTTCCTCGACGCGCTGTACTACGCGACGGTGTCGCTGTCGACCACGGGATACGGGGACATCACACCGATCGCGCCGTCGGCGCGCCTGGTGAACATCCTCGTGATCACACCCCTTCGAATCTTCTTCCTCATCTTGTTGGTCGGTACGACGCTCGCGGTTCTGACGGAGCGGTCTCGGCAGGCATTCAAAATTCAGCGATGGAGGCGCAGCGTGCGCAATCACACCGTGGTCATCGGTTTCGGAACCAAGGGCCGCACCGCCGTCGACGCCATGCTGGGCGACGGCGTTCCCGCGTCGGAGATCGTTGTCGTCGACACCGACCAGACGGTGTTGGACACCGCGTCGAACATGGGGTTGGTCACGGTGCACGGCTCGGCCACCAAGTCGGACGTTCTCCGGTTGACCGGTGCACAGCATGCAGCGGCGATCATCGTGGCGACCAACCGCGACGACACCGCGGTGCTGGTGACGTTGACGGCGCGCGAGATCGCGCCGAAGGCCAAGATCGTGGCCGCGATTCGCGAGGCGGAGAACACCCATCTGCTCCGGCAGTCCGGTGCCGACTCGGTGGTGGTGTCGTCGGAAACGGCCGGTCGCTTGCTGGGCATCGCGACGTCGACGCCGAGCGTGGTGGAGATGATCGAGGATCTTCTGACACCCGAAGCCGGTTTCGCCATCGCCGAGCGCGAGGTGGAGCGCGACGAGGTCGGAGGCTCTCCGAGGCACCTGACCGACATCGTTCTCGGTGTCGTGCGGAGCGGCAAGCTGTTCCGGGTCGGGTCGCCGGAGGTCGACGCCGTCGAAGCGACGGACCGCCTGCTGTACATCCGCCGCGTGGGTGAGTGACGACGCAGAAAGTCGGGTCCGTGCTCGACCGCGATAGTGTCTTCACCGTGCCACGTTTCGAGCTTTCCCAGCCCCCTCTGCTGTCGCGATCTCCTCTCCATCGAGCGGAAGAGCTACGCAAGGACACAGCAGCGCTGCGTGCGGGTTGGTCGACAGCACGAGTGATCGAGATCGATCACCGCGGTCAACTCCGCGTCGACGACGACGGAATCGTCTACACATCGGCCACGGACATCGCTGCCGAGCCCGCTCTCGACGCAGTTTTTCTCGGAATTCACGACGATCGTCATCTGTGGACCAAACGTGTCGGTGTCCTCACCGGCAAGCTCGCCGATCTGCGGTCGTTCGCGGAGTACCTCGACGAGACCGAGCTGTCGATTCTCACGAGCGCTCTCGCGATTCTGAATTGGCATGCTGGCGCGAGCTTCAGCGCGATCGACGGCGCGGCGACGACGCCCTCGGCCGCGGGATGGTCGCGGACAAGTACGTCGAACGGTCACGAGGAGTTTCCGCGGACCGATCCTGCGGTGATCTGCTTGGTGCACGACGGTGCCGACAAGGTTCTCCTCGCCAGGGCCCCGGCGTGGCCGGAGCGGCGCTTCTCGGTTCTCGCGGGATTCGTCGAGGCAGGGGAATCGCTGGAGACCTGCGTAGGACGAGAGATCAGAGAAGAAGTCGGAATCTCCGTGTCCGACATCACCTATCTCGGCAGTCAGCCGTGGCCGTTCCCGCGCTCGATCATGTTGGGTTTCTCCGCGATCGGCGACCCCGACGCACCGTTGGACTTCGTCGACGGCGAGATCGCCGAGGCGTACTGGTTCGAGCGTGCGGAGGTTCAGGCTGCGCTGAAGCTGGGGGACTGGGCTGCGGACGCGGACTCCCGGCTTCTTCTGCCGGGGTCCATCTCCATCGCCCGAGGAATGCTCGAGGCCTGGGCCGCAGCGGTCTGACTACAGCGACAGAGCTTTCTTGACCTCGACGAGGCTGGGATTGGTCGCGGTCGAGCCGTCCGCGTACTTCACCGTCGGCACGACATGGTTGCCGCCGTTGACACTGCCGACGAATTCGGCCGCCGTCGGGTCCTGCTCGATGTCGATCTCGGCATAGGTGATGCCTGCCTCGTCGAGTTGGGTCTTCAGTCGGCGGCAGTATCCGCACCATGTCGTGGAGTACATGGTCAGGGCCGCGGAATTCTCGGTGGTGGTCACGCACGCATTCAACACGTCCATCACGACGGTTGTTCCATCGAGTCTTCTCGCGTCCTTCCAGCCGTGCGCCCGGGCTCGGATCGTGTCGGCGCCTCCTGACATGATGGTCGGCATGCCAGTGGACTCGATGATCACCGGGTTGGACCCCGAACAGTCTGCTGCGGTCTCGGCACCGCGAGGACCGGTGTGCGTGCTCGCGGGTGCGGGGACCGGTAAGACACGGACCATCACACGACGCATTGCGCACCTTGTTTCTGCGGGCCACGTCTCTGCCGGTCAGGTATTGGCGGTCACGTTCACGGCCCGCGCTGCGGGCGAGATGCGTGGCCGGTTGCGGGAGCTCGGTGTCGGTGGAGAAGGGCCACCGGTGCAGGCGCGCACGTTCCACGCGGCGGCGCTGCGGCAACTCAAGTACTTCTGGCCTCAGGTCGTCGGAGACACGGGCTGGCAGTTGCTGGACCGCAAGTTCGCGCTCGTCAGCCAGTCCGCACATCGCGCCGGAGTATCCACATCGACGGATGCAGTGCGCGACCTCGCCGGCGAAATCGAGTGGGCCAAGGGCTCTTTGATCGCACCCGAGGACTATCCAGCGGTCACCGCACGCATCAAGCGTGAGGTTCCTATGGACGCGGCCAAGGTGGCCTCGGTGTACGCGGGATACGAGGATCTCAAGACGCGCGGCGGCGACGGCATGCTGCTGGACTTCGACGACTTGTTGCTGCACACCGCCGCCGCGCTCGAAGAGCATTCCGCCGTCGCGGACGAGTTCCGAGAGCGCTACCGCTGTTTCGTCGTCGACGAATATCAGGACGTCACGCCGTTGCAGCAGCGAGTTCTCGACGCCTGGCTCGGCGAGCGAGACGATCTGACCGTCGTCGGAGATGCAAACCAGACGATCTACTCGTTCACCGGTGCGACGCCGCGGTACCTGCTCGATTTCTCGCGTCGCTTCCCGGACGCGACCGTGGTGCGTCTGGAACGTGACTATCGCTCGACACCCGAGGTCGTGTCGCTGGCAAACCGCGTCATCGGCGCTGCGCGCGGGCGTATCGCGGGTACTCGTCTGCAATTGATCGGTCAGAGACCGGCCGGTCCCGAGCCGGAGTTCGTCGAGTACGACGACGAACCGGCAGAGGCCGACGGCGTCGCGCGGGCGATCAAACGACTTATCGCGAAAGGTGTCGAACCCGCCGAGATCGCCGTGCTCTACCGCATCAACGCCCAGTCCGAGGTGCACGAGCAGGCGCTGACCGACGCCGGGATCGCCTACCAGGTACGCGGCGGTGAAGGCTTCTTCAACAGACCCGAAGTGCGTCAGGGCATTTCGGCATTGCGCACCGCGGGCGGTCGAGACGACCTTCCCGAGGAATCCATGTCGGGCGCAGGTCTACCGTCGTTGGTTCGCGCTGTCCTCGCGCCTCTGGGGCTGACGGCAACCGAGCCGACGGGTGCGCAGGCGCGTGAGAAGTGGGCGTCGCTCGGTGGACTCGTGCAGGTCACCGAAGAACTGCTGGGTCAGGATCCCGAGCTCGACCTGTCTCGTCTGCTCGACGAACTCGCCGCACGCGCCGAGGCCAGGCACCCACCTGTCGTGCAGGGCGTGACGCTGGCGTCGCTGCACGCTGCCAAGGGGTTGGAATGGGACGCGGTCTTCATCGTCGGTCTGGCCGACGGCACGTTGCCCATCTCGCATGCTCTGGGCAACGATCCCAGTGCCGACAACGAGGCCGCCATCGAGGAGGAACGCCGACTGCTCTACGTCGGTGTCACTCGCGCGCGCGAGCATCTGCAGCTGTCGTGGGCTCTCGCCCGCAACGAGGGCGGCAGGAAGTCGCGGCGCCGTTCGAGGTTCCTCAACGGGCTGATTCCCGACGACTCACCGGCCTCGCGCATCGCCGCGCCGACGACCAAGCGGTCAGGGCCGAAATGTCGACTGTGCGGTAAGCCGTTGATCGGGACGGGTGCAACGATGCTGGGCCGGTGCGAATCTCATCCGTCCGACGTCGATGTCGCGCTTCTCGACGCGTTGAAGTCGTGGCGTCTGGACAAGTCGCGAGAGATGAAGGTTCCCGCGTACGTGGTGTTCAGTGACACGACGCTCACCGCTATCGCGGAGCAACAGCCCCAGGACGATCGCGGGCTCGTCGCCATCCCCGGAATCGGCGCGAAGAAGCTCGAGCGTTTCGGTGAGGACGTCCTTGCTGTCGTGAGGGAGTCGTCGACCAAGTAGTCGGCCGTGTCTTCGGAGTTCGCAAAACCCCAGGTAGAAAATAACTTGTGCACTTTCGATCATGAGGTTTAGTCTGTTTTCACCGCTTACGGGAGTCCGTGAGCGTTCATTGTGTCCAGATCGAGTTCGGATGAGGAGGTGGAGAATCGTGAAGAATTTCATCGCTGCCCAGTACTGCGCCCCTACAGCAGGCGTTGTCCCTGCAGGCATTGCTACTGAGGCTGACCTGTCTCGGTCGATGGTTCGGGATTCCGCCCACCGCTTCGCCGTAGGTCGAGTTGCAGGCAGCGTCGCATTCGCCGGTATGGCAGCACGGGCAGAGGCCTGGGCCGCGAAAACGGCAATCCCAGCCACACGTCTCCGCCGCGCACACCGCGCGTCCGTGATCGAAGAAAGATATCGAGAGCACTCTCGATAGATTTCTCGACACAGCCATCACAAGCCACGGACCGCAGACGCGGACCGTGGCCTTTTTCGTTCGACGAGTCTCTCGGATTCGAACGTTCGGCCAACGGGTTCGCACCAATTTCGAGAACCGTGAACACGCCGCACGAAAAGTAGAGGAGACCGACGTGTCAACCGCCACGATCCGGACGACATGCCGTAACGAGGCCGAGAACACCACTGCGACCGCAATGTCGATCGCATCGATGACCATGAACGCGCACACCGGAACTCACGCGATCGACGAAGCCGCAGTTCCATGCAGGGCGGCCGACCCCGACCTGTGGTTCGCCGAGAACCCCACCGAACTCGAGCAGGCGAAGGCGTTGTGCGCAGACTGCCCGATCCGTCGGACCTGTCTGAGTGCAGCTCTCGACCGGGCCGAGCCGTGGGGTGTGTGGGGTGGCGAGATCCTCGATCAGGGAGTCGTCATCGCACGCAAGCGGCCTCGCGGTCGCCCACGTAAGGACGGGGCCGACCGGAAGGTCGCGTGAAACCGATTGTGATGCCCGGCTTTTCAAGCGCCGTCCTCTATCGGACGTCGTCGGTGAAGCCGGGCATCCACTCTGTCAGGATGGCCATGTAGGGCGCGTAGGCGTCCAGCTGCGCACAGATCCCGACGAGGCCCCCGAGCACTCGGAAGATCATGATGTGTTCGGCGGGCATGTTCAGCGCACGAACTGTCCGGAACTGTTGACTGTCGAAATCCGTTGCCGTACCTGCGGCCTTCTGCAGCCATGCGCGAGTGAAGTGGAACGAGTCCGTGCGGATCGGATCCGTGAACGGGCGTAGGTAATCCGCGATCTCCTTGGCGGTGACCGTTCGGCCGGGTATCACGAATCCGTTGTCGACACAGAGGTTCACCAGTTCGTCGAACCGCTCCTCACGCGCGAGTCGCACCATCCGCCCCAATACGGGAGGTAGACCGTTCGGCATGGGGGCAGTCGCTCCGAAATCGATGACGCCGAGGCGTCCGTCGGGCAGCAGCATGAAGTTTCCCGGATGCGGATCCGCGTGCAGCAGCCCCGCGCGCGCAGGCGCAGCGAATGCGAACAGCGCGAGGAGAGCCCCGGCGTCGTTGCGCTGGTCGGCAGTGCCCGACGCGATGATCGACGACAGCGGCGTACCCGTCATCCATTCGCTGACGAGGACTTTCGGCGCACTCGCGACCACTCGGGGTATCGCGAACTGCGGGTCGTCGGCGAATTCCTTCGCGAACGCCCGTTGACTGTCGGCCTCGATTCGGTAGTCCAGTTCGTCCTCGGTGCGGGCGATGAGCTCGTCGAGCACGGGTTTGACGTCTGCGCCGGTGAAGATCGCGCTGAACGTGCTCGCGAAGCGCGACATCGTCTTCAGATCCGCGCGCAATGCGTCGTCGGCGCCCGGGTACTGAATCTTGACGGCGACGTCGCGTCCGTCCGTCCAGACCGCCCGATGGACCTGCCCGATACTGGCGGACGCGACCGGTGTGTCGTCGAACGAGGTGAAACGCGATCGCCAGGCCGTGCCCAGCTGACGATCGAGCATTCGGTGAACTTTTGCTGCCGGCAGCGGCGGCGCCGACGACTGCAGCTTCGTCAACGCCTCCCTGTATGGTTCCGCGAATTCCTCCGGAACGGCAGCTTCCATGACGGACAGGGCTTGCCCGAACTTCATTGCGCCGCCCTTGAGTTCGCCCAAGACCGAGAAGAGCTGCTCGGCTGCCTTGGCGGCAAGATCGGAGTCGATTTCCTCTCGATTGCCACCGGCGAGCTTCTTTCCGAAACCGACCGCCGCCCGGCCGGCGATACCGATGGGAATTCGAGCGAGCTTGGCAGTTCGGGCTGATCCCCGACGAGGAATGTCTGGCACGTACCCATCATGTCTGACCGACGACCATCTCGCCCACAGTGCAGGTGAGAGCGCCGGGCTCGGTCACACGAACGCGCAGTCACACCGCGGGTGCCTCGACCAGTGCCGTGTCGTCATGCGATTTCTCGACAAGTCGACTTCGAGAGTCGTGTCGGTCAGCGACGTCGGCAGATCTCTCGTGAATGCGTCGATCTGGGCCAGCGCAATCGCTGCGGTGGCGAGGACGGTGGGCCTCGATGCCTCGCCCACCCGTCCGAACAAGTGTGCCGACACGTGCGGCCACTGCGGATCGATCGTGCTTCGCTCCAGGTCCAGGCACCGCAGGCAACTCGAGATACCCGGCCGGACAAGCGGTCCGACGATGCCGGTACCTTCTCTCGATCGAACGTGGAGATGCGGGGTCACCGACGTCACCAGCGCCGTCACGGTCTGCGGGTCGGGCACGAGGTCGTCGGTCAGCACCGCGAGATCGCAGTTCCAGCGGCCCTCGTCGTACTGCAGCAGTTCCCGGGGCGGTCGACTGGATTTGGTTACGACGATCGACGACGTCTCGAGCCCGGCCTGCACAGCGTCGCCGAGCGGTCCGCGGCCGATGATGCGGACGGTTCTGCATCGACTCTGGGTGTCGGGGGCGGCGTCGTCGGCGCACTCGACGAGAAGCTGCGCCTCGTCGAGTTCCGACAGCAGCGTCGAGGTGACGTTCGCGGTCATCCCGACCGTCCCCGCGTACCAGACGAGGTGAGCGCGTGACGCCACGCCGTCGATGTGGCGTAGGACGTCGAGAACGATGTCGGGCGTCACGTCGGCCGGGACGGTGAGGACGAAGGATCGGTCGGGGTCCCAGCCGAGGCGTATCGTGCCGTCGCGCTGAACGAAGGCGTCGACGCGTAGTTTGGGCCGACGCAGTGGTCGGTGTTGCGAAGGTGCAGTCACGAGCTGAACGATTGCACGACCGCGGGCAGTGCAGGTGCCGAAAATAGCTGGTTATCCACAGGCTCCCGACGCGTCGACCAGCAGGTACCCACGAAAAACGGGGCGGATCGACAATGATCGATCCGCCCCGTCCACGAGGTCATTCCTTGCTTGTGTCCTGGTCTCCGTCGGGTCGCTCGTCGCCCTTGTTCTCTCGTTCCGAGCGCTCCTGCTCCTCGGTTGCCTTCAGCTGTGCGATCGGGTCGTCGAACTCGCTCGTGCCACCGCCGATGACACCGTCGACGAACGACGCGGGATCGTCGAGGTCCGACGACGTCGGCAGCAGGTCGGGGTGTGCCCACACGCCGTCGCGTCCGTCGATTCCGGCTGCAGCCGTCAAACGACGCCACAACTCGCTGGCCTCGCGAACGCGGCGAGGGCGCAACTCGAGACCGATGAGGGTCGCGAATGTCTGCTCCGCCGGGCCGCCCGACGCACGCCGACGTCGGATGGTCTCGCCGAGGGCTCCTGCTCCCGGCAGTCGCTCGCCCAGGGCTTCGCCGACGACGACCTCGACCCAGCCCTCGACGAGGGCGAGCATCGTCTCGAGACGTTCGAGTGCCAGCTTCTGCTCCGGGGTGGTCTGCGGTTCGAACGCACCCTGCTGCAGTATTTCCTCGATCTTCGACGGGTCGGTCAGCGACGCCGGATCGAGTCCCGACGCGGCTTCCTCGATCGCCGAGAAATCCATCTTGATCCCGCGCGCATAGTCCTCGACCGTGGCGAGCACTCGTTGGCGCAACCAGGGGACGTGGCTGTAGAGGCGCTGGTGTGCGGCCTCGCGTGCGGCGAGAAAGACGAGCACCTCGCGCTCGGGCTGTTCGAGACCCTCGGTGAAGCTCGCGATCGCGTCGGGGAGAAGCGCGGCGACGCCGCTGGGTCCGAGGGGGAGTCCGATGTCCGTGGACGTCAGTACTTCCTTCGACAGCTGGCCGAGCGCCTGGCCGAGCTGCGACCCGAACGCCATTCCGCCCATCTGAGTCAGCATTCCCATCATCGGGCCTGCCATCTGCTGTGCCTCGGGTGGCATGCCCGAGGTCCACATGCTGGAGATCTGAGCGGCTACCGGATCGCACAAGCGCTTCCATGTGTCGATGGTGTTGTCGAGCCAGTCGCTCGGAGTCCACGCAACCGTGCGCGACGCGCCGGCCGGCAGCGTCGTCGAGCCGTCCAGCCACAGTTCGGCGAGATGCGCGGCATCGGCGATGGCGTCGGTCTTGCCTGACGAGACGGGCGTGACGGTACCGATCTGTTGGCGGGCCAGCTGCGTGGCCAGGTCGTAGTTGACCGGGCCTGCATTTCCGGCACCTGCGGTACCCATTCCGCTCAGCATCTGACCGAACTGGGTGAGCATCTGGCCCAGTGCGGCGGGGTCGAACCCTTCACCGCCGAATCCGAAACCGCCGGGCACGCCGCCCGGACTGCCGTCTCCGCCCTGATCCTTCTTCTTGTCCGGATCCTCGTCGGGGCCCTGAAAACCGAAATTGCTCATACTTCAACGGTACAAGGCGAGATGGCTCGTGGCACCGCAGGTCGTCACGCTGACGGCGAACACGACCGTCGACGCGTGACCACGCCCGCGCGGCGACGAACCAGTGTCACAGTGTTCCGACGCCGGGGTCACAGAGGGGTCTCACATCTGCTCCACAGGCGGCGGTTCTAGTCTTTGTCGGGTGAATCGTAGGATCGCCACTCTCGTAGCAGCTCTCGTGCCGGTTGTCGTGCTCGGCGTCGCAGGCACCGTCGTCACCGTCCCGTTCGCTGCACTCGGTCCGGGTCCCACCTACAACACGCTCGGCGACGCCGACGGCCAACCCGTCGTACAGATCGACGGCGCCGACGTGGACCCCACCACCGGCCATCTGAACATGACGACGGTGGCAGTGCGCGATCAGCTGAACATCTTCGAGGCGTTCGGATTCTGGGCCAGCGGTCGGCAAGGACTCGTGCCCCGCGAGGAGGTGTATCCACCGGACAAGACCAAAGAAGAAGTGCAAGAAGGCAATCAGGCCGATTTCGAACAATCCGAGGACAGTGCGGAGCTCGCTGCGCTTCGTCACCTCGGCTATCCGCTCGCGTTGACGGTCGGCACGGTCGCGGCGGACGGACCTGCGGCGGGACGGTTGAACGAAGGCGATCGACTGATCTCGATCGACGGCGCAGCGATCGACACGGTCTCCGGCGTGCGTGACGTCGTCAGCGCACACGCACCCGGTGACGTGATCGTGATGCGCGTGTCCTCCGACGGCGTCGAGCGCGACGAGTCCGTGACTTTGGGCGCGCGACCGGACGACGCGGAGAAGGGCTACCTCGGCGTGACGCCGACGGAAGAGCCGGACGTCCCGTTCACCGTCACGTTCAACCTCGCCGACGTCGGTGGACCGTCGGCCGGGTTGATGTTCTCTCTCGCCGTCGTCGACAAGCTCAGCCCCGGCGAGCTGAGCAACGGCGAGTTCGTCGCCGGAACCGGCACCATCGACAACGACGGGGTCGTCGGACCCATCGGCGGCATTCCGTACAAGCTCATCGCCGCACGCGAGGCCGGTGCCACGACGTTCCTCGTTCCGGCGCAGAACTGCGACGAGGCCACCGCCAACACCCCCGACGGACTACGACTGGTGAAGGTCGATTCGCTCGACGGCGCGATCGATTCCCTCGAGTCCATCGGAACCGGAGGCGACGCGCCGTCGTGCTGAGGCTTCCGGCGTGAAGTCCTGCCGAGTGCCGATGTCACGCCCCATCGACGTTGTCAGTCCTCGTCGACGTTGTCGAACGTCGCGTACAACGCCTGGACGATGTTCGGCGCCAGGTCGTCGTAGGTCAGCAGTTCGGTGGGGCCGAACGGGTCCGTGTCGTCGTCGGGCTGCATCTGCAGCAGTGACAACGACGGTCCGTCCTTCACGACGGCCGCGATCAGGCGGGCATCCTTGCGTTCGGGATGCGACCGGGCAGTGATCCGAGCGGCCTCGTCGGCGGCGTCACGATCGGCCAGCAGCGGCGTCAAGGCGTCGTCGAGGTCCGACTCCGCGGCCGGGGGAAGCACGACGATCTCCTGGACCAGCGCACAACCGACTACTCCGTCCGGCCAACTCGTCGTCGCGAGGAACTCCTCGAGAGCCGGTGATCCACCCTCGATGTCGTCGGGCAGCGCGTGCTGCTGGATCGGGGTCAATGCCGAACCGTCGGCGATGTCGTCGAGGAGGCCCGGCTCCGCCGCGGCGAGGACGGACGTCGGAACCAGCGCGAAGACCTGCGGCGCCTGACCCCATCCCTCGGCGTCGACGAAGTCGACGACCTCACGTACGCATCGTGCGAGAGCCGCCTCGAGTCCCTCGCTGCTGATGTCCATCTCATGGTCGTCGAATCGGTCGTCGTCGAAATCGCTCACCTGCTCATCATCCCATCGACGTGCAAACGAACCTTCTTCGGCCACCGACGACCGGACGGGTGTGGCCGGGTCGTCGGACCGTTCCGTACAGTGGTTCACAAATCGGACAGGCGACGCACGTTGTGCGTCGCCGAAGCCATCTGCGATACCAGTGGTATCGCCCGAAGTTGGAGTGTGGCACGTGGGCATGAGGGCCCCCACCGGTCTACCGTCGTTGTCGCGACGGAGTCGGATTCTGCTCGTATTGGCATTGGTCCTCGCAGCGTTGCTGCTTGTCGGTCCGCGCCTTATCGATACCTACACGAACTGGCTGTGGTTCGGCGAAGTCGGCTTCCGCCAAGTCTTCACGACGATGCTGGTCACGCGGGTGGTGCTGTTCCTGATCGTCGGTCTGCTCGTCGGCGGCGTCGTGTTCCTGGCTCTGCTGCTGGCGTACCGCAATCGGCCGGTCTTCGTTCCCGTTGCGGGACCGAACGATCCGATCGCTCGGTACCGAACGACCGTCATGAGCAGGCTTCGTCTGTTCGGAATCGGCATCCCCGTGGCGTTCGGCGTCATCTCCGGGTTGATCGCGCAGACCAATTGGGTTGCCGTTCAGCTGTTCCTGAACGGCGGTGACTTCGGCCGGGTGGATCCGCAGTTCGGTCTCGACGTCAGCTTCTACTCGTTCGATCTGCCGTTCTACCGTTTCGTCCTGAATTGGTTGTTCGTCGCCACGCTCATCGCGTTCTTCGCCAATCTGTTGACGCAGTACGTCTTCGGCGGAATTCGACTCGCGGGACGTGAGGGCGCTCTGACGCGTGCAGCCCGAATTCAGCTCGCGGTGCTGGCCGGATTGTTCGTTCTCTTCAAGGCAGTGGCGTACTGGCTCGATCGGTACTCGCTGCTGTCGAGCAGCCGTAAGGAACCGACGTTCACCGGCGCAGGCTTCACCGACATCAACGCTGTTCTGCCGGCGAAGCTGATCCTGCTCGCCATCGCATTGATCTGTGCTGCAGCATTTTTCGCGGCGATCTTTCTCCGCGATCTTCGGGTGCCTGCATTGGCGACGGCGTTGCTCGTGCTGTCGTCGATCCTCGTCGGCGCGGTCTTCCCGCTGCTGATGGAGCAGTTCTCGGTGCGCCCCAACGCAGCCGAGAAGGAGAGCGCATACATCGAGAGGAACATCGCGGCAACGCGTGACGCCTACGGCATCGGTGACGACCAGGTCGAGTATCAGGACTACTCGGGTGAGAGCTCGCAGAATCCGCGCGAGAGCCAGGCGGACATCACCACGATCGCGAACACCCGTCTGCTCGACCCGAACATCCTGTCGCGCACGTTCACTCAGCAGCAGCAGCTCAAGAACTTCTTCGGCTTCCCGGACACGCTGGACATCGACCGGTACGAGATCGACGGTCAGCTGCAGGACTACATCGTCGCGGCGCGCGAACTGTCCCCGCAGTCGCTGACCGGTAACCAGACCGACTGGATCAACCGCCACACGGTGTACACCCACGGCAACGGATTCGTCGCAGCGCCGGCGAACCGTGTCAACGCTGCCGTCCAGGACCCGACGTCCGAGGGCGCCAGCAGCAACAGCGGTTACCCCATCTACACCGTCAGTGACGTCGCGTCGCTGGGCACGGAACAGGTCATTCCCGTGGATCAGCCGCGTATCTACTACGGCGAGGTCATCGCGCAGGCCGATCCCGACTACGCAATCGTCGGTGGCACGGGAACCGGTGATCGTGAGTACGACACGGACGATTCCAATTACACGTACACCGGTGCGGGTGGTGTGCCGGTGGGTAACTGGTTCAACCGACTGGCGTTCGCTGCGAAGTACGCCGAACGAAACATCTTGTTCTCCGGCGCGATCGGTGACGACTCCAAGATCCTGTTCAATCGTGATCCTCGCGATCGCGTCCAGAAGGTCGCACCGTGGTTGACCACGGACACGGATTCGTACCCGGCAGTCGTGGACGGCCGGATCGTCTGGATCGTCGACGGCTACACCACGCTGAAGGACTACCCGTACGCTCAGCGCGCGTCGCTGGATGGACTGACGGTGGACAGTGTCGAGTCGGCGACCGGCAGGCCGCTTCCGAAGGAAGAAGTGTCCTACATCCGCAACTCGGTGAAGGCCACCGTCGACGCGTACGACGGATCTGTGACGCTGTACCAGGTCGACGACAAGGACCCGGTGCTCAACGCGTGGATGGGCGTCTTCCCCGACTCGGTCAAGCCGTCGTCGGACGTCCCGGACGAGCTACGTGCGCACTTCCGGTATCCCGAGGATCTGTTCAAGGTTCAGCGTGAGATGTTGGCGAAGTACCACGTCGACAACCCGAACGAGTTCTTCACCAACAACGCGTTCTGGTCGGTCCCCAGCGACCCGACAGGCGAGGGCGGCACGGGCAGTGAGCTCAACCAGCCGCCGTACTACGTTCTGATCGGTGATCCGGAGACCGGTGAGCCGTCGTTCCGGCTCACGAGCGCGATGGTCGGCTTCAACCGCCAGCTGCTGTCCGCGTACATCTCGGTCCGGTCGGATCCGGAGAACTACGGCAAGTTCACCGTTCTCCAGCTACCGACGTCGACTCAGACACAGGGTCCCCAGCAGGCGCAGACATCGATGGTGTCCGATGCGCGAGTGGCGTCGGACAGAACTCTGTTGGAGCAATCGAACGAGTTCCAGTACGGCAACCTGCTGACACTGCCCATCGCAGACGGCGGCATTCTGTACGTCGAGCCGCTCTACACGTCTCGAAAGAATGCAGCGACATCGTTCCCGCAGCTGACCAAGGTCCTGGTGAGCTATCGCGAACCAGGTGTCGATGGTGGTGTGCGCGTCGGCTACGCCGCGAGACTCTCGGAAGCGCTCGATCAAGTCTTCGGAGCGGGAACAGGTTCTGCTGCTACGGCACCCGGCGGAAATGCAGCCGAACCGCAGCAGACGACGGAGCCCACCGAACCGCAAGGCGAGACTCAGGCGACGACACCGCCGAGCGGTGCCCCAACCGAGAGTCAGCCGCCGAATTCCGCTGCGGTGCAACGTCTCGACTCCGCGCTGGCCGAGGTACGCTCCGCTCAGCAGAGCGGCGATCTGGGTCGACTCGGTACAGCGTTCGAGGCCCTGCAGCAGGCGATCGACTCGTACCAGAACGGTGGTAGTTGATCGCAGGCTGAAGCGCCTGTGACAACGGAGATCCTGCACAACTGAAAACCGAAGCGGCGCCGTCACTCTCTTCCTTAAGTGACGGCGCCGCTTCGTATCTCGGATCAGAGAACGATCCGAAGTCGGAGTCGGTCGAAGGATCTACCGACCGAGGGATGCCAGGACGGGCGATGCAGCTGCAACGGCCTGGTCGAACTGCGCGCCGACACCGTACTGGTTCGCCAATGCCGATGCCTGGTCGAATCCGTTCTGCGCGACCGCGGTTGCGTGGTCGATGTACTGCTGAGCGGTTGCCTGGTACTCCGGTGCGACCGGCAGCTGCGGTGCGGCGGGTGCCTCCACGACAGGAGCAGCCGGTGCCTCGACGACAGGTGCTGCCTGCACGGCAGGTGCGACCTCGGCAGCAGCCGTGGACTCGCCACTGGCCAGGTGGGCACCGCACACGGGCCATGCGCCGACGCCTTGGGTCTGCAGGACGTTCTCGGCGACGCGGATCTGCTCGGCCTTCGAAGCGTTGGCGGGCGATCCGCTGCCACCGTTGGCTTCCCAGGTGCTCTGCGTGAACTGCAGACCGCCGTAGTAGCCGTTGCCGGTGTTGATGGCCCAGTTACCACCGCTCTCGCACTGTGCGACGCCGTCCCAGTTGTGCGGGGCTGCGTTGGCGGTGCCCATGGAAAGGCCGAGGGGAATCGCAACGACGGCGCCGGTGACGGCAGCCCATCCCAGAGCGCGCTTTCCGAATGATGTGTGTGTGGTCATGCGGGTGAATCCTCTCCGCGCTTGCCTGCGCATGTCGGAGACGTACATCGGTCGATGTGTCTCGTTGATGTGTACGAACGATCACGAGTTCGCACTGCTCGCGCCTCTGCCCCCGTGCAAATCGGGGAACCGGCTCCCGCGGGGCAGAGCGTCGCAGCGGCGGAAGCGGTTTCGGTCCTGTTTTGTAGGGCCGGTCGTGAAGGTAGTCCCATATTTTCGTGACGTCACACAGAGATTTGATGGCGGTCCTGTCCACATATTGGGACCGAGAACGATATTCACGCTGGTGGAAGGGCGTTGCGATGCATTCGTTTCCGCTTCGTTACACCGTTGTGATGTGACTTAGATCACCATAAAGAAGTGATGCGGGGCACTGGTTTTTGTGTATCGGACCGCGTAGTTCGGGTGCCGTGCCGGAGGATTCGCGGGTACTTCGGTGCGAGATGCAACGGATTTGCATTCGTTCGTCATCGTCCGGTAACTTTGCGTTCGCAACGCGGGGTGGAGCAGCTCGGTAGCTCGCTGGGCTCATAACCCAGAGGTCGCAGGTTCAAATCCTGTCCCCGCTACCAATCGAAGGACCGGCACTCGTGGAGTGTCGGTCCTTTCTGTTTTCTCGGTTCGTCATGTGCGCGTGTGCGCACTCGATGGACTATTCTGTGTTCATGCCTCTGGCCGATCCTCGGTTCCGTCGTCTGTTCGTCGCGCAAGTAGTGGCGTTGATCGGTACCGGCTTGCTGACCGTCGCACTCGGGCTTGCTGCATTCGACATCGCAGGCGATCGCGCAGGCGCCGTGCTGGGAACAGCGCTGGCGATCAAGATGATCGCTTACGTCGCGGTGTCACCCGTGGCGTCGGCGCTGGGAGCCCGTCTGAGTCGCAAGACCGTTCTCGTTGCGGCAGACGTCGTACGTGCGGCGGTAGCGCTGGTGTTGCCGTTCGTCGACAGGCCGTGGCAGATATTTGCCCTCGTCTTCGTTCTTCAGGCGGCGTCGGCGACGTTCACACCTGCATTTCAATCGATCATCCCGACGGTGCTGCGAGACGAGCCGTCCTATACCCGTGCCCTTTCCCTGTCTCGGCTCGCATACGACCTGGAGTCGATCGTCAGTCCGCTCATGGCGGCGGTGCTGTTGTCCGTCGTCTCGTTCCATGCGCTGTTCGTCGGAACCGCACTCGGGTTCGTCGCCTCGATGATTCTCGTCGTGACAACAGACCTTCCAGCGACGACGCCGTCCGACGACGGGAGTTTCCGAACTCGAGTCACCGCGGGAGTCCGTGAGTTCGCGACACGACCTTCGCTGCGCGGCATAGCGGCGATGAACCTCGTGGTTGCGGCTGTGACAAGCGTTGTAGTGGTCGATACCGTCGTCCATGCCCGCGAGCGTCTCGGCGGATCGGCCGGTTCCGTGGCCTTGCTGCTGGGGTGTTTCGGTGGGGGTTCGATCGTCGTCGCTCTGTCTCTGCCTCGGTTGTTGACGCGAATCTCGGACCGATCGGTCATGCTTGCCGGCTGCTGCGGCGCGTCGATCGTGACGGCGAGTACTGCCGTGTTCTCCGTTGTCGCGACTCCAGGGCCCGCCGCATGGATCTGGATCGGCGTTCTCTGGGTCGCGGCGGGTGCGTGCGCGTCGGCGATCGGTACTCCGACGGCGAGAGTGATTCGTCGCAGCGCGGGGACGGACGGATTGCCTCCTCTGTTCACCGCCCAGTTCTCGCTGTCTCACGCCTGTTTCCTGCTGACCTATCCGATCGCGGGGTGGGTGGGTGCCGGTCTCGGTCAGCAGACGTCGACGACCGTGCTTGCCGTGCTCGCTACACTGGGCACGATTGCTGCGTCGAAGCTGTGGAGATCCGAAAAGCAGCGCGGGCCAGGTAAGGGAGGTGGCCATGACGGAGTCGGTGAACTCGGTGTCTCCGAGTCTCGATCACGAAGCGAATCCGGATCGAGACCGATTGGAGTCCGCCAGTGAGATCTTCCGAATGTTGTCCGATCCCACCCGGCTGCATCTGTTGTGGATTCTCGCGCAGGGGCCGTCCGACGTCACAGCGCTGACCGAGCTCAGTGGTGCCTCGCGCACCGCGGTCAGCCAGCATCTGGCCAAGCTGCGTTTCACGGGAATGGTCGATACCACGCGTGACGGTCGACGTGTGGTGTATCAGATCGTCGACGGCCACCTCGCCAGATTGGTTCGCGAGGGCTTCAACTACGCCGATCATCGTGTGACCGGAGAACCCTCGCACCGCTGAGCCGCCTTGTTTGTCAGGACATATAGACTTTTGGTCTCCGGTTTCGGCGAACAGAAGGACGACAAGCGATGGATGTGAACGACCTCAGCGGGTGGGCTCGCGAATACGAGCAGGTTCTGGAGCAGGAGAAGCTGCTCGACTTCCAGCGTTTCGATTACGACGACGCGTGGACTGTGGGATCGGCTCTGGCTGCCACGGGACGTGAGAAGTCGCTGCCGATCGTGGTGTCCATCGTGTTCGGGGACCAGCGAGTGTTCCATTCGGCGCTCGCCGGAAGCAGTGCGGTGAACGACGACTGGGTTGGCTGGAAGTTCAACGTCGTTCGGCGCCACAATCTTTCGTCATACGGCGTCGGCTGCCAATACCGTGCCGACGGTCGTAACTTCGATACCGATTCCCGATACGACCGCGGTACGTTCGCGGCTGCCGGTGGCGCGGTGCCCATTCGGGTAGCAGGGTCGCTCGTCGGTGCGGTCGGCGTGTCCGGCCTCGCCGAGGCCGACGACCATCGCATGGTCGTCGACGCTCTGGCAGCGCACGCGACTCGTTCGAAGAGCTAGCGCTTCTCTTCGGGGGTAGCGGCGTCGCCGTCGGTCTCGTCGGCCGTGAGGTCGACGGTGTCGCCGCCCTCGAGAACGGTGAGCTCTTGCTCGGCCTCGGCGATCAGACCCTTGGCTTCGTCCTTGATCTTCTTTGTCCACTCGGACATGTTCGCTTCTCCTCCGCTACCGTCGTGCACTCGATGCACGTGTACCCACTTCTCTACCAGTCACTCTCGGATCGCGAAACGGCGGTGGCCTAACCCATGTCGGTGAGAGCGCGTCGGAGGACCTTACCGGTGGCGTTGCGGGGGAGTCGATCGACGAAGACGATGTCGCGCGGAACCTTGTACCGAGCGAGGGTGGTCCCCACGTACTTCTTGATCTCGGTCACGTCCCTCGTCGACGACACGGTGGGCACGACGAATGCCTTCAATCGGTGTCCGAAGTCCGCATCGACGACACCGACGACGGCGGCTTCGACGACATCCTCTCGGTCCGCCAGGATGTTCTCGACCTCGAGTGGGTAGACGTTCTCGCCGCCCGAGACGATCATGTCGTCGTCACGGCCATCGACGAACAGCAATCCGTTCTCGTCGAAGTGCCCGACGTCGCCGGTGGCAAGCATTCCGTCGATGCGCTCCTTGTCTCTGCCGTCGGTGTAGCCCGAGAAGCTGAGACCGCTCGAGACGAAGATTCGTCCGACCGCTCCAGCCGCGGTGACGGGTGTGCCGTCGTAGTCGAACAGTTGGACCCGGCACGTCACGGGTGGCCGTCCCGCCGTACCGGGCGCTCGTTCCAGTTCCTCGGGTGTCGCCACCGTGGCGACGGCGACTTCGGTGGAGCCGTACAGGTTGTGCAGTACCGGCCCGAACGCGCGGGCCGTGCGACGCGACAGATCAGGCGAGATCGACGATCCCGCGGCGAAGACGATGCGTAGTGCCGACGTGTCGTACTGCGCGAGAACGTCGGGGCCGAGGTCGACGATGCGCTGCAGCATGGTGGGTACGAGCACGAGCGAGTCCGCTCGATGCCGAGCGAGAAGTTCGACGGTGTTCTCGGCATCGAATGTCCGATTCATCACGACGGTGTCGGCCAGTGCGAGTGCAAGTGCGAACTGCGACAACCCTGTTCCATGAAAGATCGGCGCTGCCATCACCATCGTGCGTCCGCGTCGCAACGGAACACGATCGAGAAATTGAGCAGACGCCAGAGGAGACGTGTGGTCCCGCGGCGCGCCTTTCGGAGTGCCCGTGGTCCCGCTGGTGAGCAGCACGAAACCGCCCTGCACCGACGGCGTCGGCACATCCGACGTCGACTCGAGTTCGAGGATCGACGCCAGCGTCGTGTCACCCGAGTCGGGCGTCTCGGTCCACGCGACGTATCGCTTCACAGCCGGCGACAACGCGGCTGCGACGGGTGCGAATTCGTCGTCGAACACGAACGCGCGTACCTGTTCTCGGGCCGCGACGTCGGCCAGTTGCGGGGGAGCGAAGCCCGTGTTCATCATGACGAGCCGAATACCGCCTTTCGCGGCCGCCAGCATCGTCACCACCAGCAGATGGTGGTTGCGTGCCATCACGCCCATCACCGATCCGGGGCCTGTTCCGTCGGCTCGCCATCCTCGAACGAGGGCGTTGGACTTGCGCTCGAGGTCAGCGTAGGAGAAGCTACCTGCCTCGTCGATCAGGGCGATGGTGTCGGCGGCGTCACTATGAGCATGTGCATGAACGGGTCCGGCGAACGGGCCGTACTTGCCGACGGCACGAATCGATGCGATGCCGTGGTCGATCCGCGGGAACGGGATGAGGCCCGACCGTCGCATGACCCGAACAGCACCCACGCTGTCGATGATGTGCGACAAAGTCCTGTGGCGTCTCACTCTGTGTCCTACCGACATGTTCGTCTCCCCCCGAGAACGGTTCGGTGATCCAACAGCGTCGTGCGAGAAACGATGGTAGTGAACAAGCACAACGCTCGGGAGCGAAAAGCCCGATCCGGATTCACCGGTCACAATTCTCGGCGTCGGCCCGCCGTCGTCGCATCAGCTGTCGCTCCGGATCGGAGCCCGCGAGTGCGTATGCCTCGGAGAACTGCTGCGCTGCCTCGCCGTACCGCTGCGACCTCAGAAGTAGGTCACCGCGAGCTGCGGCGAAAGGGTAGTACGACGTCATGCGTGGGTCGTCGGCCAACCCGTCGAGCAGTGTCAGCCCGACGTCGGGGCCGTCCCTCATCCCGATGGCCACCGCACGGTTGAGCGCGACGACGGGTGACGGGTCGAGAGCCAGGAGCACGTCGTACAGCTGGGCGATCTGTGGCCAATCCACAGTCGAGGCGTCCGACGACTCGTCGTGCAACGATGCGATCGCTGCCTGCACCGAGTACGGCCCAGGAGCGCCTCCGGTCAGGGCCTCGACGACGAGGGCACTGCCCTCGGCGATCATCTCCCGGTCCCAGAGTCTGCGATCCTGTTCCTCGAGCAGCTGGATCTCTCCGTCGGGGCCGGTTCGTGCGGCGCGTCGTGCATGGGTCAGCAGCATCAAGGCAAGCAAACCGGTCGCCTCACGCTGAGCAGGCATGAGGGTGTGGAGGATCCGGCCGAGGCGAAGTGCTTCGTCGGCGAGATCCGTGCGGATCAAATCCTCGCCCGACGATGCTGCGTAGCCTTCGGTGAAGATCGAGTACACGACCTGAAGCACGCCCGGCAGGCGATGCGCGAGCTCGCCGTCACTCGGAACCCGAAACGGGATGCGGGCGTCGCGAATCTTCTTCTTCGCCCGCGATATTCGTTGACCGGCAGTGGAGGAAGGGATCAAGAACGCCCGTGCCACTTCCTGCGTCGTGAAGTGAGCGAGACATCGCAGCGTGAGCGCCACCCGATCGTCGGGACCGAGCGCTGGATGTGCGCACGTGAAGAACAACTGCAACCGCTCGTCGGGAAACTCCTGGTCCGACGCGTCGGCGGCAGGCGCGTGGTCGGCCCGGTCGCGATCCACTTGCAGCAGAGCGATCTTGGATGCATATGCCGAGTCGCGCCGAAGCCTGTCGACGGCCCGACGCCTGGCTGCGGTCAGCAGCCACGCGCCGGGCTTCGATGGAACTCCGTCGACCGGCCAATGCGTCAGCGCCGACTCGATCGCCTCCGAGGCGACGTCCTCGGCGAGCTGCAGATCACCGTAGCGACGAACGAGCGTGGCCAGCAGCCGCCCGTGCTCCTCGCGGAACACCGACTCCAGCGACATACCGACGCTCATTGCCTGACTACCTCAGAATTCTGCGATCGGCCGGACGACCACCGAACCGCCGCCCCGAGAACCCGGGCAGCGCGCCGCCCACTCGAGTGCCGCGTCGAGGTCGGGGACGTCGATGACCTCGAAGCCACCGAGTACCTCACGAGTCTCGGCGAACGGGCCGTCGGTGATGCTGCGTTGCCCGCCGTCGTTCACCTGCACGGACGTGGCGCTGGTCAGATCGGCGAGGGAGTAGCCCGTCACGAAGACACCGGCGTCCTGCATCTCCTTGCCGAATTGGATCCAGTCCTCGGGCGTGCAGCCGTTGTCGAAGTCGGCACTGGGTGCGTTGATCAGCAACATGTACTTCATGGTGGTCTCCTGTCGAGTGTCTCTCCGCTTACATGATGTAAGACGAACGGAGTGACGCGCTTTCGACACGGCCACCGAAAAAACTTTCGGAGGAACGAGAAAAAGCCCGCAGCGCTCGTGCTGCGGGCTTTTTCTCGATCGGTGCGATCACTTCAGTTCGGCGGACGTCTTTCCGAGTATACGACGTGCGACGATGAGCTGCTGGATCTGCTGAGTGCCCTCGAAGATGTCGAGAATCTTGGAGTCACGACTCCACTTCTCGAGGAGCAGTCGTTCGGAGTAGCCGTAGCTTCCGGCGAGTTCGACGGCCTTCAGGGTGATATCGGTGGCCGAACGCCCGGCCTTCGCCTTGGCCATCGACGCCTGCAACGAGTTGGGCTCCTTGTTGTCGGCCATCCATGCGGCCCGCAGGGCAAGCAGATGCGACGCCTCCCAATCGGCTTCGAGGCGGAGGAACTCCGCAGCGGCAGCGTGCTGGTTGTACGCAGGCTTCGTGTACGAGATCTCGACACCTGCTTCGTCGAGAATCGACCGCAGTTCTTCGAGGGCAGCACGTGCGACACCGATCGCCATGCCCGCGACGAGTGGACGGGTGTTGTCGAACGTCTGCATGACGCCCGCGAACCCCTTCTCGGTGTTGACCTCGGCGGAACCGAGCAGGTTGTCCTTGGGGATGCGGCAGTCCTCCAGCAGCAGCACTGCCGTGTCCGACGCCTTGATCCCGAGCTTGTGCTCCAGACGTGCGACGGACAGTCCAGGAGCATCGCGAGGAACGACGAACGACTTGATCGCCGCGCGACCCTTCGAGCGGTCCACGCTCGCCCACACGACGATGTGGGTGGACCGCTCGCCGGCCGTGACGAAGATCTTCTCGCCGTTGAGCACCCATTCGTCGCCGTCGAGAACAGCGGTGGCCGTGACGGCGGCGGAGTCCGAACCGAAGCTGGATTCGGTGATCGCCATCGAGGCCCACACCTTGCCGAATCGCTCGAGCTGCTCGTCGGTCGAGACTGCTGCGATCGCGGAATTACCGAGGCCCTGATACGGGATCGACAAGGTCAGTCCGACGTCGCCCCAGCACGTCTCGATGACGTTGACGAGCGCGGACATGTTGCCGCCGTTGGCGTTCGCTGTCTTGCTCGGCTTCGGTGCGGACTCGCTGTCCTTCTCGCGGCCGCCCGCTGCACCGCCGATGTCGTTGCCCGCGTCGGACATTCCCTCGACCATCGAGGCCATGGTGTCGAGTTCGACCGGGTACGCATGCTCGGCGAGGTCGTACTTGCGGGAGATGGGCCGGAAGATCTCGGCTGCGACCTGATGCGCCTGATTCGCCTGTGCCCGAAGCTTCTTGGGGAGTTCGAGATTGATCATCGTGTGTCCTTGGTTCTCTGTCTCGAGGTGATGGGCGAATCAGATGAGAACGATGCCTTCGGCGACGCCGACGGCGCGCAGATCGCGGTACCAGCGTTCCACCGGATGTTCCTTGGTGAACCCGTGCCCGCCGAGTAGTTGCACCCCGTCGGAGCCGATCTGCATGCCCTTCTCGGATGCGAGGCGTCGTGCGAGTGCGGCTTCGCGTGCGAACGACTTACCCTGCTCGGCGCGGGAGGCTCCACGCAGCGTCACCAATCGGAGGCCGTCGACCTCGATCGCGATGTTCGCGACCATGAACGCGACGGCTTGACGGTTGCTGACCGGCTCGCCGAACGCCACGCGCTCGTTGACGTAGGGGATCACGTAGTCGAGGACGGCTTTGCCGGTGCCGACGGCGAGTGCCGACCATCCCAATCGAGCCAGGCTGATCGCATCGGCGTAGTCGAGGGCTCGCTGGTCGGCGTCACCGTCACCGAGAAGCGCGGATTCGGGGACGGCGACGTCCGTCAAGTGCAGTCTGCCGAGGCCGGCAGCGCGGAGGCCCATACTCGGATCCGCTTCGACGACAAGGCCTTTGGTGTCCGATTCGACGATGAAGAACGACGGGCGCCCGTCCAGCTCCGCCGCGACGACGAACAGTTCGGAACTGCCCGCGGCGGGTACGACGCTCTTGACGCCGTTCAGCTTGTACCCGCTGGGGGAGCGAACTGCCTTGGTCTGCAACGCGAACGGATCGAACAACGCGCGGGGCTCGTTCACGACGACCGCCGCATTCGGTACCTTCTCGCCCACGAACGCAGGTAGGTAGGTCTGCTGCTGCGCGTCGGTTCCCCACTGCGTCAGTGCGATTGCGACACCACTCGGTGCGAGGATCGGCAACGCGAGTCCCATGTCTCCGTGGGCGAGAGCTTCGGCGACGAGCGCGTTGGTGACCGCGCCACGCTCGGTGGCGGCGCCGTCGAGCTCTTCCGGGACGTTGATGAGCGTGATGCCCAGTTCCGCGCTGCGGCGGACGAGATCTTCCGGGGACGACGCGGATGCGTCGGCGTCGTGCGCTGCAGGCCGCAGAATCTCGTCGGCGAATTCCTCGACGGTCTCGACGATCATGCGCTGCTCGTCGTCGGGCGTCAGGTCGAAGTAGTCGAGATTCTTGACCGCTGCGTCGTCGAGGCGCTTGGGCTTCTCGCCGCCGGTCACCTTCGCGAACGTGCGCGTTGCGGCACCGAGGGTCTTGAATCCCGATTTGGTGCCTTCGTAGGTGACCCGGTCGATGCTCTGCCGGATCTTGTACTTCTCGGCCAACTCCGATCCGGTGATGGCCGTGAGCACGCGCATGGCGGTGCCGATGGCATCCCGCTTGATCGGATTGAGGCCGATTGCGGATGTGTCGCGAGGCGCCTTGCGCTTCGTCTCGATCACACTGTCTTGCTTGCTCATGATCACCAGCTGTTTCTCGGTGTCGGGCTCGGACTCCGCCAACCTTACTCCCGAGTAAGATAGCTGTCTACTCTCGAGTAAGAAAGACGGAATCCGCCCACGTCACTTGCCGTGTGGCAGCATCCATCACGTGCCGATACTCGCTCAGATCTTCGCCGCCATCGCGGCCGCGCTTCACGTCGTCATCTTCGTGATGGAGAGCGTCGTGTGGACCAGGCCCGCAGTGTGGAAGCGTTTCGGAGTCGCCACTCAGGCCGATGCCGACACTGTGCGGCCGATGGCATTCAACCAGGGCTTCTACAACCTCTTCCTGGCAGTGGGGATCATCGCCGGACTGATCATCGGAGGATCCGCAGGCCACGCCGTCGTCGTCTTCGCGTGCCTCAGCATCGTCGGTGCGGCTGTCGTACTCGCGACGGGAGGCGCCAAATACTTTCGGGCTGCGATCACGCAAGGCGTGACGCCCCTGATCGCGCTCGTGGTTGCCACGGTCTCCTAGGCGCTTCGCGCATGTGCACGAAAATACATAGCCCGCTATGTATTTTCGTGCACATGGCGCCGCAGGCGCCTGACCGTTTCGTCGTGCAAGAGACCGTTCGTCGCGATCGCGTTACCGCCGTGCGGCCCGGCCGTGCCGTCCAGCGCTGTGAAGCGGCCACCCGCTTCGCGGACCAGAATGTCGAGCGGTGCAAGATCCCACAGCGACACCTCGGGTTCGGTCGCGATATCGAGCGTTCCTTCTGCGAGAAGGCAGTAGGAGAAGAAGTCTCCGTAGCCGCGCACGCGCCACACGGAATCGGTCAGCGAGACGAACTCGTCGCGGATGCCTCGCTCCTTCCAGCCGCTGAGGCTCGCGAAACTCAAACTCGCCGAAGACAGTTCGCGAACAGAGGACACCGAGATCGCGCGAGCGTCTCCGCCGTCGTACGACGTCCAGGCGCCCGCCGACTCGGAAGCCCACCACCGACGGTTCAATGCGGGAGCGCTGACGACGCCCACGACAGGGACGCCGTCCTGAAGCAGTGCGATCAGGGTTGCCCAGATCGGAACGCCGCGCACGAAGTTCTTCGTGCCGTCGATGGGATCGACCACCCACTGACGGCCGGAGAACACCGCGTCACCGCCGAACTCCTCACCGAGTACGGCGTCGCCGTGGCGCTGCTCGGCCAGCACGGCGCGTACGTGGCGCTCGACGGCGAGGTCTGCATCGCTGACCGGACTGAGATCGGGCTTGTCGTCGACCTTCAGATCGAGTGCGAGGAAACGATCGCGCGTGATCTCGTCGGCCTGGTCGGCCAGGGACAGGGCAAGCTGCAGGTCAGCGGCGTAGAAAGTCACGGACCAACAGTAGTGCCCAGGGTGGCGCAGACTCTGTCACCCTGGGCACTCGAACGATCAGGCGGTGACTTCGTTCAATTTCCCGGTGGCGACGTCGAACACGAATCCGCGGAGTGATTCGTGCTTGGTGACGAAGGGACTCTGCTCGATGCGGGCGATGGACTGTCGGACATCGGCGTCGAGGTCGGGAAACGCTTCGGCTGCCCAGTTGGGTTTGATGCCGATCTCGTCCTGGATCCCGTTCTTGAAGTCGTCGTCGGTGAAGGTCAGCATTCCGCAATCCGTGTGGTGGATGAGGATGATCTCTTTTGTGCCGAGAAGGCGCTGGCTGATCGCGAGCGAACGGATCTCGTCGTCGGTGACGACGCCACCGGCATTGCGGATGACGTGGGCCTCACCCTCGTTCAGGCCGAGAATGCGGTAGACGTCGAGGCGAGCGTCCATGCAGGCGACGACGGCGACGTGCTTCGACGGGGGCAGGGGCAGCGGGCCGTCGAACTGTGCCGCGTACGCCTCGTTGTTCTTCAGGTATTCGTCGGTGACGGACATGTGTGCTCCTCGAATGAAGTTTCTGCAGGAAACCGGGGCGCTGGTCAGTACCCCGATGGTTGGGGTGAACCGACGTCAGCGACACAGGCTGGTGTCGGTCCTGCAGAAATCGACGTGCCGACGCGCGACGAGGAGAGGGTCGCGGATGACCGACGACCGAGAGGCATGGCCGCATGCGTATGTGTCGATGAAGGTGAAAGTAGCAGGCAAACCGGCATCGGACCAGGGCATCACGGTGCATCGAACCTGCTCACGCCTTGGATGGGTCGACGCTCACGGCCTCCGATGTGACGTTCGTCGCGTCGGCTGTCGACGCTCGGGTACGAAGGCCGACTACGAGGCCGGTAACCTTGTATCTCGTGCATCCTGACGTTTCCGCAGACCTGAACGAACTCGACATCACCCTGACCACGATCGAGTCGGTTCTCGATGTCGAGGAGCTGCGTCGACGGATCGACGAACTCGAACACCAGGCCGCCTCGCCCGACCTCTGGAACGACCAGGAACATGCGCAGCAAGTGACCAGTCAGTTGTCGCACGCGCAGGCAGAACTGCGTCGCGTCGAGGAACTCCGGCAGCGGCTCGAAGACATGCCGGTTCTGTACGAGCTGGCCGAGGGCGAAGAGGGCGACGCCCAGGCAGCTGCTATCGCGGAAGCCGACACCGAGCGTGCGTCGCTCCGCGAGGACATCGCCGCGGCTGAGGTGCGTACGTTGCTGTCCGGCGAGTACGACCAGCGCGATGCACTCGTGAACATCAGGTCCGGGGCGGGCGGGATCGACGCTGCCGACTGGGCCGAGATGCTCATGCGCATGTACATCCGTTGGGCGGAAAAGCACGGCTACAGCGTCGAGGTCTACGACACCTCCTACGCGGAAGAGGCCGGCATCAAGAGCGCGACGTTCGCTGTCAAGGCGCCGTACACGTACGGGACGCTGTCGGTCGAGCAGGGCACACACCGCCTCGTCCGGATCAGCCCGTTCGACAATCAGGGCCGTCGCCAGACGTCGTTCGCCGAGGTCGAGGTGCTTCCCGTCGTCGAGACGACCGACCACATCGAGATCCCCGAAGGTGACATCCGCGTGGATGTCTATCGATCGAGCGGACCAGGCGGACAGTCCGTCAACACCACCGACTCCGCGGTGCGCCTGACTCACATCCCGACGGGCATCGTCGTGACGTGTCAGAACGAGAAGTCGCAGCTGCAGAACAAGGTGTCGGCGATGCGCGTGCTGCAGGCCAAACTGCTCGAGGTCAAGCGCAAGGAAGAGCGCGCCGAGATGGATGCGCTCAAGGGCGACGGCGGAAGCTCCTGGGGCAACCAGATGCGGTCCTACGTGCTGCACCCGTACCAGATGGTCAAGGACCTGCGGACCGAGTACGAGGTCAACAACCCATCCAGCGTGCTCGACGGCGACATCGACGGCTTCCTGGAATCGGGTATTCGCTGGCGGATGCGCGGCGAAGAGTAGGTCACCATGACTCTGGCGTTGGATTTCGGGCTGTCTCTGCCCGTGCGACTTCGTGGGCTCGAAATCGTGCTGTACATCCTCGGCGGGATGCTGCTGGCCCGGCTCATCTCCTGGGTGGGCTCGCGGATCACGGCCCGAATCGACGCGAACTATCAGCACAGTGACGCACTGGTCCGAACCGAAGCGGCAAAGCATCGGCACGCCCTGGCTCAGGTCATCACCTGGGTTGCGGTGACGGTCGTCTACATTCTGGTCACCATCGAGGTTCTGCGACGGCTCGGCTTCGCGGTCAGCGGTCTCGTCGCGCCCGCGACTGTGCTCGGCGCTGCCCTTGGCTTCGGTGCCCAGCGCGTCGTGCAGGACATCCTTGCCGGCTTCTTCATCATCACCGAGCGTCAGTACGGGTTCGGCGATGTCGTGCAGATCGCGGTCAACGGTTCCGCAGAAGACGCGATCGGGACCGTCGAGGACGTCACGCTGCGCGTGACCCGAGTCCGAAGTGTCGACGGTGAGGTCATCACCGTGCCCAACGGCCAGATCGTCAAGGCGATCAATCTGTCCAAGGACTGGGCCCGTGCCGTCGTCGACGTGCCGATCCCGTCGGTCGCCGACCTCAACCGCGTCAACGAGATCTTGCGACGCGTCGGCCACGCGGCGTTCGAGGATGCGCGCCTGCGGCCACTGTTGCTCGACGAGCCGACGGTGATGGGAGTGGAGAGCATCGAGGTCGATCAGGTGAATGTCCGGCTGGTCGCACGTACGTTGCCCGGCAAGCAGTTCCAGGTCGGACGTGAGCTCCGCGTCCGCGTTGCCGCGGCGTTGCAACCGGAGGGAATCCGCGTCACTCCGGATGTCTCGACCGCAGGTGTTGCGCCGGAAGGTCGCCGCCGCGACGAAGGGGAGGATCTGTGACCGGCGCATCTGCACCGAACCACTCCGAATCGGATCCCGATCGGCCGAGACGGACGTGGAAGTTGCCCTCGAAGATGTTCGGGCGAATTCGAACGTCGACGGTACTTCTGGGAATCTGCTTCGTCCTGACGGGACTGCTCTACAACCAACTGCAAGAGGGAAACGACGCACCGACGGCCGGTCCTACTGCCGTCGACCCGTCGCTGATCGTGCCCGGCCCGAGCTCCGAGCCGCGATACACCGAGGAATCCACGACGACCACCCCTGTGCCGACGACGACGCAGCCGGCGTCACCGTCCGACGCCTCCGGTACACCGAGCGTCGCGCCCGGGGAGCCGGGTTCGACGACGGGTGGCACCGACAGTTCTACCACGCCAGAACCGACCTATCTTCCCGGTTTGACGGTCCCGCCGGAGCTCCGATCGCTGCTGCCTGCGCCGCCGAGCGCAACGGGCACGCCCTGAGGGAGCCTAGGACGGTTACCGGTGAGTAAGGACTACACTGGCGACCCGTGATCAGCACGACGAATCTGTCCAAGTCCTACAAGACGTCGACCAGGCCCGCGCTGGACAACGTGACCGTGTCCGTGGACAAGGGCGAATTCGTCTTTCTCATCGGTCCGTCCGGTTCGGGCAAGTCGACGTTCATGCGGCTGCTTCTGAAGGAAGACACGCCGACGTCCGGTGACATCCACGTCGCGGACTTCCACGTGAACAGGCTGTCGTCCCGACGCGTCCCCCGACTGCGACAGAGCATGGGATGCGTGTTCCAGGACTTCCGTCTGCTGCAGAAGAAGACGGTCGTCGAGAACGTCGCCTTCGCGCTCGAAGTCATCGGAAAGCCGCGGTCGGTGATCAAGCGGACGGTTCCGGAGGTACTGGACCTCGTCGGTCTCGGTGGCAAGTCGGATCGGCTGCCGACCGAGTTGTCCGGTGGTGAGCAGCAGCGTGTCGCGATCGCGCGGGCATTCGTCAACCGGCCATTGGTCCTGCTCGCCGACGAGCCCACCGGCAACCTCGACCCGGACACGAGCCAGGACATCATGATGCTGCTCGAACGCATCAACCGCACCGGCACGACGGTCCTGATGGCGACTCACGACAATCACATCGTCGACTCGATGCGTCGACGCGTCGTGGAATTGGACAACGGACGAGTGGTGCGCGACGAGGCCCGCGGCGTCTACGGCGTCGGTCGATAGGCGACCGACGCCGGTGAGTGGGTCGTTCCTGCAGGCTCCACTCCCGCCCCGCCAACTTTCCGTCGTACTGCACTACCGAAGGGCCCGATACCGCGATGCGCGCCAGTTTCATCACCAGCGAGGTTCTGACCGGACTTCGCCGCAACATCACCATGACCATTGCCATGATCCTGACCACCGCGATTTCTCTGGGGCTGTTCGGTGGGGGACTGCTCGTGGTGCAGATGGCCGGTAAGACTCAGCAGATCTTCCTGGACCGCGTCGAGGTGCAGATCTTCCTGACCGACGACATCTCGGCCAACGACCCGGATTGCGCCGCGGACACATGCAGCACGTTGCGCTCCGATCTGGAACAGACGCCCTCGGTCGAGTCCGTGCAGTATCTCAACCGCGACGACGCCGTGCGCGACGCAACCGAGCGGGTGTTCAAGGATCAGCCCGAGCTCGCAGAACTGGTGAGTCCGGACAGTTTCCCGGCCTCGTTCAAGGTCAAGCTCAACGACCCCGAGCGGTTCGGCGTCATCAACGACACCTTTGCCGGCCGGCCGGGCGTGCAGAGCGTTCTCAATCAGCGCGACCTGGTCGAGCGTTTGTTCAGCGTGCTCAACGGCGTGCGCAACGCTGCCTTTGCCATTGCCGTCGTGCAGGCCATCGCGGCAATTCTGTTGATCGCCAACATGGTTCAGATCGCCGCGTTCACCAGGCGTACCGAGGTCGGCATCATGCGGCTCGTCGGTGCGACGCGGTGGTACACGCAGCTTCCGTTCCTCCTCGAGGCGGTGGTCGCGGCGTTGATCGGGTCCGTACTTGCGATCGCAGGTTTGTTCACCGCGAAGAACATGTTCATCGACGACGTGCTGTCCGAGGTCTACGACGCGAACATCCTCGCGCGCATCTCCAACAGTGACGTGCTGCTGGTGTCACCGTTCCTCGTACTGGTCGGCGTCGGAATGGCTGCGGTCACGGGCTACATCACCCTCCGGTTGTACGTGCGGGAGTAAAACCACTTGATCGTCGGTTCTATGCTGGAGCGGTTGTGCGTGACACCGTGCACGCCATGACACCGCCCACACCATGACGGCGCTCGAGAAAGGGCCCTGCAGTGAAAGAAAAGGGCCGCAAGGCCATCGCGACGAACCGTAAGGCGCGTCACCACTACTCGATCCTCGACGTGTACGAGGCTGGGATCGCACTGGTCGGAACCGAAGTCAAGAGCCTACGAGAGGGAAAGGCGTCGCTCGCCGACGCCTTCGCGACGGTTGACGACGGCGAAATCTGGCTCCGCGGATTGCACATTCCCGAGTACACGCAGGGCAGCTGGACCAACCATGCACCGCGTCGAACGCGAAAGTTGTTGCTGCACAAGCGGGAGATCGAACGACTCGTCGGCAAGGTGAAGGAAGGCAGCCTCACGCTCGTGCCGTTGTCGATGTACTTCTCCGACGGCAAGGTGAAGGTGGAGTTGGCGCTCGCGAAGGGCAAGCAGGACTACGACAAGAGGCAGGATCTTGCGCGTCGCACCGCCGAACGTGAAGTGACCCGCGAGCTCGGCCGTCGAATCAAAGGTATGCGATGAGGGGCATGCGCTGACCGCCGTTCTCCTCGCTCTGGTGGCCGCCGTGGGGTACGGCGTCAGCGACTTCGTGGGTGGAGTCGCGTCCAGACGAGTCGCAGCTCTCCGGGTCGTCCTCGTTTCCTACCCGTTCTCTCTGGTGGTCGTCCTTCTGATCGCCCCGTTCGTCGGGGGCTCGGTGTCGTGGGCGCCGATCCTGTGGGGTCTGGCCTCGGGTGTGGCGGGTGCCCTCGCGGTGTGGTGGTTCTATCTTGCACTCGCGTCCGGACCCATGGCCGTCGTGTCTCCGCTGACGGCCGTGCTCGTCGCGGGCATACCCGTCGTCGCGGGGTTCGTCATCGGGGAACGTCCAGGTGCGCTGGCGTTCGCGGGCATTGCGCTGGCGTTGGTCGCCGTCGTACTCGTCAGCAAGGAGTCTCCCGACGAGACGGTCGGCGAGGTGGCAGGCGGTCGGACGATGAAGTTCACGCGACAGGTTGCCTGGCTGACGGTCGGTTCCGGAATCACGTTCGCCATTGCGTTCATCTGTCTACATCAGATCGGCGAGGGATCCGGTCTGTGGCCGTTGGCAGCGTCGCGGGCCTCGGCGACTGCGGTGATCTGGTGTGTGGCACTGGCGTCGGGCCATTTCGCGTTGCCGCACGGCAGTGTTCTGAAGTTGGCCGCCTTCGTCGGTGTACTCGACGTCGTTGCCAACGCTGCTCTGCTGTACGCGTATCAGGGTGGGTTGCTGTCGCTCGTCAGCGTCATCGCGTCGCTGTATCCGGCCGCGACGGTGATGCTCGCGATGGTGATGCTGGGCGAACGGGTCGGGCGGCTTCAGCAAGCCGGAATGCTTCTGGCGCTGGGCGCTGTAGGACTCATCGCCATCGCCTGAAGCGCATGCCCGATTGAAGTGTTCTCGGCGAGGGTATCGGTCCGTGCATGACCGCCGAACACAGTGCACGACAGTCACGCGTCCTCGTCACCGGCGCAACGGGCTATCTGGGTGGGCGGCTGGCGCCGCGGCTGGTCGACGCAGGATTCACCGTGCGAGTGCTGGCCCGCAACCCCGACAAACTGAAGGACGTCCCGTGGGCAGAGGCCGTCGAGGTGGCGCGCGGGGACCTCGGCGACCGGGACTCGTTGAAGGCCGCATTCGAGGATGTCGACGTCGTCTACTACCTCGTTCACTCGATGGGGTCCTCGGGACACGACGACTTCGCGGAAACCGAACGCGCCAGCGCGGAGAACGTCGCGGCCGTGGCGGCCGAAGCCGGTGTGTCGCGGATCGTCTACCTCGGTGGTCTGCATCCGGAGACGGGTGACCTGTCGCCGCACCTCGCCTCGCGTGCCGAGGTGGGCAGGATCCTGATGGAATCGCCGACGCCGACGCTCGTGCTCCAGGCCGGTGTCGTCATCGGTTCTGGTTCCGCATCGTTCGAGATGATCCGGCATCTGACCAACCGCCTGCCGGTCATGACGACCCCGCGGTGGGTGCACAACCAGATCCAACCGATCGCGGTCCGGGACATCCTGCATTATCTGATCGAGGCGGCCGTCTGCGACCTCGAGAAGAGTCGTACCTTCGACGTCGGGGGACCCGACGTCATGGAGTACGGCGAGATGATGAACGTGTACGCGGACGTCGCGGGCCTACGACGACGACGCATTCTGGTCCTTCCGGTGCTGACCCCGCGCCTTGCCGGTCATTGGATCGGGTTGGTGACGCCGATGCCGCGCGGCCTTGCGATGCCCCTCATCGAATCGCTGCAGTACGACGCGGTGGCCCACGAGACGGACATCGACGCCGTCATCGATCGTCCCGAAGGGGGGTCGACGCCCTACCGAGAATCGGTTCGCCTGGCACTGCGGAACATCGAGCATGGGGAGTCCGAATCGTCGTGGTCCGACAGTGTGACGGCCCCGTCGGACCCTTTGCCGTCGGATCCGCACTGGGCCGGTGAAGTCGTGTACTCGGATATGCGCAGCGTGTATCTCGGAACCGAACCCGATGTGATTCGGCGCAGACTTCGCGACGTCGTTCGCACAGGCGGCGTGAAAGGCTGGCGCGTCGACGACGACGGCTCGGACGACGTGCGTCTGCAGGCCACCGCGCCGACTGCAGGCAATGCATGGCTTCGGTATCGCGCGAGTTCGGCCGGCGGCGGCACGCGAGTGGAACAGCAACTCGACTTCTTTCCGCGTGGGCTTGCCGGGCGCGCAGCGTGGTACAGCTCGTTTCCGCTGCGCAAGGTGCTCTTCGGACGCCTCCTGTCCCGCGTCGTCGGCGACATCGACCGTGCCTGAGGGGACGCGAACGATATCGGGATGATTCTGTCCGAGCGCCTTGTTACACTGAACAGCCCGAGCATGGTGTTCGGGACATACGGGGCTGAACGGTTTCGACTCTGTATGTTGAGTCAGGGGAAGCGTGTCGGTGCAGGCGAGAGACCACCGTAAGCGTCATCGCAAACATATAAGCGCCGATTCCAATCAGCGCGACTACGCACTCGCTGCCTAAGTAGCGACTGCGTGTCTGTCAGTCCGGGTTCGCCCTCGGTCCGGGTACTGGCATCAGCTAGAGGGCTTACCGATTCACTCGGCCACGGAGTGATGAGGAACATCAAACAGTGGCTGGGATCGTCATCCTGGCTTGTTTGCGAGATCAGGAGATCCAAGTAGAGGCATAGCAGACTGCACACGGAGAAGCCCTGGTGATACAGCGGAGGACCCGGGTTCGATTCCCGGCAGCTCCACCTCGACGCCGGGCCGGAGAGCGATACGCTCGTCGGCCCGGCGTTTTTTGTGTCTTCACACAGAGGTAGTGCAGGTCACATTGGTCGCAGACCCAACCCATGACGCTCGCGGTGCCGAATAGCGGGTATGAGCAACAGCGCGGAGCCGAGACTCCGGTCGGGGCCGACACCGCCTGCCGGCACCCCCGTGACCTGTGTCGTTCTGGTTCTGCACGGTGGCAAGGTCACGAGCATCGAACGGAGTCGGCCCTGGCACTTGTCGGGGCTTCGAATGTGGCAGTTCACGCGGGATCTTCGACGCGCCGGCCGCGCCGAGGGAATCGTCGTCGCGCAGCTGCAGTACAGGTTTCGCGGGTGGAACGGTGTCGAGCGTAGTCCGGTGCAGGATGCACGGTGGGCGCTGCGAGAGATTCGGCGTGACCACCCGGACGTTCATGTCGTCGTCGTCGGGCATTCGATGGGCGGCCGGACAGCCGCAGCAGTCGCGGACGATCCTTCGGTGAGCGGGATCGTCGCACTGGCCCCGTGGTGGCCCGACGGAGGCGAACTCGATGGGACGCATACCGATCAGGTCGTTCGCGTCGTACACGGCGACGCCGACACCTGGACCGATCCGGTACGGGCGCGTCGAGAAGTCGTCGCCGCAGCCGGTCGAGGAGTGGACGCCGAATTCGTCTCGATGCCCGGTGGACATTTCATGCTTCGACGTTCGCGGCAATGGGTACGGACGACCCGAGAATTCGTGATGGATATTGCCCGACGTAGGTCGGCGTACAACGACGAGGTGGCAGGATGAGTAGTCGATCGGTTGCCGTGATCGGCAGTGGCGTGGCGGGTTTGACTGCTGCGTACGTGTTGTCGAAGTCGGCGCATGTCACTCTGTTCGAAGCCGACGACCGGCTCGGCGGTCACGCGGACACGCACGTGGTGCAGGGTCCCGCAGGGCCCGTCGCGGTCGACACCGGTTTCATCGTGCACAACGACCGGACTTATCCGACTCTCCTACGACTGTTCGCCGAATTGGACGTGCCGACACAGGAATCGGACATGAGCATGTCCATCCGGTGCGATGGTTGCGGCCTCGAATACTCCGGTGGGCAGGGGCTTCGGGGAATTCTCCCGTCGATCCGCACTGCGACGCGTCCGCGATACCTGGCGATGTTGATGGAGGTCAAGCGCTTTCACCGTGAGGCAACGGCAGTGTTGGACTCCGATTCGTCGGACGCGGACGAGACCTTGGACCGTTTTCTGGCGCGAAATCGGTTCTCCGATTATTTCGCTTCGCATTTCATGGCACCGCTGGTGTCCGCCGTGTGGTCGTGCGATCCGGTGACAGCGCTGAGCTACCCCGCCCGGTATCTGTTCACCTTCCTCGATCATCACGGAATGCTCAGCGTCTCAGGATCTCCCGTGTGGCGGACGGTCAGAGGAGGATCCGTCGAGTACGTGCGCCGAGTGGCCGAGCATGTCGACGAAGTCCACACCGGCACACCGGTCCATGCCGTCTATCGACACGACGACGGCGTCGACATCAGAGACGCAGGCGACAACCTTCGTCGTTTCGACGCAGCCGTCGTCGCGGTGCATCCTCAGCAGGCGTTGAAGATTCTCGCCGAGCCGACCGCCGAAGAGCACGAGGTGCTGGGCGCGATGCCGTACTCGGTCAACCGCACTCAGTTGCACACCGACGAATCGGTTCTGCCGTCCACCGTTCGAGCGCGTGCGTCGTGGAACTATCGCATCCCCGGTTGCGGTGCCGCGCCGGACACGGTCCTCGTCAGCTACGACATGACACGTCTGCAGCGGCTGGACGGTCCGAATCGATACGTGGTGACTCTCGGCGGGGCACACCTCGTCGACCCGCGAAAGGTGGTGGACGAGATGACCTACGAGCATCCGCAGTACACACCGCAGTCGCTCAGTGCGCAGCGCCGGCTGCCCGAGCTCGACACGGACAGGCTGGCATTCGCCGGTGCGTACCACGGGTGGGGATTCCACGAGGACGGCGCACGGTCGGGACTGTCCGCCGCCGAACGTATCGGTGGCCGATGGACGTGAACGCGATCTACTCGACCACCATCGAGCACGTGCGAACTGCGCCGCTGCGCAACCGGTTTCGATACCGAAGCTACAGTTGGTTCGTCGACCTCGACGACATGCCACAGTTTCCGTCGTGGGCCCGTCCACTCGCGGTCTTCGATGCGCGCGACCACGTCGGTGATCCCGCCCGCTCGATCCGTGCGAACATCGACCACTTCCTTGCCGACCATGACATCGATCTCGACGGCGGCCGAATCACGATGTTGGCCAACGCCCGCGTGTTCGGACACACGTTCAACCCGCTGTCGGTGTTCTGGTGTCACGACCGCCAGGGACGGTTGGTGTGCGTCGTCGCCGAAGTGCACAACACGTACGGCGAGCGCTACGCGTATCTCCTGCACACGGACGAGCGGGGTTCGGCTCGTGCACGCAAGGAGTTCTACGTGTCACCGTTCAACGACGTCGACGGCGACTATCGAATGAGACTCCCGGAACCCGACGACTCGCTCCGTCTGTCGATCGTCCTCGAACGCGACGACGCGCCGCCGTTCGTGGCGACGGTGTCGGGCACGCGTCGACGTGCGAGTACGCGCGCGTTGATCCGGTCGGCCCTCACGGTCCCGCTCGCACCGTTGCGAGTAGTAGTGCAGATACGACTTCAAGGAATTCGCTTGTGGGCGAGGGGCCTTCCCATCCGGCCACGACCACACGCTCCAGTGACGGGAAAGGCAAGCAGATGACGACAACGGTGACGCGATACGACTCGGAGGTCGACCGAGACACCTGGCCAGGCATCGCTCACGTGCCGGCAGGGCCGAAGTCCACGGTAGCCGCGCCGGTCGCGAACTTCCTCTTCAGACGCGCAGTCAGCGGACTTCCCGTCCGAGTACTCATGGAGGACGGTTCGATCATCGGTGGCGGGACTGCGGAATCTCCGTTGATGGAGATCAGACGTCCTGCCGATTTCGCAGCCCGCGTCGGCGACAGCGGTCTCATCGGCTTCGGTGAGGCGTACATGGCCGGAGACTGGGACGCCGAGGATCTGACGGCAGTGCTCGAGGTGTTCGCGACGCGGATGGCCACCTTGATTCCCAAGTCTCTCCAGCGGCTCCGTGGCCTCTACGTTCCGAAACCGCCTCGTGCCGAACGTAATACGACGAAGAACACTCGATCGAACATCTCGCGGCACTACGACTTGTCGAACGATCTCTTCGAACTCTTTCTCGACGAGACGATGACGTATTCGAGTGCGCTGTTCGGGGCGTCGGGAACCTCCGACGACGGAGAATCGCTCGCCGATGCCCAGCGTCGCAAGATCGACCGACTGCTCGACAAGGCGGGTGTCCGCGAGGGAAGCCGAGTACTGGAGATCGGCACGGGCTGGGGCGAACTCGCGATCCGGGCAGCGCAGCGCGGCGCGAAGGTGCGATCGGTGACGCTGTCCACCGAGCAGAAAGAGCTGGCGGACAAACGCATCGCGGCAGCGGGGTGTGCGGAGCGAGTCCAAGTGGACTTGTTGGACTACCGACTCGTCGACGGCGAATACGACGCGATCGTCTCGGTCGAGATGATCGAAGCCGTCGGGCACGAATACTGGGGCACGTACTTTCGCACGATCGACGGCATTCTCGCACCGGGCGGACGCGTCGCGATTCAGGCGATCACGATGCCGCACGATCGCATGCTCGCCACGCGCAACACCTACACCTGGGTGCACAAGTACATCTTCCCCGGTGGGTTCCTGCCCTCGATCCGCGCGATCGAGGAGGTGACCGAGAAGCACACGACACTGCGCGTGCGCGAACGGTTGTCGATGGGCGATCACTACGCGCGCACGCTGCGTCACTGGGATCGGACGTTCGGCGCGCAGTCCCAGCAGGTCGCGCAATTGGGCTTCGACGACGTGTTCGCGCGCATGTGGCACTTCTACCTCTGCTACTCGGAGGCAGGTTTTCGGTCGGGCTACCTCGACGTTCAACAGATCGTGCTCGATCGAAGGGGAAAAGAATGAGCACTTCTCGGCACGGCTCGGTGGCACCACGCATCGCCGATCTCCTCGCTCCGTTCGTCGGTGGCGAACTACCGGTCCGTCTCGAAGCATGGGACGGGAGCGTCGCAGGCCCGCAGGGAGCACCGCGAGTCCGAGTGAACAGCCCACAGGTTCTGCGTCGATTGCTGTGGAGCCCAGGGGAACTCGGTGCAGCTCAGGCGTACGTGACCGGCGAACTCGACGTCGACGGCAACGTCGGCGACGCACTGGATCACGTCTGGTCCGAGGTGCGGAACCGCGATCTGAAGGCGGTGCGGCCCACTCCGGCGGCGCTGCTGAAACTGGGCAGGCTCGCGAAGGACATCGGTGCGCTGGGAAAGCCGCCGACTCCGCCACGGTCTCAGGCCGTCATCAAGGGGCGACTGCATTCGCTGTTGCGCGACCGCGCCGCAATCAGCCACCACTACGATTTGTCGAACGACTTCTACGAGCTGGTGCTGGATTCGCACATGGCGTACTCGTCCGGTTACTGGACATCCGATGCGCCGAACTACACCTTGGACGACGCGCAGCGCGACAAGCTCGATCTGGTCTGCCGCAAGATCGGGCTCGACACAGCACCCGGTCAGCGATTCCTCGACGTCGGCTGCGGATGGGGTTCGCTGAGTCTGCACGCGGCGGAGCACTACGACGCGCGGGTCGTCGGTGTGACGATTTCGCGCGAGCAGAAAGCGTTCGTGGACAAGCGCATTGCGGATCGTGGCCTGCAGGACCGCGTCGAGATCAGGATCCAGGACTACCGCGAGATCCCCGACGGCCCGTTCGACGCCGTCGCATCCATCGAGATGGGCGAGCACGTCGGCGAGAAGAACTATCCGACCTACGCGGGTGCGTTGTTCGCCAATGTCCGGCCGGGCGGTCGTGTACTGGTTCAGCAGATGTCCCGCAAGGAAGGGGACAACCCGGGCGGCGGCGCGTTCATCGAGTCGTTCATCGCACCGGACATGTACATGCGGCCGGTGGGACGGACCGTCGCCATGATCGAGGAATCCGGTCTCGAGGTGCGCGACGTCCATGCGATGCGCGAGCACTACGTACGGACGGTCGACGTGTGGACCGAACGCTTCGAGTCGCGCTGGGAGGACGTCGTCGCACTCGTCGGTGAGGAAGTCGCGCGCGTATGGCGTCTCTACCTCGTCGGAGGCGGGATGGCGTTCCGCGACGGCCGCATGGGCGTCGACCAGATTCTGGCGGTGCGTCCCGACGCGAACGGCCACGTCGACATCGACCCGGTGCGTCCGCAATGGGTGAGCGCGACATCGTGACGTCGTACGACTGGTCCGGATTCCTCGTCGTCACGCTGAGCACCCTGGCGGCCACCGCGGTGCTGATGATCGTGACGGCGCTGATCGGTGCGCGCCTGGGCAGGCACAACGTCGTGGACGTCACGTGGGGCGGCGGTTTCGTTCTGATCGCCGTGGTGGCCGCGGTTGTCGGTGACGGCGAGCTGTGGCGTCGGCTCCTGCTCGCCGGCCTCGTCGGGGTCTGGGGACTGAGGCTCGCGTGGCACATGTTCCGGCGCTCGCGCGGAAAGGGCGAGGACCCTCGCTACGAGGAGATGCTGGCCAAGGCGCCGGGAAGCCGGACGCTGTACGCGCTGCGGAAGATCTACCTCACCCAAGCGCTCGCGCTGTGGTTCGTGTCGCTGCCCGTCCAGATCTCGGCGGTCGCGCACGGCTCCGTCGCGGCGGTTGCCGTCGTCGGTGTCGTGCTGTGGGTCGTCGGACTGACGTTCGAGGCGACGGGAGACGCACAGCTGAACGCGTTCAAGGCGGACCCGTCGAACAAGGGCAAGATCATGGACCGAGGTCTGTGGTCGTGGACGCGTCACCCCAACTATTTCGGCGACGCCTGTGTCTGGTGGGGACTCTTCGCGTTGAGCGCCTCGGCGTGGCCGGGAGTGCTGACCGTGCTGTCGCCGATCGCGATGACCTATTTTCTCGTGTTCGCCACCGGCGCCAGGCTGTTGGAGAAGAGTATGTCGAAACGGCCCGGGTACGCGGACTACCAGCGGCGGACGAGCTACTTCCTCCCGCGTCCTCCGACATGACTCGCGTCCTCGAAAAGAACCGCAACGACGAGAAAGTCGGTGCGGGCAACTAGTCTTGACCGCAGGCGGATCGAGCGTCGATCGTCTCGATCCGCGTGAGTCGAGGACTGAAGAGGGAGGCGCATCGTGGCGCACGACAGAGCTGGGACCGTGGCACTACCGGAGGATCTCGTCGACCTTCCGCAGCTGGTGACGGCGTACTACTCGCAGACTCCCGATGTATCCGATCCTGGCCAGCAGGTCGTCTTCGGCACGTCCGGTCACCGTGGTTCCAGTCTGGACGGAGCGTTCAACGAGGCGCACATCCTCGCGACGACGCAGGCGATCGTCGAGTACCGCGCCTCGCAGGGCATCACAGGTCCGCTGTTCATCGGTCGCGACACGCACGCGCTGTCCGAGCCTGCGTGGACGACGGCGCTGGAAGTGCTTACAGCCAACGATGTTTCGGTCCTCGTCGATTCGGGCCATCGATACACGCCCACTCCCGCGGTCAGTCACGCCATCCTGCGATACAACGCCTCGGGGCCGTCGGCGCAGGCCGACGGCATCGTGGTCACCCCGTCGCACAATCCGCCGCGTGACGGCGGGTTCAAGTACAACCCTCCCCACGGCGGACCCGCCGACAGCGACGCCACCAAGGTCATCGCCGCGCGCGCCAACGAGCTGCTGAAGAACGGCCTCGCCGGCGTCAAGCGTGTGCCGCTGGCCACTGCGTTGCGCACGACGGTGCAGGAGTACGACTACCTCGGAACGTACGTCGACGATCTACCGAACGTCGTCGATCTCGACGCGATCAGGGCGGCGGGAGTTCGCATCGGCGCCGATCCACTGGGCGGGGCGAGCGTCGACTACTGGCACGCGATCGCCGAACGGCACAACCTCGATCTGACGGTCGTCAACCCGCTCGTCGACGCCACCTTCCGCTTCATGACGCTCGACACCGACGGCAAGATCCGAATGGACTGTTCGTCGCCGAACGCCATGGCGTCGCTGATCGAGGCTCGGAGCAAGTACGACATCGCCACCGGAAACGACGCCGACTCCGATCGCCACGGGATCGTCACGCCCGACGGTGGATTGATGAATCCGAACCACTATCTGTCCGTTGCCATCGATTACCTCTTCACGCACCGACCGGGTTGGTCGCCGATCACCAAGGTCGGCAAGACTCTGGTGTCGTCGTCGATGATCGACCGCGTCGTCGAGGGCTTGGGGCGAACACTGCTCGAGGTGCCCGTCGGATTCAAGTGGTTCGTCTCCGGCCTGGTCACCGGCGAGTTGGGCTTCGGCGGTGAGGAGAGTGCCGGAGCGTCGTTCCTGCGTACGGACGGCAGTGTGTGGACCACGGACAAGGACGGCATCATCCTGGCGCTGCTCGCGTCCGAGATCACCGCCGTCACCGGTAAGACGCCGTCGCAGCGCTACGGCGACTTCACGGAGCGATACGGCAACCCGTCGTACGCGCGGGTCGACGCGCCTGCCACCCGCGAACAGAAGGCGGTGCTCGGCGCGCTGTCGCCGGACCAGGTGACGGCAACGACTCTCGCCGGTGAGCAGATCACCGCCACTCTGACCGAGGCTCCCGGCAACGGTGCCTCGATCGGCGGTCTGAAGGTGACGACCGAGAACGCATGGTTCGCTGCGCGTCCCTCCGGCACCGAGGACGTCTACAAGATTTACGCCGAGTCGTTCAAGGGTGACGAGCATCTGAAGGATGTGCAGGACGCTGCGAAAGAGCTTGTGTCGCAGGCCCTGAACAAATCGTGACGAGATCGAACACGTCGAGCGAGTCCGAACACACGGAAAAACTGCCCTCCGAGATCTGGGTGCTCGTGTCGGCGAGCTTCGTCATCGCACTGGGTTTCGGCATCGTCTCGCCTGCTCTGCCGCAGTTCGCGACCGAGTTCGGTGTGGGTGTCGTCGCGGCGTCGGCCGTGATCAGTACGTTCGCAGCAATGCGGCTGTTGTTCGCTCCGGCAAGTGGATCCCTCGTACAGAAACTGGGGGAGCGGCCCGTCTACCTGACGGGGCTGCTCATCGTGGCAGCATCGACGGGCGCGTGTGCGTTCGCCCAAACGTACTGGCAGCTCTTGGTTTTCCGTGGCCTCGGTGGAATCGGGTCGACGATGTTCTCGGTGTCGGCGCTCGGCCTGCTGATTCGGATGAGCCCGACGCACAGTCGTGGCCGAGTGTCCGGCATGTACGCGACGAGCTTTCTGATGGGGTCGATCGGGGGCCCGCTGGTCGGTGGAGCTCTCGTCGATTTCGGGTTGCGCGTGCCGTTCATGGTCTATGCGGTCGCCCTCGTGATCGCCGCGGCGGTAGTGTTCTTCAGCCTCGGGAATGATGCAGGCCGGAAGGACGAACACGACTCGTCGATCCCGGTCATGACGCTGCGGGCGGCATTGAAAGTGCCCGCATATCGAGCGGCACTGTCGTCGAATTTCGCGACTGGGTGGGCGGTGTTCGGTGTCCGCGTCGCTCTGATTCCGTTGTTCGTCATCGAGATTCTCGACCGGTCCGCCGCGGTCGCGGCAGTAGCTCTCGCCGTCTTCGCGGTCGGCAATGCTCTCGTCCTCATCGGCTCGGGGCGGTTGTCGGACGTGAAGGGACGCAAGCCCTTCGTCGTCGTCGGGCTCGTGGTGTCCGCCGTCGGCACCACTGTGATCGGCCTGTCCGATCACCTGATTCCGTTCATGGTCGCCTCGTTCGTCGCGGGAGTCGGATCCGGATTGATGACGCCCCCGCAGCAGGCGTCCGTGGCCGACATCATCGGATCGAAAGCGCGCGGCGGCCCCGTTCTGTCGACGTTCCAGATGGTCGCGGACATCGGAGCGATTCTCGGACCGATCGTCGCCGGCGTCGTTGTCCAATACTCGTCGTACGGCGCCGCATTCGCGATGTCCGGCGTCATTCTGTTCACCGCTGCGGTGTGGTGGCTCTGCGTTCCGGACACTCTCGACCGATCGAGGTCGACGTAACCGTCGCCGTGACGATGCCCGACAGGTCGCGATCCGTACTATTCGGACTGTGAGTCAAAAGAAATCCGGTGTGAAGCACACACCGCAGCCCACGTCGAGCACGTCCACCTACATTCTGGCGGGCGTCGCGCTCGTTGTCGTGGTCGTGGTGGTCGTCGTCGCAATCCTGTGGCAGCGCGGCGACGACGCGCCCCGTAACGACGGCTACGGCTCGGTGAACAATCCCGCCGTCGAGTTGACGGTGCTGGACGACGGGGTGGTCCAACTCGGGCGCCCCGGTGCAGCCACCACCGTGGATCTGTTCGAGGATCCGATGTGCCCGTTCTGCGGACAACTCGAGGTGAAACACGGTCAGGAGCTTGCTCAGAAGATCGACGACGGAGTTCTCACCGTCCGCTATCACATGGTCGTACTACCGGGGCTCGACGCGGTTTCTGCGAGCAAGAACTATTCCAGCCGTGCCGTCGCCGCATCGCATTGCGTCGCCGAGTCGGAGAACGCCGTTGTCTATTCCGCATTCCACGCCGGTCTTTTCTCTGCTGATTTCCAACCGGAGGAGAACGCGGACACCGACCGATCCGATTCGGAACTGGCGGATCTCGCACGCAGTAGCGGCGCCTCGGACACGACGGTCGACTGCATCACCTCGGGCGCACTGACGGAACAAGCGGCCACCGACGCAGCGACGGGACGAGAGGCTCTTGCAGCAACCGGGGCGTCGGGAACCCCCGGTGTCGTCGTCGACGGCACGGTCGTCGACGCGCTCCGTGACTCGGGTTGGGTCGAGTCGATCAGCTGACTTCTGCATCGACCTCGACCAGGGGATTTGTAGCTCCAAGTCGCCATGGTGTAACTTCGTTCAAGCAAACGCACTGCGGTGCGGGCGTGCAGTACGGGGCTATGGCGCAGCTGGTAGCGCACCACACTGGCAGTGTGGGGGTCAGGGGTTCGAGTCCCCTTAGCTCCACGTTCAAGACGAAAAAGGGAGTCACCGCGAGGTGGCTCCCTTTTTCGTTTCGGGATTTTCAGTTGCGAGCGTTCGGCCGCGGACCTGCGTCGACGATCCCGCACCCCATCGTCGACGCAGCCGCGAACAGAAAACGAACTGTCAGTGTGCTGCGTCGAAAGCGTGCTCGACGTCGGCAGGAATTCGGCCCCGTGCCGAGATGCTGTAGCCGTTCGCCTTTGCCCATTCGCGAATTGCCTTGGTCTGATTCGCGTCGCGCTTGATGGCTGCGGTGGCGGTACCGACCGACTTCTTGGTTCGCTTCGATCCGATACGTGCGGAGTGTTCGATGTAGTAGTTCAGCTTGCGGTGAAATTCTTTGGCGTTCTTGTCACTGAGGTCGATTTCGTAGCTGACACCGTTGACCGAGAATGTAATGTGCTCGCCGCCCGACTCGATGGGCTTGTCGTCGATATCGTCCACCAGTTGGACATAGACTTTCTTGGCCATTGTCGAAGATCTCCAATTGTTTTGCGGGGTGCGTCCGTGTGTAACGGAACGACTATACGACTGTGGTGAAGAATTATCCATATCGGATTCCGTGTAGCCGGTTGCTATTCGAATCGTCGGGAACCGAAAGCAAGATCGCAAAACGGAACAATTGCGAATCAGTAACGATCGGTTCGCTCGTGTGACACTGCTGATCGCATGGCGTCGATGTCGACGTACTTGATGCGTGGACGCCCTTGCTGCGCTCCTGCGCTTCTTTCTGCCTCGTCGATTCGGGACCAGTCCGAGAAATCGAGGGCGTCGGGGCATTTCCGGGCCAGCATCGCATCGAGTTCGGCGCGACCCTGAGGTGGCTGTGGAAGAACGCCTCCGGCAATGTCTTCGAGAATGGCAGCGACGGTATCGGCCGCACATTTTCTGTTGGTTCCGATGACGCCGGTTGGGCCTCTTTTGATCCACCCGGTGACATATACGCCGGGAACCGTCGAGCCGCGGTCGTCGACCACTCGCCCGTCGCGGTTGGGAATGATTCCGGCCGCGTCGTCGAACGGCACCGATTCGACCGCGCTACCGCGATATCCGACCGATCTCAGTACCAAGGTCGTGTCGAATACTTCCTCGTCGTCTGTGGCGTCGACAGTGACCGTGCCGTCGTCGTGCACGGTCGTCGTCGATCGGGCGAATCGGATCGCCGACACGGAATTCTCACCGACGATCTCGGTTGGAGACAGACCGAAACGGAGCACGAGTTTCTTTTTGTCGCCTCCTGGTTCCTCGCTGGAGTGCGCAGCGGCAATTTCCTGCGCAAGCACGACTTTCAACATCGTCGTGGATTCGGCCGTCCCGGAATCCATGGCGGCTTTCGTCGCCGCGTCGGGGACTGCCTCGTCTTCGAGAACGACGACGTCGATCCACGGTGACCCGATCACCTCCAGTAGCTCGGGACCCGTGTACGCCGCATGTGAGGGCCCGCGGCGTCCGACGACGACCACCTCTCGAATTGCGCTGGCGCGCAGGGCCTCCAGCGCGTGGTCGGCGATGTCGGTCTTCTCCAGTTCGGAGATCGGGGCAAGCAGAACCCGTGCGACGTCGAGCGCGACATTGCCGTTGCCGATGACGACGGCACGCGTCGAACTCAAATCGAAAGTGCGATGCGCAAAGTCGGGATGACCGTTGTACCAAGCGACGAATTCCCGAGCCGAACAGCTGCCGTGAAGGTTCTCCCCTGCGATTCCGAGAGTGCGGTCGCCTGCAGCTCCCGTCGCGTAGAGAACCGCGTCGTGATGGGCGAGTAGGTCGTCGTGCGACAGATCGGAACCGATGTCGACTCCGAGGTGAACGCGTACGGACTTCTTTCCTGCGACGGCACGGAACAGATCCGTCACCGCTTTCGTACCCGGATGGTCCGGCGCGACCCCGGCCCGCACGAGACCGTACGGCGTCAGGAGTCGATCGAACATCTCGATCTCGAGTCCCCGAATTCCTGCCAGTTCGGTGGCCGCGTAGAACGCAGCCGGACCTGTTCCGACGATGGCGACTCGCCTGCCCGTGAAATCGACCCCTACCCATGAACGGGGTTCGACGTACGTCGTCGATCCGGGGGAGTGCAGCGTGAACCAGTCTGCGTTCATGCCCAGGTATCTGTCCTGTGTGATGTCCAGTTCATGGTCTGCGCGAATGGCATCGACCGGGCATTCGTCGACGCACGCACCGCAGTCGATGCAGGTGTCCGGGTCGATGTGCAGCATGTCGGAATTCATGAATTCCGGCTCGTCGGGTGTCGGGTGGATGCAGTCGACTGGGCAGACATCGGTGCACGACGCGTCGTTGCAGCACTGCTGGAGAATCACGAACGTCATGTAGTGGTTCTACCGCTCACGATCGGCCCCCGTGACCGGTTCGGGGGAACCGCGGCTACGTTTCGGTCACGGCACGCTCACGATTGTCTTCCAACTCCCGGCGGGCTGGTGTCGGAAGTACCCGTCTGTTTCACTTGGTGCGGAAGTGTCTGCTGTTGCCCGTGTGCGCGCAGTGGCTGTCGATAGTCGATGGTGGAAGGGGAGCGGCGCAGCGGTGAGCCCGGCTGTGTCCACATCGGGATGAAACGATCTGCTCTGCTCGGTGTCGTGTCCGCAGGAGTACTGGCAGCCGCCGTCGTGGCTCCCGGGATTGCCGCAGCCGAACCGGCAACCGGTACCGAGCTCGCCGGTAAGACGGTCTTCCTCGATCCCGGCCACCAAGGCACAGGGCACAGCGAGAACCTCGGGAAACAGGTCGACGACGGGCGCGGCGGCACCAAGGACTGCCAGACCACCGGCATGACGACGGTCGACGGAGTGCCCGAGCACACCATCAACTGGAACGTAGCGAAGCTCGTCCAATCGAGCCTCGAAAGCCTCGGCGCCACCGTCGTGCTGTCGCGTGACGACGATTCGGGCTGGGGCGGATGCGTCGACGACCGGGCAAGGGCCGCAAGTGCGTCGGGTGCCGACGTCGCCGTCAGCATTCACGCCGACTCGACTTCCACCGGTGCCGACGCCGACAAGCACGGGTTCCATCTCATCGTGCCGACGCTGCCGATTCCCGACGCCGCGGCCGACGCGGCTCAGTCTGGAGGCGGTCGTACCGCATCGACGGCCATGCGCGACGCGTACACGCGGGCTGGATTCTCACCGGCCAACTACGCAGGAGTGGTCGACGGCATCCAGGAGCGTGCGGACGTCGCCGGACCTGCGCTGACGAGCGTTCCGCTCGTGTTCGTCGAAATGGGCAACGGATCGAACCCGGACGACGCTGCCGAACTGGAAAGTACCGAGGGCCAGCTGAAGCACGCGATCGCGCTGTCGACGGGCGTCATCGACTACCTGCTCGGTCCGGACACCGCGGCAGAAGCGTCGGCGGCAGATACCGTCGCGAAGAGCCCGGTGGCGTCCGAATCGCCGTCGCCCCGCACCACCGCGTCCACCGATACCACCGCTCTGTCACAGGTGCTCGCTGGAGTTGCGCCGTACATCGATTCGGTCGGTGTCGACGGGCTGTCCGACCTGGTCACCGAGGACAACGTCGATGCCGTGTCCGACTTCGCGCAGGGCCTGCTGCAGCAGATTCTGGTACCCGAGTAGCCTCTCGGGGCGTGGCGCGCACGCGAGAGAACCGAAGAATCCCCGTCGTACTCGTCTCCGGTTTTCTGGGTGCGGGCAAGACGACCCTGCTGAACCACTTGTTGCGCAACAACCGGGGCATCAGGATCGGTGTCGTCGTCAACGACTTCGGTTCCATCAACATCGATTCCATGATGGTGGCCGGACAGGTCGATTCGATGGTGTCGCTCGGCAACGGATGTCTGTGCTGCGCAGTCGATGTCGCAGACATGGACGCCATGTTCGACGCTCTCGCGAGCAGTTCGTCCAACATCGACGTCATCGTCGTCGAAGCCAGCGGTCTGGCCGAGCCGAGAAATCTGATTCGTCTGGTGCTGGCCAGTGACAACCCCCGCATCGTGTACGGCGGCTTGGTCGGCGTCGTCGACGGTGTCGAGTTCGCCGCGACACGGACCGCGCATCCCGAGATCGACCACCATCTACGGCTCGCGGATCTGCTGGTCGTCAACAAGGTCGACCGTCTGTCCGAGCACGATCGCACCGGCCTGGTCGAGTCCGTCCGCGACATCGTCGGCGACGTCCCGATACTGGAGACGACTCACGGCAGGGTCGACGCGCACCTGTTGTTCGACGTTCCCGAACGTACTGCCGACCGGTCCGTCGCACGCCAGTTGTCGTTCGACGAACTGCTGAACGAGGAAGACGACCACTCGACGCATCTGCATGCCGGATACTCGTCCGCGGTGTTCGTCAGTGGCGATCCGATGGATCCGCGGCGGTTCGTCGAGTTACTGGAGAGTCCGTCCGGTGACGTGTACCGAAGCAAGGGATTCGTGTACTTCGACGTCGAGGGCTACCGCGGCAAGTACGTGGTGAACACCGTGGGGCGGCACATTCGAATGTACTCGGAGCGGTGGACTGCAGACGAACCAAGGGTCACTCGAATGGTGTTGATAGGCACCGAGATCGACACCGAACTCGCCGAGGTGCGACTCCTGGACTGTGTGCGACGGCCAGGTGATGCCACCGACGCATCCGCGATGCTTCCGGTGCACCGTTACACGCCGTCCTGACGAGCGGTCAGAGGCCGACCCACTCCGACGTGCCCGCAGCGAAGTGTTGACGCTTCCAGATCGGCACTTCGGACTTGATGCGCTCGACGAGCGTCGCGCAGGTTGCGAAGGCCTCCGCCCGATGCGCGGACGCGACGGCGGCGACGAGTGCGACGTCGCCGACGACGAGGTCACCGACGCGGTGCACTGCGGCCACCGGAAGCCCGGATTCCGACGCCACGTCGGCGCAGCACTTCGCGAGGAAACGTTCGGCGTCCGGATGCGGTTGATATTCGAGCGCGGAAACCGATTGTCCGCCATCGTGATTGCGGACGACGCCAGTGAAGAGCACGACAGCGCCGTGCTCGGGTCCGGACACGGCGTCCTCGACGGTCGCGGTGTCGATCGGTTCCGCCGAAATGCGCGCGAGTGTTGTGGTCATGATCGTTCACTTTCTGATGCGTCGTCGTGCAGACCGCCGCCGGACACCTGCGCCAGCAAGTGGTCGACGATCGGATCCAGTACTGCGAGGCCGTCTTTCACGCCTCCGGGCGACCCGGGAAGGTTGACGACGACCGTCGGCCCGGCCAGCCCGGCGAGTCCTCGGCTCAAACTCGCGTGTGGGGTGACCGCGGTGCCCTTCGAACGAATGGCGTCGGCGACACCGGGGAGTTCGCGGTCGAGTACGGCCGCAGTCGCTTCCGGGGTGGCGTCGGTCGGGGACACACCCGTACCTCCGGTGCTGATGACCAGCGATGGTCTGGTGGAGAGCGCGTCGGTCAGACCCTCGGAGATGTCGGCGTCGGCGTAGACGAGGGGGCCGCGCACGGTGAAGCCCCGCTCGGTGAGCCACCGGGCTATCGCGGGCCCCGTCGTGTCCTCGCGTGTTCCCCGTGCGCCACCGGTGGATGCGACGAGCACTGTGGCCGATCGTGGATCTGCCGGTTCGGGCGCAGGGGCAGCAGCGGTGTCACGTGACCACCTGCCACGCTTGCCGCCTTCCTTGGTCAGCAACCGGACTCCGTTCATCGTCGCAGCCGGATCCACGGCTTTGACCATGTCGTGCAGCGTGAGTCCGGCGACGGCGACGGCTGTCAGGGCCTCCATCTCGACGCCCGTCGGTCCGGTCGTCTTCGCCGTTGCTTCGACGGTGATGGTGGTGTCGGTGAATCCGAATCGGACGTCGACCGACGACAGTGCCAGTTGATGGCACAGCGGAATCAGCTCGGACGTCTTCTTCGCGCCCGAGATTCCGGCGATGCGGGCCGTCGCGAGCACGTCGGCTTTCGGCATACCGTCGGCACGAACGAGGGCGACGACCTCTGCCGTCGTCGCCAATTCGCCTGCAGCGACGGCGATTCGGGTGGTATCGGCTTTGCTCGAGACGTCGACCATGCGCGCCCGACCCTCGGAATCGAGATGGGAGAATCCGCTCACAACGTCACCACCGGTACGTCGGTGCCCGCGTCGAGGGAGGTGATGTCGGCGCCCACGTCGACGAGAACGTCGGCCCACGCCATCGCCGCGACCAGGTGCGATCCGGGTCCGGCGATGAGAGACACGTGCCCGTCCTGCACTGCGCCACGGAGGAACTGGCGTTTTCCCGGAATGGAGTCGATGGCAGTCTTCAGTGGGACCGGACGCGTCGGAAGTGGTTCCAGACCCGCTGCTTCCCGAACGATGTCGCGAGCGAACACAACGAACGAGACGACGGTACTGACGGGGTTGCCCGGGAAGTTCAGGACCGGCACACCGTCGACGACTGCCGTTCCCTGCGGACCGCCGGGCTGCATGCGCACCGATCCGAACACCCCTCCCATCGGCGCCAGTACGTCCTTCACCACTTCGAAGTCACCCTTCGAGACGCCGCCGGATGTGATGACGAGCTCGGCTGCTGCCACCGCCTCCGACAGGACGCGTCGAAACGTCTCGGGTTCGTCCGAGCTGCGGAGCACCGCGACGACGTCGGCGCCGTTCGCAGCCAGGTGCGCGGCGAGGGTGATGCCGTTGGAGTCGTAGATCTGTCCGGGTCGTAGCTCGGTCCCCGCGTCGACCAATTCTGCCCCGGTGGTGATCACCGCGACCCGTGGCCGGCTGCGAACGTCGATGTGCGACAAGCCGACTGCGGCCAGCACCGCAATGTGTCGCGGTTCGAGGACCTGGCCCGCGCGGACCAACAGCATGCCTGCGCGTACGTCGCTGCCCTGCTCGCGGATGTACTCGCCGGGCTCGCGTGAAGTGTCGATGGTGACGTGGTCTCCGTCGGCGATCGTGTTCTCGACCGGGACGATCGCGTCGGCACCCTCGGGCACCGGGGCGCCCGTCATGATCTTCAGCACGGTGCCCGGCTCGACGAGATCGGTGTGTGCGTCGCCTGCAGCCACCGTGCCGACCACGCGCAACGTGACGGGTACTGCGGCAACCTCGGCCGAGCGCACGGCATAACCGTCCATCTGGGAGTTCCGGAACAGAGGCAGATCCACCGGCGACGCGACGTCCACGAGCGCGACGCGACCGAGTGCGTCGGCAACCGACACCGATTCGGCCGGTCGGTCCACCATCGGCTGCAGAAGTCCGCGGACGCGGCTGATGTGGTCCTCGACGGAGACCGCGCTCACGCGGGCCACGCCGGGGCGATCGAGGCAAGACGAGTCGTCATGACAACCGATCCTAGGCGGGCATTCGAGACGCCGATCGTGTGGAGTCTCACCGGAACGGCATACTGGAAGAAGTTTCGACCATCCCGGCTGCGTGGAAAGAAGGTGTGCATGACCGTCACCAGTGTCGTCGGACTCGGCATCCCTTCTGTGAAGAGTGCAGCTCCGACTGTCGACGACCGGCCTGACGTGCCCACGCTGATCGACCGTTTCGGCCGCGTGGCGCGCGATCTTCGTATCTCGATCACCGAGAAGTGCTCGCTGCGTTGCACGTACTGCATGCCGGAGGAGGGCCTACCGCCGATCCCGGCGCCGGACCTGCTGACGCCGACCGAGATCGCTCGGCTCGTCGATGTCGCGGTCTCTCGACTCGGTGTCGAGGAAGTTCGGTTCACCGGCGGTGAGCCGCTGATGCGTGCCGATCTCGCCGACATCCTCGCGCGGACCTCCGAGCGCGCGCCCAGTGTGCCGCTGGCGATGACGACCAACGCCGTCGGGCTCGAACATCGCGCGGACAGCCTCGCCGCTGCGGGTCTGCACCGAGTCAACGTCTCGCTCGATTCGATCGATCGGGCGCATTTCGCGGAACTGACGCGTCGGGATCGCCTTCCGTCGGTCCTCGCGGGCATTCGTGCAGCGCGACGCGCAGGTCTGACCCCGGTGAAGGTCAATGCCGTGCTGATGCCCGAAACACTGCACGGCGCAGCAGATCTGCTCGAATGGTGCTTGAACGAGGGCGTACGGCTGCGCTTCATCGAACAGATGCCGCTCGACGCGGACCACGAGTGGGCCCGCTCCCGCATGCTCGACGCGGAGCAACTCCTCGATGTTCTGTCTGCCCGCTTCGACCTGCGCGAGGTCGGCCGAGAGGACCCGTCCGCGCCCGCCGAGGAGTGGGCCGTCGACGGAACCACCGACACGGTCGGAATCATCGCATCGGTCACCAGGTCGTTCTGCTCGGACTGCGACCGCACGCGTATCACCGCGGAGGGCACGGTTCGCTCGTGCTTGTTCAGCGACTCCGAGACGGATCTGCGTGCGGCGCTGCGCGGGGGCGCGTCCGACGAGGACATCGCCGACATCTGGCGCGGCGCGATGTGGAACAAGTGGGCCGGACACGGAATCGACGCTGCAGACTTCGTACCTCCCGCACGAAGCATGGGAGCAATCGGTGGTTGAGGTTCGTTACTTCGCTGGAGCGGCCGACAAGGCCGGGTGCTCCACGGAGACGTTCGATCTGCGTCCGGGCAGTGACCTGGGCGCGTTGAAGGCGGCCGTGATCGACCGCCATGGCACCGTCATGTCGGACGTGCTGCGTGTGTCGGCCTTCCTGGTCGGCGAGGACCTCACACGAGACGAGAGCACGACGTTCGGCGACAGGGTGGATGTCCTGCCGCCGTTCGCCGGGGGTTGATCTGCCGAACCCTGCCGATCAGTTGTCGGTGGTCCACCAGTCGTCGAACGGTGTGACCGGAACGGCGCGTTTGTGCCTGGTGTTCAAGAACATCCGCTCGAGCTTGTCGGCCACGGCGTCGTCGACGTCCTTGCCTTCGAGGTAATCGTCGATCTGCGTGTACGTCACGCCGAGGGCTTCCTCGTCGGGGAGAGCGGGCCGGTCGTCCTCGAGGTCCGCGGTGGGCACCTTCTTCCACGTGCTCTCGGGCGCGCCGAGCTCGCGGAGCAGCGCTGCGCCCTGTCGCTTGGTGAGACCCGTCAGCGGCGTGATGTCGACACCTCCGTCGCCGAACTTGGTGAAGAAGCCGGTGACTGCCTCGGCCGCATGATCGGTGCCGACGACGACATACCCCAGCTCCCCGGCGAGTGCGTACTGGGCAACCATGCGCTCACGGGCTTTGATGTTGCCGCGCACGAAATCTCGTGTCGCCTCGGTACCGAGCGCGCGGGCGGCGGCAGTTGCCGCGGCGTCGGCTGCATCCTTGATGTTGACGGTGACGGTGCGGTCGGGGTCGATGAACTTCAGCGAGACCTCGGCGTCCGCCTCGTCGGCCTGAACGCCGTACGGCAGACGCACTGCGAGGAACTGGGCCTCGGCGCCCTCGCTGCGCAGTTCTTCGGCGGCGCGCTGACACAGCTTTCCTGTCAGGGTGCTGTCCTGTCCGCCACTGATCCCGAGGACGAACCCCGTCGCAGGCGTCGCGCGTAGATACGCCTTCAGGAAGTCGACGCGTCGTGTGATCTCCGTAGCGGGATCGATGGTGGTCTGGACCGCCAGCTCGCGCTGGATGCGAGTGCGCAGTTCCGAACGTAGAAGTGCCATTCGATCATCCTAGGTGTGGCCGGTAGTCTGGGCGCGATGTCTGCCGATACGTACTCGAAGACCGATCGCAGTGCTCACCCCGATTTCTTCGCGGCCGAAGCTGCAGGCCTTCGGTGGCTCCGCGACGGGGGAGGCGCAGTCGTCGACGTCCTCGCTGTCGACAGAACCCACATCGACCTGGCGCGATTGGTGTCGTCGTCGCCCTCGGCCGATGCCGCAACCGAGTTCGGTGCACGGCTCTCGCAGGTTCACGACGCCGGTGCTCGCGGATTCGGTTGCAGCCCCGACGGATTCGACGGTCAGATGTTCATCGGTGCCCGGCCCATGTCGAGCGTCGAACATGCATCGTGGGGCTCGTTCTACATCGCGGAACGTGTCCTTCCGTTCCTGCGGATCGCCGTCGACGCGGGCAACATCTCCACCTCGGACGCTGCCGACGTCGAGCGTGCATGTGATCCCATCGCCGCTGGTGCGTTCGACGACGGTGACGCGCCCGCCCGGATCCACGGAGATCTGTGGACGGGCAACGTCGTCTGGACGGATTCGGGCGTCGTCATGATCGACCCCGCCGCCCACGGTGGGCACCGAGAGACCGACCTGGCGATGCTCGCCCTGTTCGGTGTCCCCATGCTGTCGGAGATCGTCGACGGCTACCGGTCGACGCATCCGTTGCGAGACGGCTGGGAGGACCGCATTCCACTGCATCAGCTGCATCCGCTGGCCGTCCACGCAGCAGGGCACGGTCCTGCGTACGGGGTGGCGTTGCGTCGAGCTGCGGGTGCGGTGGCCCGCTTGTCCTGAGGCCCCGCTTGTCCTGAGGTTGTCGGTCGGGGCCTCAGGGCCGGGTTGCTTTGCGTACCAAGTCTTCCCAGCCGTCGGCGAGGCGTTCCATGGACATTCCGAGGTCGCGGAACTGATGGAGGACGAGCGTCGCTTCGAGTGGGGTCAGCAGGCCGTAGGACAGAAGTTCGAGGTCTCCGTCCACGTCAGCAGACCGGAGCAGGTTCAGGACGTGGGTGTAGTTGACCATGTGGGCGGGAGCGGAATAGCGCAGCTCGGGTGAGTTCTCGGCAGCGCGCATCACCTCGCCCTGCACCTGAACGAGGTCGAGGCGTGCGCGTCCGAATGCGACGAGACGGTCGATGGGGTCGGCGCCGGGTCCGAGTGGGGGAGGCCCGAACAAGAACGCTGCCTGTAGGTCTTTCTCGGTGTGGTCCAGCAGCGCCTGCATGAGGCCCGAACGGCTGCCGAACCTGCGGAAGACTGTGCCCTTCCCCACACCGGCCTTGGCGGCGAGACCGTCCATCGTCACCGCGTCTGCGCCTATCGTGGCAACGAGTTCCGCTGCTGCGTCCAGCAGAAGGCGGCGATTGCGGGCTGCGTCGCAGCGCTCGGTCTCCTCGCCTGCGATCGGAAGCATGAAGTCGGTCACATCGGACACTCTACCTGTTCGGGAATGAAAGTGGACCACGGTCCGGTTGAGTGGTAGGAATTGATCGAACACCAGCTATCACTCGACATTTAAGGAAGAACAGTCATGGGCAACGCTCACGTTCTGGCACTCGTCGGAAGCCTCCGCGCCGACTCCGTCAACAAGCAGATCGCCGAGACCGCGGCCTCGCTCGCGCCCGAAGGTGCCGACGTGGTCGTGTACTCCGGACTCGCCGACGTTCCGTTCTACAACGAGGACATCGACGTCGAGGGCACTGTCCCCGCCGCTGCCCTCGAGCTGCGCGCAGCTGCCGAGAAGGCCACCGCGTTCCTGCTGGTCACACCCGAATACAACGGCACCATTCCGGCCGTTCTGAAGAACGCCATCGACTGGCTGTCGCGTCCCTACGGCGCCGGCGCCGTGTTCGGCAAGCCCGTCGCAGTCATCAGCGCTTCCCCGAGTGGCAACGGTGCCAAGTGGGCTCACGACGACGCACGCAAGGCAGTCGGCATCGCAGGCGGCAAGGTCCTCGACGACGTCGAGCTCTCCATCGGCGGCACGATCGACAAGTTCGGTTCGGCACACCCGCGTGAGAACGCCGAGGTTGCAGGCCAGATCTCCGCAGTGGTCGTCGAGCTGGTCAAGGCATCGAACGAACTGGTCAACGCGTAACGAAAATCGTTTTCATGTAGAGTTGCGGCATGAAGGTACGCAACTCACTGAAGTCTCTGAAGGACAAGCCTGGCGCGCAGGTCGTGCGTCGGCACGGCAAGGTGTTCGTCATCAACAAGAAGGAGCCGCGTTTCAAGGCGCGACAGCGCTGACTGCGCAGCTCGATCGAGGCAGAACCCCCGAACTCGTGAAGTTCGGGGGTTCGTGCGTTTCTCGACCCCGCTGTCCGCTGAATTTCACCCCCTCGGTGCGGCGTGTCGATTTGGCTTTCGAGCTCGTCGCTGAGGCGGCCGACGTCTGTGACGGAACACATATTCGCGGTGTGATGCGCGACACGCCGAGGCGACCTCGGGTTCGTCGGGACGGTAGGGCTGTGACCAGCGAATACCACGGTTGTGGTTCGCAACATCTCGTGTTGTAGGCATATGTCGGACACAAGGTGTAGTGTCTGAGCAGTCGAGAGAGCACAACGCGATCGGGTGAAAAACCGAGCGACTAGTGGCTGAAATCCTCGACTGATCGACTTCCGTTCGGGTTTCCGTCGAAGGTTCGATCGCCGGTCCGATTATCACGTAACCCCAATTCGCGAGAGTCCGGGAACGTCCGAAGATCGGTCGGTGTTCCACATGAAGAGTCACGCAGCGCACAACGAGATCAAGGCGAAGGCCGTCGGTCTCGGACAGGGAGAAGGGAACCCTCATGAGTATCACCGTGTACACCAAGCCCGCCTGCGTTCAGTGCAATGCCACCTACCGCGCTCTCGACAAAGAGGGCATCGAATACTCCGTCGTCGACATCACGCAGGACTCCGAGGCCCGTGACTACGTGATGGCACTCGGGTACCTGCAGGCTCCCGTCGTCGTCGCCGGGGATGATCACTGGGCGGGCTTCCGCCCCGATCGCATCAAGGCGCTCACCGCACACGTCGCTTGAAGGGACGGGGATGAGCAGGTGTGACTTCCGCTCTCACTCCACAGTCGACGCACCCGATCGTCTACTTCTCGAGTGCGTCCGAGAATACGCACCGATTCGTCACCAAGCTCGCGCTTCCGGCGAGTCGGATTCCACTCCGACACCCTGAGAACTTCTCGGTCGATCAGCCGTATGTGCTGATCGTTCCCACGTACGGCGGGGGAATGACGTACGAGGGTCGTGACACCAGTTACGTTCCGAAGCAGGTCATCAAGTTTCTCAATCAGAAGCACAATCGGTCCCTGATCAGAGCCGTCATCGCAGCCGGTAACACAAACTTCGGTGATTCGTTCTGCTTTGCAGGCGACGTCATTTCGCAGAAGTGCGCAGTTCCGTATCTCTATCGATTCGAACTGATGGGCACCCCAGAAGACGTCCATCGAGTCCGTGAAGGGCTGGAGGATTTCTGGGAGCGCGAATCCCGCCGCGCTGCGCACATTCATTAGTCAAACACCGGAACACACGAGGAACTGGAGCGATCGCCGTGGCACCGACCATCACCGAGGCAGCACCCGTCAACGCCGTTCGATCGGAAAGCGATCTGGATTACCACGCGTTGAACGCGATGCTGAATCTGTACGGCCCCAACGGCGAGATTCAGTTCGAGAAGGACCGCGAAGCTGCCAATCAGTACTTTCTGCAGCACGTCAACCAGAACACGGTGTTCTTCCACGACCTGGACGAGAAGCTCGATTACCTCGTCGAGGAGAACTACTACGAGCCCGAGGTTCTGGACCAGTACTCGCGGGAGTTCGTGAAGTTCCTCATCAATCACGCGTATTCGAAGAAGTTCCGCTTCCCGACGTTCCTCGGTGCGTTCAAGTACTACACGTCGTACACGCTCAAGACGTTCGACGGCAAGCGTTACCTCGAGCGTTTCGAGGATCGCGTGTGCATGGTGGCTCTGACGCTGGCGGCCGGAGACGAAGCTCTCGCGACCGATCTGGTCGACGAGATCATCGCCGGTCGGTTCCAGCCGGCGACGCCGACGTTCCTCAACTCGGGCAAGAAGCAGCGCGGTGAGCCGGTGTCGTGCTTCCTGCTGCGTATCGAGGACAACATGGAGTCCATCGGTCGCTCCATCAACTCGGCCCTGCAGCTGTCCAAGCGCGGTGGCGGAGTTGCGTTGCTGCTCAGCAACATTCGTGAGGCCGGTGCGCCGATCAAGCGCATCGAGAACCAGAGCTCCGGCGTCATCCCGATCATGAAGCTGCTCGAGGACTCGTTCTCGTACGCCAACCAGCTCGGTGCGCGTCAGGGCGCGGGTGCGGTGTACCTGCACGCGCATCACCCCGACGTCTACAAGTTCCTCGACACCAAGCGCGAGAACGCCGACGAGAAGATCCGCATCAAAACTCTGTCGCTCGGAATCGTCATTCCCGACATCACGTTCGAGCTGGCGAAGAAGAACGAAGAGATGTACCTGTTCTCGCCGTACGACGTCGAGCGCATCTACGGCGTTCCGTTCGCAGACATCAACGTCACCGAGAAGTACTACGAGATGGTCGACGACAGGCGAATTCGCAAGACCAAGATCAAGGCTCGCGAATTCTTTCAGACGCTCGCCGAGCTGCAGTTCGAGTCCGGCTACCCGTACATCATGTTCGAGGACACCGTGAATCGGGCCAACCCGATCGACGGCAAGATCACGCACTCCAACCTGTGCTCGGAGATCCTGCAGGTCTCGACGCCGTCGCTGTTCAACGACGATCTCTCCTACAGCCATGTCGGCAAGGACATTTCGTGCAATCTCGGGTCGCTGAACATCGCGAAGACGATGGACTCGCCCGATTTCGGTAAGACCATCGCCGTCGCGATCCGTGGTCTGACGGCGGTGTCCGATCAGACGCACATCTTCTCGGTGCCGTCGATCGAGCAGGGCAACAACGACTCTCACGCCATCGGCCTCGGGCAGATGAACCTGCACGGTTACCTGGCCCGCGAGCGTATCTACTACGGCTCGACCGAAGGCATCGACTTCACGAACATCTACTTCTACACGGTGCTGTTCCACGCGATTCAGGCGTCGAACCAGCTTGCGAAGGATCGCGGAACGTACTTCAAGGGCTTCCCGCAGTCCAAGTACGCGTCGGGTGAATTCTTCGACAAGTACACCGACCAGGTCTGGGAGCCGAGCACGGCTCGCGTCGCTACATTGTTCGCCGACGCCGAGGTGCACATCCCGACGCAGGACGACTGGACGGCGTTGAAGAAGTCGGTGCAGGAGTACGGCATCTACAACCAGAACCTGCAGGCCGTTCCTCCGACGGGCTCGATCTCGTACATCAACAACTCGACGTCGTCGATCCACCCGGTCGCGTCGAAGATCGAGATCCGCAAAGAAGGCAAGATCGGTCGCGTCTACTACCCGGCGCCGTACCTGGACAACGACAACCTGGACTACTACCAGGACGCGTACGAGATCGGCTACGAGAAGATCATCGACACGTACGCCGCGGCGACCCAGCACGTCGACCAGGGTCTGTCGCTGACGCTGTTCTTCAAGGACACCGCCACGACGCGCGACATCAACAAGGCGCAGATCTACGCATGGCGCAAGGGCATCAAGACGCTGTACTACATCCGTCTGCGCCAGATGGCGCTGGAGGGGACCGAGGTGGAAGGTTGCGTCAGCTGCATGCTGTGAGCAGTGCTAACTATTCCGTGAACCAACTCGAGGACATCTCATGACTGCTGCACCGCACTCGCCCGCGGACGGGGCGAAGATCAAGCTCATCGATCGCGTCTCCGCCATCAACTGGAACCGCGTCCAGGACGACAAGGACTCCGAGGTATGGGAGCGGCTGACCAGTAACTTCTGGCTGCCCGAGAAGGTGCCGGTCTCCAACGACATCCCGTCGTGGGGAACGCTCCATGCCGTCGAGAAGCAGCTGACGATGCGCGTGTTCACCGGTCTGACGTTGCTCGACACCATCCAGGGCACCGTCGGCGCAGTGAGCCTCATTCCCGACGCGATCACCCCGCACGAAGAAGCGGTGTACACGAACATCGCGTTCATGGAGTCGGTGCACGCGAAGTCGTACTCGTCCATCTTCTCCACGCTCAGCGCTACCCGCGACATCGACGACGCCTTCCGCTGGTCGGAGGAGAACCCGAACCTGCAGCGCAAAGCAGAGATCGTCCTCGACTACTACAAGGGCGACGACCCGCTCAAGCGCAAGGTCGCGTCGACGTTGCTCGAGTCGTTCCTGTTCTACTCGGGCTTCTACCTACCGATGTACTGGTCGTCGCGCGCCAAGCTCACCAACACGGCCGACCTGATTCGTCTGATCATCCGCGACGAGGCAGTGCACGGGTACTACATCGGCTACAAGTACCAGAAGGGTCTCGAGAAGGTCAGCGAGGAGCGGCGCGAAGAGCTCAAGAACTACACGTTCGAGTTGCTGTTCGAGTTGTACGACAACGAGGTCGAGTACACCCAGGATCTCTACGACGAGATCGGTCTCACCGAGGACGTCAAGAAGTTCCTGCGCTACAACGCCAACAAAGCGCTGAACAACCTCGGCTACGAGGGCCTGTTCCCGAAGGACGAGACCGACGTCAACCCTGCGATCCTGTCGGCGCTCTCGCCCAACGCGGACGAGAACCACGACTTCTTCTCGGGGTCCGGGTCGTCGTATGTCATCGGTAAAGCAGTCAACACCGAAGACGAGGACTGGGACTTCTGAGTCACAGGTAAGGGGAAGGCCCCTCGGCTACGAGCCGGGGGGCCTTCCTTGTTTCCGGATCTTCTCGGCGTCCTTCGGCATTCGACCCTGGTCGGTCAGCGCGCGCCTGAGTAGGAATTCGATTTGTGCGTTGGTGCTGCGAAGGTCGTCGGCGGCCCAGCGGGCCAGTGCGTCGTGCACCGCTGGGTCCAACCGCAGCAACAGCTTCTTACGTTCGACGGCCATGCGTCACTGGTACAGCGATCCGGTGTTCACGACCGGCTGTGTGTCGCGGTCACTGCACAGCACGACGAGCAGGTTCGAGACCATGGTGGCCTTCCGCTCCTCGTCGAGCTCGACGACGTGCTTCTCCTCCAACCTCGACAGTGCCATGTCCACCATGCCGACTGCGCCCTCGACGATCTGCTGACGCGCCGCGATGACGGCGCCGGCTTGCTGACGTCGGAGCATGGCCTGTGCGATCTCCGGTGCATAGGCGAGGCGGTTGATCCGAGTCTCGATGACCTCGACGCCTGCCGACCTGACGCGTGCGTGTACTTCGAGCGACATCGCCGCGGTGATCTCGTCGGCGTTCTCGCGCAACGACATTCGGCCTTCGGCGTCGTACGGGTAGCTGCCCGCGATGTGCCGGACGGCCGATTCGGTCTGTACCGCGACGAACTCCTCGTAGTCGTCGACCTGGAACGACGCCAGCGCAGTATCGGCGACCTGCCAGACGACGATCGCGGAGATCTCGATCGGATTGCCGTCGGCGTCGTTGACCTTGGACTGACCCGTTTCGTGATTGCGAATCCGAGTGGAGATCGCCCTCCTGATGGTCAGCGGGTTGGTCCAGCGTAGACCGGGTGTGCGAAGAGTCCCGCTGTACGAGCTACCCAGAAGTTGCAGTACGCGAGCTTGATTCGGCTGTACGAGAGTCAGTCCGATCAGGGCCGGCAGCGACAGAAGAAACAGTACGACGCCTACGACGCTGAGCGCCGGCAGCGAGAGCGGCAGTCCGAAGACGAACGCCGCGATCCCGCCGAAGAACAGAACGAGTCCGACGCCGAGCATCGACCAGCCGGGCAGATCCCAGCCGGGGCGTTCGGCGATCGTGGTGGTCGGGGTGCCCGTCGGCTTCTCGGCGACGGTCGTGGGTGCGGCAGTGGTGGATGAAGACATGTGAACCTCCCTGCGTCGTGGTGATACTAAAGTGATATCACATTCTGGGCACGCGAGTCGGAGCGAAGGTGACATTCGGTCACTCAGAGTGAGTGAGGGAGGCATTCGCTCCGGTCGGCGGGCGAGCCGACATCGAGCGAAGGTGACATTCGGTCACTCAGAGTGAGCGAGGGTGGCATTCGGTCACTTGGGGGAGCGAGGGTGGCATTCGGTCACTCAGAGTGAGCGAGGGTGGCATTCGGTCACTTGGGGGAGCGAAGGTGACATTCGGTCACTCAGAGTGAGCGAGGGAGGCATTCGCTCCGGGGTGGGTGGCTCCGGGGTGGGTGACGCCGGAGGCGAGTGCCGGAGCGATCAGCGCCGGAACCAGGCCTCGGCGGACCCGCTGAGCGCCTTGGTGATTCGGAGGTGGGAGGTGGTGGTGAGGTCGTCGGGCAAGTCGGTCAGGTCGAACCATTCGACTGCGAGGTTCTCGTCGTCGGCCACCCGCGCGACCCCGCCGGTATGCCGGGCGAGGAAGGTGATGTCGAGGTATTGCGCGACGTCGCCGTTGGGGTACGTGATCTTCTCGGTGACGTCGACGCTCGTCAGGCGGACGAGTTCGGCGTCGAGACCCGTTTCCTCGGCGATCTCGCGGAGCGCGGCGGGACCGGGCTCTTCGCCAGGTTCCAGGATTCCGGACACGATGGCCCAGAGTCCGTTGTCGCGGCGGCGGGTCAGCAGGATGCGCTCGTCGGCGTCGAGGACGACTGCGCTGACGCCCGACAGCCACAGCGGCGACGTGCCGACCTGACTGCGCAGCGCGAGGACGAACTCCGGTATCGGCATGTCAGGAAACGTACGCGTTCAGCGAGTTGGTGACATCCGCAAGGAGTGCGCGCGCGGCGACGATGCCGCTACCGGACCAGATCGTGTCGTCGACGGCGAACACCCGTCCGTCCTTCGCCGAACTGAGGTCTTTCCACGCGTCGCCGTTCATGACGTCCGTCCCGAAGGTTTCGCCGTCCTCGCCGTCGAATCGGACGTACACGATGTCGCCTTCGACTCCGGAGAGGTCGTCGGCGGGGACGGTGTTCGACGTTTCCTGCTGGGAGGGTGGCCGAGCCACTCCGATTTCCCCGAGGACCTCACCTGCGAACGACGACGGACCGTCCGTGACGATCTCGTCGGGTAGAAAACGCACGATCGACGCCTGTGTCTGGGTGGCGTTGACGTCGCGACCTACCTGTTCGGCGTCGGCGCTGAATCGCGCGAGCTCGTCGAACCCGGTCTGGCCGCGGCCGAGAGCTGCGGCCGACTGCAAGAATGTGCCCTTCCAACCCGCGTCGGAACTGGTGAACACAGTCGGAGCGATTCCGCTCAAGGCGTCGTACGTCTCGGTACCCAGAGAATCGGCACCGATGATGAGATCGGGGTCGAGTCCTGCGATCGCGTTCAGATCCGGGGAGCCGACGGTACCGACGCTCGGGATCTCGGCTATTCCTGTGCCGAGGTACAACTCCTGATCACCATCGCCCCGGAAGTCGGGATCCAGAGTCGACGCTCCGACGACGCGTTCCCACAGCCCGAGGGCGCAGCTGGCATCGAGCGCCGCGGCGTCGAGGACGACGATCCGCGTCGGATCGGCGGGAATTTCGCTGATGCCCTCACTGTGTCCGACGGGCCGAACGGAACCCTCGATGCCCGTCGGATCCAGGGGAGCGGCCGCGGGGCACAGTCCGACCGTCGGGCGGTTGTTGCCGACGACCCCCGCACCCGCGACGTTGGTGGTACTGCGCACGATGGTCGACGCGTTGTCCTCGGCCGCAGGGGTGTCCGTGCAAGCCGAGGCGGTGAGGGACACACCGACGGCGAGCACGAGTCCGGAGATCACGGGGGAGATGCGCGAGGCCGGGAGTGGAGCCTGCAGGAATGACCAGGAAGACTGATTGGACAACTCGTGGGGTTCCTAACGGGAGTCGGGTGCCGTCACACCTTATCGAGTCGGGCGCATCGTGCCGGGTCCGCCTCGCGGGGCGCATGATTCGGCGCCTCCGCGGTGAGACCGAGAAGTTAGCCGAACCTCAGTCACGACCAGGAATGCAAGGTCGGAGGAGGTAGTCGAATACGTTCGAGGGGTCAGTACGACACACGGTAGGACCGGTTCGGCGTGGCACCGGGTCACGGTCTACGATTCCACATAGCGCAAGACACCCGGACGTCCCTCGCATGCTCGTCGGTGGGACGCATCTTCAGGAGGATCAGTGACTGCCCTAGCGCCTAGGCCGGCTCCCGTTGTGGAGGCGGCTCGCCCGTTTCCGCCGCGGATGGGACCGAAGGGTTCTTTTGTTCACAAGGCGGTGACGACGACGGATCCCAAGGTGTTGGGGAT
>NZ_FZOW01000046.1 GCF_900188125.1 Rhodococcoides kyotonense | reverse complement strand
CTCGTGATGCTCCTATGACTGTCAAGTAGTGATTTTTCGGGTCAGGAGCTGAAACATTTCGCGGGCGACGGCTCGTTTGAGGCAGCGAATGATTTCGCGTGGGGTTTTGCCTTCGGCGAGTCGTCGGTCCCGGTATGCCTGGGTTCGTGGGTCTCGTTTCAAGCGGGCCAGGACGATGATATGTAGTGCTCGGTTGGCTTGCCGGTTGCCGCCGCGGTTGAGTCGATGCCGGTTGTTCTTGCCCGAGGATGCGGGGATCGGTGCGACTCCGCAGAGGCTGGCGAATGCGGCTTCGGTGGAGATACGTTCGGGGTTGTCGCCGACGGTGATCAACAGTTGCGCTGCGGTCTCGTAGCCCACCCCGAAACGTTCGACGAGGTCGCCGGCGGTGGCGTCGACGAGGACTTTCAGGTCTTTGTCGAGGGCGGTGATTTCTTTGTCGAAGGCGCGGATCCGGTGTGCGATCGAGCGCAGCGCGGCCGAGACTGCAGCGTTGACTGCACCGGGCTTGACCTTGGTGCGGGAGAGCCGCGCGCAGGCATCGACCAGAGCCGCTGTGGTCAGATCACGCAGCTGCTCGCGGATCGTCTCGGGTGCGTTCACCACAGCTGATTTCAGTGCGGTGATCGCCTCGGCACGGGACTTGACCGCGGAGCGACGAGCGTTGTGCAGGAAGCGAATTGCTTCGACATCCCCATCGTGTGCTTTCGGGACGGTGCGGGCGATACCCGACGCAGCCAACCGGGCAGCACTGTAGGCGTCGAGAGGGTCGGACTTGCCGTGAAACCTGCGTGAGTGGCGGTCGGTGCGGTCGACATCGACGACCTCGAAACCCGCCTTCTGCAGAGTCGCGGTGACCCCGGAGCCGTAACTGCCGGTGCCTTCGACACCGATGCGTGCGATGGTGCCGACACCGTCGAGCCACGCCAGTAGGTCGCGGTGGCCGGCGGCGGTGGCGGCGAACTCGCGGTCGGCGATGTCGCGGCCGAGGTGGTCGATGATCGCGGCGTGGTGGGTGTCTTTGTGAGTGTCGATACCGACGAACACGGCGAGGCTGACATCGGGTGGGTTTTCGGTCATGCTGGACACTGGTTATCCCTTCGTGAGGTGACCACGCACCGGCCGGAGGCGGCGGACAACACAGTGACGGGACTCTTTGGTCAGGCTCCTATCAAGTCACTCCGCCCCACCGGTTGCGTGTGCTTCGTGTCCGTCGATGCAGCAGCAGACACATCACGAGGAAGACAGCCATCGGCGTCAGAGCGAAAACGAGTCAAACTCCTGCATCGACGAACAACTCCAGTATCACTGAG
>NZ_FZOW01000042.1 GCF_900188125.1 Rhodococcoides kyotonense | reverse complement strand
CGGACGAGTTCGAACAGGTCTACTACAGTCAAGAATCGACCCTCCACCCGGAGATGTCGCAAGCATAGGAGCGGCAGAAAACCCGGGGCGGTTCAGCTAGCCGACACACGCCACAAGGAGAACTTGCGACAGGCCCAGGCCTCTATCGACGCTGCGGCCGCCGCTGATCGATACAACAGGGAGTACCAAGCCATAGAGGCGATCAACTTGTCAGTCGCCACACTGCTGTCCGACGTTGCCTATTACCTCATGATCGAGGACAGTCACAAGAAGTTTCCTGAAGAAATATCGCTAGTCTTTCTCCACCAATCACGCAAAGATTTGATGGTGAACACAAACAAGGGTTCCGTCAGCACCCTACTGGCACTGCCACAAATTCACGATGAAGAACTCCAAGAACTTGCGGTCAAAGTCCACGAGGCTATGTCAGCCGTGAGAGCCGAGTTTGACGGCAGCGACCCTGATATCAAAGAGGTTAGTTGGCAAAATGCTTTTGAAAAGAGCACTCCAATGAACCACGCCAACCGTAACCTACAGGCCGCAGCCCTGGGGTACTTTGCGAAGAAAGAAGAACCAACGCAAACAGACTCTCCCACGGCGAAATAAGCAACCAATATTTATTCTCTTTACAATAGGAAGATTAGACAAATGCAAGGTGTTCAATAACAAGAAGAACCTTTGACTGATCTCTTTGCTGCCCATTGGCCGATGGGATCGAATCCCAGCAGCCGGTGGCGTCGGTCGGCGGGTCCAAAGCGAACAAGGCGTCGCAATCGGTTGGATCGTTGCACCCCATCGCAGCGAGCTCACGCCACTGCTTTTCGATCGCTCCGCGAGAATTTTCGGGAACACCGGTCGGCATAGTTATGCCCGGAGTCGTTGTCGGCGCGAAGGTCAACGGCTTCTGATCGGTATCAGTTGCGTCGTCGACGCCGCACGCGGCGACCAAAAGGACGGCCGCCGTGGCTGCGGTCCAGGCTGTGAGAGTCCGAATAGTGTTCATATTCAAATTTCGAACATTTCGGTGGGATTGCACGATCCGCGCCCGCCGTACGCAGGATGTCCGAATCGCGTGCTGCAACTACGGCAATAAGGAACCCCTCATTCAACTGAATGACGCGTTGCCACATCTCATCCCAGTAAGCGTCTAGACACCGACTGCTCGAACTTCACTTCTGACTGATATCACCCATCCCCACCAGATGCTGCGCGGAAACCTCGCCGAGCTTCCGGCATCCCGATCCTGAATGCGGGACAACTGTGGAGGTCGCTTCGAAACCGTGATAGTCCGGCGAGAAACCTATCGACCTTATTCGACCAGCCGACACAAAGCCCGCTACGGGACTCGATGCTGGGAAGCGGCCAAGTTACAGTGCTCGCGTGAGAATCAAGAGGGCAAGTTGAGTTTCGGATTTCGAGTCGGCGTCCCCGGTATGCGCGTCCGCGTCTCCACCCGCGGGGTCCGCACCTCCCTCGGCCCCAGGGCCGCCCGAATTAACGTCGGATCCGGGCGCACCACCGTCTCCTCAGGACTCGGACCGTTCTTCGCATCCACATCGCTGTCGAGCGGACGCCGCCGCACCACCACCCGACGCAGCGCCCGAAGTGGCTACGGGCCCTCTCCCGCGCAACTCGCCCGGGCAGAACGAGCGGCAGCACGCGCACAACAGGACGCCCACCGCGACGCCGCCATCGCCGAACTCCACGAACTCCGCCGCTCATCGACCAGCGTCCACCTCGAAACCTTCCCCACCGCACTACATCCCGCCGTACACCCGCCCCCGCACTCGAGCATCGCCCAAGCTGAAGCCCAAGCCCTCGCGCACCACCTGACCGGAATCGGCCTGCTCGCACGCACTGAACGCAAAAACGCCAAAGAGCGCGCCCGCACCGACGCACAGCATTACCTCGCCGCCGAGCACCACCGACTTCGGCAGATGCACGAGTACCTCCAGCATCAGGCGAACCAATGGTGGACCGCACTCACCAGCAATCACGAAGACACCGTCTGCGACGCCATCAACGCCGCATTCGCAGACATGAACCGTCCTGGATCTGATGGAGACCTGGTTCAAGCCACCTCGCGATCGGAGGTGGCTGCCGAGCACTGCTGACGGTACTCGTTTTCGTAGTCG
>NZ_FZOW01000006.1 GCF_900188125.1 Rhodococcoides kyotonense | reverse complement strand
AAATCATTCGCTGCCTCAAACGAGCCGTCGCCCGCGAAATGTTTCAGCTCCTGACCCGAAAAATCACTACTTGACAGTCATAGGAGCATCACGAGGGCGCGGAACGCGCCCTTCGTGAAACCTTTGAGAATGTTGGTGGGATCGCCGTAATCGCGCCAGACGGCGATCTTGCCGTCGCGCAGTTCGAATGTGCCGCACACCCAGAATTCGACGCGCAGCCGCCGGTAGACGATCGCGTCGGTCCGCTCGGTGAGCACGATGTTCCCGTTCGCCGCGATGTTGTGAATGGTGACGTCGAAACCCCATTCGGGCTTGGCCAGTGCTTCCATGAACTTGCCGACGCGGTCGCGTCCCCGCACCTTCGGAAGCCCGACGTTGTGCCAGACGATCCGGTCGTCGAACAGCGCGACAGCGTCGTCGACGTTCCGGTCACGTAGCGCGTGGAGCATGTTCTCGACGACCTCGGTGGCGTGCGTCGTTTCGGTCATGCCGATCCCTCCCCGTACCTCGACAGATGTGTCGAGCCTAGACCGGGCGTTGGGATAATTCACAGACGTCCGGGGCGTCACATCTGCCGTCCATCCGGAGGCGCTACGGTGGTCGGATGCCTACGAACATGACGGACGGCGACTTGTTGCTCCGCTTGGAGCCCGCCGTCGAAGAAAACCTGCGTCGCCACATCGAGGAAGCGGAGGACTGGCACCCCCACGATTTCGCTCCGTGGGACGAAGGTAAGAACTTCGCGTTTCTCGGCGGCGAGGACTGGGCGCCGGAGCAGTCCCACCTCAGTGACGTCGAGATTCTGTCGGCAACCGTCGGAGTGCTCGTGGCCGACAACCTGCCCGCCTACCACCGTGAGCTCGCGCGTGCGCTCACCGGGCTCGGTGCCTGGTGGAAGTGGACCGGCCGCTGGACTTCGGAGGAGAATCGCCAGGCCATCGTGCTGCGCGACTACCTGGTGCTCACGCGCGCCGTCGACCCGGTCGCACTCGAGCGCGTCCGCATGGAAGAGATGACCAAGGGGTACGACGCCCCGAGCCTGCATGTTCTCGACATCGTCGCGCACTTCGCGATCGACGAGGCCGCGGCAGCGCTCCGCAACACCAACACGGTCGCGCTCGGCGGCGACCCGGTTCTCGCGACGATCCTGACGAAGATCGCTGCCGACGACGCCTTGCAGTCGCGCTTCTACGCGAATGTCGTCACCGAGGGATTCGCGGTGGTCCCGGATCAGACGATGCGCGCGATCGTCGACCGCATCACCGGATTCGCCATTCCGGTCGTCGACCTGCCGAGTAAGGCCAACAGCACCGAGGCCTTGAAAGAAGCGGGAATCTACGACGACGACCAGCAGCGCGACAAGGTGTTCAAGCCGCTTCTGGCTGCGTGGAACGTGTTCGGCCGCGACGACCTCGGTGACGAGGGCAAGAAGGCGCGCGACGAGCTGGCGCATTTGGCCTGACGCCTGCCCCCCGAACGCTCGAAGGGTCCATTCATACGATCAGATCGTATGAATGGACCCTTCTTGCGATGCTGGTCCGCGTACCTTCACCGCTTGAATGTCGCTCCGAAGCTATCTGTTCGTATGAATGGACCATTCAAGCGATGGAGGGGAGCGGAGAAAACTAGTCCTTCACCTTCGCCATGGCCAGGACGTCGAGCCGCTTGTCGAGCTCTTCCTCGCTCAGCTTGTCGCCGATGAGTCCGCGGTCGACGACGGTCTGGCGGATCGTCTTCTTCTCCTTCAGCGCCTGCTTGGCGACCGCGGCTGCTTCCTCGTAGCCGATCGCGGAGTTCAGCGGCGTCACGATGGACGGCGAGGACTCGGCGAGGGTCTTGAGGCGCTCGACGTTCGCTTCGAGTCCGACGACGCACTTGTCGGCGAACAGGACCGAGACGTTGGCGAGCAGCTTGAACGACTCGAGCACGTTGCGTGCCATCACGGGGATGTACACGTTGAGTTCGAATGCGCCCGATGCTCCGCCGAATGCGGTGGCCGCGTCGTTGCCGATGACCTGTGCGGCGACCTGCGTAACTGCCTCGGGCAGAACAGGATTGACCTTGCCGGGCATGATGGAGCTACCGGGCTGCAAGTCGGGGAGTGTGATTTCGCCGAGGCCGGTGAGCGGTCCCGATCCCATCCAGCGGATGTCGTTGGCGATCTTGGTCAGCGAGACGGCGATGGTACGCAGTGCGCCCGATGCCTCGACGAGTCCGTCACGCGCAGCCTGAGCCTCGAACGAATCCTTGGCCGCGGACAACGCGTCGAGACCGGTCGACTTGACCAGTACCGCAACGACTTTGGGTCCGAAGCCGTCGGGAGCGTTCAGGCCGGTGCCGACGGCGGTGCCGCCGATGGGCAGCTCACCCAAGCGGGGGAGGGTGGCCTCGACGCGCTCGATGCCTGCTTCGATCTGACGGGCGTAGCCGCCGAACTCCTGGCCGAGGGTGACCGGTACGGCGTCCATGAGGTGCGTGCGACCGGACTTCACGACGGTCTTCCACTCCACAGCCTTGGCGGCCAGAGCCGCGTGCAGATGGCGAAGGGCCGGCACGAGCGACGTGACGGCAGCTTCGGTGGCGGCGACGTGAGTGGCCGTCGGGAAGGTGTCGTTGGAGCTCTGCGACATGTTCACGTGGTCGTTCGGGTGAACCTCGACGCCGTTCGCCTTGGCGATCGACGCGATGACCTCGTTGGCGTTCATGTTGGAGCTGGTGCCCGAGCCGGTCTGGAAGACGTCGATCGGGAACTGGTCGTCGTGCTTGCCGTCGGCGATCTCGGTGGCAGCGGCGATGATGGCGTCGGCCAGCGTGGCGTCGAGCAGTCCGAGGTCCTTGTTGACCTGCGCGCATGCAGCCTTCAGCAGGCCCATCGCGCGGATCTGGGTGCGCTCGAGCGGGCGGAAGGAGATCGGGAAGTTCTCCACTGCACGCTGCGTCTGCGCACGCCACAGAGCGTCGATCGGGACGCGAACCTCTCCCATGGTGTCGTGCTCGATGCGGTACTGCTGTTCGTCTGTCTGCGTCATGAGCCTTACTTTGCCAGTCGGGTTTCGGTAAATGTGAGGTAGGTCAGAACGACGGAGCTTGCCCGGACACGTCGCCGTCGAGATCGACGGAGGAGTACTCGCGCAGCTTCGACAGACGGTGGTACGCGTCGATCATGCGCACGGTGCCGGACTTGGATCGCATGACGATGGACTGCGTGTGCGCGCCGCCGCCTGCGTAGCGGACGCCGCGGAGGAGATCGCCGTCGGTGACGCCGGTGGCGGTGAAGAAGACGTTCTCACCGGAGACGAGGTCGCGGGTGTTCAACACGCGAGAAAGGTCGTGACCTGCGTCGATGGCCTTCTGGCGCTCGGTGTCGTCGGTCGGGGCGAGGCGGCCCTGGATGGCGCCGTCCATACAGCGCATCGCGGCGGCGGCGATGATGCCTTCGGGGGTTCCACCGATTCCGATGAGCAGATCGGTACCCGAATCGGGGCGTGCCGCGGCGATCGCGCCGGCGACGTCACCGTCGGAGATCAGGCGGATACGGGATCCGGCGTCGCGCACCGATTGGATCAGTTCCGCGTGCCGCGGGCGGTCCAGAATGCACACCGTGACGTCGGAAGCGGAGCCTTTCTTGATCTTCGCGATGCGTGCGATGTTCTCCTTGACCGGTGCAGTGATATCGATGACGTCGGCGTAATCGGGACCGACGGCGATCTTCTCCATGTAGAAGACAGCTGACGGATCGAACATCGCACCGCGCTCGGCGACGGCGAGCACCGAGATCGCGTTGGGCATGCCCTTGGCCATCAGCGTGGTTCCGTCGACAGGGTCGACGGCGAAGTCGACGTCGGGACCGTTGCCGTTGCCGACCTGCTCGCCGTTGTAGAGCATCGGCGCTTCGTCCTTCTCACCCTCACCGATGACGACGACGCCGCGCATCGAGACCGAGCTGACCAGCTGGCGCATGGCGTCGACGGCAGCTCCGTCGCCACCCTCCTTGTCGCCACGCCCGACCCAGCGGCCCGACGCGAGCGCACCGGCCTCGGTCACACGGACGAGTTCGAGAGCGAGGTTGCGATCTGGCGCCATGGCGCGCGTGGACTCGGTGCTGGCCGTCATCGGTTTGTAGCCTCCTGGTAGATGGGGGTCTTACCCAGGCGCGATTATCTCATTCGTCACATGCCGTAGGGGACCTAGGGCAGGCGCCGACGGCATGATCCTGCCCGGCAGGAATACTGGAGGCGTGGCGAACAGCAAACCCCGGATCTTGAACAACAACCGCGACATGGTGTGGTCTCTCATTCCGCTCGTGATCGCGTGTCTGTTGATCGCCGGTATCGCCAGTCAGTGCACACTCAGCCCCGGCGGCCCCAAGCAGGGACCGATCCCCAACTTCGACGTCGACGCGGCACTGCAGTACGACGCGTCCGAGCTGCCTTTTCCGGTCCGTAACCCGAAGGTTCCCGAGGATTGGACGCCCAACTCGGGCAGTCGTCAGTCGATCTCCGGGGATCAGGGCGGTGACGTCAGCAACGTCGGCTACATCTCGGGTGCGGGTCGGTACATCAAGCTGACGCAGTCGAACGCCACGGAGGACACACTCGTGCCGTTCGCCGTCGGTGAGGCGCGCTACGCGACCGGAACGCAGTCGGTCGACGGCCAGGAGTGGGTCGTCTACGACGAGGAGAGCAAGGAAGCGGTGTGGGTCACCGATCTCGGCGACGTCCGGCTGCTGATCACCGGAAGCGGGTCGGACGGGGAATTCACGGAGTTGGCCGCGGCGACGACACACGCCGCCCCGCTGACGCCCTAGTCGTCCTTGTCCTCGATGTGCGCGAGCGCGTTCTCCACGCGCTTGCGTGCTCCGGCGAGGTGTTCCTCGCAGCGGGTGGCGAGCAGTTCGCCGCGTTCCCACAGCGCGAGTGACGCGTCGAGATCGAGTCCGCCCTGTTCGAGGACCTTCACGACGTCGACCAGTTCGTCGCGTGCGGCCTCGTAGCCCATCTCGGCGACGGGTGTTTCGCTCATGATTTCTCCTATCGAACTTTGCCCATGACCGCGGCGGTGACAGCACCGTCGGCCACGCGTACACGAATCTGGGTTCCGGGTGGGGCGTCGTCGACCGAGCGCAGCACCTCGGGATCTTCGCCGGCGACCATACGCTGCACGACGGCGTACCCGCGTGCGAGCGTGGCCGCAGGCCCGAGTGTCTGCAGGCGTGCACGCAGATGTTCGACGAGCGTGTCCTGTTTCGCGAGCTCTCGCAGCACGTCGCGTCGACCTGCGTCGACGAGTCGTTCGATCTCCTCTTCGCGTCGATCGATGCCTGCGATGGGATCGGCGAGAGCAGGCCGGTGGCGGATCATCTCGAGGCCGCGGGCTTCGCGAGCGACCCAGTTACGCAGTGCGGCTGCGGTTCTCGCGCGAAGGTCGGTCACGAGATTCTGCTCGGCGACGGCATCCGGCACGACGAGCTTGGCCGCGTCCGTCGGCGTCGCGGCACGCAGATCGGCGACGTGATCGCTCAGTGGGCTGTCGGGTTCGTGTCCGATCGCGCTGACGATCGGCGTCGTCGCACGGGAGATCGCGCGGCACAACGCCTCGTCGGAGAACGGCAGTAGATCCTCGACGCTGCCGCCGCCGCGGGCCAGGATGATGACGTCGACCTTGCCCTCGAGGTCTTTCAGCGCGTCGAGTATCGCCGGCACCGCGGTCGGGCCCTGGACGGGCGTGTGCCTGACGTCGAATTGCACTGCGGGCCAACGCCTCTGCGCGACGGTCAGGACGTCCTTCTCGGCGGCGGATGCGCGCGCGGTGATCAAACCGATGGTGCGCGGCAGGAAGGGGAGTGGGCGTTTGAGGCGTGGGTCGAACAGGCCCTCGGCCGCGAGCAGGCCGCGCAACTTCTCGATGCGTGCCAGTAGTTCGCCGACGCCGACGGCTCGAATATCGGTGGCGCGCAACGAGATCGTGCCGCGACCGGTGAAGAACGACAGCTTGCCGTACAGGATGACTTGCGCGCCCTCGGTCAGCGGCACGGGAGATCGCTCCAGCAACTGCGGCGAGCAGGTCACCGACAGAGACATGTCCGCGGACGGATCACGTAGAACGAGGAAAGCAGTCCGTGTTCCGGGCCGAGCGTTGATCTGCGTCAGCTGGCCTTCGACCCAGATACTGCCGAGCCGGTCGATCCACCCGGCAACCTTCATCGCGACCGTGCGTACCGGCCACGGCTCTTCGGCGGTACTGGCGGTCACTTGGCTTTGGCTGTGGTGATTCGGTTCTCGAGCATCGTCAGGAACGGAGCACGGGCACGGGTCGAGTTCTCGTAGGTCAGAAGCGTCTGAAGATCATCGAGCGACAGCGTGCGCAACCGGGCACGCAGCTGTGCCAGCGCGAGGGTGTCGTAGTCGACGAGTTCGACGATCTCCGGCTGATTCGCCTGCTTCGCGACGTCGGGTTCGGCGTCGGCGTCGGCGTCGGCGGGGGGCGTCGAATACAACGCGAACCTGCCCGTCGCGGCCGGAGATTCGTGATCCGGAATGTCGACTTCACCGTTGGTGGTGTCGTCGTCGAACACCGCCCACGACGGCTGCTCCTGATCGGGCGTTCCGACGAGCGGAAGCCCCGCGATGGCCTGGTCGCCCTTGATCGCGAGAGCGGTGACCTGTTGCTGGAAGCGCATCGTCGATGCCAGCACCTCGCTGATGACGGTCATCGGCAGCGTCACCGCGGTGTTGGGAAGCTTGCGCGCCTCTTCGACGACGGTCACGGCCACACCGGCGGCCACGCGTGCGGCAAACGGGACACGAGTCATGGCCACCAGCCTGCCTGAAGACGGATCATTTGGGTAGCCGACATGCTGGAGGGCGAGGCTGTGGCGAGTTGGCCCGTATCCTGTTGGTATGTCTTCGGCTGTTCCCTTGAATCTCGGTATCGCACGACCCGCGGGCGACGGCGCTTCGGCGTACTCCGGCGCCAAGCGTGTCCTCCTCGCCGAGCCACGCGGCTACTGCGCAGGTGTGGACCGTGCCGTCGAGACGGTGGAGAAGGCGCTCGAGAAGCACGGCGCTCCGGTCTACGTGCGCAAGGAGATCGTGCACAACCGCCACGTCGTCGAGACGCTGGCCGATCGTGGTGCGATCTTCGTCGAGGAAACCGACGAGGTCCCCGAGGGCGCGTTGCTGGTCTTCTCGGCCCACGGAGTGTCGCCTGCGGTGCACGCGTCGGCTGCCGAGCGTCAGCTGCGCACGATCGATGCGACATGCCCGCTGGTCACCAAGGTGCACCAGGAAGCCAAGCGGTTCGCTCGCGACGACTACGACATCCTCCTCATCGGCCACGAGGGCCACGAAGAGGTCGAGGGCACCGCAGGCGAGGCGCCGGACCACGTGCAACTCGTCGACGGCCCCGACGCCGTCGACAACGTCACCGTCCGTGACGAGAGCAAGGTCATCTGGCTGTCTCAGACCACGCTGAGCGTCGACGAGACGATGACGACGGTTGCGCGGCTGCGTGAGAAGTTCCCGACGCTGCAGGATCCGCCCAGCGACGACATCTGCTACGCGACACAGAACCGTCAGGTCGCGGTCAAGGCGATGGCACCCGAGTGCGATCTGGTGATCGTCGTCGGTTCGAAGAACTCGTCCAACTCGGTGCGCCTCGTCGAGGTCGCACTCACCGCAGGCGCTCGTGCCAGCTATCTCGTGGACTACGCCAAGGAAGTCGACACCGCCTGGCTCGACGGCATCAAGACCGTCGGCATCACGTCGGGTGCCTCGGTGCCGGAGATCCTGGTCCAGGGAGTCATCGACCTGCTGGCCGAGCATGGTTTCGCCGACGTTCAGCCGGTCACGACGGCCAACGAGACTCTGGTGTTCTCACTGCCGCGTGAATTGCGAGCGGCGCGCGCCTGACCTGCTGCAGAAACACCGATGGCCCGTGGCATCTGATTGACAGTTGCCGCGGGCCATCGATGTTCTGGGGCCAGATACAGGTCTTATGCGTCGCCGCGATCCCGGTAGCGCACCTGCGGCACTGGGTGTGGCGGGATGTGTGCGCTGACGGTCGCGCGTGGGGTCGCGGCAGGCCTGGGTGCCGAATACGGATCGACCTCGGGCGGGCGAGGGACACGTGGCTGCTGAGGGCGGGGAACCGGACGACGAACCGGGTCCGACGCGTAATCCCGCTCGGGTCGGTACGGATCTCCGGCAGGGCGGTCGACCTGCGGGGCGATGCGCTCACGACGCTGGTCGGCGGGTGGTGCGCCGCGCCTCGACCGACGCGTACGCGTATCGGGCTCGGCAGCGGATTCCTGCGCAGGAGTGCTGCGGCGCTGACGTGATTCGGCCATGCGGGCACGGTTCTCCCGTGCTCGGTCGCGCGTTTCCTGAGCGCGATCGCGCATGGTCCGCTTGGCGGCACCGGCGGGCGCGTGGCTGGACTGTCTCTTCAGAAACACGCGTGCCGCACCGATGGCCAATGCCAACACCGTGCCCAGCAGCATGACCGGGAAGCGGTTGACGAGCGGAATCGCGACGTTGAGAAGGATGTCCTTGAGGCTGGTTCCGGGATTGTCGGTGAAGTACTGATACGACAACGGCACCGCGACGAACAGAATCAGCGGTGCCTGGACCATTGCCGTGAACAGGCCTCGGTAGCGGACCAGAAGGGCCGCGACGACGACTCCGACGATGTACAGGCTGGAGAATGCAGACGTCAGCTCTGTTCCGCGGGCTGCGTCGACGACAAACCCGAGGAAACTTGCGCCGCCGGCGATTGCCACTGCCCCCCAAGCAGGCACGCCGGGCACGGTCGCGAAGGCTGAACGTTGATCCAGCGGCACCCCGGAACGGGCACGTTGGGAGGTAGACACCCCTCGAGGTTAGCGGCTGATCAGCCCACCGCGTCGTCGACATGGCCGAACGATCGACTCGGGTACGACGAATCGGACAATCTCGGGTGTGACTCGACGCGCCGAACCTCGACGACGTCGGCGTCGAAAAGCTCGAGTTCGTGAAGTTTGCGGGCCGTCACGCCGACACGCGCGTCGACCGACGACACCGTCGAGTTGAACGAGTCGACGGCCTTGCCCAAATGCCCTCCTAGCTTGTCGAGATGCGACGCGACGGTGCCGAGACGCGTATACAGCTCTCGGCCGAGTTGCTGGATGCGTGCGGCGTCCTCGGCGAGCGACTCCTGCTTCCACGAATAGGCCACGGTGCGCAGAAGAGCGACCAAAGTGGTGGGGGTGGCAAGAATCACGTTTCTGGTGAATGCGTATTCGAGCAACGACGAGTCGGACGTGAGTGCCGCATCGAGGAACGGGTCGCCCGGTACGAACAGCACGACGAACTCCGGGGTCGGTTCGAACGAGCGCCAGTACTCCTTGGCCGCCAACTGGTCGACGTGTGTGCGCAGATGGCGCGCGTGACGCGTCAGTTGCTTGGCGCGGGCGTCGGGATCCTGTTCCTGTGCCGCATCGAGGTACGCGGCGAACGGGACCTTGGCGTCGACGACGATCTGCCTGCCGCCCGCGAGGCGCACGATCATGTCCGGCCGGATGCCGTCGCGGGTGACCTGGGTGTCGAAGTCGCAGTGCTTGACCATGCCCGCCAGCTCGACGACGCGCTCGAGCTGCATCTCGCCCCAGCGCCCGCGGATCTGCGGTGCGCGAAGCGCCGTGACCAACTGTGACGTCTGCGTCGACAGATCCACCGAGGCGCGATGCATACCGGACACCTGCTCGGTCAGCCCGGCGTACGCGCGGATGCGGTTGTGCTCGACCTGCCGCACGTGCTCGGTGAGTGCGTCGACCGCGTCGTGCAGCGGTTCGACCAAATTGGAGACCTGCTGGCCGATGACGCCGGAATGCCGCCGCGCCGAATCCTCGTTGACCGCCGCGAGCGAACGACGAAGGAGCGCCTCGTTGTCACGGAGAGCGGACAGCTGGGCCTCGGCGCGAACAGCGCGATCGCCGACGCGCTGAGAGTGCAGCAGCCAGCCCAGTGCGCCGCCGAGTGCGAAGGCGAATGCCATGCCCAGTGCGGTGAGTGCGTTCATGGGAGACGATGATGCACGGGGGTACCGACAAGTTTCGCCCCACACGTGTCGATGACGAAGTTTGTCGGTGGCTGCCGATAGCGTCGTTTGCATGAAGATCCTGCACACCTCGGACTGGCACATCGGGCGCACGTTCCACGGCGTCGATCTGCTCGCCGACCAGGCTGCCGCGCTGACTGCCATCGCGGAACTGGTTGCGGCACAGAGCATCGACGTGGTCGTCGTGCCGGGTGACATCTACGACCGCGCGGTGCCGAGCGCCGACGCGGTCCTGGTGTGCAACAGAGGTCTCGAAGCCATCCGCGCTGCGGGCGCGGTCATCGTGGCCACGTCGGGCAATCACGATTCGCCCGCTCGTCTCGGCGCCGGAGCCGCATTCGCGGCCGCAGGCGGTCTGCATCTGATGACGCGTGTGGGCGACGTCGCGCGGCCCGTCGTGCTCGACGACGAGTTCGGGCCCGTCGCCTTCTACGGAATCCCTTATCTGGAGCCGGAAACCACGCGCGGAGAACTCGACGTGCCGACGGCGCGTACGCACGCCGAGGTTCTCGATGCAGCGATGCAGCGCGTCAGGAACGACCTCGACGGTCGCCGCGCCGACGGAGCATCCGTCAGATCCGTTGTGCTGGCGCACGCGTTCATCGTCGGTGGTGAGGCGACGGGTTCGGAGCGAACCATCTCGTCCGGAGGTGTGGAGACCGCACCCGCGTCGGCGTTCGACGGCGTCGATTATGTGGCGTTGGGCCACTTGCATTCTCCGCAGACGCTGAGCGAGCGCGTCCGCTACTCGGGCTCGCCGCTTCCGTACTCGTTCGGTGAGCGTAGTCATCGCAAGGCCGTGTGGATTCTCGATCTGAACGCGGACGGCCTCGGCGCGGTCGAGCGGATCGATCTTCCGATCGTTCGGGGGCTCAGCCAGGTACAGGGCACCGTGGAGGAATTGCTGGAGAGCGACGAGTTCGCCGACGCGGAAGGTCATTACGTCTCGGCGGTTCTCACCGACCCGGTGCGTCCTGTCGACGCGATGCGGACGTTGCGCACTCGTTTTCCGCACGCGATCCATCTCGAATGGGTTCGGCCCGTTGGCGCTTCGGAGTTCACCTATCGAGATCGGGTGCGCGGCCGCACCGACATCGACATCGCGTCGTCGTTCGTCACCGACATGCGCAGCGCACCGACAGCTCGCGAAATCGCGCTGTTGGAACGTGCTTTGGCATCCGTGCAGCGCGACGATGTCAGCAAGGACGTCGAGAACGTCGATCACGACGAAGTGTTCGGCCGGTCCGCATGAGGCTGCACCGGCTCGAGATCACGGCCTTCGGGCCGTTCGGAGGGACCGAGTGCGTCGACTTCGATGCACTCGGGGCAGACGGGTTGTTCCTGCTGCACGGCCGAACCGGCGCAGGCAAGACGACGGTGCTCGATGCAGTCGCGTTCGCGCTGTACGGCACAGTGCCGGGAGCTCGGCGAGAAGGCAAGCGGCTGTTGTCCGATCACGCCGAGACGGGCGTCGCACCGTCGGTGACGCTGGAGGCGACCCTCGGGGGTCGGCGCGTGCGGATCGTGCGCAGCCCCGAGTACTTCCGGCCGAAGAAGCGCGGCACCGGCACCACCAAGGAGAACGCGAAGGCGTCGCTCACGTGGCTCGACGGCACCGGCCAGAACCTGACGCGCCTCGACGAGATCGGTGACGCCGTCGGTCTCGCCCTCGGTATGAGTGCGGATCAGTTCTTTCAGGTCGTGTTGTTGCCGCAGGGGGAGTTCGCGCGTTTCCTGCGCGCGGACAGCGACGAGCGTGGCAACCTTCTCGAGCGGTTGTTCGACACGGCACGCTTCGGGGACGTCGAGCAGTGGTTTGCGGAACGTCGTCGGCTGAGTGCAGCCGAGCTGGAATCGTCGTCGAGAGCCATCGACAAGCTGATGGGCAAAATCGCAACCGCTGCAGGCGAGCCCGAGCAACTCGACCGTCCACCCGTCGAGTGGGCCACTGAACTTCTCGAGGCAGGCCGGAGTGCTCACCGATCGGCCACTGCTGCACTGGTTTCCGCGCGTGCAGTGTCGGAGTCGGCGGTCGCAGAGTTGGGCCGACTCGAATCCACCGCGACGGCGCAGCAACGACGAGACGTCGCGCAGCAGCAACTGTCCGACTTCCAGTCGTCCGCCACCGAACGCGAGACCCTGCGCCGCGAGATCGACAGGTCCGTCGCGGCCGGACCTGTTGCGGCCATGGCACAGGAATGCGCCGCGGCGAAGGCTGCACTTTCCGCGGCGATGCGATCGGCATTCGACGCGGGGCGCTCGCTCGCGGCAGTTCCAGGATCCGATTCTGTTCTGGCCGAATTGGATTCGACGTCCGAAGTGGACGAACGCGCGGTCGTTGCGGACGCCGTGCGAGTGTGGACCACCGAGGTGGGTGTTCTCGACGAACTGCGCGCCGTCGAGCGCCGCGCCGCCGACGAGCAACGCACGGCCCGTGCGCTCGCACAGCAACACGAGTCCATCGAGCAGCAGATCGCCACGCTTCTGCGTACTCGCGACGGACTGCCCGCTGCAATCGAATCCGCAGAGCAGTCGGTCGACGCCGCGGTGCGTGCCGCGGCCGCGATCGAGACGCTCACAGACACCTCGACACGCGTCGCCGAGGCAGTTCGTGCGGCCATCGAGCTGACGAAGAAGCGGGCTGCGCGCGTCAAGGCGGACAGGGCACTCGACGCTGCGCGTACCGCGCACAACACTGCGCGGGAGCACCTTCTGGATCTTCGGGAGCGACGCCTGACGGGTATGGCCGCGGAACTCGCCGCAGCCCTGGTGACCGGTGAGCCGTGCGGAGTCTGCGGATCGACGGTGCATCCGGCCCCGGCAAAGGTCGCCGACACGACCGTCACCAAGGCCGACGAGGATGCTGCAGCCAAGGACGAACGTGCCACTGCCGCAACGGTCGAGACCCGTGCGGCCGAGGTCGCGGCACTGCTGCGAGCCATCGACGCACTGGTGCAGACGTCGGGAGATCGCGACAGCGCGGGCTTGGCAGCCGAACTCGACGCGGCCACACAGGCATTGACCGTCGCCCGCGCCGACGCGGACGCACTCGACGCCCGTCGCCGACGCCTCGACGACCTTCGGGCCGAGGACCTACGAATCGCTACGGTCGTCGCCGAGCAACGTTCGGAGGCCGCGGCTCTCGTGGCCAGGCGTGAGCAGGTTCTGCGGTCGGTCGAGCAGATGGTCGCACGACTAGCACGCGCGATCGACGGTGAGGAAAGCATCGACCAGCGCACGCATCGGCTCGACCAGCTCATCCGTCGGTCGACGGCTCTCCTCGACGCGCGCGTGGCGTCGGCCGACGCGGCGACTGTAGTCCAGACGGTCACCGATCGACTCGATCAGTACGTCACCGAGTCCGGTTTCGCGTCGGCGGAGGAAGCAGCACGTGCCGTCGTGCCTGCGCGTCGGGCGACGGAGATCGAGAAACACCTCGCCGCAGCCAACGACGTTCGCGCACACGCCGAACAGGTCCTCGCCGAGCCTGCGATCGCAGCGGTCGTGGGGACCGACGCCGTCGACACCGAACCGGCGCGCGCAGCGGTCGCCCGTGCTGCGGAGGAACTGGATGCAGCCGTCGCGACACACGCCGAGTGCAAGCGCAGGACCGAACAGGTCGAGGAGTTGACGGCCCAGTTGTGGGCTGCCGTGGATCGCGCGGCGCCGATGCAGGCCAAGCACGACGAACTCGCAGCGCTCGCCGACGTCGTCGCCGGCCGGGGGCAGAATGCGCGCAAGATGTCGCTGCGGTCGTACGTGCTGGCATCGAGACTCGAGGACGTCGCCGAGTCGGCATCGATTCGGCTGCACCGAATGTCGGGCGGGCGGTACGAGTTCGTTCACTCCGACGAAGCCGAATCGCGCGGTCGTCGAGGCGGATTGGGCCTCGACATCCGTGACGACTACACCGGCGTCGTTCGATCCGCGAAGACTCTGTCCGGTGGCGAATCGTTCCTGGCGTCGCTCGCGCTGGCCCTCGGTCTGGCGGACGTGGTCGCCGCCGAATCGGGAGGGGTTGTGCTCGACACGATGTTCATCGACGAGGGTTTCGGAACGCTCGACGCCGAGACACTCGAATCCGTCATGGGTGTGCTCGACGAGCTACGCGCAGGCGGGCGTGTCGTCGGCATCGTCAGCCACGTCGACGAGATGCGCCAACGCATTCCGAGCAGACTGCACGTCGTCCGCGAGAGAGACGGATCGCGGATCCGCCTCCACGCGGCGTCGTGACTACTTCTTCTCGACCGCAGCGTCCTTGTTGTTGCCGTCTTCGTCGGTGACCAGCTCTTCGGTGTCCGGAGCTTCGTCTTCGAGTTGGTCCCTGTCGGCCTCGACGGATCGTGCGTCGATCTGCTCCGAGACGTAGCGGATCAACACTGCGGCAACGGCGGCGGCGGGAACCGCGAGGAAGGCTCCGATGATGCCGAACACCGATCCGCCGCCGGTGACGGCGAGCAGCACGATCGCCGGGTGCAGGTTCATGCTGCGGCTCTGCAGAATCGGTTGCAGCACGTTTCCTTCGAGCTGCTGCACGGCAATGATGATGATCAGCACGATCAGTGCGGTCGTCGGCCCGTTCGCGACCAGCGCCACGAGAACGGCGAGGGCACCGGCGACGAAGGCACCGACGATCGGGATGAAACCGCCGAGGAACGTGATGGTGGCGAGAACCAGTGCAAGGGGCACGCCGAGGATGATGAGCCCGAGTCCGATGAAGAACGCGTCGATGAGGCTCACGATCGCCTGCGTGCGGATGAAGCCGCCGAGCGTGGCCCACATGCGAGCCAGGATTTCGGCGAGGTGGCGTCCTGCGCGGCCACCGGCGAAGCCGTGCAGCCACGGGATGAACTTCAGGCCGTCCTTGACGAAGAAGAACGTCAGGACCAGGACCAGTGCGAGCGTGACGAGGATCGAACCGGCTGCGGAGACGCCGGTGAACACGCCGGACGCGATGGCCGTGCCGCTCTCTTGCAGCCGCGACGTGATCGCCGAGACGGCGTTGTCGATCTGTTCGTCCTGCAGGTTGATCGGCGGGCCCTTGAGCCAGTCCTGTACCTGCGACACACCTTCGGACGCCTTGTCGACGAGTTCCGGCGCGGAGTCGACGACGGACGGCACGATCAACGTGATGATGCCGCCGATGACGAGGAAGAAGGTGACCAGCGACAGCGTCGCGGCGAGCGCGGCCGGGAAGCCGACACGCATCATCCACTTGGTGGGCGGCCACAGAACCGTCGCGACGATGATCGCCAGCAGTGCCGGAAGAATGACGACCCACAGTGCCGAGATGAGCCAACCGAGAACCCAGGCGCCCGCGGCGACGGACACGAGAATCAGCGACCATTTCGCCAGCCACATTCCGCCGACGCCGATGAGATCGCCCCGATCGCGCCCGGACCTTCCCTCGGACGCTGCCTTGGGTACTGCGTGTTCCGTCACGTCGGTAAGTCCTTTTCTCCGGCTGTCACTGGCGTTACCCGAGTGACTCTAACGTCATCGGAGAGCCAACTACCCGCCCGATGCGCCGGTCAACCCTGCTCGTGGGCGAGCAGCCACTCCTTCGCCGGCAGCCCCCACCGGAACCCGCCCAGCGCACCGCCGATGCGAAACACCCGATGACACGGGACGAACAGCGCGGCAGCGTTGCGTGCACAGGCCGAAGCCGCTCCTCGAATGGCGGCGGGTCGGCCCGACATCGCGGCGAACTCCGAATACGTCACCGGCGAACCAGCAGGAACGGTTCGAAGGATTTTCCAGGCGTGCACGAGGAATTCACCGGATTGCTGGGCGACGGGGACGTCGTCGATGGCGGTGAGATCACCGCGGTGATAATCGTCGACGGCCTTCGTGACGCTTCCGAGCGTGCGTGCCGGTCGGATCTCGGTGGGACGCAGCGATCGATGGATCAGCGGTGTCAGGTCGTCGATCGTGCCGGTCCATCCCGATGCCAGGACGCTGCCATGGTCGTCGACGATGGTGGTGAACGGTCCGATCGGCGTGTCGGTGGTGGCGGAGAGTGCGTTCATAGTCCTCTTCTTTCGAGTGCGACGTTCCAGAGATGCATGGAGACGTACGAGCGCCAGGGTGCCCAGCGTTGCGAATTCTTCAGCGGCACACCGAGTGCGTCCGCGCCCTGACGCACGACGAGGTCGGTGTCCAGCAGTACATCGGGATCGGCGAGCAGCCGCATGACGACATAGCGCGCCGTCCACGGACCGATTCCCTTCAGCGCGAGCAGTTCTCGCTCCAGTTCGGCGCCGTCTCTGGCGGGATGAAGAACGATCTTGCCCGACGCCACCGCGTCGGCGACTCCGATGACGGCCTGGACTCGGGATTTCGGGCCGCTGAGAACCTCGTGCCCACGTTCGGCGACGACGTCGGCGCCGGGGAACAGGCGTGTGACGGTGCCGCCCGTCGGATCCTCGATCGGCGTGCCCAGCGCCTCGACGAGGCGAGCTGTGTGGGTGGCAGCGGCGCGCAACGAGATCTGTTGTCCGATCATGGTGCGCAGCAACAGTTCCGGGCCGTCGGCGCATCCGGGCGCGCGAAGGCCCGGCCGCGCGGTCACGTGGGGAAGCAGCAAGGGATCCTCGGCGAGTGCTGCGTCGACGGCGTCCGGGTCGGCGTCGAGGTCGAGTAGATGCCGGATTCGCGCGACGGCAGGGGAGAGGTCACGCATGTCCTGCAGTCCGAGCGTCGTGTCGACGTATCCGTCCTCGATCCGCAGGCCGACGACGCCGTAGCCGTGCGGCAGACGCAGCGATCTGCGATACAGGCCGTCGCTCCATGATTCGATACCGGCTACGACGTGGGCTTTCAGGAACCAGTCGAGCCACGTCTTGTCCAAGGGCTGTCGGTACGGCAAGCGGAGAGTCACGGTTCCGTTGCTCGGCAACACGTTTCGCTTCTCGGCTTCGGTGCGCAGCACCGTCGGGCTGACGGCGAACACCTCGCGGACAGTGTCGTTGAACTGACGGACGCTCGAAAATCCCGCGGCGAAGGCGATGTCCGTCATCGACATCGGAGTCGTCTGGATCAGGGTTCGTGCGGTGTGGGCACGATGGGCGCGGGCCAGAGCGAGCGGTCCGGCGCCGATCTCGGCGGTGAGCACCCGCGTCAACTGTCGGGTCGAGTAGCCGAGCGCGTCGGCGACGGCGTCGACTCCGCCGCGTTCGACGGCGCCGTCGGAGATCAACCGCATGGCCCGTGACGTCAGATCGGAACGGACGTTCCAGCGAGGTGAGCCGGGTGTGGCGTCGGGCTGGCAGCGTCGGCACGCACGAAAACCGGCTTGCTGTGCGGCGGCGGCCGTCGGCACGAACTGCACGTTCTTCGCTTTGGGGGTCGTGGCCGGGCACGACGGGCGGCAGTAGATGCCCGTCGTGCGCACGGCCGTGAAGAACTGCCCGTCGAATCGGGTGTCGCGTGCCGACACTGCTCGGTAGCAACGGTCGAAGTCGAGCTCCATGGGTTCCAGCTCCATGGGTTCCACTGTGTCACCGGCACACCCGGTGGCGCTAGCGGAAATCAGCCATCCGGGTGAGTGGAGCCAGCGGAATGAACCTAGCCATGCGTGTCAGCAACACCGGGCACCCGGGTTGGCGTCGGCTTCGGCGTAGCGCTCCCGCCAGTACTGACGCTCCGACGGAACCGGCTCACCGGGATGCACACGACGCATGTGCGCGAGATACCGCTCGTAGTCGCGGTCGCCCATGACCGATGTGATCCACCACCAGAGGCCACGCATGTCAGTGGTGCCCCGTGTGCGCGGCGCCAGGGGCACGGACCGTGCCGTCGGCGATCAGTTTGTCCCAGTCCTTCTGGATCTCCTTCTCGGCTGCGGTCGGGATGAATCCGGAGGGACCGAAGATCTTCGACGGTACGGCGGGTTCCTCGCTGTCCGGGAAGTCTTGCACGCGAACAGCTTTGATGCACACGAGAAGGCCGGCGACAGCAACGATGAGAACCAGTACCGCGAACACGATCGACAACGTGCCCTGAATGAAGGTGTTGCGAATGACGGCGTCGATTGCCTCGGGGGTCTTGGCGCTTCCGAACTCGGTGAGTCCCTCGTTCTTCGCATCGACGAACTGCGAGTGCTGCGCCCAGTAGCCGATGGCCGGGACGGAAGAGAAGATCTTCTGGTACGACGCGGTCATCGTGACGATCAGGTCCCATACCAGCGGAAGCCCGGGGATCCACGCCCATTTGAACAGGCGGCGTTTCATGACGATCGTCAGGACCACGGTCAGTGCGATCGCGGCGAGCAACTGGTTCGCGATACCGAACAGCGGGAAGAGCGTGTTGATGCCGCCGAGTGGATCGGTGACGCCCATGAGCAGAATCGCGCCCCATGCTGCGACGACGACGAACGAGCAGAGCCACGCGCCGGGACGCCACGACGGGTCCTTGAACTTCTTGGCCGACTTGCCGGGCAGGTTACCGATGCTGTCGGACAACATGAATCGCGCGACGCGAGTGCCCGCGTCGACCGTCGTGAGGATGAACAGCGCCTCGAACATGATCGCGAAGTGGTACCAGAACGACTTGAGACTCTCACCGCCGAACACTTGATGCAGTACCTCGGACATGCCGAACGCCAACGTCGGCGCACCGCCCGTGCGGGAGATGATCGATTCCTCGCCGACATCGGCAGCTGCCTGGCTGAGTTCCGCGGCCGTGATGTCACCGCCGCTGAGGGGGAGGCCGTTGACGTAGTCGGCTGCGGTTTCGGGGGTGCCGCCGGTCAGTGTCGCGGGGGCGTTCAGCGCGAAGTAGATGTGCTGGTCGAGGACACACGCGGTGACGAGGGCCATGATCGCGACGAAGGACTCGGTGAGCATGCCGCCGTAACCGATCATGCGCATCTGCTTCTCCTTCTCGAGCAGCTTCGGCGTGGTGCCGGAGCTGATCAGAGCGTGGAAACCGGAGAGCGCACCACAGGCGATGGTGATAAACAGGAACGGGAACAGCGAGCCGGAGAACGCGGGACCGTTGCCTTCGGTGGCGAACGACGTCATCGCAGGCATCTGGATCTCGGGGCGGGCGATGAGGATGCCGATGGCCAGCAGCGCGATCGTGCCGATCTTCATGAACGTCGACAGGTAGTCGCGCGGTGCCAGCAGCAGCCAGACGGGAAGGATCGAGGCGGCGAGACCGTATGCGATGAGGCACCACGCGACGGTGACCTTGGAGAGCGTGAACCAATCGGTGCCCCACTCGGTTTCGGCGACCCAGCCACCGGCGACGATGGCGAAGAGCAGGAGCGCGACGCCGATGATGGACACCTCGGACACCTTGCCCGGACGCAGGTAGCGCAGGTAGACGCCCATGAACAGTGCGATCGGAATGGTGAGCGCGATCGAGAACACGCCCCACGGGCTCTCGGCGAGCGCGTTGACGACGACGAGGGCCAGCACCGCGATGATGATGATCATGATGACGAAGACGCCGATCAGGGCGGCGATGCCGCCGACGACACCGAGCTCGTCTCGCGCCATCTGACCGAGGCTGCGGCCGCGCCGGCGCGTCGAAATCCACAGGACCAGGAAATCCTGGACCGCACCGGCGAAGACGACGCCGATGATGATCCACATCGTGCCGGGAAGGTAGCCCATCTGAGCTGCGAGGACCGGCCCGACGAGGGGTCCGGCGCCTGCGATCGCGGCGAAATGATGGCCGAACAGCACCCGACGATCCGTCGGCATGTAGTCCTTGCCGTTCTCCAGGATCTCGGCGGGAGTGGCACGGTCGTCGCGCGGATGCACGATCTTGTTCTCGATGAGCCGGGCATAGAACCGGAACGCGATGACGTACGTGCACACCGCGGCGATGACGAACCATACGGCGTTGGGATTCTCACCGCGGACGATGGCGACGATCGTCCACGCAACGCCGCCGAGCAGTCCGATGAGCACGAACAGGACTCGTTTGGCGGCAGTCATCGGACTCTTGTCGACTACTCCGACCGGAGGCAGATCGTCATCGGTTTTCAGAAGCTCGATATGCGGGCTTGTCGTCGCGCTCGCTGTCATTCGAAGGGGCTCCTCGCAGGCGTGAATGTGATCGAGCTCACTGTAAACCTGGGGTCCGACAGGTCCTCGGAGGGGCATGGGCTCGTGCGCCGGGTGGTAGCGACTGTGCGCCGAATGGTTCGGAGTGCGAACTACCGTCAGCCGCCGAGTGCGTCGTCGACGGCGCGGGCGCTCAGTACGTGGTCCAATACCATTGCCGCACTGCCGATCACACCAGAGAAGTCGCCGTGCGTCGTCGCCTGGATGGTGAGGGCGCGCGTGGCGAGTGCCGTGGCGTTGCCGTAGACGGTCTCGCGGAGGCCGGCGACGAAGATGTCGTAGGCCTTGGCCATGTCGCCGCCGACGACGAGTACCTCGGGATTGAGCAGGTTGACCGCGCCTGCGAGAGTCTCGCCGATCTGCCTGCCGCTGTCGCGGATGAGGCGTCGTGCTTCGGGGTCGCCGCTGACGGCGAGGTCGACGACGCCACGAATGTGCCCGACGTCGCGGCCTTGGTTCTGCAGCGCGCGGACGATCGCCCAGCCGCCTGCGATGGCTTCGAGGCACCCACTGTCGCCGCATCGGCATGCGACGCCTGCGGCCGCTGCGGTCTTGGTGTGGCCGAATTCGCCTGCAGCGCCCAACGATCCGCGTTGCAACACGCCTCCTGCGACGATGCCCGCACCGAGGCCGGTCGACGCCTTCACCAGAAGTGCATTCTGGAAGTGGTCGCGGTTGTCGCGGCGTTCGGCCAGGACCATCGCGTTGGCGTCGTTGTCGAGAAAGACCGGGGCCGACGCCGTATCCGCGAAGTACGGCGCCAGCGGGACCCCGTCCCAGCCGTGCATGATCGGCGAATCGAGGCTGCAGCCTCGGGCGGTGTCCGCGGTGCCCGGGATCGACAGGCCGACGCCGAGAATGCGGGAGTCCGCGCGTCCGACGTCGTGAATCAGTGCTTCGAGGCGTTTGGTGATCTGCGGCATCAGCTCGTTCGGCCCGACGCCGATCTCCTGATCGACGGTGTCGCTCGCCAGGAATTCGCCGCCGAGGCCGAACACGCCCAACTGCGAGCGGCTTCGCCCGATGGCCGCCGCGAGAACGATGCCTGCGTCGACGTCGAAAGACAGTCGCGCAGGCGGTCTTCCACCGGTGGACTGAGTGTCCTCGGTTTCGACGACGAGTCCGAGCGCGGTCAGGGCCGCGACGCGGGACGCGACAGCCGATCGGGACAGCCCGGTGAGTTTGCCGAGTTCGGTCCTCGTGTCGGCGGCGCCGTCGCGAACGAGCGCGAAGACCTCACCTGCAGTGGCAGGGGGAGCACTCGGACGTGACGATCGCATATACGCCATTCAACCAATTTGCAACAGTTGCAGCAACAACCTAAAAACGGCCACTTACAACTTTGAAAAACATAAGTTGAGTTGTCGATCTGCGTAAGTGGCTCTACTCTGAATCGTGAAAGACCGAACAGGGAGAAGCCATATGGACACCATCCACCCGGTCCTGCGCCAGGTCACCGACCGCATCGCGAGCCGAAGCACCGCCGAGCGCACCGCCTACCTCGATCGCATCGCCTCGGCAGGTGACCGCGGACCCGCGCGCGGCCGACTCGCGTGCGCCAACATCGCCCACGGATTCGCCGCCTCCGGACCTGCCGACAAGAAAGCGCTGCGCGGCATGGTCAAGCCGAACATCGCGATCGTCTCGGCCTACAACGACATGCTCTCCGCCCACAAGCCCTTCGAGACCTACCCCGCAGCGCTGAAGAAAGCCGTGATCGACGCGGGCGGAATCGCCCAGTTCGCCGGGGGAGTTCCTGCGATGTGCGACGGCATCACTCAGGGCCGCGACGGCATGGAACTGTCGTTGTTCAGCCGCGACGTCATCGCCATGTCGACGGCAATTGCGTTGTCCCACGACATGTTCGACGCCACCCTGATGCTCGGGGTGTGCGACAAGATCGTTCCAGGAATGCTCATCGGCGCATTGAGTTTCGGTCATCTGCCCGCGGTGTTCGTGCCTGCGGGACCCATGACGTCGGGACTTCCCAACGGCGAGAAGGCCAAAGCGCGTCAGCTCTACGCCGAGGGCAAGGTGGGACGCGATGTCCTGCTCGACGCCGAGGCCGCGTCGTACCACGGCAGTGGCACGTGCACGTTCTTCGGAACCGCCAATTCCAACCAGCTGCTCATGGAGGTCATGGGCCTGCATCTGCCCGGGTCGTCGTTCGTCAACCCCGGAACACCGTTGCGCGACGCGCTGACTCGCGAAGCGGGCCGTGTCGCCACCGGGCTCACCGCCCTGGGCGACAACTTCACCCCTGTCGGTGAAATAGTCGACGAGAAGGCGATCGTCAACGGCTGCGTCGCGCTGCTCGCAACCGGCGGTTCGACGAACCACACGATGCATCTCGTCGCCATCGCCCGTGCGGCCGGACTCACGCTGACGTGGCAGGATCTGTCGGATCTGTCCGCGGTGGTGCCGCTCATGGCGCGGATCTACCCGAACGGTCAAGCGGACGTGAACCACTTCCACGCCGCCGGTGGGCTCGGTTTCACCATCTCGTCCCTGCTCGACGCGGGCCTGATGCACGACGACGTCAAAACTATTGTTGGACCGGGATTGCGCCGGTACACGCAGGAACCGAAGCTCGACGGCGACGGCGTCATGTGGCACGACGGCACCCGAATGAGCCACGACGACAGTGTCCTTCGCGGAGCCGACGAGCCCTTCAGTGCCGACGGCGGCTTGAAGATGCTGACCGGCCCGCTCGGAAAGTGCGTCGTCAAGACCTCCGCCGTTGCCGCAGAGCATCGTGTGGTCACCGCGCCGGCGCGCGTGTTCGACGACCAACTCGACTTCTTGGCAGCCTTCGAGGCAGGCCGGCTCGAGGGGGACTTCGTCGCCGTCCTCCGATACCAAGGGCCGAAGGCGAACGGCATGCCCGAGCTGCACAAGCTCACCCCCGCACTCGGCGTCCTCCAGGACCGCGGCTACCGCGTCGCGCTGATCACGGACGGTCGCATGTCCGGCGCATCCGGAAAGGTGCCTGCCGCAATACATCTGACGCCCGAGGCTGCGAACGGCGGACCGATCGCGAAGATTCGCGACGGTGACATGATCACGCTCGACTCGACCACAGGCACACTGTCGATCGACGTCACCATGCCCGCGTTCGAAGCTCGGCCGATCACCGGACGTCCACCGACGAACGACGAATGGGCAGGCACCGGCCGCGACCTGTTCTCCGGAATGCGAGCGCTCGTCGGGCCTGCCGACGAGGGCGCGATGTTCGTGATGCGCTGAAACCGTTCCCACCGACAAGAAAGAGATCATGTCCGAATCCCTGCTCGACCGCGTCCCTGTCATTCCCGTCGTCGTCATCGAGAACCTCGACCATGCGGTTCCGGTGGCCAAGGCGCTCGTGGCCGGCGGCCTGCCCGTCATAGAGCTGACGCTGCGGACCCCGGTCGCTCTCGACGCGATCGAACGTATCGCGGCCGAGGTCCCCGACATCCTGCTCGGCGCAGGCACCATCGTCACTCCTGGCCAGGCCAAGCAGGCCCTCGATGCAGGCGCACAGTTCCTGGTCTCACCCGGAAGTACGCCGACCCTGACGGCGGCCATGCGCGACACCGGCCTACCCCACCTGCCCGGGGCGGCAACGGTGTCCGAGGTGTTGACGCTGCTCGAAGCCGGCTACACCGAGCTCAAGTTCTTCCCCGCCGAAGCCTCCGGCGGCGCGAACTTCCTGAAGTCGATCCACTCGCCCGTGCCCGCAGCGCGCTTCTGCCCGACGGGCGGCATCACCGCCGCGTCGGCGTCGTCGTATCTGGCGCTGCCGAACGTCGGCTGCGTCGGTGGGTCGTGGATCACACCGGCCGACGTTCTCGCGCGTGAGGACTGGGATGCGGTCGAGGCTGCTGCCCAGCACGTGCACGAAAATACATAGGGGGCTATGTATTTTCGTGCACGTGGGGTGAGGCCGCAACGAAGCAGAAGACAATCGCGGTACGGCGTAATACAGTGCCGTCCATGACGGACCAGAGCCAGTCCTACCCGAGCCAGTCCTACCCTCAGTACACGCCGCCACCGCCCCCACCGACGAATGCCGGTTGGGCGGTGGCGGCGGTGCTCTTCTTCTGGCCCCTCGCGTTCTCCGCCTTCACACACAGCTCGAACGTCTATCCCAGGTGGGCGATGGGCGATTTCCAAGGCGCACAGTACGCGTCGGACAGGGCGAAGAAGCTCGGTCAGATCGCGTTGTGGATCTGGGTCGCGTTCATGGTGGTGTTCGTCGGGTTCTACGTCGTGCTCCTCATTGCTCTCGCGGGTGCCAGCAACAGTTGGTAGGGGCTTCGCCCATGTGCACGAAAATACATAGTGGGCTATGTATTTTCGTGCACATGGCTTGACCTGAACGATGCTCGAGGTTTTAGCGTCGAGCCCATGGACACACTCGGTCTCGGCAGGGTCGGCATCGCCATCGACGTCGGCCATTCGTACCTCGACGTTGCCTGCGAACTGGAGTCGCTCGGCTACACGTCACTGTGGTTGCCCGGTGGTCGGATCGACCGGCTCGGGCGGCTCGCGGATCTGGTCGACGCGACGGCGTCGGCTCGGATCGTCCCCGGCATCATCCCGGTCGACGTCTTCGGGCCGGAAGAGACAAGCACTCTGTACGACGAGCTGGCCGCGTCGGGCAGATTCGTTGTCGGTTTGGGTGGGCCCCAGGCGGCCAGGCCGCTGAAAGCTCTGAACGGCTATCTCGACGCGCTGCGCGTTCCCGCCGACAAGATTCTGCTCGCGGCACTCGGTCCGAAGAAGCTCGAGGTGGCGCGGGATCGGGCGGCAGGTGCCGTCGCGCTGCTCGTGACGCCGTCCTATACAGCCGAGGCTCGTGGGATTCTCGGCGACGCGGTTCTCGCGATCGATCAGTTCGTCGTACTGGAGGACGATCCTGCCGAGGCCCGCGCAGCCGCTCGCGAACCGCTGTCGTTTCTCGCAACGGTCGGCGGGTACCGGCAGAATTTCCTGCGGATGGGTTTCACCAGCGCGGACGTCGACAGTCTCAGCGACAATCTGGTCGACGCCGTCGTCGCGTGGGGGAGCGTCGACGACATTGCCCGACGCGTACAGGAGCACCTGGACGCCGGGGCCGATCACGTCGTCCTCGCACCGCTGGGCACGTCGAGTCTGGATGCTGGGCGGGCGCTGGCGGGGCTGGTCGGATAGGCGAAGTAGACTCCATAGACCGTGAGCCTCACCCTCGGAATCGTCGGACTGCCCAACGTCGGCAAGTCCACCCTCTTCAACGCGCTGACCAAGAACGACGTGCTGGCCGCGAACTACCCGTTCGCGACCATCGAGCCCAACGTCGGCGTCGTTCCGCTACCCGACCCGCGGCTCGGGAAGCTGGCCGAGGTGTTCAGTTCCGAGAAGGAAGTACCCGCGCTGGTGTCGTTCGTCGACATCGCCGGCATCGTCAAGGGCGCGTCCGAGGGCGCAGGCCTCGGCAACAAGTTCCTCGCGAACATTCGTGAAGCCGACGCCATCTGCCAGGTCGTGCGTGTCTTCGCCGACGACGACGTCGTGCACGTCGACGGCCGCGTCGACCCCTCGGCCGACATCGAGGTCATCGAGACCGAGCTCGCGATCGCAGACCTGCAGACGCTCGAGAAGGCCATCCCGCGCGTCGAGAAGGAAGCGCGGATCAAGAAGGACCGCAAACCCGCACTCGACGCCGCGATCGCCGCACAGGCCGTGCTCAACGAAGGCAAGACCCTGTTCTCGGCGAAGGACAAGCTGGACTTCGAGCTGCTCAAAGAATTCCAGTTACTGACGACGAAGCCGTTCCTCTACGTCTTCAACGCCGACGAATCGATCCTGACCGACGACGTCAAGGTCGCGGAGCTGGCCAAGTCCGTCGCGCCCGCCGATGCCGTGTTCCTGGACGCCAAGATCGAGTCGGAACTGCTCGAACTCGACGCCGAATCGGCTGCGGAATTGTTGGAGAGCGTCGGGCAAACAGAGCCGGGTCTCGACGCCTTGGCCCGCGCCGGCTTCCACACCCTGGGCCTGCAGACCTACCTCACCGCGGGCCCGAAAGAGGCGCGCGCGTGGACGATTCACCAGGGCGACACCGCACCCCAGGCCGCGGGCGTCATCCACACCGACTTCGAGCGTGGCTTCATCAAGGCCGAAATCGTCAGCTTCGACGACCTCATCGACGCAGGCTCCATGGCGGCCGCCAAGGCCGCGGGCAAGGTGCGCATGGAGGGCAAGGACTACATCATGGTCGACGGGGATGTCGTGGAGTTCCGCTTCAACGTCTAGGCCGTCGGACGGGATTCGCTGCACATTACTGGATCGGACGGGCGGGATCCCGTCAGTTTCAGCCGATAATGTGCAGCCAGTAGCAAGTTGCCTACCGTTGTTCAGTAACTAACCCCGCCGAACGCTAGAATTCTGTACATGACGACGCTGCCGCTGGCCGAGGTGAGAGCTCAGCTGTCCAAGCTGGTGGACGAAGCTGTTCGCACCCATCAGCGCGTCGAAGTCACTCGGCAGGGTCGACGCGCCGCAGTGCTCCTCAGTGCCGACGACTTCGACTCGATCATGGAGACACTCTCGATCCTCAGCGATCAAGAGTTGACCCAAGCCCTTCGCGAATCGGAATCCGAGGCCGCACAAGGTGACGTGTACAGCCTGGAGCAGGTAACTGACGAGATGCGAGCCGCTGGTCGCCTACCGCAGTGACCTACCGAATCGAACTGACGGGCGCAGCGAGGAGAGCGCTCGTCGACACGCTTCCCGAATCGGTTGCTGCCGCATGCTGGGAATTCATCAGAGGACCGCTAGCCGAGAATCCGTACTGCGTCGGCAAGCCTCTGCGTGACAGGCTCGCGGGCAACTACTCGGCGCGTCGAGGTCAATTCCGCGTGATCTATCAAATCTTCGACGACCGCATCGTCGTCAGGATCATCCGCGTCGCGCACTGGTGTGACGTGTACAGATGATCCGGAGTTCTGCGCGGCCCGCTGATCCGAGCGTCGGAAATCCAACCTCCGATTGCGCGGAAAAACCCAGCTGAACCGCACAACAGGAGGTTAAATTTCGCCGCCGAGGAATTTCCCACCCCTGGGAAAAATTGGTCAACCCTGTTAGCGTCGGGCACATGCCGTCGCCACGGGTAGAACGTGAGACACCCACGTTCATCCAGTCCGCGCGCCGCACCCAGTTGGTGGGTGTGGCGATCGACGTCATCGCAGAAGTCGGGGCCGAGAAGGCGTCGCTGAACAAGGTGGCCGAGCGCGCCGGAGTCAGTAGGGGAGTGCTGACGTATCACTTCGGCAGTCGCGACGGCCTGCTCGATGCCGTCGTCGCCGAGGTGTACTCCGTAGCCGCTGAGCAAGTCGGCCCAGCCGTGACCGATGCGACTACCCCGCGAGATGCGTTGGCGCACTTCATCACCGGGAGCATCGAGTTCTACGCGAATTATCCACGCCATATGAGCTCGCTGGCGTCGATCTTCGCGTCGGGACACACACCTCGCGCGACGAGCGGCGAACACGCGTCGGAAATGCTCGAGGTCGACATGATCTTGAGCAGGGGGATAGATGTCGGCCAGTTCCGGCCGATGGATACCGAGCTGATGGCCGTCGTCATACGGTCCATCCTCGACGCAGCCCTGAAACGTGTTGCGGCAGGCTCGGATACGCACTCGCTCATCGAGGAAGTGCTGCACACCGTACTGGCTGCAACTCGACTGGAGAACCGATGAAGAAGATCTGGACGGTATTCGCATGCCTGCTCCTTATCGCGGCATGTTCGACGACCACCGACAGTACGACCCAAGACGACGTCGATTCCACCACCGGAACGCTCCACGGCAAGACCGTCGGCGAGACGCGCCAGTTCCTCGGCGTCCGATATGCCGAACCGCCGACGGGTGACAAACGATGGACGCTCCCGCAGCCCGTCGCCGACACCGACGAGACGCTCGATGCCACAGAATCCGGAAACCGTTGTCCCCAAAACGCTTCCGGCGGTCAACCGTCGACCGACGAAGACTGCTTGTTCCTCGACGTGACGACCCCACGAGAGCCGTCCGGCAAACTTCCCGTGGTCGTCTGGTGGCACGGCGGCGGCTACACGCAGGGAGCCGGATCGGACTACGACGCGAAGCGCTTCGCCGAGCAGGGCAACGTGATCGTCGTGACCGTGAACTATCGACTCGGAATGTTCGGGTACCTCGGCCTGCCCGGCCTCGAAGGATCCGGAAACTTCGGTCTCGCAGATCAACTCGCCGGACTCCGGTGGGCCAACGACAACGCCGAAGCGTTCGGCGGCGACCCCGACAACGTGACGTTGATGGGCGAATCCGCCGGCGGTTTCTCGACGTGTGCAGCGTTGGGATCGCCGGAGACGGAAGGTCTCGTCGACAAGGCCATCATCATGTCGGGATCGTGCGAGGTCGACTGGCCTGCCGGCGCACTCTACCCAGGCCTGCCCGAGATCAGGCCATACACGACGCTCGACGAGTCCGAGCAGACCGGTGTCGGCATTGCGGCGTCCCTGAACTGCACCGGGGACACGCTGCAGTGTCTGCGCAACATGCCCGTCGGCACCCTGGTGGAACAGGGAAGCGCGTTCGGCAACGGCCTCGCGTACGGCACTGAACTGCTCCCGGGCGACCCCGCGACAACGACGACCGACGTGCCGGTCATCATGGGCGGCACCGCCGACGAACATCGCGCGTTCATCGGCGGAGCGCTACTGGCCGACCCGGCTGCCGTCACCGACGAGAACTACTCGGATCTCATCGCCGCAGCGTTCGGACCGCGAGCCCAGGAGGTCGAACAACGTTATCCACGAAGCTCTTTCGACAATGCTGCCCTCGCGTGGTCCACGGTGGTCACCGACTCCGCGTGGTCTTGCCCGACGCTCCGCAACGCATCGCGACTCGCCGAGAGCGCCGACGTCTGGACGTACGAATTCGCCGACGCCACCGCCCCCGACGTCAGCGGAATAGCCGCGACGGGATTGCCGCCGGGCGCAGCACACGCGTCGGACCTGCCGTACACGTTCGATCTGGGAGGCCACGACTTCTTGACACAGCCGGGCCAGAAAGAATTGTCGGACAACATGATCGACGCGTGGTCGAAGTTCGCGCACACGGGCGATCCAGGCTGGCCACGCACATCCGACGCGTCGGGCCCCGTCTGGGAGTTCGGTAACCCAGACTCGACCGTGGGCAACTATGCCGACGCCCACCAGTGCGGGTTCTGGGGCCAGTAGAGGGAAGGCTCAGGGACTGCGGCGTGTTCGAGAGGACGTGGCAGCGTTCGACCGGATCGAATATCGAAGTCTACGAACGCTACTCGTTGCACATTACAGGCGGGATCCCGTCGATTTCGGGACATAACGTGCAGTCAGTCCCGGTGCGTCGTCATTTCTTGCCGCGCAAGCGCTTCTCCAGCGGCGTCGGGAAGGTCGGGACGATCGCGGCCCCGTCGAGCAGGTCGGTGATACGCCCGGCCTCCGCGGCGACGGCGCGAGTATCGCTGTCCTCGAACAACTCCGTCACCACCTCGCCCGACGGCGACACCGCCCACCCTCCGACAATGCGGCCGTCGGACCAGATCGTCGGGCCGATGTTGCCGAAATTGTCGAACAGCGGCTTCCTGTACTCGCCGAGATACCAGTCGCGGTGCTTCCAGCCCATCGGTGTCGGGTCCAACGCGGGCAGCAGCATCACCCCGCGTGCGGAACCATCGAAAGTGCTGGAAGGCAACATGATTCCGTCACCAGCCTCCAGGGAAACATCCACGGTATCGATGCCGGCGATGGCATTGCGGGTCTGCGTCTTGTTCCAGCCAGTCCACCATTGGATGTCGTCGAACGTTGCGGGTCCGAAGACCTCGAGCCACCGCGACACCAGATCCCGACGACTCGAAGCCTCGTCGGCGTCGGGAATTCCGCCCGGCCACCACTCGTCGATCGGCGCCCACGCGTGCCGACGTGACGTCCACGCACCCCGGGGCTCGACGCGAACCATCTTGCCCTCCGCAGCCATCATCACCAGAACCTGTGAGGTGACGTACCGCTTGACGTCGTACGACTTGTCGGTCGTCGGCAGGATCGCTGTCTTCAACAGTGTGACGGCAGAGGACAATTCGGCGCCGGTCGCGGATCCGACGGCCCGTAGATGGGTCATCGTCTCTTCTTCTGTCTGCGCGAGCCACGCGGCGACGTCGTCGATAACCGGCTCGGTCGGCAGCGTCGACACCTCTTTGATCAAGCGGGCACGCATCGTCCGTGCGACGCCGAGGCTTGCGGCGGCATGGACCGTCGGGACATCGTCGTGCGCGACAACGAACAACGTGCGACGCATGGCCATGATCCGGACGAGCGAACGCCTGTCGTACATCGCGGCGCGCACGTCCTCGACCGTCAGCGACCGAGCGCGGGCCAGCACGGACAGATACACCGACGCCGGATCGGTTGCGTGCAGCGCGAACAACGACGAGACGACGTCCTCCGGCGACGCGAAATTCGCGAACTGGCGGGTCACGAGTCGGGTACGCCGCTGAGCATCGGTGATCTTCACGTCAACAGTGTGACGGCATCGATCACGAATCGAGAAGTACTCAGCGTTCCGCCCGATTTATCCTGATCCGCATGACACTGTCACTGGACGCAATCACGCTCGGAGCGCACGATCCTCAGATCGCTCGTAGGTTCTACTCAGCCGCTGTGGCCCCCGACGTCGTCCGGGTGGCCGACGCGGATCAGAAGCCGTCGGGGTTCCAGGGCTACACGGTCTCCTACATCGTCGAGCAGCCCACCGAAGTGCAGACCGTCGTCGACGCGGCGGCCCGCGCAGGCGCGACCGTGTTGAAGCCCGCGAAAAAGATGCTCTTCGGTGCGTTCTCCGGTGTCTTCGAGGCACCCGACGGCTCGATCTGGAAGGTCGCGGCGCCCACCAAGAAGGACACCGGCCCGGCCGCCGCCGAGCCGAAGCCCACCGAGATCGCGGCACTGCTGGGCGTCGAATCGCCGAAGAAGTCGAAGGCGTTCTACGAAGCGCTCGGCCTGACGACCGACAGGGACTACGGGGACAAATACATCGACTTCGCGCCTGCGGACGGCGCACATCGTCTGGGGTTGATGACGCGCAAGGCTCTGGCGAAAGACGCGGGAGTCGCCGAGGGGAGCGGCGTGATCACGAACCTGACTCTCGAACACCGCACCGGGCCGGACGACATCGCCCCCCTGCTGGACAAGGCGAAAGCCGCCGGTGCGACGGTCACGTCCGAGGACAGTTTCACCGATCCCGACGGCTATGTCTGGGTCGTCACCGCGACGTCATAGCTCGATCCCGGTGGCCTCGACGACCGTAGACCAGAGTGCGTCGCGTGCGTCCTGCGAGTCCCCGCGCCAGGAGGGGTAATGCGTCGGGCGCTGGGCTCGGTCGTGCCAGAACTTGCCGGTACTGGTCAGGGCCTCGTCCGACGCGGCGAGCCAGACGATGGTGTCGGCACCGTCGGCCGGGCTGCGCAGCAGCGGTTTCATGACCTTGTCGAACAGAGGAAGCGAATCCGTCACACCGGGTGTCGACGCCCATCCTGGGTGCATGCTGTGCACGACGGGATCGTTCTCCTCGTTCAACCGCGAGGCCAGTTCCTCGGTGACCACCACCTGCATACGCTTGGTTCGAGCATAGGCGGTGGTGCCGGAGTACTTGCCGTCGGCGAACTCGAAGTCCCTGGTGCGCAACGGAACCGGATACATCCCGCCACTCGATACGAAAACGACACGGGATCCGGCGTCGAACAATTCTCGTAATCCGACGGTCATCGCAACGGGGCCGAGCACATGCGTCGCGAAGGCAGTTTCGTGGCCTTGCGGCGTGAGTTCGCGGGCGTCGGGCATGACGCCCGCGCAATGGACGACGGCATGCAGATCGGTGAGTTCCGACGCGAGCGTGGTCACGAACTCGGCAACCGAATCGAGATCGCCGACGTCGCACCGACGCACGACGAGGTCCGCGTCGGGCACGGTCTGTCGGATTTTCTCGGCAGACTGATCGAGGCGTTCGACGGAACGGCCGACGAGGTGCACACGAGCACCGAGCTGGGCCAAACGGGATGCCGTCGCGGCGCCGAGGCCGGAGCTGGCGCCGGTGACGACGATGTCGACGGGCGCGGGAAACGGAACGGGGTCGGCGGGCCAGAAGTGGCTGCGGACCGCGGAGCCGATGCGGGTGTAGCCGGGGACGACGGTGCGATCGAGGACGGTGTCGAGGATGCTCGTCACTGAGGTCATGACGGGTGTGTACCCAGTCGTGTCATGATGCACGCATGGCTCTCCCCGAGGCGGCACGCGAGATCCTGTCGGATCTTCCCGAACATCGACGCGCAACGTTCGAACTCCGTCTCGAGCGCTGGTGGCCCGATCTGCACGACGCCGTCACCACTCTGTTTCCGGATCCCGACGCGGTAGCTGCCGCGCTCGTGGCCGTCGCCGCGCAGGGTTTCGTGGATCGCCCTGACGATCTGCACCAGCTGGACGATCGGCGTCTGCTGCAGCCCGACTGGTTCCAGCAGCCCGACATGTTCGGGTACGCCTGCTACGTCGACCGCTACGGCGAGACGCTGAAAGGCATGGCGGACAGGCTCGATCACCTCACCGATCTCGGCGTGACCTACCTCCATCTGATGCCGCTCTTGAATCCGAGGCCCGGCGACAGCGACGGTGGGTACGCCGTCATGGACTATCGGTCCGTCCGTCCCGATCTCGGAACGAACGACGACCTACGCGATCTCGCGACGACGTTGCGCGGCAAGGGAATCAGTCTCGTCGTCGATCTGGTTCTCAATCACGTTGCGCGTGAGCATGACTGGGCCGCGAAGGCGTGTGCGGGCGACGCGACCTACCGCGAGTACTTCCACATCTATCCCGATCGTGCGACGCCCGACGCGTTCGAGACCACGCTGCCCGAGGTGTTCCCGGACTTCGCGCCCGGCAACTTCACGTTCGACGACGAACTCGGTGAATGGGTCTGGACGACGTTCAACGAGTGGCAGTGGGATCTGAACTGGACCAACCCGGCAGTGTTGCTCGAATTCGCCGACATCGTCATCCATCTGGCGAACCTGGGCGTCGAAGTGCTGCGTCTCGATGCGATCGCGTTTCTGTGGAAGCGGCTCGGCACCAATTGTCAGAATCAACCCGAGGTGCATGCGATCACTCAAGCTCTGCGTGCGACGGCTCGAATCGCATCGCCGGCAACGCTGTTCAAGGCGGAGGCGATCGTCGGTCCACGTGATCTTCTGCCGTATCTGGGACTCGGGCGGCACACCGGCAAGGTGTCCGACATCGCGTACCACAACAGTCTGATGGTGCACGTCTGGTCGATGTTGGCCTCCGGCAGTGCGGATCTCGCGCGTCATGCACTCGGATCGCTGCCGCCGACACCGCCGAGCGGAACCTGGGTTACCTACGTCCGATGCCACGACGACATCGGTTGGGCCATCGACGACGGTGACGCGGCGGGCAAGGGCATCACCGGCGAGGGGCATCGGCACTTCCTGGCCGACTGGTACTCCGGTGAATTCGAGGGATCGTGGTCCGAAGGGCTTGTCTTCCAGCACAATCGCGAGACCGGAGACCGCAGGATCAGTGGAACCGCGGCAGCGCTGACGGGGCTCGGGCCGTCGCGCAAGGATCCCGACGGTGCATTCGCACGAATCTTCCTGGCGCACGCCATCGTTGCCGCGTGGGGCGGCATTCCCGTCGTCTGGAGTGGCGACGAAATCGGTTCGCCGGGCGACGCCCTGTGGTCGAGCGAACCGGGCCACTCGGACGACAATCGGTGGGTACATCGGCCGCGTGTGACCGACGCGGATCGTGCCGGGCGGTTCGACGAGGGCTCCGACGCGCAACGGGTGTTCGACGGTATCGCCCGCATCGCCGCTGTGCGCAAGGGGCTTCCGATGTTGCATGCCGAGGCTCCCGTCGAGGTGCTCGGTGACGTCGACGACGGCGTGCTCGCGATTGCGCGTCGGCATCCGAGTGGCAACTTCGTCGGACTCTTCAACGTCACAGGTGAGCATCGGCCGTTCTCTGCTGGTCGTCTCGGGGAGCTCGGACTGACCGAGCCTCGTGAGGTGTTGTCGCAGCACGAACTCGTCTTTTCAGACGGATCGCTGTGGATCCCGCCGTACGCGGCGTGGTGGATCGTCTGATTTCTTAGCCCTGCTCAGCGTCGACGACGAAGAGGCGCCCGCGTTATTTCCCTGTTACCCTGCCTCCCGAAGGTCGGTCGGATCGGACGAAAAGGGACTTCTCGATGCTTACTCGTGCCCGCAGTGTTCCCGGGTCACTCCGCAGGCTGCGCTCCAGCCTCGTGGCGGGACTCGTGACCGTGTTGATCGCGGCGTTCGGTGCGATATTCCTCGGCACCGGAGTCGCACAGGCGGACTCCGCGCTCGTCTACGTCCACTCCGACGCGATGAACAAGGACATCCCCGTCAAGGTTCTGAAGGCAGCAGGCGAAGGCCCGGCCCCGACGATCTACCTGCTCGACGGACTCCGCGCGCCCGACGACAACAACGGCTGGCTCATCGAGACGGACGTCGAGCAGTTCTTCGCCGACAAGCACGTCAACGTCGTCATCCCGTTCGGAGGCGGTGGCACGTTCTACACCGACTGGCAGCAGCCCGATCCCAAGCTGGGCGTCGTCAAGTGGGAAACCTTCCTGACGCAGGAGCTTCCGCCGGTCATGGCCGCACAGTTCGGCAGCGACGGCGTCAACAACGCGATCGCCGGCTTGTCGATGAGCGGAACCTCCGCGCTCAACCTCGCAGCTCACCACCCCGACTTCTACAAGGCCGTCGCGTCGTTCAGCGGGTACCCGTCGGCCAGCAGCCCCGGCTACGCCCAGGGCATCCAGGTCTCCGTCGGCGAAATGGGTGGCAACGCCCGCAACATGTGGGGCGCATGGCCGTCCGACGCGTGGCGCTACAACGACCCGCTGCGTAACACCGCGGCATTGCGCAACACCGCAGTCTTCGTCTCCGCAGGCACCGGTTCGCCGCTGACCGATCCCACGGTCAACCCAGTGTCCGCACAGTTCGATCCGGTCAAGTTCGCACAGATGGTTCCGCTCGAGACCGCATCGGGCCTGAGCAGCCGCGCCTACGTCGCCGCACTCCGCGCAGCAGGCATCAACCCCGAGGTCCGCATCACGGGCACCGGCACGCATTGGTGGAACTTCTGGGAAGAGCACCTGCACGACGCGTGGTTCACGACGTTCGCACCGGCGTTGGGGCAGTAAAATTTGCTTGAATGGCGCATCGAAGTGCACTGCTCCCCGGAAGTTGGACTGAGAAATTCAGTTCCGACTCGAGGGGAGCAGTTGTATGCGTGCGAGTAGTTCACTTACCGAGGATCAGCGGTCGGCGGCGGTAGCGTTGTTCGAGGATGGCCGGGGCTCGGTGTGGGTGGCCGGCAAGCTGAGCGTCAGCAAGGGCGCAGCGGCGGAGCTGCACAAGCGGTGGCGGGTTCGTGGGAGGACGGCGTTGACAGAGAAACCGGACCGGACGAGGTTCTCGCAAGAGTTCAAACTCACTGTGGTGCAACGAGTGTTGGCCGGGGAGAGCAGAATCGAACTCGCCCGCGAGTACGGACTGTCGTCGGCGAAGATCATCGATCCGTGGGTGCGGATCTACCGCAGCGAGGGCGCTGATGGTCTGCGTTCGAAACGTCGGGGTCGTCCGCCTGCCCCGCCGGGTTCTGCGGCCGCCGATGCTTCCGAACTCGAGCAGTTGCGGGCCGAGAACGAGCGACTGCGGACGCAGGTGGCGTACCTGGGAAAATTGAGGGCCTTGAGGGATCAGAAACGACGGTGAAGGTCACCGCTGTCGTCTCCCTCAGGGCGCAGTATCGCCTTGATGTGCTGCTCGATGTTGCCGGGCTGGCCCGCTCGACGTTCTTCTATCACCAGTCCCGGCTCGGTCGGCCGGACAAGCATGCAGCGTTGAAGGCCGAGATCACCTCGGTGTTCTCCGGCAGTCACAACAGGTACGGGCACCGCCCTGTTCACCGCACCCTGAAGAACAAGGGCTGGCGGGTGGCGAAGAAGACGGTACTGAAGCTGATGCGTGTGCTCGGGCTGCACTGCCCGGTGCGCCGCAGACGGCGCTACGTCTCCTACCAGGGGGAGGTCGGTGCGGTCGCACAGAACCTGCTCGACCGGGACTTCTCCGCCACGCAGCCGAATCAGAAGTGGGTCACCGACGTCACCGAGTTCCGGGTCGGTGACGAGAAGGCGTACCTGTCGCCGGTGATGGATTTGTTCGATCGCCAGATCATCGCCTACTCGATCGGGATATCGCCGAGCCTGCAGCTGACCAACACCTCGCTCGTCGATGCGATCGCCACGCTCGACGACGGCGAGGCACCGTTGGTGCACTCGGATCAAGGCTTTCAGTATCAGCACGTGACCTGGCGGGCCTTGATCGCCAATTGCGGCGCGGTGCAGTCGATGTCACGTAAAGGAAACTGCCATGACAACGCGATGATCGAGAACTTCTTCGGCCATCTCAAAGAGGAAGCGTTCCATCACGTCCGTTACCTGAACATCGAGGCGTTGATCACCGCGGTCCACCAGTACATCCACTGGTACAACAACGACCGGATATCCCTACGGCTCGAAGGCCTGAGCCCGGTGCACTACCGGGCCCAGACCCTCGCCGCCTAGACTTTCGATTAGCCAGTCCAACTTCCGGGGCCCAGTGCAAAGCTGACAGATAGCTTGGATGCGCCATTCATGCGCTCGGGGGGTGCACGGCCGGGCCGCATCGATGGCGCTTTCAAGCTGACAGATAGCTTGAAAGCGCCATTCATGCGTTGAAGACTGTGTGTCATGACCGCACCCAAGATCGACGTCGACTACACCGTCCTCGACTGCCCCGACACCGAAGCGCTCGCCACGTTCTACGGCAAGGTGCTGGGCTGGAAGATCGCGAGCACCGACGACAGTTGGACCGTGCTCCAGGGCCCGGGTGAGTTACGGCTCGCGTTCCAGAAGGCACCCGATTTCGTGCCGCTGGACTGGCCGTCTGACGGCATCAAGATCCACCTCGACCTCGTCGTCGACGACATGGCCGCCAGCGAGGACTACGTACTCGGCCTCGGCGCGACGAAGCTCGAAGGCAACGAGAACCATCCCGGTTTCACGGTGTTTCGTGATCCGGTGGGCCACATCTTCTGCCTATGTCGGCGCAACTGATTACCATTCGCGCATGAGCACCTTCCTGGTCGAGCGCAAGACCACCATCGCCGCGTCACCCGAGAAGATTCACGAACTGCTGGACAACTTCCACAACTGGCGCACCTGGTCACCGTGGGAGGATGCCGACCCCGATCTACAGCGCACCTACACCGGACCCGACAGGGGAGTCGGAGCGTCGTACGCCTGGTCGGGCAACCGTAAAGCAGGCGCGGGCAACATGACGATCACGGAGTCCAAGCCGGGTCAGCTCGTGGGGCTGACGTTGAATTTCACCAAGCCGTTCAAGGCCACCAACATCACCACGTTCACCATCGATCCCGGAGCCGACGGCGCCGAGGTCACGTGGGCCATGACGGGCAAGAACAACCTGTTCTTCACCATCGTGGGCAAGATCTTCCCCATGGACAAGGTCGTCGGGAAGGACTTCGAGAAGGGCCTCGCTCAGCTGAAGACCCAAGCCGAGAAGAGTTAGGCCGCAAGCTCGTATCCACCGAATGTGGCCTGCACCTGGAGCCATTGCGCGAGAATCTGACATCCGGTCAGACCACTCGCGTCGAACGGTTCGCTCGCGTACGCGACGTGGCGATTGCCCGACGGGTTCGACACCCTCAGGCGATGCCACGTCAGCGTGCACGGCAGATACCCGCGCAGCTCGCCGGTGGCGGTGCGGACGCGTCGAACATCGCGGAGCCATTGCCTGGGCGTCAGGTGAGTCTTGCCTGCGTTCTGGAAACCGTTGGTGCGCAACAGGATCCACAGTGCACGCAACCAGTTCTTCGCGGTCCGGAACGACATGGTGCGCGTCAGGTCGGCGATGTCGCGGATGTAGCTGTCGTCGCTGGCGTTGCAGATCATGTCCTGTGGATGTCCGATCCAGGTCACCGCTACCGCGTCGGGCAGATCCGGTCCAAGCCCGGCGACGCCACTGCCGCCGCACCCTGGGGCGACGCCTGCCGGTTGCTGCGGATCGGAGATCAACCCGGCAGCAACGACGGATCCCGCCTCGAGTTCGCCCGACGTCATCCGGCCCAGCACTTCCCGGACCACCGAGCAGCCTTGCGAATAGCCGATCAGGGCGATCGGGCCCTTGGCCTCGGCGATCGCGGAGATCAACCGTCGTACTCCGACGCGTGTGCTCTGCTCGTAACTCAATCCACCGACCGCGACAGGACCGTACGACGCCGGATAGCCGACCCACCTCGCGGTGAATCGGCCGTCCAGATCGTCGGTGACGTGTCGCAGAATGCCGGTCACGGCGGTGCGGTGATCGGCCGGGTGCGATTCCCCCGTCCCACCTATTGCCAAGACCGTCATCTGCGTCATGGGCTCGATCGTGGTCGACGAGTCTGAGACCCGTACCCGAACAACTCTGAGAAAAGCCTGGCAACTAGCGCAGAACCGCCCGGCCGAGGGGCAGCCCACGCCCACCGGTCGCGCGACTCATCGAATCGAGGAACAGATAAGCGCCGACGACGACGAACGAGAACACCAGATATCCGCCGACCGCTGTCAGCGACGTACTCGCATTCGCGGTACCGAGGAACACGAACAGCAGCGCCGCATCGATCAGTGCGAACAGCAGCGTGAACGCGAACGGCAGCCGCACGCTGGCGACCGTCAACAGCACGATCACGGCCAGCCACGTCAGCAGGAACAGCTTCTGCGTGCCGACGGCGTCGTCGGCGGTGATGCCGAACCAGTCGTTCGTCAGGCCGAGAACCAGAACCGCGTAGCTGAGCCAGAATCCGGTGAAGATTCCGAACACGCTCGCGACGGCGTTCTGGTCTCGGCTGGCCGCCCACACCGCGGCGACGAGTTGTCCGATTCCCGTAGCCGCCAGAATGATCGGGATCGACGCGCCCGTCGCCGCGGCGGGAACGTAGCCGGTCAGTACCAGTCCCAGAGCGATCGAACCCACCAGGAACGTGGGAACGCCGATCAGCGCGGGATCGGCTACGGGTGGCTCGAGATCGGCGAGTACGACGGAGTCTGCAGTAGCTGCTTCGGAGGTTGTCATGGCGGCAAAGCTACGAACGAAGCCGCGCCGCCGACGCCGTTTCCCGGCACCCGCTCGCCGGAAACAGCCCGAACGGGCAGGGGACAGCTAACCGGAGCGAGCTGTCCTGTGCAGGGCGCGGGAGACGTCGTCGACGGCCTCGTGCATCAGCTGCTCGTAGACGTCCGGGTCGGGTACCGCGGAGTTCGACGACGTGATGCCGATGGTCACGACGTCGCCGATGCCGTGGACGCCATGGGTCAGGCCCATGACGGGTGACAGCGCAGGAAAGCCTGCCGTGAAACGCACGGGTCCACCGCCGAGTGTCAGGTCGGCCGGGCCTCGCGCGACGGACGAGACGACGGTGTTGCCGGTGACCGACTCGGGCACCGCGGTGGCGTCGAATTGGTGGATGCCCCAACGCAGAAGAACGGCAGGCACCATCTCGGCCGCTCGCGACTGCGCTTCCATCGCGGGATGGTCGGCGCGTAGACGGCGTGCGTCGAGGGATGCGGCGATGCGCGCAGCCCGCTCGCGGAGGTCGTCGATATCCGGGAACAGGTCCACGCCGGCATTGCGAAAGTGGTTGCGCGCGTGTCGATCACCCGACTTGCCCATCGTCACTTCGGCGCCGAGTTCCGACGGGATCGCGTCGCCGTGCAGCGCAAGATAGCGAGACAGGGCAACGGACACGGCCGTCAGCGCCCCGACGGTCACCGTCGTCGCACCGCGCGCGAATTCGGTCCGATCACGAACGACGGTTCTGACCGAGGTCGCACCCGTCGGTGCGCTGTTGACACGCGTTCTCGGTCGGCCGGGTGCCTGCGGTGGAACCCGGCCTGCGGCGGTGTCCTCGCGCAGGAGACGTTCGGACTGCCGTGCTCGATTCGCTCGCGTCACGAACTCTGCCGGATTCAGTCGCCGACGCGGAGGCACCGAGAGGGCACGTTGCTCGCGGTCCCCGAGGATTTTTCGGGCAAGAGCGGAGACGACCCGTCCGTCGCCGAGGGCGTGCGAGAACTGCAGTACGACGACGAGGGCAGGTCCGCCGCATCGAGGAGCGTTCGTCACCCGGTCGAAAAGGTGTATGCGCCACAGCGTTTCGTGGGCATCGACCTGGTGTGTGAACAGTGTGGACACTGTGGACAGGCATGACCTCCACTCGCCGGGAGATCCGTGACCGACGACATGATCCGGGCTGACCGGCGATGCGACGGTGCGCGGGTATCCGATGCGCGAATCCTCGATGCGCACTCCCAGTTCGTCGATGTCGCGAGCAGCATCGAGTAGATCCGCGGCAACGTCCTCCGCCGAGCAGGAGGACTCGAAGCAGAACAGAGCGAACTGGTCGTTGGGGATGGCGGAGGACATCCAGTAGGTCTGGGCGTCGGTGGGGTGCAGACGTCCACGCATCGGTTCAGGATAGCCGAATTCTCGACGGATAAATGGAACAGGTTCTAGCATTGGTGCGATGGAGCGGTTGAGCGGACTCGATGCGAGCTTCCTGTACTTGGAGACGTCGACTCAGCCTCTGAACGTGTGCGCGATCGTCGAACTCGAACCCGCGGGTGACGACGTCCGCTACGACGCCGATTCGCTGAAGCGTGAATTGTCGACGCGGATCCGTGCCATTCCCACGCTGCGGAAGAAGTTGTACGACAGCGTGTTCAACCTCGACCATCCTGCATGGATCGAGGACAGCGAGTTCGACATCGACCGACATTTCCATCACATGACGCTCCCGAAGCCGGGCGGAAGCGGTGAAATCGCTTCCGTGTGTGCGTATCTCGCGGCGCAGGAGCTCGATCGGACGCGGCCGCTGTGGGAACTCTGGGCGCTCGACGGTACGCCGGACGGCCGGATGGTCGTCTTCCTGAAGATGCATCACTCCACCGTCGACGGCGTCTCCGGAGCCAACATCATTTCCCAGCTGTGCAGCCTGGAGCGTGACGCACCTGCGCCGACGCCGGTGACCGGGGTCGGATCTGCGCGTCGATTCGATCTTGCTGTGGCAGGGCTCTTCTCGTTCGCGACGCGTCCGCTGCACATGGCGACGATCATGCCTGCAACCACTCGAATCCTGACGGGCTGGATCGGGCGTTCCCGTCGGGGCGAGGCGATGCCGTCGCCGTTCACGGCCCCGCGGACGACGTTCAACGGCACACTGACCGAGCACAGAACCGTTGCGTTCGCCAGCCTGCGTCTGAGTGACGTGAAGAAGGTCAAGAACGCCTTCGGTGCGAAGGTCAACGACGTCGTACTCGCCATGTGCGCGGGCGGATTGCGAATCTATCTCGACGGCATGGGCGGGTTACCGGAGGACTCGTTGATCGGCGTCGTACCCGTATCGGTGCACGAGAAGAGCAGCAGGCCCGGTACCAACCAGGTGTCGGCGATGTTCGCCTCGCTCGCCACCGACATCGCGGATCCGGCCGAGCGACTCCGCGTCATCTCGAAGAGTCACGAGGTCGGCAAGGATCACAACAGAGAGATCGGGGCGTCGCTGCTGCAGGATTGGGCCCAGTTCGCCTCTCCCGCCACGTTTGCCATCGCGATGCGCGCGTACGCCGCGTTGGATCTGGCCGAGCGCCATCCCGTCGTGCACAATCTCGTGATTTCGAATGTTCCCGGCCCACCGGTCCCGCTGTACTTCCTGGGAGCGAAGGTGACCGGATTGTTCCCGCTCGGGCCGATCATGCACGGCGCGGGCTTGAACATCACCGTGATGTCCGGCGACGGGCGCCTCGACGTCGGCATCATCGCCTGCCGTGAGCAGGCGCCGGATCTACAGAAACTGGCCGACGCCATGTCCACTGCACTGGACGAGCTTCTCGACGCGGCACACACTCGGGTGGGGGAGGGCTGATGCGCGTTCTCGTCACGGGCGCAACCGGATTCGTCGGCGCGTGGACGGCACGGGCGATCGTCGACGCCGGACACGATGTGCGGTATCTCGTCCGCAATCCCGCCGGACTGGAGACGAGCGCCGCGTGCATCGGACTCGACACCGACGACATCTGGCTCGGCGACATCACCGACCGCGACTCCGTTCTCCGGGCGCTCGACGGATGCGACAGCGTGGTGCATTGCGCGGCCGTCGTCGCAACCGATCCCCGACGCGCCGAGGAGATGCTCACGACCAACCTCACCGGTGCAGAGAACGTGTTGGGTGGGGCGGCGTCGCTGGGGCTGGATCCCATCGTCCACGTCTCGAGTTTCACGGCGCTGTTCCGTCCCGACCTGGACATGCTGCATGCCGAACTGCCGGTCGTCGGGGGAACGGACGCATACGGCCGCTCGAAAGCGCAGGTGGACATCTACACTCGCGGAATGCAGGACGGGGGAGCGCCCGTCGTCATCACGTATCCGGGGATGGTTCTCGGTCCGCCCGCAGGCGATCGGTTCGGTGAGGCGGCGGACGGCGTCGAAGCAGCGCTTCGGATGCGCGTGTTGCCCGGGCGCAGTGCGGCGTGGACGGTCGTCGATGTGCGCGACCTCGCGGCGATACATGCGGCGGTGCTCGAGCCGGGACGTGGTCCTCGGCGGTACATGGTCGGGGGTACCTGGTTACCCGTGGACTCCATCGCGAAAATTCTGCGCGACGTCGCGGGCATCACCGTCGTGCCCGTCCCGGTTCCCGACGCGGCGCTGCGCGTCGTCGGCAAGGCTGCCGATGCGTTGGATGTGTTGGTACCGTTCGAGACTCCGGTGAGCCGCTCGCCGATCTCCGACGCCGCGATGCAGTACTACACGCAGATGCCGCCGTCCGACGACTCCGCCACCGAAGCCGAACTGGGAGTGCGGTATCGGCTCTCCCGTGAGACGTTCGATGCCACGGTGGCGGGTCTGCGGACTGTCGGCAGGCTCTGACGCGTCAGGCGACGTCGATCAGGCCAACGGTCGGGAAGAAGAAGCAGCTCTTCTCACCGGTCGGGGTGTTGTGTGTGACGTTGCCGAACACGGCGGCAAGCACTGTGCCCGAACCGGTTTCGACGGGAGCCAGGCGAGCTCCTGCCGCGGGGAGTCCGGCGACGAAGTTGGTCAGTGCGCCACGGGCGATCTCGGTGGTGATCGGGTCGAGGTTCGCGTTGGCGAGGATCGACTCGACGAGAGTGGTTGTCGCGCCGCCCATGTCGGCGAATCCGCCCTTCAAGGTGTTGACGTTGAACCAGGCGACCTGCATGCCTGTCTTGTCACCCGAGTCGTCGACGATGCCCGCCGGGACGAATGCGAACATCGTCTCGCCCTTCTCGACGGCGTTCAGCGCGGGGAGTTGCGGAAGCAACGGAATGGCAGGCAGTCCGATGTTCGGCCACGGTCCACCGGCTGCGCCCGCGACAGCGGGAGCGATGTCGAGGGGCAGACCCGGGACGGCAGCGCAGTTGATCGACGCCGTCGGGTAGAAGAACGGAGTGATGCCGAGTCCGGTGAGAATCTCGTTGGCGGCATCGAGTGCGGCCAACGGGTTGGAGTCCGTCGTCTCCGCCACGTCGGTGCGAGAGTCGGCGATGGCGGTGGCGGCGGCCAGGGCTGGATCGGCCGCCGCGGCGCCCTGACTCTGCAACGTCGTCAACGCCTGCGACAGCGGATCGGAGGGTGCAGGATCCGCTGCCGCGGTCGCCGGTAGAGCGAGCAGAGCTGCGCAGGACAACGCGACTGTTCCCGCTACGCGGCTGAACCGACGAGACATATGTGACTCCTGTGACTCATGAGACGGATGTTGCGAATGGACAAATCCGACCACACGGCATCCTTCATTCTCAAGTCCAGGAGTCTTCGGTTATTCAATCGATATGAGTCAGCCGACGTTGATGCCGTAGTCGCGGACGATTCCTTCCAGCCCCGACGCATATCCCTGACCGATTGCGCGGAACTTCCATTCCTGCCCGCGTCGGTACAGCTCGCCGAACACCATCGCGGTTTCGGTCGAGGCGTCTTCGCTGAGGTCGAAGCGAGCCAGCTCGCGGTTGTCGGCCTTGTCGACGACGCGGATGAAGGCGTTGACCACCTGGCCGAAGTTCTGCCCGAGGGCGTCGGCGTCGTGGATCGACACGGGAAAGACGATCGATTCGATCTCTGGGGACAACGCGGTGAGATCGATGTCGATGCTCTCGTCGTCGCCCTCGCCTTCCCCCGTCTGGTTGTCACCGGTGTGCTCGATGGCGCCGTCGGGCGAGCGGAGGTTGTTGTAAAAGACGAAGAACAGATCGTTCAGCGACTTCTTGTTCGTGTTCAGACCGATGGCGCTGGCATCGAGGTCGAAGTCGCCCCCGGTCGTGTTGCGGACATCCCAGCCCAGTCCGATCGAGACCGCGGTGAGGTTCGGTGCTTCCTTCGTCAGCGAGACATTTCCGCCCTTGGCAAGGGTGACGCCCATGTGTTTTCTCTCCTTCTCTGCTGCAGAACCGGTTGGTCTCCACAGTAAGGGAAACTGCGGAAGGGGCAGATGATGCAGGCGAGAGCAGGGTGGCTGGCGGTACGGAAGTGAATGTGGTGAAATACGCAAACTGTAGAAAATAACAGCGTCGATGCCCTGCGGGTCGACGACACGCCGTGAGACACCGAATTTGGGGGCGAACCGTGCACGTATCGCGACGCGATCTGTTCAAATACGCAGCCGTGGGGTCGGCTGCAGCAGTCGGGCTGGCCGCCGTCGGCGCGCAGTCCGCGCACGCCGACGGGCTGGGAACACTGATCGACTATGCGGCGGGTGTGCCGTCGCCGGAATCCATCAAGGCAGCGGGCCATCTCGGCGCCGTCCGCTACGTGTCCGATCGCCGTCCCGGTGCCGAATGGATGCTCGGCAAACCGATGAAGCGCGACGAGGCCGACGCGTTGACCGAGGCCGGACTGGAGGTCGTGTCGAATTATCAATTCGGCAAAGGCACGACGTCGGATTGGCGCGGCGGATATGCCGCAGGCGTCAAGCATGCGAACCGCGGGCTCGAATTGCACCGCGCGGCAGGCGGTCCCGAGAACCGGCCCATCTACGCCTCGATCGACGACAATCCGACGGCCGTCGAGTTCGCGACGATGATCGCGCCGTACATTCTCGGCTGGCAATCGGTCGTCGGCCCCGAGAACACCGGAATCTACGCGAACTCACCGACGATCGAATTGGCGTCGATCGCCAATCTGGGTCAGTGGTACTGGCAGCACAACTGGGGAACTCCGAAGGGGTTCCGTCACCCGAAAGCGCACCTGCATCAGATCCGAATCGACAAGGACAAGGTCGATGGAATCGGCGTCGACATCAATGTGATTCTGAAGCCCGATTACGGCCAATGGTCGTTGGCCTGAACTACGCGAAAGAAGAAGGACATGGATTTCATCGACTTGCTGTACACGATCGCGGGCTATTTCTATCAGCTGTTCTCGGACTCGTTCTCGTCCTGACGGCCGCGAACCACGAGTAGAAGGAACGACACCGCGGCGAGTAGAGCCACCGCAGTCGAAAACACCACTCCCGCTGTGACGAGTCCCCACGCGTTCGCAGCGGCGCCCGCGCCGATCACCGGCACCGAGATCGCGATGTAGAGGACGACGAAGAACGTCGACGTCACCTCGGCCCGGCGACCGGCGGGCAGTTCCGCGGTCACCGAGGCCATGCCCTTGCTGAAGGTGATGCCCTGACCGACGCCGCACACCACCGCGGCGACGACGAGCAGCGGGAACGACGCGAGCAGCAGCGACAGCCCCAGCGCCACGCACCCCAGCACGAGGATCAGGCATCCCAGACGTTGGGCGAACGACGCGTCGAGCCCGCGTAGCCCGATCTGGGCCGCTGCCGACGCCGCGAAGATGACGAACACGACCGCGCCGCCGACTGCGTGATTGTCGACGCCGAGGACCGTCGTCATGAATCCCGGTGAGACACCGCTGAAGAGGCCGAGAACGGCGAAACCGGCGAATCCTCCGATGGCGGCACGCACGAAGGTTCCGCGAATCTCCGCGGGAACCGACAGCCGCTGCATGTGCGGCCGTGCTCCTGGCTGGACGGCTACCGGCTCGGGCACGAGGAACACCGCCACGGCGGCGATCGCCAGCAACACGATGTGGACGATGAACGTGAGATGCGTCGGCTCGGGGAGGTATTGCACCAACAGCCCGGCGACGAGAGGCCCGAGCCCCAGACCGCCGATGTTGGCGGCCGTGGCGATCGACGGCGCCTTGGTCTTCCACTTGTCCGGGACCAGCTCGACGAGCGTCACGGTTGCGGTCCCGACGAAGATGCCGGCCGACAGGCCGGACAGCATCCGCCCGATCAACAGAACTTCGAGATTGCCTGCGAACACGAACACCAGTGCGCTGCCGATGCCGAATGCGATACCGGCGAGCAGCATCGGTCGTCGGCCCAGGGAATCGGACCACCGGCCGAACGCCAGCAGCGCGACGAGCACGCCCAGTGCATACGCGGCGAAGATGACCGTGATGACGAGGACGGAGAATCCGAACTCGGCCTGATACAGCGAATACACCGGCGTGGGCATCGTCGTGCCCATCATGGCGACGGCGAACGCGTAGGTGATCGCGACGAACGCGACTGGTCTGCTCACGAGCAGACTTTACCTAGCGACGAGCAGAAACAAGCGACGATCGGATTCAGGCGACGACGAACGTTCCGATCGTCGGGAGGAAGCTGCAGGTTCGCGGAGCGGCCGACGGATCTTCCTTCGACTGCGTCGTGATCGAGCCCGAGATCACCGACAGAACACGGCCGGGGCCGGTGTCGGCGATGGCCGAGATCGTCGCCGGGCCATCGGGATTGATGCGCGAGGCGCCGGTGAGATCGACCGTTCCGGTACGACGGTTGTCCAGGTTGAGCCACGTGGCGGTCAGCGGCGCTTCCTGCTTCTCGGCGATCGGAGCGGTACCGAGGGCGGTGAAGACGAATCCGGCCTGGCCGGCAGCAGGGCCGGGAGGGGGCAACGTCGCGGGGCCGGGAACGGCGAGCGCCGTACCGACGGAGTCCGCGGTGTCGGAGATGCAGCCCTTGCCGATGGTCGGGTACAGGAACTGCGCGATGACCGGGCCGTCCTCGGGAGGCAGCGCCGGGCCACCTCCACCCGATCCGTCGAGGAACGTGATGACGGCTTCCAACGTGGACTTGACGTTGTCGGGAAGGGCGGAGTTCTCGAGCAGCGCACGCGCCTGAGCGAGAAGATCGGCCTGCGGTCCTGCCGCGGCGTCGGCGGGGCCTGCTGCGGCACCCATGATCGCGGGGGCGAACGACGCGAGCGCCTCGATCTGCGCGTAGTCGGGAAGCGGCTGATCCGGGGTGGGGAGAATCAGTGCCGGCAGCTCGGGCGGTGCGGGCTCGGCCGAAGCCGATGTCGGCAGAGCGAGTGCGGCGGCTGCTGCGACGGCTACAGCGGTGACAGCCCTGCGCGATACCCCGAAACGAAGCACGTGTTTCCCCATCCTGATCGTCAACTACGCCGTGAGGCGGTTGCTGGCTCGAGGGGTCACTCTATGTACCCGACCCTTCCTTGTACAGCCGGTGCCGCCCACCCCGTACCGTCGCACAGTAGCGTGTTACTGGAGTGATTGATGGTGTTGGTGATGCAAATGTTATTTGTGACGAACCAATATTCGACGACGCGATCGCTGTGACGTGCATTTGTGAACCTCGACCGGGTTCCCTATAGGCTCGCCGCGTCGGTCTCGAACGGGGGCGGCCGAAGACGAGTTGCGAACGGGAGCAGTGAAGACGTGAACCGGTTGGTTCGATGTGCCCCGGTCCTGTTGTTGCTGTCCGTCGTCGCCCGGTTCGCGTGGGCGTTCCTGACGCCCAACGGCATGAATCTCGTCGACCTTCACGTGTACGTCGACGGCTCGGCCGCGCTGCTGCGCGACGACCTCTACGACTTCACGTACTCCGAAGAGACGCCCGACTTTCCGCTGCCGTTCACGTATCCGCCGTTCGCCGCGCTCGTCTTCTTCCCATTGCACTACCTGCCGTTCACGCTCGTCGGAGTGTGCTGGCAGCTCGCGACGATGGTGGCCCTGTTCTTCCTGATCCGGCTCAGCCTCGACCTCGTGGACCCGGATCGCGACTGGACCCGCATCGCGATGCTGTGGACGGCCGTCGCCCTGTGGACCGAGCCGGTTCGGACGACACTCGACTACGGGCAGGTCAACGTCTTCCTGGCGCTCGGTGCGCTCGTCGCGATCCGAAGTTCGCGGTGGTGGGTCGCAGGTGGCCTCGTCGGCGTCATCGCGGGCATCAAGCTGACCCCTGCGATCACCGGGCTGTACTTCGTCGCCACGAAGAGATGGAAGGCGGCGGTTTTCTCGGCCGTCGCGTTCGGAGCAACGGTCGGACTCAGCTACCTGATCCTCGGGCATCAGGCAGGTACCTACTTCACGACGCTGCTCGGCGACGCCGATCGCATCGGACCGGTGGGCTCGGTCTGGAACCAATCGCTGCGCGGCGCGATGAGCCGGATCGCCGGACACGACGTCGGCTCGGGACTCGCGTGGATTCTCGGTGTCGTGGTCTGCGCTGCGCTCGCGTTCTTCGCGTGGCGTGCGCTGCGACCGGGGGACCGTCTCGGCACGCTGATCGTCGTGCAGTTGCTCGGTCTGCTGATCTCGCCGATTTCGTGGTCGCACCACTGGGTGTGGGTGATGCCGTTGCTCGTGTGGCTGGTGCACGGGCGCGATCGCCACCGACTCGGAACCAAGGTGGTCGCGACGTACTGGCTGGCCACGACGCTCGTCGGCGTGCCGTGGATCCTCAGCTTCTTCCAGGACTCGATCTGGCTCGTGTCACGGCCGGGAGTGCTGGCATGGCTCGGAGCCGTCGACGTCGTCGGTGTTCTTCTCGTCTACGGGTGGACGATCCACCTCGGCCGGATCAATCGTCGGGAAGAAGGGCATCTATCTGATGCGCGAGATGCACGTCCTTCTTCGTGAGGCCGCCCGCGGAATGCGTCGACAGCGTGAAGGTGAGTTTCCGCCACCGAATGTCGATGTCGGGATGGTGATCGGCGGACTCGGCTGCGTCGGCCACCCGCGAGACGAACTCGATGGCCGCGGGAAACGTCGGCAGTTCGACGGTGCGGCTGATCTGCTTCCCGTCGAGCGTCCACTCGGGAAGTCCGGTGAGGGCATCGTCGATGTCGGAGTTCGACAGGATTGGTTCACTCATGAATCGATGGTGACATGAGCACGCTCGTCGTCGCAGGCGCAATCGTCTCGAAAGGATTGCTTCTTCTCGCGCAACGGTCGCGCCCGCCGGAGCTGGCGGGACTCTGGGAGCTGCCGGGAGGAAAGGTCGAGGACGGCGAAACGCCCGAAGACGCACTGGTGCGCGAGTTGCGCGAAGAACTGGGCGTCGAGACGTCCGTCGGTGATCCCCTGGTCGGTGAGGTCGAGCTGGCCGGTGGCCTGACACTGCAGGCGTACCGAGTGGAGATCGTCGCGGGAACGCCTGTGCCGCTTGACCATTCGGGTCTTCGCTGGGTCGACGCGCGTGATCTCGGCGAGATCGATCTGGTCGACGCCGACCGCGCGTGGGTGCCGGAACTGAGTGAGATGCTCAGGCAGCCCGGGCCTTCTTGAGCCCCTTCTTCAGGTCCTTGCCCGTCGCGCCCTGGTCCTCGAGTTTCTTCATCCGCATGATGACGACGGGGCACTTGAGGCACCGGGTCTTCTTTCGGCAACATTTCTTCTTGGGCTTCAGACCCGAGACGTTCTTGGCCTTGATCTTGCCCATGTGACGCGCTCGCTTTTCTCGAACTTTTCGGTGAACTTCTGGCCAAGAGTACTGCGTGGTGTGGGTCACCTCGTGGCAGCGGGTAAACTCGATCGGTCGCGAGAACTTCGCGGTGCAGCGCGCTTCTCTAGCGACACAAGCCCGCTAGCGAACAAGAGCCCGCATTCGACCCAGGAGAATTTTTCGCGTGAGCGCCCCCACCAGCACCGATACCACTACATTCCGCAACGTTGCCATCGTTGCACACGTCGACCACGGCAAGACCACACTGGTCGACGCCATGCTGCGCCAGTCGGGAGCGTTCGCCGAGCGTGCCGAACTCGTGGACCGAGTCATGGACTCCGGTGACCTCGAGAAGGAAAAAGGCATCACCATCCTGGCGAAGAACACCGCCGTTCACCGCCACAACGCCGACGGCACCGTCACCGTCATCAACGTGATCGACACCCCGGGCCACGCCGACTTCGGTGGTGAGGTCGAGCGCGGCCTGTCCATGGTCGACGGCGTCGTCCTGCTCGTCGACGCATCCGAGGGCCCGCTGCCTCAGACGCGCTTCGTGCTGCGTAAGGCGCTCGCCGCATCTCTGCCGGTCATCATCGTCGTGAACAAGACCGACCGTCCCGATGCCCGCATCGAAGAGGTCGTCTCCGAGTCGCAGGACCTGCTCCTCGACCTGGCATCCGACCTCGACGACGACGCTGCCCAGGCCGCCGAGGCGCTGCTCGACCTGCCGGTCCTGTACGCGTCGGGCCGCGAGGGCAAGGCGTCGCTGACGCAGCCCGAGAACGGTTCCGCTCCCGACACCGAGAACCTCGACGTTCTGTTCCAGGTCCTGATGGAGCACGTCCCCGCGCCCAAGGGCAACGAGGACGCACCGCTGCAGGCACACGTCACCAACCTCGACGCGTCGGACTTCCTCGGTCGTCTCGCTCTCGTCCGCATCCACAACGGCCGTCTCCGCAAGGGACAGACCGTCAGCTGGATGCGTGAGGTCGACGGCGAGCCCGTCGTCCAGAAGACCAAGGTCACCGAACTGCTGACCACCATCGGCGTCGAGCGCGTCCCCGGTGAGAGCGCGGTCGCAGGCGACATCGTCGCCGTCGCAGGATTCGCGGACATCATGATCGGTGACACCCTCGCCGACCTGGACGAGCCCGTTGCGTTGCCTCGCATCACCGTCGACCAGCCGGCCATCTCGGTCACGATCGGCACCAACACCAGCCCGCTGGTCGGCCGCGTGAAGGGCCACAAGCTCACCGCCCGCATGGTCAAGTCGCGTCTGGATTCCGAGCTCATCGGTAACGTCTCGCTCAAGGTCCTCGACATCGGTCGTCCCGACGCCTGGGAGGTGCAGGGCCGCGGTGAGCTGGCGCTGGCCATCCTCGTCGAGCAGATGCGTCGTGAGGGCTTCGAGCTCACGGTCGGCAAGCCTCAGGTGGTCACGCGCCTGGTCGACGGCAAGGTTCACGAGCCGTTCGAGGAACTGACCATCGACACCCCGGAAGAGCACCTCGGCTCGATCACGCAGCTGCTGGCCGCTCGCAAGGGCAAGATGGTCCAGATGACCAACCACGGCACCGGTTGGGTCCGCATGGAGTTCATCGTGCCCTCGCGTGGCCTGATCGGTTTCCGCACCGACTTCCTCACCGAGACCCGCGGCACCGGTATCGCCAACGCCGTCTCGCACGGTTACGGACCGTGGGCCGGCGAGATCCGCGCCCGCCACACCGGTTCGCTCGTCTCCGACCGCACCGGTTCCGTCACGCCGTTCGCGATGATCCAGCTCGCAGACCGTGGAACCTTCTTCACCGACCCGGGCGCCGACACGTACGAGGGCATGGTCGTGGGCATCAACCCGCGTGCCGAGGACCTCGACATCAACGTCACCAAGGAGAAGAAGCTCACCAACATGCGGTCCGCGACGGCCGACGCCACGGAGACCCTCGCGAAGCCCATCGAGCTCACGCTCGAAGCTGCGATGGAGTTCTGTGCCGCCGACGAGTGCGTCGAGGTCACGCCCGAGGCAGTGCGCGTCCGTAAGGTCCACCTGTCGCAGACGGACCGTGCTCGTGAGCGTTCGCGTGCGAAGTCGCGTGACAAGGCTGCTCTGTAACAATCGCTGGACGCCCCCGGGTGGTCGGTTCGTCCGGCCACCCGAAAGGGGCAACGACGAAGGAGTGGCATATTGCGGCAGCGACTGCACACCGCCGGCATCGGAATCGTTGCACTGGCCCTCGCAGCGTGCACCGCCAATCCACCTCCACCGGTGGAGAGTGCCCCGACGACCACGACGACCACTCCCGTTGCTCCCGTCGAAACCGGTGACCAGGTCGTCGTCGCCATCGACGACGTCGGTATCGGGTTCAATCCGCATCTGATGTCGGATCAGTCGCCTGCGAACTCCGCGGTCAGTGCGCTGGTGTTGCCCAGCCCGTTCCGTCCGACGCTCGACCCGGCCGATCCCGCGCGCACCGTGTGGACGCCGGACCCGTCGCTGCTGATCTCTGCCGAGGTGACGTCGCAGAACCCGTTCACCGTTCGGTATCAGCTGCGCAACGAGGCGCAGTGGTCCGACAGCGCGCCGATCGCCGCCGAGGATTTCCGCTACCTGTGGCGTCAGATGATCTCGCAGCCCGGTGTCGTCGATCCTGCTGGGTATGCACTGATCGACGACGTGCAGTCCTCGGGTGGCGGCAAGACCGTCGACGTGACGATGCGTCAGCCGTATCCGAACTGGCAGCGTCTGTTCACCGATCTGGTGCCGAGCCATCTACTGAAGGATTCGCCCGGCGGATTCCAGACGGGACTGTCGGAGAACGTCCCGGTGTCCGGTGGCCGGTTCAACATCAAGTCCATCGATCAGGGTCGCGACGAGATCCTGCTCGAACGTAACGACCGCTTCTGGGACGAGCCAGCTCTGCCCGATCAGATTCTGCTTCGCCGCGGCGGTACGGCGGCTCAGCTCGCCGACTCGTTGCGCTCGAAAGATGCTCAGGTGGCACAGGTTCGGGCAAGTTCTGCGACGCGGGCGCAACTCGCGGCGATCCCCGGTGTGCGAACCGACATCAGGTTCCAGCCGCGTGTTCTGGATCTGACGCTCAACGGGCGTGTGCCTGCTCTCGCCGAACCCGATGTTCGACGCGGCCTCCTCGGCTTGCTGGATTCGTCGTTGCTGTCGACGGTCGCGGCGGGCAGTGGTTCCGCGGATCATCCTGCGCGAGCGCAACTGTCCTCTCCATCGGACCCCGGGTACGCGCCGACCGCTCCTGCTCCGCTCGGACGAGACGCCGCTCTGGAACTGTTGAACCGTGCCGGATACGTCCCGCTGCCGGACGGGACCATCGGAAAAGGCGGCGTACCACTGGATTTCGTGATCGGTGCGGTCGAGGACGACGGCACCGCGCTGGCGGTGGCCAACACTGCAGCCGACCAGTTGGCCGGCGTGGGAATCGCGGCGACGGTGACGCCTCTGCCCGCCGAAGAGCTGTACGGCACCGCACTGACCGACGGCGAGGTCGACGCGATCGTCGGATGGACGTCCGTCGGACTGGATGCGGCGACCGTCATGGCGTCGAGATTCGGATGTGCAGCAGCACAGGAGATTCCGGCGTCCGACGACACGCCCGCTGCGCCGCCGAGCAACACGTCGGGGTTGTGTGTTCCCGAACTGACTGCGTCGGTCGATCGTGCTCTGGCAGGCGAACTTCCGATCGACGAGCTGAAGGCCGAGGCGGAACCGGCACTGTGGGGTCTGTCCGCTGTGCTCCCGATTTCGCAGGATTCGTCCGTCGTTGCCGTCGGCAACGGCGTCGAGGGTGTGTCGCTGGAAGGCCCGATCGAAGTCGGGATCTTCGGTGACGCCGCAACCTGGATGAGGACCCGAATCAAATGAGACCGATGAGGACCGGAACCAAGTGAGATTGCTGCTCGTTCATGCACATCCGGACGACGAGACCATCACGACAGGCGGAACCATCGCGCACTACGCCCAGGCGGGTGTCGAGGTGACGGTGCTGACGTGCTCGCTCGGCGAAGAGGGTGAGGTCATCGGCGATCGCTGGTCGCATCTGATCGCGGACGAGGCCGATCAACTCGGCGGATACCGCATTCTCGAATTGCACAGGGCGCTGGACGTTCTCGGCGCAGGTGCGCCGAACTTCCTTGGCGGAGCGGGTCGTTGGCGTGACTCGGGCATGGCGGGAACGGCTGCCGCGGCGAACCCGCGTGCGTTCGTCAACGCCGACCGCGACGAGGCTCTCACTGCCATGCTGACCGTGATGCGCGAGGTGCGTCCACACGTCGTCGTCGGCTACGACCCGGAGGGTGGCTACGGCCACCCGGACCATCAGCAGGTGCACTCGCTGGTGACCGAAGCGTTCGACGTCGCGGGTTCGGATCGCTACCCCGCCGCGGGCGCACCGTGGACGCCGTCGAAGTTCTACTGGACCGTCACCGGAGCCGAACAGCTACGCGACGGGCTCGCCGCGATCGCCGACGTCCCTGACGGCTGGCGTCTGCCGGAGCCGGGCGAGCTGCCGAGCGTTACCGACGACGTCGTCACGACGTCGCTCGACATCCGCGCCGTGTTCGATCGCAAACGCGAAGCCCTGAACGCACATGCGACACAGGTGACCGTCGCGCCGTCGGGCGTCGAATACGCGTTGTCGAACAACATCGTTCAACCGATTCTGGGCGACGAGCAGTACGTTCTCGTGCGCGGTGAGCTGGGAGAGCTCGATGCGTCGGGCAGAGAGCGTGATTTGTTCTCCGGCGTGTGACACTATGGCCTGCATCACTGATAGTACTGATGAGTAGGGTAGGTCACGCGAATGTACAACTGGGTCGTGCAGGATGCCATCGTCGCGTTCGTGAACTCGCTGAAGCCGGACTTTCCACGTCAGGAAATGCTGTATCAACAGGGCCTCACCGATTTCGCGCACATCCTGAGCAACCTGCTGACCTCGTTGGGATACCCTCCGGTCTCCTGATCGAGGTTCGTACGTCACTATTGGCTGCATGATCTCGAAAGCCGCCTCGAATGCCGTCGTCCTCGTGTCGAGGGCCACTCTTGCGGTACTGATCTTCGACGGCTTCCTGTGCGGCGTTCTGTCGGTTCTCTTTCTGCCGACCTACCTCGGGCCGATCCCGTTCCCCGTCAGCGCGCTGCTCGCGGGCATCGCGAACGTGATGTTGTTGTTCGCGGCCCGAAAGGTGGCCGAGCGGCCGGGGACGATCGCACTGCCGTTGGTCGGCTGGGGCGTCGGCGTGCTTCTGTGCATGTTCGGCGGACCGGGCGGCGACGTCCTGGTTCTTGCCGACTGGCGTACTGCTCTGTTACTGGTCGGCGGCGCCGTGCCACCCGGCATCCTGTTGTTCTCCTGGCGACTGAAAGCTCTCACAACAGCCCCGCATGGGTCCCCGCGGCACGAAGCACATCCTCGACCATCGTCGGGGTCAGCAACCCGGTGAACGTGTTGCGCTGACTGACGTGGAAGCACCCGAACAACCGAATTTCGCCAGGAGTGGAGCCTGCGGAACGACCCGAGGATTCTGCGAGATCCACTTCTGTGCCGTGACCGAACTTCGGTCGCGGCCGCGGGATCTCCCAGCCGCCGCGCTCGAGAACCGGCAGTAACGACTGCCACCCGAAGCCACCGAGTACGACGACGGATCGCAGCTTCGGCTTCAGCAGTCCCAGTTCGATGTCGAGCCACTGCCCGCAGCGGTCTCGTTCTGCGGTCGTCGGCTTGTTCGCCGGGGGAGCGCAGTGCACGGGCGCGGTGATGCGCACTCCTCGCAAGGCCAGGCCGTCGTCGATGTGTGTTGCCGTGGGCTGATTCGAGAGTCCGACGGCATGCAGTGCGGCATAGAGGAAGTCGCCTGCGCGGTCGCCGGTGAACATTCGTCCGGTGCGGTTTCCGCCATGCGCGGCCGGGGCGAGGCCGACGATCAGCATCGGCGCATCGGCCGGTCCGAACCCGGGAACCGGCCTGCCCCAATAGTGTTGATCCCTGAACTCGGCCTTCTTCTCGGCCGCGACCTTCTCCCGCCACGCAACCAGACGCGGGCACGCACGGCACCGGGAGACCTCGCGATCGAGATGGCCGATGCTGGTTATCGAGCCCACTTGTCACCGGCTCCCGGCGTCACAGCCTCGACGAGCGCCCACGCCCGATCCGCCGGGATATCGACGACCTCGTAATGCCCGACGCCCGCGGGAGTGGCCGCAACGATCGTCGCGACGCCTGCGCGTCGTTGAAAGAAGGTCTGCCTGACGGTCCAGCCTATGATCCCCGCGGCCTCGAGGCTGTGGCGTGTGCGGTCGAGCGAGCCGTGTCTGGTGATCAACCAACCGGGGAGCACCGCATGGCCGAGCCCTCGATAGCGGTCCCACGCGACGAACACCGCCCCGACGAGCAGAATCGCCGCGGCCACCCAGGCGAGGGTCGGTATCGGGGCGCCGAAGGCCTCGGCGATTCCGAGCGCCGCCGCCGCGATCAGCACGGGTACGACGGCTCGCGTGTATCGCCGACGCCGCGCGACGGGGCCGTGCTGGATCAGCGGTTTCTGCGCGTCGGCATGCAGACCCGCGTCGCCCAGCACGATGGTCATCATCCGCAGCGCCTCGTCGATCGGCGCCTGCGGCAACAGCAGCGACGACTCCTTCTTCTCGGCGCTGACCCCAGTCATGATGGCGTCGAGCTTGGCGCCCTTGGCGCTGCGCAGCAGAAGTGGCTCCGACAGTGACGTGCCGCGGAGGCGATTGCGATCGAGCGTCGTCGACCGAGTTTTGAGCAGCCCGTGTGCGACGTGCAGTCGGGTGCCGTCGTCGGTGACTGTCAGATTGCCGTACGCGATCAGATAGCGGACGCACGCGAACGCGCTCGCGACGACCAGCAGAATCAGAAGCCCGACGAGAACGACGACGACGATTCCGAGCTGTTCGGCCGACGCGATGCTGTCGGAGACGACGTCGGATTCCGCGAGCCGCTGGCCCAGGCCGTACTGGAACAGCACACCGACGGCAGCCGCGATCGCCACGACGCCCGTGAACGAGAACGGCGCGAACCGCACCCACGACGTCTGCCAGTGGGCGATCTCGGTTTCGACGGCAGGCGGCGTTCCCGGCTCGGTGACGGTACGGGTCACTCGGTGCAGAAGTTCTTCCCGAAGTGCTGGAACCACTGTCGCGTCGAGTGCGTTGAGCTCGAACTTCTCGCCCTTACCTGCCTGCTGGCCGGTCCCGATGCGCAGGATCGACAGCCCGAGAACGCGGTGCAGCACGTTCGCTTCGATGTCGACCGACCGAATGCGACTACGCGGAACCGAGAGAAGCTTCTTCTGGAACACACCGGTTCTGAGTTGAACGTGTACCGGGCCGATGCGATAACTCGTCGTGAACCACCGGAGAATCGCGTAGACCACCACGATCGCGAGGATGATCAAACCCCACAGATGGTTGCCACTCTGGCTGCCGACGATGAACGACACCAGCAACACCGGGAGGACCTTCACGGCCTCGTTCACCGGATGCACCAGCAGCATTCGTCGGTCGAGGCGAAGCCACGGTTGTTGCTCTTCCTCGACCAGCAGTTCGGTTTCGGTGCTCACGTCGCGTCACCCAGCGTGCGCCCGGCGATGTCGGTCAGCTGGGCTACGGTCTTGTCCGCGACATCCTTGTCGAGGGCGGTGATCTTCACCGCACCCGCAGACGACGCCGTCGTCACGGTGACGGTCGACAGGCCCAGCAATCGATCGATCGGCCCGCGCTCGGTGTCGACGGTCTGTACCCGCGAGATCGGGGCGATGCGTCGTTCCTGATCGAACCAGCCGGTCAGTGTGTAGACGGCCGTCTCGCTGATCTCCCAGCGATGCACTCGGTACCGCCACAGCGGTACGACCACGATGTGTGCTGCCGCGAGGACCAGCGACGCGACCAGGACTGCGATGTGCGGCCACGTCGTGGGTTTCGCGGCGATCACGGCCCAGACGATCTGCGCGATGAACACCGGAACCCACATCAGAGCTGCATTGACGGCCCACAACTGCTTCGCACGGGGACTCGGACGCCACGCTGGATCGGACATCGTGATCATGGCTACAAACCTAGCTGTGCCCCCTCCCGGTGGCATGCGAACGTGTCGGAGGAGCATGATCGACTGGTGACCATGCTGCCTGATCCTGCTGCACCTGTTCGCCACACTCCAGAGAAGGCCCCCGCTCCGTCCGCTATGCGTCGTGTTCTGCGTCGTGCGCGTGACGGTGTCAGCTTGAATGTCGACGAGGCCACCGTCTTGCTGCATGCGCGCGGTGAGGATCTGGTGGATCTGATGGCGTCGGCGTCGCGGGTGCGTGATGCGGGGTTGGAGTCGGCGGGACGGCCGAAGACGGTCAGTTATTCGCGGAAGGTGTTCATCCCGATCACGCGGTTGTGCCGCGACAAGTGCCATTACTGCACGTTCGTGACGGTGCCCGGCAAGCTGAAAGCCGAAGGCCATGGTCTGTTCATGGACCCGGACGAGATCATCGAGGTCGCTCGCAAGGGCGCCGAACTCGGTTGCAAGGAAGCGCTGTTCACGCTCGGTGACCGTCCGGAGGAGCGGTGGCCGGAGGCGAAGGAGTGGCTCGATTCCCGCGGCTACGATTCGACGCTGGACTATGTGCGGGCGATGGCCATTCGGGTGCTCGAGGAGACCGGTCTGCTGCCGCATCTGAATCCGGGTGTGATGTCGTGGCAGGAGCTCTCGCGGCTCAAGCCGGTGGCGCCGTCGATGGGCATGATGCTCGAGACCACCTCGCGGCGGTTGTTCGAGGAGAAGGGCCAGGCGCATTACGGCAGCCCGGACAAGGATCCGGAGGTCCGGCTGCGGACGTTGACCGACGCGGGCCGGTTGAACATTCCGTTCACGACCGGGATTTTGGTGGGGATCGGGGAGACGATCCGTGATCGCGCCGAGTCGATCATGGCAATCCGTAAGGTGCACAAGGCGTTCGGGCATGTGCAGGAGATCATCGTGCAGAATTTCCTCGCCAAGCCCGATACGGCGATGCGTCAGGCACCGAACGCGGGTATGGAGGAGTTCCTGGCGACGATCGCGGTGACGCGCATTCTGGTGGGTCCGGCGATGCGGATTCAGGCGCCGCCGAACCTCGTCGAAGCGGAGGAGACTGCGGCGTTGTTGCGGGCGGGCGTCGACGACTGGGGTGGGGTCTCGCCGCTGACACCGGATCACGTGAATCCGGAGCGGCCGTGGCCGAATCTGGACACACTCGCCGAGCTGAGCCAGGCTGCCGGCTACACGTTGGTGGAGCGGACCGCGGCGCAGCCGCAGTACATTCTCGCCGGTGCGCCGTGGATCGATCCGAGGATCTCCGCACATGTGCAGGCGTTGGCGGATCCGGAGACGGGTATGGCCCGCGTCGACGTGACGCCGTCGGGTCTGCCGTGGCAGGAGCCGGACGAGCAGTGGGAGTCCTCGGGTCGGGTGGATCTGAACACCGAGATCGACACGGACGGTCGTAACACCGACACCCGCAGCGATCTGGCGAACGCGTTCGGGGATTGGGAGTCGATCCGTGAGCAGGTCCGTGATCTGGCCGGGCTCGAGCGCGTCGACCGGGATCTGATGGCGGCGCTGAAGGCTGCCGAAGCTGATCCTGCGGGGCTCAGCGACGAGCAGTATCTGGCGTTGGCGACGGCCGAGGGTCCGGGTATGGATGCGGTCGCGGCGTTGGCGGACGATCTGCGTAAGCAGGTCATGGGCGAGGACGTCACCTACGTGGTGAACCGGAACATCAACTTCACCAACATCTGCTACACCGGCTGCCGGTTCTGTGCGTTCGCGCAGCGTAAGGGTGATGCGGATGCGTTCACGCTGTCGACCTCCGAGGTGGCGGATCGGGCGTGGGAGGCGCACGTCGCGGGCGCGTCGGAGGTGTGCATGCAGGGCGGTATCGATCCGGAGTTGCCGGTGACGGGGTATGCGGATCTGGTGCGTGCGGTGAAGGCTCGGGTGCCGGGGATGCATGTGCATGCGTTCTCGCCGATGGAGATCGTCAACGGTGCCTCGCGGGGTGGGCAGTCGATTCGTGAATGGCTGACGGAGCTGCGGGCGGCCGGGTTGGACACGATTCCGGGGACGGCGGCGGAGATCCTCGACGACGAGGTTCGGTGGGTGTTGACGAAGGGGAAGTTGCCTGCGGCGGAGTGGATCGAGGTGGTGACCACGGCGCACGAGGTGGGGCTGCGATCGTCGTCGACGATGATGTACGGGCATGTGGACAATCCGTCGCACTGGGTGGGTCATATGAACGTGCTCAAGAAGATTCAGGACAAGACGGGCGGGTTCACCGAGTTCGTGCCGTTGCCGTTCGTGCATCAGAGCTCGCCGTTGTATTTGGCGGGGGCGTCGCGTCCGGGTCCGACGAATCGGGACAATCGTGCGGTGCATGCGTTGGCGCGGATCATGTTGCACGGCCGGATCGACAGCATTCAGACCTCCTGGGTGAAGTTGGGGATCACCGGTACGCAGGTGATGTTGAACGGTGGCGCGAACGATCTGGGTGGAACGTTGATGGAGGAGACCATCTCTCGGATGGCCGGTAGTGAGAACGGGTCGGAGAAGACCGTCGCCGAGCTGCACGAGATCGCGAACGGTATCGGCCGCCCTGCCCGCGAACGCACCACGACGTACGGCCGCGTCGAGCGGATGCCGGAACTGGGGCTCGTCTGAGCATGGACGATCGCACCGTCGCGACGGCCCTGGAAAGGTCCGTCGCTATCATCGACCCTGTTCTCGACATCCTCGGAACACGCGACCCAGTCGGCTTGAAAGCGCGAACGTTTCGCACGCCTGCGGGCGACGACACCGTCGTCGACAAGGCTCTGGACGCGCTCGCATGGGCTCTGAACGCCACCGACTTCCCCGGGACCCAGGGATGGCAGAAGCTCGACGCCGACGCCCGATCGCAGTGGTGGGTCGCACGAATCGGCGCGCTGAACACCGTCGCGGTTGCCTTTCCCGGTGTGTTCGGGGTGCTCGTCAACAGGCTGCCGTTGCAGGACCTGCTCGGGTTCGCCAATCAGGCAATGGTTCTCGTTGCTGTGTCTCGCGAATGTGGTGTCACCGACCGTGCGACGCACGTCCAGCTGCTCGCGTCGGTGCTGTGCGAACGTGAGATCGATCTCTCTGCAGCGGAACCCGAGAAGGCGCCTGCGCGCTCTCGTGACTGCGGTCCGTTCGCGTTGCTGCGCGCGATGTGGGACGTCGCGACGGTGCTTCGTGAGGTGTCCAGCGAGCTGGCGAAACGCCCGCACAGCCGACTACCGTTCCGTGTCGTGTCGGCCATTCCGGTGATCGGGGGCGTGGCCAGCTATTTCGGTGAGCGAGAAGCGCTGTCTCGCGCGGCGAGACAAGGGCGTCGCTGGATCGCCGATCACGCAGCCGAACCGAAACACGTAGGCTCGAAAACGGCGCCATGAATCGAGGCAGAACCACGCGAGTGAGGACACCCTGCGCTGGTTGTCGGAATTCTACGACGCGATACTAGGATTCTCAGGGCGTTCGAGGCGACACCTCGGCGTCGACCTATCGGAAAGGGAGGGAGAGCAGCAGTGACCTACTCGATTGCGGAACCGTGCGTGGATGTGCTCGACAAGGCATGCATCGAAGAGTGCCCGGTGGACTGCATTTACGAAGGCAATCGCATGCTGTACATCCACCCCGACGAGTGCGTCGACTGCGGAGCCTGCGAGCCGGTCTGCCCCGTCGAGGCGATCTTCTACGAAGACGACGTTCCCGATCAGTGGAGCGGCTACGTCAGCGCGAACGTCGACTTCTTCGACGACTTGGGTTCACCCGGTGGCGCAGCGAAGCTCGGCAAGGTCGACTACGACCCACCGTTCATCAAGGCGCTGCCTCCCATGGGCGAGCACTGACGTTGGCTCGAATATCGGTCGCGTCCGGCCTCCCGGACTTCCCGTGGGACTCGCTGACCGGCGCGAAAGAGAAGGCGCAGGCGCACCCCGACGGGATCGTGAATCTGTCCGTCGGCACACCCGTCGACCCGGTCGCGCCCATCATTCGCGACGCATTGGCGTCGGTGTCGGACGAGCCGGGATACCCGACGACCATCGGTACTCCCGCACTGCGTGAGGCGGCTGTCGCTGCGCTCGAACGTCGTTACGGCGTCACGGGACTCGGCACCGATGCTGTCCTTCCTGCCATCGGCACGAAGGAAATGATCGCGTGGTTGCCGTCGTTGCTCGGTCTCGGCGCCGACGACCTCGTCGTCATCCCCGAGGTCGCGTACCCGACGTACGAGGTCGGTGCATTGCTGGCAGGCGCACGCATCACCCGCGCCGACGGCTTGAATCGGCTCGGTCCCGAACGCGCGTCGCTCGTGTTCGTCAATTCACCGTCGAACCCGACCGGCAAGGTCCTGGGCATCGATCACCTGCGCAAGGTCGTCGCATGGGCTCGCGAACGTGACGCCGTCGTCGTATCCGACGAGTGCTACCTGGGCCTGACGTGGGAAGCCGAGGCCCTGTCGGTCCTCGATCCTCGGGTCTGCGACGGAGATCACTCCAACCTCCTTGCGGTGCACTCGCTTTCGAAGACGTCGAACCTGGCCAGCTACCGTGCAGGGTTCGTCGCAGGTGATCGTGGGCTCGTGAAGGACTTGCTCGAGGTGCGCAAGCATGCGGGCATGATCGTGCCGACGCCGATTCAGGCAGCGATGACTGCAGCGCTGTCGGATGACGAACACGAGAACATCCAGCGTGAGCGTTACCGAGCTCGGCGAGCAACGCTGAAGGGTGCCGTCGAGAAGGCAGGCTTCACCGTCGACCACTCCGAAGCCGGTCTCTACCTGTGGGCCACACGCGGTGAACCGTGTCGTGACACCGTCGACTGGTTCGCCGAACGCGGCATCCTCGTCGCGCCGGGCGAGTTCTACGGACCGACCGGCGCGCAGCACGTGCGCATCGCGCTGACGGCGACCGACGAAAGAATCGATTCGGCTGCGGAGCGCCTCGCACTCTAAGGTGCGTGCATGACCCTCAGCGTGCTGCTCAGCTTCGCCGGCGTGTGCTTCCTGCTGGCGATCCTTCCCGGGCCGGATTCGTTCCTGGTGCTGCGCTACAGCATCGGCGGCCTGAAGCCGGGTATCGCGGCGGCGATGGGCGTCTCGATCGGCGGCTTCTTCTGGGCGGTGTTGGTGGCTGTCGGGTTGGCGGCGATCGTCGAACAATCGGCGACGGCGTACCGCGTCATCAAGATTCTCGGTGGTCTGTACCTGCTGTACCTGGGTGTTCGCGCGTTCATGGCGCGTCGAAAGAACAAGGTCGAGGGTGAGCCGGTCGTGCCGGTGGCCGCGTCGATGCCGTCGGCGTTCGGTGCGGGAGTGCTGTCGTGTGCGCTGAACCCCAAAGTCGGGCTGTTCTACCTCGCCGTCGTTCCCCAGTTTCTGACGGTCGTCACCTTCGGCGGAGCAATGACGCTCGGCCTGGTGGAAGTCGTCGTCGCGGCACTCACGATGACCGTGTTCTCGATCGCGGCGTCCCGCGCGGTCGCTCTGCTGCGTAAGCCGAAGGTGACCGACTGGCTCGACCGCATCAGCGCGGGAATCCTCGCGGCGCTGGGGATAGGCACGGTGGCATCCTCGGTCTGACTCTACCCTCACGTGAGGGTAGAGTAGCGCCACGTGCCTACCGACGTCCTGACCGCGCTGCGCTCCCCGAAACGACTGAAGACCGAGGTCCTCGCAGGCCTCGTCGTCGCCCTCGCGCTGATCCCCGAGGCGATCTCGTTCTCGATCATCGCCGGAGTCGATCCCAGCGTCGGACTGTTCTCGGCGTTCACGATGGCCGTCACCATTTCGATCGTCGGCGGCCGAACCGCGATGATCTCGGCGGCAACGGGTTCCGTAGCCCTCGTCATCGCCCCGATCGTGCCGCAGTACGGCCTCGACTACCTGGTCGCGACAGTTCTTCTCGGTGGCGTCATGCAAATCGTGCTGACTGCTCTGGGAGCCGTCAAGCTGATGCGGTTCATCCCGCGCAGTGTCATGGTCGGCTTCGTCAACGCTCTCGCGATCCTGATCTTCATCGCCCAGATCCGGTACTTCGTCGACGTGTCGAGGGTGGTGTTCCCGATCGCAGTCGTCGCGATCGTCATCATGGCCGTGCTGCCCCGGTTGACGACGGCCGTGCCTGCCCCACTCGTCGCCGTCGCCGCGCTGACTCTCGTCACGATCGTCTTCGGTCTCCAGGTGCCGAACGTCGGTGACGAGGGCGAGCTGCCGTCGTCGTTGCCGTCGCTGTTCATGCCCGATCTGCCGTGGAACATGGAGACGCTGAGGATCATCGCGCCGTTCGCGTTCGCGATGGCACTCGTCGGACTTCTCGAATCCCTGCTGACGGCCAAGCTCGTCGACGATGTCACCGACACCCCGTCGAGCAAGACGCGCGAGGGCGCAGGCCTCGGCATCGCCAACATCGTGACCGGCGCATTCGGCGGCATGGGCGGCTGTGCGCTGATCGGGCAGACGATGATCAACACCAAGATCTCCGGCGCCCGCACCCGTATCTCGACGTTCCTCGCCGGTGCGTTCCTGCTGGTTCTGGTCGTCGTGTTCGGCGACGTCGTGGCTCGAATTCCGATGGCAGTTCTCGGCGCGGTGATGATCATGGTGTGCTTCGCGACGTTCGACTGGCACTCCATCACGCCGAAGACGTTGCGACGCATGCCTCTCAGCGAAACCGCCGTCATGGTCGCGACCGTCGCGGTGACGGTCCTGACCGACAATCTCGCGTACGGAGTCATCGTCGGAGTCGTCGTCGCGATGATCCTGTTCGCGAGGCGCGTCGCACATGTCACCGAGGTCGTCGAACTGCCTCGGCCCGACGCCGACACACGCGTATACGGTGTGCGTGGCCAGCTGTTCTTCGCATCGAGCAACGACTTGATTCACCAATTCGACTATGCGGCAGAGCAGCCGAACATCGTCATCGATCTGTCCGAAGCCCAGGTATGGGACGCATCGACCGTTGCTACCCTCGACGCCGTGACGACCAAGTACGCCAGGGCAGGGAAGGCCGTCTCCATCGTGGGACTACGGGGACCGAGCAAGGAACGCCACGAGCGTCTCACCGGCCGACTGGGTGGGGAAGGCTGACGAGTGCCGGAACTCATGCAGATCGGTGACATCGCCGAGCGCACAGGACTGTCGATACGCACGCTGCGCCACTACGACGAGGTCGGTCTCGTACCGCCGTCGGAACGCAGTGCCGGTGGGTTTCGGCTGTACACCGAGGTCGACCTCGCACGGCTCATCGTCATCCGCCGAATGAAGCCGCTCGAGTTCACGCTCGACGAGATGCGTCGACTCCTCGATTCACTCGACACCATCGACGCGGGCGGCGACGGCGTAGAGGATGCAGAGCGCTTCGTCGACGAGTGCCATTCCAAAGCCGAGGCCGCCTGCGAGAACCTTCGCAGAAAGCTGTCGTACGCCGAGGAACTGACCGAACTGCTCGACGTTAACCGACGTCCCAGCCGCCGCGCCTGATGCGCAGAACGTAGACGAGCTCGTTGCTGCCGAAGGCCTCGACCGTCGTGAATCGTTTCGCGTCGACGTTCGACGACGGATTCCGCGCATGCTCTTCCTCGTAGATCTGCGTCGCGCGTAGATCGGCGAGCTCGACCCGAGTCCAGAAGTCGTCGGACTGGACCGAATACACGAGCCTCGGTGCACTGTCCGCGACGTGGTCATCGTCGTCGTCCTCGGAGTCGTCGTCGAGTTCTTCGTCCGAGTCCTCGTCCTCGCCGACGTCCGTGCCGATCAGGTAGACGCCGGGGCGGAGCTCGCCGGCGGGCACCGTCATGTATTCGGCGTAGTCGCCGGTGTCGATTCCGTCGGCATCCATGTATGTACGGTAACCATGTGCTGCTTCGATCCTTGAACCCACTCGCCGTCGCGCGCGGAGACGATATTCCCGACGCCGTCACCATCGACGGCGTCTCGCTGTCGCGCGGCGACATTCTCGGCGCAGCGACTTCGGTCGCCGAGCGCATAGCGCAGGCCGAACGCCTCGCCGTGCTGGCGACCCCGTCGGTCAAGACCGTGTTGGCGGTCGTCGGCTGTCTCATCGCGGGCGTGACCGTCGTACCGGTCCCACCGGATGCAGGGCCGGCCGAGCGCGAGCACATTCTTCGCGACTCGGGCGCACAAGCATGGCTCGGAGAGGCACCCGAGGACACAGCCGGGCTGCAGGTTCTGCCGGTGCGTCAGCACGCGCGGTCGTGGCACAGCTACCCCGATCCGCATCCGTCGTCGATCGCGTTCGTGCTCTACACGTCGGGAACGACGGGCCCACCGAAGGGTGTTCTGCTGTCGCGCGACGCCATCGCACACGGCATCGACGGTCTCGCGGAGGCATGGCAGTGGACGTGGAAAGACACTCTGGTGCACGGACTTCCGCTGTTCCACGTGCACGGACTCATTCTGGGTCTGCTCGGTCCGTTGCGGGTGGGCAGTCCCGTCGTTCACACGGGCAAGCCGACGCCGGAACTCTATGCCGCCGCTCGCGGTTCGTTGTACTTCGGTGTTCCGACGGTCTGGTCGCGCATCGCGGCGGACGAGGAGTCGGCTAGAGCACTTTCGGGCGCTCGGTTATTGGTCTCCGGGAGCGCCCCGCTGCCGGTTCCTGTGTTCGAGAAGTTGCTTTCGTTGACGGGCCACGCGCCGGTCGAGCGATACGGCATGAGCGAAACGCTGATCACACTGTCGACGCGATTCGACGGCGAGCGTCGGCCGGGCTCGGTCGGACTGCCGGTGAAGGGCGTCGAGACTCGGTTGCGCAGTGAATCGGGCGACATCCTCCCGCATGACGGCGAGGCCATCGGCGCACTGCAGGTACGTGGCCCGATGCTGTTCGACGGCTACCTGAACAATCCCGAGGCGACAGCGAAGTCGTTCACCGAGGACGGCTGGTTCGATACCGGTGACGTCGCCGTCATCGAGCCCGACGGCTACCACCGCATCGTCGGCCGTGCATCGACCGACCTCATCAAATCCGGCGGATACCGCGTCGGCGCAGGGGAAATCGAGACGGTGCTGCTGGGGCACTCCTCGGTCGACGAAGTCGCGGTGATCGGTGTTCCCGACGACGACCTCGGGCAGCGGATCGTGGCGTTCGTCGTCGGAAGCGATGTCGTAGAGAAGGACCTGATCGACCTGGTGGCGTCGGAACTGTCGATCCACAAGCGGCCCAGGGAAGTTCGCGTCGTCGAGTCGCTCCCGCGCAACGCGATGGGCAAGGTGCAGAAGAAGCAGTTGGGATAGCTGTTTGCCGACGAATAATTCATGCGCAAACGGTCAGCTCGCTGGTCGGCCGAATCCGACTATCGCCGAATCGGATTGGACGTCCACGGTGTGCACGCGGATCTTGCCGAGCTCGTTGCCGCCGACCGTCGTTGCGGTGTCGCCGTCGACCGCGACGACGATGTTGGTGTGCTGCCCGACCCAGCTGCTGTTGTCGTAGAGAACGACGTCACCGACAGCAGGGGAGTAGCCTTTCGGCTCGAAAGTGCCGTGCGCCTGGTAGTACTCGGCGAGCGTGTAGACGCCAGGGATTCGCCAACTCCCCGAGTTGGGGTTGCTCAACGGCTGGCCCGCTTCGCGCATGATCCAGCTGACGAAATTGGCGCACCACGCCTCCTCGACGCCCTCCGAATAGAAGGTGCCCGGGCGTTGCTGCTCGTGCTCGGAACGCAGAAGCTCGACGACGGTCGCCTGCTGCGGCGTCAGCGTCGACGCATCGATCTCGGGAAACGGCGTCGTGTCCCACGGTAGGTAACGGCTCGGTGCGAACCACAGGACTCCAGCCGCGACCACGACGATGGTCGCCACGATCCCCGCGATCCAGCCGACTGTCCTGCGGCTCTTGCGGCGTGTGGTCGTGGTGGTCATGAATCGAATGTACCGGGCGGTGGGTTCTGCTCGTCCGATCCGCTGACGACGGAGATCTGCTGACTGTGGCGATGCCGGTCGATGCCGGTCTCGTCGACGGCTAGCGTGGTCGCATGGACGACATCGAGACACTGTTCACCGATACGAACCTGGCTGCACTGTCGACGATCAAGCGGGACGGGCGCCCTCAGATCTCCAACATCACGTACCACTACGACTCCGATGCGCGGCAGTTCGCCATCTCGATCACCGACGGGCGAGCGAAGACCAAGAACATCCGCCGAGATCCGCGGGTCAGCCTGTACGTCAACGCCAAGCAGGGCGCGGCGTACGGCGTCGCAGAGGGCGATGCTCGACTGTCCGAGGTCGCGACGGAACCGGACGACGACGCCGTCGAACAGCTCATCGCGCTCTATCGAAAGGTGCAGGGCGAGCACCCCGACTGGGACGACTACCGGGCCGCGATGGTCCGCGACAAGCGACTCGTGCTGTACGTCGACGTCGTGAAATTCTACGGTTGGATCATGCCTGGGGGACAGTAAGATGGTGAGTGAATACGACTTCCAGAAATTCGTCGACGCCCAGGACCCCGTGTGGCGTGACGTTCGTGCCGAGTTGAAATCCGGTCGCAAACAGACACATTGGATGTGGTTCGTGTTTCCGCAGTTGGCCGGCCTCGGCGCGAGTCCGACGGCGCAGCACTTCGCGATCTCGGACCTGAACGAGGCGCAGCTCTACCTGGCGCACGACGTCCTCGGTCCGCGACTGGAAGAAGCCTCGACACTGGTAGCGAAAGTCGAGGGCAGAACCGTCGGCGAGATCTTCGGGTATCCCGACGACCTGAAGCTGCATTCCTCGATCACGTTGTTCGCTACCGCGGGACCGGAGGTCGAGGTGTTCGGGCGCGTTCTGGAGAAGTACTTCGACGGTAGGCCGGACGAGCGAACTCTCGATCTGCTCGGCGACTAGCATCGTCAGCATGACCAACGAGCAGCCCGGAACCGTCGCATTCGTTCAAGCCACCTGGCACAAGGAGCTTGTCGATCGAGCGCGCGAGGGATTCGTGTCGGAGTTCGGATCCGACGTCGAGACCTTCGAGGTGCCGGGGGCTTTCGAGATCCCGCTGCACGCGCAGCGTCTCGCCCGCACGGGAAAGTACTCGGCGATCGTCGCTGCGGCGTTGGTCGTCGACGGCGGCATCTACCGTCACGAATTCGTCGAGACCGCCGTCATCGACGGTCTGATGCGGGTGCAGTTGGACACCGACGTTCCTGTCTTCTCCGTCGTGCTGACACCGCATCACTTCCACGAGCATGCCGATCACATCGAGTTCTTCGCGAACCACTTGGAGAAGAAGGGTGCGGAGGCGGCACGGGCCGTCGTCCGCACCCTCGACTCGCTGAAATCGATCGGCTAGTTCCGGAACATGTCGACCACGGCGAGGTGACGACCGAGGTCGCCGGGATACGACGAGATGCGCATGTGCGTTTGCACCCAGGGGTCGGAGCCTGTGCTGCCCTTCGTCCTGACGACGATCTCCTCGTGCCCACCGTCTCGAACCCGGGCGTGCGCCGACGCGATGATGTGCCGGTCGTCCACGTGAAACAGCTCGTTGCCGGACGAGACGTCGCGCCACTGCACCCACGGTGCAGGTGTCTCGCACAGCCACATCGTCAGGAGGCTGCGCTCGGGCACGATCAACGCGGGGTAGATGCCGAGTGCCTCCATTCCGCGTTGGCGGGCGAGCACGTCGAGTAGAGGCTTGTCCGGTTCCACGGCGTCGGTGACGTCGTGCCACAGCACGCGGGCGCCGACCTCGCCCGGTTCGAGACAGGCCCGCGCATGACAGTGCCATCGCATGATCCGGCCGTCGGCGTGCAGCACGCTGAACGAACCTTCCCACGTGCCACCTGCCGTCGGCGCGAGACACAGTGTGAACAAGCCTGCGGTGTCGTCGAACCGAATCGATTTCGCGTAGTACTCGGCCGGAGTTCGCTCGGGGACGTGAGCATCGGGTGCGACCCCCGACATCATCGAGGCTTCCACCGTCTGCGCGATGACTCCTTTTTCGAGTAGCCAGCTCACCCCGGACGTGATGCGAGGCGGACTGGGATCCACGTCGGCCGGGCCGATCCACAGTTGCAGCGCATGAACGGACCCGGTCGGTCCGAAGACAGGATGGGTCAGTAGGCGATAGGTCGTCGACACGCCGCCGCGCGCGCGAACGCCAACGAATTCCTCGTACCGCGAACGGGATTCGAGTGCACGCTGCAGGAACGGTTCGACGGCGATCTTCGAATCCGGTGCGAGTCGCTGGAGAGAGAGCGCGTCACCGAAACTGCGAGGGTGACCGCCCTTGGCGACGATGTTCATCTCGCCGGGAACGAGAGTTTCGATCAGCGTCCACTCCGGCCGGGCGGCGCTCATCGCGCCCGCACCGTCATGCGCATGTTCTGGGGCTTGAGCGTCAAGGACTCCTGGATGTCCAGTCGATATCCGTCCTCCAACTCGAAGTCGAACGAGCGAGCCAACGTCGCGAGTGTCAGCACCGACTCGTGGAGAGCGAACTGACGTCCGATGCAGCCGCGCATTCCGGTTCCGAAGGGCTTGTATGCCTGCGCAGGACGGGATTTCGACCGTGTCGACGAGAATCTGTCCGGATCGAATTCATGTGCGTCGGCACCCCACACCGGATCCCGGTGGAGGCCGAGGGTCAGGACGAACGCCCACTCGCCGGCCTTCATCGGATACCGTCCCGAGGCCAAGGACGTGTCCTGACGCGCCTTCCGGAAATATCCAGGAGCAGACGGCCACAGGCGCAACGTCTCGTCGACGACGCTCCGGATGTAGCGCAGCTTCGGGACATCCTCGTACGCACTCATGTTCGCCGCCGCGTCGGCTTCCTCCTGTACTCGGGCTGCGACGGAAGGATGGGTGGCGAGGAAATAGAGTGCGAATGCCACTGTGCCCGCGGTGGTTTCGTTGCCCGCAACCAGGAACGTCAGAACCTGATGTCGAATGTTGACCTTGTCGAGAAGCTCCCCGGTCTCGGGGTCGGGCGTGTGGAGCATGAGGTCGAGCAAGTCGTCGTGTCGAGTATCGTTGTCCAGCAATCGCTTCTCGATGACGTCGTCGACGACGCCGTGCACGTACGCGATGTCCCGCTCGTTCTGTGCGCGAGACTTCTTGTCGAACAGTCGCATCAGGGGCAAGTCGTTGGACGTCCGGTTGACGTGGCCGAGAATTCTGACGATGGCGGCCACGAAGGCGTCGTCGTCGCGTGCGAACGAGTCGAAGCTGTAACCGAATCCGGCCCGGGCCATGTTCTCGAGTGTCAGCTTGTTCAAGTCGGCGGTGACGTCGACCAACCGCCCGTCCCTGTCACGCCAGTGCTGAACGAGTTCGTCTGCGACGTCGACCATGACCTGGTGATAGCGCTGCATCGCGTCACGACTGAAGCCCGGCATCAGAACCCGGTGTGCTGCACCCCAGTTCGGCTCGGAATTGAACGCGGTGAACAACCCGTCGCCGCCGAGTGCTCGGAGCTTGCGGTGCGGCAGTGCGAGAAACTTCGCGAACCGTGACTCGTCGTTGAGTTCGGCGACGAGATCGGCCCCGCTGACGACGACGAGACGATGCGAGAGAATCTTGCGTTCGAAGATCGGGCCCAATTCTTCGGCCATCCGCAGTTCCCGCTGAGTCGGTTTCGCCGCGTCGATGCTGAGAATGTCGCCGAGGACCGGTAGCCGGAAGCGGGGCCTGGGAATATTCACGCGGACATTGTGCCCCATGCAGAGCGGATGTTCGACGCAAGGATTCGCTCGTAGGCGTGCGTCGTTGCCGTCGCGAGCTCGGACGCGGTGACGGTGGATCCGGACGCGAGATGCGCGTCGTACGGGACCTCCTGGACGTCGAAGACGCTGTCGAGGCCGCGGCACACGTCGTCGACTCCGATCGCGGACGGTCGAGGATCGGTATGCGAGAGCACGACTGTGGTCCGCCGCAGAGCTTTTTCGCCCGCCGCGAGGCGGATCGTGTGCAGCGCCGTCCTGGATCGCCTGACGGCGTCGGGACGCGCAGGCACGACCAGCACCAACGCCGCCCACGGCTGACTACGCAGCGGGCCCGCGCTGTCTCGTTCGAAAGCGCGGTGCCCGAAGTCGTAGACCGCGGCGTCGGCCATGCAGCTCAGATACCAGTCGAGGCGGCCGTAGTCCGGTTCGATCGTGTCGGGCCAGGCTCGCCCCAGCACCTGCGCGCCCGTGCTGGTGACGGACAGTTCGGCGTCGATGTAGCCCGACTCGACGGTGGCAGGGGTGACGATGGCGTCGGCGGCGCGATCGACCAGATCGCCGCCGCCGACCGTGGCGTCGACCGCCACGGCCGACTTTCCGTGCAGAGACAGCAGATTGACGAGGCCGACGGCCGTCGTCGTCGTGCCGGCTCCGCCGCCCGCACCGAGAACCAAGGTCACACTCATCGCACGCCTCATCCACGGACTCACAGCTCGGTACAACCAGAGCTACGGTGCAGCATCCGGGCCGAGCGTCAAGCCGCGGGGAACCCCCTGGCGGGAGCGCGGAGCCAGTATAGGTCAGTCGTTGGCGTGCAACGCTGCGTTGAGCTCGACTCCCGTGCCCTTCCACGGAACGACCTCGACGGCGCCGGACACCGAGTTGCGACGGAACAGCAGGTTGCTCTTCTCGGTGAGCGTCGCTGCCTTGACGACGGTGCCGTCGGGGCCGGTGACCTTGGTGCCCGCGGTGATGTAGAGGCCGGCTTCGACGACGCAGTCGTCGCCGAGCGAGATACCGAGACCGCTGTTGGCGCCGAGGAGGCAGCTCTTGCCGACGGAGATGACGTTCTTTCCGCCGCCGGACAGCGTTCCCATGATGGACGCGCCGCCACCGACGTCGGAACCGTCCCCCACGACGACGCCCGCGGAGATGCGTCCTTCGACCATCGAGCTACCGAGCGTTCCTGCGTTGAAGTTGACGAAGCCCTCGTGCATGACCGTCGTACCGCTCGCCAGGTGCGCACCGAGGCGGACACGGTCGGCGTCGGCGATGCGGACGCCGGTGGGTACGACGTAATCGACGAGACGCGGGAACTTGTCGACGCCGTAGACGGTCACCGGTCCGCGAGCACGCAGCTTCGCGCGGACGGTTTCGAAGCCGTCGACTGCAGCGGGACCGTGGTTGGTCCAGACGACGTTGGCGAGGAAACCGAACTGTCCGTCGAGGTTGACGCCGTGCGGTGCGACGAGACGATGCGACAGCAGGTGCAGGCGCAGGTAGACGTCGTGCGCGTCGACGGGTGCGTCGTCGACGGATGCGATGGTGGTGCGGACGGCGACGACGTCGACGCCACGCGCTGCGTCCGGCCCGACCAGTTCGGCGAACTCGGCGGGAATGTCGGATCCTTCGAGGCGGACGGTGCCCGTCTCGCTGTAGTCGCCGAGTTCGGGGCTCGGGTACCAGGTGTCGAGGACGACTCCACTGGTGGTGATGTTGGCAATGCCGATTGCAGATGCTCCCTGTGCGCTCACGGGAAACAAGGATACGACCCACTAAGCTGTCCCGGTGAGTTCGTACCCTTCGCTGGATCTGCACGCCGACCCGATCGACCTGACGTCCGCCCTCGTCGACATCCCGAGCGTCTCCCAGGACGAATCGGTCATCGCCGACGCCGTCGAGGCTGCTCTTCGTGCGCAGACCAGCGGATTCGAGATCGTGCGCAATGGAAACGCGGTGCTGGCGCGGACGAACCGCGGGCTGGGCAGCCGCGTCATGCTGGCGGGGCATCTCGACACCGTGCCCATCGCCGACAACGTGCCGAGCAGGCGTGAGCGCTTTCACGCCGAAGGTGACGTCATCCACGGCTGTGGAACGGTGGACATGAAGTCGGGTGACGCAGTGTTCCTTCACCTCGCTGCGACGATCGACGAGCCAGCGCACGACGTCACCCTCGTCTTCTACGACTGCGAGGAGATCGCCGCGTCGTTCAACGGGCTAGGCCGTATCGAACGCGAGATGCCCGAGTGGCTGCAGGCCGACGTCGCCGTGCTGGGGGAGCCGACGGGCGGCTTCATCGAGGCGGGCTGCCAGGGCACGCTGCGAGTGCGGTTGTCGGCCAGCGGAACTCGCGCGCACAGCGCCCGCTCGTGGATGGGCGACAACGCGATTCACAAGTTCGGTGCAGTGCTGAACAGGCTCGCGGCGTACCAGGCTCGTGACGTCGACATCGACGGTTGTGTGTATCGCGAAGGTATGCAAGCGGTTCGGATCTCCGGTGGTGTGGCGGGCAACGTGGTGCCCGACGCAGCAGAGCTCGACGTCAACTTCCGATTCGCTCCCGACCGCAGCGTCGAGCAAGCGATCGAGCACGTTCGCGAGGTGGTCGACGGACTCGATCTCGGATTCGAGGTCACCGACGCCTCACCAGGAGCGTTGCCCGGTCTGGGCGCGCCCGCTGCTGCGGCACTGATCGACGCCGCAGGAGGGCAGTTCAGGGCCAAGTACGGATGGACCGACGTGTCGCGGTTCTCCGCGCTCGGAATCCCCGCCGTCAACTACGGGCCCGGCGATCCGAACCTCGCCCACAAGCGCGACGAGCGCGTACCCGTCGACCAGATCACGCACGTCACAACCGTCCTTCGGAGCTATCTGACGTCCGGTTAGCCTGGACGCCATGGAACCGGAACCGACCACGCACAAAGGCCCCGTCGTTCTGCGGCGGAGACGCAACACCGAGACGTCGACGTCGGATCAGCGCCTGCTCGACCAGCGCGGAACGGGCGCCTGGATCCACACCGACACGTGGCGCGTACTACGTATCCAGAGTGAGTTCGTCGAGGGATTCGAGGCTCTCGCCGAGGTCCCGAAGGCCGTCACCGTGTTCGGGTCGGCGCGCACACCGCGCGATCATGCCGAGTACGAACGCGCACGTGCGCTCGGATCCGCCCTTGCCGAAGCAGGTTTCGCGATCATCACCGGCGGTGGCCCCGGTGTGATGGAAGGGGCCAATCGGGGCGCGAGCGCAGCGAAGGGCTACTCGATCGGCCTCGGTATCGAGCTGCCGTTCGAGCAGGGGCTCAACGAGTGGGTCGATCTGGGCATCAACTTCCGGTACTTCTTCGTCCGCAAGACGATGTTCGTCAAGTACTCGCAGGCATTCGTCTGTCTCCCCGGTGGATTCGGCACGCTCGACGAGCTGTTCGAGGCGCTCACCCTGGTGCAGACCGGCAAGGTCACACGCTTTCCGATCATCCTGCTCGGCACGGATTTCTGGTCTGGATTGCTCGACTGGATCAAGAACACCCTCGTCACCGAGGGGAAGGTGTCGCCCGCCGATCTCGATCTCATCCACTGCACGGACAGCGTCGACGAGGCCGTGCGCATCGTGATCGACTCACAGAAGGACGCAACGACGGGGGAGAGCTGGTGAGCACCGAGCAATTCAGTGTGTGCGTGTACTGCGCGTCAGGGCCGGTCGACACGTCGTTCATCGAGTTGGCGCGTGAACTCGGCACCGAAATAGGCCGTCGCGGTTGGCGATTGGTGTCCGGCGGCGGCAACGTGTCGATGATGGGTGCTGTCGCGGAATCCGCCAGGGCCGCAGGAGCGTTCACCATCGGTGTCATCCCGAAGGCGCTCGTGCACCGCGAGGTCGCCGACGTCGACGCCGACGAACTCGTCGTCACCGACACCATGCGCGAACGTAAGAAGATCATGGAGGATCGCGCCGACGCGTTCATCACCCTCCCCGGCGGCATCGGCACCCTGGAGGAGCTGTTCGAAACCTGGACCGCCGGCTATCTGGGGATGCACGACAAGCCCGTCGTCCTGCTCGATCCGGTCGATCACTTCGCGGGTCTTCTCGCGTGGATCGACAGCCTGTCGACTACCGGATTCGTGCAGCAGCGAGCGTTGGACGCCCTGGCCAGAACGACGACCGTGACGGAAGCGCTCGACGCCTGTTCGACTGGTGTGAGAGAGGTTACTCTTGAGTAAGAAGAGCGCACACACGTGACCTAAGGGGAGTTCATGGCTGTCGATGCCCGTCAGAAAATCGGTGTGACCGACCTTGCGGTCGCGTTGCCGAAAATGGTGACGGAGGTGCCGAGCCTGCTGAAGGGTCTGGCGGGCTTCACGCGCAAGCCGGATCACAAGGCATCGATCGGTCAGGTCTTCCAGGATGCGGCCGCCAAGCGTGGCAGCCATCCGTTCGTTCGGTTCGAGGGCGAGTCGACGTCGTATGCCGATGCCAATGCACTCGTCAATCGCTACGCCCACGTCTTCGCCGATCGCGGAGTGGGGCGAGGCGACGTCGTCGGCGTTCTCAGCAAGAACCGCCCGGAGGCTCTGTTCGCCGCGCTGGCCGCCGTCAAGCTCGGCGCCACCGCAGGAATGCTGAACTACAACCAGCGCGGTGACGTCCTCGAGCACAGCCTCGGGATCCTCGACGCGAAAGTTCTCGTGCTCGACGAGAACGCGCAGGAAGCTCTCGACTCGCTCGCGACGCAGCCCGACGTACTGACGCTGACGGATCTCGCGGACGCTGCGAAGACGGCGTCGACGAGCAATCCCGCTGTGACGTCGGAGATCCAGGCGAAGGAAAAGGCCTTCTACATCTTCACGTCGGGTACGACGGGCATGCCGAAGGCGAGTCTGATGAGCCATTTCCGGTGGCTCAAATCGATGTCCGGTCTGGGCAACATGGGCGTCAGGTTGCGCGGCAACGACGTCATCTACTGCTGTCTGCCGCTCTATCACAACAACGCGCTGACGGTGACGCTGTCGTCGGTGCTTGCGGGCGGCGCGACGATGGCGATCGGAAAACAGTTCTCGGTCACCAACTTCTGGGACGACATCGCGACGAACAAGGCGACGGCGTTCACCTACATCGGTGAACTGTGCCGATATCTGCTGACTCAGCCGAAGAAGTCCACCGACCGCGACAACACCGTCAAGCTCGTCGTCGGCAACGGTCTGCGCCCGGAGATCTGGGAAGAGTTCACCGATCGCTTCGGCATCGAACGCGTCGCCGAGTTCTACGGCGCGAGCGAGTGCAACATCGCGTTCGTCAACGCACTGAACATGAAGAAGACGGCAGGCGTGTGCCCGCTGCCGTACGCCGTCGTCGAGTACGACGAGGAGAGCGGCAAGGCCCGACGCGGCAGCAACGGCAAGCTGAAGCGGGTCGGTACCGGAGAGGTCGGGCTTCTGCTGTCGAAGGTCACCGATCGAGCCCCGTTCGACGGCTACTCCGACGACGACGCGTCCGAGAAGAAACTCCTACGCGACGGCTTCAAGGACGGCGACACCTGGTTCGACACCGGCGACCTCGTCCGCAAGCAGGGGTGGCTGCATGTCGCGTTCGTCGATCGACTCGGTGACACCTTCCGCTGGAAGGGCGAGAACGTCGCGACGACGCAAGTAGAAGGTGCCCTCGGTGGTCACCCGTCCGTAGACGGTGCGGTCGTCTACGGCGTCGACATCGACGGCGCCGACGGCAAGGCGGGCATGGCTGCGGTGACGTTGCGCGACGGGGAGTCTTTCGACGGCAAGGCCGTCGCCGAACATCTCTACGACAAACTGCCCGGCTATGCGGTGCCGCTGTTCGTGCGCGTCGTCGACAGTCTGGAGCAGACGTCGACGTTCAAGAGCCAGAAAGTAGCTCTGCGGAAACTGGGGTACGGCGACGATGCCGACAGCGAGCTGTACGTTCTGCGCGGGAAGTCGGGCGGCTACGACAAGGCATACGACGGCTACGTCGACGAGGTCGCAGCAGGCAAGGCCCCCAAGGGCTAGCGTGCCAAACTTGGTCTCATGACCACACTCTGCGGCAAGCCGGTGGCCGACGATCGTGCGCTCGTGATGGCGATCGTCAACCGCACCCCCGACTCGTTCTACGACCAGGGTGCCAACTTCACCGACGATGCAGCCATGGCGTCGGTACATCGGGCCGTCGCCGAGGGTGCCGACATGATCGACATCGGCGGGGTCAAAGCAGGGCCGGGCGCTCTCGTCGACGCGGCCGAGGAGATCAAGCGCGTCGTACCGTTCGTCGAGGCGATCCGCGGCGAGTATCCGGATCTGCTCATCAGTGTCGACACCTGGCGAAGCGAGGTCGCTCGGCTCGCCTGTGCCGCTGGCGCCGACATGATCAACGACACCTGGGCGGGGGCCGATCCGGACCTCGTCGGGGTCGCCGCGTCGGAAGGCGTCGGGATCGTGTGTTCGCACACCGGCGGAGCCGAGCCGCGAACCCGTCCGCACCGGGTTCACTACACCGATGTGGTCGCAGGTGTCGTCGCAGAAGTCACGGCGGCGGCCGAGAAAGCCGTCGCGGCGGGTGTCGCGAAGGACTCGATTCTGATCGATCCGACCCACGATTTCGGCAAAAACACCTTCCACGGGCTCGAGTTGTTGCGTCGATTGGACGTTCTTGTAAACACCGGGTGGCCAGTGCTCATGGCGCTGAGCAACAAGGATTTTATCGGGGAGACTCTAGGTGTAGAGCTCGCCGACCGGTTGGAGGGAACTTTGGCAGCGACAGCATTGGCCGCAGCAGGCGGCGCCCGAATGTTCCGGGTGCACGAGGTTGCGTCGACCAGAAGAGTCGTCGACATGGTGGCGGCGATCCAGGGAACGAGAGTCCCGGCGCGCACGGTCAGGGGGCTCGCATGACCCTTGCCGAACCGACGTCCGTGACGTCGTCGTGGGCCGAGACCAACAGCTGGGACGAGCCCTCGTGGTCCCTGGCGGAACTCGAAGCGGCCAAGGGGGGCCGCACGGTGTCCGTGGTTCTTCCTGCGTTGAACGAGGAGGAGACGGTAGCCGCCGTCGTCGACACGATCCATCCGTTGCTCGGCGGCCTGGTGGACGAGCTGATCGTCCTCGACTCCGGGTCCACCGACGCCACCGCGGAACGCGCGACGGCCGCGGGAGCCCGCGTCATCAGCCGTGAAGAAGCGATCCCGGGGCTGGACCCGGTTCGCGGAAAGGGCGAGGTTCTGTGGCGTTCGGTCGCCGCATCGACGGGTGACCTCATCGCGTTCGTCGACTCCGACCTCATCAACCCCGATCCGGCATTCGTGCCCAAGCTGCTCGGGCCGCTCCTGATGGGCGACGGAATCCACCTCGTGAAGGGGTACTACCGACGTCCACTGCGCACGAGCGGCACCGAGGACGCCAACGGAGGCGGTCGCGTCACCGAACTCGTCGCACGCCCGCTGTTGGCCGCGCTGCGCCCGGAACTGACGGGTGTCATCCAGCCGCTCGGCGGGGAGTACGCAGGGACCCGCGAGCTGCTGTCGGCCGTGCCGTTCGCACCGGGCTACGGCGTCGAGATCGGCCTCCTGCTCGACACATACGACCGTCTGGGCCTGAACGCGATCGGCCAGGTCAATCTCGGTGTGCGCAAACACCGCAACCGCCCACTCGTCGAGCTCGGCGCGATGAGCAGGCAGATCGTCGGAACGATGCTCGGCCGCTGCGGCATGGTCGACTCCGGCGCCGGGCTGATGCAGTTCCGTGCGGAAGGCGACTCGTTCGTTCCGTTCTCCACCGAGGTGTCGCTGACGGACAGGCCTGCCATCAACACACTGTGACCGAAACAGGCTGTGAGAACATCGAGCAATGCTGACGCTTCTGCTGTACGTCGTCATCATTGCCGTCATTGCAGCACTGTTGTTCTTCGTGGCCAGTGCTGTCTTCGGACGCGGTGAGGAACTCGAACCACTTCCGGAAGGCACGACGGCGACGGTGCTGCCCGCGGAGGACGTCACCGGCGACGACGTCCGCGCCCTGAGGTTCCAGCAGACCTTGCGCGGCTACAAGCCGAGCGAGGTCGACTGGGCGCTGGACAGATTGGGCAAGGAGATCGACCAGCTGCGCGCGCGGCTGGCAACAGACGAACCTGCAGAGAAATGACGGCGATCGCCGGGCCGGACGGAAAGCTCCGGTGCCCGTGGGGCGCAGGCGTCGACCCGCTGTACCGGGAGTATCACGACCACGAGTGGGGCAGGCCGGTGCACGGCACGAACGCCCTGTACGAGCGACTGTGCCTCGAAGCGTTCCAGTCCGGGCTGTCGTGGATCACGATCCTGCGCAAGCGCGACGCCTTCCGCTCGGCGTTCGCCGACTTCGATCCGGAGAAAGTCGCGTCGTTCGACGACGCCGACGTCGGACGCTTGATGGCCGATGCGTCGATCGTGCGTAACCGGGCGAAGATCGTCGCTGCCGTCGGCAATGCACGGGTCGTGCTGGATCTGGACGGAACCGACCTGGACACGCTGCTGTGGTCGTTCGCGCCCGAACCTCGCGCGAAGCGGCTCGACGACGTGTCAGACGTTCCAGCGGTGACGCCCGAGTCGACGGCCATGGCAAAGGAACTCAAGCGTCGCGGCCTCCGATTCTTCGGTCCGACCACGGCCTACGCGTTGATGCAGGCCACCGGAATGGTGGACGATCACCTGTCCGGCTGCCTCGTGAAGCCCCTGAATACCGACTCCAGTTCCCGGTATGGGCCTCGATAGGGAAGAATGGGAAGCAAGAACCTTTTCCGCCCAGAGGCGGGAACATCTTTATCGGCCGACGCGCATGCAGTGTGGCGCAGATGTGGAGGGAGCAGAGGATGGCGGCGATGAAGCCCCGGACCGGGGACGGTCCCCTCGAAGCAACCAAAGAAGGACGAGGGATCGTGATGAGGGTGCCCCTCGAAGGTGGTGGGCGTCTCGTCGTCGAACTGACCCCCGACGAGGCGGCAGCACTGGGTGAAGAGTTGAAGGGCGTCACCGGTTAACTGCTCGTCTTGTTCTGCGCAAGCCCCGCTCGCCGATCAGGCAGGCGGGGCTTTGTGGTGTCGGGTGTACGGGAGATTCCATGCTTGCTGACGTGATGGACCTTGTGATCTGCCCGCTGTGCGGGTCCGATCTCGACTTCGGCGACGAGGACAAGTCGCTGCTGTGCGACCGTGGGCACACGTTCGACGTCGCTCGCCAGGGATATGTCAGCCTGCAGTCCGGCGGGGCAGGAAAGATCACCGGCGATTCCGCCGAGATGATCGCTGCACGGGCGGATTTCCTCGACGCCGGCCATTTCGACCCGATCGCGTCTGCGGTCACCGAGGCAGTCGGGTCGGTCGGAACGGTGGTGGAAGTGGGCGCGGGGACCGGGCACTATCTCGCTGCGGTTCTCGACGCCAACGACGGCTCCCGCGGGATCGGAGTCGATGTCTCGAAAGCCGCGGCACGACGGGTTGCTCGTGCGCATCCGCGACTCGGGTCGATCGTCGCCGACGTGTGGCAGGGCCTGCCGGTGCGGGAGAATTCGATCGACGCCGTCACCTGTGTGTTCTCGCCGCGCAACGCCACCGAACTACGACGCGTCCTCGTCCCCGGGGGCTCGCTCGTCGTCGTCACGCCCACGACGCGGCATCAACGCGAGTTGTCGACGGCAGTCGGCCTCATCGCCGTCGACGAGGACAAGGCGCGCAGGCTCGGGGATTCGCTGGCGGGCAGATTCGAACAGGTGGATCGTCGTGCCGTGGAGTACGTGCTGCAGCTGGATCACGCTGCCGTGGATGCGTTCGTGGCGATGGGGCCTTCGGCCCGCCACACCACCGAAGCGGCGAGGCGGGCGTCGATCGCGGAGATGCCGGAACCTGTCGATGTGACGGTGTCCGTGACAGTGGGGGTCTACCGGGCTCTCTAACCGCGTCTGGCCAGTGCAGCGTTGTAGACGTCGACCGTCTGCTGCGCGATGGCCGCCCACGAGAATTCGGCGACGGCACGCTCGCGGCCCGCCTTGCCCATCGCGGTCGCGGTCGTGGGGTCGAGTGCGACCTCATTCACCGTTGCCGCGAGAGATCGTTCGAAGACCTCGGGTTCGTACGAGTTGTAGTGCACGAGTCGTCCGGTGACACCGTCGTTCACGACCTCGGGAATGCCGCCGACGTCGGACGCGACGACAGCGGTTTCGGTGGCCATGGCCTCGAGGTTCACGATGCCGAGCGGCTCGTATACCGACGGACACACGAAAACTGTTGCCGCCGACAGTATTTCGCGAATTTTCTCGGTCGGCAGCATGTCGCGGACCCAGAAGACGCCCTCCCGGCTCTCCTGAAGTCTTTCGACGGCTCGCTCGGTTTCCGCTGCGATCTCGGGTGTGTCGGGCGCGCCCGCGCACAGTACGAGTTGGATCGAGGGGTCGAAGTGATGCGCCGCGGCGACGAGATGCCCGACGCCCTTCTGCCGCGTGATGCGCCCGACGAACGCGACGATGGGCTTGCTCGTGTCGACGCCGATGGCCGCCAGTGCGGAGTCCTCGGCGTCGGCGGCCGGGCCGGGGTGCCAGTTCTCGGTGTCGATTCCGTTGCGCACCACGTGAACTCGGCTGGGATCGAGGCGGGGATACGCGTCGAGCACGTCTTTCGCCATGCCCTCGCTGACGGCGATGACCGCGTCCGCGTATTCGACGGCGTTCTTCTCCGACCAGGACGAGATGCGGTAGCCGCCGCCGAGCTGTTCGGCCTTCCACGGTCGTCGCGGTTCCAACGAATGTGCCGTCAAAATGTGCGGCACTCCGTACAATTCGGCCGCCAGGTGCCCGGCGAGGCCGGTGTACCAGGTGTGCGAATGCACGACGTCGGCGTCCGCAGCGGCGTTGGCCATACGCAGCTCGGCCGACAATGTCGTCAACGCGGCATTGGCGCCTCGGAGGGCCGGATCGGGATCGTGCACCTGCGCGGTGTCGCGAGGCGCGCCCATGCAGTGGATGTCCACCTCGCACAGGGCTTTCAACTGTGCCGACAGCTCGGTCACATGGACACCAGCTCCGCCGTAGACCTCAGGCGGAAATTCCCTCGTCATCATTGCCACGCGCACACTCTGTAACCTACATTCCTTCGACGAAACGCGTGTACTGCTAGCAAGGTTCATCTGGTGCGGATAGGTTGGCCATGTGAGGACACAACCGCACGTACTAGGGATCGTGCTTGCAGGCGGTGAGGGTAAGCGTCTTTATCCGATGACCGCCGATCGAGCCAAGCCGGCCGTCCCGTTCGGCGGCGCATATCGACTGATCGACTTCGTTCTGAGCAATCTCGTCAACGCCGGTTACCTCCGGCTCTGCGTGCTGACCCAGTACAAGTCTCACTCGCTGGACCGGCACATCTCGCAGACCTGGCGCCTGTCCGGGTTCGCGGGGGAGTACATCACTCCGGTGCCAGCCCAGCAGCGACTCGGTCCGCGCTGGTACACGGGAAGCGCCGACGCGATCTTCCAGTCACTGAATCTCGTCTACGACGAAGACCCCGAATACATCGTGGTGTTCGGCGCCGACCACGTCTACCGCATGGATCCGGAACAGATGGTGCAACAGCACATCGAGTCCGGTGCAGGTGTGACTGTAGCGGGCATCAGGGTGCCGCGCAGCGAGGCCTTCGCGTTCGGATGTATCGACAGTGACGCGAACGGCAAGATCACCCAGTTCCTGGAGAAGCCGGCGCATCCACCCGGCACCCCGGACGATCCGAACATGACGTTCGCGTCGATGGGCAACTATGTCTTCACGACAAAGGTCCTCGTCGACGCCATCAAGGCCGACTCGGAGAACTCCGATTCCGACCACGACATGGGCGGCGACATCATCCCCGCGCTCGTCGAAGCCGGAGTCGCGTCCGTGTACGACTTCAACGACAACGTCGTCCCCGGTGCCACCGAACGTGACCGTGGGTACTGGCGTGATGTCGGAACCATCGACGCGTTCTACGACGCGCACATGGATCTGGTGTCCGTGCACCCGATCTTCAACCTGTACAACCGCCGCTGGCCCATCCGCGGTGCTGCCGAGAATCTGCCTCCTGCCAAGTTCGTACAGGGTGGACTCGCTCAGGAATCCGTCGTCGGCGCAGGATGCATCCTGTCCGCCGCGACCGTCCGCAACTCCGTGTTGTCGTCGAACGTCATGATCGACAGCGGGGCGACCGTCGAAGGCAGTGTGCTGATGCCGGGCGTCAAGATCGGCAAGGGCGCCGTCGTGCGTCGGGCGATTCTGGACAAGAACGTCGTCGTCGGCGACGGCGAGATCATCGGCGTCGACATCGAACGCGACAAGGAACGATTCAACGTCTCAGCGGGAGGCGTCGTGTCCGTCGGTAAGGGCGTCTGGATCTAGGCGCCTTCGGCGCACGTGCACGAAAATACATAGTGCCTTCGGGTCGTTCCGCAGGCTCCACTCCTGCCGCTATGTATTTTCGTGCACGTGCGCGGAGCGCCTCACGAGCGCGACGCGCAGATCAGGCCGTCACCGAGGGGGAGCAGCACCGTCGTGAGTCGCTCGTCCTCGGCGATGGCTCGCGCCGCGGCCCGCACGGCCACGGTCGTCGCGTCGCGCTGGGCGCCGTCGGGCACCCGCCCCGAGAGAAGTGCGTTGTGCAGCACGAGAACTCCGCCGGGCCGTAGCAGTCGAACGCTCTCCTGCACGAAATGAAGATGGTCGACGGGACTGGCGTCGATGAAGACGACGTCGTATGCGTCGTCGGCGAGCCGCGGAAGCACGTCGAGAGCCCATCCGTTGATCAAGCGCGTCCGTGACGGCGCGATGCCGCCCGCGCGGAAGGCCTCCCTGGCTGCGCGCTGATGCTCGGGCTCGGTGTCGATGGTCGTCAGGACGCCGTCTTCACGCATGCCGTCGAGCAGCCAGAGGCCGGAGATCCCGGCGCCCGTACCGATCTCGACGACGGTCTTCGCACCCAGCATCTGGGTGAAGATGCTCAGGATCGCTCCGACGGACGGTGCCACCGGCGCGGCGCCCAACTCCTCGGCCTTTTCCCGAGCCGCGACGAGCACCTCGTCCTCCTGAACGGAATCCTCGGCATAGGCAAGAAGCTTCTCGGCGTTTGTCGGCACGGATCGAGGTTATCCCGACATATGTGGCATCGCCGGGAAGACACTGCTCCGGAGGTTTCTCAGCGGCGCCTCAGGTTATTCACACGACTCCCACACGCGCGTGGGAGAAGCTACTCGTGATCGCTTGATCGAGAAGACCGACAACGGGAACAAATGTGACGACGCCGAGGGTTGTACGCGGCAGGACCACAGCTCCCCGGAGTGGTCCTGAGCAGGAGGATCCGACCATCTACAAGATCAACGGAGACCGAGACACGACTCGGTTGCCCGACACCACCGAAGACGTCGGTGGAACAGCTGCGTTCGATGCCACCGGCGAGGAATCCTCGATGCCGTCGTGGGACGAGTTGGTGCGTGAACACGGCGACCGGGTCTACCGCCTGGCGTACCGGCTGTCCGGTAACGCCCAGGACGCCGAGGATCTGACGCAGGACACCTTCATCCGAGTCTTCCGATCGCTGTCGAACTACCAGCCCGGCACCTTCGAGGGATGGCTTCACCGGATCACGACCAACCTGTTCCTGGACATGGTGCGTCGTCGCAACCGCATCCGTATGGAAGCGCTGCCCGAGGACTACGACCGCGTGCCGTCGGACGTTCCCAATCCCGAGCAGATCTACCACGACGCTCGTCTCGACCCCGACCTGCAGTCTGCGCTCGACTCGCTTGCGCCCGAGTTCCGTGCCGCTATCGTGCTGTGTGACATCGAAGGACTGTCGTACGAAGAGATCGGTGCAACACTGGGAGTGAAGCTCGGAACGGTCCGAAGCCGGATCCACCGAGGACGTGCGGCACTACGCGAGTACCTTCGAGTGAACGGGAAGGCCGACTCGGCTCACGCCAGTGCCCAGTAGCTATCAGGAGGGTTGGATGACGCAGGCCCGCAAGCCACGGCGGTTCAGCTCCACCGAGCATCTGGCCAGCGAGGCAGTCGCAGCCTTCGTCGACGGCGAACTGCGGATGAGCGCGTACCTCCGCGCCGCGCACCACATCACCGAGTGCGAGGAATGCGCCGCCGAGGTGGACGCGCAGCAACAGGCCCGCAATGCGCTGAAGGGCTCGGGGGACATGTCGATGCCGCACTCGCTGCTGGGATTGCTCAGTCAGATTCCGATGTGCGAGCCGACCGAGGCCAAGGACGCGATCGAGCGCCGCAAGCGCGCAATCGTCACGTCGGTTGTCTCCATTCGCCGCCGTCGTCGGTAGCCTGGACGACCGTGACCGATTCGAGCACGCACACGGACCCCGAGGCGCCCCGGCTCCCACCACGGCCTGTACATCGGCCCGAGGTCGATGGTGCATCCGCTGCCGCGTTCGGACGCCCTCGCGACGTGAGCGGGTCGTTCATGCCGCTGGCGCGCCGCGCCGAACCGTCGCCCCACATGTCGGTGCGTACCCCCGACCCGGTTCTCGCCGAGGCGTTCGGACGTCCCGACGACGCGACGTCGTCGTTGCAGCGTGACCCGAGTGCGTCGACGGCCGTCGTGGAACCCGATCCCGAACCCGAGGATCCGTGGCGTGACCCGCATTCCGCCGTCCGGCTCGGCGCCGCAGGCGAGGCGACCCCGAAACCCGTCGAGGTGCAGGCCGGTCCGAAACTCGGTGTGCGCGAGGTGTTGCTCGGCGAACGCGTCGCCCCCAAAGCTCTTGTCGTGCTCGGTCTCGTCGCGCTGGGAATCGGTCTGGTCGGCGGCCTGATCGGCCGTGAGACCGCCGAGGTCACGGGTGCGCTGACGAGCCAGAAAGTCGAACTCACACAGTCGACGGGCGAGGACCTCCCGCAGGGGCAGGTCGCCAAGGTCGCCGACGCGGTGCTTCCCGCCGTCGTGTCCATTCAGGTCACGCTCGGCGACAACGCGGGCACCGGATCCGGCGTCGTCATCGACGGCGCGGGGTACATCGTCACCAACAATCACGTCATTTCGATGGCCGCCACCAACCCGGGCAGTGCGACGCTGCAGGTCACCTTCTCCGACGGCACCAAGGTCCCGGCCCAGATCGTCGGACGCGACACCAAGACCGATCTCGCGGTGCTGAAGACGGACGTCGGCAACCTGACCGTCGCGGAACTCGGAAATTCGGCCGACGTGCAGGTGGGGGAGGACGTCGTCGCCGTCGGCTCGCCGTTGGGCCTGAACAAGACCGTCACGCGCGGCATCGTCAGTGCGCTCGATCGTCCGGTCCGGCTGTCCGGCGAGGGCACCGACACCGACGCGGTCATCGACGCCGTCCAGACCGACGCCGCGATCAATCCCGGTAACTCGGGCGGACCGCTGATCGACGCCGAAGGCCGTGTCATCGGCATCAACTCGGCGATCCGTAGCGAAAGCGGTGGCTCGGTTGGGCTCGGATTCGCCATCCCGATCGACGACGTCACCGAGGTCGCGCAATCGCTCATCAGAACGGGCGAGATGAAGCATCCGGACATCGGCGTCAATGCACGCTCGGTCATCAACGACGCCACGTCCGGCGCCGAAGTGGCCAACGTGCGGTCCGGTGGACCTGCGCAGCAGGCGGGCATCGTCGAGGGCGACGTCATCACCAAGGTCGGTGATCGGAACGTCACCAGCGCCGACGAATTGGTCGTCGCCGTGCAGTCGACGGAGATCGGGCAGTCGACGCCGGTGCAGCTGATCCGGTCGGGTCGCCTGGTCGACGTCACCGTCACGCCGATTTCGGACTGAACAAGTAAGCTGGGCGCGTGTTCGGCAACATCGGCTGGGGAGAACTCGTCATTCTCCTGGTAGCAGCACTCGTCATCCTCGGTCCCGACAGGCTGCCCGGTGCCATCAGCTGGGTCACCAAGTCCCTCCGCCAGGTGAAGGACTACGCCAACGGCGCAAGCCAGCAGCTCAAGGACGAGCTGGGCACGGACTTCGAAGACCTGCGCAAGCCGCTGGCCGACCTCAACCAGCTTCGTGGGATGACCCCGCGTGCCGTCATCACCAAGCATCTGCTCGACGGGGACGACTCCATCTTCACCGGCAACTTCGACTCGAAGAAGCCGAACGGCAGCTCGAACGGTGCCCCGAACACGCCGTCGCTCGAGAAGAAGCTTCCGCCCGGCCAGACGCCGCCGATCGACGCGGACGCCACGTAGGCATTTTCACCGCTTGAATGGTTCATTCATGCTGGTAGATCGTATGAATGAACCATTCAAGCGATCGAGTTCACAGCACCTTGTTCAAGAAATCCTGAGTCCGTGAGTGTTGCGGGCTGCCGAAGATCTGCTCGGGTGTTCCTTCTTCGACGATGACGCCGTCGGCCATGAAGATGACGCGGTCGGACACCTCGCGGGCGAAGCCCATCTCGTGCGTCACGACGACCATCGTCATGCCGCCCTTCGCGAGATCGCGCAGCACCTGCAGCACCTCGCCGACCATCTCGGGGTCCAATGCGGATGTCGCCTCGTCGAACAGCATGATCGACGGGCTCATCGCCAGTGCACGCGCGATCGCGACGCGCTGCTTCTGTCCACCCGACAAGCTCGCAGGCCGGTAGTGCGCGCGCTCGGAAAGGCCGACCTGTTCGAGCAGCTTCAGTGCGGTCTCCTTGGCCTCCGCCTTGGACTGACGCTTCGTCTCGACGGGCGCGAGCATGACGTTCTCGAGCGCTGTCATGTGCGGAAAGAGATTGAAGTGCTGGAACACCATGCCGATGTGCTGGCGGACCTTGTCGAGGTCGACCTTCTTGTCGGTGAGGTCGTAGCCGTCGACGACGACCGTTCCCGACGTGATGTCCTCGAGCTTGTTGAGGCAGCGCAGGAACGTGCTCTTGCCCGAGCCCGACGGTCCGATCACGCAGACGACTTCACCGGCGGTCACGTCGGTGTCGATGCCTTTGAGTACTTCGTTGTCGCCGAACGCCTTGTGAAGATCCTTGACGGCGATCTTGACGCCGGCCCCTGAGTCGACCGTCATTTGTTGATCCTCTTCTCGATGCGATTGCTCAGCTTGGTGAGAGCCATGATGATGATGAAGTACATGACGCCGATGATCAGCCACATGTTGAACGACTGGAAGTTGCGGGCGATGATGATGCGTCCGGTTTGCGTCAGCTCGGCGAGGCCGATGACGGACAGGATCGACGTGTCCTTCAGTGTGATGACGAACTGATTGATGTACGACGGAATCATCGTGCGAACCGCCTGTGGCATCACGACTTTCCGCATCGACTTCAGGTAGCTGATGCCGAGACTGCGCGATGCTTCCATCTGGCCCTTGTCGACGGACAGGATGCCCCCGCGCACGATCTCTGCCATGTACGCGCCCGCGTTGAGCGAGAGAGTGATGACACCTGCGGTGAACGCGGACATCTGGAAGTCCAGCGCGGCAGGGATACCGAAGTAGATGAAGAACGCCTGCACCAGAAGCGGAGTGCCGCGGAAGACGTCGACGTACGTGGTGCCGATGCCGCGCAACACGATGTTCGTCGACACGCGGAACAGACCGAAGATCGCACCGAGAACCAGAGCGATGGCGATGGAGATGACGGTGAGCAGAACCGTCAGCCACAGGCCTTCGAGCAGCAGTTTCCATGTGCTCTTGATCAAGCCGATGATGGAGTTGTCGTCGGTGCTGGCGTCGGAGTTCAAGTAGGTGTCGAGAATCTCGTCGTACTGGCCACTCGCCTTCAGGTTGGCGAGACCGGCGTTGAACTCCTGCAGCAGTTCCTGGTTCTGGCCCTTGGCGACCGCGAATCCGTAACTGGCGCCGGGCTCCTTCTCGGTCACGGTCTTGAAGCCGTTGCCCTGCTTGATGCCGTAGGCGAGAACGGGGTAGTCCTCGAACACAGCGGCCGAGTTACCGGTGCGGACCTCGTCGAACATCGACGACGAATCGGCGAAATACCGTGTCGTGAAACCGTACTGGTCCTTGATGGACTCGGCGAACGTCGCGCCTTCGGTACCGTTCTTGACGGCGACGGTCTTGCCACGCAGGTCCTCGTAACTCGTCACCGAGTCGTCGCTGTCGAGAACGCCCATCTGGACACCGGATTCGAAGTACGGGTCCGAGAAGTCGAACGTCGCCTTGCGTGCGTCCGTGATGGACATGCCTGCGATCATTCCGTTGAACTGTCCACCGGTGACGCCTTGCAAGGCTGCGTCGAAACCGACGGCGTTGACGTCGTAGGAGAAGCCCTGATCCTCGGAGATGGCAGCCAACAGGTCCATGTCGATGCCGACGAGGTTGCCGCTCTCGTCCTGGAACTCGAACGGTGCGAACGTGACGTCGGTCGCGATCAGATAGTTCTGGCCCGGTGGGGGAGCCGGTTGAGCAGATGCCATCGAGGGAGCGAGCACCGATCCCAGCAGGAGTGAGAACAGGACGAAGGCCGTGGCGACGACGCCACGGCCTCTCGTGTGCGGGATTTTCATGAGTGCCACTCTTCATCCAAGAGCGGCTCTCAGGCAAGTCTCAGGTTGTCGGGCGAGTCACAGATGCCGCGTCGTGTCGATGCCCAAGGACATTCCGACCAGGCCCCGCTCTCGGACTGCGAGCTTCTTGGCGACCGATTCCAAGGCCTGCGCCGCAGGCGTCTCCGGTGCTGCGAGAACGATGGGAGTTCCCGCGTCACCTCCCTCTCGCACTGCCGTGTCGAGTGGAATCTGGCCCAGCAGAGGCACTTTGGCGCCGACGGCCTTGGTCAGTCGATCCGAGACGTCCTGTCCGCCGCCGGTTCCGAAGATGTCCATGCGTGTGCCGTCGGGCAATTCGAGCCACGACATGTTCTCGACGACGCCCGCGATCCTCTGACGGGTCTGCAGCGCAATGGCTCCCGCGCGTTCGGCGACCTCGGCGGCAGCCTGCTGCGGCGTCGTGACGACGAGAATCTCGGCGCCGGGGATGAGCTGCGCGACGGAGATCGCGATATCGCCCGTACCGGGCGGCAGATCGAGGAGCAACACGTCGAGATCGCCCCAGAAGACGTCGGCGAGGAACTGCTGCAGCGCGCGGTGCAACATCGGTCCGCGCCAGACGACGGGGGTGTTGCCCGAGGTGAACTGCGCGATCGAGATGAACTTCACGTCGTGTGCCTGCGGCGGCATGATCATCTTCTCGACCTGCGTCGGCTTCGCGTCGTTGCCGAGCATGCGAGGCACCGAGTGGCCGTAGATGTCGGCGTCGAGCACTCCGACCGACAGCCCCCGTTTCGCAAGCGACGCAGCGAGATTCACGGTGACCGAGGACTTGCCGACGCCACCCTTGCCCGACGCGACCGCGTACACCCGCGTCAGCGAGCCCGGCTGCGCGAACGGGATCACCGGTTCCGCCGAATCGCCACGCAGAGATCTGCGGAGCTCGGTGCGCTGTTCGTCGTTCATGACGTCGAGCTCGACGCTGATGGTGCCGACTCCGGCGACGTCCGCGACGGCCTTGGTGACGCGGTCGCTGATCTCGGTCTTCATCGGGCAGCCTGCGGTGGTGAGATAGATGCCTACCTCGACGGCACCTCCGTCACCGATCGTGATGCCCTTGACCATTCCGAGGTCGGTGATCGGTTTGCGAATTTCCGGATCGATGACTTTCGCGAGCGCGCCTCGAACGTCGGATTCCGTCAGTACTGCCATCAGGCCATGTTAATGAATGCGTGGCAACTGATCCGACGTGGGGACGATTCCGGTGGAGTATCCCGTCGACCATGCGAGCACGTTGGCGACGTAGGCCATCGAGTTGTTGTAGCGCAGGATCGCCTTGGTGGTCTGTCCCAGATCGCGCAGGTTCAGGTCGCCGTCGCACAGGTACTTGCCGGTGGCCAGGGCCGCGTCGTACAGGTTCTGTGGATCGGAGATGCCGTCGCCGTTGCCGTCGGCGTGGTAGCGGTTCCATGTTTCGGGCAGGAACTGCATGGGGCCGACTGCGCGGTCGTAGTGCGGGTCTCCGTCGAGGGCGCCGCCGTCGGTGTCCGCGATGACGTTGTTACCGGACAGTGATCCGTCGAGTCGCGGTCCGAGGATCGGCTCGAGCAGCTCGCCGAGTTCGTCGGCCTTGCCGTTGTTGGCGTGCGTGGATTCGACGCGACCGATTCCGGCGATGATCGTCCAGCTGATGCCGCATCCCGGCTGTTCCTTCGCGAGAATCGCTTCGGCGTTCTTGTATGCCGAGACGTTGACCGTCGGGATCGCGATCGGGCTCGATGCGAGGTTGGTCGGCAACTCGGGTGTCGGAGCGACAGCGGGTGCAGGCTCTGGAACAGGCGCTTCCTGGGCGACGGGTTGCTCCGCCTGGGCGACAGGCTGTGCGTCGGTTTCCTCTGCGATCGGCTGAGGCGTCTCGGCGACCGGCTCGGCTGACTCGACGGACGACGACGTCATGAACGGAATGTGTTCCGTGGCTCCTGCCGACGTTGCGGCGGTGACGAGCCCGGCGGGGACCAGTCCTGTCAGAGCAATCACCGAATTCCGGCGAGCTTTGGAATTCGATGCTTTTCTGTGACGTCCCACGCCTCGCTACCTCCAAATTGCCCAAAATTCTGGGCCTCCGTACCTGAACCGGAGTCGAGGCTACATGATTCGAGACGTTTCCGTTACCTTGCCGTTATCAACGCACAGGCGGTGGACAGAAGATCACACAGGGCAAGGGTGGCAGAGGCGGCAACACCAGAATGGCCATGGGAGGTGGCGTCGGCGTGTCGGGTGGCGGCGCGGCCCGTGTCTCGGGCGTGGGCGTCGGGACTTCGTCGACGACGGGTGCCACGACATCCGTCGGCACTCCCGTCACCGAGTCACCGCCCAGTCGATACGCCTGGGACCACGCGAGCACGTCCGTGACGTAGACGGGGGAGTTGTTGTAGCGCAGCAGCGCCGCGGTCTCGTCGGCCGGATCGGACAGGTCCAGGCCGCCGGAACACAGGTAACGGCCTGCCGCGAGGGTGGCGTCGTGGATGTTGTTGGGGTCGGAGATCTCGTCGTCGTTACCGTCGGATGCGTACCGAGCCCACGTGGAGGGAATGAACTGCATCGGCCCGACGGCTCGGTCGTGTTCGGTGTCGCCGTCCAGGGTTCCTCGGTCCGTGTCGAGGATCACGCTGTGGCCCGCCCGGCGGCCGTCCAGAACGGGTCCGAGGATGCGGGTGACGGTTGTGCCGTCGTCGTCGATCTGTCCGTTGTGCGCATGCCCGGACTCGACCTGCCCGATGCCGGCGAGAAGCTGCCACGGCAGATGGCACGACGGGGATTCCGACGCCATCGCAGCTTCCGTGTCCCGGTACGCGGCGGCGATCGCGTCGGGAATGCCGATGGCGTCGAGAGTCGGCGCCCGCACCGCGACGGTGCGGGGCTGCTCGGGAGGAGGCTCGGGTTCCTCGGGCTCCGGCGCGCTCAGGGACTGTTCCGGCCGGGGAGCGGGCGCGGCCAGGCCGGGCACCGTTTCAGACGGCGGAAGAGGTGCCGGAGCGACGACCGGAACAGGCGGTTCGACGACGGACATGGATGCCGATGCGGCGGCTCCGGCGATTCCGCCGACGACGATTGCGCACACGACGGGAGCGCTCGATCGCCTGCGAATTCTCCCCCGGGTCCGCATTCTGACACACGTTACAGTTCGGGATGCTCTCCCAGGATGGATTCGGCGGATTGATTCTGCCGTCCCGACTTCTTCCGTGACTTCTTCGACGACGGCGGCTGGTCGGTCATCTGTTCCAGCATCTCGCGAATCTCGTCGAGCTCGCGGCGCAGGTAGTCACGAGTGGCGACCTCACCGACGGCCAGACGCAGCGACGCCAGCTCACGCGCGAGGAATTCGGTGTCCGCTTTCGTCTGTTGAGCGCGCGCTCGGTCCTCTTCGAGCGACACTCGGTCGCGGTCGTCCTGACGGTTCTGCGCGAGCAGGATCAGCGGCGCAGCGTAGGCCGCCTGCGTCGAGAACGCGAGATTGAGCAGGATGAAGGGATACGGGTCCCACTGCAGTCGGACTGCAGCGACGTTGAGGAAGATCCAGACCACGACGATGATCGTCTGAATCGCCAGATAGCGGCCGGTGCCGAGGAAACGTGCAGCACGTTCTCCTGAACTGCCGAGGTCGACGTCGAGGTGCCAGTTGAAGAAGCGTGACCCCTGAGGGGTGTCCATCCGGGCGCGGGCGGATTCCTTCACTGTCCTGCTACCTCCTGATCTCGCCAGTCCTCGGGGAGGAGGTGATCGAGCACGTCGTCGACGGTGACCGCGCCGACCAGATGATCCTCGTCGTCCACGACGGGACCACAGACGAGGTTGTACGTCGCGAAATATCGCGTGACGGCCGTGAGGCTGTCCTCGGGCGACAACCTCGGCAGCGCCTTGTCGATGACACCGCCGACCAGACTGGCAGGCGGCTCGCGCAGCAACTGCTGCAGGTGGACGCAGCCCAGATACGCACCCGTCGGAGTCGCCGTCGGCGGACGCACGACGAACACGAGCGACGACAGGGCAGGCGTCAGGTCCGGGTTGCGCACCCGAGCCAGGGCCTCGGCGACCGTCGTCGACGCGGACAGTACGACCGGCTCGGTCGTCATCAAGCCACCGGCGGTGTCGGGGGAGTGCTCGAGCAGACGACGCACCGGCGCGGAATCCTCGGGATCCATCAAGCGCAGCAGCGACTCGGCCTCGGGCTCGGGCAGCTCACCGAGAAGGTCGGCGGCGTCGTCGGGATCCATGGCCTCGAGCACGTCGGCGCCGCGCTCACTACCGAGGTAGTGCATCATCTCGACCTGGTCGTCGTCGGGAAGCTCCTGCACGACGTCGGCGAGACGTTCGTCGTCCAGCGCGAGAGCCACCTCCATGCGTCGCTTCACCGGTAGCTCACGCATCGCGTTCGCGACGTCGGCGGCCCGAAGGTCCTCGAACTGCATCAACAACTGTGCGACGCCTTGGCCCGGCAGCGACAGTGCGTTCTGCGTCAGCCCCTGCACGTGCTGCCAGTCGACGACGTGCATCGCACCACGACGAGCAAGGCGCCCCCGGAGGCGTCGGACGGCGACGCGGGCGACGAGCCAGTCACGCGTTCGGGTCAGTTCGATACCGAGGTCGACGACGACGGAATCGGTGTCGTGCAGTTCCTCGAGTTCGGGATCGTCGACGCGCACCTTCGAATCGAGAATCTGCGCGAACACCAGAATCTCGTTCGCGCGCTGCGAGAATCGACGAAGACTGACGTTGCCGGTGGTGAGCTGCACCGAGTTGGGCTCGATGCTCGTCACTCGCAGCATGGGCACGAAAATTCTTCGGCGCGTGGCGAGTTCGACGACCAAGCCGAGCACACGCGGTTGCGCGCGCCCGACCCTCATCGTGACCACGAGATCGCGGACCCGGCCGATCGATTCACCGTCCGGTCCGAGAACCACCAGACCTGCGAGCCTGGCCGCGAATACCTTGCTCAGTGCTGCCATGATGGCAAGGTTAGAGGCTCGAATGACCATCCGGAGAATCCGTAGGGAGTGCAGCGAAGGTGAGTGCGTTGGAAATCGGTCGTTCTCGTCGTTCGGTTCTCGCCGTTCCCGGCAGTTCCGCGAAGATGATCGAGAAGGCGAAAGGACTCGCCGCCGACGAGATCTTCCTCGATCTGGAGGACGCCGTCGCGCCGATCGCCAAAGCCGAGGCTCGCGGACGCGTCGTCGATGCGTTGAACTCGGGTGGTTGGGGCAACCAGATCAAGGTCGTACGCGTCAACGACTGGACGACGCCGTGGACGTACCTCGACGTCGTCGACGTCGTGTCGGGCGCAGGCGCGAACCTCGATGCGATTCTGTTGCCGAAAGTCGAGACGGCGTCGGATGTTCAGGCGCTCGACCTGCTGCTGACGCAGGTGGAGAAGAACGCGGGTCTCGACGTCGGCGCCATCGGGATCGAGCCGCAGATCGAGAGCGCGAGAAGCCTGCGCAACATCGACGACATCGCGACCGCGAGTCCGCGCGTCCAGACGCTGGTGTTCGGGCCTGCCGACATGATGGCGAGCGTCAACATGCGCACCCTCGTCGTCGGCGAACAGCCCGAGGGGTACGACACGGGCGACGCGTACCACCACATCCTGATGACCATTCTTCTCGCGGCGCGCACGCATGGTCTGCAGGCCATCGACGGCCCGTACCTGCAGATACGGGACCTCGACGCGTTCCGACGCGCGGCCGGGCGCACCGCAGGCCTCGGTTTCGACGGCAAGTGGGTACTGCATCCGACGCAGATCGACGCCGCGAACGAGATCTTCAGCCCGCGCCAGGCGGACTTCGACAAGGCCGAGGAGATTCTCGAGGCCTATGAGTTCCACACGTCCGAAGCCGGCGGCGCACGCGGTGCGGTCATGCTCGGTGACGAGATGATCGACGAAGCCAGCCGCAAGATGGCTCTCGTCGTCTCGGCAAAGGGACGCGCCGCTTCGATGACACGCAGTGATGCCGCGAATCGGACATAACCAGGCACAATAGGGGAATGACGAACCCACTTTCGCAACCCGGCCGCGGTGGCCAAGGGCTTCCGACGCCGCCGTCGGGCTGGCCGATCGGTTCCTATCCGACGTACGCAGAAGCGCAGAAGGCCGTCGACTACTTGTCCGACCAACAGTTCTCGGTGCAGGACGTGACCATCGTCGGCGTCGACCTCATGCAGGTCGAGCGAGTTCTCGGTCGCTTGACGTGGCCCAAAGTCATTGGTGGAGGAGTTGTTTCGGGTGCCTGGCTCGGAGTCTTCCTCGGCCTGGTGTTGGGAATCTTCACCAACGGCAACATTCTGGGCGCACTCGTCATCGGCATCGTCGGCGGCATAATCTTCGGTCTCATTTCGACGGCCATCCCGTACGCCGCAACCAAGGGGCAACGGGATTTCGCATCGAGCATGCAGTTGGTCGCGGGGCGTTACGACGTTCTGTGCGAACCGAAGAGCGCCGAGAAGGCGCGAGACATGCTCGCGAAACTGTCGCTCTGACTTTGGACTGTATTACGGAATAGTCCCAATTTCGCCTCGAGGCCCCTCTATTCGGTTACGTTTCTTTACGTGCAGGGCACTAGATAACGAACTTACTGCACTGGTAGTCGAATATATGGAGGCGAAGTGCCGAGACAGCGTGGTCCGAGGCCCAGAAACGCAACCAGGATAGGCGTGTTGGCAGCGGCCACGCTGATCGTCGGCCCGCTGCTCACGGCGTGTGGATCGTCGGACGGTGGCACTCCGGTGCTGAGTTTCTACACCGCCGCCGACGGCGCCGAACAGTATGCCCAAGCAGCAGAAGCGTGTACCGCGGCGTCGAACGGCCGGTACAAGGTGGAGCAGCGCACGCTCCCCAAGAGCGCCAACGATCAGCGACTTCAGTTGGCACGCAGGCTCGCGGGCAACGACAATTCGCTCGATCTGATGACGCTCGACGTCGTCTGGACCGCCGAGTTCGCCGAAGCAGGGTGGGCGTTGCCGGTTCCGGAGGACCTGTCCGCGGAACTGAAGAGCGGCGCGACCTTGGAAGGCCCACTCGCAACGGCCGAGTGGCAGGACCAGCTGTACGCGGTTCCGCTGAACTCGAATACGCAGCTCCTGTGGTACCGCCCGGATCAGGTTCCCGGCGGCCAACCGCCGCAGACGTGGGATCAGATGATCGACGAAGCCGAAGCCAACGCGGCCCAGGGCAAGCCCGCGTACATCGGCGTGCAGGCCAAGCAGTACGAGGGCCTGATGGTGTGGTTCAACAGTCTTCTCGTCAGCGCAGGCGGCCAGGTCGTCGCCGACGACGGCACGACCGTGACGCTGAACGACACACCCGAGCATCGGGCCGCGACGGAGAAGACGCTCGAGATCATGAAACGCGTCGCGACTGCCGACGGGCACGACCCGTCGATCTCGCAGACCGACGAAGCCACAGCACGTCTGGGCATGGAAGCCGGTAACTCCGCGTTCCAGGTCAACTACCCGTTCGTGCTTCCCGGTCTGAAGGAGAACGCGGCAGCAGGGGCTGTGCCGTTCCTCGACCTGACGAATGTTCCCGCCGACCAGCAGGACGCCAAGGTCGCCGAAGTGTTCCGCAGCGCACCGTATCCCGCGGTGATTCCCGATACGCCCGCGAAGGTCACGATCGGTGGCTTCAACATCGGAGTAGCCAAGACCACGCAGCACGAGGACCTCGCATGGGAGGCCGTCGCGTGCCTCACCAACGAGGAGAACCAGCGCAACAACGCTGTCAACGGCGGTGTTCCACCGGTACTGAAGTCGCTGTACTCCGATCCTGAATTCCAGGCGGTCTACCCGGCGTGGGAGGGCGTGCTCGACTCCATCGAGAACGCCGCGGTGAGGCCGGTTTCGCCTGCGTACCAGAGTATTTCGATCTTGCTCGCCGACGCGCTCAATCCGCCTCAGAACATCGACCCGGTCGCCGACGTCGACAAGCTCGCCGAACTCGTCTCCAAGGCAGTCAATTCCGAAGGGCTGATTCCATGAGCGCACCCACCGCCGAGCGCGAGAGCATCGACAAAGAAGCAGTCCTGAAACAGATGTCCGACGGCAAGAAGGCCGAGCGTCGACTCGGGCTTCTGCTGATCGCACCTGCCGCGATCATGATGCTCGCCGTCACCGGATATCCGATCGTCTACGCGTTCTGGCTCAGCCTGCAGAAGTACAACCTGGCATTCCCCGACGACCGTCAATTCGTCGGCCTGTCCAACTACGTCACGGTCCTGTCCGACGGGTACTGGTGGACGGCGTTCGGCGTCACCGCCGGTATCACGATCGTGTCGGTCATCATCGAGTTCGTACTCGGACTCGCGGTCGCATTGATCATGCACCGCACCATCTTCGGGCGCGGACTGGTCCGAACCGTCGTGTTGATCCCGTACGGCATCGTCACCGTCGCCGCTGCGTACAGCTGGTACTACGCGTGGACGCCCGGCACCGGTTACCTCGCCAATCTGCTTCCCGACGGCAGCGCGCCGCTGACCGAGCAACTGCCGTCGCTCGCGATCGTCGTACTCGCCGAGGTGTGGAAGACGACGCCGTTCATGGCTCTGCTGCTTCTCGCAGGTTTGGCGCTGGTGCCCGACGATCTGCTGAAGGCCGCACAGGTCGACGGTGCCGGAGCATGGACTCGGTTGATACGCATCACAATTCCGTTGATGAAACCGGCGATCCTCGTCGCGGTGCTGTTCCGCACGCTCGACGCCTTCCGCATCTTCGACAACATCTACGTGTTGACCAAGGGCAGCAACGGCACAGGATCGGTCTCGATCCTCGGTTACGACAACCTGTTCGGTGCATTCAATCTCGGACTCGGCTCGGCGATCAGCGTGCTGATCTTCTTCTGCGTCGCCATCATCGCGTTCGTGTTCATCAAGCTGTTCGGTGCTTCGGCTCCGGGCTCGGACGACGGAGGCCGTAAGTAATGACGACCGTAACGCCTCGCAAGAAAGTTGGCTGGACCGTCATCAACGTGCTGGTGCTGCTCTACGCACTGGTGCCGCTCGCGTGGATCATCAGCCTGTCGTTCAAATCGACGGCCACCATCGCCGATGGCAAGTTCATACCGAGCTCCATCACGTTCGACAACTACAAGGGCATCTTCTCGACCAACCAGTTCACGTCGGCGCTGATCAACTCGATCGGCATCGGCCTGATCACCACGGTCATCGCCGTCGTCATCGGCACGATGGCCGCGTACGCCGTTGCGCGACTGGATTTTCCGGGCAAGAAGCTCCTCGTCGGCGCCGCGCTGCTCATCGCGATGTTCCCTCAGATCTCGCTGGTGACACCGTTGTTCGACATCGAACGTGCACTCGGACTGTTCGACACCTGGCCCGGTCTGATCATTCCGTACATCACCTTCGCGCTACCGCTGGCGATCTACACGCTGTCCGCGTTCTTCCGCGAGATCCCGTGGGAGCTGGAGAAGGCCGCGAAGATGGACGGCGCAACGCCCGCACAGGCGTTCCGCAAGGTCATCGCACCGCTCGCCGCGCCAGGCATCGTCACCGCCGCGATCCTCGTGTTCATCTTCGCGTGGAACGACCTGCTGCTCGCCATCTCGTTGACGGCGACGGAACGGTCGATCACGGTGCCCGCCGCGATCTCTCAGTTCACCGGTAGTTCTCAGTTCGAGGAACCGACCGGTTCCATCGCGGCGGCGGCCGTCGTCATCACCATTCCGATCATCATCTTCGTACTCTTCTTCCAACGACGTATCGTGGCGGGCTTGACGTCCGGCGCAGTGAAGGGATAACCGTCATGGCCGAAATCGTTCTCGACAAAGTCACCAAGCTCTACCCCGACGGTGCCGCCGCCGTCAGCGACGTCGACATAACCATCGCCGACGGCGAGTTCATCATCCTCGTCGGGCCGTCGGGTTGCGGAAAGTCCACGACGCTCAACATGATCGCCGGTCTGGAGGACATCTCGTCCGGTGAGCTGCGCATCGCGGGGGAGCGCGTCAACGAGCGTGCACCGAAGGATCGCGACATCGCGATGGTGTTCCAGTCGTACGCGCTGTATCCGCACATGACAGTGCGTCAGAACATCGCGTTTCCGTTGACGCTCGCGAAACTGTCCAAGGACGAGATCAACTCGAAGGTCGAAGAGGCTGCGAAGATCCTCGACCTGAGCCAGCACCTCGACCGCAAGCCGTCGAACCTCTCCGGCGGCCAGCGACAGCGAGTTGCCATGGGACGAGCCATCGTTCGTACGCCGAAGGCGTTCCTGATGGACGAGCCGCTGTCCAACCTGGACGCGAAACTGCGTGTGCAGACGCGCGCCGAGATCTCGCGGCTGCAGAAGCGGCTCGGCACGACGACCGTCTACGTCACGCACGATCAGACCGAGGCCATGACGCTCGGCGACCGTGTCGTGGTGCTGCGTGGTGGGTTGGTGCAGCAGATCGGTTCGCCGCAGGAGCTCTACGACAAGCCGCGAAACCTGTTCGTGGGCGGCTTCATCGGATCGCCGTCGATGAACTTCGTGCCAGGACAGCTGACGGCGCACGGCGTGAAGACCGACCTCGGCGAGTTCGAATTGCCGTCCGACCGTATGGAATCCATCAAGTCGAAGAATCCGGGCAGGGAAGTGGTCATCGGCATTCGTCCCGAGCACTTCGAGGACGCCGCGCTGATCGACTCGTACCAGAAGATGAACGGTACGACGATCACCGCCGACGTCGACGTCCTCGAATCCATGGGCAGCGACAAGTATGCCTACTTCACGTTGAAGGGCAGCAAAGTCGAATCCGCCGAGCTCCAGGAACTCGCAGCCGACGCCGGAATCGCCGATCTCGGTGGCGCACAGGTGGTTGCGCGTCTGGCCGCGGAGTCTCAGGCCGCCGAGGGGCGTCAGGTGGAACTGTGGTTCGACCCCGCGAAGGTATCGGTGTTCGACCAGGCGTCGGGCGCGAATCTGACGATTTAAGCGGCTTCGCCGCTCGTGAGTGAAAATGTATAGCCCGCTATACATTTTCACTCACGAGCCGGCTAGCCGGCCGAGCCGGTGGAAAATCCCTGCCAGAAATTCGGCCCGAACTGCGGCAGCGCCGTCGGTGCAGGCAAAGGTGCGGGCTCGGGCTGCGGGGCGAGCTGGGGCAACTGGAACTGCGGCAGGTCGAACTGCGGCTGGTTCTGCTGACCGCGGTTGTCGTGAACCGGATCAGCTGACGCGGTTCCGACGACGGCCACGAGCGGAACTGCGACGAGGGCACCCGTAACGGCGGTGCGGGTCAAGATCTTTCGAGTGTTCATGGGTTCTCCCTTTCGCGTAACTGATGTACGACTCGAAACTACGAGAGACATCGGTCGACGCGAAAGGGAAAACCAGGTACTCCCAGAGGTTCAGCAGTCCTCTGCCAGCATGCTCCGACCTGCGGTTTCGTTCCTTTTGCCCTGGGCAGGAACACGCTGATCCACACAGTTTCCTGTGAGTCTGGTGGGCTCGGTGCGCCGGGGTACGACGACGGTACTGCGTTCGGCGATGGTCCGGACCGGAACGCGAATTGCCAACGCGGACAACGTCACTATCGCGCACGCGATCGCACCGACGACGAACGCCGCGGTGTAGACCACCTCGCGCGGCACCGAAGTGCCCGCAATCGTGTACGTCGCCAGCATCGTGGTCAACACGGCACTCGCGATGGAGGTTCCGACGGTGCGCACGATGGAGTTGACGCTGTTGGCGACGCCGGTGTCGGCGGCGGACACCTCGGCCATCAACAGATTCGGGATCGCGGCGAACGCGAGCGAGACGAACACGTTGATGATCGACGACGCCAGAATCACCTGCCAGGTGGCTGCGTGGAAGAACACGAACAACACGAAACCGACGATCCCGACGAGGCCACCGGCGATCAGCACCGGTCGCGGGCCGAACCGTCGGATCAGCCCGCCGCTGACCGTCGCCGCGACGACGCCGACGGCCGCACCCGGCAACAGATACACGATGCTGGCGGAGAGCACGTCGGCGCTGAATCCGTAGCCGGCGACCGCGCGCGGTGTCTGCACGAAATAGCTGCACGCCAGGAAGTTTACGAACATGCCGATACCGACGAACAAGGTGGCGACGTTGGTCGCGAGCAACGGTCCGTGCGTCAACATCCGGGGCGCGACGAGCGGTGCGTCGACGCGGTTCTCGAAGACCCACCAGCCGGCCAGAACGAGCGCGCCGATCACGGCGCACGCGATGGTCGGAGCCGATCCCCAGCCCCACGTGCGTCCCTGTGTCAGGGAGAGGAACAGCAGTACGAGCGCGACGGCGAGCAACGCCGCACCCCACCAGTCGACGGAACCGCTGCCGGTGCGTCGGCGCGCGGGGATGCCGAACCATCCGAGGGTCATCGCGACCGCGACGAACGCCACCGTCAGCCAGAAGACGCGGTGATAGTCGGCACCGTCCGCGGTGAGGAGTCCGGTGAGGACGAGCCCGAACCCGCCGCCCACGCCCAAGGTCCCGGACAGAATCGCCATTGCGCCTACGAGCTTCCGGGGCGGCATCTCGTCGCGCAGTACGGCCAGCGCGATGGGGAACAGAGCATAGGAGACGCCCTGCAGGACGCGTCCGAGGATCAACAGCGGCAGGGAATGAGTCAGTGCCGCGATCAGCGACCCGACGAGCACGAGGCCGAGCACCGCGATCAGCACGGGCCGCTTGCCGTACAGGTCGGCGAGCCGACCGATGACCGGCGTCGCGACGACGGCAGCAAGCAGGTTGGCGGTCAGGACCCACCCGGCGGCAGTGGTGCTCACCTGGAGTTGGCTACCGATGGTGCCGACGATCGGGATCACCATCGTCTGCAGGACCGCAAGGGTCATGACCACGAAACAGAGCCCGGGCAGAAGAAGGAATCCGGGGCGAGCCGGGGTCGACATATGAAATTACCTCGTTACGTTTCAACCGAAAGACACAAAGATGCAAATGCTTGATATATGCATCTAAGTACCTATCAGGTTCGAGGCCGTCGCGAAAGCTGGGTACGACGTCAGAGCCCGCGGGTAGCCTGCGCGCGTTCGCGAAGTTCCGAGACGATCTCGTCGTTCCAGACGTGCTCCCGAACCAGGCGGTACCGCTCACGACTCATCCAGAGATAGGCCTCGGCGTCGGTACGGCCCTCGAGAATGTCGGCGGCACGGACCATGCGTACGACGGGAAGGAACTCCTCGCCGAACCACCGTCTGGCCACGGTCGCTCGGTCGACGAACTCGCCCAGCTCCTGCATCAGCCGAAAACCCCACGCTTCGACGGACTCGCTCAGCTCGGCGTAGTCGAACGGATCGGTGACGGTCACAGCCTCGCGTGCCTTGCCGGTCAGGGGAACCCGCGAGAGAAAAATGCGGCGGTGATCCTTGATGAGCAAGTCGCCGCGACGTGTGATTCCCTCCGGTGAGATCCTTGTCACGATCTCCGTGATCGCCGCGTCGATCGTCGTTCGGTGCATCGCGAACGCGATCGACACGCGGTGATGGCCGTCGAGCACGAAGTGCATCGATCCGACGCGATACACCTGGATCGGCGGCATCGATTCGCCGCGTCGTTGCGCCGCGGCGAGCCGCTGCCAACGCTCGCGCGTGCGTGCGGAGGTGGGCCGGAAGAATCTGTCGAAGTCACGCGTTCGGTCGACGCTGCCGACGATCGTGTCGACGCGGATCACCTGGACGCCGAGGTATCGCTCGCCGACCTTGCCCAGCGCGGCGACCACCTCGTCGAACGGCAGGATGGTGTTGACGTCGTCGGGCTGGCGACGTAGCCAACCGACGAGACGCGCGATGTCGGCTCGGCGTCGTTGCCGGGTGAAGTCGTTCTCGGCGTCGGCGGCAGGGAAACCGGTGTCACGTGCCATGGCGTCGCCTCACGATCGTGGGTGCGTGTTCTGGGTGTTCCCCGCCCGGGAAGATCTCGAGCAACGTGTAGCCGACGGTGTTGACGACGTCGGACTCGTGCAACCGAAGGTCGTCGGGTGTACGGCCGTGCGGATGGATGTGGCCGTGCAGCAGGACCTGTGGACGCAGTATCCGGGTGACGTCGCTCAGGCACTCGAACCCGACGTGCGCGGGATCTGTGTCGTCGCCGACGCCGAAGGGCGGGCTGTGCGTCAACAGGATGTCGACGCCACGCTGATCGCCGCGGACCTTCTCCGCCCATGTCTTGGTGCGCGTCAGGGACCTGGCGCGGCGGCGCTGCTGACGTTGCGTCCACTGGTTCGGCCCGCCGTTGTATCGAATGGACCCACCGAGTCCTGCGATGCGAAGCCCAGCCGCCGAGACGATCTTGCGATCGGCGTTGACAGCGCCCACGGGCCCCGGCCACGTCGTCGGAAGGCCCGCCCGCATCCAGCCGGCCCGGCCTGCCGAGTACCCCGTCAGATCGGGGTCGTGATTGCCGGGCACGAACACGCACGGGGCATTCAACGCGTCGGTCAGATATTCGAGGTAGTCGAACGGAAGGTCCCCGGCCCCGAGAATGACGTCGACGTCCATCGAGCGAACCTGGGCATTCCACAGACTCTCGATCGTTTCGTCGGAGACGGCGAGGACAGAGACCACGCGGACGACGCTACCGGGCGAGTGTGGTGTTGGATGTACTTCGTGAGCGACAGTGTCATTGCTCGGGTCCGTGCACATCTGATTGCCGAGATCGGGGACGAGAATCCCTCGTCGGCATCCGTCACCTTTCTCGGCCTCGAACCCCTCGACGTGCTTCGATTCGCCGACAACGACGACGACCTGGTCCGATATGCCACCCTCGGCTGTTCGAGGCATCCCATGGCCGACCCCAACGAACTGGTCGCCGACCCCAATCGCGGCCCACGGGCCGAACTGATCCTGACCCTCCTCGGCGGCGCGGGAATCGCGTCGGGAGTGCACAAGACACTCGCCGTTCTGGCCGCGTCGCCTGCCGTCGAGGGGCTCGTGCTCGTCGAGGATGCACTTCTCGATCTCGGCGAGCCCCTGTGGACGAATGCCCCGTTCACTGCAGTGCTCCTCGGGGCGGGCGACGTCGCCGATCTTGCGCTGCCCGAACCGTCGGACCCGGTTCGGTTCCTGTCCGTGGTGCCGCTGACAGGAACCGAAGCCGCGTGGGTGCGTCTGCGCGGAGCCGACGCGTTGCGCGACGCGTGGGCCGAGGCAGGCGTCGACGTCCGGGATCCGGCCAGATCGGCCGTGACGCTCTAGAGCCAGTTGTTACGTCGGAACGTCGCGAACAACCCGACGCACACGGTTGCGACCAGCCCGAGCACGACGTAGTACCCGTACGACCAGTGCAGTTCGGGGATGTTGTCGAAGTTCATTCCGTATATGCCCGCGACCATCGTCGGTACCGCCGCGATCGCGACCCACGCCGAGATCTTGCGCATGTCCATGTTCTGCTGCATCGTCACGCGAGCCAGCGCCGCATCGACGAGCGAGCTCAGTACCTCGTCGAATTCCGCGACGCGGTCCGCGACCGTCGTGTGATGGTCCTGCACGTCGCGTAGATACCGCCGGACGGCCTTCGGCACCGGAGTGTCCACCCCTTGCACGAGCCTGCCGAGCGGCGCCGACAGCGGAGTGACGGACCGTCGTAGCTCGACGACCTCACGCTTGAGCATGTAGATGTTCTCGATCGGCACGTGATGATCGGGGGAGAAGACCTCTTCCTCCATCGCGTCGACGTCGCGTTCGATCGACGACGTCACCGCCAGATACTCGTCGACGACATGGTCCGCGACGGCGTGCAGCACCGACGACGGCCCGAGCGCCAACCGCTCCGGGTTCTGCTCGAGCGCCTGCCGGACGCCGGACAGTCCCGAGTGCTCGCCGTGACGCACCGTCACGACGAAGTCGCGGCCGAGGAACACCATGATCTCGCCGCTCTCGACGATCTCGTTCGCCGTCGTCACCGACTCGTGCTCGACGTAGCTGACCGTCCGCAGAACGAGAAATGCGACGTCGTCGTAGCGTTCCAGTTTCGGGCGCTGGTGTGCGTGAACCGCATCCTCGACCATGAGTTCGTGCAAGCCGTAGTGCTCGGCGACGCCGTTCATCTGGCCCTCGTCGGGAGCATGCAGACCGACCCACACGAACCCCTCGCCGCGACGACGCACCTCCTCGATGGCGGCCGAGTGCGTGAACTTGCCCGGAAGTCTGTGCCCGTCGACGTACACAGCGCAGTCGACGATCGCGCGGGCAGTCGGCACCGGCACCTTCGGCCCGGTCGTCTGGCCGCGGGACGACGGGCGAAGGGAATGCAGCGACGGGAGCGACGGACGCGGCGGTAACGATGGCATGGGCTGCTCTCCTTCTTCGTCGAGCGAGCGCTGGTCTCGTGCGACGCGCAATCGTACGCCTGACATATGTACGGCTCGGGCGCCTGAGACACTGACTCTCGTGCGTATCGATCTCCATACCCATTCTTCGGCATCCGATGGCACCGACACCCCCACGGAGCTCGTGCACGCAGCCGCGGCTGCGGGCCTGGACGTCGTCGCGCTGACCGATCACGACACCACGTCCGGCTGGGACGAGGCGGTCGCCGCAGCACCGGCGGGACTGACCGTCGTACGTGGGATGGAGATGTCGTGCGAGGGTCGCGGTGAGGACGGCAACCCCGTCGCAGTCCATCTGCTCGCGTACTTGTTCGACCCGAACGACCCGGCATTCGCCGCCGAACGACGCAGGCTGCGCGCCGAACGTGTCGCCCGCATTCGCGTGATGGCAGAGCGGCTCGCCGTCGACTACCCGACGATCGAGCCCGACGCCATCCTCGCGGCATGCGGACCGTCCGCGGGCAGGCCGCACCTCGCGCGTGCGCTCGTCGACCTGGGCGCCGTGGCGTCCGTACAAGCAGCGTTCGACGGCCCGCTGAAGACCGACAGCCCGTACTACGTCGCCAAGATCGACACGCCGCTGGAACGCGCCGTCGAACTGATCGGTGCGGCAGGGGGCGTCAGCGTCGTCGCGCATGCTCGTGCGCGGTTGCGTGGTCGACTGCTCGACCTCGACCACATCCGCGAACTCGTCGGACATGGGCTCGGTGGCCTCGAGGTCGAGCATGCGGACCACGACGCCTCGGACACGAAGATTCTGCGGGAGTTGACCGAGGAACTCGACCTCATCGCCACCGGCTCGTCGGATTACCACGGCGAGAACAAGACACTGAAGCTCGGCGAGCACACCACTGCCGTCGACCAGTACGACAGGCTCGTAGCTCGGTCCCGAGCCACGACCACAACAGGAGGATGACGGGTTGCTTCGAGGTCTGAGTGGAGCAGTCACGGCCGGGCTGGTCGTGTTGGCCGTCGTCGTGGTCGGTACGCAGTATCTGGGCAGTCAGCGCGGATTTCCCGGGCCTGGCACGGTGTCGGTGGCCGCGCACATCGGTGCAGCGGTCCTCGCGGTGATCGTTCAGCACATCGCCGACCACCGGCGTCGCGTGGTCTCCGTCGTCGCATCGTTGCTGGTGTTCGTGATCGCCGGAGTACTGCTGTGGACTCAGTGGTGGAGCTGAATGTAGGCTGGCCGACATCATGGGCGCCACAGCGCCACGATCGTTTGTGACGGCACACCCGCCTCACGTCATCCTGGTTTTCGGTAGTTGCAGCCAACCGACGGCGCGCACCGAGACATCTTCTTCGAATCATCTTTTCGTCGTATCGTGCGCGTCGGCGTGAGGTGATTCCTTCTCAGGAGCTATAACGTGACGACTGTGACGCAACCCACCAACAATGCCGCCGATTTGTCCGCCATCACCGAGGAGGAGATCTTCCTCGGCCACGTCGGTGGAAAACTCTCGGTCGAGCTCACGGCGCCGCTCGAGACGCAGCGCGATCTGTCCATTGCTTACACCCCCGGTGTCGCCCAGGTGTCGCGTGCGATCGCGCAGGACGCGGCGCTGGCCAAGCAGTACACGTGGACCGATCGCCTCGTCGCCGTGATCACCGACGGATCGGCGGTCCTCGGCCTCGGCGACATCGGACCACGCGCATCACTGCCCGTCATGGAAGGCAAGGCCGCGCTGTTCAAGAACTTCGCCGGACTCAACTCCATCCCGATCGTTCTCGACACCAATGACGTCGACGAGATCGTCGAGACCATCGTGCGTCTGCGCCACAGCTTCGGAGCGGTCAACCTCGAGGACATCTCGGCGCCGCGCTGCTTCGAGATCGAACGTCGCGTCATCGAAGCCTTGGACTGCCCGGTCATGCACGACGACCAGCACGGCACCGCCATCGTCGTCCTCGCCGCCCTCAACGGTGCGGCCAAGGTGCAGGGGCGTGGCACCGCCGGACTCAAGGTCGTCATCTCGGGTGCAGGTGCGGCGGGCGTCGCGTGCGCCAACATCCTCCTCGCTGCGGGGATCCCCGACGTCGTCGTACTGGACTCGAAGGGCATCGTGTCCTCCGGTCGCACCGACCTCAACAGCGTCAAGACCGACCTCGCCTCGCGCACCAACCCGCGCTCGTTGAGCGGAACCGCGGCCGACGCCCTCGCCGGCGCCGACGTCTTCCTCGGCGTCTCGGCAGGCCAGATCGACGAGAGCTACATCGCGTCGATGGCGCCCGAGTCGATCGTGTTCGCCCTGTCCAACCCGGACCCGGAGATCCACCCGTCGCGGGCGAGTCTGTATGCGTCGATCGTGGCCACCGGGCGCAGCGATTTCCCGAACCAGATCAACAATGTGCTCGCCTTCCCCGGCGTGTTCAAAGGCGCACTCGACGCCGGCGCACGCCGCATCACCGAAGGCATGAAACTCGCCGCTGCCGAGGCAATCCTCTCGGTTCTCGGCGACGAGCTGGCAACGGACAAAATTGTCCCGAGCCCGCTCGACCCACGCGTCGCCCCAGCCGTTGCGGACGCAGTCGCGGCAGCAGCGCGAGCAGAAGGCGTCGCGTAGGACAGTAGGGGGAGGCACCCCGAGCCGGCCCCACCAGGGCTACGGTTCGGGGTGTTTTCACACGTCCGTCCACCCTCGCTCCCGGCCGGCCGCCTATTTCCGGACCGGCCGACCCTCCCTATTTCCGGAGCGAATGTGACATTTGGTCACTCAGAGTGACTGAGGGGCGCCCTCGCTCCCGGTGAGGTGACTGAGGGGCGCCCTCGCTCCCAGTGGGTGCACCTCCGGTCCGGAGCGAATGTGACATTTGGTCACTCAGAGTGACTGAGGGGCGCCCTCGCTCCCAGTGAGGTGACTGAGGGACGCCCTCGCTCCCAGTGAGGTGACTGAGGGACGCCCTCGCTCCCAGTGAGGTGACTGAGGGACGCCCTCGCTCCCAGTGAGGTGACCGAGGGACGCCCTCGCTCCCAGCCGGACAGGCTTCAGTCGACTTTCGCGAGCCCCGACGGCGTCCGGCGCAGTCGACCGGTGCCCGGGACCGACGCGTAGACCGCCAGCGCGAGCAGACCGTCGACGATCAGTGCGAGCACAGCGACGAGGATGGCGCCGACCAGGACACGGTCGTACTGGTACAGCGCGAGGCCGTCGAAGATGTACCGGCCGAGTCCACCGAGGTTGACGTAGGCGGCGACGGTGGCAGTGGCGATCACCTGCAGCGTCGAGTTCCGCAGGCCCCCGAGGATCAGCGGGAGCGCGTTGGGAATCTCGACGCGGAACAACACCTGTAGCTCGGTCATCCCCATCGCACGGGCAGCGTCGACCACGTTGTCGTCGACGTTCGCTATGCCCGCGTACGTTCCCGCGAGCAACGGGGGGATGCCCAACAGGACGAGAGCGATGATCGGCGGCACCAGCCCGAGCCCGATCAGCAGGACCAGGAACACGAGCACGCCCAGCGTCGGCAGCGAGCGCAATGCGTTGACGAGTCCGACGACCGCTACTTCACCGCGTCGGAGGTGTCCGATGAGCAGGCCGATCGGAACGGCGATCGCTGCGGACACGACGACGGCCAGCAGGCTGTACCAGACATGTTCGAGGAGGCGGGCGCCGATTCCGGTGCTGCCCTGCCAATTCGCGGCGTCGAAGATGTAGGAGAACGCTCCAGAGAAGATGTTCACCGGTCACCCCTTCCGCTTCGCCGGTGTCGACCCGAGCCGCGTCCACGGAGTGAGTCGACGACCGACCAGGTAGAGCGCCGCGTCGAAGACCAACGCCAGGAAGACGATCGAGATGATGCCGGCGAGAATCTGGTCCGGGTAGTCACGTTGATAACCCTGCGTGAAGAGTTGACCGAGCCCCCCGATGCCGATGACCGACCCGACGGACACGAGCGAGATGTTGGTGACTGCAACGACGCGGACGTTCGCGACGAGAACCGGCAGGGCCAACGGAAGTTCGACACCGATGGCGCGACGCAGCGGCGTGTACCCCATCGCTTCGGCGGAGTCGACGACTGCGGCGGGCACCGAATCCAACGCTTCGGGGACCGCGCGTATCAGCAGTGCCGTCGAGTAGACCGCGAGTGCGACGACGACGTTGATCGAATCGAGCACCCTCGTTCCGATGATGGCCGGAATGGTGACGAACAGCGCGAGCGACGGGATGGTGAACGCAATACTGGCCACCGTCAACGTGATTCGACGAACCCATGACACGTTCCGGATGAGCGTCCCGACCGGAACAGCGATGAGCAGGCCGATGAGCAGCGGAACGAGCGACAGGTACAGGTGCGTCTTCGTCAGTCCGAGGACCGTGTCGAAGTTGTCGATCAGCCAACGCATCAGCTGGAACCGTCTTTGCTGAGCGGTACCGCGTCGAAATGGTGCCTGTTGCGTTCTTGATCTTCCGCTTTGCGTTGTGTTGCAAGGTGTTCGAGAACCTCGGATCCGTCGATACCACCGGCGACGCGGCCTTCGTGGTCGACGGCGACGCCGATGCCGGACGGCGACGAGATCGCCGCGTCGAGTGCCAGGCGGAGATCGCCGCCGACACTGAACAGCGAGCCTCCGGCCGCGGTGCTCTGATCCACCGTGCGTCCGGCGCGGATACCTTCGACGCCGGTGACGTCGATCCATCCGAGGGGAGTGCGCTCGTCGGTGACGACGAGGACCCATTGGCCCTGTTCGAGGCGGAGGTTCTTCAGATTTTCGGCTGTCGACGTCTCGATGTCGTGCAGCGGAACGGAATTCGCGGTTCGGAACGACAGGCCGCGGTATCCGCGATCGCGTCCGACGAACGACGCCACGAAATCCGTTGCAGGAGAGGAGAGTACGGTCTCCGGACGGTCGTACTGCTGCAAACGACCGCCCGTGCCGAATACGGCGATGCGGTCACCGAGACGCACGGCCTCGTCGATGTCGTGCGTCACGAAGACGATGGTCTTCTTCAATTCGGCCTGCAGACGCAACATTTCGGTCTGCAGATCCTCGCGTACGACGGGATCGACCGCGCTGAACGGCTCGTCCATCAGCAAGATCGGTGGGTCGGCGGCAAGCGCCCGCGCAACACCGACGCGTTGCTGCTGGCCCCCGGACAGTTGCGCCGGGTACCGCGACGCCATCGCCGGATCGAGGCCTACCCGCTCGAGTACCGTCAGCGCGGCCTTACGCGCTGACCGTCGAGACTCGCCCCGAAGCACCGGCACCGTCGCCACGTTGTCGACGACGGTTCGGTGGGGGAGGAGCCCCGCGCTCTGGATGACGTACCCGATGCCGCGGCGTAGTGCCACGGCATCGGTGTCGGCGATGTTCTTCCCGTCCACGGTGATCACGCCGGACGTCGGCGTGATCATGCGGTTGATCATTCGCATCGACGTCGTCTTGCCACAGCCGGACGGACCGACGAACACCGTGAACGACTCCGGTTCGATTCGAAGGTTCAGGGTGTCCACTGCCGTCGTGCCGTCGGGGTACTGCTTGGTGACGTTGTCGAACGTGATCACGGGTAGTGCTCTCCGGTCGTCGGAAGGAAATCGCGGACGAAAGTTGTCAGCTGATGGGAGTGCTGAGTCCCTGTTCCTCGACCCACTGCTTGGCAGCGGCCGCAGGCTCTGTCTTGCTGTCGCCCGACACCGACTGGTTGAGAGCAAGTAGGCCCTCGGTGGTCAGCTTTGCCGAGATGGCGTTGAGAACGTCGGTCAGCTTCTCCGAGTTCTTGCCGGCATTGATGACCGGGACGACGTTCTGTGCGGCGAAGTTGAACTTCGGATCCTCGAGCACGACGAAGTCGTTCTGTGCGATCGACGCCGACGTCGAGAAGATGTCAGCCGCCGTGACCTGGCCTTCGGCGAGAGCTGCGACCGTTGCCGGGCCGCCGCCGTCGGCGATCGGGACGAACTTGCTCGGGTCGATGTCGACGCCGTAGTTGGTCTTCAGACCGGGCAGACCGTATGCGCGCTCCTGGAACTCGGGCGGTGCGCCGATGCTGATCTCGGCCGAATGCGGCGCCAGATCCTCGATGGTCTTCAGGTTCCAGCGCTCTGCCGTCGCACGGGTGACGACGATCGAGTCCTTGTCCTCGGCGGGCGCGGGGTCGGCGGTGACCAATTCGGAGCCCAGTGCGTCGGGAAGCGCTGCCTCGACGTCGTCGGCGGAGGTCGCGGTGGCTTCGGGATCGAGGTACTGAAGAAGGTTGCCGGTGTAATCGGGAATCAGGTCGATCGACCCGTCCTTGACGGCCGGTATGTATGCCTCGCGGCTGCCGATGTTGAGCGTGGTGCTGACGTCGAAGCCGTTGACTCGCAGGACCTCGGCGTAGATGTTGGCGATGGTCTCGGACTCGGTGAAGTTGGCCGAACCGACGACGATCGAGTTGGGATCGCCGTTGCTCTCACCACCGCCGCTGGACAGTGGGTCGGAATTGCCGCCGCACGCGGTCAATGCCAGGGCTGACAGGGTGAGCGCAGCCAGGGCGCGCGTGGTACGGGTGATGTTCATGGGTTCCTTCCATCTGTACCGGCTCGCCAACGGCTTCCGCTGGCTCTGCACGGACGCTCGGGATGGTGATCGGGGCAAGCTTAGCCATAAGGTTGCCCCGGTGGTCATCTCGTTCGCCCCATGTTTCCCGGCGTGCGAGAACCATAAACCTGCCCACCGACAGTTCCCCCGGAATGGAGTGTTCTTCGTGAGAGCGTGTGGCCCGAAACTGGCCGTCGTCGTTCTGTTGTCCTGCGTCGCGGTGGCGTGCAGCGGATCCGAGCAGGAGGCGTCGACGATCGTCGTCGGGTCGGGCAACGACGTGCGAGACGAACTGGTCGCCGAGATCTACGCGGGCGCACTTCGTTCGGTGGGCGCACACGTCGACACGGACACCCGCATCGGGGACCGAGCGGACTACCTCGCTGCGCTCGACCGAGGTGATGTCGATGTCGTACCGGACCTGACCGGCGAGCTGATGACGTCGTTCGACTCGACGTCGACGGCCACGACTGCCGACGACGTCTTCGTCGATCTCAACAAGTCTCTCCCGGCCGGACTTTCGGTGACCGACTACGCGACCGCCGAGGACAGGCAGGCCGTCGCGGTCGCGTCGTCGGGCCCCTTCGCCGACGCCACGGCCGTCGACGACATCGTGCCCGGATGCGGGGCCTCGACTCTCGTGGTCGCGGACGCCGATATCGCCGCGGTCGACGTGTTGAGTGCCGGATACGGGTGCACCTTTGGATCCGTGACGACCGTGGCGGACGGCGATGCCGTCGTCGACGCGGTGGCCGACGGTTCGGCGGATGTCGCCGTCGTACGCACGGCGTCGGCAGGTCCGGGGGTGAAGGATCTGACAGCCCTGACGGATACCGACGACGTGTTCGCTGCGCAGAACGTCGTGCCTCTGTTCCGCGATGGGGTGTTGAGCGACAGTGAGGTTCGCTCGTTCAGCGTCGTCGCGGGGGAACTGACGACCGCGGACCTCGCCGACATGATCGGCGAGGTCCGCGGTGGGGCGTCGTCAGGCGATGTCGCTGCTCGCTGGCTCGGTGAGCACAACCTCTGACGTGCGGACGTGGGCACCGAGGAACGCACCGAGATGGTGTACCGCCTCGGCGGCCTCGCGCAGGATCGAGGCCTGCAGATGCGCGACGTGCCACAGCTTCTCGTATTCGACGTAGTCGACGTCGACACCGGACAGCAGCAGTTTCTCGTGGAACGCGACGATCTGCGGGTACAACACTTCGGAGGTCCCGACGTGCAGGACGACGGGCGGCAGGCCACCGAGATCGCCTTGAAGCGGCGCGTAGCCCTGGTCGAGCGGGTCTCCGTCGCCCAGGTACGCCTCCGCCGCCGCGAACGACCAGGCGGTGTTGACGACCAGGTCGCGCTGGATCTGAGCGTCACGAGCGGCGGGGTCGATCCATGGCGAGATCAGGCCCAACGCAGCCGGTGTCACGCCGTCGTCGACGAGTCTCCGTGCCGTCGCGACAGTCAGTCCGCCGCCCGCCGAATCTCCGGCGATCGCAACACGATCGGCTGTGAACCCATGTCTGCGCAACAGTTCGCGATACGCGGCGACCGAGTCGTTCAGGCCTGCGGGGAAGGGGTTCTCGGGGGCCAGTCGGTAGTCGAGAACGTATACGGCACTTGCTGATTCGCGCGCAAGATGGGCCGCGAGCGATCGATGCGTTGCCATCGACCCGATCGTGAACGCGCCGCCGTGCAGGTACAGAATCGCGGTGGTGCGCTCGGTAGCACCGACCGTGACGCGTTCCGCGGGCCTGCCGCCCAGCTGGAGCTTCTGCACCACCGTGCCGTCGGGCAGGGTTTGTATCGGTGCGCCGATCTCGAGGATTCTCCGCTGAACGGTGACCGGCAGTCTGGCGTCGAGTGCGACTCGGTAGAACGGCTTCAACAGTGCCGAGACGACAGGTAGCGGAAGGTAGACGCTTCTCATGGGGCTACTTCTTCCTGGGCATGACACGGTTCGCGATGGTGGCCACGACGCGCTGGTACTTCGATCCGGTGATGCGCTGGAACAGGTCGAGCGCGATGGCGTCGGAACCGACGAGGACGCGTCCCTTGCCTTTCTCCACACCTTTCAGGATGGTCTTCGCGGCCTGGTCCGGGGTGGTTTTCGCGAGTTTCGCGTCGAAGAATTTGGCGACCGACGCCTGGTCGTAGTTCTCCGCGACGGTGGCGTTGCGCGCGATGGCAGTCTTGATGCCGCCCGGATGCACGACGGTCATCTTCACGGGCGCCTTCGAGATCAGCAGTTCCATGCGCAGTGCCTCGCTGAAGCCCCGGACCGCGAACTTCGCTGCGTTGTAGGCGGCCTGCGACGGCATCGCGAGAAGACCGAACAGGCTCGACACGTTGACGACGTGGCCGTCGCCCGACTCCTGCAAGTGCGGAAGAAAAGCCTTGGTGCCGTTGACGACTCCCCAGAAATCGACGTCGACGATGCGCTCGATGTCCTTGAACGACGACTGCTCGACATCGCCGTGATACGCGATGCCTGCGTTGTTGTAGATCTGGTTGATCTTGCCGAAGCGTGCCTTGACGGTCTCCGCATAGTCGAGAACGGTCTCGCGCTGCGTCACGTCGAGGAACTGCGACTCGACCTCGCCGCCGAGCGCCTCGACCTGGCGGACCGTCTCGGCGAGTCCGTTGACGTCGACGTCCGAGAGCGCCAGCTTGGCGCCGCGTTGGGCCAAATTCAGAGCCAGGGCTCGTCCGATGCCGGAACCGGCACCCGTGACGACGGCGACCTTGCCTGCGAAAGCGCTCACTGTACGGCCACCTTGGTCTCGGAGTCGGCGACGACGAGGTCACCGGCAGGGGCGGGGAGATCCGACGCTGCGACGCTACGGTACGCCGCGAGATCGAACTTCTTGGTCAGCTGACGGAAGCGGAACGTGAAGTCCGGCCACAGCGTCGTGTTGTTTCCGTGCTTGTCGAGGTACCAGCTGGCGCACCCGCCGTTCATCCACACGCTCTTGGCCATGCGGTCCTGAAGGTCGGCGTTGTAGTCGTCCTGTACGTCCTTGCGAACCTCGATGACGCCGATGTCGTGCTTCTCGATGGTCTCGAGAGCGTCGACGACGTAGTTGAGCTGCGATTCGATCATGTACACCATCGACGTGTGGCCGAGGCCGGTGTTCGGTCCGACGAGGAAGAACATGTTGGGGAAGCCCGCGACGGCCGAGCCCTTGTAACCCTGCTGCCCCTCTTCCTCGAACGTCTGCGCCAACGTCTTGCCGCCCTCGCCGAAGATGCCCTGGTACGCAGGCGAATCGGTCACGTGGAATCCTGTCGCGACGACGAGTGCGTCGATCTCGCGTTCGGTGCCGTCCGCGGTGACGATCGAGTTCGCCTTGACCTCCGCGATGCCGTCGGTGACGACGTCGACATGGGGGCGATCGAGCGCGGGGTAGTAGGCGTTGGAGATCAGCATGCGCTTGCAGCCGATGCGGAAGTTCGGCGTGACTTTCTTGCGGAGCGCCTTGTCCTTGATGCCCTTGTTGATCTGCTGCGTGGCGATCAGTTCGAAGATCTTCATGAGTGCAGGCTTCTTGGCAAGCCCAACGACCTGAGTCTCGCGCGCCGCGTAGATGCCGGTGCGCGACAGACGCTGAAAGCCCGGAATGTGCTTGAACGCGAACTTCTCGATGCCCGTGTACTCGCGGTCGAAGCGAGGCAGGATCCACGGGGCGGTGCGCTGGTAGACGTCGAGATGGGAGACCTTGTCGACGATCGACGGCACGATCTGGATCGCCGACGCCCCGGTCCCGATGACGGCCACGCGCTTGCCTGCGAGCGAGACGTCGTGATTCCACTGCGCGGAGTGGAAGATGTCGCCTTCGAAGCCGGCGATACCCGGAATGTCGGGAAGGTTGGGCTCGCACAGCGCACCGACGGCGGTCACGACGACCTTGGCCGAGTACTCGCCGGTGCTGGCCGTGATGTCCCAGCGATGGGTGTCGGCGTTCCACACGACGGTCTTGACGTCGGAATCGAAGACGTGCTTGTCGAGGACGCCGTACTTCCGTGCCACGGACGAGATGTACTTCTGAATCTCCGGCTGAGTGGAGAACGACCGAGTCCAGTCCGGGTTGAGCGCGAACGAGTACGAATACAGGTGCGACGGCACATCGCACGCGGCACCGGGGTAGGTGTTGTCGCGCCACGTACCACCGACGTCGCTACCCCGCTCGAGGACGAGGAAGTTCCTCTTGCCCTTCTGGGTCAGCTTGATCGCGGCACCCAGCCCGGCGAATCCACTGCCGATGATCACGGTGTCGACTTGGCGCGGTGCCGTCACGCGCTCGGAAGTATCTGTTACCGAAAGACTCATGCAAGCGAGAGTAGGAGCTTGTTGAGTGTGAGTCAATAGTTATTGACTACTATTCAGTAGGCTGGTCTCATGGCCGGTGTGAACAACGCAGCAGTGAAGCGAACGCGCATGAGCCCGGAGGAGCGTCGCGCGCAGCTGATCGCCCTGGGTACCGAGATGCTGTCCGAGCGTCCCCTCGAACAGGTGTCTGTCGAGGACATCGCCGATCAGGCGGGAGTGTCACGGGGGCTGTTGTTCCACTACTTCTCGTCCAAGCAGGACTTTCACCTGGCCATCGTGCGTGAGGCGAGTCGGGAGATGCTCGAACGTACAGCCCCCGACACGACACTCGATCCATACGACATCCTGCGCGACTCCATTGCGAACTACGTCGACTACGTCACCGAGAACCGGGAGACGTTCATTTCGCTGCTCCGCGGATCGGCGACGGGCGACCCCGACATGCGCGCGGTGTTCGAGGAGACTCGCAGTTCCATGGCCGAGCGAACCGTCGCGAATCTGTACAAACTCGATGTAGAGGCCAACCCCACCACCGAACTCGCTGTGCGCGGGTGGATCGCGTTCGTCGAAGAAGCAACCATCTCGTGGCTGCAGGACCCCAAGATCACGCGCGACGAGCTCATCGACCTCGAAGTCGGAGCGTTGCCTGCCGTCGCTCTCGCGCCCGCGATGATCGCTACTCTCCTGGGTGCGCAGGCTCCCAGCGCCTGATTTTTCGGCGTACGTCCGGTATCGATGGGCCCTTGGCGGCCGCTTGAATGTGACCTCCACGCCATCTGATCGTATGAATGTGCCATTCAAGCGGTAGGTCGGCCAGCCCCCGGCCACCCCGCCCCAGCCAGCCCCATCCCACCCGCCCCGGCCCGCCAGCCCACCCCACCCCCCCGAAAGACCGAATGGCGCCCTCGGTCACTCAGAGTGACCGAAGGCGCCATTCGCTCCGATTGAAACCGGACTACTAGTCCTCGCCGACGCCCGAGAAGGCCTCGTCGATGATTTCGAGCTGCTCGACCGCGTGGACCTTGCTCGATCCCGAGGACGGAGCCGACATCGCGCGACGCGAGACGCGCTTGATGCCACTCAGCACGTCGGGCATGAGCTCCGGGAACGCGAGGCCGAAGAACGGCCATGCACCCTGGTTCGCCGGCTCCTCCTGGACCCAACGGAACTCGGTTGCGTTCGGGTAGCTGCGGATGGCCTCGGTGATCCGACGGGTCGGGACCGGGTACAGCTGCTCGATGCGCACGATGGCGACGTCTTCGCGGTTGTCCTTTTGCTTGCGAGCCAGCAGCTCGTAGTAGAGCTTGCCGCTGACCATGAGGACACGCTTGACCTTGCTGCGGTCACCGGTGCCGGTTTCGTAGGTCGGCTCGTCGAACACCGAGTGGAACTTGCCGTCGGTGAAGTCCTCGATGTTGGACACCGCGGCCTTGTTGCGCAGCATCGACTTCGGGGTGAAGACGATGAGCGGGCGACGGATTCCGTCCCGTGCGTGGCGACGCAGCAGGTGGAAGTAGTTCGCCGGAGTCGACGGAACGGAGACCGTCATCGAGCCTTCGGCGCACAGCGTCAGGAAGCGTTCGATGCGGCCGGACGTGTGGTCCGGGCCCTGGCCTTCGTGGCCGTGCGGCAGAAGCAGCACGACGTCGGACAGCTGTCCCCACTTGGCTTCACCGGACGAGATGAACTCGTCGATGATGGACTGTGCGCCGTTGACGAAGTCGCCGAACTGCGCCTCCCACAGCACGAGTGCGTCCGGGTTGCCCACGGAGTAGCCGTACTCGAAGCCGACGGCCGCGAACTCGCTGAGCGCGGAGTCGTAGACCATGAACTTGCCGGGGTTCTCGCTGCCGATGTTGTGCAGCGGGGTGTACTCGGCGCCCGTCTTGCGGTCGATGATGACCGAGTGACGCTGGGTGAACGTGCCGCGACGCGTGTCCTGGCCGGAGAAGCGGACGTTGGTGCCCTCGTCCACGAGCGATCCGAGCGCGAGCAATTCGCCGAATGCCCAGTCGACTTTGCCCTCGTATGCCATCTCGCGACGCTTCTCGAGGACCGGCTTGACGCGCGGGTGCACGTTGAAGCCCTCGGGAACCTCGAGGAAGGCGTCGCCGATGCGGTGCAGGATCGACTTGTCGACCGCGGTGGTGAGCTTCGACGGCAGAACCTGGTCGAGCTCGACCGATTCGCTGGGCTCCGGGGTGTACTTCTCGAGCTCACGCACCTCGTTGAAGACCCGTTCGAGCTGGCCCTGGTAGTCGCGCAGTGCGTCTTCCGCCTCTTTGAGGGAAATGTCGCCGCGGCCGATGAGGGATTCGGTGTAGCTCTTGCGGACGCTGCGCTTGGTGTCGATGACGTCGTACATCGCCGGCTGCGTCATCGAGGGGTCGTCGCCCTCGTTGTGGCCACGCCTGCGGTAGCAGATCATGTCGATGACGACGTCCTTGTTGAACTTCTCGCGGAAGTCGACAGCGAGTTGTGCGACACGAACGCAGGCCTCGGGGTCGTCGCCGTTCACGTGGAAGATCGGCGCGCCGATCATCTTCGCGACGTCGGTGCAGTACTCGGACGAACGAGAGTGCTCCGGGGCGGTGGTGAAACCGACCTGGTTGTTGACGACGATGTGCACGGTGCCGCCGGTGCGGTAGCCGCGCAGCAGTGCGAGGTTGAGGGTTTCCGCGACGACGCCCTGGCCCGCGAAGGCCGCGTCGCCGTGGAGCATGAGCGGAAGCACGGAGAAGCCGCCCTCGCCCGCGCCCTTGTCCAGAAGATCCTGCTTGGCGCGAACCAGTCCTTCGAGGACCGGGTCGACAGCTTCGAGGTGCGACGGGTTGGCGGTCAGCGAGACTGCGATGTCGTTCTCGCCGAACATCTGGATGTACGTGCCCTCGGCGCCGAGGTGGTACTTCACGTCGCCGGAGCCGTGTGCGGCTGCCGGGTTCATGTTGCCCTCGAACTCGGTGAAGATCTTCGAGTACGGCTTGCCGACGATGTTCGCCAGAACGTTCAGGCGACCGCGGTGCGGCATGCCGATGACGACCTCGTCGAGCGCGTGCTCGGCGGACTGGTCGATGACGGCGTCCATCATCGGGATGACCGACTCGGCACCTTCGAGCGAGAAGCGCTTCTGGCCGACGTACTTGGTCTGCAGGAAGGTCTCGAACGCCTCGGCGGCGTTGAGCTTGCTGAGGATGTACTTCTGTTGTGCCACAGTCGGTTTGACGTGTGTGGCCTCGACGCGTTCCTGGAGCCAGCCGACCTGGTCGGTCTCGAGGATGTGCGTGTACTCGACGCCGACGTGGCGGCAGTACGAATCGCGCAGAACGCTGAGCACGTCCCGCAGCTTCATCTTGTCCTTGCCGTGGAAGCCACCGACCTTGAATTCACGGTCGAGGTCCCACAGCGTCAGGTCGTGGCTGATCACGTCGAGGTCCGGGTGCATCCGGAACTTGTCCTTCGTGAACTGCAACGGATCCGTGTCGGCCATCAGGTGGCCACGGTTCCGATACGCCGCGATGAGCTCGAGAACGCGAGTGTTCTTGTCGACGGTGCCCTCGGGCAGATCCTTGCGCCAGCGGATGGGCTCGTACGGGATCTTCAGCGAGTGGAAGATCTCGTCGTAGAACTCGTCGCTGATCAGCAGGTTGTGGATCGTGCGCAGGAAATCGCCCGACTCGGCACCCTGGATGATGCGGTGGTCGTACGTCGAGGTCAGCGTCATCAGCTTGCCGACGCCCAGCTCGGCGAGTCGCTCGTCGGACGAGCCCTGGAACTCGGCGGGGTACTCCATGGCACCTGCGCCGATGATCGCGCCCTGGCCGTTCATCAGACGCGGGACGGAGTGCACCGTGCCGATGCCACCGGGGTTGGTCAGCGAGATCGTGACGCCCTGGAAGTCCTCGCCGGTCAGCTTGCCGTCACGGGCACGACGGACGATGTCCTCGTACGCGTTGTAGAACTGCGTGAAGGTGTGCTCGTTGGTGCCCTTGATCGCGGCGACGACGAGCGAACGGTTGCCGTCCTTGCCCGGCAGGTCGATGGCCAGACCGAGGTTGGTCGACGCCGGGGTGACGGCGTTGGGCTTGCCGTCGACCTCGGCGAAGTGGCGGTTCATGTTCGGGAACGCCTTGACGGCCTGCACGATGGCGTAACCGAGAAGGTGCGTGAACGAGATCTTGCCACCGCGCGTGCGAGCGAGGTGGTTGTTGATGACGAGGCGGTTGTCGACCATCAGCTTGGCCGGAATCGCACGAACGCTGGTAGCCGTCGGGATCTGCAGCGACGCGGACATGTTCTTCGCGACGGCAGCAGCGGCGCCTCGGAGAACCTTGCTCGACGCCTCGCCCGCGGGGGCTGCGGCGGGCTTGGCCGGTGCGGCCGGCTGGTTGGAACCTGCGGCCTTGGATGTCGCGGGCTTGGACGTCGGCGCGGGCTTCGCAGCGGGGGCCGAGGCCTTCGCAGGCTCGGCCTTGGGTGCGGCGGCCTGAGCCTTGGGAGCGGCCTTGGCCGGGGGAGCGGGCGGAGTCGGAGGCGTCTTGCCGTTGCCCTGCGCTGTACTGCCGTTCGGAGCCGACGCGGTGTCGTCACCCGCAGGCGCGTCCGGGTCGTAGTCGGTCAGGAATTCGTGCCAACTTGCGTCCACCGAGGACGGGTCTTCCTTGAATCGCTGGTACATCTCATCGACCAGCCATTGGTTTTGTCCGAATTGGGTAGTAGAGCTGCTGCTCACGGCAGTAGTTCGCCTCTTCTCTTCTCTTCGTTCCCGATCAGCGCGCGTACTTGTCCAGGCTAGACCTCGTCGGTGAGTTGCCGCCGTCCGGGACTTGGCTGTGGTATGTACTCACGAGTAACTGTCGGCTCTTCTGCTGACGACTCCTTGGACTATCGGATTATTCCCGCCGCGTGTTTCGGCCGCATCCCACAATCGTGCGTAGTGGCCGTCGAGCGCCCGTAGATCGTCGTGTGTGCCGACCTCGACGATGTGTCCGGCGTCGACGACGACGATCATGTCGGCGCGTGCCGCGGTCGCCAATCGATGCGCGACGACGACCGCCGTCCGCTTGCGTACGACGGCGGTGCTCGCGGCGAGGACCTTGCGCTCGGTGGCCGGGTCGAGGGTCGCGGTCGCCTCGTCGAGAAGCAGTAGATCCGGGTCGACCAGCTCGGCTCGGGCCAATGCAATCAGCTGTCTCTGCCCTGCCGATAGACCTTGCCCACGCTCACCGACAGGCTGGTGCATACCGCCCGGAAGTGCAGCGATGGTGTCGAGAGCGCCGACGGCGCGCGCCGCGGACTCGATGTCCTCGCGGCTCGCGTCGGGCTTTCCGTAAGCGATGTTGCTCGCGACGTCACCGGTGAACAGGTGCGCTTCCTGCGGTACGACACCCAGTCTGCGGCGGTAGTCGGAGAGTCGATATCGACGGAGATCGGTGCCGCCGACCCGCACCGATCCGGCCGTCGGATCGTAGAACCGAGCGAGCAATTTGACGACGGTGGACTTGCCCGCTCCGGTCTGCCCGACGAGCGCGACGGTCGTGCCGTGGGCGATTGTGAGATTGACCTCAGTGAGTGCATCGGTGTCTGCGCCGCCATATCGGAATGCGACGTCGGCGAGACGAATGTCACTCCGAAGGTGCCCTCCTTCGATCTCGACGACGTCGTGTCCCGATGCCGTTTCGATCGAACTCGGAGTGCGCAGGAGATCGCCGATCCGACGTACTCCGACGCTGGCCTGTTGGTATCCGTCGAACACCTGCGACAGCTGTTGTATCGGCCCGAACAGCAAGCCGAGATACAGAACGAATGCGACGAGGGTGCCCGCGGACGTCGACCCGGTCGCGACCTGATGTGCGCCGACGAGCACGACGAGCGCGAGCGCGAGGTCGGACAGGAACGTGATGAACGGGAAGAAGACCGAGATCGCGCGCTGCGACCGCATGCGACTGCGGCGATAGTGGTCGGCGCGTTCGGAGAAGCGTTCTGCCGCGAACTCTTCACGGCGATATGCCTGCGCCGAGCGGAGACCTGCGATGTTCTCCTGGAAGTCGGCGTTGACTGCCGAGATCCTTTCGCGTGACGCCGAGTACGCGGCCGAGGACACCTTGCGGAAGATCACTGTGGCGACGACGAGCGGAGGCACGACCGCGAGGGCGACGAGGCCCAGCGTCGGATCGGTGATCAGAAGGGCCGCGGAGATGCCGAGAACGGTGAGCAGGCTGACGATGGCGGTGGACGCGCCCGTCTGGATGAACGACGACAGCGCGTCGACGTCGGTGGTCATGCGGGTCATGATGCGGCCGGACAGTTCGCGCTCGTAGTAGTCGAGTCCGAGCCGTTGAATGTGTGCGTAGCTACGTACCCGAAGGCCGAACAACACGCGTTCACCCGCTCGCGCAGTGACGACGGTGGTCGCGGCGATGACGAACCACCCCACGACGGCCAAGACGACGCCCACTCCTGTGGCTACCCAGAGTGCTCCGGCGTCGCCACGAGCCACACCCGAATCGACGGCGTAGCGCACGATCGACGGCAACGCGATCGACGACAGTGAATCCAACGCGAGCAACACGACGACGACGGCGAGCAGCCATCGGACGGGCTTCAACAATCGAGAGAGTCGAAAGTGTGGGTCGGCAGCGCGTAGTGCGGGCCCGCCGGCGGCGGGGTCTTCGGTGGCAGGGGGAAGAGCATCGACCGCGGCCTGCAGTTCGGGGGTCGATGCGACGTTCCCGAGTGCGCCCGACACCGGACCTCCGCGAGACGGTGTGCCACCGGACGCCCGCGTCGGCCCTGCAGGAGCCGTCGTCGGCCACAGCGCATCCTCGCTCGGCTCGCGAACCGGGGACGGGTCGGCGTCGGGGTAGGTGGATCGGTCGTCGGAGTCTCCGCCGGCCAGCAGCATGCGGAACAGCGGACATCGCTCGTCGAGTTCGTCGACGGTGCCGGTGTCGATGATGTGGCCGTCGTCGAGCACGGCGACGCGGTCGGCGAGCGAGAGCGTCGATCGACGATGCGCGAGGACGACGGTTGTCCGATCACGTTGCGCTCGGAGAGCGTCGAAGATCTTCGCTTCGGTGGCCGCGTCGACGGCGGAGGTGGCGTCGTCGAGCACCAGCACGCGCGGGTCGGTCAGGAGTGCGCGCGCAAGAGCGATGCGTTGACGCTGGCCGCCGGACAACGTGAGGCCGCGCTCGCCGACGGTCGAGTCGTAGCCCTCGGGCAGGTCGACGATGAACGAGTGAGCCTCGGCGAGAACGGCGGCACGTTCGATCTCCTCGGCAGTGGCGTCGGGCCGCCCCAGCGCGATGTTCGCGGCGATGGTGTCGGAGAAGAGGAACGGTTCGTCGAAGACGAGACCGACGGCACCGCGGAGTTGTTCGGCGCTCACGTCGGACACATCGAACCGTTCACCGTCGGACGTCAACGCGACCGATCCCGACGCCGGACTGTAGAAGCGAGGGAGCAGCAGCGACAGCGCGGTCTTGCCGGTACCCGCATGCCCGACGATGGCAACGCTCTCCCCAGGTGCGACGGTCAGGTCCAGCGAGCGCAGGACGTCACGATCGGGGTCGAAGCCGAACGTCACTGCGGCGAGGTCGACTCCGAGTGGCCCGTCGGGAAGATGTCGCGGATGGGCCGGTTCGGGAACGGACGGTTCGGTGTCGACCACCTCGTAGACGCGCTCGACGGCGGCACGGGACAGCTGGGCCATCACGACGACGGACGACAACGTGCGGGTGATCGCGGACAGCGTCGCCACGTACGTCGCGAAGGCGAGGAACGTGCCGATCGTGATGTGGCCGTGCAGCGCGAGGTAGCCGCCGAGGGCGATGACGCCGACGAGTCCGAGCTGGGGGATCGCGGCCATGGACGGGGCGAACCGCGAATTGATCTTCGCCGAGCGCATACGTTCGGCGAACAGCGTGCGACCGAGGCTTTCGAGTCGATCCACCGACCGCGACTCCTGCCCGAACCCCTTCACGACGCGCACGCCGGTGACAGTTTCCTCGACATGTTGGGCGAGGTCGGCTGCACGTTGCTGGGCGGACCAGGTGGCCGCGAACAGTGTGGGCCGGATTCGGTACACGATCACCGCGACGCCGGGAACGATCAGCAGTGCGACGACCGTCAGCAGCGGGGACAGGTACGCCATGACGCCGAGAGCCAGGACGAACTGGAGCAGCGCGCCCGCCGACAGTGGAACCATCGCGAGCAGTCCTTGAACGAGCTGCAGGTCGGTGATGGACCGCGACACGACCTGTCCGGTGCGGATGTCGTCCTGGCCGCGACCGTCCAACCGTTGCAGGGACGCGAGGAGTCCGAGCCGGAGGTCGTGCTGCACGTCGATCGACAGCCGGCCCGCGAGGAATCTGCGGCCGAACTGGCAACCGAATCTGACGACGCCCAGCGCGGCGATGGCAGCGGCGACGACTGCGATCGTGCTGTTGTCACCGGCGGTGGCGTCGTCGATGGCAATACGCGTCAGAAGAGGGAACGAGATGTCGATGACAGCGGCGATCATCGTGACTGCCAGTGCCCCGACGGCGGTCTTGCGATGGATCCAGCACTGCGCGCCGAGCCGGCGAATCCAGCCGATCGGTCTGCCCGTTGCGCGTGTGTCGTTACTCGTAGTCACCATCGGCTTCAAAGGTAGACCGAGCTACCGACACCGATTCGTCAGGCGACGTCGCGTTGCCTCGTGCGCCACCATCCTGCGGCCGCGATCCCGGCCGCCCACAGCACGAGAACGATCGGCGCCCACGGCCACGGCATCAGGAACGGGACGTCGTCGGTGTCGCCGACGGTGACCGTTGCCAGCGTCGACGCGACGGGAGTCAGGACCGACGCATTCGAGATGCCGAGTCCGGCGAGGATCGAGACCAGCATGATCTCGCCCATCGGGAACCACGCGACGACGATGATCGACGGCCACGTCGGTGACCCGAACAGCAGCCCGAGGCCGACGCCGAGCAGCGCCCACAGCACGACCGCGAACAGTCCCGCGGCGAGAGTGCCCACGACGTGCGCGTTCAAAGCGAACGTGGACGGGGAGAAAAGCAGCAGGCACGCGATGCTGCCGATCTCGACGGCGAGCCCGTAACCCAACGCGAAGAGCGCGGTGACGAGCATCTTGCCGAGGATGACGACGTCGCGGCCTCGTGCGGTCAGGAACGACGTCGTGATGGTGTCGTGCCGGAACTCGGTGCCGCCGTTGACCGATCCGAAGATGGCCGCGAACACCATGGCCGCGCCGAGCGAGGAATACAGACCGAAGATCGCGAAGCCGCCCTCGATGTCGAGGTCACCGGCGCTCTCGGAGATCGCCGACGCGATGGCACTGGCGAAGATGCCGACGACGACCGGCGGCAGCGCGAGCGCCCACCAGAACTTGAGCGTCGTGATCTTGCGAATCTCGGCGGTCAGCAGTGTCATTGTCGGCCTCCGTTCCAGGGGGAGGGTCCGTGAGCCGGTGGCGGCCCGTAACCAGGAGGCCCGTAACCGGGCGGTCCGTAGCCGGGCGGTGGCCCGTAACCGGGGTGATGGACAGGACCGACGGGCGCGCTGGTGTACTGGCCCGCGGTCATCGACAGGAACACGTGCTCGAGATCGACATGCTCGTAGGTGGTGCCGAAGACGGTGACTCGGGCCTCGGAAGCGATGCGGGTGATGGTGTCTGTGTCGCTGCCCGCGACGCCGAGTCGACCGTCGGGCAGCAGTTGTGCGTTGGTGATGCCGTTCGACGCCAGTGCCAACGCGAGCGAGGCGGGATCGGAGGCGGCGACGAGAGTGCGGCTGGGCCGCGACGCGCGCAGTTGCTCGACGCTGCCCTGGTACACCAGCGAGCCTGCGCTGACGATGACCAGGTGGTCGACGGTTGCCTCGACCTCACGCAGCAGGTGCGACGAGATCAGCACGGTCCGGCCGCCTGCGGCGTAGGACTTCAGGAAGTCCCGAAGCCATGCGATGCCCTCGGGGTCGAGACCGTTGGCGGGTTCGTCGAGGACGAGGATCTCGGGATCGCCGAGCAGGGCCGTCGCCAACGCGAGTCGTTGCCGCATGCCGAGCGAGAAGCCGCCGACCTGCCGGTTGCCGACGTCGGACAATCCGACGATGCCGAGGACGTCGTCGGCGCGCTGGTCCGAGACACCGATGGCCGACGCGAAGATGCGGAGGTGACCGCGGGCGGTCCGTTTCGGGTGCAGACTCCGAGAGTCGAGCACAGCCCCGACGGTTCTGGCTGGGTGCGTGAGCTCCGAGAACGGGGCGCCGGCGACGAACGCCGCGCCCGATGTGGGTCGCACGAGACCCAGCAGCATGCGCAGTGTGGTGGTCTTACCGGAGCCGTTCGGTCCGAGGAACCCGGTGATCGATCCGCGCGGCACCGCGAAACTGAGTTCCGACACCGCCCGGATGGATCCGTAGAACTTGGTCAAACCCTGCGCTTCTAGTGCGCTGACAGGGAAGCCGTAGGTCATGCGTCAAGACAGTACGGCTTCCCTCCGACACAGGGGAGTCAGCCCAGGAACGCGGCTGCGACCTCGCGGTAGGTCACCGCTGGATCCTCGTGGTCCGGCAACGAGTGCACGGTGACGTGGGACGCACCGGCGTCGATGTGCTCGTGCAGGCGACGCGCGATGGAGCCGGCGTCACCGTGCGCGACGAGGGCGTCGATCAAACGGTCGCTGCCGCCGTTCTGGATTTCCTCCTCCGGCCAGCCGAGGCGCTTCAGGTTGTTGACGTAGTTCCGCAGCTGCAGGTAGGGGTTGTTCACCGGCGGCCTACCGATGTCGCGACCCTTCTGCGGGTCGGTTTCGAGAACGACCTTGTGTTCCGGTGCCAGCACCTTGCCCGGGCCGAGGATCTTCCGCGCTTCGGCTGTGTGCTCGGGCGGCGTCAGGTACGGGTGCGCACCCGCGGCTCGATCCGCCGACAATTTCAGTACCTTCGGGCCCAACGCGGCGAGTACGCGTCGGCTCTCCGGGACACCGCCCTCGTCGAGGGCGTCGAGGTAGGTCACCAGCGCGTCGTACGGCTTGGTGTATTCCTGGGTCGCCTCGGCGTGACCTGCGCCGATTCCGAGAAGGAATCGACCCGGGTGCTTCTTCTCGATGCGCTGGAACGAGTCGGCGACCTCACGGGCGTCGGCGGACCAGATGTTGACGATGCCTGTTGCGACGACGACGGACTCCGTTGCGTCGAGAACGTCTTCCGCCGACGTGAGGTCGGCGGGCGGCGACCCGCCGAGCCAGATCGTGCCGTAGCCGTCGCCTTCGATCTGTTTCGCGAGCTCGGACGGAATTCCCGAGAAGTGTCGCCAGATGCCGATGGTGCCGAGTGCGGGTGTGTCGGTGATGGTCATGTTTCCTCCAACGTTCGCAACGGTGCGAAAGATTTCAGTCGGGCTCGATGATGCGGGTCTCCGGCCAGGCTGTAGGCGGCGGACCGAACGCATCGCGCGCGTTGCGGATGACGCCTTTGCCGATGGCCCGGTTGCCTGCACCGCCGATGACGGCTCCGATTCCTGCAGGCAGCAGCTTGCCGAACAGCAGCGCGCTGCGTTTCGCGAGATACTTCGACACGAATTTCTTGACGAGCGATCGGTTCATGTTCGCCATCGCCCCGCCGGGAATGCGCGACGTCACGAGCGTTCCCCAGTTCTTCGCCGACGTCCCGACGGTCTTCTGCACGATCTGCATGCCCGATTCGCCCAGCGCGACGGCGAGGACGAGTGCGCGTCGTTGCTGATGGTCGTGGACGGGAATGCCGTGCACGGATGCGACGGACAGCGTGAGCAGCGCCGACGACTCGATGAAGAACGCGGTTTCCGCGCCGACGGCAGTCAGCGAGGCGATGGTGCCGATCGCCGGGACCGCGGCCGCCCCTCCGACCGCGCTTCCGCTGCCGGTCACCGCGAGCAGAAATCGGTTCTCGAGACGTTCTATCAGCTGAGCAGGGGTGTCGTTCGGGTGTGCGCGACGCATGTGCGCGACGTACTTCTCGACGGCCGGTCCCTGCAGGCGGCTGGCGTTGTCGAGGATGCCGACGAGCGCCTTCTCGACCCGTCCGCCTTCCTTGACGACGTCGACCTGGTCGTTCTTCTTCCTCGCCACTGCCCGCTCCGATCGATGCCCTCGTGCCGTGTTCGGTCCTGGTGCGCTGGTACCCGTTGCACCACGGTTCTACCCTGCTTACATGGGCGGTGTGTCCGACGGCGCGCGCAGAGCACCGAGCGCGAGGCTGCGGCCTTTTCTGGCGTCGTACGACGGCTACCGATTGTCGGGTTTCGAGCCGGGGCGACACATCGGCATGCCGAGTCCGTATCTGACGGTCATCCTGGCGATCGGGGAGAAGCTCGAGATCGCCGAGTCGCCGCGGCAGGGGGCCTGCGCGTTCGAGTCGTTGGCCAGCGGTATCTCGGCGGAACCTGTCACGATCGCGCACGACGGCAACCAGCACGGCATTCAGCTGTCGTTGACTCCTGCCGGTGCGCGGGCGTTGTTCGGCATCCCGACTGCTGCCCTCGGCAGCTGGATGGTCGATCTCGACGACGTTCTGCCCGACGCCCAGGAGCTGATGGAACGGATTGCCACGGCGGCGTCGTGGGACAGCAGATTCGACGTCGTCGACGAGATCCTGTGTCGGTCGGTGACCGAGCGTCCCATCGAATCGACGCTCGTCGAGGCTTGGCACCAGCTGGTCGAGAGCGGTGGTTCGGCGCGAGTGGGGGAGGTGGCGTCGAACATCGGGTGGAGTCGACGGCACCTGATCAACCGGTTCACCGCGGAGTTCGGAGTCGCGCCGAAAGATGCCGCGAAGATCTCCCGGTTCCATCACTCGCACCGGCTGATGCGACGACCGGAGAGTCCCCGGTTGTCGTTCGTCGCGGCCGAGTGCGGATATTACGACCAGGCGCACATGGCCCGTGACTGGCGAGATCTCGCGGGCGTCTCGCCGTCGCAGTGGCGTCGGGACGAGAAGTTCACATTCGTACAAGACGACGACGCAGCCGAGCGAGAACAATCGCGGGCATGACACAGAGAACAGAGATCGGAACCGCAATCTGGCCGTGCTTCGCCTATGCCGACGCCCGTGCTGCCATCCGCTTCCTCGTCGACGTGTTCGGCTTCACCGAAGCTGCCGTGTACGGCGATGGTGACGTGGTCGAACATGCCGAACTCCGCTGGCCCGAAGGCGGCGGAGTGATGCTCGGGAGCATTCGCGAGGACTCGGTCGTCGACGCGGGCGTCGGAAACGTCTACGTGGTCACAGCCGATCCGGACGCCATCCTGGAACGGGTCGAGAAGGCAGGAGCTCGCGTGACCCGGCCGATGAAGGAGGAGGACTACGGGAGCCGCGGCTTCACGTGCCGCGACCCCGAAGGCATCGTCTGGAGTTTCGGAACCTACGCCGGCACCCAGTGATCGGCGGGAACCTGCTCGTCCCGGCTCGGCGGATGGGGTGCCGAACCGTCGCCGAACGGACGTCCACCGAGTGACTCTCGGCCGTGGGGCTCGAGCCAGCCGTGCAGTTCGGGTCCCTTCGGCACGATCGACGTGGGATTGATGTCGGTGTGCACCACGTAGTAGTGCCGCTTGATGTGGTCGAAGTCGACCGTGTCGCCGAAGCCCGGAGTCTGGAACAGATCACGCGCGTAGTTCCACAGGGTAGGGATCTCGCTGAGCTTGCTGCGATTGCACTTGAAGTGACCGTGGTAGACGGCGTCGAAGCGCACGAGCGTGGTGAACAGGCGGACGTCGGCCTCGGTGATCGTGTCGCCGACGAGGTACCGCTGGTTGCTCAGCCGACCGGCGAGCCAGTCCAACGCGTCGAACAGTCGGTCGTAGGCCTTGCCGTACGCCTCCTGAGATCCGGCGAATCCGCAGCGGTAGACGCCGTTGTTGACCTCGGTGAAGACGCGGTGCGCGACCTCGTCGATCTCGCCGCGTAGCGCCTCCGGGTACAGATCGGGTGCACCCTCTCGGTGGTACTGCGTCCATTCCGTGGAGAAATCGAGCGTGATCTGCGGGTAGTTGTTGGTGACGACCTGCCCGGTCGAGATCTCGACGATCGCCGGCACCGTGATTCCTCTGGGGTAGTCGGGGAACCGGGCGAAGTAGGCGTCCTGCAACCGAGGGATCTGCAGGACCGAGTCCACGCCGCCGGGCGCCTCGTCGAAGTTCCAGCTGCGAGGGTCGTGAGTCGGACCGGGAATGCCCAGCGAGATGGCGTCCTCGAGTCCGAGCAGCCGACGGACGATGATCGAGCGGTGAGCCCACGGGCATGCCCGAGCAGCGATGAGACGGTAGCGACCCGGCTCCACGGGATAGCCGTCGCGGCCGTCTGCGGTGATGCGCGTGTCGATGTAGTTGGTGTCGCGGTTGAATTCCTTGCCGGGCTCGACGTAGGTCATAGGTTCAACGTAGAGGAGTTCGGCGAGTCGACGGAGACGAATACGCCCCATTCCTCGTAGCCGAGGCGTGCCGCGAGACGTCGTGCGGTGCCGTTCTCCTCACCGCACCTCCACTGCGGGATCATGCCTTCGTCGAACGCGTCGTTCGTCGCCAGACGAGCGACCACCTGGGCGTTACCCCGGCGTCGTGCGGTCGGGCTCGTCAGGACGCCGACGTCGGCGAGCACGCCTTCCCATTCGAGGTACGCGGCGCACGCCAGCGGCGTTGCGGAATCTGCAGGGCGGTCGTCGTCGAGCACCGTGAACCAGGAGCGTCTGCGAGTGAGGTCCGCGGCGATCACGTCGTCGGGTGCACAACGGGACTCGAGCTCGAGAACGTGAGACAGGTCGTGCGAGATCAGCGGGTCGTGGCGGCCCAAGTCCGTCCCGACGTCGGCCGCGTAGGAAAGAACGATCGGCCCCTGGATACGGCCCGATGCTCGTGTCAGGGACGCCAAGGTGCCGCGTCGAGCGAGGTCGTCGTCGGACAAGTCGGCCGCAGCAGTGACGGCGTCCTCGGGGCCGACCAGTGCACTGGCGTCGCCGAAACGGGCGAATGTGACCGAAGTCTCATCGGGGGTGACGGAGATGTGTCGATGCCCGTCGCGCAGTGCGGAGTCCTCCAGCCCCAGGTGCCGTGACCACGCGAGGCGGATGATGTCGTGATGATGGGAATCCACCGTCGACAGACTATCGGGCGTTGTACGAAACCAAGCTATCGGACTTTTTGTGCCCTGACGTTTCGCAAAGCTCAGTTCGATGGCATGATCACGAGTGAGATTGGAACTTCGCCGTGAAGGTCCAGCTCGCTACAGAAGGTTTACGGTATGACGCAGGGCAGTGTTAAGTGGTTCAACGGCGAAAAGGGCTTCGGCTTCATCGAGCAGGACGGTGGCGGACCTGACGTGTTCGTTCACTACTCCGAGATCCAGGGATCCGGATTCAAGACGCTCGACGAGGGTCAGCGCGTGGAGTTCGAGGTTGGACAGGGCCAGAAGGGCCCCCAGGCTACGGGCGTTCGCGCTATCTGATCCCCTAAAAGGATCGCCAAAACCCGGTTTGGCTGACGGCTTGACGCTGTCTCACTCCCGGTAGCAAAGGCCGGATACACGGAGAGAAATCTTCGGGTATCCGGTCTTTGTTGTGTGTGGGTCTGCCTCTGGTTGGTGCACAGCGGCAATCGAGGGTTGCGACGCACGCGCTTCTCCGCACTCGGATCGAACGCAAATGCGTCGAGGACACCGAACTCGCCGAGATCGAGAACGTTGCGGCGTCGCGCGGCATCGCTCCGATCTTCCTCGTCGGGATCGGCTATATGAGGGCCGTCATCGACGCGGAAGTGACGTGGCTGCAGAAGTTCGTCGGCGACGTCGAGAGCGGACGAATTTCTTGGCTCGACGCGCACACAGCATTATCCAGACACCCGAAGGACACGGCATGACAACCCAAGTGCAGCAAACAGATTCAGATATCAAGCCGTGGCCCGCCCTGTGGGCGCTGTGTCTCGGATTCTTCATGATCCTCGTCGACACGACGATCGTTGCCGTCGCGCAGCCCGCGATTCTCGAAGGGCTGCAGACCGACATCAACAACGTGATCTGGGTGACGAGCGCCTACCTTCTCGCCTATGCGGTGCCTCTGCTCGTCACCGGCAGGCTCGGTGACCGATTCGGCCCACGGAACCTCTACATCGCAGGTCTCGTCGTGTTCACGGCCGCGTCGGCGTGGTGTGGCCTGTCGGGTTCGATCGAGATGCTCATCGCCGCCCGTGCGGTGCAGGGACTCGGTGCTGCCATGATCACGCCGCAGACGATGGCCGTCATCACGCGAGTGTTCCCGGCGGACAAGCGCGGAACGGCGATGGGTGCCTGGGGCGCTGTGGCCGGAGTGGCCACTCTGGTCGGCCCGATTCTCGGCGGCGTGCTCGTCGATTCGCTCGGCTGGGAGTGGATCTTCTTCATCAACTTGCCCGTCGGTGTCGTCGCAATTGCGTTGGCGCTGAAGTTCGTTCCGGTGTTGCCGACCAATCGGCACAAGTTCGACATCCCGGGCGTCGTGCTGAGTGCGATCGCGATGTTCTGCGTCGTGTTCGGCATCCAGGAGGGCCAGAAGTACGACTGGGACGGACGCATCTGGACCCTGATCGTCGCGGGCATCGTGGTGTTCGCCGTGTTCGTGTACTGGCAGGCGAAGAACCGCAACGAGCCGCTCGTTCCGCTCGCACTGTTCAAGGATCGCAACTTCTCGCTGTCCAACATCGGTATCGCCGCAATGGGATTCGCGACGGCGGGCATGATGCTGCCGTTCATGTTCTACGCTCAGAGTGTCACCGGATTGAGCCCGACACGGTCGGCGATCCTGTTCGTTCCGATGGCAGTCCTGACAGGTGCGTTGGCACCCAACGTCGGCAAGCTCGTCGACCGCACCCACCCGCGGTACATCGCCGGAACCGGTCTGCTGCTGTTGGCGATCGCGTTGATCGCGCTCGCGGCGTTGATGACACCCACGACGGCAATCTGGAAGCTGCTGATCCCCATCGCCGTGATGGGCGTCGCGAACGCGCTGATCTGGTCTCCGTTGGCGGCCACCGCAACTCGGAATCTGCCACTGTCACAGGCAGGCGCCGGAGCCGGTGTCTACAACACCACGCGGATGATCGGATCCGTCCTCGGAAGCGCGGGCATCGGCGCGTTGATCCAGTCGCGCCTGGCCGTCGAGATCCCCGGCTCCGCGTCCGCGGGTGCCAGTGAGTTCGGCGGTCGGGTCCCGGAGATGTTGCGCGACGGCTTCTCCACCGCCATGGCTCAGTCCCTGATCCTCCCGGCGGCCGTCCTGCTCGTCGGTGTCGTGGCGGTGTCGTTCTACAAGCGGCCTGAGTTCAAGTAGGGCGGCTTCGCCGCCACGTGCACGAAAATACGTAGCGAGCTATGTATTTTCGTGCACATGGGCGCAGCCCCTCTAATCGACTTCTTCCCCGATCCACTGGGCGAGTAGGTGGTGAATGTGCCTTATCTTTACTTCCTGGTACCGGGCGAGCGGCAGAGTCTTGGCCTGAGTCGTCTTGAGTCCCTTGTGCACTTTCGGCATGTTGTAGGCGTCCTGGTCGAACACTCGGGCCGAGCTTCCGAGAATCGTCGCCTCCAACCATGATTGTTCCGGTTCCAGCCATTGGGTCTTGGCCGGCTTCGGGCGCTCGCCCTTGAACGGGCCCAACAGGTACACGTCCATGATCGACGTCTCGTGATTGTCGCCGTTGGGTCGGAACCTGTAGACGATCCGCTGGTAGGCGCCCCAGGGATGAAAGTTGGGGAAGAGCGTGTAGTAGATGCTGTCGAGTGATTCGGCGTCGGACATGTTGTCTGCCTTGACATCTCCGATGATGTCCCGAAGCCCTTCGCGGGCGAGCATTCCCGACATCTCGCGGGCAGTGACACCGTCGGGCAGTGTCACCATGGGATCCTCGTCGATCCGCGCGTCGACCATGGAGTCGAACATTTCTTGTTCTGTGGGAACGAAGGTGATGTGCGGGCTGGGAACTCCGTTCGCGGTGATGCCGCGATTGAAGTTTCCCCAGCTGTCGTACTGGCTGTTCGAGTCGCCAGTGCCCACGACGCGTTGCGGATGCGTGGTGATCACGTGGAAAGCCTCGGAGAACGCTTCCTGCGCGATCTTCCAGTTCGCCTGAATCACCTGCGCTACGTGGGCTTGGATGTAGCGATCTTCGAGTGGCCATGCCTCGAAATGCTTTCCGAGGTCACCGAGAAAACTGTCGAGTGATTCGGACTCGGGGTCCAGGTTGACGAAGACGAATCCACCCCAGGTGCCGACCTTGACCTGCGGCAGGTCCATCTTGCCCTGATCGACCTGTGGAAAGTCCCACGCGCACGTCATGGACTTCAACGTCCCGTCGAAGTTCCATGCGAAACCGTGGAACGGACAACGCAATTCGTTACCGGCTGGTCCTGCTTCCTCACGGAGAGTCCGGCCGCGGTGGAGACAAGAGTTGTAGAACGCGCGGATACTCATGTCCTTCCCGCGCACGATCAGAAGAGACTTCTCACAGATTTCGTAGACGAGGGTGTCGCCGGGTTCCGGAATTTCTTCTTCGCGGCAGGCCATCTGCCAGACTTTGTACCAGACTCGATCGCGTTCCAGCTCATGGTATTTACGACTGATGTATCGAGAGACGGGGACGAAGTTCTGGTCCTCGTACAGGTCGTGGCTCTCCTCCCGGAGGATCGGAGGAACCGGATGCGTATCGGTGTCCAGCAGACGCTGGTAACCCAGTCCGTTCTCGATGAATCCGTCGTCCGCCGCTGATGCGGGGCGTTCCTCGATTCCGGTCACAGTTTCCCTCCCTGCTCCAGCGCAATGGCGCGGGCTTCCTCTGCGGCTCTGTCGGCCTGCATCTTCTCCAGCAATTTGGCTGCTCCCATGAAGCGCCGGTTCTGAGTGATCGGAACAGGCTCTCGCGGACCGAGTCCCACCCAGCGGGCCAGTTCGGGATCAACTGCTTTGACGTCGCCGTGGAGGTAGCGACCTTCCGGGTCGAATGTGCCGGTTCTGCCGTCGCGAGTGGTGACCAAGACGTTGAAGTCGTCGTCGAATTCGTAGATTGCGTGGCTCATCGGATGCTTGATCTGTCGCATCGCGGGTCTCCTCGGAGCGTGACTGAAGCCTTACTTGGTGTCGAATACACTTACTGTAGCAGCGCCCAGTGACCCCGAACACATATTTCTTGAATTCGACTACATAAAGTCGCTCGGACGGCGAGAAGCCCACCGAACCGCGCCTGCCACCAGTCGTCGGTACACAGGGTCGGACAATGTTGCAGCCGAATCTCCCGGCTGCAGGTACGCCAGTCGGCTGCGGCCGTTGGTCTTCGTCCATCCGACCAGCGACGAGCCAGGAGCGTGTCGCCAGCCCTCGCGTTCTCCTCTTCTCCCTGCCATCGCGAGTGCGGTGGACCAGTGCACGGCGTCCGTCATGTCGGCGTCGGTGCGCAGCAGCGGCGTCACGTCCTCTTCGAACACCTCGCACAGGTATGTCTCGTCGACCAGATCGAACGATTCGGGCAGGCCCTCGACGATCGAATGCGCAGGGTCGACGACCGAAATCCGTTGGGGCACCTCGAGTCGGTAACCGGAATCGGGTGTGTCGACTCCGCGTACCGTGCCCGGTCTGTAGAGGTATTTTCCTCCGACGAATTCGGCCCACCCGTCCCACGTCGCCCACGATGCGATGGCGTGGTGGAGCACTACGTAACCCAGGCCCGACTCCGGGGCGGAGAAGACCGCGTCACGCACGGCGTCGGGCGGGTCGGATGGTTCGGGCAACGTCCCAGGCATGTCGTAATGAAGAAAGACGTCGAACTCAGCCGTAGAGAAGTCGTGGACGTGCTGCTCGAACCAGGTGACGTCACCGGGAAGGGACTGCAACAGGTCGGCGAAGGCATCTCGGTCGAACGAGTGCCCTCCGGTGAATGCTGCGATGCGCATGAACACACTCCAGAACTCGATCAAGCAACTGATGGTTCAGTCAAGTTACTCGAAAGGTGACTGCTGCGAGCGAAGTTCAGCGGCCCTCGATCATCTTCGAACATACGTCGCTGGTCGCAGTGCGCAGCCGTGGCACCGAGATGTTCGACAGCGGACCGCCCTCGATACGCAGGGGCTGAATGGCGATGGTGGTCGCGATCATCGTTCGTACTCTCAGGGAACGTGCTGCCTGCTGCGCTGCTGCCGCACGCTTGTTGGGAGGCACATCGGTGGCGGGGAAGTAGTCGAACGCGCGTCGGATGTGACGCTCCATGTATTCCTTGGTCAGCAGGCGGGTGCCGGAAGTAGCGCCGCCGGCGATCTGGAGGAACAGCATGCGCGACGCGTTCGGATGTTCGGCAGTCCAGTCCCAGACGGCGCCGATCACGGCTCTGAAGGAGGTGGCGTCGGCCTCGACATCATCGGGCCTGGTGTTCTGTGCTGCGGCGGAGCTGGCATCCATCGCGTACCCCAGGGCGCTCTCGAACAATTCCTCCTTGCTCGAGAAGTGGTAGTACACCGCGGTGGCCACCATGCCTGCCGCTTCCGCGATTTCCTGGATCGAGGCTTCCGCGAAGCCTTTCTTGGAGAAGACGCGGACCGCGGCCTGGACTATGAGGTGGCGGCGAGACGGTCGATGTGCGGAACCCTTCGTCTCGGTGTCGCGAACAGGATGAGCGGCCGCGTCGTAGTCCATGTCGTCGTCGTCGGCCGCCGGCGAGGAGTCACAGCCCGTCGACGGACTGTCGTCCTGGTCGCTCTCGTCCGGCGACACGCCCTCGTGTTCGGTGGTCCTCCGTCGTGGCACTGTTTCCTCCCGAACTCGTCGATCCCCACGTCCGAGAACCGCATCTGCTCCCAAATTACTCGGCGGAGCAAGTCGCGCCGCCCCGGCCCGACTTCCTGCCTGTCATGATCTAGTCCATGACAGGCAAGAAAGGAACGCCGAGAGCCGCAGGCAAGGTCCCGGCGGACAAGAGCGCCAAGCGGGCGGCTCATCGACCGTCGCGCCGTGAGATGGTCGTCGATGCGGCCATGCATCTGTATTCCGTGCGTTCGATCGAGGACGTGACGGTCGCCGATATCGCTGCCGAGGCTCAGATGACCTCTGCCGCTGTTTATTATCACTACCCCTCGAAAGACGACGTTCTGCTCGGCGGTCTTCGTATCTATTCGGAGGGCTTGCTCGACGAGCTGCACGCCCGGATCGAGAGCGACGGGGACGCGACACTCGGCGACATCATCGTGGGCTTGCTCGAGTGGACCGATGGGCACCGTGCGGCGTCGCTCGTGTACTTCGTCCATTCGCCTGGCTGGAGCCTGTCCATCGAAGCGCTTCGTCGCAACGTCCGGTTGACTTTCTTGAATGTGCTGATGGCGGAGCTGCGCACACGAAACGGCATCACATCGCGCGCGAAGCAGGCCGCGGCTGCGACTGCGTTGTCGAGTCTGCTGGAGGTGTCGGTGGCGTCCTGGTTGACGGAGGACGCTGTGTTGGCGAACCTCGGCCGTCGCCGATTCGCCGACGAGGTGCGTGATCTGGCCGCCGACATAGCGAGCGTGTAGTTCCAGCAGTTTTTTCTCCAAGTATCTTTAGACTGACGATAGTTTGTGGTTGACTCGGACCATGCTCAGTCAGCCGCGCGCTCGGTCCATCGATCTCGACAACCCGTTCGCGCCGTTGACCGGGTTGTGCGAGTTGGTGCTCGTCCGTCACGGTGAGCAGAAACTGACCAAGGGACTCAGTGTCGGAGAGACAGTGGACCCGCCGCTGTCCGAGCTCGGCGAACGACAAGTTCGGGCGGTCGCCACCAGGCTGGCTACCGCTCGCGTCGACGCGGTGTACAGCTCACCGCTCCGACGCGCGCTCCGAACCGGCACTGCCATCGCCGAACGCCATGCACTGACTCCCGTCGTACGCCAAGGACTCACCGAATACGAACCGTGGCAACGCTTTCCAGAGGACCGATCCCCGTTCGAGGTCCTTCCGCACGACGAGATCGCGACGATCTTCCGTGACCATATCCGAACCCGCCGTTACGACGCATTCCCGTATGCCGAGGACGCAGACGCGTTCCGTTCGCGAGTGCTCGGCGAGATAGCCTCGATCGTGGACTCGCATCTGGGCGAGCGTGTCGTGGTGACGTGCCACGGCGGAGTCATCAACGCGGTGCTGGCAGATGCTCTCGGAAGCGGCCTCGACATGCCTGTGCGTGTACATCACACCTCGCTCAGTGTGGTGCGAGGGGCCGACTCTCGCCGCGCCGTGCAGTCGATCAACGATTTCTCTCACGTCCTCGACTTCCAGACCCACGTCGAAGCCATGAATCAGTAAGTCCCGCAGCACCCACAGGGAACCGTCGTCACTCGGCGCGCGTAGCGCCCTCAGCAATCAAGGAGTCAGCACATGGATCTCGGTCTCGCCGGAAAACGCGCTCTGGTCAGCGGTGCGAGTCGCGGAATCGGACTGTCGATTGCCAGAACACTGCTCGCCGAGGGTGCCTCGGTCGGAATCTGCGCTCGCGGCAAGGAACATCTCGACGAAGTTGCCGACGAATTATCCGGTGCAGGAACGGTTTTCCATCAGGCGGTCGATGTCGGCGACGCTGCGGCCGTGGCATCGTTCGTCGACGACGCGGCAGCCGCACTCGGGGGCATCGACATCGTCGTGGTCAACGCGTCGGCAGCCACCGGCAAGGGTCCGCAGGCCTGGCTGAACAGTTTCAACGTGGATCTGATGAGTCTGGTCAATTTCATCTCGTCGGCAACGCCCCACCTCGAGGCGAGCGACGCGGCATCGGTGGTCACCATCAGCACCACGTCCGCGCTGGAGGCGGGCCCGATCACGACAGCGAACAGCTACGGTGCACTCAAGGCCGCGGTGTTGCAGCATTCGTCGGCGCAGGCACGTGCATTGGGTCCCAGTGGAATTCGCGTCAACGCAGTGTCGCCCGGGCCCATCTACTTCGAAGGTGGCGCATGGGAAACCATCCAGAACAGTCGACCGGCCCTCTTCGAGGCGGCGCTGGAATCGGCGTCGCTCGGCAAACTGGGTGCCGCGCAGGACGTTGCGAACGCGGTGACCTTCCTGTCCTCACCTGCAGCCGGTCACATCACCGGAATCAACATGGTGGTCGACGGCGGATTCACCAACCGGTTCGATTTCTGAGTCCGGCATGACCATCGAGTCGACCGGCACAGCCGACGTGGTGATTCTCGGCGGTGGCTCGGGCGGATACGCCTGCGCACTCCGCGCGGCGCAATTGGGTCTGTCGGTGATCTTGATCGAGGCCGACAAACTGGGTGGAACCTGCCTGCACAACGGGTGCATCCCGACCAAGGCGCTACTGCACGCCGCTGAGATCGCCGATTCCGTGCGCGAGGCGGCACGTTTCGGTATCAAGGCAACGCTCGACGGTGTCGACATGAGCGCCGTCAACAGCTACAAGGACGACGTGATCGCCGGGCTGTACCGGGGATTGACGGGTCTCGTCGCATCGCGCGAGATCGAGGTGGTTTCCGGTTGGGGCAGGCTGGTCGGCGCACGGTCCGTCGAGGTGGATCTCGCATCCGGGGGCACTGCGACGTATCGCGGCGAGTCTGTCGTTCTCGCGACGGGGTCGCAGTCGAAATCGCTACCGGGGTTGACCATCGCAGGCTCGGTCGTGACCAGCGACCGTGCTCTGCAACTGAGCGAGGTTCCGGACAGTGTCGTGGTGCTCGGCGGCGGCGTCATCGGGTGCGAGTTCGCCAGTGTCTGGTCTTCTCTCGGCGCCGCGGTCACCATCGTCGAGGCGGCACCGACTCTGTTGCCGACCGAGGACTCGTGGACGTCGAAGCAAGTCGAGCGAGCTTTTCGCAAGCGCGGGTTGACGTTACGGACCCAGACGGCGTTCACCGCGGTAGCCGATCGCGCTGGTGGCGGAGTGACGGTCGACTTGGCGGACGGCAGCAGTATCGACGCGGATCTCATGTTGGTGGCGGTCGGAAGAAGCCCGCGGACCGACGGCATGGGGTTCGTCGAAGCGGGGATCGACCTCGATCGAGGGTTCGTGGCAGTGGACGAGTGGCTGCAGACGTCGATACCAGGAGTCTTCGCGGTGGGCGACATCGTGGCCGGACCGCAGCTCGCGCATCGCGGATTCGCCCACGGGATCCTCGTTGCCGAGCAGCTGGCCGGGCTCGACTGTGTTCCGGTGAACGACAAGGGGATTCCACGAGTGACCTATTCGAACCCCGAGGTCGCCTCGGTCGGTCTGACCGAGGCCGAAGCCGCGGAGACGTATGGCGAGGTCTCGGCGGTCGTCTACGACCTGGGAGGCAACGGTAAGAGTCGAATCCTGAAGACGTCCGGCGGTGTGAAGGTGATTCGAGCGGGTTCGGACGGGCCTGTCGTCGGTATTCACCTGGTCGGCGCGCGCGTCGGGGAACTGATCGGGGAGGCGCAGCTCATCTACAACTGGGAGGCGACGGCGCAGGACGTCGCTCAGCACATTCATGCGCATCCGACCCAGGCAGAAGCATTGGGCGAGGCGCATCTCGCGTTGGCAGGCAAGGCGTTGCACGCGCACGGTTGAGGTACGAGAAGAGGCGAGTATGTCGGGACCAGCAGGCCGGCTCGATGCGGTGGTGGTATGCGGCGGCCAGTGGCACGATTTCGACTACGCGCGGCTGCAACTGCTGTCGGCGCTGAGCGAATTCGAGAACGTCCGAACTCGGGTGTTCGAGGACTACGACTGTCTGGATGCCCTTGCTTCGGCCGACCTGCTGATCACGTACACCTGCAACCGAATCCCGGACACCGGCCAGCAGATCGCTGTGGCTGACTTCGTCGAGCGTGGTGGGCGCTGGCTGGCGCTTCACGGCACGAACTCGGCCATCGTCCGCACACCGCCTGGTTCACCGAGCAAGTACGTGACGCCTCGAACGCTGGGAGGACTCCCAGGCGTCCTGGGAAGCCAGTTCCTCGGCCATCCACCGATCGCACCGTATCTGGTCGAGATCACCGAGCCCGATCATCCACTCGTCGCCGGTATTGCGCCGTTCGACGCCGTCGACGAGCTGTACGTCAGCGAGCTACATCCTCCGATCCGCGTACTGGCGCACACTCGATTCGTCGGTGAGTCAACAGGTTTCGAGGAGGGCCACACTACCGTGGACGAGCCGAGGCCGGTGCTGTACACGAAGGACCATGGAGCGGGAACCGTGTGTTACTTCACGCTCGGCCACTGCAGGGGGCGGTTCGACGTGCAAGACCTGGGCATCGACGACCTGGGACGAGTGGATCGGGGGAGTTGGCCGGTTCCCGAGTATCGCGCCATTCTCGCGCGGTGCATCTCCTGGGCCGTCACCGGCGAGATGACGGCCCAGCGAGAGGTTCGTGCACCCGAAGTCAGATGATGTCGACGGTATCGAGAACCCTCTCGGCGTAGACCGAGTCGCCCTCGACCGTCACGTGCTGTCGCCACGGGCTGCGCGTCGTTCCCCACATAACGAAATCCGTTGCAGTCGAGGTGATCACCGTGTCGGCAGTGGTCGGTCCCGCTTCCACGGTCAGCAGATCCGAACCGGGCAGGAGGGTCCACTCTCCACCGCCTGCGCCCGTCAAGCGCACGCCGAGGGGGCTGCCCAGAACCGTGCTCACCGGGGTGCACATCTGCGGTAGTCCCGACCACATCCACTCGACGGCGGTGTGGACCAGTTCGTGCTCGGCATCGGGTACCTCGCGCACGACTGGGCCCTCGGGCCCGAGTAGATCGACATACATGTGGCACCACATGTCGAAAGCAAATGCATCCGAAAGCTGATGTGAACGGTAGGTTCCCAGGTCGGTCAGAACCATCGGGGTCGACGCCAGATCGTCGCCCTGCATCGCTTCGAGGACACCCATCGCGCCCTCGAGGTTGGACAGGAACTCGTCGGCGACCTGTGTACTCGACCAGTCCCGACGCGCATCGACCAGCCGGTTCTGCAACTCCTCCGCGGTCGACGGTGCAGGGACCGACGGGTCAGCGGCGGGTGGGTCGACCAACGCGCCGAAATTGGAGCCCGTGTGCGCGACGAGATCCTTGACGGACCAGCCGGGACACCGGCTGGGTGCCGACCATTCGGCGGCGGTCAGGCTGCGGACGACGACCGAATACCGTTCTGCGAGTGTGCGACTGGCGCTCAGTCCAGCTGTGCTCATTCCATTCTCCGTTCGATGGCCGGTCGGGTCTGCTCAGTACGACGCGGTGCCGCCGTCGACGCTGAGGATGGCTCCGGTGATTCCGGCGCCTGCATCGGAGGCGAGAAGGATCGCCATCGCGGCGACTTCCTCGACGGTGTTCGGCCGTTTGATCGCCGACTCCTCGGCGAACAGCGCGACCATCTCGTCGAACGTCATTCCCATGGCCTTCGCGGTGCCGGGTCCGTTGTTCTTGATGATGTCGGTGATCACCAACCCTGGACAGATCGAGTTGACGGTGATGCCCTCGGTTCCGACCTCACGCGCGATCGACTTGGTCATGCCGTTGATCGCGTGCTTCGCCGCGACGTATGCGGTGAACACGGGTTTGCCGTGCTTGCCTTCCACCGACGAGATGTTGATGATGCGGCCGTACTTGTTGGGCAGCATGTGCTGCAGTGCTCGCCGGGTTGCCCAGAAGTTCGAGTTGAGATTCCAGTTCATGACGAGCGTCCACTCATCGTCGCTGAGCTCGGCGGTGGGCTGCAGGTCTTTCGCGCCGCCTGCGTTGTTGACCAGGACGTCGATGCGGCCGAATGTGGCGACCGTCTGCTCGACGAAGTCCTCGACGTCCGATTGTGTCGTGACATCGCCGGGGAAGAACACAGCACGATCTCCGACGCCGAAATCGGCGAGGGCCTTGTCGCCTTTCTCCCGCGAGCGGCCGTTGAGCGAGACCTTGGCTCCCTCCGCCAACGCGGCTGCGGCGATTCCTCGACCGATGCCCTGCGTACCGCCGGTGATCGCAACAACTCTGTCTTGAAGTTTCATCGATGTTCTCCTGTGCAGATTCGGTCAGGAAATCGGGCAAGTAACTTGCCAGCGGATACAGTCTTGCATGTAGAGTGTCGGACGTCACAGTGTTTTGTGAATTCGATGTCTAGTAACTGGTTCGCCGGCCTACGGTGACGACAGAGACGAGAAGTGAAGTGGCCGAACAGCGTTGGTTGGTCGATACCGTTCCCAGTACTCGGTTGCCGGTGTACACGCGCCTCAATGCGAGCGATGTATTGTCCGATCCCATCACCCCACTCGGTGCGGATCTCGGCTGGATCCAGAACATTCTGCCAGGGTGGAACTTCGGCTACGCGAGCCTCGGCAGCTACTCGCTCGCGGAGAAGCCGGACGTGGCTGCGTCGTCGGGCATCTTCTACGGCCACCTCTACATCAATCTGTCGATGTCGCGCTTGGTCGGAATCAGAGGCGGGCTTCCGGTCGAACTCGTCGACCAGCTCTTCTACGGCGGTGATCCGAACATCCCCGCCTACGTCGGCCATCCCGACGACGAGAATGCCGACGCGACAGCCCGTTTGAAGGAACGGAACGCGTGGGCGCTGTCCACGGAGACATTTCCCGAGCTCGAAGAGGATCGAGTGCTCGCAGATCGGCTACGCAGTGAACGACCTGACCTTGCGACTCTGACCCCGGCAGCACTCGTTGCCCGGGCCCGGTCGGTGATGCCCCTCGAGCGGGTGGCGTGGCGCGGCGAGGTCGTTGCGACCAACAGTGCGGCCGTCGGCCCCGCCGTTCTCGGACAGTTGTTGGGCGCCGATCGGCAGGACCTCGTCGTCGCGCTCATCGGCGCGGCCGGTGACGTCGACTCGGCGCTCCCGTCCTACGCGCTGTGGGAGCTGGGCCGTCTCGTGCGGAGCAACGACGAACTGATGGAGGTCTTCGACGCGGGCCTCGACGGAATCGGTGCTCGAATCGCCGGACTCGACAGCAAGTTCGACGCCATGGTGGACAGATTCCTGCTCGATTTCGGCTACCGCGGGCCGAACGAGTGGGACCTCGGATCCGTGTCGTGGGAGACGCAGCCTCAGCTCGTCTTCGGCCTCGTCGAGAGGCTGCGGCTACAGGACGACTCCGCCTCGCCGTCCGACCGACGTGCCGATCATGCGGCGAGCACCGAGGACGCGCTCGCACAGGCGAGAGCGATCGTCGGTGAAGACGACGAGGGGCAGGCCACGCTCACGGCTGCGCTTGCATCCGCACGTCGGTTCGCGGCATGGCGCGAACGAGCGAAGACCAACTGCATCAAGGTTCTCCACGAGGCCAGGGTTCCGCTCGTAGAACTCGGACGGCGACTGCATTCCGACGGCCACCTCGAATCGGCAGACCACGTCTTCATGGCGGTCGACGACGAATTGGACGCCCTCGCCACCGCGCCGGAATCGATGAAAGAAACTCTGGCAGTGCGGCATCGAGAATGGAAGCAGCTGTTCGGACTCGAACTGCCCACGTTCCTCGATACACGTGAACCACTACCGGCTCTCTCGACACTCGGCCGCCGAGGTCACTCGACGGTCGAACCAGCGAAGCAAGGCGAGATGCTGCACGGTTCGGGTGCATCACCCGGTATCACGCGCGGTCGTACTCGCGTGATCACATCGATGGCGAAGCTCGACGAGTTCGAAGCCGGGGAGATTCTCGTCGCTCCGCAAACCGATCCGTCGTGGACTCCGTTGTTCATGGTGTCGGCCGGCGCGATCACCGACGTCGGCGCGATGGGCTCACATGCGATGATCGTGAGTCGTGAGCTCGGAATACCCTGTGCAGCAGGTGTTCCCAATGCGACGCGTCGCATCCCGAACGGTGCGCTCGTGGAGATCGACGGCTCGAAGGGCACTGTCACCATCGTGGAACTGCCATGACGACGAATACGGCGACCACGAGTCGCGCGGTCTTCCTGGCCGAGCGGCCGGCCTCGGGTGATCCTCGCCCCGAGCACTTCGAGGTCCGCGACCTTGCTGTCCCGCGGCCGGGCCCCGGACAGGTGTTGGTCCGCAACCTGTTCATGAGCGTCGATCCGTCGATGCGCGGGCGACTCGGAACGTCGGAGATGCACTACACCACCAACTTCGAGGTGGGTGCGCCGCTCGACGGGTCTGCGCTCGGAGTCGTTCTCGAGGGTACCGACGACGTACCGGCCGGGTCGTACGTGCGTCATCGGCTCGGGTGGCGCGAACACGCTGTGGTCGACCTCTCCGCTGCCGCCGTGATCGATCCGCGCGGAACCGACCTGCATCATTGGCTCGGAATTCTCGGTCAGACCGGGTTCACTGCGTACTGCGGTCTCGTACGGGCAGGCGAGCTTCGGGCCGCTGACACGGTGTTCGTCTCCGCAGCGGCAGGTGCCGTCGGAAGTGCGGCAGGGCAATTCGCACGGTTGCTCGGTGCGTCACGTGTGATCGGCAGCGCCGGTGGACCGGACAAGGCGGCACTGTTGACCGATCGACTCGGTTTCGATGCGAGCATCGACTACCGGGACGGGCCGATCGGTTCGTCTCTGCGTGCCGCGGCACCGGACGGCCTCGACCTCTACTTCGACAACGTCGGTGGCGATCATCTTGTCGCCGCACTGTCTTCGCTTCGGCAACGTGGGCGGGTGGCCCTGTGCGGCATGATGTCGAACGGGGGACCGGACCAGCCCCGGATCGATCATCTGATGAGCGCCATTCTGAAACGAATCACCATACGAGGCTTCATCGTTCGTGACCACGAGGATCTGCGAGCGGAATTCGAGGACCGCGTCACCGGTTGGCTGGCATCAGGCACGCTGATAGCCGAGTCCACCGTTCACGACGGGCTCGACAACGCGGTCGACGCCTTCTTGTCCATGCTGAACGGCGGCAATGTCGGCAAGATGCTGGTTCGCTTGTAGAAAGAGTGCCGGTGTCACCGCGTGATCGTGCCGCGGAGGTGTGCGGTGTCGTTGATCGACGCCACGACCACGACACCGGAGTCCAATTTCTGCACCCGAGCCACCGATGTGTAGGCAGGGTTGTGCCAGAACGTCTTCGGCATCTCCAGTACGTCGGCTACAGCTGCATTGATGATGCCGCCGTGAGCGACGGCGATGACTCGCCCCGTCGGATATAGATCGAAGATCTGCTCGAGCGCCGACCGTGCCCGCACGCGAAACTTGGACAGATCGAGGCCGGGAACGTAGTCCTCGAAGCGACCCTCCGACACCGCCCGCAGTTGCGGGTTGTCCGGGTCCATGTCCTCGAGGGCCATGTAGTTCTCCGGGCTGATGTCGTCGTCCCATTCCCGTAGATCCTCCAGGACGAGGTCGACGGTGCGCTCCATCCCGGCCGCCAGCTCGTCGGCAGTCTGTCGAGCGCGGACGAACGGGCTGGAGACGATCGCGTCGATCTGCTCGTGACGCAACCAGGTGGCGAGTCGACGGGCATCGGCGATTCCCGCAGGTGCAAGGGCGGGGTTACGGACATGGGACACGGGTTGACCGTGCCGGACGAACAGAACCTCGATCATGTGTGCCTCTCGTGAGTGCCGAATCAGCCGGCGATGGTGCGATCGGTACTCCAATACGGAGCACGCAGTGCTTTCTTGTCGAGCTTGCCCATGACGTTGCGCGCCAACTCCTCGACGACGACGTACCTCTTCGGGCATTTGTACGACGCCATCTCGTCTTTCGCGAAACGGGCGAGGCCGTCGACGTCCAGCGTAGAGCCGGGTCGCGGGACCACGAGCGCCAGAAGGGATTCGCCCAGATCGTCGTCCGGTACCCCGATGATCGCGATCTCGGCGACGTCGGGGTGGGCCGCCAGAACGCGTTCGCTCTCGGCCGGGTAGAGGTTGACGCCGCCCGAGACCACCATGTCGGCCACTCGGTCGGTGATGAACACGTATCCGTCGTCGTCCACGTATCCGACATCGCCCAGGGTGGCTACGTCCGGGAGAATGTATGCGGCGGCGGTCTTCTCGGGATCGGCGTGGTACTCGACGCGTCGATCGGGTGGCGTTCTGAATCCCAGCACCCCGACCTCCCCGCGGCCGAGTTCCACGCCGTCGGATCCGACGACGACAACCTCGAACGGTGGCACGGTCCGGCCGACCGAGCGGGGGTGTGCCAGCCATTCGGTCGAGTCGATCCGGCAGACCGTTCCGATCTCGCTGCCGCCGTACGACTCGATCAGCACGGGGCCGAACCAGTCGATCATCGACCGTTTGACGTCGGGAGCGCACGCGGATCCCGTGTGCGCGACGTAGTCCAGGCTGGTCACGTCGTAGCGGGATCGCACGTCGTCGGTGAGCGCCAGCAGGCGTTGGAAGTGAGTGGGAACCATCAGCGTGGATGTCACGCGGTGGGCGTCGATCAGTGCGAGCGTGCGTTCGGCGTCGAACCGGCCCATGATGACGACGGGGCGGCCGGACAGCAGGTGCCGAACCGAGGTCAAGGGGCCATTGTGTTGCAGCGGCCCGACGACCAGGTGCACGCCGTCCGGATACCCCGATCGTGCCGACACGGCGTCGGCGAATTCTTGCGCTGTCTGTGCCGGGGCAGGCAGCCAGCGCACTTCGGTTCCGCGCGCCCGGCCGGTGGTGCCGGAGGTGTAGACCAAGGGCGGTCGCGCACGGCGAGCATTCGAAGCTTCGCAATTCGGTTGGTTGCTCAGCGGCACAACAAGATCCGACCATGGCACGGTGCCGTTGTCGGCGGAGTGATTGTGGACCACGACCGCTCGAAGCCCGACCTTCGAACCGGCTCGGGCGGACGAAGCGAAGCCGCCGGGGCCGGTCACGAGTGCGACGGATCCCGAGTCGAGCAGTTGGTCGGCCATCTCGTGTGGTTTGAGTTGTCGTGATACTGCGACGGTTCCCACGCCACGCGCGATGCCCGCGACGTGCGACAGCAGTGTTTCGACGGTGTTCTCGCCGACGACCGCGACTCGGTCGTCCGAGTGCGGGGCCAGTTCGAGAAGCTGATCTCCGAGACCGTCGAGTGTGTTCGCCACCTCGGCCCAGGTCAGCGAACGGTAGTCGTCCACAAGCGCCACGCCGTCGGGTTCCGCGGCCGCTCGATCTCGTATTCGGTCGAGCATCTGGATGTCCTCCACTTGGTAGGTTCTACGAGAGTTCGCCGCCCGGGCTCATCGTGCGTTTTACTGGACATCAAGTCAAGTAAGAAACTTTTGCCCGATTGGGCCACTAACTCCATAGTGATTCTACTTACACTGGGCTAGTGTTTGGGTGATACTGAACGTGAAGTCAACAAACTCCTTCCGAGAATCAGGATGAGGTGCACGTGGTGACTGCAACCGCGACGAATGTCGGCCGTGAGGCCGTGGAGCCGGTGGGATCCGAAGATCCGACGCCCAGCAGGGAAATCGTTCTGGATCTGCACCGACGCATGGTTCGTATCCGGCAGTTCGAAACCGAAGCAGGTCGACTCATGGAGGGCGGCAAGCTTCCCGGATTCCTCCATCTCTACGTCGGTCAGGAGGCCGTTGCAGCGGGAGCGATGAGCAATCTTCGCGACTCGGACCAGATCTCCTCGACTCACCGCGGGCATGGACATGCTGTTGCGAAGGGTGCTCAGTTTCGGCAGATGTTCGCCGAACTGTTCGGCCGCGTCGACGGTTACTGCAAAGGTCGTGGTGGTTCGATGCACATCAACGACCTGTCGATCGGCATGCTCGGCGCGAACGGAATCGTGGGCGGCGGCATCCCCATTGCAGTCGGCGCCGCATTCGCAGCGAAGTACCGCGGTGAGGATTCCGTCGCCATCCCCTTCTTCGGCGACGGCGCCAGCAACATCGGTGCCTTCCACGAGGCCGCGAACATGGCAGGCATCCTGGAACTTCCCGTCGTGTTCGTCTGCGAGAACAACGGCTACGCCGAGTTCACCGCACTCCGTGACCACATGAAACTCGACAACGTGGCCGATCGCGCTGCCGCGTACGGTTTTCCGAGCGAGATCTGCGACGGAATGGATGCGATCGCGGTCCGGGCCGCAGTCGGGCGTGCGGTCGAACGGGCCCGTGCGGGAGGCGGTCCGACACTGGTCGAGGCCAAGACCTATCGGTACTACGACCACCAGGGCGTCAAGGGTCTGCGCAAGACCTACCGCACCCAGGAAGAGGTCGAAGCCTGGCGGGAACGCGATGCGATCAAGCTCCTCGAGGCGCGCGCCGTTGCCGAGGGCATCGTGACCGAGGCGGAGTTCGCGCAAGTGTGGGCGGAGGTCGACGCCGACATCACCGAATCCGTGGCCTTTGCCGAAGCCAGCCCGTTCCCAGACGTGGCCGACTTCGCCCTCAACGTCTACAGCGACTGACCCGAAAGAGCCGAATCCATGTCCACTGCACTTGCTTCCACGACGCCGGCCGATGCAGGAACTGCCCGGGTCACCACCTACGTCAAGGCCTACAACGAGGCCGTCGCACAGGTCATGCGCGAGGACGACGATGTCTTCGTCATCGGTGAGGACGTCGCTGCGTACGGCGGCGTCTTCCATATGTACGACGGCTTGCTCGCCGAATTCGGCACGCGGCGCATGGTCGACACACCCATCGCCGAGATGGGATTGATCGGACTCGGCGTCGGCGCCGCGGCCCGCGGATTGCGGCCGATCGTCGACATCATGTTCATGGACTTTCTCGCCGTCGCTCTCGATCAGGTGGTGAACCAGGCCGCCAAGATGAAGTTCATGTACGGCGGTGAGGTCAAGGTGCCCATGGTCATCTCGGTGGCCTACGGAGCCGGAGTCAGTGCGGGCGCACAACATTCGCAGAGTCTGGAGAGCTGGCTCGCCCACACGCCCGGTCTCAAGGTGGTCATGCCGTCGAACGCGTACGACGCCAAGGGCCTCATGGTGTCGGCGGTACGGGATGACAATCCAGTCGTGTTCATGCTGAACAAAGTGCTCCTCGGAGCTCGCAGCGAGGTGCCGGAAGAGGTGTACTCGATTCCGCTCGGGCAGGCGTCGATTCCCCGAGAGGGCGACGACGTCACCATCGTCGCGTTCGGACGCATGGTCACCGAGGCTCTTGCCGCGGCGGACATCCTTGCCGAATCCGGAGTGTCGGTGGAGGTCGTCGACCCACGAACGGTCCAGCCACTCGACACGGCGGCCGTCGTGAAGTCGGCGTCGAAGACCAATCGCATACTCGTGGTGCACGAGGCTGTCACGTTCGGTGGAATCGGAGCCGAGGTCGCCGCGCAGATTCAGGAAGAAGCGTTCGACTATCTCGACGCGCCTGTTCTGCGAATCGGTGCACCGTTCACGCCGGTGCCGTTCAGCACTCCGCTCGAATCCGCCTACGTGCCGGATGCCGACCGCATCGTGGCCGGGGCACGACGCCTGCTCGAAAGGAAATGACCGTGGCTCAGGAGATCGTGCTGCCGAAGTTGGGGCTCACGATGCAGGAGGGCGTCATCGGCGAGTGGTTGGCGCAGTCGGGACAGCACATAGGAACGGGTGATGTCCTCGTTCGGCTCGAGACCGACAAAGTCGAGGTCGACGTCGAAGCCGAGGGCAGCGGTATCTTGGCGACGACGGCAAGAGCCGGCGATGTGTTACCGGTCGGCACGGTGATCGGGTGGCTGCTCGCCGACGGCGAGGCTGTGCCCGGCGGCGCATCTGCTCCCACGGAACCAGTGAACAGCCATGCAGCAGAATCTGTTTCGGAGGCCGCGTCGGCTCCGATTGCGGCACTGAACGGCACCCGGATCAAGTCGTCGCCGAACGCCCGCCGGGTCGCGGCCGCGTCGAACGTGGACCTCGCTGCGATCCGGGGCACCGGTCCTGGTGGGCGGATCGTTTCGGAGGATGTCGAGGAGTATGCGGCGTCGGTTCCGGTCGCGGAACCCGCACGGGCCGTGTCCGATTCCGCCGCGCGGTTCGTGGGGCCGATCGTTCGCCGCCGCGCGAGCGAACTGGGAGTCGACCTGGCCGACGTGGTCGGATCGGGTGTCGGTGGTCGGGTCACGACCGCCGATGTGGAGCGAGCTGCCGGTTCCGAAGCGCCGACCCCGAGCGCCACCGTCGTAGGACACGTCGCAGGTCCACAGCCGGGCGATGTCATTCCCCTGAAGGGAATGCGAGGGGCGATCGCGCGCAACATGATCGACAGCTTGCAGACGATGGCTCAGCTCACTCACGGTTACGAAGTGGACGTGACCGAGCTGGTCGCAGTACGCGATCGACTGAAAGCCGAGACCGCCGAGATCGGTGCGAAACCACCGAGCCTCAACGATTTCGTCGTCAAGGCAGCGGCACTGGCACTGCGCGAACACCCGATCCTCAATGCTGGCATTTTCGGCGACGAGATCACCCTGTTCTCCTCGATCGACATCGGTGTCGCCGTCGCCGTTCCGGGCGGACTCGTCGTTCCGGTCGTTCGCGGAGCCGACTCGTTGTCGGTCGGCGAGATCGCGGGCCGGACGAGTGCCCTCGCCTCGGCGGCGCGTGGCAACACTCTCGGACTCTCCGACATGGAAGGTGCCACCTTCTCGGTGAGCACGCTCGGCGCCTACGGCGTCGACTTCTTCACACCCGTCGTCAATCCGGGCAATGTCGCGATTCTCGGGGTCGGTCGGGTGAAGGACGGCTTCCGTTGGGAGGGAGACACTCCCGTGCGTACACGAGTTCTCACTCTCAGCCTGACGTTCGATCATCGTGCGGTCGACGGCGCGCCTGCCGCCGACTACCTGAAATCCGTTGCGGCGATACTGGGTCGGCCACTCCGTCTGCTCGCAGGATAGCTATGGACCGGCCCGTGATCGACGCATCGTTGTTCGCGTCGTTGGAACCACCGCTGCTCGTCGGCAGCAGGTGCGTCGGATGTGACGTGGTGGTGTTTCCGGCGACGACGCGATGTCCGGCGTGCGCCGCGGACACCGTCGAGCGACTGGCGCTGCCGGGTCGCGGCACCGTGTGGACATGGACCACACAGTCGTTCACGCCCAAGCCTCCGTACGAGACGCCGGAGTCGGGCTTCGAGGCATTTGCCGTCGGGTACGTCGATCTGGGTTCGGTCCTCGTCGAATCGAGGTTGGAGGGTGCTGTGGCCATCGGCGACGACGTGGAACTGGTCCTCACCGAGATCGGGTGCACGGAACTCGGTTTCGCGTTCCGAAAGGTCGAGTCGTGAGTGCGTCCGACGTGTACGTCGTCGGCGCCGGAATGCACGCCTTCGGTCGTCACGACGGCGTGTCAGGAATGGACATGGGGGAGCATGCCCTCCGGGCTGCGCTGGACGACGCCGGTATCACGTGGGCCGACGTGGACGCGGCCGTCGGCGGAAGCAACGTCTCCGGCAAGCCCGACTCTCTGGTGTCGAGGCTCGGGCTCACGGGCATTCCGTTCACTACGGTCCGAAACGGTTGTGCGACGGGCGGTGTCGCACTCGCGACGGCGGTCGACATGCTGCGCGCGCGGCGTGCGGATGTGGTCGCGGTGGTCGGGTTCGACAAACATCCTCGCGGCGCGTTCGGCTCCGATCCGGCGAACTACGGTCTTGGGCAGTGGTATGCACTCTCCGGAATGATGGTCACCACTCAGTACTTCGCCATGAAGACACGACGGTACTTCCACCGGTACGGCCTCGACGACGCGTTGCTTGCGTCGGTATCGGAGCGAGCGTTCGCCAACGGTGCTGCACATCCCATGGCATGGCGACGGACTCCACTGACCGCTCAGCAGGTATCGGCGTCGCCCACCGTCAACGACCCGCTGACCCAGTACATGTTCTGCTCACCGGGAGAGGGCGGGGTCGCGTTGATACTGGCGCGCGCAGACCGAGCTTTCGACCTGTGCGAGAACCCGGTTCGTCTTGCTGCAGTCGATGTACGGACCCGACGGCCGGGCTCGTTCGAAGTGTTCTCGCCGTCGTTGTCCACCGATCCTGTCCACAGCCCGAGCATCGACGCCGCAGCTGCCGCGTTCGCGAGTGCCGGTGTGGGTCCGGCGGACGTGCACGTCGCGCAACTGCAGGACACCGACTCCGGCTCGGAGATCATCCACATGGCCGAGACCGGTCTGTGCGAGCACGGCGAGCAATCGGAACTTCTGGCGTCCGGTGCGACACACCACGACGGGAAGCTGCCGGTCAACACGGACGGAGGGTGTCTCGCAGGCGGTGAGCCCATCGGCGCATCCGGCCTGCGGCAGGTGCACGAGGTCGTCCGACAACTGCAGGGCCGTGCAGCAGGCAACTCGGTGCGTCGGCCGACCGTCGGATTCACTCATGTGTACGGCGCGCCGGGGATCTCGGCGTGCACGGTGCTGGCCGTCTGATTCGAAAGGCATTCTGTGACAACCACTGTCGATATCCCGGACACGGCCGAATTCGAGGAAGAAGTCCGGTCCTGGTTGAGCACGATTCTGCCGGTACGGCCGGAGCCGACGCCGGACGATCGTCCCGACTTGGCTGTCTTCCGCAACCTGTCGGACGAGGACGAGGCGACCCTGCTCGAGAACGTGCGCCATTACCGACGCCGACGATTCGACGCAGGCTACGGCGCCGTGACGCTGCCTATCGAACACGGCGGGCGAGGTCTGCCGTCGTCGTTCGCGTCGGTGATTGCGCGGGTGGAGCAGGAGTTCGCGGTACCAGCATCGACCGAACTGATCAGCGTGACCACAGGTCTCGTCGGCCCGGCTGTTGCGATGTTCGGATCCGACGAGCAGCGCTCGACCTACGCCGAGGCGTTGTTGCGCACCGACCTTCTGGCGTGCCAGCTCTTCAGTGAGCCAGGGGCTGGGTCGGACCTCGCTGCACTGAGCTGCCGGGGCGTGCGCGACGGGGACGGGTGGGTCTTCGACGGACAGAAGGTGTGGTCCTCGGGCGCCCGTTTCGCAGACTACGGAATGCTTTTGGCCCGTACGGACCCCGACGTGCCGAAACACAAAGGCATCACCGCCTTCTTGATCCCCCTCGACGCTCCCGGGGTCGAGATCCGTCCGATCCGGCAGATGAGCGGCGGTGCGTCGTTCAACGAGGTGTTCCTGCACGCTGTCCGGGTACCGGACAGCATGCGACTCGGGGGAGTGGGAGAGGGCTGGAAGGTCACAGGCGCCACACTGGCGTTCGAGCGCACTGCGTCGGGTTCGGTGACGCGAAAGAAGGGCGGCTCGGTCGTCGAACTCGTTGCGCTTGCACGGTCTCTCGGGGTGCTCGACGACCCAGTGGTCAGGCAGGAGATCGCCGACGTCTACATCCGCTCGGAACTTCGGGCCGCCACGGCCGATCGTGTGGCCGAGGCGTCGGCTGCTGGGGTCTCGCCAGGGCCCGCCGCATCGGTCGGCAAGCTCATGGCGTCGGATGTGCTGGGAAGGATCGGGGAGATCGCGGCAGATCTGTTGGGCGCGAACATCACCGCCGAGGTGGACGAGGACCAGTTCGCATGGACCGAGCATCTTCTGGGTAGCCCTGGTTACCGACTGGCAGGTGGCACGGACCAGATTCAGCGCAACATCATCGGCGAGCGTGTTCTCGGGCTCCCATCCGAACCACGGGAGAACCGCGATCAGCCCTGGTCGGGACGCGACCGACGCTGACGCGTCACCACGCGAGTGCGGTGGCGAGGCGCTCTCGATGGAAGGCGGCCCCGCCCAGCAGCTGTGCGTCCGCGCGTGCTCGACGAAAATACAGGTGGCAGTGATGTTCCCACGTGAAACCGATGCCACCGTGTAATTGCACGGCCTCGGCACTCACGGTTCGATACGCGTCCGAGCACCATGCCTGTGCCACCGCACTCGCTTCTGCTGCATCGATCGATCTGACGGCTCGTGTCACGGCCGACCGGCTCGATTCGACGAGAACCAACAGGTCGGCAAGAGTGTGCTTCACGCTCTGGAAGCTTCCGATCGCTCGACCGAACTGACGGCGTTCCTTCGTGTAGGACACCGTGTGATCGAGGCTCGCTTGCGCGCCGCCCAGTTGCTCGGCGGCCAGCACGATGCACGCGGTGTGCAGAGCGGGAAACACTGCTGCTCCGGCACTTCCGCCTGCTGTGGCTCGTCGGGCAGGTGTATGCGTGAGTCGAACGGAGGACTGAGCTCGGGACAGGTCCAAGGTTCTGAGCGGCGCGATTTCCACCCCGGTAGCCGAGGCGTCGACGACGAAGACATCTGGTCCGTCGGCAGTGTCGGCGACGACCACAAGCCAGCGTGCGCCTGCCGCACCGAGCACCGTCGGTGCCCGACCGGTCAAGGTCCATCCCGACGACGTCTCGGTTGCGGTGAACAGCGCGACGTCCGGTGACCACCACCCCTTTCGATCGAGTCCGGCAAAGGCTGCGGGTACGCCACCGGCGATGTCGGCGATCACGTCGTCCACGTCGATTGCGCCGAGAAGCGCCTGGCCCGCCAGCACGGTCGACAGAAACGGCACCGGCATGAGCGTCGCGCCCAGTTCCTCTGCCACGACGGTCAATTCGGGCAAGGCCCCTAGGCCGCCACATCGTTCGGGTAGTCCGAGGGCGCCGATACCGATCTGTTCGGCCAACACCGACCACGCTCGTGCGTCCCATCCGGGCCCCGACGGATCGAGGGCACGGCAGAGATCGTGCCCACCGACGTCGGCAGTCGCGGCCCGAACCGAGGATCGAAGTGCGTCGAGTTCGGTGAGCATCGAGGACGACGTCATGAGCAGGCAAGCGTCGCGTGTGCAGCTGCCAAGCGTGCGACGGGCACACGCCTCGGTGAACACGACACGTAGTGCAGACCGACCGAGTCGATGAACGAGATCGACTCGGGATCTCCGCCGTGCTCACCGCACACACCCAACTTGACGTTCGGCCGAGCACGTCGTGCCGCGTCGGCTGCCATCGTGATCAGCGCCCCGACACCGTCGCGGTCGAGCACGGCGAACGGGCTGTCGCTGACGAGACCATGCTCGAGATAGTGGGTCAGCATGGTCTTCTCGACGTCGTCGCGTGAGAACCCGTAGGTGAGCTGGGTCAGGTCGTTCGTGCCGAACGACAGGAACTGAGCATCTGCTGTCAGTGCTCCGGCAAGCAGTGCTGCCCGAGGGGTTTCGACCATGCTGCCGACGTCGTACGGCACCTTGACGCCGGTGTCCGCCGCGACGTCTCGTGCCGCGCGGTCGACCTGTGCGATGGCCTCGGCCAGTTCGCCCGGCAGCGACACCAAGGGGATCATGACCTCGAGTTTCGGGGAAAGGCCTTCGGAGTTCACCGTCATCCAGGCACGAAAGAGCGCCTCGGCCTGAGCGGGATACAGCCGTGTCTGCACCATGGCGAAGCGAACCCCGCGCAGCCCGAGCATCGGATTCGATTCGTGAGTTTCCGCTGCTCGCGCGGCCTGTGCTGCATCGCGGTAATGCCCGTCCGACGGCAGGAATTCGTGCAAGGGCGCGTCGAGCAGTCGGACGGTGATGGGCCGGTCGCCCACGACGCGAAGCAAGTCGGTGAAGTCCGACTGCTGCGCGTGGGTCAGGGCGGCAATGGCCTCGATCTCTTCGGCTTCGGTGTCGGCGAGAACCAGCCGTTGAACGAGAGGCAGCTGATCACCGAGGAACTGATGTTCGGTGCGGCACAAGCCGATTCCTTCGGCGCCCAATCGAAACGCGGTCGCTGCATCCTCGGCGTTGTCGGCGTTGGTGCGCACTCGGAGTCGGCGGATCTCGTCTGCCCATCCGAGAAGGAGTTCCAGTTCGGGCGACGGTTCTGCCGGCCGTATCGGGACGGCTCCGACGTAGATGTCACCGGTACGGCCGTTGATGGACACGACGTCGCCCTCGGACAGGGTGACGCCGTCGGCGGTCACCGTGCCCGCTCGCGGGTCGATGCGCAACGAGGTGACACCGCAGACCGCCGGGCGGCCTGCGCCGCGTGCGACCACCGCTGCATGTGAGGCAAGTCCGCCGTTCGACGTGAGCACGGCCGTGGCCGCGAGCAGGGCAGGAACGTCGGCGGGGCTGGTCTCCGACGCGACCAGTATCACGTCTCTGCCTTCGGCGGCAAGGTGTAGTGCTCGATCGCTCGACAGTGCGATCTCGCCGACGGCTGCGCCAGGCGATGCCGGAAGTCCGCGCGCGAGTAGCTGTTCCCTGCCGGTGACGGTGAGCTGGGCGTGCAGCAGGTCCTGCATGAGGTCGGGCTTCACCATTCGTACCGCATCACTGCGTTCGATCGAGCGCGCATTCGCGAGATCCACGGCGAGGTTGGTGACAGCGCGTGGACCTGGATGTTCGAGCGCTCCCGCGCTGAGCAGGGCGAGTTGCCGGTCGCGGACCTCGAACTCCACCTTCGCGACTGCACGTAGATGTGGTTCCAGGGTCGCGAAGATCTGATCGAGAATCTGGGTGCCGCCCGGCATGTGAGTGAGCGGTTCGCCCGGCCCCTGGTTGGGATCGGTGCGCCGAACACCGAGGTGAAAGACACCGTGGGGGGCGTACTTACCGGTGTCGAGATCTCGGCTGACGGCCGAACCATGCCCGGATTCGTTCCACGAGCCGAGTCGTAGAGCGCGAACATGCAGTGCGATGCCCATGTCCTCGGGCAGCGACAGTGCGCAGCGCGCCCGCTGGCCGCGGGGCGATGCCCACCGTGCCAGCATCGCCTTCGCGGCGAGTCCGAGCTGTTCGGCGGGATCGGCGGGAAACGGTGCGCCGGTGGTCGTCTCGATCAGGTCGAGAAGCGCAGGCACGCGGGCTCTGCTGTCCGGGTGGTCGTCGTCCAGGTCGTCGAGATCGTCGGTGTCGATCCCCAACGCGCCCTCGGCGACGAATCGAAGGTTCGCGGCCCACGAGTCGTAGATGTCCCGCTCGCGTCCGATCACTTCGACGAGCGCGTCGATGTTGCGACTCGACAACCCGATGACGGAGATCGCGGGTGGAAGTGCCGATACGGGAACCGGTGCGCTGCAACGGAGGTGCATCAGCATCGGTCTGCGCTCGGTACGAACCGCAGGCCAGATTCCCCGCACGGCCAGCTTTTCGAGCAGGTCGATCACGGTGTTCGCAGTTTCGCGTGTCTGCAGTCCGGCCCCTGATCCGATCGGGACGGTCAGGCCCGGAACCACCGGTAGTCCGAGGGCGACGAGATTGTCCATCTCGACGCCGTGGACACCCATCACGTCGGCGCCGAGTCCACGGGCCCGGCCCTGTCCGTACGGCACCGCCGCACGAGTGGACGAATGAACCGCGCTGTCGGACAGTGTCATTCGGCGGTACCGGAAACGAGCTTCTCCTCCAGCGCCTCGTCCTCGGCTCGGGTGAGTCCGAGCATCATCAAGAGATGTTGGTGGAGCCACATCCACACGGTGTGATAGCCGTCCGTGAGGGGTGATGTCAACGACGCGGTGTCACCATTGTCGAAACGCTCGAGGGCGACGATCAGGCGCTCGCGGTAGTCGAGCAAGACCGCACACTGTTTGCCTGTCCGTCGCAGCATCTTGGTCACGTCGGTGTGGATGTCCTCGAGATCGTCGCGAAGCTTCGCGTCGTACTGCGCGTCGGAATGATCGTTCGGCGAGCCGTCGGGGCGGCACTGCCACGCGGTGCAGAGCTCGCGCAGCCGGCGATTGACCGGAAGGAATGCGTGCAGTAGATCGGTCAGTGCGGTGCGCTCGTCGGATGCGTCGGGTAGCCGAACGATCGAGGCAGCGGCCGCGATGCCGGCCTGCGTGGGCATGACGACGGGCCCTTTGGCGACGGCGTCACCCGCGTCGATCACTCCTTGTAGTTCAGGGGTGATCGGGCCTCGAACCATTCCCTTGACTACCAGATCGACCAATTCGCTCGATGCGGTGGTCGGCTCGGACGTGTTGGTTGCGAGGTCGTTCATGGTGCTCCTCGAAGCAATGTCGGTCCCGACTCGGGACGAACGCGAACAGGTGATGTGAGCCAGCCGTCGCATGCAATGTGACGGTGCTCATAACCTACCCAAATAGCAGTGCTTGTCAAGAAACGAAACGGCCAACTATGTACAGACTTCGAAGCATTCCGTTACTTGACATTGAGTATGCTAAGTCGATTAGGCTCGGTGTGATGGCTGCCACTCGGCCGACGGGGCACGAGCGGGCACGGACGAAGCGAGGCGCCGCATGGACGATCGACACCAGCTCTACATCGACGGCAAGTGGGTCGACTCCTCGGGCGGCGGAACCATCGACGTGATGGAGGCTGCGACGGGTGAGCTGCTCGCTCGTGTTCCCTCGGGCACCGAACACGATGTGGACGACGCGGTAGCCGCGGCTCGGGCTGCATTCGGCGGGTGGTCTCGGTCGCCCGTCGACGAGCGGGTGTCGGTGCTGCGGCGGATCGCCGATGAGCTGAAAGCGCGCGAGGACGAGCTTGCCGAGACGATGGCCCGTGAGGTCGGAACGCCGATCGCGCGGTCGCGTTCCGTGCAGGTCGGTCTCGGTGTCACGATCTTTCGGTCGATGGCGGACATTCTCGAGACCACCTCGCTCGAGGAGCGCAGGGGCACATCCCTGATCCTCAAGGTCGGAATCGGTGTCGTCGGCGCGATCACTCCGTGGAACTACCCGCTCTACCAGCTGGCGGCGAAGGTTGCGCCGGCGATAGCGGCGGGCTGCACCACGGTGGTCAAGCCGAGCAGTGTTGCACCGCTGGCGGCCTTCGTCGTCGCCGAGATCGCGGAATCGATCGGGTTGCCGGCAGGAGTGCTCAACATCGTGACCGGTGCGGGAAGTCGAGTGGGCGAGCGATTGGCCGGACACCCCGACATCGACCTCGTGAGCCTGACCGGATCCACGTCTGCCGGTGCCAGGGTCGGGCAGGTGGCTGCAGCTGGGATCAAGAAAGTAACGTTGGAACTCGGTGGCAAGTCGGCGTTCGTGATTGCCCCTGATGCCGACATCGACGCCGCTCTCGCTGCCGCGGTACGCGGTTGTTACGTGAACAACGGCCAAACCTGCACGGCGACAACTCGCTTGTTGGTTCCGTCGGACCGTCTGGGTGAGGTCGAGGGCAAGTTGGTCGAACTCGTGGGTTCGCAGATCATCGGAGACCCCCTCGACGCCGCGACCGACATAGGACCCATGGCGTCACGCGAGCAGCAGCGATCGGTACTGCGGTACCTGTCGGAAGTCCCGTCCGACGCGAAGTTCCTCGTCGGTGGCCCGGGGGATGTCACCGGTCTGGACGACCGACTACGCTCCGGTTTCTTCGTCCGACCCACCGTGGTCAGTCGGGTGGACAACAACTCCGCGATCGCACGTGAAGAGGTGTTCGGGCCTGTCCTCACGGTCATTGCCTACGACGGCATCGACGAGGCGATCGCCATCGCGAACGATTCCGAGTACGGACTTTCGGGCGCGGTGTTCGCGGCCGACGACGACAAGGCGATCGCCATCGCGCGGAGGCTGCGTACCGGGCAGGTCTCCATCAATGGCGGTCGTTTCAACGCGAGCGCGCCGTTCGGCGGGATGAAGAAGTCGGGAATCGGCCGCGAACTCGGACCGGAAGGTCTCGACGAGTACTTCGAGAAGATCTCACTTCAACTACGGACGGAAGCGAACTGACATGAGCCTCGACGCACACCAACAGATCACGAAGCTGATGGCGCGCTTCGCGCGCGGAATCGACCTTCGCGACTGGGACCTGTACCGATCGGTGTTCACCGACGAGATCGAGATCGACTACACGAGCTATCGCGCAGGCAACGGCGGCATGTTCAAGGCGGAAGACTGGGTGCAGCGCGGGCGCATGTTGTTCCCCGGACTTGCTGCATCACAGCACTTCTTGTCCAACCTCGACATCACCGTCGATGGAGATCGAGGCACCGTCGTCTCGTACGTGCGCGCCGAGCACGTACTTCCGAACACCGCGGGCGACGCGGTGTTCACCATCGGCGGCTACTACACGGACTCCGTGGTGCTCGTCGGCGGTGAGTGGAGAATCTGCAAGAAACAGCTGACGGTCCTCTGGAACTCGGGGAATCCTCAGGTCCTCGCCATGGCCAGGGAGAGGGCCGCTGCTCTTCTGGAGGCTGCCTGATCTACATTTCGCGCACCGGGTTCGAGCCGTCCCAGTCGTCGGCCGCCCGGGCGACGCGTCGGTACAACTCGAGAATGGTCGGACGAGGTTCGTAGATCTCGACGAGGTGTCCGAGATCGGGTCGAGCGTCGTGAAACGCGAAGTTGTTGCCGTTCGGGGTGGTCGCGGTCAGCAGGGCAGGCCACCCCGCATCGGTGAATGTCCGTTGCTGGTCGGCGAACGATTCCACCATCATCGCGACGTGGTGGATTCGACCGACCGCCTGTGTCGTCTCGAAGAATGCTGCGGGCGCAGCCGAATGGGTTTCGACCAGTTCGATCTGAATGTGTCCCCACTGCCCGTAGGCCGAGGTGTGATCGAACTCGGCAGCACTTCCGTTCGGTCCGGTTGCCACGGTTATCGGATTGCGGCGCACGAAGAACGGGCCGGCTCCCGTCGTCTTCGCGAAGCGTTCGGCCGCCGCTCTGACGTCGTCCACTACGTAGGCCGTCTGCACGATCGCCCCGAGCCTGGGATCACCCACGGACATCATTCCTTTCTTAACTTTGATCCGACTAGAGATACTCGCACGCCGGCGGTTCTCTTATCGGCTGTTCGAGCGCATGAAATCGGGTCTGGACTTATCCCTGTACATAGTTAAGTATGACGTAGGTAACAAAAGCAGGGTTCAAGTAACTCACCTCACGTAGGTAGGCCTCCATGACAGATGCGCTGTGCATCACCGGGCTTTCGAAGACCTTTTCCAGTCAACGTGCACTCGACGGCGTCGATCTGTCGTTGGCACCCGGCGAGATTCGGGGCCTGGTGGGCCAGAACGGCTGTGGTAAGTCCACCCTCATCAAAGTGCTTGCGGGATATCACGACCCGGACGACGGTGCACGGATCGAAGTCGGCGGCGTGCAGCTGCATCTCGGGGTACCAGGAAGCGGCGAGGCGGCAGGGTTGCGGTTCGTCCATCAGGATCTGGGACTGGTCGAGAGCCTCGATGTCATCGACAATCTGGCGCTCGGACACGGGTACGCGACCACCGCCCTCGGGACGATCGACTTTCGCGCCGAACGACAACGCGCCAAGGCTGCGCTCGGGGAACTGGGATTGGACCTGCCTCTCGACAGACTCGCCGGATCGCTCAGCATGAGCGAACGAACGATGTTGGCCACGGCGAGAGCCGTGCAGGACCGATCCGGCACGACGTCAGTGCTGGTGCTCGACGAGCCCACCGCGAATCTACCTGCGGCAGAGGCGGTTCGGCTGTTCGACCTGGTTCGGCGCATCAGGGATCGTGGGGTCGCGGTGTTGTTCGTCTCGCACCACCTGGGCGAGGTCTTCACCCTGTGCGACACCGTCACCGTCATGCGTGACGGAAAGGTCGTCACCACGAGGCCGCTCGAAGATCTGGAGGAGTCCGGTCTGGTCGAACTCATGATCGGGCGTCGTGTCGAGGAATTCCTTGCGGAGCCCGAGGAGACCACCGAACGCGAAGGGGACCCGGTCTTCGAGGTCGAAGGACTCTCCTGCGGTGCGGTGCGGGATCTGGCGTTCACGATCCGTCCGGGTGAAGTTCTCGGGATTGCGGGCATCACCGGATCCGGTCGCGAGCAGATCGTGCCTGCGTTGTTCGGTGCCGAGAGTCGTGGAGGGACAGTGACCGTCGACCGGCGCGTCGTCGAGCCGGGTCGGCCCGATCTGGCGATGTCGGCGGGCATCGGATGTGTCCCGGCCGAGAGGTCGAGCAACGCCGCCTTTGCAGCAGCCTCGCTACGTGAGAACGTCTCCGTCGCCGATCCGTGGGCGTACACCCGTCGCGGCATGGTGAGTACCAAGCGAGAGAAATCCGATGTCGCGCACTGGCTCGAGCGGCTGGGCGTACGTCCGACGGGCGATACCGAACGCCCACTGGGCACCCTCAGCGGAGGCAATCAGCAGAAAGTGGTTCTCGCACGGTGGCTTCGCCGCACACCGAGGGTGCTGCTGCTCGACGAGCCGACCCAGGGGGTCGACATCGGAGCGAAAGCCGATATTCACGCACTCGTCGATTCGGTCGCGGAGTCCGGGGCGGCCGTGCTGGTGGTCTCCACCGATCACGGAGAGCTCACCCGTTTGTGCGACCGCGTGATCGTTCTGTCCGTCGGCAGCGTCGTCGACGACTTCGTCCGGCCGCGGATCGATCCGGATCGGTTGACCGCATCGACACTCAAGAAACCTGCCCTCGCGACCGCTGCCTACACCGGCGCTCGGAACCGGTGAAAGGATCACCATGACAACACAATCCCACGAAGGAACGTCCGCAGCGCCGCAGACTCCACAGCCTGGGGGTGACGACGCAACACCGGCGAAGCCTCCGCGGCGGATGCCGAAGCTGGGGCTCGATCGCTTCAGCGGGCTGTACGTCTGGGTCGCGATCATCGTGTTGTTCGCGATCTGGATTCCGAACACCTTCATGACCGAAGGCAATTTCAGGATCATCGCAGGCGATCAGGCCATCACGGCCATGTTGGCGATCGGTCTGATCGTTCCGCTGGCAGCGGGAGTGTTCGATCTGTCCATCGCCGGGGTGATGGGGTTCTCGGTCGCGATGGTGTCCTATCAACTGTCGCAGGGCATCAGCGCGCCGATCGCGGTCGTCACGACTCTGCTGTGCGGCGCGTTGATCGGCGCGGTCAACGGCTTCGTCGTGGTGAAGTTGAACGTCGATTCGTTCATCGCGACGCTCGGTATGTCCAGCATCCTTCTTGCCGGAACCTATTGGGTCACAGACGGAAAGCAGATCACCGAGGGTTTCACCGACGGCTTCCTCGACATGGGCAGCAAGCCGTTCCTCGGGCTGCCGTTGCCGTTCTTCTACATGATCGCGGTCGCCATCGTGATGTACGTCCTCCTGGAGAAGACCCCACTGGGTCGCTATCTCTACGCGACGGGCGGAAACCGTCAGGCTGCGCGATTGGCGGGCCTGCGTGTCGAGCGAATCATGTTCGGCGCCTTGGTCACATCTGCTACGGTCGCAGCGCTGACGGGTGTGGTGCTGGCCGCCAAACTCGGTACCGCGGCTCCCGATATCGGGCCCTCGTACCTGCTCCCCGCATTCTCGGCGGTCTTCCTCGGTTCCACACAGATCCGAGCCGGACGCGTGAACGTGCTCGGTACGTTGATCGCCATCTACCTCCTCGCGACCGGGGTCAAGGGGCTCCAGCTCGCCGGTGCACCCAGCTTCGTCAACGACCTCTTCAACGGTCTCGCCCTCATCGTCGCCGTGGCTCTCGCCGCGCGCACTGCCCGTCGCAAGTGAACTGCCCGTCGCAAGTGAACTTCCCGAAAGGAACGCATGTGTTGACCCGAACCCGGACGAGGGCATTCGTTGCCGTCGTCTCCGCAGCCCTGATGGCATCGGCATGCAGCAGCAGCTCTGCCGACGAAAGCACCGGCGTCGCAGCCGACGTCGCCGCTGCCCAAGCGGTGGCCGATCAGTACGAGGCCGCGCCGACGGATCTCGTTCTCGACACCCCGCTCAGCCGGGCGCCGGATGCAGGCAAATACGTGATCAGTATCGAGACGCCCCAACCGATCTCGAGCGCGAAGAACGACGCCATCCAACAGGCCGCCGACGTCCTCGGGTGGCGCTACCAACGCATTCTGATGGGCACCGATGCCGAGGCTGCGCCCAAGGCCGTCGATCAGGCCATCGCGTTGAAACCCGACGCCATCCACGTTGCCGGCACCCCGTTGACCATGCTGACGAAACAGATCGAATCAGCGCGAGCAGCGGGCATTCCGGTGATCGCCGACAGCATTGCCGGCCCGCCGGTACCAGGCGTGATCTCCACGGCGCTCGACGGTGACGCGCAGGTCCAGGAGTGGGGCAAGATGGTCGCCAGCCAAGTGGTCGCGGACAGCGAAGGTGAGGCGAACGTCGCGATCTTCTCGATCACCGACTACTCGATCCTCAACGTGTTCACCGATGCGTTCACCGCACAGTTGAAGGAACAGTGCCCGGACTGCAAGGTTCAGCTCGTCAACCAGCAGGTCACGGATCTGGGAACGAAGACACCGCAGAGCGTCGTCAGTACGCTTCAACGTGATCCGACGATCAACTACGCGCTGTTCTCGTTCGGTGATCTGGTGCTCGGAGTCGACGCGGCACTGCGCGGTGCGAGCCTGCAGGATCAGGTGACGTTCGCAGGCCAGACGCCGACGCCGGACAATCTGCAGTCGCTGAAGGACGGCGACAACAGTGTGTGGGTCGGATTCCCGGTCCAGATCCTCGGGTGGCGCGTCCTCGATACATTGGCGCGTCAGTTCAACGGTGACGACCTTGCCGTCGCCGACGCCGCGTTCATGCCGACCCAGCTTCTCAATGCGGACAACATCGAATCGGCTGTCCTGGACGAGGACACCGGATATTACGTGGGTGTCGCCGACTATCAGGACCAGTTCGCGACCCTGTGGCAGAAGTGATGTGGCGGTGAGCGATCCCGCTTCCGGGCGCATCGTCTCGCTGTCTCACCTGTCGGCTCTGCACGTGGAGCCGCCTCGGCTCGTCGAACTCGCCGCCGCAGGCGGGTTCGACGCGGTGAGCCTGCGCGTTGCACACACGGCGGCCGAGAGAGGTTTTCAGCTTCCATCGGGATCCACAGCCCTTCGTGACACCCGATCTGCACTGGCGGACAACGGGTTGCGGGTGCTCGACGTCGAGGTGGTCAAGCTGCACGCCGGTAGCGTGCGCGGGGACTGGATGTCGGTGCTCGAGGCCGGGGCGGAGTTGGGTGCCAGCTATGTGCTGGTGACCGTGCTGGACGAGGATCATCGTCGCGCCGGGGACACGTTCGCGAACTTGGCAGAGCTCGCGGCCGAGCACGGCCTGCGATGCTGTCTGGAACCCATGGTGTTCTCGTCGGTACGCGACATGGCGTCGGCGTCGGATTTTCTCGCAGGCGTCCCCGGTGTCGATGCCGGACTTCTGGTGGACGCTCTTCACTTCGAGCGTGCAGGATCCACCATCGATGACTTGAATCCCGTTTCGGTGGAACGCTTTCCGTACTTCCAGATCTGTGATGCCGCATCGGCAGGACCCTTCGTCGATCTGGACACGGCGGTCGCGGAGGCTCGGACCGACAGGATGGCGCCGGGGGAGGGTGTGCTCTCGCTCGCTCCGCTCGTGGCGGCACTGCCGTCGACCGCCGCGGTGAGTGTCGAAGTGCCCTCCGCTCGCGGAGTCGACGACCCAGCCGGGTGGATCGCCCATCTCGGTCGAACGACCAGGGAAGTCCTGGAACGTACTTCAGTCGAGTAGCGAGAAGAAGGGCCCGTCACCACGAGGTGACGGGCCCTTCTTCTCGTGGTGACTATCCGACCGCGAGCGGCGCGGGTATCGGAAGGGTTTGCCCGCTGCCACACGTGGCGCCACCGTCGACGGGAATTGCGGTTCCGGTGACGAAGGACGCGAGAGGCGACGCGAGGAAGGAGATGACTTCGCCGACTTCTCGTGCCGTGCCCCAACGATGCAGGGGCACCATGGCTTTCAGTGTCTCGTAACGGTCGGGTGTGTTCACTTCGATGCGCTTGGTCATGCCCGTTCCTATCGGCCCGGGGCACACCGCGTTGACGCGGATGCCGTCGTTGGCGAGATCGAGGGCGAACGACTTCGCCAAGTTCACCACGCCTGCCTTGGCGGCGGCGTACGGCCACCGATTCGGTTCACCGCCCATCGCGGTCGCGGATGCGGTGATCACGATCGATCCGCCTCCCGACCGTCTGAAAACTGGAATCGACTCGCGTACACCGAGAACGACCGCACGCAGGTTGACCTCGATGGATCGGTCGAAGACGTCCATATCGAGAGTCTCGATCGAACCGGAAGCGGGGACGCCTGCGTTGAGGACGAGCGCATCGAGTCGACCGAATTTCCGTTCGGCTTCGACGACGGCGGCTCGATTGTCGGCCGGATGGGTGACGTCTCCGACGAACGGCACTGCATTGTCGTTGCCCGCCAACCACTCCAAGGACTCCGGTGTCGTGTCGAACGCGATCACGGAACCGCCCCGTTCGAGGATGATCTCGGTCGTCGCGCGCCCGATCCCCGACGCGGCACCGGTCACCACCGCGACGATGCCGGCCACTTCTGTCACGACGTACTCACTTTCTCGGATTCGGTGGACAGTTCGTCGGCGGTCTCCAGCAGCGACGCCAACCGGGAGGGTGCTTCTGCCCAGTCGGCAGGTGAACGCATCTCGTCCCAGAAGTTCAGCTCGACGAGCAAGTGTTCTGCGCCCGACGCGATTGCGGTGCGAATGTCGTTCTCGACGCCGCGGATTCCCTGTCCGCTCGAACCGACGTCGTCGGTCGGGCGCTGCAGGTAGGACCGAAGGAAGAGTCGAACCGGGTCCATGCCCGTCGGGCGCAGGTTCGCCATGGTGTCGAGCTGGCCTGCCAGAGCATCCACGGTTCCGCTGCTGGGGTTCCATATGTCGAACAGTGCTGCGGTCCTGGCCAATCCGGCTGCGGACCGTAGCCCCGACAGGAGCGGTGGGTGCGGCTGTTGCAGCGGCTTAGGGCGTACGACGGAACGCGGAATGGTGAAGAAGTCACCGTCGAACTGCACGGGGTCGGGACCCCAGCAGGCCCGAACCGCCTCGATCAGTTCGCTCATGCGTCTGCCGCGAGTTCGCGGATCGACGTCCATCTGAGCGTGTTCCTCATCGGACCAGCCGGCGCCGAGGCCGGCGATCAAGCGTCCACCCGACAGGACGTCCAGAGTCGAAAGCCGTTGTGCGAGCTCGATCGGACGGTGATACCCGGCTACCAGGATGCTGCTGCCGATCGCGACCGTCTTGGTGCATGCTGCGGCGAATGCCATCAGCTCGGTCGCGCCGAGCACCGAGCGATACGCCGGGTGCACGCTCGTGGTGTGTCGTCCGCCGTAGATGGATTCGTTGGCCTCGGGATAGAAGAGGTGTTCTTGTACCCACAGGCTGGAGAATCCGAGTTCCTCTGCCGCGACGGCGAAGTCGCGGACGGCGACGACGTCGACGTGGTCGCCGAGTTGAGGGAGGCTGAGGCCGATCTGCAGACTCATAGAACCGTCACCGTTCCTGTGTTGCCGTCGACCTCGATCATGGCGCCGTCGGGAATGCGCGCAGTCGCGTCCTGCACCGACACCGCACACGGAATGCCCAGTTCGCGACAGACGATCGACGAGTGAGTGATGGTGGCGCCGACATTGACGACGACACCGCCTGCGAAGACGAAGAGCGGTGTCCACGCCGGGTCGGTCTGTGGCGCGACGATGATGTCACCCTCGGCGAGATCACCGACGTCGTACGGGTTGTGCAGAATTCGAGCGCGACCCCGACTGACACCGGGTGCACCTGCGACGCCCGGCAACGTGTCACCCGGTACGGCGATCTGCGCCTTGTGTTCGGTGCGACGCGGCCACTGCGACAACGGAAGCGGTTCGAACAGGAAGAACGGCGGCTCGAGATCGAACAGCGCCAGGTACTGTTCGCGTCGTTCGGCGATGGTGCTCGCGAACGACTCGGGGTCGGAGACGAAGGAATCGAGCTCGTCGTCGAGCAGCATCGTGATGTCGTGGTGATCGGCCATGACGCCGCGTTCCGCCATCCGGTGGCCCAATTCGTAGAGCGCCGTGCGCATTTCGCCCATCACTTTCACGCATGCGGTTTTGGTGCGTTCACGCCACGGCATGAACTTCGTGATGGACTTCGCGGCGTCGAGGAAACTCTGCCGAGTGGCGTCGTCGGGCATCTTGTCCGCGAGTTCGGCAGTGAGCGTGATCCGCTTGGACTCGTTTCGAGCGCGAATCTTCTCCGGGTCGGAGTCCTCCTGGCTCGACCGCATGCCGTTGATCGCGAGAAGCGCCAGGACCGGCTTCGATTCCCAACTGTCCGAACGGATGTCCCATTCGTTCGGCGCACGGGACCCGTACTTGTACAGAAAGTCGTCGAAGTCGATACGGAACTGTTTCGCGTCGGGAGATCCACTGGCGTCGACCGCGTCGAGAAGGGCGGACAGGCCGTCGTCGAACAGGGCCGTGAGCTCTTCGGACCCGGCAACCAGTCGTCCCAGGTTCCACAGTGCGTACGAGGGTGCTGCGGAATCGACCCCGCCCAGGCCACTGAGCAGGTCACCGAGCTTGTCTGCCTCGCCGATGCTCTCGAGCAACGCGCCCGCAACAGCGGGACCCATGGTGGACAGTGTGGTGGTCACAGGGTGGTAGGCGTAGCAGAAGACGAGATCGGGAACGAAGGATCGGGCATGGTCGACGAGAGCCTGATCGCTCAGTGTGGTGACGTCCGGCCGATTTGTGCGCGCCAGATCCGCACGCCGCTTTGCTTCTTCCGCTTCAGGGAACGTGTCGGTGGTCAGTGCCCATGCGGTCTTCTTCGCGAGACCTTCGGTGAGCATGTCGTTCTGATGCCACGGATTCTCTACGTAGTCCGGTATGTCCGGATGGTCTCCTACCCAGAGGGTGTTCCACACGGGAACGGTCAACCCGGGCAGTCGCGCTCCGTTGAGTTCGGTCATCGAGAAGTTCGTGTAGTGGTACCCACCGAAGTTTCCGATGATCTCCGGCATCGTCTCGTCGATCTCGGACGCCAGATGCGTGCCGAGATGCTCGATGTATCCCTCGCGCCACCCGATGTTGAGACCCTTGTTCCATACGAGGGTCACGTTGAGCGGACTCGACGGGTCGGGGAGAACTTCGCCTGCGTTGGCCCGTGTGTACACGGGGTAGCGCTCGCTGAACTCCCAGTCGGTGATCCAGCGGTCGGGTGTCTGCTCGTCGCTCATCGAGTCCTCCTCCGAGAGTGTGCGGCTGTATTTCAAGTCGCACTATAGAAAGTTCGTGCTTATGAAACCATGTACAGAGATGTTCCGTGGCAAGTTGAGCACCGAATATCGATGTTCTTCACGATCTACTAACTTTAAGTCGAATCTAGTATTGAGTCGCGCACTGTGCGAGACTCGGGTCACATTCTGCGTCCCTGCCGCCGAACGTGGACAGCGCCCCGAAGCGCAGTCGTCGCGTTGCGTGCACGGTCGAACCCGGGAGGAACTCATGTTCGAGAAAGTTCTCGTCGCCAATCGTGGAGAGATCGCTGTCCGGGCGTTTCGCGCGGCGGTCGAGTTGGGTGCTTCCACCGTCGCTGTCTATCCGTTCGAGGACCGAAACTCCGCGCACCGCGCAAAAGCGTTCGAGTCCTACCAGATCGGCGAGAAGGGCCATCCTGTCCGTGCTTATCTGTCGGTCGAGGCGATCATCGACGTCGCGGTCGAGGCAGGTGCCGACGCGATCTATCCGGGATACGGATTCCTCTCGGAGAACGCGGCATTGGCTGCTGCGTGCCGATCGGCCGGCATCACGTTCGTCGGTCCGTCGGCCGAGGTTCTCCAGCTGACCGGAGACAAGTCGCGGGCGGTGGCAGCGGCGAAGGAGGCAGGCCTGCCGGTCCTTGCGTCGTCCGATCCGTCCGGCGACGTCGACGAGTTGGTCGCGGCGGCCGAGAACCTGGTGTTCCCGCTGTTCGTCAAGGCGGTCGCGGGAGGTGGAGGCCGCGGGATGCGACGGGTGGCGGACCTGGGCCAGTTGAGGGAGGCGATCGGGGCCGCGTCTCGCGAAGCCGAGACGGCCTTCGGTGACGGCACGGTCTTCCTCGAACAAGCCGTCGTCGATGCGCGTCATATCGAAGTGCAGATTCTCGGCGATGCGACAGGGGAGGTCATCCACCTGTTCGAACGTGATTGCTCAGTACAGCGACGACACCAGAAAGTGGTCGAGGTAGCTCCGGCTCCTGGGCTCGATCCCGTTCTACGGGAACGTATCTGCGCCGACGCCGTCCGATTCGCCAAGCACATCGGGTACACGTGCGCCGGCACGGTCGAATTCCTTCTCGACGCGGACGGCACGTACGTGTTCATCGAGATGAACCCGCGAATTCAGGTCGAACACACGGTCACCGAGGAGATCACCGATGTGGATCTCGTGGCGTCGCAGCTGCGTATCGCGTCAGGCGAGACGCTGGCCGAACTCGGACTGACGCAGGCGGACATAGCAATTCACGGCGCCGCGCTTCAATGCCGCATCACGACAGAAGATCCGACCGACGGATTTCGGCCCGACGTCGGGAAGGTGACCGTCTACCGCACACCTGGTGGCTCCGGTGTGCGACTCGACGGCATAGTGGAAGTGGGATCCGAGATCGGCTCCCACTTCGATTCGATGCTCGTGAAGCTGACATGCCGCGGTCGTGATTTCGCCACCGCCTGTGCGCGGTCACGACGCGCCGTTGCCGAGTTCCGGGTCCGCGGCGTCTCGACGAACATCCCGTTCCTGCAGGCGGTACTGGACAGTCCCGACTTCCTGGCGTGGCGGGTCACCACCACGTTCATCGAAGAACATCCTGAACTGCTGACTCGGAATGTCTCCGCAGATCGGGGTTCGAGAATTCTTCGGTATCTGGCCGATGTCACCGTCAACCGCCCGCACGGCGAACGTCCGTCGGCCGTCTACGCTACGGACAAGCTTCCTCCGGTGGATCTCGATGTGAGGCCACGGTCGGGTTCACGCGACCGGCTCGCCGAGCTCGGCCCGTCGGCCTTCGCGGCCGAATTGCGAGCTTCCTCGGCGTTGGCGGTCACCGACACGACATTCCGTGACGCTCATCAGTCGCTTCTGGCCACCAGGGTGCGGACACGAGATTTGGTCGCAGTCGCGCCCCACGTCGCTCGGCTGACACCGCAACTGCTCTCGGTAGAGGCATGGGGCGGCGCCACTTACGATGTGGCTCTGAGGTTCTTGCACGAAGATCCATGGGAGAGGCTCGCTGCGCTGCGCGAGGAGATACCGAACATCTGTCTACAGATGCTGCTGCGAGGCCGGAACACCGTCGGGTACACGGCCTACCCCGACCGCGTGACCCACGCGTTCGTGCAGGAAGCCACCGACACCGGTGTCGACATCTTCCGAATCTTCGACGCGCTCAACAACGTCGACCAGATGAAGCCCGCCATCGACGCGGTCCGCGATACCGGATCCGCCGTTGCGGAAGTAGCGATGTCGTATTCCGGTGACCTGTCGAATCCCGGCGAATCCCTGTACACACTCGACTACTACCTGCGGCTGGCCGAGGAGATCGTCGACGCGGGCGCCCACGTCCTTGCCATCAAGGATATGGCAGGCCTGCTGCGTCCGGTGGCGGCCGCAACGCTGGTCGGCGCTCTGCGTTCACGCTTCGACCTACCGGTGCATCTGCACACCCACGACACACCGGGCGGCCAGCTGGCGACCTACTACTCGGCGTGGCAAGCGGGGGTCGACGCCGTCGACGGCGCGAGCGCAGCGTTGGCAGGCACCACCAGCCAACCGGCTTTGTCGGCGATCGTGGCCGCCACCGAACATACGGAACGAGACACAGGATTGGATCTGAAGGCCGTATGCGACCTCGAACCGTACTGGGCGGCAGTGCGTTCCACGTATGCGCCGTTCGAGTCGGGATTGCCTGCGCCGACGGGACGTGTCTACACCCACGAAATTCCAGGCGGGCAATTGTCGAATCTGCGCCAGCAGGCCGCCGCGCTCGGCCTGTCGCATCGTTTCGAGGACGTCGAGGCAGCGTATGCGGGAGCCGACCGAGCGTTGGGACGCTTGATCAAGGTGACACCGTCGTCGAAGGTCGTCGGTGATCTTGCGCTTGCCCTGGTCGGAGCGGACGCGACAGCGGCCGACTTCGCCGCCGAACCGGCCAAGTACGACATCCCGGACTCCGTCATCGCTTTTCTCCGCGGAGAGCTCGGCGAGCCTGCCGGTGGATGGCCGGAACCACTTCGACGTCGAGCGCTCGCCGGACGTCCACCGGGTAGCCCACCCGCCGAATTGACCGTCGACGACGTCGCAGCACTCGAAAAGTCGGGCGAGGAACGACGAACTACGCTGAACCGCTTGCTTTTTCCAGGACCGGCCGAGGAGTTCGAACAACACCGAACCCGGTACGGAGACACGTCTCAGCTCTCGACCAATCAATACTTCTACGGATTGAGGCAGGGGGAGGAGCATCGAGTTCGACTCGACAAGGGTGTGGAATTGCTCATGGGTTTGGAAGCGATCTCCGAGCCGGATGCCGACGGAATGCGGAACGTACTGTGCATCCTGAACGGCCAGTTGCGTCCGGTTCGAGTGCGAGACCGCAGCGTCGAGAGCAGTACCCGATCGGCGGAGAAGGCCGATCGCGCCGACCCGGGACACCTCGCCGCCCCGTTCAGCGGCGTCGTCACGTTGTCGGTGAAGGAGGGGGACACTCTCGCTGAGGGAGAGCCCGTCGGCTCGATCGAAGCGATGAAGATGGAGGCGACCATCAGTTCGACGAAAGCCGGCGTGGTCACCAGGGTTCCGATCGGGCCCAACGCTCAGGTCGACGGCGGTGATCTGCTGTTGGTCGTCACCTGACCCCATGTGCACGAAAATACCTACCCCTCTATGTATTTTCGTGCACATGGGCGCAGCCCCTACAACCCCAGATCCCGCCCGATCAGTTCCTTCATGATCTCGTTCGACCCGGCCCAGATCTTCGTGACCCGCGCGTCCTTCCATGCACGCGCGGCGCGGTACTCGTTCATGAATCCGTAGCCGCCGTGCAGCTGGACGCAGTGGTCGAGAATCTCGTTCTGCACCTGCGACGTCCACCATTTCGCCTTCGCGGCGTCGATGGCGGTGAGCTCGCCGTTGCCGTGGGCGACGATGCAGTTGTCGACGAATGCCTGTGCCACATCGAGTTTCGTGACGAGCTCGGCGAGCAGGAATTTGTTCCACTGCAGCGAGCCGATCTGCTGCCCGAATGCCTTGCGGTCCTTGGCGTATTGGATCGTCTCGTCGAGGATCGGACGCACGTGCCCGAGGTTCGCCACGGAAGCACTGATGCGTTCCTGCGGCAGCAGCTGCATCATGTGGATGAATCCGCCGTCGAATTCGCCGATCATGTTGGCCGACGGCACCCGAACGTTCTCGAAGAACAGTTCTGCCGTATCGGATTCGGGCTGCCCGACCTTGTCGAGCTTGCGTCCGCGGGAGAAGCCTTCGGTACCGTTCTCGACGGCGAACAGCGTGATGCCCTTCGCCTTCTTCTCCGGCGTCGTGCGCGTCGCGACGATGACGAGGTCGGCACTGTTGCCGTTGGTGATGAACGTCTTCGACCCGTTGATGATGTAGTCGTCGCCATCCTTCACCGCGGTGGTCTTCAGCGACGCGAGGTCCGATCCGCCCGACGGTTCGGTCATCGCGATAGCCGTCAGGATTTCGCCGCTGCAGAACCCGGGTAGCCAGCGCTTCTTCTGCTCTTCGGTGGTCAGCTGGACGAGGTACGGCGCGACGATGTCGTAGTGAATGCCGAAGCACGACGCCACCGCGGCGCTCGACCGCGACAGTTCCTCACCCAGGACCGCGTTGAAGCGGTAGTCGTCGGCGCCGCTGCCGCCGTACTCTTCCGGCACTTCGAGGCCGAGGAAGCCGTTGCGGCCCGCTTCGAGCCAGATCTCCCGATCGATGAAGCGCTGTTCGATCAGCTTCTCTTCGACGGGTGTGATGGTGCGTGCGACGAACTCGCGAACGGATTCGCGGAACGCGTCGTGGTCCTTCTCGAACAGGCTGCGCCTCATGTGTGTTCCTCCCGGTAACGGCTATATCGACGCAATATACTCGCCGGTAACTTCGGGGATTGCAGCGTATGGCACTCTGACGGTCATGGCTGATCAACCCACCTCTCTCGTCAGGTACACCACCGACGCCGGCGCCGAGGTCGCGGTACTGACCTTCGACCACGGCCCGCTCAACCTCTTCGATCACGCGATGTTCGGCGCCGTCGCCGCGAACATCGCCGATCTGACGGCGAATCCGCCCAGGGCCGTGCTGCTGCGGGCGGAGGGCAAGGTCAACTCCGCAGGCGTCGACGTGCATGTGTTCGACGGGCTGTCGGCCCAGCAGGGCGCCGATCTGTGGCGGAAGCTGTTCGCCGAGATCGCTCATCCACTCGAAGCCCTGCCGTGCCCCGTCGTCTACGCCGCACACGGGCTGACCCTGACGGCAGCGTTCGAGATATCACTCGCCTGCGACATCATCCTCGCGTCGCCGAAGGCGAAATTCGGCCTGGTGGAGATCGTCGTCGGGCTGACCCCGTCGATGGGTGGCCCGCAGCGCCTCGCCGAACGCGCCGGCTCCGGACGCGCGCGCGAGTTCGTCATGACGGGCGACCTCTACGACGCGGCAACCATGAAGGAGTGGGGCGTCGTCAACAGCATCCACGACGATGTCGACGCCTCTGCCGCACAACTGGTGGAGCGGTTGGCCTCCGGTCCCACGGTGGCTCACGCTGCCACCAAAAAGATTGTGGCAGCGTGGCGTTCGGGCGGTGTCGAGCACGCGGACGAGATCACCGCGGACGTCTCGGGGGCACTGTTCGAGACGAAGGATCTGAAGGGTGCGGTGAAGAGTTTCCTGGAAAACGGTCCGGGGAAGGCGAGTTACACAGGCGAGTAAAGTCGTCGGGATGACTACCCCGCTCGCCGAACTGCACATGCACATCGAAGGATCGCTCGAACCGGAGCAGATTTTCGCACTCGCCGAGCGCAACGGGATTGCGTTGCCGTACAACGATATCGACGAGTTGCGAGCGCGGTACGAGTTCACGGATCTGCAGTCGTTCCTGGACTTGTACTACGCCAACATGTCGGTCCTGCGGACTGCAGAGGATTTCGCGGACCTCGCGCGTGCGTATTTCGCCAGGGCTTCAGCGGGTGGCGTCACGCACGCCGAGATCTTCTTCGATCCGCAGGCGCACACGTCCAGGGGTGTGGCGCTCGAGGCCGTCGTCGAGGGGTTGGCGGACGCGTCGGCGTCGAGCGAGCGCGAGTTCGGCGTCAAGAGTGGGCTCATCGCGTCGATCCTGCGTGACAAGCCGGTTCTGCATGCCAACAAGCTCCTCGACGATCTGTTGGAGCTGAAGGCCCCGATCATCGGTCTCGGTCTCGATTCCGCGGAGATGGGCTTTCCGCCGTCGTTGTTCGTGGACGTGTTCGCCAAAGCGCGCGCCGAGGGCCTTCGCGTCGTCGCGCATGCGGGGGAGGAGGGCCCGTCGGAGTACATCTGGCAGGCCCTCGATCTTCTGAAAGTCGAGCGCATCGATCACGGTATTCGCTGCCTGGACGATGATGCTCTCGTGACCAGGCTCGTCGACGAGGAGATTCCGTTGACGGTCTGCCCGCTGTCGAACGTGCGTCTGCAGGTCACTCCGGATCTGCGAGACCATCCGATCCGGAACATGATCGAGCGTGGCCTGGTCGTCACCGTCAACTCGGACGATCCGGCGTACTTCGGTGGCTACGTCGACGACAACTTCGCAGCACTGACGGACACGCTCGGCCTGACCGATCGTGAACGAGAGATCCTGTACGACAACAGCATCAAGGCCTCGTTCATCTGAGGCTGTTCATCTGACGGTGACGAACGCCTTCGGGTAGCCGGTTGCCCCGTCGGGCACGGTGTCGGCGGTCATCGACGTCTGGATGTCGCCGTTGCCGTCGGTGGCCCTGGCCCGGATGGTGTGCTCGCCCGGGGCGGCGTCCCACTCGTAGATCCATTGGCGCCACGTGTCTTTCGAGTATTCCTCCGACAACGTTGCGGCGACCCAGTTGCCGTCGTCGATCTGCACGTCGACACCGGAAATCCCGGTGTGTTGGTGCCACGCGACGCCTGCGATCACGACGGTTCCTGCATCGACGGCGGCACCTGGACGAGGGGTGTCGATGCGCGAGGCCGTCTTGATCGGGCCGCGTTCACCCCAGCCGCGATCGGTCCAGTACGCGCTGGCCTTGTCGAAGCGCGTGATCTCGAGGTCGGTGACCCACTTGGTCGCCGACACGTAGCCGTACAGTCCCGGCACGACCAATCGAGCCGGGTAGCCGTGCTCCACCGGCAGCGGCTGGCCGTTCATGCCGACCGCGAGCAACGCGTCCCGGCCGTCGAGCAGTACATCGAGAGGCGTTCCCGCGGTGAAGGCATCGTGGCTCGACGACAGCACCATGTCGGCGCCGTCCTGAATGCCGGCTTCTTCGAGAATGTCCTTGAGCGGGTAGCCGATCCACGTCGCGTTGCCCACGAGATCGCCGCCGACGATGTTGGACACGCACGTCAACGTCACGGTGCGTTCGACGGCCTGCCTGGACGCGAGGTCGGCGAACGTGATCTCCAGCTCACGGTCGACCATCCCGTGAATCCGCAACGACCAACTCTCCGAATCGACCTGTGGCACGACCAAGGCCGTGTCGATGCGGTAGAAATCCTCGTTCGGCGTGATGTACGACGCTACCCCGTCGATCCGCAGGTCAGCACCCGCCGGAATCGGGGGCGCAGGCGTCGGCGTCGGGAGTCGGAACCCGAGACGGTTGGCCGTGACGTCGCGGGCCTGCAGCATCAGTCGGCCCGCGGTCCCTGCCGCGACGGCGACGACTCCTGCGGCGACGGCGAGGCCGAGGAAATTCCGGCGAGACATGCCGTCGGCGACGGGTTCTTTCGTTCTCAGTAGCGCGTTCAGCACGACGATCCCAGCGGCAACCCCGACGATCGTGGGGATGGCCGACAGCGGCGTGGACGTCGACCGCGTGACTGCAGCGAGAACTCCTACCGCACCGAGGACGCCGAACAGCACGGCACCCCACGGTGGTCGCAGAAGACCGGCCAACGCCGAGATCAACGCGATCACCAGCGCCATTCCGACGAACAGCGCTGTCTTGTCCGACGTTCCGAACGTCCCGATCGCCCATTCCCGCACCGCCTCGGGGGTGTTGTCGACCACGGCGGATCCGACGGCGACGAACGGGGATGCGCTCGATCCGAACGGAACGGCGACGAGCTCCCCGACGCCGAGGATCACTGCAGCGGCGAGAATTCCGGCAAGGGCCTTCGGCCCATGTGCATAGAAATACATAACCCACTATGTACTTCCGTGCACATGCAGCGTAGCGGCCACATATTCGTTCCCGAACACACGACCCGGATCCAGCTTGTCCCTCACCGCGACGAAGTCGGCGAACCGCGGGTACATCTCGGCGAAATCGCAGGCCACCAGCGAATGCAACTTCCCCCAGTGCGGCCGGCCGCCGACGCTGCGGGCGATTTTCTCGACGGCGTCGAAGTACTCGCGATGGTCCCGTCGGTGGTACTGATGCACCGCGATGTAGGCGCTGTCGCGGCCGTGGGCAGTCGAGAGCCAGATGTCGTCGGCGGCGGCGAAGCGCACTTCGACGGGAAAGGCGACCGCGAATCCCGACGTCTGCAGCCAGCGGTCCACCTCTCGCAGCACGTACGCGATGGACTCAGCCGGAACCGCATATTCCATCTCACGAAAACGAACCGTGCGCGACGACGCGAACACGCGATAACTGCGGTCGGTGAACTCTCGTGCCGACAGTGCTCGTGCAGAGAATGCGTTGACGCGCGGAATGGCCGAAGGAAAACGTGTCACAGCCCGGTTGACGACCTCGAACGCGCGATTCGACAGCAACTCGTCGTCGACATAGGCCCGCACCTTGCCGAGCGGAGCTAGTGGACTGCCGGCAGACAGCCGCGCGTTGGTTTTCGTCAGCACCCGATCCGTGTGGGGAAACCAGTAGAACTCGAAGTGGTCCACCTGGTCGACGACGTCCTGCAGCGACGACAGGGTCCCGGTCAGAGTCGCAGGCGCCTCGACGGCGTGCAGCACGAACGCCGGTTCGCATCGAAGCGTCACCGTCGTGATGATCCCCAGAGCCCCGAGTCCGACGCGGGCCGCGTCGAACAGTTCCGGGTCCGTCTCGCGTGAGCACTCGACGACGCGGCCGTCGGCGGTCACCAGTTCCAGTGCTGTGACCTGCGTCGAGATGCCGCCGAAGCGGGCCCCGGTGCCGTGCGTTCCGGTCGAGATCGCCCCTGCGATCGACTGCTCGTCGATGTCGCCGAGGTTCGTCATGGCCAACCCGAGGTCCCACAGCAGGGGGCTCAACTCGCGAAGGCGCGTTCCGGCGAGCACGGTCACCGAGGCGCCGCCGTCGGGCAGAGGCGCGACCGATTCGATTCCCGTCATCCGATCGAGATTCACGTGGATTCCGTCGGTCACCGCGATCGACGTGAAGGAGTGACCTGCCCCGACACACTTGACGCGCAGTCCGGTTTCGGCGGCGCGCAAGACCGTGCGTCGCAGTTCGTCGACGGTTCCCGGACTCACGGACTCCTGTGGGCGAGCAGTCTGATTTCCAGCCCAGTTTCTCCACTCGACCTCGCTCATCGGTCAACTATGAATGCGCACCGCCGAGGAGGTCAATTACCTCTCCACCGGCACCGTCCGTGCTTACTATCAGGGGCATGCAGACCCGGCTGTCGGCGGACGCAAGGCGTGCACAGTTGGTCGCCGCCGCCGTCGACCGCGCCGAACGGGTCGGAATCGAAGCACTCACGGTCCGCGGTGTGGCCGAAGAAGCCGGTGTGAGCCAGGGATCGGTCTACTACTGGTTCGATTCCAAGGAGTCGCTCGTCATCGCGATGGGTGAGGGTCTCGTCGTCGACGTGACCAGTGCACTGCAAGCTGCGTTCACCGACTCGGTCAACCTGCCGGGCGTGCCCGGTCTCCGTGAACTCGTGCACAGTGGCCTCACCGCCATCTGGCCGATCGTCGAGAAGACCGCGGACCGGCAACTGCTGTCCTACGAGATCAAGACCTACCTGCTGCGCCACCGTGCGCTCGGCTCGGAGCTCGCCGCGTCGATCGCAACGGGGCAGTACCGGATCCGCGACACCGAAACCTTGAGGTTCTTCGAGCATTGCGCCGAACACACCGGAACGCGATGGATCGAACCGATCGACGCCGTTGCGAGGTTCGGCATGGCGACGGTCGACGGGCTCATTCTGCGGTGGCTGGTCGACCACGACGACGTCGCCGTCATCGCAGCTCTCGACGACCTGTCCGGCATCATCGCGTCCAAGGCTGTAGAAGTGTGACATCACACTTCTCACCGACAAGGACGTAACCCGCGTGACCGCACTCGACCGTATCGCCTCGGCCACCGAGGCGCTCGAACCACCGTTCGCTGCCGTCGACGCCATCGCGCTCGACGCCAATTCCGCCGAGCTGACCCGTCGGGCAGGCGGAAAGCCGGTGCGGGTCGCATCCAAGTCCGTCCGCACCCGCGCCGTTCTCGAGCGTGTCCTCGGCCCGGATTTCACTGCGCGAGAAGGCTTTCGCGGACTGATGACGTACTCACCGGCCGAGGCGCTCTGGCTTGCCGGTCTCGGCGCACAGGACGTCCTGATGGGATATCCGACGGTCGACGACGCCGCGATCGCCGCGATCTCTCGCGACCGAGTGCTGTCCGGCCGCATCACACTGATGGTCGACGACACCAAGCACCTCGACATCATCCGCGCAGCCGCAGGCTCGGACCGACTCAAGCCGCGCGTATGCATCGACGTCGACGCATCGCTGCGGCTCGGGCCCCTGCACCTCGGGGTGCGTCGGTCACCGCTGCGCGAGCCTGCGCAGGTCGCCCGATTCGCGCGCGAGGCGAAGGACCGTGGATTCCGCGTCGTCGGACTCATGTTCTACGAGGCGCAGATTGCGGGGTTGCCGGACTCGAACTTCGCCGTCGAGCTCGTCAAACGTGCGTCGGCCGCTGAATTACGCACGCGCAGAAAGGCCGTCGTCGACGCGGTGCAGGACGCCGTCGGCGATCTGGAGTTCGTCAACAGCGGGGGCACCGGTTCGCTCGAGGTCAGCAGTGCTGATCCCGTCGTGACGGAGGTGACGGCGGGCTCGGGACTGTTCTCACCGACTCTGTTCGATCGCTACAAGGCGTTCGAGTCGAATCCCGCTCTGTATTTTGCGCTGTCGGTCGTCCGAACCCCGACTCCGAAGGTGGCCACGGCATTCGGTGGTGGTTACATCGCGTCGGGGCCTGCATCGACGTCGCGGCTGCCGTCGCCGATCGCGTTCGGCAGCAGCGTGGTTCGCGGCGGCCTGAAACTTCTCCGAAACGAAGGTGCGGGGGAGGTGCAGACACCCGTCACCGGTACCGGCATCTCGATCGGTGACAGGATCTGGTTCCGCCACGCCAAGGCGGGTGAGGTCTGCGAGCGATTCGACGCGCTGCACATCGTCGAGTCCGACGGCCGCGTCACCACCGTGCCGACCTACCGCGGCGAGGGAAAGAACTTCGGTTAGCCGTCGCTGAGCGCCATGAATGCGCCCAGCATTTCGAGGCCGTCCGGTGTCGACGGGAGATACTGCGTCAACGTCGACGACTGTACGAGCAACGCGGCCCACTGTCCGCGCGAGATCGCGACGTTGAGCCGGTTCTTCGACAGCAGAAAGCCTGCGCCACGGGGTGATTCACCGAGGTTCGACGCGGTCATCGACACGATCGCGATGGGCGCCTCACGTCCCTGGAACTTGTCGACGGTACCGACGAGAACGTCGTCCAGTCCGGCGTCGTCGAGATGTTCGCGAATGCGGTTCACCTGGGCGTTGTACGGAGCGACGACGATGAAGTCGGTGGGCTCGAGTCCGCGGCTGCCGTCGTGGGTCTTGGGATCGGTCCACTGCGCACCGAGCAGCTTCTCGATCTGTCGACGGATCTCGTCGGCCTCCTCAGGGGAGTCCGTGGTGTTCGCGTGATGCTCGACGTAGACGGTGTGCAGACCTGGACGAAGGCCGACGAGGGTGCGCTGTAGCGTGTGCGCTTCGTTGGAGAAGAGTTTTCCCTCGTAGGACAGGGCGGAGACAGGTGCGCACAGATCGGGATGCATGCGCCACGTTCGGCTGAGGAAGTAACCGCGGTCCGCCGGTAGCGCGCCGTGGCCTGCCGACAGCCAGCCGAGCGCCGACTCGTCGACGGGCTCGGGGTGTGTGCCCTGGCTCACCTGGGGCAGCTGCTGAGGATCGCCGAGCAGCAACAGGTTTCGTGACGACTGCGCGACGGCGATGGTGTTCGCCAGTGAATACTGCCCGGCCTCGTCGATGACGAGCAGATCGAGCGCGCCCGGTTCCACACGCTTCGCATTCGAGAAATCCCACGCCGTGCCGCCGACGACGCAGCCGTCGGCGGCGTCCGCGACGAAGCTCGGGTAGTCGCCCTCTTTCAGCTCGGTGAGCCCGTCCGGCGCTTTCTTCTTGCCGATCAGCTCCACCGGTACACCGGCTTTCGCGATGCCCTGCAGCAAGTTGTCGACGACCGAATGTGATTGCGCGACAACGCCGATCCGCCACCGATGGTCGAGGACCAACGACGAGATGACGGCCGCCGCTGTATAGGTCTTGCCGGTCCCGGGTGGGCCCTGCACCGCAAGATACGAGTTGTCCAGGTCGAGGAGAGCGGCGCGGATCGCACCGATGTAGTCGCTGTCCGTGGCCCGGGGGAGCGGCTCACCGGACAGAGTTCTGGGTGCCGAACGCGAGACCAGATCGGCGACGGCAGTGTGAGGCAGTATCGGAAGCGCGCTCTGAACATGTTCTGCCGCAAGCGCTATGGCTGCTTCCATGCTCGCCGTCGGAATCGGCGACGTCGGCGCCAGTGCCATCGGGAGGTCGGCATAGGCGTCGGCACCCGCGACGAGCTTCTCCTCGACCACCACGAACGTGTCGCCGAATTCCACCACGTCGCCGCGGCTGCATGCTCGATAGGTCGGATTCGGTTGTTCGAGCCCGTCGGGAGCGGGCACGTCGTACAACAGCCGCACCGATGTGTCGGCGCCCCCGTGTCCGGTCAGTCGGAGACGTCGTCGCAACAATTTCTGCCGCGGCGTCGTCTTCGCCCACTCGGATTCGACCGTACCGGTTTCGATCGTGAACACGTCTGCCGCTTCGGCCCATTCGTCGACGGGCTTCTGCAGTCGGTCGAAGTGCGCCCACCAGAACGGCTTTCGTTCCCGACGGTGGTAGCCGATGGAACCACCGTAGAGCGCGACCGCCTGCTGGATCTCGTTCCGTTCACCGATGCCTGCGAACTCGCGGAGTGACTGTTCGAGCGGCGTCGCCTGGTCGTCGATCTCGAGCGGGATCTCGGCGATCGGCCGGGGTGCGACACCTGCTTCGGATGCTCTGTCCAGCAACCAATCTCGCAATCGGATTGTGGAGACACAGTCGTATTCGTTGTAGTCGGCGATCGCCGACAGCAGTGCGTCTGCCTCCTCGGTCCGGCCTTCGTCGCGTAGGTCGCACCAGTTGGCGTACTCGACGATCGACGCGGCAGCATTGGTGACGTCGCCGTCTCGGCTCGCCGGCATGTACAGCGGTTCGAGTTTCTTGATGCTGTAGGACCTTTCGCCGATCCGCAGCGACGACCGCACCACGGGGTACAGGTCGACGAGCACGTTCTGCCGCAACAGATTGTCGACGATGTCCTCGCCGACGCCGTAGCGTCCGGCGAGCCGCAGAAGGGCGGTCTTCTCGTAGGCCGCGTAGTGGTAGACGTGCATCCCGGGGAACTGTCTGCGTCGCGAAGTGACGTACTCGAGGAAATCCATGAGCGCCTGGCGTTCCTGCGCGCGGTCGTGTGCCCAGAACGGAAGGAAGGTCCCGTCGACCTCGAGCACGCCGAACAGGTACTCGAGGCCCCATTCGGTCGAGCCAGGCTCGGCCCACAAGGGATCGCCCTCGAAGTCGAAGAAGATGTCGCCCGGATCCGGCTCGGGGATGACGCCGAGTGCGTCGGCGTCGTGGATCTCGTATTCTGCGACGCCGCTGTCGGCTTGTTTCGCCTGCAGAGCGGCCTGTGACCGCAGGTTCGTCAGCATGCGCGACGACATGCCGTCGACGGGGCCGTCGTGCGCTGCGAGCATCCTGGTCGTGGTGATACCCGCGTCGATCAGGTGCGCACGGTGGCCGCCGCTGAGTCCCGCGACGAGAAGAAGGTCGTCACGCGCGACCACTTGTTCCTCGCAGGCGTCGCACCGGCCGCAGGCGGTATACCTCGGATCGGCCCAGTCGACAGGTGCGTCGTCGGCGACGTGCTGATCGAGTATGTCCTCGAGGTGCGCTCGCTGACGACGGAAGACGGGCAGCAGATCCTTGCGCGCATGGTCGGTCGTCGTGCCGTCACCGAGCATCAGATGCAGCGAGTCCGCGACCTCGATGCCGTTTCTCTCCAGCGCGTCTGCATATGCGGCGAGCTGCAGCAACGCCGGGACGCGGGCGTACCGGGACAACTTGGTGTCGTACACCGAGTAGCCGTGATCCTCCTTGACGAGGAAGTCGCAGAAACCGAGGAACCGGCCGTCGAAGAACGTTGCCTGATACAGGACGTCGTATCCCCACAGCGCTGTCTCGATGGTGGCTGCGTTCGCGTCTGCGTAGGCGAGGCGGGTGCGCTCGGGCCGCGGCATGATCGACACTCCGGCGCCGAACGTCTTCTGGAACGCCTCCAACTGTCGACGTTCGTGGTCGAATCCGAGCGACGACGTGCGCTCCAACATCGGATCGGCCTCGGTGCGCACGGCCTCGACGCGGCCCAGATGTGCGTCGAGCGTGCGCAGCATGGCGTACTCGCAGACGGCCGCCGCCGAGAGGTCGCTCGCGCTGTAGACAACCTGGTCGTCGAGGAGGAACACGCGCATAACTGTAGGGGAATGCAACGACACGAAACCGAACCAGGCAAAATAGCCCAATGCCGTTTTTCGAAGGAGTCACCGGTGCTGTCCACTATCGATCATGGACGACGGCACATCCCCGTCTAGTTCTGGTGTTTCTCCACGGTCTCGGCCAGAACAGCGGGAACTACCATCGCTTCGCTCGGGTGCTGAACGCAGAGAACATCGATGTGTGGGCCGTCGATCATGTCGGCCACGGGCTGACCGAGGGCGAGCTGTCCGACGCGTCGCAGATCGGTGGTCTCGCCGACAACGCTCTGCAACTTGCCGAGATCGCCAGGTCCGAGAGGACGGGTGTTCCGATGGCACTGATGGGTCACTCGCTCGGTGCCGCGACGGCGATCGCGGCGCTGCACAAGGATCCGGATCATTTCGTCTCGGCCGTGCTGTGCGGAACGCCGACGTCGACGACGGGAAAGGCGTCCGACCTCAACACCTCGACGGTGCCGCTGCTGGCGATGCATGGAGTCGACGACCGAATGGCACCCATCGACGCGGTCCGTGCGTGGATTCCGTCGGTTCCCGGCGCGCGTCTGCGAGAGTTCGAGAACGCAGGCCACGATCTACTGCACGAGAAGGTGCATCGCACGGTGTCGCTCGAGGCTGCGGATTTCCTGCTCAGCTACGTATAGCACTCGCGAGATCGAAGTTGTGCACGAAAATCGGCTGAATACTGTGCACAACTTCGATCTCGACGAATATCAGCTGTAGATCGACTCGATCTCGGCCCCACGCTCGGAGTGGATGATGTTGCGCTTGAGCTTCATCGTCGGCGTGAGCTCGCCGGTCTCGACGGTGAAGTCGAGCTCCAGGATCTTGTACTTCTTGATCTGCTCGGCCTTGGAGACCTTCTTGTTCGCGTCGGCAACGGCCTGATCGATCTCGGCGACGAGGTCGGCGTGTGTGGACAGTTCCGCGAACGCGATGCCGTCGGTGATGCCGTTGCGTTCCTTCCAGCCGGGCAGCGCCTCGGGATCGAGGGTGATCAGCGCGCCGATGAACGGCTTCGCATCGCCGACGACGAGGCACTGGCTGATGAGCGCGTGCGCACGCAGTGCATCTTCGAGAACAGCGGGTGCGACGTTCTTGCCACCCGCGGTGACGATGATTTCCTTCTTGCGGCCCGTGATGGAGACGAACCCGTCCTGGTCGATCGATCCGAGGTCACCGGTGTGGAACCAACCGTCGACGATCGATTCGGCGGTGGCCTTGTCGTTGTGCCAGTAGCCGCCGAAGACGACCGGTCCCTTGACCAGCAGCTCGCCGTCTTCGGCGATCTTCGCGGCGTGACCGTTGATGGGCTTGCCGACACTGCCGACTCGCTGGTCCTTGGTGGTGTTCACCGTGACGGCCGCGCTGGTCTCCGTCAGGCCGTAGCCCTCGTAGACCGGGATGCCGACGCCGCGGAAGAAGTGGCCGAGACGCGCGCCGAGCGCAGCGCCACCGGACACGGCACGGTCGCATTCGCCGCCGAGCGCCGCGCGGAGCTTGGAGTAGACGAGCTTGTCGAACACCGTGTGCTTGAGGTTCAGCAGCAGACCTGCGCCGCCCTTGTCCTGCGCCTCGCTCCACTCGATCGCGGTAGCCGCAGCCTTGTCGAAGATCTTGCCCTTGCCACCGTCGTGCGCCTTCTGCTTCGCCGAGTTGTAGACCTTCTCGAACACACGCGGTACCGACAGGATGAAGTTCGGCTTGAAGAGGGCGAACTGATCGAGCAGCGTCGTCACGTCGGACGTGTGGCCGACGGTGGTCTTCGACTCGAAGGCGCCGAACGAGATGGCACGCGCGAACACGTGGGCCATCGGCAGGAACATCAGCGTCCGCCTGCCCTCCTTCATGGCGTCGCCGAGTGCGAGCTGAACGGCCTTGGTCTCGGCGTAGAAGTTGGAGTGCGTCAGCTGGACACCCTTGGGGCGACCGGTGGTTCCCGACGTGTAGATCAAGGTCGCGGGCGACGTCGCGGTGACCTGGCCACGGCGAGCATGCAGGTCGTCGTCGCTGACGTCGGCGCCACGGGTGGTCAGTTCGTCGAGAGCGCCCGCGTCGATCTGCAGAACCTCGCGCAGCTCGGCCGCACCTTCGGTGACGTCCTTCAGTGCTTCGGCGTGCGCGGGCGATTCGACGACGAGGAGCTTGGTGGACGAGTCCTCGAGGATCCACTGAGCTTGGTCGGGCGACGACGTCTCGTAGATGGCGACGGTGCAGCCACCCGCGGTCCAGATGGCGTAGTCCAGAACGACCCACTCGTACCGAGTGGCAGAAAGAATTGCGACGCGGTCGCCGAGCTCGATGCCCGACGCGATGAGACCCTTGGCGACGCCCTTCACCTCACGCGCGAACTGCGCCGCGGTGACGTCGCTCCACGCGCCGTCGACCAGGCGCTGGAACGGAACGAGGTTCGGGGACTCCTTCTCGTATCGGAACACGGTATCGGCCATCGAGGCATCGTCTGGAATGGTGAACGATGCCGGCACAGAATATTCGCGCACTTGAATCCCCTCCGAAAAACTGACGTATTGGTGTGCATTTCATCACATTATGGGTCGTAGTGCACTACCGATGGTTGTCCGGTTTGCGAATTTTCGACCTGGCGTGCGGAGTTATGTGTGACTCGCAGTGCACAATAACGGTAATCCGCAGCATTTTCGACTGTGAGTGTCGATTGGATCACGTAAGCAGGGCGGTCACTTCGTCGTCGGTCAGCTGGTGAAAATCGCCGTACGCAGCGCCGACGCCACTGAGAGTCGAATCGACGCGGCACAGGACCTCGTCCACGAGCGGCCGGACTCGGGCCACGGCATCGGGGGATGCGACCGGGACCGCGAGCACGATCCCGGCCGCGCCCTCGGCGGCAGCGACGCGGCATGCGGCTTCCGCGGTCGCGCCCGTCGCCATCCCGTCGTCGACGACGATCGCGAGCCTGCCGACGCGTGAGCGTGGCCCATGCCGCCGCCACCGATGTGCGCGACGCACGAGCTCGATCTCTTCCTGCCGTCGAACGAGGTCGATGTCGTCGGCCGAGATCTGCATCCGATCGATGACGTGCTGATTGAGAATCACGATGTCGTTCTCGCCGATCGCGCCCATCGCCAGTTCGGGCTGATGGGGAACCCCGAGCTTGCGGACAGGGATCACGTCGAGCTCGGCGTCGAGCGCGGAAGCGATCTCGGCGGCGACGGGCACGCCCCCGCGCGGGAGCGCCAGAATCAACGGATTCCGGTCCCTGAAACGGTCCAGATCCTTCGCCAGAATCCGGCCGGCTTCGGTGCGATCGGTGAACATCATCGCCTTCGACGCTAGAGCTGCGGTCGGTCGTTCGCGGGCGAATCCGGCCACTCGGTCAAGGATGTTCGTGACAGGGACTAAACTCGGCTGTATATGAGCACAACAGAGCCGAACCAGGATGCCGCCGTGACGAAAGACGAGTCCAGTTCCACCAGCCCGGATTCGTCCGACGACAACGCACAGGCGACGTTCGCGGACCTCGGCATCGACGAGAGGGTTCTGAAGGCGCTCCACGCCGTCGGTTACGAAACCCCGTCGCCGATCCAGGCTGCCACCATTCCGCCGTTGATGAACGGCAGCGACGTCGTCGGACTCGCGCAGACCGGCACGGGCAAGACCGCCGCCTTCGCCATTCCGATCCTGTCGCGCCTCGACGTCGAACGCCGGGTGCCGCAGGCGCTCGTGCTGGCTCCGACGCGTGAGCTCGCACTGCAGGTGGCCGAGGCCTTCGGCAAGTACGCGGCCAACATCCCCGGCCTGCACATCCTCCCGATCTACGGTGGCCAGGCCTACGGCATCCAGCTGTCGGGGTTGCGTAAGGGCGCACAGATCATCGTCGGAACGCCCGGTCGTGTCATCGATCACCTCGAAAAGGGCACGCTCGACCTGTCGCAGCTCGAGTACCTCGTTCTCGACGAGGCCGACGAGATGCTCAAGATGGGCTTCCAAGACGACGTCGAACGCATCCTCTCCGACACCCCCGAGTACAAGCAGGTCGCATTGTTCTCGGCGACCATGCCGCCCGCGATTCGCAAGATCTCCAAGCAGTACCTACACGATCCGGTCGAGATCACCGTCAAGACCAAGACCTCGACGGCTCCCAACATCACGCAGCGGTACGTGCAGGTCGCGCATCAGCGCAAGCTCGAGGCGCTCACTCGAATCTTCGAGGTCGAAGAGTTCGAGGCGATGATCATGTTCGTCCGGACCAAACAGGCCACCGAAGAGCTCGCCGACAAGCTGCGGGCCCGCGGGTTCTCGGCTGCGGCGATCAACGGTGACATCGTGCAGGCCCAACGTGAGCGCACCATCGGCCAGCTCAAGAACGGCCAGATCGACGTGCTCGTCGCGACCGACGTCGCCGCTCGTGGCCTCGACGTCGAACGTATCTCGCACGTCATCAACTACGACATTCCGCACGACACCGAGTCGTACGTTCACCGCATCGGTCGTACCGGCCGCGCCGGCCGCGCGGGCGAGGCTCTGCTGTTCGTCGCTCCGCGGGAGCGTCATCTGCTCAAGGCGATCGAGCGTGCGACGCGTCAGCCCATCACCGAGATGCAGCTGCCGAGCGTCGAGGACGTCAATGCGCAGCGCGTGCAGAAGTTCGGCGATTCGATCACCGAGAGCTTGAACTCGGAGAATCTCGGACTGTTCCGCAAGCTGATCGAGGACTACGAGCGTGAGCACGACATTCCGCTCGCCGACATCGCCGCAGCTCTGGCAGTACAGTCCCGCGACGGCGAGGAGTTCCTGCTCAAGCCCGAGCCGCCGGCCCCGCCGCGTGCGCCCCGCGAGAAGCGCGAGCCGCGGCCTCCCCGCAGCTTCGACGAGGATGCGGCCAGCTCGCATCACCGCAAGACCGGCCAGGAGATGGCGACGTACCGCATCGCCGTCGGCAAGCGGCATCACGTCGCACCGGGTGCCATCGTCGGCGCAATTGCGAACGAAGGTGGCCTACGCCGAAGCGATTTCGGGCACATCAGTATTCGGCCCGACCACTCGCTCGTGGAACTGCCTGCCGATCTCGCGGACGAAACCGTGGAAGCGTTGCGGCGCACCCGAATCAGTGGTGTGCTGATTCAGCTCCAGCCCGACCAGGGTCCTCCCGGTGGGCGTCCTCCGCGTGGTGGCGGCAAGTTCAAGGGTCGGCGCCCGCGCGACTGAGCGTTTGTCGAATGGGACAACGGAAGCCTCGGATCAATTCGATCCGAGGCTTCCGTCATTTCAAAACCGCACGTCTGTTATTACGCGTCAGCTGATCCGCTGAAGAAGTCCAAAGCGCCGAACAAATCGGAGAAGGCGCCGAAGAAGTCGGACAAGAATGCGAGGTCGAACATGGTGAACTCCTTGAAATGAGGGGGTGTGGAGCTGGCGCGTCGGTACGCCGAACTTCAGGGTAAACCCTCATCCCGCGACCGAGTAGTGCGTGGCGAAACAATTCCGAAATAAGATAAATATTCTATAAATAAAGACCATTCGGATTTCCTCGCCTTGTGTGGACCGAAAACCCACCCCCGTGGACCGAATGTGACATTCGGTCACTCTGAGTGACCGAAGGAGGCCCTCGCTCACCGAGGGTCCGCCCCCCCCTTACGCCGAGATCGAAGTTACGTCCCGAATTCGCTGGGAAACGGGACGTAACTTCGATCTCGGTAGAGGGTCAGAGCGTGACGGTGAAGCTGTTCATCACTCGGTCGGCGGCGTCGAGGTCGGCGTCGCTGTTGGCCTGCACCGCGACGAGTGTCAGGTATCGACCCGAATCCGCCTGTGCAGCAACGAGAATGTACGTTGCGGCGGTCTCTCCGCAGCCGGTCCAGACCTCGAACCGTCCGGTGTGCAGTGCGTCGCTGTAATCTTCGCGTCCGGTCGAGACGCATCCCGACTGCGGCAGTGACGCCGTCGCCCAATTCAGCAAATCCTCGGGCGACGAGTTGGCCACCGCGGTGTCCGATGCCATCACCGATGTGCCGACGGCGCCCCAACCACCCTGGTACTGAGCAAGATTCGCGCTGGCTTCGACGCCGAAGAAGTAGTTGTTGCGGTCGTCGACGAACTTGCTGCCGTCCACCTGGTTCCATGCCGCCGGGACGTCGACGCTGACGACACCGTCGTTGTCCTCGACCATCGTGAATCCGCCTGTGCTCGTGGGTGACACGCTGCTTCCGTTCGACGGAGTCGACACCCGTGAGGACACGGTCGTCGTCTCCTCGATGGCGTCACCGTTGAACTGTCCGCGCAGGTACGAGTCGCTCGACGGGCGGTAGACCTCGACCGACAGCGTCGCATCCTGGCCGTGAGTGCGCAGGACACTGCAGTAATCGGCCATCGTGCCGTCGGTCCCGAGGGTGACGCCTTCCATGCTGGTCAGCAGGTCGCCGGCTTCGATTCCGGCCTTGTCTGCAGAGGATCCCGACGCAACCGAGTTGACCCAGACGCCGAGCCCGGTGCCCTCGTCGTCGGTCAGCGCTTCGCCGTTGATGCCGAGGCTGAGGACGTTCTGTCCGCTCTTGAGGTCGTCGACGACGTTCTGCACTTCGTCGCGATGGATGGCCATGTTGGTGTCGTACTTGTCGTTACCCGCATAGTTGACACCGACGAGTCGGCCGTCGGGATCGACGAGGGGGCCACCGGAATTGCCGCTGCGAATCTTCGCGTCGTGCTCGATGACGTGATCGAGCGATGCCCACGGCGTGTCACCGGCAGTGTCCGCCTTGGAGACGATGCCCTTGGTCATCGTGAACGTCGGATCGCCGAGCGGGTAACCGGCAGCGTAGATTTCGTCGGCGGTGTCGATGGCTCCCTCGTGGAAGGCGACGAACGGGAAGTCGTCGCCTTCGAGCTTCACGACGGCCAGATCGAGGCATTCCGACGATCCGACGACGCGGGCACCGAGTGTGTCGCTCTGGTCTCCGCCTCGCCAGACCTTCAATGTGCCTGCGCCGGTGACGACGTGGTTGTTGGTGAGGGCGTAACCGTCGGACGAGATCAGGAAACCGGAACCGCGTCCGGCGGCTTCGTAGCCACCTTCCTGCGGGGATACGAAGGTGCCGAGGGCCTCGAGCTGGATCGTCGCGGATTGCAGATCCTTGAACTCGACGGCCCCGTCGGGACTCGCCTCGGCGTCGCCGCCGGTGCCGATGGAGAAGGAACATGCGGACAGGAGTGCGGCGCCGGCGACCATGGCCAGTGCGGCTGCAGATGCTCTGCGGGCTGTTGTTGTCATGGTGGGAACTGTGGCCGCACCTACTTGGAGACCGGTTGGAAGGGACTTGGAGCGACGGTTTCTTGTCGGTGCGATCCTCTACTGTCCCGGCAATCCCCCGCCCGGACCGGCAGGAAGGCCGTCATTTGCCCGCACAAACCTGGATCACCCTGATCATCGGTGTGTTCGGCGTCGCCGGTGTCATCGGCACCATCAGACAGCGCACCGTTGCCGACGCACGCGCACAAGCGTGGCAGCGCATTACCTGGTGTCTCGACCGGACTGTCAGGGACAACACGAATGAAGTCGAACTCGGCTGGCGTCTGTACAGCACCCTGACCCGGTCCAAGCTCATCACCCCGACCGAGCAGGAGGTTTTGACGGAGGCGGCGGAGTTCGCAGCCGAAAGACGGCTGGCGCGGATCGCTGCAGCGGAGGAGACTGAATCCAAGAATTCCGAGGAGGGGCGCAATGACTGCAACTGAAAACGACACCTCTCAGCGGCAAGACTGGCTGCGCGAAGCAGCGGCAGCCGCACGCGCTGCGATCGACATGCGTCAACGCGCCGGTCGCGAAGTTCCCTCTTGGCTGCGCGATGCCGCCGCTGGTCGTCCGACTGCTGGGCCTGATCGGATCGGGAGCTAGCGCGACAATCGTCACGTCCCACGCTTGGAGGGGCGAGCTGTGGCGTTTCTCGGAACTGTGGAGCCCTCGGACACATGGCGAGGCATGATTGCACGGTGATCGCGAGGACTCGGTACGGCCAGGTCGAAGGCATCGTCGACGACGGTATCGCCGTCTGGAAGGGCATCCCGTATGCGGCGCCGCCCATCGGGGCGCTGCGGTTACGAGCCCCGACGAAGCCCGAGTCGTGGACGGGAGTGCGCTCAGCGACCGAGTTCGGGCACATCGCACCGCAGAGCGCGCAGGGTCCGATGCCGATCGATCCCGGTCTGACCCTCGGCGAGGACTGTCTGACGCTGAATGTCTGGGCGCCGGACAACGCGGATGATCTGCCGGTGATGGTGTGGATCCATGGCGGCGCGTACTTCATCGGGTCGTCGGCGCAACGCATGTTCGACGGCCACAATCTGGTCCGACAGGGTCGCGTCGTACTCGTGACGATCAATTATCGGCTCGGTGCACTCGGTTTCCTGGACTTCTCGTCGTTCGGGGATTTCGATTCCAATCTCGGTCTACGGGACCAGATCGCCGCACTCGAGTGGGTGCGCGACAACATCGACGCATTCGGTGGGGACCCGTCGAACGTCACTCTGTTCGGTGAATCCGCGGGTGGTGGCGCCGTGACGACACTGCTGACCTCGCCTGCAGCCGCGGGGCTGTTTCACCGTGCCATCGCCGAGAGCTCGCCGGCGACATCGGTCTACGGGGCGGCGAGGGCGTCGTCGATCGCGGAGCGTTTTCTCGAACTGGCAGATGTGAAGCCGGACCGGTTGCGCGAGCTGTCCGTCGACGAGTTCGTTCGTGTCGGCGCCGAGTTGGTCCAGGACATCCCGTCGAAGGTGCCCGGAACACTCGCGGTGGCACCGACGGTGGACGGCGACGTCGTACCCCATTACCCGGTGGCATCGTTCCAGAAGGGGAGGCAGTCGCAGGTGCCTCTGCTTATCGGGACCAACCGTGACGAAGCGTCGCTGTTCAAGCTGATGAAGTCGCCACTGATGCCGATCACACCGGACAAGATTCACGAGATGTTCCAGGCAATCGCCGCTGATCACCCGCAACTGCCGGAGGATGAGGAAGCGGAGATCGCGCTCGCATACCCGCACTATCCGTCCAGGAAGACAGCGATGGAGATTTCCCGGGATGCGGCGTTCCGCATGCCGACGCTGTGGATCGCCGAAGCGCACAGCCGACTCGCGCCGACGTACGTGTACCGCTTCGATCATGCGTCTCCGCTGTTCAGACTGACCGGTATCGGCGCGACGCACGGGACGGAAGTGCCGTACGTGTTCGGTAACTTCGGCGTGATCCCGAAGGATCCGACGTACAAACTCGGTGGTCGGAAGGCTGCGAAGATCGTCGCGCGGCGCATGCAGCAGCGGTGGATCGACTTCGCGCACGGCAGGCAGCCGTGGACGTCGTACGACGAGACGTCGCGGACCACGCTGCTCATCGACAAGGAGGACCGAGAGGTCGACGACCCGGACTTCGAGCTCCGCCGGGCGTGGGGGGAAGAGGTCGTGGCCTTCTCCTGAAACCCATGTGCATAGAAATACATAGCCCACTACGTATTTCTATGCACATGGGTTGGTAGGTTTGCCTCACCTACCCTGTCGCACTTAGAGTTTGGCGATCAAGAGGAGGGGTAATCGCCCCGACATGAGCAGAGTCACCCTCCGTGTGAACGGCACCGAACAGACCATCGACTGCGACGTGCGGACCACTCTGCTCGACGCACTCCGCGAACACCTCGACCTCACCGGCGCCAAGAAGGGCTGCGACCACGGCCAGTGCGGAGCGTGCACGGTGCTGGTCGACGGCCGACGCATCAACAGCTGTCTGGCGTTCGCGATCGGCTACCAAGGGCGCGACATCACCACCGTCGAAGGTCTGGCCGACGGCGACACCCTTCACCCGGTGCAGCAGGCATTCATCGACAACGACGCCTTCCAGTGCGGATTCTGCACGTCGGGGCAGATCTGTTCCGCCGTCGGCGTACTCGAAGAAGCGAAACAGGGGTGGCCGAGCGCGGTCACCGAGGACGCTCCGCCGAAACTCACCCGCGAGGAAGTCCGCGAGCGCATGAGCGGAAATCTCTGCCGCTGCGGCGCGTACGCCAACATCATTCCAGCCGTGCAGGAGGCGGGTCGGTGAAGACCTTCGACTACGACGTCGCAACCGATGTCGACGACGCCATTGCCCGCCTCGTCGCCGATCCGAGTGCCTCGCTTCTCGGCGGCGGGACCAACCTCGTCGACTTGATGAAACTCGGTTCGGCGCAACCGACTTCGCTGATCGACGTCACCCGTCTTCCGCTCGGCGAGATCACGATCGCGGCCGACGGTGGCCTGCGCGTCGGCGCGGCGGTGACGAACAGCGATCTAGCGGTGCATCCCGTCGTGCGCAGTCGGTACCCGGTTCTGTCGCGGGCGATTCTGTCCGGTGCCTCGGGGCAGCTGCGGAACATGGCCACCACCGGTGGCAACTTGTTCCAGCGCACTCGGTGCGTCTATTTCATGGACTCGAGCAAGCCGTGCAACAAGCGTGAGCCCGGTTCGGGATGTCCCGCGATCGAGGGGGAACATCGCAATCTCGCCATTCTCGGCGCGTCGGAACACTGCGTTGCGACGCATCCCTCGGACATGGCTGTCGCGCTGACGGCTCTCGATACCGTCGTCGATGTCGCGGGTCCGCACGGGACGCGCCGGGTGCCGATCGCCGAGCTGTATCGACTCCCGGGTGACGCTCCACAGACGGACACGACCATCGAGCACGACGAGATCGTGACCGGTCTCGAGATTCCCGAACTCCCCGCGGGCACGGTGTCGCTGTACCGCAAGGTGCGGGATCGGGCGTCGTACGCATTCGCGCTCGCCTCGGTTGCGGCCGTATTGCGCGTCGAGGACGGCCAGGTGACCGAGGCGCGGATCGCACTGGGCGGGGTCGCGCACAAGCCGTGGCGTGCGTACACCGCCGAAGGTGATCTGCTGGGGAGGGCAGCAAAACCGGAGGTGTTCCGTGAAGCGATCGACCTGGAATTGAAGGCAGCGAAACCGCTGCGCGACAATACGTTCAAGATCCCGCTGGTGCGTGGTCTCGTGACCGAGGCCCTCACCGAATTGACCCGACGGGAGTCCTCCGAATGAGTACCGCAGCCATCGGCCAGCCCATCGTCCGTACCGAAAGCATCGCGAAGGTCACCGGCGCCGCGCGGTACGCGGTCGACCAACCGAAGGATGCGGCAACCGCGTACTGCGCCATCGTTCCCGCCGCCATCGCGAAAGGCAGGGTTGTCGACGTCATGGCCGACGGCGACGTCGAACTCCTCTGGCACGGTAATGCCGAGAAGCTCGGCGACATCGAAGACGGTGAACTTGCTGTGCTGCAATCGGATCGGGTGTCGTACCGCGGACAGATCGTCGCAGCGGTCGTGGCGGAGACGTACGAGGCTGCACGGGACGCCGCCGATCGCGTCCAGGTGACGTACGCCGACGAACAGACCCCCGACAACGGCCTGACGGCGGACCATTCGTCGCTGTTCGCACCGGAATCGGTCAACGCCGGATTCCCGACGGACGTGACCATCGGGGACCCGGACGCGGCACTCGCGTCGGCGAAACACGTGATCGATCGGTGGTATTCGACGGCCGCGAATCACAACAATCCGATGGAACCTCATGCGACGACGGCGCGATGGGCGGATGACGTTCTGACCGTGTGGGATTCGACGCAAGCGCCGTCCGGCGTCCAGGACGATCTGGCGACGTTGTTCGATGTCGATCCGGAGAAGGTCCGTGTAATCTCCGAAAATGTCGGCGGCGGTTTCGGTTCCAAGGGGAGTACCCGACCCAACGCTGTTCTCGCGGCGATGGCAGCCCGTGCAACAGGGCGGACGATCAAGCTGGCATTGCCAAGGCAGTCGATGTTCGACCTCGTCGGGTACCGGACGCCGACCATCAATCACTTCCGAATCGGTGCGGACTCGAACGGCAGACTGTCTGCACTCGTGCATGATTCGTTTCAGCAGACGTCACATGTGTTCGAGTTCTGCGAGCAGACCTCCGAGTCGACACGGCACATATACGCCTCACCCAACCGCCGTACGACGCATCGCCTGGCCGTTCTCGATGTGCCGACGCCGCGGTGGATGCGGGCCCCGGGCGAAGCACCCGGCATGATTGCGCAGGAGACGGCGATCGACGAGCTGTCGTACGCGGTCGGCATCGATCCGATCGAACTGCGGATACTGAACGAGCCGGACGTGGATCCCGCAAGCGATCAACGTTTTTCAAGCCGAAGTGTGGTCGAATGTCTGCGCGAGGGAGCCGAGCGCTTCGGCTGGTCCGAGCGTGACCCGCATCCAGGACATCGACGTGAGGGTCGCAAGCTCATCGGGACAGGCGTCGCGACGGCAAGCTACCCGGTGCTGATCAGCCCGTCGTCGGCGTCGGCATCATTGAGCGAGGATGGTTCGATCACGGTGTCCGTCGCCGCGTCGGACATCGGTACCGGTGCGCGAACGGTGCTGCGCCAGATCGCCGCCGACGCACTTGCGGTGTCCGCGGATCGCGTCGAACTGAAGCTCGGCGACAGCGCGCTGCCCAAGGCGCCCGGCGCGGGCGGTTCGTCGGGTACGTCGTCGTGGGGCTGGGCAGTGACGAAGGCGTGTCGCGCGCTCGTCGACCGAGTCGGAAGCATCGACGACGCCAGCGGCCCGGCCGAGGTGACCGTCGAGACCTCCGACGACTTGGACGAGCAGAAAGACTTGGCGCGCATGGCGTTCGGTGCGCAGTTCGCCGAGGTCGAGGTCGACATCGACACGGGCGAGGTTCGGGTGCGACGCATGCTCGGTGTGTTCGGGATCGGGCGCGTGATGAATCCGAGGCTGGCGCGGTCGCAGCTGATCGGCGGAATGACGTTCGGGCTCGGTATGGCGCTGATGGAGACGGGTAACACCGACCGGGAGTTCGGCGGCTTCACCAACCACGATCTCGCCGAGTATCACGTGCCGGTGTGCGCGGACACCCCCGACATCGAAGCAGTGTGGGTCGAGGAGAACGACGACGAGTTGAATCCCATGGGCGGCAAGGGGATCGGTGAAATCGGGATCGTCGGCTCACCCGCGGCGATCGGTAATGCGGTCTACCACGCGACGGGCGTGCGGGTCCGGGATTTCCCGATCACGGTCGACAAGGTTCTCCCGCACTTGTAACCCCATGTGCACGAAAATACATAGCCCGCTATGTATTTTCGTGCACATGCCGTCAGGCCAATATCCGCTGCAAGAACTGGCGAGTCCTGACCTCGGATGGATTCTTCAACACATCCGCCGGCGCACCCCGCTCGACGACGACGCCACCCTCGATGAACAGAACCTCGTCGGCGACCTGTTCGGCGAAGCGGATCTCGTGTGTCACGACGACCATCGTCCACCCCTGCGCCGCAAGGCTCTTGATCACCGACAGGACTTCGCCGACCAGTTCGGGGTCCAGTGCTGACGTGGGCTCGTCGAACAGCATCAGCTTCGGCCGGAGCGCCAATGCGCGCGCGATCCCGACGCGTTGCTGCTGACCGCCGGACAGTTGGAACGGGTACTGGTCGGCCTTGTCGGCAAGACCGACTTGCTCCAGCAGTGTGCGAGCATCGGCAACGGCCTCGTCTTTCGGCCGCTTCTGGACGATCACCGGACCCTCGATGACGTTCTCGAGCACGGTCTTGTGCGGAAAGAGATTGTGCTGCTGAAATACCATGCCGCTCTGGGCGCGAAAGGCCCGCAACTGAGTCGTCGAGCCCGAGAAGTCGACGGACACATCCCCGATACGGATCGTGCCAGAGTCGGCGGGATCGAGCGCGTTCAGCGCCCGCAGCACAGTTGTCTTTCCGGACCCCGACGGCCCGATGATGACGGTGACGGTTCCCGGTGGCACGGAGAACGAGACGTCCTTCAGAACGTCGAGTGTCCCGAACGACTTCTTCAGGGAACGGACCTCCAACAAATCTGTCATTTCGCCACGTACCTGTCGAGTCGGACTTCGAGTTTGCCTTGGAAGAACGAGAGAATCATGCAGATCACCCAGTAGTAGATCGCCGCGACGCTGTACAACGCGAAGAAGTCGAACGTCGGTGCGGCCGCGAGCTGTGCGACGCGCAACAGTTCCGTCACCAGAATCGTCGACGCCAGCGACGTGTCCTTCACGAGTGAGATGAGCGTGTTCGACAGAGGCGGAACGGCGGTGCGCAGCGCCTGCGGAAGAATGATGCGCTGCAACGACGTCCGATATCCCATGCCGATGGTCTCGGCTGCTTCCCACTGCCCCTTGGGCACACTGAGAATCGCGGCTCGAATGACCTCTGCCGCATAGCCACCGACGTTGAGACTGAACGCGACGACGGCAGCAGGGAACGGATCGATCACGACGCCGAGTTCGGGCAGCGCGTAGAACACGATGAACAGCTGCAGTAGTAGGGGAGTGCCGCGGATGATCGAGACGTAGAAGCGCGCAGCCGACGACAACGCCTTCTTCGACGAGATCCGCGCCAGCGCGACGCCGAGTGCGATGACGAGGCCGATGACGAAGCTGATGGCCGTCAACGGAATGGTCATCGTGACAGTGGCTTTCAGCATCGGCCACAGGTTGTCGAGAATCAGATCCAGCTTTGATTGGGATTCCGACGACGATGCGTCCGACGTCGGCGCCTGTGTATCGGCGGTGGGCGCCGCGGTGTCGGATCCGAAGTACTTCTCCGAGATCTGTGCGAGTGTGCCGTCGGCCTGCAACGTGTCGATGGCAGAGTCGATTTCGTCCATCAAGCCGCTGTCCTTGCGAGCCGCAAAGGCTTGATAGCTGGTGTCGCCGGTCTCGGCGGCCACCTTCACTCCGGTGTCGCCGGTCGTCTTCAGATATTCGGCGACGGCCAAGCTGTCGTTGACGGTGGCGTCGACGCGCCCGTCCTTGACGAGGGTGACGGCTTGCACGAATCCTTCGACGGCTTCGACGTTCGCGCCTGCATCGGCGGCGACCTGCGCCCAGTTGCTCGTCGACGATTGTGCTGTCGTCTTTCCGGCAAGGTCGTCGACGGACGTGATCGACGTGTTGTTCGCCGCGGTGAGAATTTCACCCTCGGACACCGTGTACGGCTTGGACAGGTCGTAGGCGCCCTGGCGTTCCGGGTTGATCGTGACCTGGTTCGCGATCAGGTCGAAGCGTTGCGATTCGAGGCCGGCGAAGATCGAATCGAACGGCGTCTGCACATATTCGACGCGCACACCCAGTTCCTCGGCGACAGCATCGACGACGTCGATGTCGTAACCGGTCAGCTGCCCGTCGGAGCCCTGATAGCTGAACGGACTGTAGGTCCCCTCGGTGCCGACGACGAGGACGCCGCGCTCTTTCACCTGGTCGAGAAGAGGGCCCGACGACGACCCACACCCCGCCACGGCCAGAAGCGCGACAACAGCGGCCAACAGGGCGAACGCTTTCCGGTGCACGAGAGTGCCTTCCTAGCCGTCGATTTCGATCTCTGCCGATACAACCACGGCGTTGTTCATCGGGAGTGCTGCCACTCCGACGGCGGTGCGAGCATGTGCGCCGATCTCGGGTCCGAAGATCTGCACGACGACGTCGGAGAAGCCGTTGATCGCCGTCGTCGTCTGCGTGAATCCGTGGTCGGCGTTGACCATCCCGGACACGGTGAGCCATGCGCTGATTCGATCGAGATCGCCGATGGCCCGTCGGACACTCGCGAGCGCGGCGAGCGCGGAGTCTCGGGCTGCGTCGGTGGCTGCGTCGAGAGTGACTTTCGACGGGACGGCCCCGAACGGCCCGGCGAGTGTGCCGTCGGCGTGGAGTGGCGAATGGCCGGACACGTACACGCGGTTGCCTCGCACACGAGCCCACTCGAACGCGAACTCGAATCCGGGCGGCGCCTGCGCCTGATCGGGCAGTACGAATCCGAGTTCGGAGATTCTCCGCTCGATGTTCATCTCACCACGTCCTTCGTGCGGGAACGCTGTTGATCGTCTCCACGGTCCACGCGGTTCCGTCGTGCGTCAACGTCGAGACGCCGCAATTGAGAATGCGCGGCGACGCGACCCCGCGGATCGCGTCGAAGATTGCGCGTATGACGCCGCCGTGGGCGACGGCGATGACGGAGGAATCCGGATGCGTCGACGCGATCTCGTCGACGGCTCGCACGCCGCGGATCATCAGATCCCGACGTGTCTCCAGGCCGGGATACATGCCGTGCGGCCAGCGGGAATAGGCGTCGTAGTCGGTGAATCCCTCGGCCTCGCCGAAGTGCCGTTCGGCGAGATCGGGATAGGTCGCGGTGCGCGCGATGCCGAGGTGAGAGCCGATGATGTCGGCGGTCTCGGCGGCGCGGGACAGCGGCGAGCTGGCGAGAAGGTCCCACGAACGGCCTTCCAGTTCGTAGACGGCCTCACGTGCCTGCGCCTGTCCCGTCGCATTCAGCGGGATGTCGGAGCTGCCCTGCAGGCGCCCGTGCAGATTCCAGTCGGTTTCACCGTGCCGAACCAGCGCCAGAAAAGTCATAGTAACCGCAGAGTATCCCAGTTACCGGGGAGTACGGTCGAGGTGACATATGTGGAAGTTAAGCGGAGGGATCTCATGAATCTTGCCCTGACAGAAGAGGAAGCTGCATTCCGCGAGGAGATGCGGACGTTCTTCACCACCGAGATACCCGCGGAGATCCGCGAGAAGAGCAGGGTGGGCATCGAACTGACGCGTGACGACATGGTCACGACGATGCGTCTTCTCAACGCCAATGGATTGGCCGTGCCCAACTGGCCCGTCGAGTTCGGCGGACGGGAGTGGACCGAGACACAGCGCCACATCTGGCTCCACGAGATGCAGCTGGCATCGGTTCCGGAGCCGTTGACGTTCAACGCGTCGATGGTCGGGCCGGTCATCGCGACGTTCGGTTCGCAGGAGCAGAAGGAGAAATTCCTACCGCCCACGGCGAATCTCGACATCTGGTGGTGTCAGGGATTCTCGGAGCCGGAAGCAGGCTCGGACCTCGCGTCCCTGCGTACGACGGCCAGGCGCGACGGGGACGACTACATCGTCAACGGCCAGAAGACATGGACGACGCTGGGGCAGTACGCGGATTGGATCTTCGCGCTCGTCCGGACCAATCCCGACGCTCCGAAGAAGCAGGCCGGAATCTCGTTCCTGCTGATCGATCTGAAGACTCCCGGCATCACGATGCGCCCGATCAAGTTGATCGACGGCAGCGTCGAGGTCAACGAGGTGTTCTTCGAGGACGTGCGCGTACCTGCGGAAAACCTTGTGGGTGAAGAGAACTCGGGATGGAGTTACGCGAAGTTCCTGCTCGGCAACGAGCGCACCGGCATCACGCGACTCGGGCACACCAAGGTCTGGCTCGAGCAGGCGAGGGAGCACGCGGCCGCGATCAGGCTGGGCAACGGCACACTCCTGGACGATCCGGCGTTCGCGGCTCGGTTCGCGGAGCTCGACAACGAAGTGCAGGCTCTCGATGTGACTCAGCTGCGGCTGATTTCGTCGTCATCGGACGGTAAGCCGAACCCGGCGTCGTCGATTCTGAAGCTTCGCGGTTCGGAGCTGCAGCAGTCGGTCACCGAGTTGCTGATGGACATCGCCGGACCGGACTCGTTGCCGTACCAGGCAGGTGACGACATCGACAGTCCCGGTTGGGCACAACGGTCGGTGCCGACGTATCTCAACTACCGCAAGGTGTCGATCTACGGCGGCTCCAACGAAGTGCAGCGTCAGATCATCGCGTCGACGATTCTCGGATTGTGAGGTTTCAGCCATGGATTTCGAACTGAACGAAGAACAGAAACTTCTCCGGGACACCACTCGTGAGGTGCTCACCCGCGCCTACGACACCGAGAAGCGCAACAAGATCGTCGCCGACGACCCAGGCTGGTCGACGGCAGTGTGGAAGCAGCTCGCCGAGGTCGGCCTGCTCGGGCTGAGTTTCGCCGAGGACGACGGCGGTATGGATGCCGGTCCGGTGGAGATCATGGCCGTCATGACCGAGGTGGGTCGACGCCTGGCACCCGAACCGATTCTCGACGCCGTCCTTGTTCCCGGCGGCCTGATCTCCGACGTCGGTAGCACTGATCAGCGTCGGCGAATCCTGCCCGGTGTCGCCGAGGGCACGACGCTTCTTGCGTTCGCGCACAACGAAACCGGAAGCCGCTGGCCGAACATCACCGTCGGAACGACGGCCACCGAGGACGGTGGATCCTGGGCGTTGAACGGGGTCAAGAATCCAGTGCCCCACGGCGCGAGCGCGGATACGCTCGTCGTCAGCGCGACGCTGCCTGGCGGTGGCGTCGGACTCTTCCTGGTCGACGGTGACGCGAACGGCTTGACGCGCACGGGATATCGCACCCACGATGGCGGGCGGGCGGCGCAGATCTCGTTCGCGGACGTGGCGGCGGAGCCACTCGGCGACGGAGGCGATGCGACGTCGGCGATCGAAGCGTCGGAGGTGCGCGCGCAGGCAGCGTTGTGCGCCGAGGCAGTCGGAGCGATGGAAGAGGCGCTGCGCCTGACGACCGATTATCTGAAGCAGCGCAAGCAGTTCGGCGTTCCGCTCGCGAAGTTCCAGGCGCTGACGTTCCGGGCGGCCGACATGTACGTGCTGTTGGAGTTGGCGCGGAGCATGTCGTTGTACGCGACGATGAACCTCGCCGACGACGTGGTGGATCCTGTCGTCGCGTCGCGGGCGAAGCTGCAGATTTCACGGTCGTCGCGCAAGCTCGGGCAGGAGGCGATCCAGCTGCACGGCGGTATCGGCGTGACCGCCGAATACCCCGTCGGACATTATGTTTCGCGTCTGACGGCGATCGAGCACACGCTCGGTGGTGCGGATGATCATCTGAGGCGCCTGGCAGCGCCCGTGCACGAAAATACATAGCGGGCTATGTATTTCCGCACACATGCGCGGAGCGCCTAGGACGCCTGCACCACCAGATCCACGACGGCACCCGGGTTCGACACGAGCACTGCGTGGGACCCGGGTACCTCGGTGATCTTCGCGCCCGCGCGTTCGGCCATGAACTTCTCCGATGCAGGCGGGATGATCTGGTCCTGCTGCGGGATCAGGGCGTAGCTGGGCGTGTCCGCCCACGACGGCGGCTCGCTCGGTTCGACGAGGGCGGTCGCGGCGATGGACTTCTGGCTCGCGATCATCTTCGATGCCTGCTCGTCGCTGACGTCGGGCGCGAAGTACTGCCGGAACAGCGCGGGGTCGATGTACGAATCGACGTTCTTGCCGATGATGTTGGTGGAGTCGTCGACGATCTCGAGTCCGAGCACCGGCGGTACCAGTGACGTCAGCCCGAACCGGAACGGGTCGAGTGCCAGCGCGGCGGGCTCACCCGCGGCGGGCACGAAGGCCGCCACGTAGACGAGCGATTCGACGTTGTCGGCATGGACGTTGGTGATGACGGTGCCGCCGTAGGAGTGGCCGACGAGCACGACCGGACCGTCGATGTCCTCGACGACGCTCTCGACGGCGGCGGAGTCGTAGCCGGGGCCACGTAGTGGGTTGTCGGGAACGACGACGTCGTAGCCGCGTGCCCGCAGGTCGGACGCGACACCGTCCCAACTGGACGTGTCCGCGAAGGCGCCGTGCACGAGCACGACGGTCGGCAGATCCTGGGCAGCGGCGACGCCCGAGCCGAACGTCAGACTGGCGGCTACGGCTGCGGTGACAGCAGCGATCTTCGATCGAGTGAGCAACATGTGCACTTCCTCTCGGATGGAGTGCACCTCAATCTAGATCATCCGGGGTGTCCGGGGATGCCGAGTGCTTTTCAGGCACCGGCTTCGTGTTTCCGCAGTGTTCTCGTCCCGTATTCCGAAGGTTAGTTTCAGGAAGGGTGGTTACTGTGAACTCGTAGGAACCACTGATGTCGAATCGGAAGCGAGAGACCGATGAAGGCTCGGACAGCGGAGTATCCGCGGCCGAATCACTGTTTGCTGCACATCACCGACACGCATCTCATCGCCGACGGTGACCTCTACGGTGCCGTCGACAGCGAAGCCCGGTTGAGCCGTGTGCTGGCGAACATCGAGGCATCGGAGGTTCGTCCCGACGCGCTGGTGTTCACCGGCGACCTGACCGACCGCGGCGAATCTCGTGCATACGACACACTGAGGTCCCTGGTCGAACCAGTCGCGGAAGCGCTGGGCGCCCAGATCGTCTGGGCGATGGGCAATCACGACGACCGGGCGACCTTCCGCACCCGGTTGCTCGACGAGATTCCTTCGACGGGGTCGATCGATCAAGTGCACGACATCGACGGGCTTCGCGTCGTCACGCTCGATTCGACGGTCCCCGGCCATCACCACGGCGAGATATCCGACGACCAATTACACTGGCTCGCAGATGTTCTCGCCGAGCCTGCCGAGTTCGGCACGATTCTCGCGATGCATCACCCGCCGGTTCCGGCGGTGCTGGATCTCGCTGTTCTCGTCGAGTTACTGGATCAGAAGAACCTTGCGGACGTTCTGCGTGGAACCGATGTGCGCTCGATCCTGGCAGGGCATCTTCACTATTCGACGTCGGCGACGTTCGCCGGAATCCCGGTGTCGGTGGCGTCGGCGACCTGCTACACCCAGGACTTGGGTGTCGAGCCGGGAGCCATTCGCGGCCGCGACGGCGCGCAAGCCTTCAATCTGGTGCAGGTGTACGACGACACCGTCGTTCATTCCGTCGTGCCGATCGGCTCGTACGACACGGTGGGTGAGTACGTGCCTGCCGACGAGGTCGCGCGCCGCCTCGCAGCGAACGGCGTCCGAATCGCCGACAGCACAAGGCATTCGACGGTCTCGCTCTAGCTCTCCCAGGGCGCGACGATCGGGTAGTAGCGCTCGAGGAACTCGGTGACGCGTCGGGTGCGGACGTCGAGGTCCACTTCGGGGAAGCTTCCGTCGTTGAGGCAGAAGAAATCCATGGCGCGTTTGGGCAGGAGGCCTTCCATCGCGTGCAGGCCGGCGTGCGAGGTGGTGTCGATGTACTTCACCCGCGCGTCACGCTGCACGACGGCTTTGCCGCTCATCAGTGCGTAGTAGTGGTACAGCGAGTTCGTGACCGAGATGTTGGTGCTTGCACGGAACACACTGGCTGCGGTGGAGGCGAATTCGTCGGGAAATTCGTTCTCCATTTCCTGCATGACGCTCTTGCGCAGCGGTGTTGCCGCGTGCTCGAGGTGCCGAGTGGTCATGCGTCCGAATCGATCCTGCAGGAGTCGACGGTTGACGCGTGCCGCGTTCTCGAAGCCGCTGCGGTCGGCGTCGTTGTAGCCCAACCCAATTCGCGTCGTCGCCTCGATGAACATGCTGATTCCACCGGGGGAGAAGAACATCTGTGGACCGACGGGACGGCCGAAGAACATGTCGTCGTTCGAGTACAGGAAGTGCTCGGACAGGCCAGGAATGTGGTGCAGCTGGCACTCCACCGCCTGCGAATTGTGCGTCGGCAGAACGGATGTGTCGACGAAGAACGTCTCGCTCGGCACGAACGTCACGCGCGGGTCGTCGGCGAGCCATTCGGGTCGATCCGAATCCGTTGCGACGAAGATGCGTCGGATCCACGGCGCGTACATGTGCACCGATCGAAGCGCGTACTTGAGCTCGTCGATCTGCCGGAAGCGCGCAGGTGAGTCGTCGCCCTCGCCGACGACGTAGTTCTTCATCCGGCGGGCCCGTTGTGCCTGGAATTCCGCGGACGAACCGTCGACCCAGGAGAAGACGATGTCGATGTCGAAATCGATGTCCGACGCGTGTGCGGCGAACATGTTCTCGATGGTCGGCCACGTCTTGCCGAATCGCTCGACGGTTCCGCGGACTGCCTCGCTTCGCTCGATGGTACGACGCGTCAGCGAATTCTCGACGGGCAGAACGACTTCGGTCGGGGAGAATGTCCAGAGTTCGATCTGGACCGCCGTCGATGCGCCGTAGTTCAGTCCGCTGACGGGTTCGGCGCGCGGTCGATACAGGCGGAAGATGCGAGCATCGGCTGCGTCGATGGGCATGCCGTCGGCGACGAGGACTGCTTTCCCGCGTTTGACGTCGACGGTCTTGCAGTAGAACGGCTCGCTTCGGCACGCCGCGACCAGCGCTTCGCGCAGAGCGTCCCGCACGGTGCTGTCCACGGCGATGACGGGCCGTTCGTCGTTGCCGCGGACGAGGAGGTACGCGATGTCGGCGTCGTCGAGGACGTTCCGGATGAAGAGCAGGTCCTCGACCATCGCCTGGTGGGGCGTCGTCGACGTGATCGCAAGCGCGAACCGGCCGTCGAACGGGATGACGTCGTCGCGGTCGGTCAGCCGTGCCACGGATCGCGCGGATCCACCGGAGACGGAGTTCTCGGACTCGTTCTCGGGCGGTACGAGATAGATGTCGTGGGGTGAGGACGGTGGTGTGATGTCGAAGCCTTCCAGGGGGTGGGCGTACCGAGGACCCCCGGAGCGTACGGCCAGTCTATCGCCCCCGCAGCGCTGTCAGACCGACGACCGACTTCCGACGAATCGAGCTGCGACCAGCAGACCTGCGCTGGTTTGTGAGCGAATGTCACATTCGGTCACTTCAAGTGACCGAAGGCCACATTCGCTCACGCACACTCAGGCTCGCCGCAGCAGAACCACCGTGTCCTTTCGCTCGGCAGGGGTGCCGTCGGGGTCGATGCCGGGACGCGGGCGGTCCTCGGCGACGACGGTCGTCCAGTGCGCGTCGTCGAACAGTGACGTGATCGCCTCGACGCCGAACAGCATCTGCGCGTGCTGGTGCTGCGATGCGAGGTGGTCGTGGGGGCTGTGTCCGACGATCAGGAGGTGGCCACCGGGCGCGACGGCGCTGCCGAATCGCTGGAACGCCGGCCCGATCTGGTGCGGAGGCAGCTGGAAGAAGTGAGCGGTGACCAGGTCGTACTGCGTCTCCGGCTCCCACGTGAGCAGGTCGCGGTGCAGCCATTCGATGTTCCGGTCGCCCTGCTCCGCGCGGGCCCGATCGATGGCGACCTCCGAGATGTCGGCGCCGGTGGTGGTCCAGCCGTGGTCGGCGAGCCACCGTGCGTCGCCGCCCTCACCGCTTCCGATGTCGAGCGCGGTGCCCGGGGTCAGTTTGGATGCCTCGGTGACGAGGACGGGGTTGGCGTTGCCGCTCCAGCGCTGCGCCTGTTCGGTGTACAGGTTGTCCCAGAACGGCTGATCGAAGACGGGCTGCTCGTCGTGTGTGTGCATGACACGAGACTGCCAGCGCTGTCGTCGATGCGCAACATCGTTTGCCGATTCAGCAAACACGACGCTACAGGCGCATAATCGCCCCATGACCGAACCTGCTCGCGAAGTGCTCACCTGGGACACGTTCGGCGCCGCCTCGCGCGAGCTGACGACGAAGATCGTCGACAGCGGTTTCGTCCCCGACATCGTCATCGCGATCGCACGCGGCGGCCTCATTCCTGCAGGGGCGATCGCCTACGCGATGGGAGTCAAGGCTGCGGGCACTCTCAACGTCGAGTTCTACTCCGACATCGAGGAGACCCTGCCGAACCCGATCGTGCTCGAACCGCTCCTCGACACCGATTCGGTCGTCGGCAAGCGACTGCTGGTCGTCGACGACGTCGCGGATTCGGGACGCACCCTCGCGCTCGTCGTCGAGCTGTTGAAGAAGCACACGGACGACGTGAAGTCGGCCGTCATCTATACCAAGCCGCAGTCCATCGTTGCCCCGGATTTCTCCTGGCGCGAGACCGATCGCTGGATAAATTTCCCGTGGTCCACGCTGCCGACCATCTCGAAGGCATGAACGCACGTGCACGAAAATACATACCCCACTATGTATTTTCGTGCACATGCGGCGAAGCCGCATACTGGAGTCATGGATTCCACCGGCCTGCTCCGTGAACTCGTCGCTCAACGTACGGTGTCGGGTGACCCGGCCCCACAGCGTCTTTCGATGGACACGATCGTCTCGCTGATCGCGTCTCGCGTGCAGGTCACGGTCGAGGGTCAACCCGACAGCGCTCACCCCTGGCTGCTGCTGACCAACGAGGCGCCGCCGTCGGCGAAGCGACTCGTCTTCGCATGCCACGTCGACACTGTGCCGCCGGGCGACCTCGGGCACTGGGAGTTCGACCCGTTCGCCGCGTCCATCGAGGACGGCGTGCTGCAGGGGCGGGGCACGTCGGACATGAAGGCAGGCGTGGTCGCGGCGACGGCAGCGGTCATCGATGCGGCCGAGCGCGGCGTACCGGTCGCACTGTTGCTGACGAGCGACGAGGAGATCGGCTCACTGGGCGCGCAGGCGGCGAGGCATGCAGTGGCAGAAAACAAGATCGGTGCCGTCATCGTTCCCGAGGCGACGGGCAACAGCATCCACCTCGGCCACCGCGGTGCGCTGTGGTTGGACGTCACGACGACCGGCGTTGCGGCACATGGCAGTACGCCGCAGAAGGGCGAGAGCGCGATCATGAAGCTCGTCGACGTTCTTGCCCGTGCGCGCGCCGAACTGCCACTCGGAGAAGATCCGTTCCTGGGCGCGGAGACGTTCAACGTCGGCACGATCGACGGCGGGTCGGCCCCGAACATCGTGCCCGACGCGGCACACGTGGTCGTCGATCATCGCACCGTCGGCGACGGCCGAAACCTGTTGGATTGGTGGACGAGTCAACCGGAAGTGGATCGCGTCGAGGCCCGGATCGATCTGCCCGGGGTACGCACGCCCTCCGACGACGACTGGGTGACGTCACTGCAGACAACCCTCGCGGACGGCCCCGTCACGTACTTCACGGACGCGTCGATTCTGGCGGCGGCAGCGCCGACCGCACCGATCGTCGTGTGGGGTCCTGGCACCCCAGCGCTGATGCACGCCGCGAACGAGAGTGTGTCGCTCGCCGAGATCGACGCAGCCGTCGATGCTTACACCGCCGTGACGCGGGCCTGGCCGACGGTCGACTGACGCACCACCAGTTGGGGTTTCAGCGCGATGTGCGCCGCGCCCGTGACGGCGTCGTTCATCGCTTGGTCGAGCAGCCGAGCGGCCTCGATCGCGATGCGCTCCTGGGGTTGACGGACTGTGGTCAGCGGGGGACTGCTCAGGGCCGAGAACGGAATGTCGTCGAAGCCGGTGACCATGACGTCCTCGGGTACCGACAGGCCGAGGGCTTGGCAGGACTGCAGGACGCCGAGCGCGATCAGATCGTCCGCGCAGACCACCGCATCGGGTCGAAAGTCGCTGGCCAACAAGGCATGTGACGCGTCGCGTCCCCATTCGATGGAGTAGGCGCCGAGCAGGGTCCACTCGTCCCGCGTCTCGATTCCGACGCGCGACGCGTGCCGGAAGAATCCTGCGCGACGCAGCTCGGTCGAGGAGTTGGTCAGTTCCGAACTGACGAACGCGGCGGTCCGAACACCAAGGGATGCAAGATGATCCATGACGAGCGCTTGTGCGGCATCGTCGTCGACCCCGACCCAGTCGGTGTGTGTGTCGAGCGCGAACCTGTCGAGTTGTACGACGGGAAGCGCCTTTGCGCTGATGCGCACTGCTTCGGCGGAGCGTGCACCGTGGCACGGGCTGATGATGATGCCGTCGACCTGGCGCGAGACGAGGCTGCGGAGGCGCTGCGCCTCGACGTCGGGGTCCGAGCGTGAATCGCACAGGAACAGCTGAAGCCCGCGCTGTGACAGGACGTGTTCCACGTTCTCGACGAGCGAGGTGAAGAACGGGTTCGCGATACTGGGTACGACCATGCCGACAGTGTCCGTGCGGCTGCGGCGCAGCGAGCTGGCGATGATGTTGCCCGAGTAACCGAGGTCGTCTGCGGCTTGCCGGATGGTCTTCATCAGTTCGTCGGAGACAGGGCGTGAGCCCGACAGCGCCCTCGACACCGTTGCCGTCGACACACCTGCACGCTCCGCGACGTCACGGATGGTTGCCTTGCGCATGGGCCTCCTTTCGCGTGCGACGTTAGCGAACCGCGGGGTCTTCTGCCCCGCATGTAACACAGTAGAGGTAATCGTTTACATAAACGACTCGAGAAAACCTTGACACAACTGGGTGACGATCGCTTACGGTGCATATACGCAAGGCAATCGATTACATCCAATGTTCTGAAGTTCAGTCCAAGGAGTCGTTTCGTGAGTACGTCCCCGCTGGGAGTCTTCCCGGCAAAGCCATCTGCACTCGCCGAGATGTTCGCAGGCAGTCCGTCCCTGATCGGCGCGATCCACCTCCCCGCATTGCCGGGAAGTCCGCACTACAAGGGCATGCCGGTGTCCGAGATCTCCGCGTTCGCCGTCGAGGAGGCCCACGCCTACATCGACAACGGGTTCGACGGTGTCATCGTCGAGAACCATTGGGACATACCGTTCCTCAAGCCCGGCGAGCACGGGTACGAGACGGCCGCCAGCATGGGCGTCGTCACCGCGGCGGTTGTCGCCGAGTTCGGAAAGAACGTCGGCGTCTCCATTCTGTCCAACGCAGGCGAGTGCGGTGTCGCCGCAGCCTGGGCTGCCGGGGCCAGCTTCGTACGCGTCAACCAGTGGGCCAACGCCTACGTGGCAAACGAGGGCTTCATCGAAGGCCAGGCCGCCAAGACCACACGGTTCCGTCATCGCATCGGTGCCGATCCGGTGCGCATCTTCGCGGACGTGCACGTCAAGCACGGTGCCCATGCCATCGTCGCCGACCGATCCATCGCCGAGCAGACCGAGGACGCCGAGTTCTTCGACGCCGACGTCCTCATCGCCACAGGGTCTCGCACCGGTGACGCAGCGTCGGTCGACGAGGTGTCGCTGATCAAATCCAATACCGTTCTCCCCGTCATCATCGGTTCCGGGATCACCGCCGGGAACGTCGCGGCGTTGATGAAGGAGTGCGACGGCGCGATCATCGCGTCCTCGGTCAAGGAGAACAGCCGCTGGTGGGGCCGCGTCGCAGGTGACAAGGTCCGTACCCTCGCTCGCGCGGCAGGTAAATGACGTGATCGTCTTCTGCGGATACGCCAACAACGATGTGACGGTGCAGGTTCCGCACGTCCCGGTTCTCGGTGAGCGTGTCCAGGCCACGTCGATCATCTCGATCGACGGTGGTATGAACGCCAACGCCGCGGTTTCCGCCGCGCGGATGGGAGCCACCGTACGCTTCGCCGGAGCCGTCGGTTCCGACGTCCGTTCGGACGAGTTCCTCGGCAACCTCGAGCGCGACGGCGTCGACACCAGCTGGGCACCGCGCGACGCGTTCCTGTCGACGGCGGTCGTCCTCATCGCCGAGGGCGGCGACCGCTCGATCATCAGTCAGGACGACGCCAACGACGCACCGCGCATCGCCGCGGTGATCAGGAAAATCGCCGACGCGGGTGGCGGCCGTCTGTTCGTCGACGGCTACCGCGCGGCATTCCTTCCCGATGGACTGCCCGACGGTGTCAGCGTCGCCATCGACCTCGACGGCTGCGAGGATCAGGGCGCGGCGTTGCGTGCGTTCGCGCTGGCCGATCACGTCATCGTCGGCCGCAGCCTGTGGCAACGGGCCTTCGGCATCGACGACGACCGATCGGCTGATCTTGCCGCCGAGCACGACACCCACCTGGTCCTCACCGATGGAGACCGCGGCTGGTCACTCATCACACCGAGTGGGGAAAGAACCACCGAACCTGCGGTCAAGGTCGACGTCATCGATGCCGTCGGGGCCGGAGATTGCTTCTGCGGCACGTACATTGCGCTCGTCGACGGCGGGAGAACCCCGCTCGACGCCGCCCGCCTCGCCGGTGCGTCGGCCGCGATGGCGTGCGCGACTGCCGGCCCACGCGGCTGCCCGACTCTTACCGAACTGCTCGCTTTCACTGCCCACAGCTCACTAGACCTTCAGGAGATCCCATGATGAAACGCGCACTTCCGCTCGTCGTCGGCGCTGCATTGGCGTTGTCGCTCACCGCATGTGACTCGGCCTCGCCCAGCGACTCGGGTGACGGTTCGGCTGCGGCGGCCTTCATTCCGGAGCCCGCCCGCGTCGCCGACACCTGCGAGGGCAAGAACGGCACGCTCAAGGTCGGTCTGGTGACCATCAACCTGCAGGCGCTGTTCTTCAACCAGATCAACACCGCTGCCCAGAAGATCGCCGACCAGACCGGCGTCGATCTCCAGATCATCAGCGGCAACGACGATTCCGTCACGCAGGCCAACGCATTCGACAACCTGATCGCGTCCGGAGTGGACGCCATCATCGTCGACGCCATCGACACCGACGGCATCAAGCCGTCCATCGTGAAGGCCGACGCGGCCGGCATCCCCGTCGTCGCAGTCGATGCGACCGTCGACGACCCGGCCGTCTCCACTCAGGTCGGAACTGCGAACGAGCAAGGCGGAATCCAGATCGGTGACACGCTCACCGAGCTGTCCGGCGGTACCGGGACGGTCGGCATCGTCGGTGCACTCAACAGCACCATCCAGCTCGAGCGTCAGAAGGGCTTCACCGACACCGTCTCCGCCGCGGGCATGACGGTCGGAACCGTCGTCGACGGCCGCAACATCCAGGAGAACGCGCAGACCGCGGCCGAGAATCTGCTGACCGGCAACCCCGACATGGAGTACGTCTACGCGACCGGTGAGCCCGCACTGATCGGCCTCGTCGCCGCCGTCAACAGCCAGAGCGCGCAAGACCGTGTCCAGGCCGTCGGCTGGGATCTGTCCGATCAGGCAGTCAGCGCACTGAACGCAGGCTGGCTGAAGGGCGTCGTGCAGCAGAACACCTTCGAGTTCGGCTACGAAGCCATGAACGCGGCGATCGACCTCGGCTGTGGTCGCGGCGCACCCGCCGACATCCCGGTCCCGACGCAGATCGTCACCCCGGACAACGTCGACGACTACCTCTACTACCTGGAGAAGTGATGGCACCTCTCATCGAGCTGTCGGGAATCACCAAATCGTACGGCCCCGTCAAGTCCCTTCGCGGAGTCGATCTTCGGCTCGCCAAGGGTGAAGTGCTGGGGGTCGTCGGAGACAACGGCGCCGGCAAGTCGACGCTCATGAAAATCCTTGCCGGCGCCGTCCAACACGACGGCGGAGAGATGCGCGTCGACGGAGAGCCGGTGAGGTTCTCGACGCCTCTCGACGCACAGCAGAAGAAGATCGGCATCGTCTATCAGGACCTGGCTCTGTGCGACACGCTCGACGTCGCCAGCAACCTCTTTCTCGGCCGCGAGCCGAGGAAGGGGCCGTTCCTCGATCGCCACGGCATGCATTCCAAGGCCGCGGAGATCCTGGCCGACCTGCACGTCAAGGTCAAGTCGACGTACCAGGAGATCGGCCAACTGTCCGGCGGGCAGCGGCAGACCGTCGCGATCGCTCGCGCCGTGTCGTTCAAGCCGGACGTGCTGATCCTCGACGAGCCGACGGCAGCACTCGCCGTCGCCGAGGTCGAGTCGGTACTGAAGCTGATCACCGACGTCGCCGCACAGGGCGTCGGTGTCATCCTCGTGACACACCGGTTGCAGGACTTGTTCCGTGTCTGTGACCGCATCACCGTCATGTACGAGGGCGAGAGCGTCGACGACGTTCCCATCGGCGACCTGAACATCGAATCGCTCGTCGGGCTGATCACCCGCACACCTGTTCCGCAGGGAGGAAAATCATGATCACCCTCGACAAGAACGCGCAGCCGTCGGTGAAGAAGCTGGCGGCCAGGCCCACGTTCTGGCAGTCCCTGAACAAGCCGACGCTCGCGATGCTCGCGGTGACAGTGGCTGTGGCGCTGGTGTTCTCGGTGACTACGTCGTCGTTCCTGACGTTCACCAACATCTCCAACCTCGCGACGCAGATTGCGCCGGTGCTCATCATCGCGGTCGCGATGACGTTCGTGATCACCACCGGCCAGATCGACCTGTCGGTCGGCGCGACGGTGGCCTTCGTCGCCGCGATGAGCGCCGAACTGATTCAGGCAGGCGTCGACTCCTCGGTAGTGTTCGTCGCCGCGCCGTTCATGGGCGCGGCGTGGGGCTTGGTCAACGGTTGGCTTGCCGCGTACCAGGGCATTCCGCCGTTCATCGTCACGCTCGCGACGCTGTCGATCATTCGCGGCATCGCGCTGTATCGCACCGAGGGCTTCTCCGTTCCGATCACGCCGGGAACCGCCTTCGCGAAGTTGGGCACCGCATCGTGGCTCGGCTTCTCGGCGAGCGCATGGATCGCATTGATCGTCGTCGTGATCGGCGCAGTGGCGTTGAATCGCACCAGGTTCGGGCGCTACGTCACCGGCATCGGTTCCAACGTCGAGTCCGTGCGACGCTCGGGCGTCAACACCCGCCGCGTGCTGATGATGACGCTCGTGTTCACCGGCCTCGCCGCCGGAATCGCGGGCTTGCTGATCGCTGCGCGCCTCGGATCGGGATCGGCCAACTCCGCCAACGGATTCGAACTCACGGTCATCACGGCCGTCGTGCTGGGCGGCACCAACCTGTTCGGTGGACGCGGAACCGTCGTCGGCACGGTCATCGGTGCGGTACTGACCGGCATCATCGCCAACGGCCTCACGCTGCTCGGCGTCAGCCCGTTCCTGACGCCGATCATCACGGGAATCGTTCTGCTGGTGGCGATCTGGATCAACATGCGTGGACACTCGCTCGCTCACCTGTGGAAGCACCTGCAGAGCGCACCGGGGCGCCGATGAGAGTGCAGACGGTCACCGGCCCGATCGATTCGTCCGAGCTCGGACTCGTTCTGCCGCACGAACATCTGCACAACGACGCGTCGGTTGCCTACACCGAGTCGCTGGATCCGGTCGTCGCACGCACGTTGAAGGGGCAGGTGAGAGCAGAAGACGCGTGGCTGCTGCACGACAATCCGTACAACAGCCTCGACAACTGCCGGGTCGACGACGCGGCAGCGGTGCTCGACGACCTGAAACGGTTCGCGGACATCGGCGGAACGACGATCGTCGATCTGACCCCGCCGGGGATCGGGCGTCGACCCGAGGTCTTGGCCGAGTACTCCGAGGCTTCCGGCGTACGGGTCGTGATGGGATCCGGGTGGTACCTGGAATCCACTCACCCTGCCGAGGTCGACGAGCTCGGCGTCGACATGCTGGCCGCGTCGTTGATCGAGGAATTCGCGCCGAGTGACCTGCCGAGCCCGGGTGTGATCGGAGAGATCGGTGTGTCGCCGTCGTTCACGCCGAACGAAGCGAAGGCACTGCGAGCTGCATGTGTTGCGCAGCGCGAAGTGAATGTTCCTCTGTTCGTTCACCTTCCGGGATGGAAGAGATTCGGCCACGACGTCCTCGATATCGTCGTCGACGAAATGGGCGTCGATCCGTCCGCGGTCGTGTTGTGCCACATGGACCCGTCGGGCAGCGATCCCGACTACCAGTGCTCGATCGCCGACCGCGGGGTCTACCTCGAATTCGACATGATCGGAATGCCGTTCGAATTCCCAGGAGAAGGGCAATCGCCGCATCCAGCGGAAACAGCACTCGCGATTCAGGGCCTGGTCGGCGGCGGCTATCGGGAACAGCTGTTGCTGAGCCACGACCTCTTTCTGAAATCGATGCTCCGGAAACACGGTGGCAACGGATTCGCCTATGTACCTGTCTCTTTCGCTGCGCGCCTCGTGCGTAGCGGAATGGACCCACAGCACGTGTCCTCGCTGATGCGAGACAACCCCAGGGCGCTCTTCGAGCACGCCGGAAAAGGATAGAGAAGACTGATGGGCAAGAAAGTTCTGATCGCAGGCGAGAGCTGGATGACCACATCCACGCACGTCAAGGGCGTCGACGAGTTCACCGTGCATTCCTACGTCGAAGGTGTCGGGCCGCTGAAGGACGCACTGACGTCCCGCGGACACGACGTCGTACACATGCCGGCCCATCTGGTGCCGACGCAGTTTCCGGGCACCGCCGAGGCGCTGTCCGAGTACGACGTCGTCGTACTGTCCGACATCGGCGCCAACTCGATTCAGTTGGCGCCCGGTGTGTTCGACAGATTCCAGGCAGGCGAGGATCGGCTCGTCGCACTGCGCGACTGGGTGTCGGGCGGTGGCGCGTTGATGATGATCGGCGGGTACCTGTCGTTCTCCGGGTTCCAAGCGCGCGGCGCGTTCCGTCAGACCGCGCTGGCCGACGCGCTTCCGGTCACGATGCTGCCGGAGGACGATCGCGTCGAAACCCCCGGCGGCATGACTCCCCAGGTCGACGACCCGTCGCACGCCGCACTCGGTGGCAGCGGAGGCGAGTGGCCGTCGCTGCTCGGATACAACCGCGTCGTCGCGAAGGACGGAACGACAGTGCCTGCGACGATCAACGGCGACCCGCTCGTCGTGGCGGGGGAGTACGGCTCGGGCCGCTCGGTGGTCTTCACCTCCGATTGCTCGCCGCACTGGGCACCGCCCGAGTTCTGCGAACAGTGGCCGGGCTACACCGATCTGTTCGACGGCCTGATCACGTGGGTCGCGGGCGAATGAGCCGTTCCGACGAGCTGGTCGAGCGGCAACAGATCGCGCTCGCGAAGTCCCGCGGCGTGAAATTCATCGCCGACTCCATTGCCGGGACGTTGTCCGACAAAGATTTTCGACGGTATCTCGTCATCGAGGAGGCGTTCGTGCTGACCGCCGTGCGCATCCTCGGTCTCGTCGTGGCCGAATCGGAGTCGTTGGACGACGCGAAAGATCACGTCGTCTCGATGTCCAATCTCGTCGGCGAGCAGCGCCAGTACTTCGCCGACCTGCGTGAGAAGTTCCCGTACGGCGGGGACATCGACGCGCTGGTAGCCGAATCGTCGGTGCTGTCGACGTACGCATTGGGCCTGGCTCGCGAGCACGGTCGAGCTGCGGCGCTCGTCGGCATGTTCGCGGCCGAGACGCTGTACCTGTCGTGGTGCCGCGAGGCGTTGGCTACCGGCGTCGAACGTGAACCGGCCCTGCAGGATTGGATTCTCATGCACACCGAGCCGGCCTTCGTCGCACAGGTAGAGGCGTTGGCGCGCGAGGTCGATGCGATGCCGGAGTCGATCGACGACGCCACCCTCGATGCTTGGTTCTCCGGAATGCTGCAGGCGGAGGACGAGTTTCACGGGAGTGCGGCTTCGCCGCATGTGCACGAAAATACATAGCGGCAGGAGCGTAGCCTGCGGAGCGACCAGAGGGTGCTATGTATTTCCGTGCACATGGGCCGAAGGCCCCTAGATGTCGATCAGCACCTTCCCCACGGCGCCGTTCTCGACGGCGTCGTGGGCAGCTGCGGTGTCGGCGAGCGAATAGCGGTGTAGTGGAAGGCCTGCCGCTTCCCCGACCTCGAGTACACCCGCTCGAGCCGCTTCGTTGACGTCGTCCTGCGCGGCCTTCAACGCCGCGTCGCCGACGGTGTACAACAGCACGAACTGGTAGCGAGCGTTCGAGACCATGTTCGGCCGGACGTCCAGGGTGACGGTATCGCCGCCGTTGTTGGCGTACACCGCGATCGACGCACGGGGACCGGCGACCGACGCGTTCAACTCAGCGTTCTGTGCAGGCGCGACCTCGACGATCAGGTCGACGCCGTCCGGTGCGATCGTGCGAATCTCGGAGGCCGCATCGCCGGTCTTGTAGTTCACGACGTGATGGGCACCTGCTGCCGTCGCGAGCGCGCCTTTCTCCGGGCCGCTGACGGTCGTCACGACCGTCGCGCCTGCCCAGCGGGCCAGCTGGATCGCCGCATGTCCTACGGCTCCCGCACCACCCGCGACCAGCACGGTCTTGCCCTGCAATGCTCCCGGGTGCAGACGCGACGGCCCGTCCTCGGACACCGTCAACGCACGGTGCGCGGTCATGGCAGGAACGCCGAGGCTGGCACCGACGTCGAACGAGACGCCCTCGGGTAGTCGTACGACGTGCTCGGCGAGGGCAACGGTGTACTCCTGCGCCGTTCCGGTCGGCCGCTGGTACTGCGACAAATACAGCCACACCCGATCGCCGACGGCCAGGCCCTCCACACCCGGACCCGCCGCGTCGACGATGCCCGCGCCATCCTGATTGGGTACGGCCTCGTCGAATGCCAGTGATCCCGTGGCGCCGGAGCGGTTCTTCCAGTCGGTCGGGTTCACGCCGGAGATGGCGACCTTCACCCTGACCTCACCCGGCCCTGGCTCACCCGGCTCTCGATCGACGAGGTGTAGGACGGAGGAGGAGCCGGTCTCGGAATAGGTGATTGCCTTCATTTCTTGTGCAACGGGACCGGCGGTCTTGGAAATTCCGAACCCGGGTACCCCATGTGCACGGAACTACATAGCCCGCTATGTAGTTCCGTGCACATGCGACTGAAAGGAGCCCGATGAACCACGCAGCAGTACTCGCCGACGCCTTCGAACGCATCAAAGGCGTCGTCCACGACACCCTCGACGACATCCCCGCCGAAGCCCTGACCTACCGCCCGGATCCCGACGCCAATACGGTCGCCTGGCTGATCTGGCACCTCACCCGAGTGCAGGACGACCACGTCGCCGGGGTCGCAGGCAGCGAGCAGGTCTGGACCGCCGACGGCTGGAACGATCGCTTTGCTCTGCCGTTCGACGACGACGCGATCGGCTACGGACAGAGCTCCGACGACGTCGCGGCGGTCACGAGCAGCGCCGATCTGCTGCGCAACTACCACGACGCCGTGCACGCGAAGACGACAGCCTACGTCGAATCGTTGACGGCAGAGGACCTCGACCGCGTCGTCGACGAGAATTGGGATCCGCCGGTCACACTCGGTACGCGTCTGGTGTCGGTCATCTCCGACGACCTTCAACACGCGGGCCAGGCGGCCTACGTGCGCGGGCTGTCCGAGAGGACCTGAGCTTTCGGGAACACAAGCGACAGCACGAACCCGACGGCGAGCAGCCCGGCGCACGCGAGCAGTGCGGCGCCATAGCCGTCGACCAGTCCGTCCAGGGCAGGCCCGTCGTAGCGCGCCGTCGCCGCCGCCGCGACGGACACCAACGCCGCCAAGCCGATCGAGCCGCCGATCTGCCGCGACGTACTGAGCAGTCCCGACGCCATCCCGACCTCGTCGGCGGGCAGGTCGGCGGTGGCGATGTTGGACAACGGCATGAAACTGAGTCCGACGCCGAGGCTCAGCATCAGCGACGGGCCGAGCAGCGTCGCGAGAAAGTCGCCGCCGACGTCCATGCGGGAGAACCAGAACAGCCCGACCGACGCCATCGCGGTGCCGACCGTCAACAACGGCTTCGCACCTACGCGTGGTAGCAACTTCGTCGAGGCGATGATCGCGACGACCAGCCCGACGCAGAACGGCAGAAATGCGAGACCCGTTCTGGTAGGCGAATATCCGAGCCCACGCTGCAAGTACAGCGACACGAAGAAGAAGCCGCTGAACTGCGCGGCGCACAGCACGCACATGATGACGTTCGCCATGGCGATGCGGGGGCGCCTCAGAGTCTCGAACCGCACCAACGGCTCGGCGACGCGATTCTCGACGACGACGAAAGCAACCAGCAGTACGACGGTCAGAGCGAATCCGGCGAGTATCAGCCCGTCGGACCAGCCGCGGTCCTCGGTCTGGATGACGGTGTACGCGAGCATCACCAAGGCCGCGGTCACCAGCACGGCCCCGGCGACATCCAGCGTCCCGGTGCGCGCCGAGGCGTGCGCGGGCATTCCGACGTAGGCCGCGATCGCCGCGACGGCGACGAACGGCACCGCCGAGAACATCACGAGCCGCCAGTCGACGGCGTCGGTGAGCACGCCGCTGAGCACGACGCCGATCGCACCGCCGCCTGCCGACGCCATCGCTCCGATGCCGAATGCCTTGGCGCGTTCCTTGCCCGTGGGGAAGGTCGCGCTCAACGCAGCGAGTCCAGCCGGCGCGATAAGTGCCGCCCCGAGACCTTGAATTGCGCGAGCCGCGATCAACATCCACGGCTCGGTCGCAAGCGCGCCGAGGGCGCTGACCACGCCGAACACGGCGAAACCTGCCAGCAATACCCGACGGGTGCCGACGAGGTCGCACAACCTCCCACCGAGAAGCAGCAACCCGCCGAACGCGAGCGCATAGGCGCCCACGACCCACGACAGGTCGGCGTCGGTGAAGCCGAGCGACAACTGGATATCGGGCAGTGCAACGTTCATGACGGACATGTCGAATGCGACGAGGAACTGGGCCAGTGCGGCTGCGGTCAGCACCAGGCTTGGATTTAGTGGACGGTCTCTCATAATGAAGAAGGTTTACCTTACCTACGACTGAGACGCAACCGTGATTGACTGCAGACGTGACTCCCCGAACGCCCCGACGCGGCAGGCCGCCGACGGTGACACGCGAGCAGATCGTCGCAGCGGCCAAGGCTCAACTCGAGTCGGGAGGGGTCGACGGTTTCAGCATGCGCTCGTTGGCGTCGGACGTGGGGGTATCGCCGATGGCGATCTATCGGCACGTCGGGGATCGCGAGCAACTGTTGTCGCTCGTGCTCGACGAGGTGTCGACGTCGTTTCCGTCGATCGAGCTCCCCGAGGATCCCCGCGAACGCATCAGGACTCTGATCGGCGACGTGTTCGACGTCCTCGCGAGTGACCGGTGGATCGCGGACGTGCTGCGAACAGGCAACAGGGGAGGGGCGGGCGCGCTGTGGCTTGTGGACCGAATCCTGGGCGCTGCAACAGAATTGGGTATGACGCCGAGTCAGGGCATGATCATGTACCGAGCGTTGTGGAACTACACGCTCGGCGCGATTCTGAATCTGTCGGCGACGGCACCGCGGCCCGACAGCGACCCGTCACCGATGACCGTCAGAGTGTGGAGCATCGGTGCCGGGCAGTTGCCGAATCTCGTTGCGGCGATCGAGGATCGGCCCGATGCCGCCACGAAGGAGACCTACATGCAGGGCATCGACTTCCTCGTCGACGGCTACGTTCGGGCGTAGGCCTGCCGGAGGTTGTCCAGCGTCTTCCGGATGTTTCGACGCTGGAACTGTGGGAACGTCTTGCCGCGTGTGACGATCTTGTCGAATACCAATGCGGCTGCGTCGGGCCACTTTCGGCGATCGTCGGTCCAGGTCTCGGTGACCTTGGTGCCGCCGTCCGCGGGCTCGAAATCGTAGCGCCAAGTTGCGTTGGCGGCGTTCAGCCGCGGCTTCTTGACCCCGATCGCATGGACGCGGAATTCGAACGCTTTACCCGGGTCGGCGACCGTGACGGTGCAGCGCGTCACCCACGTCGCTCCTCCGCGTTTGTTACGGCCCACGAATTCCATACCCACATAAGCGCTCTCGCGTGGTGCGGTGACGACGGCTCCGAGGTTCTCCGGACTCCAGGTTCCCATTCGAGTCGGATCGCTGATCGCGGCGTACAGAGTCTCGGCGTCGGCATGCACGACGACGCTGTCCGAGACGGTCATCTCACGGGTCATTGTCCCCTCCGGAGTCCTGGGTGGTTGCGAGCGAGCATGGGTACCAACAACGTACGGGGCGTCATGGACGCGAATATCGATGCCACACGGTTGACGGTTCCCGGTATGGCGACCATCTGACCCTTGTCCATGCCGTCGACCGCGGTTTTCGCCACGACGTCGGCGGGCACCCACATGACTTTCGGCAGCGCCGCGTCGGCGTCTTCCTTCGAAAAGCCCGCAGCCTCACCGAATCCGGTGTCGACGGGGCCGGGGCACAATGCGGTCGCGGTCACGCCGGTGCCCTTCAGCTCGCCGGTCAGGCTCTGCGTGTAGGACAGCACGAACGCCTTGCACGCGGCGTATCCGGCCTGGCCGGGCAGCGGCTGGAACGCGGCGGTCGAGGCGACGTTGAGCACGGCGCCGCGCTTTCGGGCAGTCATGCCGGGCAGGAAACGGCTGCACAGGTCGACGACGGATGCGACGTCGACCTCGATCATGTTCAGTTCTGCGTCGGGATCGGACGCGGCGACGGGCCCGAGCGTCGACAAGCCCGCGTTGTTGACCAGGATGTCCGGCGTCAGACCGAGGGCCTCGACCCGACCGAGCAGGCCGGCGCGTTCCGATCTGTTCGACAGATCGGCCGCCAGAACGTGAGCGCGGTCGCCGAGCTCGGCGGCCAACGCGGCCAGTTTGTCCTCGCGCCGCGCGACGAGGGTGACGCCGTGGCCACGGCGGGTGAGTTCGCGCGCGATTTCTTCACCGATTCCCGACGACGCGCCGGTCACCACTGCGGTGCGATCGGGGGCTGGAGTGGGCAGGCTCATGGATCCACCGTAGCGGGCGTGAAGTTTCACAGTATTTGAAATTTCGGGGTAGGTAAGCCTAGGGTAAACCCCTCGTGAGCAGAAATGTATAGAGGGCTATACATAAGCACTCACGACTAGCGAAAGGGTTTCGATGCGACACCTCCTCCTCCGGCGCACAGCGGTGTCCGGCTTCATGGCAGCAGCCCTCGTACTCGCGGGGTGCAGCTCGTCGACCGACGAGGCCACCGCCGACGCGTCGGGCAGCAGTTTCGAGACGGTGACGATCGACTCCGCACTCGGCCAGGCAGTCATCACGGAGAAGCCCGAGCGCATCGTGACCCTCGGAATGGGTTCCGCGGAGACGGCCATCGCGCTCGGTACCGTGCCCGTCGGCGTCGAGGAATATCCGTGGGGGAGCGACGAGTCCGGCTACCTGCCGTGGATCGACGAGGCCCTGGAGGACGACCAGCTGCCCGAACAGTTCACCGGCGGAACCGAATTGAACATCGAGGCCATCCTCGCGCTCGACCCGGATCTGATCCTCGCGCCGTGGTCCGGCATCACACAGCAGCAGTTCGACGCACTGAACGCGTTCGCGCCGGTCGTTGCCTACGAGGAGCAGCCGTGGACGATCACGTGGGAAGACCAGATCTCCGTCATCGGCAAGGCCATGGGTGAGGAAGCCAAGGCCGCCGACGAGATCGAGAAGATCAAAACCCAGTTCGACGACGCCACCGCGGCTCACCCGGAGTACAAGGACGTCACGTTCTCCTACATCTACAACACGGGTCCGGGGACGCTCGGCGTGTTCCTCGCCGAGGAGCAGCGAGTGGCGATGGTCCGCGCGCTCGGCCTCCAGGTCGATCCCGTCGTCTACACGCTCGACGAGACCGAGGGCACCGACTCGTCCGTCATCGGACTGGAGAACGCGAACCTGCTGAACGATTCGGACCTGATCTTCACGTTCTATTCGGACCCCGAAAACCGCACGGAGACCGAGGCGCAGCCCGCGTACAACCAGATCCCGGCTGTCTCCAGGGGATCCGTCGTCGCGCCGACCGAGCAGCCCTTCGTGACGGGGTCGTCGATCATCAATCCGCTGACCGTCCCGTGGGCACTCGAGCGTTATGTGCCGATGATCGACGAGGCCGTCGGCAAGTTGTAGTGCGGCTGCGCCGCCCGTGTGTGGATGGTTGGTCCAGAGGCCAACTATGCACTCACGGGTGCGTCAGCGCCCGTCCCGCTCCTGCTTGAACCGATTCCATTCACTGCGGAGCATCCGGTTGTCGATGATCCACCCCATGTAGTCGCGCATGTTCAGGACGCGGAGGTACGCCGGCCCACTCGGGTCGGCGTATTTCAGCGCTTCCGTCGCCAGCGCACGCTGGTTCTCCAGATACGCGTGTTCGTTCTCGAGGAACCCGCCCCACACGTCGGAATCCATGACGTAGTAGTGCACACGGTCTTTCGGTCGTCGTACCTGTTTGACGAAGCCACGGGCGATGAGTCGTCGTACATAGCTCGAGACCGAACCGCGCGAAATGCCCAGCGCCTCGGCCAGTTCCGCAGCGCTGACGCCGGGGGTTTCGTCGATGAGCAGGTAGCCCATGATGCGGCCCTCGATGCGCGACGCGCCGCCGGACTGCCAGTAATCGGCGAAGCGTTCGACGAACCAGTCCGGAAACTGCTCGGACATCCCCATCCCTTCTCCCGACAATCCACGACGAAGAAGAGTGTGCCACGACCGTTTTCAGAAGGTGTCGCGCTGTGCTTCCTGTTCGAGCACCTGATCCAGATCTGCCAGCCGGTTCATCGACGACACTTGCCTCGCCGTTCGGTGGTTCTGCGCCAACCGATCTCGATGCCGATGCACGAAGGCCCAGTACCCCGCAGTGAACGGGCACGCGTCCGGTCCGAGGCGTTTCTTCGGGTTGTATTCGCAGCCGCCGCAGTGATCGGTCATACGGTTCAGATACGCCCCGCCCGACGCGTACGGCTTCGTCGCGATCAGGCCGCCGTCCGCGTGTTGGCTCATGCCGATGACGTTGACGGGCATGACCCATGCGAAGCCGTCGACGAACGCGGTCGCGAACCATTCCGTCAACGCTTTGGGGTCGTAGCCCCTTTGTAGCGCGAAGTTGCCGAGGATCATCAGCCGCGGAATGTGGTGCACCCAGCCGCGTTTCTGCAGTTCGGACAGGCTGTGCGACAGGCATGCGGCAATTGGCTCGTCGCCGTCGAGATTTCGGAACCACCCCGGCAACGGCTCGTGCGCCTTCAGTTCGTTCCGGTCGAGATACTCGGGTCCGAAATGCCAGTACAGATGCCACACGTATTCGCGCCAGCCGAGGATCTGCCGGATGAAGCCCTCGGTCGACGCCAGCGAGGCATCGCCGTCGCGCCACGCCTTCTCGGCAGTCTCGGCGACATCGAGCGGCTGGAGAAGCCCCAGATTCAACGGCACCGACAACAGCGAATGTGCCATCGTCCAGTCGTCGGTCATGACGGCGTCCTCGTACTTGCCGAAGTCCGGCAGACGGTAGGACACGAAGTGCTGCAGAGCTTTTCGAGCCTCGGATGCCGTCACCGCGAACAGTCGTGGCCCGTCGGAGCCGACGGTGTCGAGCTTCATGGCATCGAGGTCAGCGCGCACCTGCTCGTCGATCTTGTCCTCCGAGGGCCACCACGGCGGATCGACGCCGAGCGTGACGCGCTTCTTCGGCGGCGGCTCGCGGTTGTCCTCGTCGAGATTCCACCTGCCGTCGACGGGGTCGTCGCCCTTCATCAGCACATCGAATCGCCGTCGTTGATCGCGGTAGAACGTCTCCATGCGGAACTGGTTGCGGTTACCCGCCCATTCGGCGAAATCGGCACGCGAGAGAGCGAACATCGGCGTCGGCAGGACATCTTCGACGAGGCCCTCCTCGAATAGCCTCTCGACGAATCGCTCGGCCGCGTGCGATGTCGGTTCGAACACGAGAACGGGTCTGCCGAACTCTTCGAGCGCCTCCCGATAGGTCTCGGTGCGCAGATACGTCGCACGGTCACCCAACTCGTCGGCCAGATGACGCATCCCCGACAACACGAGATGCAGCTTCTGCCGGTGGAACCTGCGGCTCCGCAGCACACGCGCGCTCTCGACCAGCAGGACGTCGCGTCGGCGATGCTCTTCGGTCGAATGGAAATGCGGTCCGAGTTGATCTCCGAACAGCCACAGAGGGGAGGTCATGGCATCGAGGATGCTCACATCGTCATCCCGGCAAACCCGCCGTCGACGGTACAGACCCGGGGCAAGAATCTCGCTGATTGCAACCGGTGACGTCGCAGGACGCGGTCGATACCGTGTCCAAGCGTGACTGTCGATCTCCAGCCAACGCCGGATACCACAACCCACCCGCTCGACGACGCCGTCCGGACGTCTCTGCTGGGCGAGCATGCGCGCTTCGCACAGTGGTCGGGACGGATCGGGCGGTACGACCCGGAGGTCGCGGGTCATCTCGGGCATCCGGTCGCACTGGAGGCGCAGGACTGGACCGATCTCGCCGCGCTGGTCGGGCCGGGCGAGCAGACGTCGGTACGCGGGTTCGGACACGAGGTGCCTGCCGGGTGGGAGACGCTCGGTGGGTTCGATTCCGTGCAGCTCGACGGCAGTGGGCTGGACATCGCGTACGACGCGGACGCCGTCGCGCTCGGGCCGTCGGACGTCCCGGAGATCCTCGATCTCGTCGAGCGAACCAAGCCCGGTCCGTACCGAGTTCGCACGATCGAGATGGGCCGCTACGTCGGCATCCGCGTCGACGGCCGGCTGGTCGCGATGGCAGGCGAGCGGTTGCACCCACCGGGCTGGACCGAGATCAGCGCGGTATGCACGGATCCCGCGTTTCGTGGTCGCGGTCTGGCGACAAGGCTCGTGCGCGACGTCGGGGCAGGCATCCGGGCGCGTGGAGAGGTTCCGTTTCTGCATGCCCTGGCGTCGAACACGACCGCGATCAGCCTGTATCTCGGCATCGGATTCACTTTGCGCAAGCGATCGCACGTCACGTCGGTACGTACTCCGGTCGTCGGCTGAGTGAACTTCCCACCCCGGTGGCCAGGTCGACTTGACCGCGGGGCCGCGATCGCATGAACTGACTCGGTGCGCGACAGACAGGGTGTGTCCAGGCGAGGATTTCTCCGCTCGTCATCCGTAGCCATCGCAGCGGCAGGGGCAGCCTCGGCGCTCCCTGCAGTCGCCCATGCGCAGGGAACCGAGTTCGTTCCGTTCCAGCATGGCGTCGCCTCCGGTGATCCGACGCCGGATGCCGTGATCCTGTGGACCCGCGTCACCCCGGTTCCAGGTGCGACGCCCGGGTCGGGCCTCGGGCCTGCGACCACCGTCCGGTGGCGTGTGGCGACGGATCCGGAACTGACGATGCTCGTGCGCAGCGGAACCGTCACGACCGATGTCGACTCCGATCACACCGTCAAGATCGATGTCGACGGCTTGTCGCCCGCGACGACGTACCACTACTGCTTCGAGATCCAGAGCGGGGAGGCCGTCGGCACTCAATCGGCCGTCGGGACCACGCGGACCGCACCGAGCAACGACGCCGACCTCGACCGCGTTCGCTTCGGCGTCGTCTCGTGCTCCAACTGGGAGTCGGGATACTTCGGGGCGTACCGGCATCTCGCGGCGCGCGGTGACCTGGACGCGATCGTCCATCTCGGCGACTACATCTACGAATACGAGACAGGTGGCTTCGCGGGCAAGAACGGTGTTGTCCGCCAACATGATCCGACACATGAGATCGTCAGTCTCGCCGACTACCGAACCCGTCACGGTCAGTACAAGAGCGACCCGGATCTGAAGGCAGCGCACCTCGGGGTGCCGTGGATCTGCACGTGGGACGACCACGAAAGCGCAAACGACGCGTACGACGGTGGCGCCGAGAACCATCAGCCCGAGACCGAGGGACCGTGGGCCGAGCGCAAGGCCAACTCGGTGCAGGCCTACTACGAGTGGATGCCGGTCCGCGCTGCAGGCACGCCGCAGAACCGACACCTGTACCGACGGCTGCGCTTCGGCAACCTGCTCGAGCTGTCGATGCTCGACCTGCGTACCTACCGCTCCCAGCAGGTACTGCCGTTCCAGGGCGCCGACGTCGATTCGCCGAACCGCACCATCACCGGCAAGGACCAGATGGAGTGGCTCACCGAGGGCATCGTGAGCTCGCCGACGCGCTGGAAGATCGTCGGCAATCCCGTCATGATCACGCCGGTCCTGCTGCCTCCGCTCGAAAGCGAAGCCGCGCGAGCGGTGACAGCTCTGCTGAACATCCCCACAGGTGGACTGCCGTACAACGCCGACCCGTGGGACGGCTACACCGCCGACCGGAAGCGCTTGCTCGGAGCGATCGCCGACAACGGGGTCAGCAACACCGTCTTCATCACCGGTGACATCCACTCCTCATGGGCATGCGACATCCCGCAGGACGCGTCGCGCTACTTCGAGACCGGAGGCGTCGCCACCGAACTGGTCGTGACATCGGTGTCCTCGGCCAACGTCGACGACCTGACCAAGACCCCGCCGCACACCCTCGGCCGCGTCGCCGAAGGGGCGCTGACCACGCTGAACCGGCACATCCGCTACGTCGACCTCGACAGCCACGGCTTCGGGGTCTTCGAGGTGACGCCTCAGGGTGTGCAGATGGATCACTGGTACCTCGACGCAAAGGAAGACCCGCTCACCGGGGTCTACTGGGGTGCAGGGTTCACCGTCGCCAACGGGGTCCCGCGGGTCGAGGTGGCTCCCCTGCCGATGAGGGCCTGACCGGCCCACCCCCCGTTCGGCCCACCCCCCCGTTCGGCCCACCCCCCGTTCAGCCCACCCCCGTTCGGCCCCACCCCCCGATCGGAGCGAATGTGACATTCGGTCACTCAGAGTGACCGAATGAGGCCCTCGCTCACCTTAGGTTCGGGTGCTTCGGGCGCCCACGGCATACTTGCCACCATGGCTGTACCGAAAATCGTCCTGTTCTACGTGTTCACCCCGCTGCCGGATCCCGAGGCCATTCGGCTCTGGCAGCACACCCTTGCCGCGTCGAACGACCTGACCGGCAGGATTCTGATCTCCGAACACGGGATCAACGCGACGGTCGGCGGTGACCTGGATGACGTAAAGAAGTACGTCCGCGGCACTCGCAGCTACGCGCCGTTCAAGGATGCCGACATCAAGTGGTCCGAGGGACTCGGCGACGACTTCCCGCGGCTGAGCGTCAAGGTTCGCTCGGAGATCGTCACATTCGGTGCACCCGAGGAGCTGAAGGTCGACGCGAACGGCGTCGTCGGCGGGGGAGTACACCTCAGCCCGCATCAGGTTCACGAACTGGTCGGTGAGCGCGGCGACGACGTCGTCTTCTTCGATGGTCGCAACGCGTTCGAGGCGCAGATCGGCAAGTTCAAGAACGCGATCGTGCCCGACGTCGACACCACCCGGGACTTCGTCAGCCAACTCGACTCCGGCGAGTACGACCACCTCAAGAACAAGCCGGTCGTCACGTACTGCACCGGGGGCGTCCGATGCGAGGTGCTCTCCTCGCTGATGCGTTCACGCGGGTTCGAGGAGGTCTATCAGCTCGACGGTGGAATCGTCAGGTACGGAGAAGCTTTCGGCGACGACGCATTGTGGGAGGGCTCGCTCTACGTCTTCGACAAGCGTATGACGATGAACTTCTCCGACCACACGGAGGTCATCGGGCGCTGCACGATATGCGCCAACCCCACGTCGCGTTACCAGGATTTCGACGACGACGATGGTCGCGGCCTGCGTCTGGTGTGCACTGACTGTGCCTTCTGAACCCCTTCCTTATCGAGACGGTTTGGCGCCGTTGCGTATTCGACTCCCCCACGGTGATGCCGCCGCGTCGTTGATCGAGTTCTTGGTCCGTGAGCACCCCGACGACGACTGGGCGTCGTCGATGGAGGCCGGTGAGGTCGTCGACGAGAAAGGTCGACGGTGGGGCGTCGAATCACGTTATGCAGCAGGATGTTTCGTTTACTTCTATCGTGAACCGGCTCCCGAGGTGCGGGTACCGTTCGAACTCGACGTGCTGTTCGACGACGACGGCATCGTCGTCGTCGACAAGCCGCATTTCCTCGCGACGATCCCACGGGGCATGCACGTCACCGAAACTGCGACAGTGCGGTTGCGACGCCTCCTCGACTGCCCCGATCTGACGCCGGCGCACCGCCTCGACCGGGCGACCGCGGGCGTGCTGATCTTCACCCGCACCAAGGAATTACGACGGCCGTACCAGGAGCTGTTCTCGTCGCGGCAGGTCACGAAGGAGTACGAGGCGGTCGCGGGCTACGATCCGTCGCTCGAGTTTCCCCGCGTCGTACGCAGTCGCATCCTCAAGGATCACGGCGTCATGGTGGCCAGGGAGGAGCCGGGTGAGCCGAACAGCGAGACACGCATCGAACTGATCGAGACGCTCGGCGACGACGCGCGCTACCGACTGTTCCCGCATACAGGTCGCACCCATCAGTTGCGAATCCACTTGTCTTCGTTGGGAATCCCCATCAAGGGTGACCCGTACTATCCGGTGTACACCCGAACGCCCGCCGACGACTTCGGTAATCCACTCCAGCTCCTGGCCCGCGCGGTCGAGTTCGACGACCCGATCACCGGTGCGCGTCGTCGATTCGAAAGCCGCCGCAGCCTCGCAGGGTAGGTGCTCACCTGTTCGTCAGGCGCACGCCAGATCGCTAGCCAGTGGGCGTGCGTCTGACCACATGGTGAGCGCCTGTGCCGAGCCGAATCCCTCGGAAACGACAGCACCCCCGGACCTCATCGAGGCCGGGGGTGCGGGAGTAGAACTACCTACGCCTGCGTACGAGCCATTCCGCGCTCGACCGCCGCGATGAGCTGCGGGCGAAGCTCGGCGGCCGGGACGATGTGGTGCACCGATCCGACCTCCTGAGCGCGCTGGATGTTGTGGATCGCCTCGAACTCCGACGCCACCTCGCCCAGCTTCGCGTTGCGGACGTCGGTGCGAGCCGATGCCAGCTCGACGCGCAGGTGAGCACGGTCGGCGTCGGACTCGGCCGCTGCGAGGCGGGCTTCGAGATCCTTGACCGCCGGGTCGGCAGCGGTACGAGCGTTGACGTCGCGGGTGAACACGACGGCCGCGGCGGGAGCGCCACCGAGCACCGAGGCGAACGATCCCTCGACGGCGAGGACCTCCATGTTGTCGTTCAGCGCTCCGGAGAACACGACGAAAGCTCCACCGTGGTAACGGGATACGACACAGAAGACGACCGGACCGTCGAAGTTGACGATGGCCCTACCGATTTCGGCGCCGTACTCGAGCTGGATGTTCCGCAGTGACTCGGGGGAGCCGTCGAAGCCGGACAGGTTGGCCAGCACGACGATCGGGCGCGATCCGCTGGCGGCGTTGATGGCACGAGCCGTCTTCTTCGACGAGCTCGGGAACAACGTGCCCGACGTCCACTGATCCGGTCCGTCGGCCGGGAACCATCCCTTACGAGGGATTGCCCGCGACTCGATACCGATGACGCTGACCGGGATTCCGGCGAGGTGTGCGTCGAAGACGACCGAGGTGTCGGCGTCGGCCATGTCGGCCCACCGCTCGAGCACCGAGTGGTCCTGGTCGACGACGGCACGCATCACGGTGCGAATGTCGAACGGCTTCTTGCGATCCGGGTTGGTCACGCTCGAGAAGATGTCGCCGACGGTGGTGAAGTCGCTCGACGGGTGCACGTGCGGGTAGCTCTGGACATCGCGGTCCGACGGGTCGGCGGTGAGTGCCCGACGCGGGAAGCGCTCGCCCGGCAATGCGTAGGCGTGGTCGTAGTGAGCGAACAGAACCTCCACTGCCGCACGGAGATTCGGTGCCCAGTACTGCGCCTGGCCGTTGGGGCCCATGACGCGGTCGTAACCACCGATACCGAAGTTGTCCTCGGCGGAAACGCCACCGGAGTAGTCGAGAGACTGCTTGCCGGTCAACACCATTGCGCTGTCCGGGGTCATCACGAGGATGCCCTTGGTGTGCGCGAGCATCGTGGCCTCGGCGTTCCAGTACGGCTGTGCGCCGACGTTGATGCCTGCGACGACGATGTTGATCTCGCCGCCCGCCTGCGTGAACGTGATGATGCGACGCAGACCGCGGGAGACCCAGTCCATGTTCTCGGTACCGGTGGACATCGAGATGGTGGCACCGGACGACAGTGCGAACCACTCGACCGGAGCGCTGATCTTCTCGGCCAGGTCGATCGCGGCGACGATGCGCGAGCACTCTGCCTCGGCGACGGTTCCGAGTGCCTTGGTCGGGTCACCGAACAGTGCGACGCGAGTGACGCCCTCGGGGTAGCGCTCGGACGGCGTCGTGACGAGACCGGCGATGATGCCTGCCTTGTTGCGACCGTACGGGCGGTCGACGGCTGCGAAGACGCCGCTGTCGTCGAAGTCGTACTCCGTGAACGATCCACCCGAGCCGGTGAGCAGCGGGATCAGCTCGTACGGGTACACCGTGCCGCGTGCCTGCGAGCGCTGCACCTTCTGCGTGTACTCGTCGAGCGGACGCAGCGGTTCGGTGGGCTTGGCGGTCACCTTCGCGACGACGCCTGCACCGGACCGGTACGAGAAGCGGATCGCGACGTCGCGGACGGGGGAGTCCTGGCCGCTCTTGAGCCGCGCGATCATCGTGATCTCTTCGAGGCCTGCACCGATGGTCGACGGCGCGATGTGCCGGGCGATCGTCGCGAGCTTGTTCTCGGACACCTCGAGCACCGGCCACACGTACAGCGTGATGCGGTTGGCGTCGAGGCGCTTCTTGCGGCCCGCCTGGGCGCGACGGATGCCGTCGAGGCACGCCGCGACGGTGCGCTCGATTTCCGGAACGGCGACGACGTCACCGTTCTCGTCCAACTGCGTTGTGACGCCGCGGATCTCGGCGAGTGCCATGAGACGCTCGTCGGCCGGATTCTCCTTGGCCTGCAGCTGGAACAGGTACGTGCCCGGGGTTGCGGGCAGGCGCTTGCCGTGGAAGTTCTTCAGACGCCACAGGTCGAGGCGCTGACCGGTCAGCGGATGCATGTCGCGGATGACGATGTCCTCGGCGAGAGGCTGCGCGCCCTCGGTCGTCGGACGACGGAACGTCACGTGGCGAACATCGCTGCCGCACACAGTGATCGTGATGCGACGCCAGCCGCTGGTGCGCGGGTGCGCGGACAGAACCGAGTGGACCGTCGACGAGATCTCGTCTCCGTCCTTCGGCGCATCCGGCCATGCCAGGTAGAGGTCGACGGCGAGGTGCTCGGGTGCGGGACCGGCGATGTCGTCGATCGCGTCGATCGTAAGGGCCAGGTCGTCGAACGCAGTTGCGGTCGAGACCAGTTGCAGGCGTTCGCCGTTCAGCTCGAAGTTGCCGGTGACGAAGTGCTTGCCGTCTCGATCGAACGCCTTGACGTCCTCGAGCGTACGGATCTCGTAGTACTGGCGCGTGACGACCTCGAGCAGTGCGCCCGGATCGGCGATGCGCGACGCCAGCAGGTCGAGCAGCGGCTCGGGTGTCGAGACGAGGGCATCGATGCGGGCTGCGTAATCGGCTGCATCGGGGTTCTCGGCGAGATACTGCAGGCTGCCGCGGACGCCGTCGTACACCTGCTCGCGAGCCCGCGCGATCTGCGGGGCGTCGAACAGACGGAAACGCAGGTTACGTGCGACGTCGCCGATGACGGGGTAGCGGGCCTGCGTCGCGACGATGAGCCGTTCGAGGACCTCGCCGATGGCCGATCCCACGCCGGGCTGAGCCGACGAGTCGGACAGCCAGTGATCCAGAAGAGCTGCGACGACGGGAACCTGGTTCTCGATGCGCTGCAACGCGAGGAAGACGCGGTAGACGGCCTCTTCGAGCTCGGGCCCGCGCTCGAGATCCTCGGCGTCGTAGTGGCGCAGTGCGCGAGAAAGCTTGCCGCGGAACGATTCCGGCAGGCCTTGGATGTCGGAGTCGAGCGACTGCAGGAACGAGTGGAAATGCTCGCGAGGGGAGTGGACGCGCTCGTCGTTGTTCTCCTCGTCCATCGTCGGACGGTTACGGGCCAACTCGCAGATGTCGGCAAAGGTGTTGAGCAGCGCCAACTCTGCGTCGACGACTTGGCGATCGTCGCGCGGAACCTGGCTACGGAACTTCTCGTAGTCCGACAGCAGCGATCGAGCACGCGATGCGTTGACGTCGAATCCCGTGATGAGTGCGGCCAATTCGTCGAGCTGCGCCAATGCGGCGCAGCTCGCGGTCTCGCCCTCGGGGCGCGTCGCAGCGCGGAATTCGACGCGTGCGGTCTGCGCCGAGGACTTCTGTTCGCCCTCCTGATCGACACGCAGCAGTGCAGCGCCGGAGTCGACCTGACCGTTGACCGATGCGAGGACCTCGCTGACCCGGCCCGCGTACGGCGACCGAACCGCCGTCTCCATCTTCATGGCTTCGAGCACCACGAGCGTCTGGCCTGCCTCGACCTCGTCACCGACGGCAACGGGAACGGCGACGACGACGGCGGGTGCAGGAGCGCGAACGAGGCCTGCCTCGTCCTGGCTGATCTGGTGGCTGATGCCGTCGACCTCGACGAGGAAGTGCGCGGCGCCCTTGACCGTGACGACCTGGTAGCGGCGGTCGCCGAGGACGAGACGGCTCTGGAAATCGCCGAGACGTTCGACGTCTACCTGCAGGTCTCCACTGTCACCGTCGACGCGGTAGCGGTGCGGACCGATCTGGCTGACGCCGAGCTTGTACGACTGGCCCTGGTAGCTGAGCTCGACGGTGCGGCCGATGGTGTGGCTCGCGCGAGGACGTCCACCGCGGGCGGACGTCAGGAACGCGGCGCGCTCACGGGCTTCTTCGGCGTCGTACGCGTCGATTGCGGCGGCGACGATCGCGATGTCGGCGGTTGCCGTCGGACCGGTTGCGGTGCCGGCGTCGGTGCGGTCGAGCCAGCCGGTGTCGGCGGAGGCGGTGATGACCTCTTCCTTGTCGAGCAGGCTGAGGAGGAAGGACTTGGTGGTCGTGCCGCCGTCGATGACGACGGTGGTCTCGCGGAGCGCGGTGCGCAGGCGGGCGAATGCCTCGCTGCGGTCGCGGCCCCACGCGATGATCTTGGCGACCATGGAGTCGTAGTCGGGCGGGATGACGTCGCCCTGTGCGATGCCGGTATCGACGCGGATGCCGGATCCGAGCGGGAACTTCAGCAGCTCGACGCTGCCCGGTGCGGGCGCGAATCCGTTGTCGGCGTCCTCGGCGTTGAGGCGAGCTTCGACGGCGTGACCGAACTCGGTCGGGCAGTCGCCTTCGAGGCGCTCACCGTCTGCGACGAGAATCTGGAGCTTGACCAGGTCGATACCCGTCGTGTACTCGGTGATCGGGTGCTCGACCTGCAGGCGCGTGTTGACTTCGAGGAACGTGAAGATCTTCTGCTCGGGCTGGTAGAGGTACTCGACGGTGCCTGCACCCGAGTACTCGGCCGCCCGAACCAGTTCGGCGGACACTGCCCGCAGGTGATCGGCCTGTTCCTTGGTCAGCAGGGGAGAGCTGGACTCCTCGATGACCTTCTGGTTGCGGCGCTGGATCGAGCAGTCGCGCACGCCCGGAGCCCACACGTTGCCGTGGTTGTCGGCGATGACCTGCACCTCGACGTGGCGGGCATCGGTGACGAGGCGCTCGATGAACACGACGGGGTCACCGAAGGAACGCTCGGCCTCACCCTGGGTGCGTTCGAGGGCGAGTTCGAGCTCGTCCTCGTGGAAGACCTTGCGGATACCGCGGCCACCACCGCCGCTTCGAGCCTTGATGATCAGCGGGTAACCGATGGCCTGCGCATGACGACGGGCGTCGGCGCGAGTCTCGACGGGTCCACCCGACCACGGTGCGACGGGGACGCCGACCTTCTCGGCCAGCAGCTTGGCTTCGACCTTGTCTCCGAGCAGACGCATCGCTGCAGCGGACGGGCCGATGAACGTGATGTTCAGTCGCGCGACGATGTCGGCGAACTGCGGGTCCTCGGCGACGAATCCCCAGCCGACCCAGACGGCGTCCGCGCGGGACTCGACGAGTGCAGCCTCGAGCACGTCGTAGTCGAGGTAGGCAGACCCGGAGGCAGGCTTGTTCAGTGTCACAGCCTCGTCGGCCTGACGGACGAACATCGCCCGACGCTCGGCTTCGGTGTGGAGTGCGACCGTCCGGATGCCGTAGTCGTGCTCGGCGTTGAGTTCTTTGACGGCTCTGATCAGGCGTACGGCCGCTTCGCCTCTGTTGACTACTGCTATCCGCTTGAACAACGTGTCTCTCTTCGTCAGGTGGTGGAATCGTCGTCGGTCGAGGTTCGACCGCCAGCCCCGGGGACGAAGTGAATCGTCGACGCACGCACGTACGAGCCGAGAAAGCAGAAGTAGAGAGTGCGGGGAGTGGATCACCCCGGCGCTGTCCCCCTGCAACCCTCTATCTGCTCGTGCCGTCCATCCGATTCGGTTCTCTCCCCGCTGCCCCGCGAAATCTTCAGGCGCTGGCTGAACGAGAACTCATTCTAGCGGCTCGACCGTGTTTTTCCATGTCAACGGCTTTCGGGCAAAGTGTGATTGATATCGCTTCGTTCAAAGATGAACCACCACAGTGATTTTCACCGAGTATCGACGGATTGCTTGTGAAAAGCCACTGAACTCTTGACGGAATACTGACGAGTAGCGTTGGTGGAATTGACATTTCGCGCTCCGCGTCATGTCTTTACTTACCGGTGGGTACGTTACCGCTCGGTATCGGTTCGTGTATTCGATACTTGCTCGACGGCAGGTACGCGATTTGCGCGACGACGGGACTCCGGGTATTTTTCGCACCTCTCCGACGCGCCTGTTGAACACGGTCGTTCGGGCGGTTCCGCGCCGTCCTGTGGCCGAACGAGTCGCTTTCGTCCGAATTCGGCTCCGATGCAACATGATTCGAGCCCACGAGCATGTTCGACGCCCTAAGCCCCTCGAGGTGCCCTTCCGTGGCCGCGTTCGGCTGTGACGACGGACCGCCGTAACCGCGTCGTTCTTGTGAAAAACCACGACAAAAGAAACCGATGGTTCGGAGATCGTGAACAAACGAGTCCATGGCACTAGTCTGATCCGAGCACGCAAGCTCCGTCCCCGTTCGAAGACTAGGTCATCTCGAAGAGTTCAGAGGTTCAACTGTGTCGACTGCATCGGTTCCAGGCCCCGAGCCCACTCGCGCCCGCGCGCAAGGTGATGCCGAGGGTGGGGACGTCGACGGCAGGGTGCTGCGTCTGCTGCGGTTCCTCCGCGAGATCGTCGTCGCCCGCACCGAACCGATCCTGCATTTCGACAGCCATCTCCGCACGCGTTGGCTGCACGACGGGGCGTCCACTCCGAGCGTCGACTCGTCCGTCGAGCCCGGAGGTGTGCTGCTTCGGGTGCGACCCGTCGAGGTCACCGAGCCACCCGCGCTGCCCGACGTCCTGGTCGGGTCCATCGAGCCGTCGATGGTCACCGACAGCAGGTACCGTGCCCTCGAACTGACCGAGTCGGCGCTACCGTCGACCACCGACGACGCAGAATCCGACGCCGACTTCGACGTACGCAGGGCATACGAGATCCGCACTGCCTTCGCTGCGTATTCGGCGCAGTGGCGCCGGTGGGCCGAGACCGATCGGGTGTCGCGGCCCAAGGCATCGCTCTACGAGAGCCTCCAACTGATGATGCACGAGCTGTCGACGCGGCCCGAGTCCGTCGAACTCGTCATCGCGTCGGGCCTGCTGACACTCGCGTCGGCCGACTCGGGCTCGGACGTGTGTACCCACCTCGTCACGCAGACGGCCACCGTCGAACGCGACGTGCGCACCGGAGATCTGCTGGTCAAGCTGCCGTCGAACAGTCAGCCTCGGCTCGAGGACACGCAGCTGCTCACCGGCAGACCAGGATTCGACGCGTCGCGGTCAGCTGAACTGCAGCAGGCGCTCGGCACACGCGTCGCATCGCCTGTGTCGCCGGAGGTCGTTCCGTTCCTCGTGGAGTGGGCCGACGAGACTCTCGCGTTCCCGGTGGACGTGCGACCGGACCTGGATCGGCCGACGACATTCGGCACGCCTGATCGTACGACGCTCACCGCCTCTCCCGCGCTCGTCCTGCGCAAGCGGGACTCGTTCGCGCTGCGCGACTACTACGAGCGGATGATCGCCGACCTCGAGGCGTCCGACGCGGGTGTCCCGCTCGGTCTCGCGCAGCTGGTCGAGCCCATCGAACCCGAGGATCGGCTGGCGTGGCTTGCGCGCACCGGGTCTGCCGACGCGACGTCACTGGCCGAGGATCCGCTGTTCCCGCTGCCTGCCAACGCCGAACAGTCGCAGATCGTCCGCCGACTGGGCAGCGACAGCGGTGTCGTGGTCGAGGGGCCGCCCGGCACCGGCAAGACACACACCATCGCCAACCTGCTGTCCGCGTTGTTGGCTCGAGGTCAGCGCGTTCTCGTGACCAGCGAGAAGTCACAGGCTCTGCGGGTCCTCCGTGACAAACTGCCTCCCGAGCTGCAGGAACTGTGTGTCGCGATCACCGACCTGTCCCGCGGTGGAGCCGAGGAGCTCAGCCGGAGCGTCTCTCGAATCGCCGATCGCAAGGCGTCGTACAACGAGGTCGACGAGTCGGAGAAGATCGAGTCGCTGCGCGCGCGACGAGAAGAAGCGCTGGCACGACGCACCGGTCTGTTGCAGTCGGTGTCCGAGCTGAGAGAGGCCGAAACCGTCGTACATCCTTTCGTGTCGGACGGATTCGAGGGCACCGCCGCCGCGGTCGTGCGCAAGATGGTGCTCACGCGCGAGGCACACGAGTGGCTCCCCGGTCCGCTGTTCACCGATCGGCCGCCGCTGACCGGCGCCGAAGTCGAGACGCTGCGAACACTCGTCGCCACCGCGCCGAACGGGCGGACCCTCAGGGCGCGGCAGTCGCTCCCTCGGCTGGAGACGGTGCTGCCCAACTCTGCCGAACTACGGTCGCTGTGCCAGCGTGCGAGCGCACGCGTGGCCACGGGATCTGAGCAATCCGCACACCTCGTCGAGTTCCTCGGCGGCGTCGATCCCGCGGCTGCGTTCGAGATCAAACGACTGTGCGACGAGCTCGACGCGCGGGTGCGCGACGTCCTCGAGCTCGACGCGGTGTACCGGCAGCTCACCGATTCCGTGCTGTCCGGTGAATCCGCGCATCTGTGGTCGAGGGTCAGTGGCATCGTGTCGATGGTCGACACCGCCGCGCGGGCAGACCGCTTCGTCGGAGCGCACGACGTGCAGTGCTCGTCCACGACGACGGCGGCGCTGCAGGCGATGGAATCGCTTGCGGTGGCGCTGGAATCGGGAATCGAGTGGAAGGGTCGCTTCAGGAAGAGCGAGCAGCAGAAGGCCGTCGAGGATATCGGCATCACCGCGTCTGTCGACGGCATGGCGCCCACCACCGCTCTCGCGGCACGGCTCGTTGCCGAACACATTCGGGCTCTCGACGTCGTCGCGACGGCAGCGGTCCTGCTGGCCGATCTGCGAATCTCCGTGTCCACGGAAGGTTCTCGCTCGCGGCAGGTCAATGACCTCGGGCTCGTCACCAGCCAACTGACACGAGTAGCGGCAGCGCTGCACGCACGTGATGCGCTCGTCGAGCGGTTGTACGCCGTGTCACCGTCGGCGCCGTGGATCAGAAGCCTCGACGACGCGTCCGCGTTCGCGGGATCCGCAGGCGCGATCGCGACCCGCATCGACGCCGACGTCGCACGCGCCGAACTCGATCAGGCGATGTATTCGCTTGCCACGCAGATCGATTCCGGGCCGTCCCCCGAAGGGACCGCCTTGGTGACGGCATTGAGCGATGCCGACGAGGACGCCGTCGTCGACGCCGTCGCGACCTACAACGCTGCCTGTCAGGAGCAGGAGGACCAGCAGAAGCAGGACGAACTCGCGACCACGCTGTCCGAGGCGGCGCCCGCGCTGTACGACCTGGTCGTCGACACAGCCGGCGACTCGGACTGGGACGAACTCAGCTGGCAGATGTCGAAGGCGTGGGCGTGGCGGCGGGCACGCGAATGGGTGACCGAGCAGCACGAGGGTGGGCTGGAGCAGAAGCTCGAGGCGGAGTTGAACGCCGCAGACGCCGACATCGGTTATCTCACCGGCCGGTTGGCTGCGGCGATGGCGTGGCGCGACTGCCTCGAACGCATGACGGCCGTGGAAGTCAGGGCGCTGCAGACGTATCGCGAGCACGTGTCGGCAATCGGCGCGGGCGCCGGGAAGTACGCCGAAACCTTCAGGAGCGCAGCGCGTTCGGCGATGGGCGACGCGCAGACCGCGGTGCCGGCGTGGGTCATGCCGTTGCAGCAGGTGTTGGCGTCGATTCCGCCGATTCAGGACAGCTTCGACGTCGTGATCGTCGACGAAGCCAGTCAGGCCGACATCAGTAGCCTGTTCCTGCTGTACCTCGCGCCGCGCGTGATCGTCGTCGGAGACGATCGGCAGTGTGCCCCAGCCGATGTCCCGCAGGCCGGGTCGCTCGAGGACGTGTTCACGAGGCTCGGCGCATATCTTCCCGACCTGCCCGAGCATGTTCGTGCAACGCTCACGCCGCGTTCCAGTTTGTTCTCGATGCTGCGGACACGCTTCGGCCAGGTCGTCCGATTGCGTGAGCACTTCCGGTCCATGCCCGAGATCATCAACTGGTCGTCGCAGCAGTTCTACGGTGATTCGCCGCTCGTGCCGGTGAGGCAGTTCGGAGCGAATCGGCTTCCGCCGCTGCGTCATACGTTCGTACCCTTCGCCGAGGTCGCAGGATCGGGAGCTTCGTTGATCAACCGTGCGGAAGCGCTCGCGATCGTCGGGCAGATCGTCAAATGCCTCGCCGATCCGGTGTACGACGGCAAGACGTTCGGCGTCGTCGTGTTGCAGGGGACGGCACAGGTCGACGAGATCCGAAACGAGTTGATCAAGCGCATCGGCATCGAGCAGTGGGAGGATCGGCGGCTCCGGATCGGCACACCGCCGGACTTCCAAGGCGACGAACGCAACGTCGTCATGCTGTCGATGGTCGTCGCACCGGCGCAGAACTTCGTTGCGCTGACGGCCAATCAGTACAAGCGGCGGTTCAACGTCGCGGCGTCGCGGGCGCAGGATCAGCTGTGGCTGTTCCACTCGGTGACCGTCGACCGGTTGAAGCGGGCCGATCTGCGAAACTCGCTTCTGGGCTACATGTCGTCCACGTCACCGACCCCCGCCGACCCGATGCCGCAGTCGGTCACCGCCGAGACACGCCACCCCGAGTTCGACACCTTGTTCGAGCAACAGGTGTTCGTCGAACTGCGCGACCGCGGGTACCACGTCAACTCGGGTGTGGTGGTGAACAATCGCCGAATCGATCTCGTCGTGACCGGGCAGTCCGCAAGGTTGGCGGTCGAATGCGACGGTGACGTCGTGCTGACCACCCCGGAGCGCAGGGTGGCCGACCTGCAGCGGGAGCAGGAGCTCAAGCGATGCGGATGGACGTTCTGGCGGGTGCGTGAATCCGAGTACTGGCTCGATCCGACAGCCGCGATGAGCAGCCTGTGGACCATGTTGGAGGCGCTCGAGATCGAGCCGGGATCCGTGTCCGTCGATCCTGGCACCACGACGGTGTCGGACTGGGCGCCCGTCGACCTCGATCCGCCGCAGGAGGAGTTGTTCGCAGACTCACCACTGCCGACGGCCCGTCGCGCGACGGTGGGCGAGGTTCGGGCCGGGGCGTGGAACGGGTGGTTGGCTGCCGACGCGGACAGGAAGACGTCTCCAGGCGACGGCGTCGGTACCGAGATGTGGACCATGCCGTCCGGACCGAAAGGCTCGAAAGAGTTGCCGATCAACGGATTTCACGACGGGGGAGTCGATCGACGACGGTGAGGCCGTGGTCGCGTGTGATCGTCGGCTACCGTGGACCCGAGGTCCCATTCGTCGTCGAAGGAGCGTTCATGTCACGAGTCGTCATCTTCGGAGGTCACGGGAAAGTGGCACTCCGGCTGTCGCCGTTGCTGGTCGCAGCAGGCCACGAGGTCGGCGCGATCGTGCGGAATCCGGAGCACGTCGGTGACGTCGCAAACGCTGGTGCGACGCCCATCGTGGCCGACATCGAATACCTGGACGTCGCGAAGATCGCCGCGTTGGTCGAGGGGTACGACGTCGCCGTATGGTCGGCGGGTGCCGGTGGCGGTGACCCGAAGCGGACGTACGCGGTCGATCGTGATGCCGCGATCCGGTCGATGGACGCCGCAGGTAGAGCAGGTATCTCGCGCTACGTCATGGTCTCCTACTTCGGTGCCGGCCTCGACCACGGCGTCGACTCCGAGAATGCGTTCCACGCCTATGCGCAGGCCAAGGCAGAGGCCGACGACTATCTGAAGTCGACGTCGCTCAGCTGGACGATCCTCGGTCCGAGTGCACTGACGCTCGATCCGGGCACTGGCCTGATCGACACCAAGGAGGCCGGTGCGACCGGGTCGTCGGTGACGCGCGACGACGTCGCAGCCGCCGTGGCAGCCACCATCGACAGCCCCGGAACGGCACGGCGATTCATCGAGTTCGACAACGGGAAGACACCGATCGCCGACGCCCTGGGCTGACCGATTCAGGCAAGCGCGTCCTCGAGTTGCCCGATGAAGGTGTCGAAAGCGTACGGAATGCTCAGGACGGTCGGAGCGGACACGGCCATCGCGTAATCCATACCGACCTGACGTACCAGCCTGCCCTCGCTGACGGCGGTCAATCTCGCGAACGGTGCGAATGCCATCGCCTTGTCGAGATTCGTTCCGTCGGCGTCGACGAGTACGAGGACGTCGGCATCGAGTGTGTCGACCTCCTCGCCTGCAACGGATACCGACGAGTCGCCGGAACTGCACGCCGCGACGACGCCTGGCGACGAGACGATCCCCAGCTGTCCCAGCAGTTCGATGCGGGGATCGTTGGGGCAGAACACGATCAGCCCGTCATCCGTTCGCATACCGAAAGTGACTGTCTTGCCGGCGAATTCGGGATGCGAGGCGGCTGCGTCGGCGAGGTAGTCGTCGACGCCGTCGAGCAGGTTCTGTGCCTCGGCCGGGCGGCCGAGGGCTGCACCGATCATCGTTGTCTGGTCGGTGAGGCTCGTCTCCCAACGGCTTTCGGGGAACGCGACCGTCGGAGCGATGTCGGACAGACGCTGGTATGCCTCCTCGCTGATTCCGGAATAGACGGCGAGAATGAGGTCGGGTTCGAGGCCGAGGATCTGCTCGAACGGGACGTCCGGGTTGGTGGTCAGTAGCTCGACGGGTGCGTCGCCGATGATCTCGGCGTCCCAGGGGAGTACGTCGTTCTCGATTCCGTCACCGGAGAACCGTTCCATCGCAACCGGAATGGTTCCGAGCGCCAGGGCGGCGTCCTGGCTGCTCCACCCGATCGTGACGACGCGGGCGGGTTTCTCCTCGACGACGGTCGACCCGTACGCGTGCTCGATGGTTGCCGGATACGCGCCGGGCTCCGTGATGCTCGAGGCCGGAGACTGCACGCCAGCTGTGTCGCCGGTGTCGGAGCTGCACGCGGTGAGCGAGAGGCCGACGACGGCGAGTAGGGCCAACGAGGCGTTGACGCGGAACGAGGATGGCATCCGTTGCCGACTTTCTCTAGTGGAATCCGAGCTACCGAGTGGAAGTTAGTGCGTGCACCGGGCCCCGGTCATGCTCCGATCGCCGAAATCGGTCGTTCTGGCTTGTTCGGTGCAGACGTTGGCCGAAGGAGTACTTTCCGGCGGTGCTCGATATCCTGCGGAGGTCCGTCGGTGAGGCATACGGTAGGCACGTCATCCCGACGACGAAGGGCAGCACTATGCGCACGTGGACGAAACTCGCGGCGGCACTGGGATTCACGGGAGCAGTGATGATCGCCGGGAGCGGGGTGGCTGCTGCCGACGAGTGGCCACCCGTTCCGCCGTACCCGAGCCCCACTGCGCCGATGGACGTCACCGGGTTTCTGACGCCGACCGATCCCGACTACTGGAACCCCTTCATCGCCGCGAATCGTCTGACGTCGCCGTACGGCAACAGCACGCGAATCGTGTGCACGGGATTCCACGGTGTGCTGTTGGAGTGCTGGCAGGCGGACAGCAACGGCAACCCGCACAAACTGATCTCGCTGCCGTTCGATTTCCCGAACGTGACCGGTTCGTCGTTGCCTGGCGGAGGTCCGCAGCACTTCGTCTACCCAGGATTCATCCCCGGCATCGGGTGAAGGAGTTTCCCCGGACCTCCCTCACCCACCACCGACAAGAACCGTCGGCAGCGTCCTACTTCATGTCTTCGAGTTCCATGCCCTTGGTTTCCGGGATCTTCGACTTCACGAAGAAGAAGGACACCGCCGCCATCAACGCGAAGAAGCCGTAGATGGCCCACAGCCCGATTGCCTGCGTCAGCGGCGGGAATGCGAGCGTCACAGCGAAATTGGCGACCCAGTTCGCTGCGGTACCGATGCCGAGGGCGACGGCGCGCATGCGGTTCGGGAACATCTCGCCCAGCAGAACCCACATGATGGGACCCCACGTTGCGGCGAAGAAGATGACGAACAGGTTGGCACCGATCAGCGCGACTGCACCCCAGGGGCTGGGGAGTGAGACGTCGTCGCCGCTACCGATCTGCTGGGAGAACGACACTGCTGCCATCAGCAAACCGACGAACATGCCGATCGACCCGGCCAGCAACAACTTTCGTCGACCGATTCGGTCGACGAACAGAATGGCGACGAACGTCATGGTCACGTTGATGATCGACGTGATCACCGAGGTCGCGAACGACTGGTCCTCGCTGAAGCCGACCGACTTCCACAGCGTCGTCGAGTAGTAGAAGATCGCGTTGATACCGACCAGCTGTTGCAGCACGGCCATCGTGATACCCACCCAGACGATGGGCTGCAGCCCGAATTTCGGTCCGCGGATGTCCTGGATCGACGACCGCTCTTCCTTGCGGAGAGTCAGTCGGATCTCGTGGACGCGCTCGTCGGGGTGCAGTTCGCCGGTGATGTTGGCGAGGATTTCGGCTGCTTCCTTGTCGAGGTGCTTGCCGACGAGGAAGCGGGGCGACTCGGGAATGGTCACTGCGAGCAGCCCGTACACGACGGCGGGAACGACGCCGACGAGGAACATCCAGCGCCATGCTTCCTGGCCCAGCCACAGGTCGTTCGACGCGCCGTCGGCCGCACCTTGAAGCAGCGCGTCGGACAGCAACGCCGCGAAGATGCCGACGGTGATCGCGAGCTGCTGAAGCGACGCGAGGCTGCCACGCCACTTGGCCGGCGCGATCTCGGAAATGTACGCGGGTGCGATGACGGATGCGATACCGATGCCCAGGCCACCGAGAATGCGCCACAGCATCAGGTCCGGCACGCTGAACGCTAGACCGGACCCGAGTGACGAGATGGTGAACAGCGCCGAGCCGAGCACCATTACTTTCTTGCGACCCCACCGATCGGCCAGCGAACCGGCGAACCACGCGCCGACGGCACAACCCACGAGTGCGATCGCGACGACGAATCCGGTGGTGAACGACCCGAGCGAGAAGCGTCCTTCGATCGCGTCGACGGCTCCGTTGATGACCGAGCTGTCGAATCCGAACAGAAATCCACCGACCGCGGCGGCCACGCTGACGCCGATGACCTTCGCACTGTGATTGCCCGTTGCGGGGCGCGTCGGCTGCTCTGACATGGGGATGCTCTCCTTCCCGGTCGGGAAGCTCAGCGCTCTCGGCCGCGACAAGTGTGCACGCCGAGTTCGACGCACCGAGTCACCTTATGCCCGATAGTTCGCTGTGCGAAACACCGTCACTTCAGCTCGAATGCAGAGTCGGACACCGTGAATCCGTGCCCGACCTGATCTCGGCACGTGACGCCGGTCTTCTCGTCGACGCGGCAGTACAGACCGTTCGACTCGCCGCTTCCGGGGATGGACAGAGTGTCGCCGTAGTCGAGCGCGGCTGCGGCGCCGTCGAACCGATGGAACCGCGGATCGCCCGAACTCAGGAAGCGAGCGGGGGACCCTACGGTGAGTTCGACGGTGTTCGGCGCGACCGTCGAACCCGGTGCGCCGCTTCCTTCCACCCGCGGGGCGGTCGACGGGAAGTCGCCGTGGCATCCGGCAACCGAGGTGTCGGTCACGGCGATCCCGCATTCGAACTTGCCGCTCGGGCTGGTGAAGAAGTAGAAGCCCGGCTGGGCCTGGAATCGGGAGGCGTCGGCGGTCCGAGGTGCCGAAGTGGTTGTCGTCGTGCTCGTCGTCGGGCTGGTCGTCGAGGGTGCCGTCGTACTCGGGGGAGTCGTCGTGACATGCGGTGTCGTCGTGCGAACGACCGACGGCGGATCGGTATCGACGGTGGCCAACGGGGCCGTCGCGCTGCCGTCGACGCTTCCGCCGCATCCAGCGAGAAGTACCGCGAACACGGCTGCCGCGGTACAACCGTGAACCTGACGTCGATACATCGTCACAGCTTAAACAGATCGTCATGTCGGCCGGAGTTGGTACGTTGGCGAACGTCGGTCCGAAGGGGGAGGTGTCATGACCGAAGTCGAAACAACTCACGAGACGACGCGGTCGGTCAACACACCGTACGGGGAGGCGATCGGCCACCGCGACGGCGACGTTTTCGCGTGGAAGGGCATTCCGTACGCGGCCGCGCCCGACGGCGAACATCGCTTTCGAGCACCGCGCCCGCCGGAGCCGTGGACGGAACCGCGTGACTGCCGCTCTTTCGGAGCAATCGCGCCGCAGAGCCGCAACAGTCCCGTTCCGATCGATCAGTCCATCCCGATGTCGGAGGACTGCCTCTCCCTGAACGTGTGGGCACCCGAGCCCGACGGCACGCCGCGGCCGGTGATGGTCTGGATCCACGGCGGCGCGTACTCCATCGGGTCGTCGGCGCAAAGCGTCTACGACGGCAGACACCTCGCCGAGCTCGGCGATCTCGTACTCGTCACGGTCAACTACCGCGTCGGCGCGTTCGGATTTCTCGACCTGTCGTCGTTCTCCACCGAAGACGACGTCTTCGAGACCAACCTGGGCCTCCGCGACCAGATCGCCGCGCTGCAGTGGGTGCAGCAGTGCATCGCCTCGTTCGGGGGAGACCCGGCGCAGGTCACGGTGTTCGGTGAATCCTCGGGTGGCGCATCGATCACGTCGCTCATGACCTCACCGAAGGCGGAAGGGCTGTTCGCGCAGGCCATCGTTCAGAGCGCGCCGGCGACGTCCGTCTACGGGCCGGAGCGAGCTGCCGTCGTCGCCTCTCGTTTTCTCGAACTGATCGACGTCACACCCGAGCGCATCCACGAGCTGAAGACGATGGACTTCATGACGCTGGTCGCCGCGAGCGACACGCTCTGCTACGAAGTCCCGACGCGCGCGCCGGGAACGCTCGGTCTTGCACCCGTCGTCGACGGTGACGTAGTGCCGCGGTACCCGGTGGCTGCGTTCCAGAAGGGGTACGCGCATCGAATTCCGTTGATGATCGGCACGAATCACGACGAGGCGTCCATCTTTCGGCTCATGAAATCGCCGTTGATGCCCGTCACGTCCGACACCGTGTCCGAGATGTTTCGTGCCATCGCCAACGACCACGCGGATCTCCCGGCGTTCCGCGTCGCCGAGATCATGTCGGCATACCCGGACCGGTCCAAAACCGCAGGCGCACTGGCGATGTCGCGCGATGCAGGCTTCCGAATGCCGAGTCTGTGGATCGCCGACGCGCACAGTAGGCACGCGCCGGTCTGGATGTACCGCTTCGACCACGCGACTCCGATGTTGAAGGCGGCGCGCATCGGCGCAGGCCATGCGACCGAATTGCCTTATGTGTTCGGCAATTTCGGAACCTTGAACCGCGATCCGACGTTCTGGCTCGGCGGCAGGAAATCCGCGATGGCGGTGTCGGCTCGCATGATGAAGCGGTGGGTCGCGTTCGCGCGTCACGGCGTGCCTGCGACGCTCGACGGGGCCAAGCACTGGGCTCCCTACGCCGAACCGACCCGTTCGACGCTGGTGATCGACTCACAGGATCAACTCGTCGACGATCCCGACGCCGCGCTGCGAGCTGCGTGGGGCGACAGGGTGCTCGGCTTCAGCTGATCGAAGAACGCGGGGTTAGGTGTCGGTGCTTCGGGTTACGTTGACACCGTGCTGTTCACACGAATCGTCGACACGTCCGCGGCAGTGGGTGCGACGCGGTCACGCAAGGCGAAGACCGAGGCGTTGCAGACTGTGCTCGCCGATGCGGAGCCGGCCGAGGTCGAGACCGTCGTCGCGTGGTTGTCCGGTGAGATGACGCAAGGCCGCATCGGTATCGGCTGGCGCACCCTCTCCGACATCGATGCGCCGTCCACGGACGATGCAGTCCTCACGGTCTCCGAGGTTCACGACGCGATCACCGCGGTGGCGTCGACGTCGGGTGCCGGGTCCACCACACGTCGCCGTGACCTGCTCACCGACCTGTTCGGTCGCTGCACGCGGGGAGAACGTGACTTCCTGATTCGACTGATGACAGGCGAGCTCCGTCAGGGAGCGCTGGAAGGTGTCATGACCGACGCCATCGCCAAGGCCGCGGGCCTGCCAGTCGAGCCTGTCCGACGCGCGTTCATGCTGTCCGGACATCTGTCGGTGACGGCGACGGCCGCACTGACCGGGGGTGAGTCGGCGCTGGCCGAGTTCGTCCTGACGGTCGGCAGGCCGGTGCGCCCGATGCTCGCCTCGCCCGCCGAGTCGCTGTCGCAGGCCTGGACGGAGTTCGGTGGTGACGTCAGTGTCGAGTACAAGCTCGATGGCGCGCGCATCCAGGTTCACAGGTCGGGCGACGACGTGCACGTCTACACCCGCACATTGCGCGACATCACGTCGAGCGTGCCGGAACTCGTCGAGCTGATCCGCGAATTACCTTGTACCAGTGTGGTCCTCGACGGTGAAACGCTTGCATTGACGGACAGTGGTCGGCCGCGGCCGTTCCAGGAGACGATGAGCAGATTCGGCGCGCAGAGTGCGCACGACCTCCTTCTGCAGCCGTACTTCTTCGACTGCATCCATCTCGATGGCGTCGACCTAATCGACGAACCACTCGAACGTCGGCTCGACGCATTGGAGCGCGTCGCGCCTCGGCATCGGATTCCCGCACTGATCAGGCCCGACGCCGACGCGGCCGCCGCACACGCCGATCAGGCTCTCCAGGAAGGCCACGAGGGTGTCATGATCAAGGCGCTGTCGTCGTCGTACGCGGCAGGCAGGCGCGGCCGGACGTGGCAGAAGGTGAAACCCGAGCACACGCTGGATCTGGTGGTCCTCGGTGCCGAGTGGGGATACGGCCGTCGGACAGGATGGTTGTCGAACCTTCACCTCGGTGCGAGGGACCCCGACGGCGGCGATCCCATCATGGTCGGCAAGACCTTCAAGGGACTCACCGATGCCCTGTTGCAGTGGCAGACCGACGAATTCCCGAAACACGAACGCAGTCGCGACGAGCACACGGTGTACCTCGAACCGGATTTGATCGTCGAGATCGAACTCGACGGAGTCCAGGTCAGCTCTCGCTATCCCGGCGGTGTTGCGCTCAGGTTCGCGCGGGTTCTGCGGTATCGGCCCGACAAGACGCATGCGGAAGCCGACACCATCGACGCCGTCCGCGCGCTGTTGCCGTCGTGAGGTGTTACCCGTCCGAAACCGATCGAGCCATGTTGTAACACGATTGCACCGACGTTTGTCTCGCCGAGTGCCTATGTTGAGGAGGCCAGCCAGCTGAGGATGGAGTGACGCATATGTCGACGGTTCGAGCGGCCCTGGTCCAGACCAACTGGACAGGGGACAAAGAAACGATGATCAAAGCTCACGAGGACTACGCCCGGAGCGCCGCCGAACAGGGCGCGAAGGTCATCTGCTTCCAGGAGCTGTTCTACGGACCGTATTTCTGCCAGTTGCAGGACGCGTCCTTCTATGACTACGCCGAGTCCGTTCCAGGCCCGACCGTCGACAGGTTCGCGGCGTTGGCGAAGGAGCTCGGCATCGTCATGATCCTGCCGGTCTACGAGCAGGAGATGCCCGGTGTCATGTACAACACCGCCGCCGTCGTCGACGCGGATGGCACGTACCTCGGCAAATACCGCAAGCACCACCTTCCGCACGTCAACGGGTTCTGGGAGAAGTTCTACTTCCGGCCAGGCAATCTCGGCTGGCCGGTGTTCGACACCGCCGTCGGCCGAATCGGTGTCTACATCTGCTACGACCGGCACTTCCCCGAAGGGTGGCGCGCACTCGGACTGGCAGGAGCGGAGATCGTGTTCAATCCTTCGGCGACGTCGCGCGGCTTGTCGAACTACCTGTGGCGGCTCGAGCAGCCTGCATCCGCCGTCGCGAACGAGTACTACATCGGCGCGATCAACCGTGTCGGTGTCGAGGCCGACTACGGCGACGACGATTTCTACGGCACCAGCTACTTCGTCGATCCCGAGGGCTCGTTCGTCGGCGATGTCGCATCGGACACCGAACCCGAATTGCTCGTCCGCGATCTGGACATGGACCTGATCAAGGTCGTACGCGATCGCTGGGCGTTCTACCGGGACCGCAGACCGGATGCCTATGGACCCCTGGTGGAGCCGTGATCACCTTCGTCCGCGGTGGCACGGTGGTGTCGCCGACCGGTTCGCAACTGCTCGACGTCCTGATCGACGGCGAGTCCATCGTCGCTGTGCTGCAACCGGGTTCGACAGCGCTCGCGGCGGACTTGACGGAGTCCGCGGACGCCGTCGTCGACGCGTCGGGCAAATATGTTCTGCCCGGCGGAGTCGACGGCCACACCCACATGGAGATGCCGTTCGGCGGAACGTTCGCATCCGACACGTTCGAAACGGGGACACGCGCGGCGGCATGGGGTGGCACGACGACCATCGTCGACTTCGCGATTCAGACTCCGGGACAACGGGTTCAGGACACGCTCGCGCAATGGCACGAGAAGGCCGCGGGGTCCTGCGCCATCGATTACGGATTCCACCAGATCATCGGTGACGTCGACAGCGATTCCTTGAAAGCCATGAGCGAGCTCGTCGCGGAGGGTGTGACGAGCTTCAAGCTGTTCATGGCCTACCCGGGCGTCTTCTATTCCGACGACGGGAAGATCCTACGCGCGATGCAGACGGCCGCCGACACCGGCGCGCTTCTGATGATGCACGCGGAGAACGGAATTGCGATCGATGTTCTGATCGAGCAGTCGATCGCTCGCGGGGACACGGCGCCCTACTTCCACGGCACGAGCAGACCGTGGCAACTCGAAGAAGAAGCCACGCACCGCGCGATCATGCTCGCGAACGTCACGGGCGCGCCGCTGTACGTCGTCCACGTGTCGGCCAAGCAGGCGCTGGAGCAGATCGCACGCGCACGAGGCAACGGGCAGAACGTGTTCGGTGAGACATGTCCGCAGTACCTTTACCTCTCACTCGAAGAACAGTTGGGCGCGCCGGGTTTCGACGGCGCGAAGTGGGTGTGCTCGACGCCGCTGCGTGCCCGCGCCGAGGGGCATCAGGACGAACTGTGGCGCTATCTGCGCACCGGTGACGTCTCGACCGTCAGCACCGATCACTGTCCGTTCTGCATGAAGGACCAGAAGGAACTCGGCATCGGCGACTTCTCCAAGATTCCCAACGGAATCGGGTCCGTCGAGCATCGCATGGACCTGATGTATCAGGGTGTCGTCAGCGGCAAGATCAGCCTCGAGAAGTGGGTCGAGGTGTGCTGCACGACGCCCGCGCGCATGTTCGGCATGTACCCGAAGAAGGGCATCGTCTCACCCGGGGCCGACGCCGATCTCGTGATCTACGACCCGAACGGGCACACCAGCATCGGACTCGGGAAGACCCATCACATGAACATGGACTATTCCGCGTACGAGGGATTCGAGATCGACGGACACGTGGACACCGTCATCTCCCGAGGCAGGGTGATCGTCGACGACGGTGAATATCGTGGCAGCGCAGGCCACGGCCGGTTCGTCAAGCGCTCCCTAGCGCAGAATCTGTTGTGAGACATGGATATCGGAGTGGTCCTTCAGTGCACGCCACCGTCGTCGCGCGTCGTCGATCTCGCTCGTCGTGCAGAGACACACGGATTCACGCACGTGTGGACGTTCGACTCGCACCTGCTGTGGCAGGAGCCGTACGTCATTCACAGCCGGATTCTCGCGGAGACGCGTCGAGTGATGGTCGGGCCGATGGTCACCAATCCCGCAACGCGAGACTGGACGGTCACGGCGTCCACGTTCGCGACACTCAACGAGATGTACGGCAACCGGACGATCTGCGGTATCGGCCGGGGTGATTCGGCCGTCAGGACACTCGGTGAGAAGCCGACGACTCTTGCGACGCTTCGTGAGTCGATCCACGTCATCAGAGAGCTGGCCAACGGGCGAACCGTGAACCTCGGTGACACCAGCGTCCACTTCCCGTGGGCTCACGGGTCGACTCTCGACGTCTGGGTCGCGGCCTACGGGCCCAAAGCGCTTGACCTGACGGGCGAGGTCGCCGACGGTTACATTCTGCAGCTCGCCGACCCCGACATCGCGTCGTGGATGATCGGCCGGGTGCGCGCTGCTGCCGACGCGGCCGGGCGGGACCCGTCGTCGATCAAGTTCTGTGTCGCGGCACCCGCGTACGTCACCGACGGCAGTGAGGAGGCGTTGGCCCACGCACGCGATCAGGTCCGGTGGTTCGGCGGCATGGTCGGCAACCACGTCGCCGACATCGTTGCCCGCTACGGACACCACGGTGGCGGCGTGCCCGACGCGTTGACCGACTACATAGACGCGCGCACCGGTTACGACTACAGCGAGCACGGCAAGGCGGGCAACACCCACGCCGAGTTCGTCCCGGATTCGGTGATCGATCGGTTCTGTCTCCTCGGCAGCCCCGCCGAGCACGTGGCGAAGCTGAAGGATCTTCGGAAGCTCGGCGTCGATCAGTTCGCGGTCTACCTGCAGCACGACAACAAGTCCGAGACGCTGGAGGCCTACGGGGAGAAGGTAATACCCCATGTGCATGGAAATACATAGAGGGCTACGTATTTCCATGCACATGCAGCGAAGCTGCCTACAGCACAGCCCCCGGATTCAGGATGCCGTCCGGGTCGAGGGCCGTCTTGATTCGCTGGGTTAGCTTCATGACGTCCTCGCCGACCTGATCCGGCAGCCACGCCTTCTTGAGTCGACCCACGCCGTGTTCGCCGGTGATGGTGCCGCCCAACGAGATCGCCAGATCCATGATCGCCCCGAACGCGAGGTTCGCGCGCCGTTCCATGTCCGCGTCCGACGGGTCGAACACGATGAGCGGGTGCGTATTTCCGTCGCCGGCGTGTGCGATGACCGCGACCAGCACGTCGTACTTCTCGGAGATCCGTTCGATCCCTTCGACGAGATCGGGCAGCGCGGGTAGCGGCACTCCGACGTCCTCGAGCAGCAGGCTGCCGAGACGTTCGACGGCCGGAATCGCGAAACGTCGTGCGGCAGCGAACGCTTCGCCTTCCTCCGGGTCGTCGGTGGTGAAGACGTCCGACGCTCCGGCTGCGGTGCAGGCGCTGGCCATGATCTCGATCTCGCGGTCACGGTCGGCGCCGGGGGAGTCCGAGCGGGCGATCAGCATGGCGTGCGCGTCGCGGTCGAGTCCCATGTTCATCGCGTCCTCGACGGCACCGATCGACGCGCGGTCCATGAATTCGAGCATCGCGGGACGAAGTGATCGGGTGATGGCGAGGATGGCCGTCGTCGCATCCCGCACCGACGAGAACGACGCGACGACGGTACTCGCCGGCGGCTGCGCGGGAATCAGTCGGACGGTGATCTCGGTGATGATCCCCAGCGTGCCTTCGCTACCGATGAACAGTTTCGTCAACGACAGTCCCGCAACGTCTTTCAGTCTCGGCCCGCCCAAGCGCACGGCGGTACCGTCGGCAAGCACGACTTCGAGGCCGAGAACGTAGTCCGTCGTCACGCCGTACTTGACGCAGCACAGACCGCCCGCGTTGGTCGCCGCGTTGCCACCGATCGAACACATCTCGAACGACGACGGATCGGGTGGGTACCACAGACCGTGTTCGGCTGCGGCTTTCTTCACCTCGGCGTTCAACAGACCAGGCTGTACGACGGCTATGCGCGTCACCGGATCAACAGTGATGTCGCGCATCAACTCGGTCGTCAACACGATGCCACCGTCGACTGCCGTTGCGCCGCCGGACAATCCGGACCCGGCACCACGCGGTACGACGGAAACGCCATGTGTGCCTGCCCATTTCATGACGCTCTGGACGTCGGCGGTGGTGCGCGCCCGGACCACGGCGATCGGGGTACCTGCGTTCGGGTCCTTCGCCCAGTCCTGGCGGTAGCGCTCGGTCACATCGGGATCGACGAGCACGGCCCCGTCGGCGAGCAGGTCTCGCAGCTCGGCGAGAGCCGCGTCGAAAGAGTGCGTCATGTGAAGAAACACTATTGGCAGGAGCCGTACGGCGTCACTGGTTTCGCTGGAGCGTCAATTCTGCGAGCCGAGTCGCGGCGCCGCACGGGTCGCCCGCGCCACTGCGGTACTGAACCCACCACGTGATCGTCCCGGAATATGCCGCGGTGATGCCGCACGACGCCGGATCCGCAGGTCGTCGCGACAGAAACGCAGTGGCACCGGCCACCGAGGCGTCCTCTACGGTGTATCCGACTTCCTCTGCCAGGGTTTTCTCGCGTCCGAGGGAATTGTTCTCGAACCATGCGAACGTGACGTCGACGATCCCCGACGGGCCGGTGCCGTCCCACATGCACACGGCCCCGAAAAAGTACTGGAACACCGCGTCCGCCTGCACGGTTTCGGCGATCTTGTCGTCGGGGACGGCCGTGCATTCCTGCAGGAGCTTGTCGAATTCCGGGTTCGGTCCGAAGCCCTCGGCTGTCGGTGTTCCGGTGATGGCAGTGCTGCAGCCGGCGAGCAGAGCCATCGACGACGCGGCTGCGATCAGAAGGCGTTTCATGTCCGGCGCTCCTACTTCGCGTTGGCCACGGTGGCACGGGCGAGATCGGTGACTACCTCACAGATGTCGCGTGGAGGCGTCGCGTACACGTAGTTGACCGACCAATGCAGAAACCCGTCTCCGGATTCCACCCCGGCCTCGCACGATGCGTCGTTGCCCTTCGCGGTGAACCCTGGGTGCCCGTCGGCGTCGATGACCCCGATCTCGCGCCCGATGGATTGGGCGACGGTGCGTTCGCGGGCGATAGGGCTGCCTCGGTACCACGTGAACATCGCGTACGCGCCGCTGTCGGCGGCTTCCCAGCGGCACCGAATTCCGTTCTTGGAAATCGCGGTGAGGCCGGGAACTGCGGTGATGTCGGATAGTTGCGCGTCGGTCATCGACCCGCACTCGCCGACGAACAGTTCCTCGGTGGAGGGTGTCGGCACCCGGGTTGTCGTTGCCGTGTCCTCGGAGTCCTGCGGCGAGGTTCCGCATCCGGCCGCGACGACCACCAGCACGCAGGCGCCGACGCGAATTCCACGCTTCCACACGAGCAGTGACCCTACCGATTCGACGCCGGATCTGCCCGACGCATCGAGCCGCGCGTCAGTCCCAATCGTCACATCAGTCACTTCTGTTACCTGATCGATGCGGCGACGACACGGAATCGTGTGGCTCGGGGGTCTAGCGTCCCAGCAAGTGGAATGAAGGAGGCCCAGCATGATGAATCCACACAGCACGTCGTGGGATTACGTGGCCGCGATGTTCTCGTACGAATTCCAAGGCGGCGGAATCGATTACGACACCCTGGAAACTCTGCACCGCGGCGACGTCCGCGAATGGGTGGAGGCGCTCGAGCACTCGGGGCTGTTCGACGGTGCAACCATCGCCGACGCGCGAACTCAGTGGAAGCGTCAACCGCGCTTGTTGCTCGACATCCTTCTCGTCGACGCCGACGAGATGACCCGCAAGCGCTGCGACATGGCGTGGATCTCGCTCGACCGTCTGGCACCGTTCGCGCAGTCCGGCTAGAGCCTCTCCTGGCGATCGCCGTCGACGAGCAAGACCTGGTCGTCGTCGAGAGTGAGGTAGGGCGTCCCGTCGCGGCTGTATCGGTCGACCATCACTGCACCCGTCTGCGTGTCGTCGAGTATCGATCCGAAATGCGGAATCAGCGCCACGTCGACGAATCCGAGCCCGTCCCAGACGACGTCGGAGCCGGTCGTGGGCCGAACCTCGTTCGGGTCGTCGGCAGCCTCGATTCCTCGCAGCGAACGCGACGCGACACACGCGCCGGCGCTGTAGCCGCCGTACACGAGCCTGCCGTCGCGGACGCGTCGGGCAATCTCTTCGTCGGCCCCGGAGAGACGAAGGCGTGACCGAAGCACGAACGTGTTCCCGCCTCGAACCCACACTGCAGCAACGGAATCGAGCGCGGATTCGACGTCGCCGGACCGCAGATCGAGCTCCTCGGGACTGAATCCGAGTTCTCGAAGGCCCCGCACTTCACTCGTGACCGCCGATGCGCGCGCTGCATCCGGCCAGCTGTCGGCGGCATTCGCGATGACGGCGATGCGCCCGGGCGTTCCCGTCATCGCGACGAATTTCTCGGCATGCGCGCCGAAGCGGTACGACGCCAGGAACAGCTTCACCGGTCGTCCTCCTCGTTGTGGGCCACGGCCGCAACTGTAGATGCTTCGCGTCGTATGATGTCGATCACAACATGCTGCTTAGGCGCACGTGGGGCCGCTTCGGATTCGATTCAGAGTCGAAAACTCTGTGGCGTGGGTTACCTAAGGGATGCCTACTCTGGCTATCATCAGTGACCTTGTGCCTTGACGCTGGGCTCCGCCTCTTCGCCGCACGGTTACCCCCGTTCGCCGATCCACAGGCACCATTCAACTTAGGAAAGTCGGAGAATTGGATACATCGCAGAGCACAGAGAGCGGGACGAGCAGCGGGGTGACGACGCGTGTCGGCGTCGTGCGCGAGTCCGGAGATGGCGAGCGCCGGGTGGCGTTGGTGCCGAAGGTCGTGGCGTCGTTGGTCGGCAAGGGTGTGCATGTCGTCGTCGAGTCCGGCGCGGGTGTGCAGGCGCTGATTCCGGACGAGCTGTACGCCTCGGCGGGCGCGGAGATCGGTGATGCGTGGTCGGCCGATGTAGTGGTCAAGGTCGCGCCTCCGACCGATGCGGAGATCGCCAAGCTGAAGTCCGGGTCTACGTTGATCGGTTTCCTGGCGCCGCGTAACGCCGACAACAAGATCGGCGCGTTGTCGGATGCGGGTGTGCAGGCGTTCGCGGTGGAGGCGATTCCGCGTATCTCCCGCGCCCAGGTGATGGACGCGTTGTCCTCGCAGGCCAATGTCGCAGGCTACAAGTCGGTGATTCTCGCGGCGTCGGAGTCGACGCGGTTCTTCCCGATGCTCACCACCGCGGCCGGCACCGTCAAGCCGGCCACTGTCCTGGTGCTGGGGGTCGGTGTCGCTGGCCTGCAGGCCTTGGCGACGGCGAAGCGGCTCGGTGGCCGCCCGACCGGCTACGACGTGCGCCCGGAGGTGGCCGATCAGGTCCGCTCGGTCGGTGCGCAGTGGCTCGATCTGGGTATCGACGCTGCCGGTGAGGGCGGTTACGCCCGTGAGCTCACCGAGGACGAGCGTGCGCAGCAGCAGCAGGCTCTGGAAGAGGCGATCAAGGGTTTCGACGTCGTGATCACCACCGCGTTGGTGCCGGGTCGTCCCGCGCCGCGCTTGGTGACCGCTGCTGCGGTGGAGGGCATGAAGCCTGGCAGTGTCGTGGTCGATCTTGCCGGTGAGACGGGCGGTAACTGCGAGTTGACCGAGCCGGGGCAGACCGTCGTCAAGCACGACGTGACCATCGCTTCGCCGCTGAATCTGCCGGCGACGATGCCCGAGCATGCCAGTGAGCTGTATTCGAAGAACGTGTCCGCGCTGCTGGAGTTGTTGCTCGACGAGAACGGGGCTGTGGCGCCCGACTTCTCGGACGAGGTCCTCGCGCAGTCCTGCGTCACCCGGAAGGCCGAGAACTGATGTACACCTCTCTGCTCGCGAACATCGCGATTCTTGTCTTGGCCGGCTTCGTCGGCTTCGCTGTCATCTCCAAGGTCCCGAACACGCTGCACACGCCGTTGATGTCGGGTACCAACGCCATTCACGGCATCGTCGTGCTCGGCGCTCTGATCGTGCTCGGCCGGTTGCCGGAGGATGCGTCGTGGGGTGTGCGGATCATCGCGTTCGTCGCGTTGATCTTCGGCACCTTGAATGTCGTCGGTGGCTTCCTGGTCACCGATCGCATGCTGGGAATGTTCAAGTCCAAGAAGGCACCTGCCGCTGCAGTCGAGAAGGGTGCTGATTCCTGATGAACAACCTGGTCAACATTCTCTACATCGTCGCGTTTGCGATGTTCATCTACGGTCTGATGGGTCTGACGGGCCCGAAGACCGCGGTGCGCGGTAACTGGATCGCGGCGGTCGGTATGGGTATCGCCGTCGTCGCGACCCTGATCGAGGTGCGCGACGCGGCCGCGATCAACTGGATTCTCATCGCGGCCGGTCTGGGGATCGGTGTGCTGTTGGGTGTTCCGCCGGCCAAGCGCACCAAGATGACGGCGATGCCGCAGTTGGTGGCTCTGTTCAACGGTGTGGGCGGCGGCACCGTCGCGTTGATCGCGTGGGCCGAATTCATCGAGACCGACGGGTTCTCGGTGTTCCATCACGGTGAGGAGCCGACGGTCCACATCGTCGTCGGTTCGTTGTTCGCGGCGATCATCGGTTCGGTGTCGTTCTGGGGCTCGCTGGTGGCGTTCCTCAAGCTGCAGGAACTGCTGAACAAGAACGTGGAGAAGGCGTTCGTGAAGAACGCGCGCATCTTCCAGCTCACCAACATCGTGTTGTTGGTGCTGGCGGTCGCGGTGTCGATTTACATCGGCATCGAAGCGACCCCGGGTGGTGGTACGGCGTGGTGGACCATCGTCGTGGTGTTGATCGCGGCGGGTCTGATGGGCTTGTTCGTGGTGTTCCCGATCGGCGGCGCGGACATGCCTGTCGTGATTTCTCTGCTGAACGCGTTGACTGGATTGTCGGCTGCCGCAGCTGGTTTGGCGCTGAACAATACCGCGATGATCGTGGCGGGCATGATCGTCGGTGCGTCGGGTTCGATTCTGACGAATCTGATGGCGACGGCGATGAACCGCTCGATCCCGGCGATCGTGTTCGGGTCGTTCGGTGGCGGCGGCGCTGCTGCTGCGGGCGGTCCGGGGGATGAGGGCGGCACGGTCAGGTCCACCTCGGCTGCGGATGCGGCGATTCAGATGGCGTACGCCTCGCAGGTCATCGTCGTTCCCGGGTACGGGCTCGCGGTGGCGCAGGCGCAGCATGCGGTCAAGGACATGGCGTCGATCCTCGAGAGCAAGGGTGTGGAGGTCAAGTACGCGATCCACCCGGTCGCCGGTCGTATGCCGGGGCACATGAATGTGCTTCTGGCGGAGGCGGATGTCGAGTACGACGCGATGAAGGAAATGGACGACATCAACGGTGAGTTCAATCGCACCGATGTCACCATCGTGATCGGTGCGAACGATGTCACGAATCCGGCGGCGCGTAATGATCCGTCGTCGCCGATTCATGGGATGCCGATCCTCAATGTCGACGAGTCTCGTTCGGTGATCGTGCTCAAGCGGTCGATGAGTTCCGGCTATGCCGGTATCGACAATCCGCTGTTCACTGCAGATCGCACGTCGATGCTGTTCGGTGACGCCAAGAAGTCCGTCAACTCGGTCATCGAGGAGCTCAAAGCTCTGTAGTGCAGCTTCGCTGCCCGTGCGTGCGTAGTTGGTCCATAGGCAAACTACGCACGCACAGGCGCGCTAGCGCATCCTGCGAAACGCGAGCGCCGCAGTATCGAACGGATTCTGCTTCTCCCGTTCCGCTGCGACGGGGGAGTAGACCATCACTGCCGACGACGCGGCCCACCAGCCCAGCACGATCAGCACAGTGGTCAGAACTCCCACGACCGACGTAGCGCCTCCGATGACCGCAGCCGCGCATACCGTCGCAGCTCCGACACCGCCCAGCCCCCACACCATCGGCAGGAATCTGCTCGACGCCACGAGCGTCGTCGCGCACACGAGTGCGACCGCAGCCGTGACGTAGCCGTTCGGTAACGCCGACGCCGGAACCCAGCCGTTCGCCCACGCGCGAACTCCGGCGGTCGTCAGAGACGCGCCGATCACGAGCGTGATGACCGCCCCGATCCCGTACGGAAGTTTTCGCATCAACGCGACGACGGTCAGCGCCGCGACGGCCACGAGAACCGGCGTGATGCCGAACGCCGTCAGCACAGCGTCCGACGGACTCACCAGACTCGGAACGACGGCCCGCGAGTGCGGATAGTCGATGCCGGCCAACGGTAATACCGCGAGCAGGACGATCAGTCCTGCGACCGCCGCACCGACGGCGACGACTCTCGCCAGTATTCGTCGACGCCGTGCGATCGCGTCCGAATCCTCCTCGTACAGCTCGGATTCCTCGAGCTCGACGAGCTCCATGCTGTCCGTATCTGCGCTCATACCCCGAACACCCCCTCATTCATAAGCGACACGACTCTAGAGGATGCAGCAGGAGTCTGAACGCGGCATGTGAAGCGGCCGTGAGGCTACTGGGGAACGTGCGTTCGGGGCGGTCTCACAGTGCCGGCCGACGCGGCCGCGACGACCGTCAGAGCCAAGGGCACCAGCATCGCGGTCGTGAGCGGGATCGCATGTGACAGCCACCCGATGAGGGCGGGCCCGGCGAGCAGACCCACGTACCCCATCCCGACGACGCGGGACATGTTGGTTGCGGACGGACCGGACCCCAGGTTTCCCGCGCTGGTGAAGATCTGCGGAATGCTGCCGGACAACCCGAGCCCGAACGCCGCCCATCCGGCGAGGGTGAGCGGCAGCCACTCGGACGAGAAGACCGCCAGCATCCCGACGGCCGCGATCAGGTTTCCGTACCGCACGACGGCGACGGGCCCGAACCTCGCGCTGACGCGGTCCGCGCAGAATCGACCGACCGTCATCATCGCGGCGAAGAATCCGAACGCCAACGCTGCCGTGCCGTCGGCGGTGTCGAGGTGTTCCTTGACCTGCAGGGTGCTCCAATCGTTGGCGACGCCTTCGGCCAACATCAGGGAGAACGCGAGCGCACCGAGCGTGAGGACCCGAGGGGTGAACTTCCCGCCGGGCGCGTCGTGTGTCTCTGCGATGTGTTCGGACGCCTGGAGCAGGAAGCGGCTGCAGACCATGATCGACGCGATGCCCAGTATCGCCGCTGCGCCCATCGAGACCTCGATGCGCACGCCGGCGGCCAGCGTCGCCGCGCCGACGAGTGAACCGACGACACCGCCCACGGAGAACAAGGCATGGAACGCGGACATGATCGGTCGCTCGTAGAGACGCTCGACGTCGACGGCTTGGGAGTTCATCGACACGTCCAGCGCACCGTTGAACATCCCGAACACGAACAGTGACGCCGCGAGCGCCATGGGGCTCGTCGACAGAGCGGGACCCATCACGGCGATCGACAACACGATGCCCGCGATGGTCACGAGACGGTTACTCCCGAAGCGGTCCGACAAAGGGCCCGCCGTCTGCATCCCGACGATCGCGCCGGCTCCGAGAACGAGCAGCAGTGACCCGAGCGTGGCATGCGAAATCCCGACGCGATCTTCGACGCTGGGGATGTGCACGACCCAGATAGCGAAGACGAAACCGTTGACCGCGAACACGCCGAATATCGCTGCTCGGGCCCGGCGTAGGCGAACAGGGAGGGTCGTTGCTTCGTTCACCACGTGAAACCACGCTACCTGCATCTATTCGACGGATCGGGGCGGTCCCTCCGGAAACGGGCGAGCGTGACAGATGATTCGTAACTGGAAAGTGACTGGATGGAAAGACAAACTGTGACGCTTATCACATCATCCGGTTTGGTCTGGTGGTGCGGGTTGGGCAGAGCGTAGCTTCGAAGCATCGCGGACAACTGAGAAATCGTTACACCGACGATCGTAACGATCTGAAAACGGTACCGGGCACGTCCAGCCTCGTGGCTGACCGGACATTGCACTGACCGGATCTCGCACAGAAAGTGGTCGCGCAACGACGCCGATTGCTCAGCGAAGCCGATCGAAGGAGAAACCATGACTCTCGCAGATGCACCCGCTCTGGCAGATGCACCCCCTGCCGTCGAGGCCCCCTCCGAGGCCGGGCCCTCGCTGTCGCAGGGCCAGCTGGACATGATGCGCGCCTTCTTCTGTTACGAGTTCGACGTCGCTCGGCTCGACCGTAGCGCTCTCCCCGAACCGACCACCGAGGTGGTGGCGGAGTGGATTGGGGCGTTGGAGATGAGCGGGTTCTTCGTGTCGTCCGAGCTTCGGGCAATGGCACAGGCCTGGATCAGCGAGCCGGAGGCTCTCGTCGCGCTTCTCGTCGGGGATGTCGACGAGATCGCTGCCCGTCGTGACACGACGTCGGCGGGAGCGTCGGACTCTCCCTCTTTCCTGCGCGCAAGCTGAGCAACCCTTTTCGATCACGACCCTGAACGTATCCCGAGTGGCTACCATCCACTCGGGATACGAGTAGTCGTGAGAAGGGGACTGAATGCCGTCTGCAGGCGTCGACGAATCCGCGGTGTCGGAGTGGATCGGGTCGCTGGGAATCGGAGCGGTCTCGCCGCTGAACTTCCAGCGAATCGGTAACGGCCAATCCAATTTGACCTTCGCGGTCTCCGACGCCAGTGGGTCGCGGTGGGTTCTGCGACGGCCCCCGCTCGGCACGCTTCTGGCGTCGGCTCACGACGTGGTTCGTGAGTATCGGATTCTGTCCGCTCTGCAGAACACGGCAGTTCCGGTTCCCAAGATGTTGGCGCTGTCGGAGAACCCAGCGGTCTCGGACGTTCCACTGGTGTTGATGAGTCACGTCGACGGTGTCGTGATCGACTCCGTCGCCGTCGCGAACACAACCGATACCGATGTTCGACGCGCCGTCGGCCTCGGCATGGCCGATGCGCTCGCCGAGATCCACCGGGTGGACCTCGAGAGTGTCGGGTTGCTCGATCTGGCCAGTCACAAGCCTTACGCGCAGCGGCAGCTCAAGCGGTGGACGACGCAGTGGGAGCACACGAAGACGCGCGACGTGTCCGCGATCGATTCGCTTGCGAGGCGTCTCGCGGCCAATGCACCTGAACAGCACGAACTTTCGCTCGTGCACGGCGACTTCCACTTGAACAACGTCATCACGTCTCGGACGGACGGGTCGATCGTGGCCGTCGTCGACTGGGAGTTGTGCACGCTGGGCGATCCGCTGGCCGACCTCGGCGGTCTGCTCGCGTACTGGCCGGAGGCTGGTGACGATGTCGCCGGCCCGTTCATGGCGTCGACTCTTCCGGGTTTCCCGACGCGCGCCGAGCTGGTCGCCGAATACGCGCGGTCCACCGGCCGCGACGTGTCCGCGGCGGACTACTGGCAGGTGCTCGCACTGTGGAAGCTGGCGATCATCGCCGAAGGGGTGATGCGCCGCGCCGAGGCCGACGCGCGCAACCGTGCCGCTGCGGGCGCACCCACGACGACGTTGGTCGACGACATCCTCGCGCGCGCGACATCGATCGCCGACGACATCGGTCTCTAGCTCGGTACCACGAGAGTGCGTGCGGCAGCCTCGATCTCGGTGGGAATAGTCACCGGCGTGCGGGTGGTGGCGTCGACGTAGACGTGTACGAACCTGCCCGTCGCCGCCAACTGTAGTTCGTCCTCGTCGCTCTCGCGGAACAGCGCGAGCGAGTAGACGATGCTGCGCGTGCCCAGTTTCTCGACGGACAGTCCCACCTGAAGTCGGTCGGGGAACGACAGTTCGCGCCTGTATCGGCACGACGTCTCGGCGACGACGCCGATCGCCGGAAGGTCCCGAATGTCGACCCCGGTGGTCGACATGAGCCAACCGTTCACCGCGGTGTCGAAGTACGAGTAGTAGGTGACGTTGTTGACGTGCCCGTAGTGGTCGTTGTCGTCCCATCGCGTCGCGACGGGCCAGAGGGCCGGGTAGTCGGCTGCGGTGTTGTGTTCGGCGCGCTGACCGGCAGAAGCTGTCATATCGGCCTACTCTATCGGTTTCGGCTTCAGGACCCAGCGAATCACGAGGCCGACGACGAGCGCCCAGAACGCCGAGCCGATGCCGAAGATGCCGATTCCCGACGCCGCGATGACGAACGTCAGAACCGCAGCCTCCCGTGAACTCTCGTCCTTCAGCGCTCCGGCGAGCGAGGCGGCGAGTGTGCCCAGCAAGGCAAGGCCCGCAACCGTTTCGACGACGCCCGCAGGTGCAACAGCGACGAGCGTCGCGACTGCCGCCGAGCACAGCGCGAGAAGGAGATAGAACCACCCGGCGGACGACGCGGCGATCCACCGCCGCTTCGGATCCGGATGCGCCTGGGGTGCGGCGGCGAGTGCTGCGCTGATCGCGGCGAGATTGATGGCGTGCCCGCCGAAGGGCGCTCCGAGTACCGTGCCGATTCCCGTGACACTCATCGAGGGTCGCCATGGAACGTCGTACCCGAAGGATTTCATGACGGCCATTCCCGGGATGTTCTGCGACGCCATCGTGACGATGTAGAGCGGCAGGGCGATCCCGATGATCGCCTGCCACGTCCACGCGGGTGCCGTCAGAGCGATGTGTGGAATCAAGTCGGACGCGCTCGGAACGCGATCCTCGACCACGACGTCGACAGCGATGACGATCGCGGCCACACCGAACGCCGCGGGCACGGCCCACCGCTTCGAGAAGCGTTGCAGTACAAGCCACACGAGCACGACCGGGGCGATGACGGCAGGCGACGCCGCGAACGCGGTCACCGGCTTCAGACACAGAGGAAGCAGGACGCCCGCGAGCATCGCCTGGGCGAGCGACGTCGGAATCGACGTGATCAACGCCCCGAGCCACGGCCACAGGCCCGTCGTCACCACGAGCACACCGACCACGACGAACGCGCCCACCGCGGCAGGCCATCCGCCGGCGACCGTTCCGGTCCCGGCGAGCAACGCAGCTCCGGGCGTCGACCAGGCCAGCGTGATGGGCAGTCGATACCGTCGCGACAGATACAGCATGCCGAGGGCTTGTGTCACACAGATCGCGAGAAGTCCCGACGCGGCATCGGCAGGCGAGGCTCCGACAGCGCGGAGGCCGGTGAGAACGACCGCGAACGAACTCGTGAATCCGACGAGCGCGGCCACGACACCGGCCAGGACGGGCTGCAGTGGCCCCTCGTGCGTCACCGTCGGGAGAACTCGGACGCCCGCTGGATCTGGTCGTCCGACGGCCGAACTCCGGTGTAGAGCACGAACTGCTCGGCCGCTTGCAGTGCGATGACCTGGGCGCCGGTCACGACTGGTTTTCCGGCCGCGCGCGCTTTCACGATCAACGGCGTCTCCGACGGCATCGCCACGACGTCGAACACCGCCTGTGCCGACTCGATCTGCGCGTCGGAGTACGGCGACGCGTCGGCGTCGGGACCGCCTGCCATACCCACCGGCGTCACATTGACGAGAAGGTCGGCCGAGACTGCCTCTGCGGACCACTCGTAACCGTAGGCCGACGCCAGCGCAGGACCCGTCTCGGCGTTTCGCGCGACGACCGTCCCTCGGGTGAACCCCGAATCCCGCAGTGCCGCAACGACTGCCTTGGCCATGCCTCCGCTTCCGGTCACGGCTACGGAGAAGTCCGTCGAGAAGCCCGACGACGCAAGCAGATTCGCGACGGCCTGGTAGTCGGTGTTGTAGGCGTGCAGGACGCCGTCGTCGTTGACGATGGTGTTGACCGACTCGATTGCGCTCGCCGAATCGTGCATCACGTCGACCAACGCGATGACGTCCTCCTTGAACGGCATCGACACCGCGCAGCCGCGGATGCCCAACGCGCGGACGCCGCCGATCGCGGCGGGCAGATCCGTCGTCGTGAATGCCTTGTAGACGAAGTTCAGCTCGAGCTCGTCGTACAGGTAGTTGTGAAACCGCGTGCCGATGTTGCTCGGTCGCGCCGACAGCGACATGCAGAGCTGAGTTTCACGGTTCAGGAAGCTGCGAGACATTGTCAGTACATTACGCGCTCAGCACGTTGCGGAGATGTCGGCAAGTGTTCGCTGATCGGCCTGGGTGATCGGCAGCCCGTACTGTGCCGCGACGGACAGATACTTGCCGGCATAGAAGCAGTGGTACGCCTCGTTCGGCGGAAGCCAGTGCGACGGCGTCTTGTCGCTCTTCGACTGGTTGTCGCTGCCGTTGACGGCCATGAGATTGAAGTCGATGTCGTTGGCGAAGCGAACGCGCTTCTCCGGAAGCCACCCGTTGGCTCCCATGTCCCACGCCGCGGACAGCGGGTAGACGTGATCGATCTGGACCTTGCTCGCGTCGGATTTGCTGAACGTCATGACGGTCCCCGAATACGGGTCCGCGAGAGTGCCTTCCAGCACGACGCAGTTACGCGTTCCGTTCTTGAACACGAGATCGGTCATGTCCTTGGCGAGGACGTTGTCGCGAGTGCCGCAGCCGTCGTGCCCACCGGGGCCGTCGTAGTCGTCGGTCCACGCCGGGCCGAAGACACAACCCTGACCGCTCTTGCATCCGCGCTCGTAACCGAATGCGTCGGGCCGCGCGGCGACGACCTGCACCTGGGCGAGAAGCTCGTCTATCTGTGTGCGCGTGGGGCTTCCGGGAGCCGGCGGCGGCGCAGAGAAACCCGGAATATCCGACGTGTCACAGGACCCGAACGCCGACATCACCAACGTGACGACCACCAACAGCAGCGCAATACGCAGCTTCTTCACACACACCCAATCGTCAGTTCCAGTTCTGCGTAGAAGTGTGCCCTACGGGTCCGACACGTTCAGCTGACCTCGATGACGACCTTTCCTGTCGCATGGCCGGTCTCGACGAGCGCGAGTGCGTCACCGGCACGTTCGAGCGGGAGCACGTTCTCGACGCGCGGCTTCAGAACCCCCGATGCCACCAGTTCGGCGAGCCGGGTGAAGGCTGCGGCACTGCGATCCCGGGTGACACCCGAGCCGCCGAGCGACGTCGCCAGCATGGGGTCGGCGACGCTGACGATCGGCGCGCCGGGTGCGGTGCGCGTCGCGGCGTCGCGCAGGACGTCGCCGCCGACGAGGTCGAAGATGCCGTCGGCAGTGCCGCCGAGCGGTGTGCCCGATGCGACGAACCTCGCGCCCAGGCTCTCGATCCACTCCTTCTTGCCCTCGCTCGCGACGCCGATCGTGGAGATTCCGTCGGCATGCGCCAACTGCAGCGCCGCCGAACCGACCCCGCCGCCTGCTCCGAGTACCACCAGAGTGTCTTTCTTGTGCAGTGCCAGGTGGTCCAGCGCGTCGTAGGCCGTGCCTGCTGCCACGGGGAGTGTCGCTGCCACGGCGAACGACACGGAGTCCGGTTTGTGCGCGGCGTTGGCGGCGTTGAGAACGGTGTATTGCGCGTATCCGCCGTGACCCGACGCCGTCGCACCGAACACCTGATCTCCGACCGAGAACCCGTCGACGTGTGTGCCGACCTGGACGACGGTTCCTGCTACTTCTCGACCGAGAACCGCAGGTAGCACCGTCTGCACGGTGTCCTTGCGATTGCCGGACCTGACCTTCCAGTCGGCGGGATTCACGCCTGCGGCGTGCACTGCGATCAGCAGCTGTCCCTGTCCTGGGTCCGGGATCGGAATGTCGAGAAAGTACTCGGTTTCGGGGCCACCGTACTCGCTGAATCCATACGCGATCATGCATCCACTTTGCCTCATTGTCCGATTCGACGGGCAGAGGGCGGGCCAGATGTCCCGCTTGCGGCCCTTGGATCAGGAAAACAACGCCGCGGAGGGCGCAACTGGAACATCCTGGTTTGTCGGACCGGTGGCCGGACGCTGGGACTCGCGCACCCGGGCCTCGTGAGCCCTGGTTGGATGGACAGATGCTGCACGGTCTCTGGTCCCCGAATTCGGGGCTGTTGCTGTGGGACGACGAGATATCCGCCGGGAATGAACCTGAACTCCCTGCCGCCCATGCGCGCGCGTTGACCAAGTCTTTTCGGGCGAGTGCGACGGTCACGTTCCCCTCGGCCGGGGGAGAGACGAAGAAGGCGAAGATTCCGGCCATCGCTCTCGCACCGTCGAATGCCGCGGCTCTGTTGCTGCGCACCCCGTCGTCGCACGCTGGGATCTCCGGGGATCTGCGTTATCTCGGCCATGTGGCGCACGGGATCGAGGCATGGGCGAAGGCGGGACGCGTCGTGCCGTCGTTGATACGCGCCGACGGGCAGTGGTGGCCGCGGTGGAAACTTGTCGGCGGCGAACGTCAACGTGCGTGGATCAGCGAGCTGGCGGTCATGATGCCGTCGGTGCTGCGGTCCGAGGGCAGGCCGAAGCAGTTGCTCGGCAACATCGTCGACGAGCTCACCGATCCCATCGTCCGGTCGATCCTCGGTAAGCCAGGCACGGAACACCCGATGTGGACGGCACTCGTCCACGACGAGCCGTACACGACGGGCACCCAGGAGACCGCCACGCTGCTCGACAAGTGGCGGGCAAGCTTGACCGTCGACGAGCCGTCGCTCGTGTTGCGTCTTCTCGAACCCGACGACGAGGAGGACGAGGCCCTCTGGACGTTGCAGGTGTGCCTGCGCGCGGATGGTGAAGCGCCCGTACCGGTTCCGATGAACCGCCGCGTCGATGCGACGTTGTTGTCCACCGCGGTACGCAAACTCGGTGAAGCCGTCACGGCGTATCCGAGGCTGCGGGATCTGCCGTCGAACGAGGGCACGCTCGATCTGTTGCTGCCGACGTCGGTCGTGATCGACCTCGTCGAACATGGTGCGAAGGCGTTGCAGTCCGCAGGTGTCGCGGTTCTGCTGCCGCGTGCGTGGACCCGACTCGATCCGTCGATGCGGTTGCGCGTCGACGTGCCGGTGACGAAGGCCGCGGAGAACCGAGCTGTCGGAATGAACGAGCTGGTCTCGTACGACTGGCAGCTGCAACTGGGCGACATGGTCCTCACCGAGGCGGAAATGAATCGCCTGGCCGTGTCCAAGGGCGACCTGGTCAAGCTTCGCGGAAAATGGGTGATGGCCGACGGCGGTCAACTCGCCAGGGCTGCACGATATGTCGCGGAGCATCACGGCGACGGCACCACGCTCGGCAAGCTCGTCCGGGAGATGACACTTGAGGAACCACCGCCGGCGCCCGTCGAGGACATCCAGGCGACGGGGTGGGCTGCGACGCTGCTGGATCCGGGTGCGTCCCCCGAGGAGATTCCCACGCCCGACGGTGTCGACGCAGTGCTCAGGCCCTATCAGCGCCGCGGTTTGGACTGGCTCGTGTTCATGAGCCGGCTCGGTCTCGGTGCTGTGCTGGCCGACGACATGGGCCTCGGGAAGACGCTGCAGGTGCTGTCGCTTCTCGCGCACGAGCAGAGCCCGACGCCGACGCTGCTCGTCGCGCCGATGTCCGTCGTCGGAAACTGGCAGCGTGAGGCGGCCAAGTTCACGCCCGCACTGCGGGTTCTGGTCCATCACGGGCCCGCGCGTGACAAGGGTGACGATCTCGACAAGGCGATTTCCGAGCACGACCTCGTCGTCACCACGTACGCATTGATGGCGAAAGATCGTGCGCAACTTGCGGAAAAGACTTGGCGTCGAGTGGTTCTCGACGAGGCGCAGCACATCAAGAACTCGGCGACGTCGCAGGCGCGGGCCGCGCTCGCGATCCCGGCCGAGCACAAGCTGGCGCTCACCGGAACCCCGGTCGAGAACCGGCTCGACGAGCTGCGGTCGATTCTGGATTTCGCGAACCCCGGCATGCTGGGTCGGCCGTCGGATTTCCGCAAGCGGTTCTCGGTTCCTATCGAACGCGAGGGGGACGAGGGAGCCGTGACGCGGCTGCGCGCCATCACGTCGCCGTTCATTCTGCGACGGGTCAAAACCGATCCGTCGGTCATCTCGGATCTGCCGGAGAAGAACGAGATGACGGTGCGGTCGAACCTCACCGCAGAGCAGGCTGCGCTGTACAAGGCCGTCGTCGACGAGATGCTGGAGCAGATCGCCGACAAGAAGGGGATGAAGCGCAAGGGCGCGGTGCTGTCGGCGCTGACGCGGCTCAAGCAGGTGTGCAATCACCCCGCACACTTCCTGTCCGACGGTTCGCCGGTGCTCAAGCGTGGTCAGCATCGGTCCGGGAAGATCGGGCTCGTGGAGGACATTCTCGATTCGGTGCTGGGCGACAACGAGAAAGCGTTGTTGTTCACGCAGTTTCGCGAGTTCGGTGACATCGTGGCGCCGTACCTCGCCGAGCGATTCGGGACCGAGGTTCCGTTCCTGCACGGCGGCGTCACCAAATCGAAGCGCGACCGCATGGTCGAGCGGTTCCAGAGCGACGATGGCCCGCCCATCATGATGCTGTCGCTGAAAGCCGGTGGTACAGGCCTGAATCTGACGGCGGCTAACCACGTCGTGCATCTGGATCGGTGGTGGAACCCTGCAGTCGAGAATCAGGCAACCGACCGTGCCTTCCGAATCGGCCAGCGCAAGAACGTGCAGGTGCGAAAGTTGTTGTGCGTCGGCACTGTCGAGGAGCGCATCGACGGGATGCTGTCGTCCAAGCAGGATCTCGCGGATCTGGCCGTCGGCACCGGGGAGAACTGGGTGACCGAGATGGATACCGCGGAACTGCGCGAGCTGTTCCGGCTCGGCGAGGATGCGGTGGGCGAGTGATGGCCGACTTCAGTCAGTACGGAAAACGGCGAAAGGTCAAGGGCGGCATCGAGGCGCGCAACAAGCGCGGAGCGTTCGGTGAGACGTGGTGGGGTCGCCATTTCGTGACGGCGATGGAGGAACTTGCCGACCCGGGTCGCATCGCGCGTGGCCGAACGTACGCGCGTGGGGGACAGGTGTTGAACCTCGGCATCGAGCGCGGCCAGATCTACGGCGAGGTGCAGGGCAGCCAGCTCGAGCCCTTTTCGGCTTCGGTGACGGTCGATCCGCTGTCGCAGGGCGAGGTGGCGGCGCTGATGGCGCGGGTGACGTCGAATCCGGGGATGCTGGCCGAGCTCGCGTCCAATGCGATTCCGCAGGCATTGGCGTCGGCGCTGCTGCCGCACGACCGCGGACAACTCGACTTCGACTGCACCTGCCCCGACGACGGGTGGCCGTGCAAGCACGCGGCCGCGCTGATGTACATCGCGGCCGAACACATCGACGCGTCGGCGACGACGATCCTTACCTTGCGTGGCGTCGACCTGGACCAGTTGATCGAAGGTGTCGGCGAGGCCGAGGTCGAGGTGGATCGCGACGATTGGTTCGGCGACGACATGCCGTTCCCGTCGCTGCCGAAGCCGAACTTCGCGCCCGCCGTCGACGACCTGGACTCGATGGTCCTCCGGCGTGCAATGAGGTCAACGGGGTCCGACGAGCACGAGGTCACCCAGGCCGTCGCGGATCTGAAGGCGTTCTACTCGCGCCTGTAGGGGGCTTCGCCCCATGTGCATGGAAATACATAGCCCGCTATGGATTTTCATGCACATGGTTGATTACTTGGAAGTCCGACTATAGGATGAGCGCACAACATCTCCTCATCGTTAGGACCGTTCCCATGGCTCGCGAACTCACCCATTTCATCGGCGGAAAGCACGTGCCCGGAGAGTCCGGCAATTTCGGCGACGTCTTCGACCCCAACACCGGCGAGGTTCAGGCGCTCGTGCCGCTGGCCAGTGACGCCGAGGTCGAGGCCGCTATCGCCGACGCAGAGCAGGCGCAGGTCGAGTGGGCCCGCTGGAACCCGCAGCGCCGCGCCCGCGTCCTCATGAAGTTCCTGCAGCTCATCAACCGCGACATGGACGAGCTGGCCCGGCTGCTGTCGTCCGAGCACGGCAAGACCATCGCCGACGCCAAGGGCGACATCCAGCGCGGCCTCGAGGTCGTCGAGTTCGCCGTCGGGATCCCGCACCTGCTCAAGGGCGAGTTCACCGAGGGTGCGGGCGGCGGCATCGATGTCTTCTCGATGCGTCAGCCTCTCGGCGTCGTCGCGGGCATCACCCCGTTCAACTTCCCGGCGATGATCCCGCTGTGGAAGGCAGGTCCGGCCATCGCGACCGGCAACGCGTTCATCCTCAAGCCGTCCGAGCGTGACCCGTCGGTGCCGCTCAAGCTCGCCGAACTGTTCCTCGAAGCAGGTCTGCCCCCGGGCGTCTTCAACGTCGTCAACGGCGGCAAGAACGCCGTCGACGTGCTGCTGAACGACGACCGCGTCAAGGCCATCGGCTTCGTCGGCTCCACTCCGATCGCGCAGTACATCTACGAGACCGCCGCCAAGAACGGCAAGCGCGCACAGTGCTTCGGTGGCGCCAAGAACCACGCTCTCGTCATGCCCGACGCCGATCTCGACCAGGTCGCCGACGCCCTCCTCGGTGCTGCGTACGGCTCGGCCGGCGAGCGCTGCATGGCCATTTCCGTAGCGGTTCCGGTCGGCGAGGAAACTGCCGACGCACTCGTCGCCAAGCTCAAGGAACGCGTCGCGACGCTGAAGATCGGCCGCTCCGACGACGAAGATGCGGACTTCGGGCCGCTCGTCGGCAGCGATGCACTCAAGCGTGTCAACGACTACACGCAGATCGGAATCGATGAGGGCGCCGAGCTCGTCGTCGACGGTCGCGACTTCCGCCTCGAAGGCCACGAGAACGGATTCTTCGCGGGCGCAACGCTGTTCGACAAGGTCACCACGGACATGCGCATCTACAAGGAAGAGATCTTCGGACCTGTCCTGATCGTCGTGCGCGCCAAGGATTACGAGGATGCGCTGCGTCTTCCGACCGAGCACGAGTACGGCAACGGCGTCTCGATCTTCACGCGCGACGGAGACACCGCCCGCGACTTCACGACGCGCGTCCAGGTCGGCATGGTCGGCGTCAACGTCCCGATCCCGGTGCCGATCGCGTACCACACCTTCGGTGGCTGGAAGCGTTCCGGCTTCGGCGATCTCAACCAGCACGGACCGGACTCGGTGCGCTTCTACACCAAGACCAAGACCGTCACGCAGCGTTGGCCTTCCGGCACCAAAGAGGCTGCTGCGTCGAACCACTTCGTCATCCCCAACATGGACTGACGCATGTTCACATTGACCGAAGACGAGCAGGCAATAAACGAAACTGCACGGGATTTCGCCGACGAGTTCCTGGCCCCCAGCGCGGTGGAATGGGATCAGGCCAAGCACTTTCCGGTGGATGTGCTGCGTAAAGCGGCGGGTCTCGGGATGGGTGGGATCTACATCAACGAAGATGTCGGCGGATCGGGCCTGACGCGGCTCGATTCGGTGCGGATCTTCGAGCAGCTCGCGACGGGTGATCCGTCCATCGCGGCCTATATTTCGATCCACAACATGGTGACGTGGATGATCGACACCTACGGCACCGACGACCAGCGTCGCCAGTGGGTTCCCGGACTCTGCTCGATGGATCAGCTGGGTAGCTACTGCCTCACCGAGCCAGGAGCGGGTTCCGACGCGGCGGCCTTGTCCACCAAAGCAGTTCGCGACGGTGACGACTATGTCCTCAACGGCGTCAAGCAGTTCATCTCGGGCGCAGGCACATCGGATGTCTACGTCGTGATGGTCCGCACCGGCGACGCCGGACCCAAGGGCATCACGGCGATCATCGTGCCGAAGGACTCACCGGGTTTGTCGTTCGGTGCGAACGAGAAGAAGATGGGCTGGAATGCCCAACCCACTCGGCAGGTCATCTTCGAGGACGTGCGGGTTCCGGCGGCGAACGTGCTCGGCGACGAGGGCGGCGGCTTCCGGATCGCGATGAACGGTCTCAACGGCGGTCGCTTGAACATCGCGGCGTGCTCGATCGGTGGTGCGCAGAGTGCACTCGACAAGGCGGTCGCGTATCTGCTCGAGCGCAAGGCCTTCGGCAACCGGCTTCTCGATGCGCAGGCTCTGCAGTTCCGGTTGGCGGACATGAAGACCGAGCTCGAGGCCGCTCGGACAATGCTGTGGCGAGCTGCGGACGCACTGCAGAACAATGCTCCCGACAAGGTCGAACTGTGTGCGATGGCAAAAAGATTCGCCACCGACACCGGCTTCGAGGTCGCGAACAATGCACTGCAACTTCTCGGTGGTTACGGGTATCTTGCCGAGTACGGTGTCGAGAAGATCGTCCGCGATCTTCGTGTGCACCAGATCCTCGAAGGGACCAACGAGATCATGCGAGTCGTCGTGGCTCGCTCGATTGTGGGAGCAGCATGACAGAGCCAGAGCCCGAAGTTCTGTTCGACGTTCGGAACGGTGTCGGCCGGATCACCCTGAACCGCCCGAAAGCCATCAACGCGCTCAATCACGCGATGGTGCAACAGATTGCGCCGAAACTCGACGAGTGGGCCACGGACGACTCCGTCGAACTAGTTCTGCTGGTCGGTGCAGGTGAGCGCGGTCTGTGTGCCGGCGGCGACATCGTCTCGATCTATCACGACGCCAAAGAAGGCGGCAGCGGCTCGAAGGACTTCTGGCGCGAGGAGTACATCCTCAACGCTGCGATCGCTCGTTTCGACAAGCCCTACGTCGCCATCATGGACGGCGTTGTCATGGGCGGTGGCGTCGGACTGTCGGCGCATGGCAACACGCGCATCGTCACGGAGCGGTCGAAGATCGCCATGCCCGAGGTCGGCATCGGATTCATCCCCGACGTCGGTGGCACGTACCTCCTCGCGCGCAGCCCCGGCGAGCTCGGCACGCACCTCGGTCTGACGACGGCTCGCATGGATGCAGGCGACGCCATCGCCGCTGGATTCGCCGATCACTACATGCCGTCGGACAATCTCGAGAAATTTTACGACGCACTCGAGTCGAGCTCGTTGGCGGAAGCACTCGACGCTTTCACAGAGGAAGCGCCGGCATCGACTTTGGACGCCTCGAAGGACTGGATCGACCGCTTCTACAGCGCCGCGACGGTCGAACAAATCCTGGAAGGTCTGCGCGGCAGCGGTATTCCCGACGCAGAGAAGGCGGCGTCGGACATCGAGTCGAAGTCGCCTGTGTCGCTGAAGGTGACGCTGAAATCGCTGCGTCGCGCCGCGAAGGCGTCGTCGCTCGAAGAGGTGTTGAACGAGGAGTACCGGGTGTCGCTGGCATCCCTCGAATCACACGACCTCGTCGAGGGCATCCGCGCGCAGGTCGTCGAGAAGGACAGGAACCCGAAGTGGTCGCCCGCGACGCTGGCGGATGTCACGCAGGCCGACGTGGATCGGTACTTCGAATCGCTGGGTAGCTTGGAACTAGGTCTGGAGAAAGCGCATGAGTGAGAAGACTGTAGGTTTCGTCGGACTCGGCCATATGGGTGGCCCGATGGCCGCCAACCTGGTCAAGGCCGGCTACACGGTGCAAGGCTTCGATCTGGTCGAAGCCGCACTGACACAGGCGAAGGCCGACGGCATCACCGTCGTCGAATCCGCCGTGGCTGCAGTGAAAGACGCGGACATTGTCGTCACCATGCTCCCGAACGGGCGTCTGGTGCTCGGCCTCTACGAAGAATTGCTGCCTGCTGCGGCCCCCGGCACGTTGTTCATCGACAGCTCCACCATCGACGTCGCCGACGCCCATGCTGCGCACAAGCTGGTCCAGGCGGCAGGCCACCGCGGTCTCGACGCGCCCGTGTCCGGTGGCGTCGGCGGTGCAGCGGCCGGAACGTTGACGTTCATGGTCGGTGGATCGGAGGAGGACTTCGCCTCTGCCGCAGCAGTTCTCGACGTCATGGGTCGTAAGGTCGTGCACTGTGGTCAGGCAGGCAACGGCCAGGCCGCGAAAATCTGCAACAACATGATCCTCGGCGTCTCGATGATCGCGATCAGCGAGGCATTCGTTCTCGGTGAGAAGCTGGGGCTGAGCAACCAGGCGCTGTACGACGTCTCGTCGACGGCCTCGGGTCAGTGCTGGGCGCTCACCACCAATTGTCCTGTGCCCGGCCCGGTTCCGACGAGCCCCGCCAACAACGACTACAAGCCGGGGTTCGCGGCAGCGTTGATGGACAAAGACCTCGGTCTGGCCGCGAACGCACTGCGCGCCAACGGCGTCGAGGGTCTTCTCGGTCTGCAGGCCGCGGAGATCTACTCCAAGTTCAAGGAGACCTCCGGCGGCGGAACCGATGTCGACTTCTCCGGCATCATCAACGACATCCGCGAGCGTTCGACGGGGGCTGCGGAATGACGGACTACCAGACCATCCTGACGGAACGCCGCGGACGCGTCGGAATCATCACGCTCAACCGCCCGAAGGCGTTGAACGCGTTGAACTCCGAGCTCATGCGCGAAGTCGTGTCCGTCGTCGAGGAATTCGACGCGGATCAGGGCATCGGCGCGATCCTGATCACCGGGTCGGAGAAGGCATTCGCGGCGGGCGCAGACATCAAGGAGATGCAGCCGAAGTCGTACATGGATGTGTACCAGGAAGACTTCTTCAGCGCCTGGGATCGCCTGTCCGCAGCCCGTACACCCATCGTGGCGGCCGTATCCGGGTATGCGCTCGGTGGCGGATGCGAACTTGCGATGATCTGCGACGTCCTGATCGCGTCGGACACCGCGGTGTTCGGTCAGCCCGAGATCAAGCTCGGCGTCATCCCGGGAATCGGTGGCTCACAGCGACTCACACGCGCGGTCGGCAAGGCCAAGGCGATGGAGATGGTGCTGACCGGACGGAACATGAAGGTCGAGGAGGCCGAACGCGCGGGACTCGTCTCACGCATCGTGCCTGCGGCCGAACTGCTCGACGACGCCATCAAGACCGCGGCGACCATCGCGGAAATGTCGCTTCCTGTTGCGATGATGGCGAAGGACGCCGTGAATCGGTCGTTCGAATCGTCTCTGGCAGAGGGCGTTCGGTTCGAACGTCGACTGTTCCACTCGACGTTCGCCACCGAGGACCAGAAGGAAGGCATGGCCGCGTTCGTCGAGAAGCGGCAAGCCAAGTTCGTCAACCGCTGAGGCGAGTCAGCCCTGCTGATCCACGGACAGCAGGGCTGCGCCTCGCGCCGACACCAGTTCGGGACGGTCGGGTACGTGTGTACGCAGACCGATGTGGCGTTCGAACGACGCGCCGATCGACGAGACGTTCGCACCACCGCCGACCAGCACGATCGACGACGGCTTCACTCCCGATAGCTCGATCGTCTGGTCGACCACCATCGTGGCGTAGCGCACCGGCCCGGCGATCATGTCCTCGAAGTCCTTTCGAGTGAGGACATGGTGTCCGGGCCCATCTGCGTTGTGTGCGTTGACGACTCCGCCGATGCCGAGCTGCTCTTTCAGAAGACGCGACCGATCGACACCGATACGCACCCCGTTCGACGCGAGGTGGCGTCGTATCAGGTGATCCAGGTCATCGCCGCAGAACGTGGAAGTTCTTCGCGCCGTGACGGTTTCGCCTCCGGCGAGGTCGACCACCGACGCAGTCATTCCGGTGCTTCCCATGTCGCACACGACCGTCGAACCATGGTTGGGAACCGTTCCGGTGAATCGCAGATACCGCAGCTGTGCGTCGGTTTCGTGCACGAGGGCCGACGGTCGTGCGTCGCCGTGCGCTGTGATGGCGTCGGCATCTTCGCTGACGCGATAGGCGATCGCGGAGTGACCAACCTGCAGAGCCAGTTTCGACGCTACTGAATGAAGTGCGGATACGCCGTCGGACACCGCGGAGACGAGCGACTGCCCAGCACGTCTACGCACGGTGCGCGATGCGATGGGTGCGCGATGCGGACTGTCCAGATACGTCAGGATCGCGCGTGCCCCATGTGCACCTGCCCCGACACCGACGACCAACACTGCTGACTCCAACCTGCGCGCAGCCCCCGCCGCACGCACGTCGTATTTGATCATGAAACCTACGTGAGTGAAAATGTATAGCCCTCTATGCATTTTCACTCACAAGGAGAGTCACCAGGTCGAGGTGGTTCCCGCGTCGTCGAAATCCCCGGCGGTACGCCTCAGTTCGGCGAGGATGCGTACCAGCGATGTCAGGCGTTCCTTCGCGAGACCCGGCTTGCCGAACACCTGGTCGTTGAGTTTCTCGGTGGCGTCGACCGCCAGCTTTCGGCCCTCTTCGGTGATTTCCACCAACGTCGTCCGACGGTCGCTCGGATGCGGTGTGCGCTGGACGTATCCGGCGGCTTCGAGGCGATCCACCGCGTTGGTGACGCTGGTGGGGTGGACCTGAAGGCGTGCACTGGCCTTGGCCATGGGGAGTGCGCCGTTCTTCGTGAACGTCAGGAGCGTCAGCAGTTCGTATCGCGAGAACGTCAATCCTGTGGGCTTGAGCACCTCTTCGACGCGGGCCAGCATGATCTGCTGCGCGCGCATCAACGAAGTGACAGCGGCCATTCCGTCGGCGGCGTCTCCCCATCCATGCGCGGCCCACTGACGATGGGCTTCTGCAATGGGATCGAGGGGAAGTGGCGACGATGAAGACATGTCGTCCATCCTCCCACGGCGCGTCAGCGTACGTTCGAATCACGCTGATTCGAAGCATGGTCGACGCGTGGTCGAGACGGCATAGTTCTAGTCGATGCGGGTGTGGCTGAGTGGCTAGGCACCGGCCTGCAAAGCCGTTTACACGGGTTCGAATCCCGTCGCTCGCTCGATGAAGAAGTCGGGGCCGGTCAACGACCGGCTCCGACTTTCTCCTTTCGGTAGGCGCCGGAGAATCGGTGTTCCCACCCGGTCTCCGCGAGGCGGAACCCTTCCCATCGGCGTCCGTCGAGCTCACGACGGTTGACGGTCGCCGCCGACACCATCCACGCCATCGCGCGAGTGTCCGACGGGAGTTCGGTTTGAGCGAGCACGGCGTCGTCGGCGCCGCGCAACTGGTATGTAGCCATGCTCACTACATTCCACGGCGTAGCTGTGAGGAAACATGCATTCGGGCTGCGATTGTGCTGTGAGTGTCAGAGGTGCCGCGTACGTTGTGGGGCATGCCTGCCAAGGAATACCTGGTCGACGCCCCATGCTGGGTCGACCTCACCAGCTCGGATCCCAGTACCGTCGTCCCGTTCTACAACGGGCTGTTCGGCTGGGAGGCCGATGTCAGCAAAGAAGCCGAGTACGGCGGATACACCACGTTCTTCAAGGACGGGGTGGCCGTCGCCGGCCTCGGCGGTCAGATGCCGGGGACCACGGTGACCAACGTCTGGAACACCTACATCGGATCGGCCGACGCGAATGCGACCGTCGCTCGGGCAACAGACGCGGGAGGCCAGGTTCTGTGCCCGGCGATGCAGGTCGGGGATCAGGGCACGATGGCACTCGTCGTCGATGCCGGGGGAGCGATCGCCGGTGTCTGGCAGCCCAATCGGCACCGGGGCTACGGACTGTGGGGTGAACACGGAACTCCGGTGTGGCACGAGCAGTTCACGCGTGGTTACAGAGCGGCGCTGGCCTTCTACGAGTCGGTGTTCGACTGGACGTACGACGTCCTGGGCGACACCGACGAGTTTCGATACTCGCAGGGCATCGTCGGCGGCGACATGATCGCCGGAATCATGGACGCCGAAGTATTCCTGCCGGCAGACGTCCCGTCTCACTGGAGGCTCTACATCGGAGTGGACGACACCGACGCAGCCGTGGAGAAGGTGAAGGACTTGGGTGGCACGGTCGTGGACGCCGCGGAAGACTCACCGTTCGGACGCATCGCAGGCATCGCGGACCCACTGGGCGCGCGCCTTCAGATCGCGTCGATCGTTCGGTCCTAGACGCGCATCCGTGCACAACCCATCTGCATTCCGGTCACGCGCTGCAATGCAAGCATCGCGCCCCACGGGCCGATCACCCACACCGGCCAGAAGCAGAGGAACGTCCCCGTCGCGATCGATGTGACACCCCAGATGACCAGGCAGAGCGCGCCGACGGCTGCCCACACCGCCACTTCTCGATCGACGCGCGTCGGTGTGACAACAGGCTTCTCGACGGCGGAAGGCAAGTCGTCGAACACCTGCGCCAGATCGGCACGCGTCACCGCGGCGTAGACGCGTGCGGCGCGGGTGTCGAAGTCGTCGATCGACAGCCGACCTGTTGCAACGTGGCTGGTCAGCGCTTCGACGGCGTCGTCGCGGTCTGCGTCGGACACACGGGAGGCAGGAGAATGGTGCACGGACGGTTGGTAGGACATCGAGATCTCCGAACCGGTCGGGGCGGACGTTCCATTGTGGAATGTCACTGCGCTCCAGCATCGACCTCCCACTGTGGAATGTCAAGGTGTGTGACGATGGAGCGGTGACCGACTCGCCGCTCAACGCCACCGCCGCCTCGCTCCTCGGGTTCCTGCACGACGGTGCGATGACAGGCTGGGACCTGCATGCGACGGCAGAGGCATGCATCGGCGGATTCTGGACCGTGACGCGCAGCCAGGTCTACCGAGAGTTGTCGGCGTTGTCCGCGCGTGGCTTCGTAGAGGAGGGCGACGTCGGCGCACGGGCGCAGAAGCCGTTCACCATCACCGACGCCGGCCGAGCTGCGTTCACCGAATGGATCGACCGCGATCCAGGGGAAGCCAACATCCGCCACCCATTGCTGCTGACCATCGCGTTCGGCAAGCACCTTGAACCCGCCCGTCGGGCGGAGATTCTCCACGAGCATCGCCGACGCCATGAGCAGGTCCTGGAAGGCTACTTGGCTCAGCAGCAGGCACACGCCGATCAGCGGACGGTATTCGATTCCGCCACACTCGATTTCGGGATCCGTTACGAAAAGGCGACGCTCGACTGGTTCGACGCGCTGCCAGATGAGTTGACGTCAGGCCAGTAGTCCGGAGGGGCGAGCAACCGTGACGGCCCAGTCCGCGCCGTCGTGCCACGTCCGCAGATCCCACGTCGCAAACCGCTGTTCGACGCGTAAGCCCGCGGCGGCGAGGTCGTCGTCGAATTGCTCGACGGTGTACTGCCGGTCCGTCGCGAAGCCGGCAACGAATACTGCAGTCGGGTTCATATGTGCCGCAATGCGTTCGAGTGCTGCTCGCTCGGTCCCTGGCGTCATGAAGACCATGACATTGCCCGCGGCGACCACGCAATCGAAGGTCTCGCCCAGTTCGAGTGCAGTCAGATCCGCCTGGTGCACCGTGATCGCAGTGTGCGCTCGCGCGGCCTCGACGAACACCGGATCGAGGTCGACGGCGGTGACCGTATGACCCCTCCTCGCGAGTTCCGCGCCGAGACGTGCTGTGCCACAACCGGCGTCGAGTATCGAACTCCCGGGGGCCACCACTGCATCGACCATCCGCGCTTCACCGTGTAGATCGACTCCCGACGCCTCGAGCCTGTCGAAGCGTCGGACGTACTGCCGCGATTGGTCCTCGGTGTTCTCGCTCTGCCATCGTGTCGGGGCCATTGCGCCAGACTAACCCGGGCCCCCGGTGAGCGAATGCCTCCTTCGCTCACTCTGAGTGACCGAATGTCACCCTCGCTCCAGAGTCCAAGACAGTCAGCCACCTCCCACACCCAACCGCCGGTCGACCTCGTCACCGTCGAGCCCGAAGTCCCCGAGGGTGTACTTGTGCGCAGGCTTTCGACCCCCGCGGCGGCTATCGGCGTGCATGGCCTCCATCTGTTCGCGAGCGTCCGAGGTCAGGTCCAGACCGAAATGGAGGTACACCCGCTCGACGGTGCCGAGGGGGTCGGCGACGAAGTCGTGGTAGTCGACGTCGTAGAACTGGGCTGAATCAGCCCGGGCCCGAGCAGCCGCGAACATTCCCAACCCCCGCTCCCACAGGTCCAGCTGGGTACTGCCGATGACGTCGCCGACGAATTTCTCACTCCAGCCTGCCGTCGCGTGTTCGGCGAGACTGCACATCGACGGCATGATCGTGCGCGGTTCGCGGTGCATCTGGATGACGAGTGCGTCCGGGTAGACCTGCAGCAACTCGTCGAGTGCGAAGAGGTGGCTCGGGTTCTTGAGCACCCACCGTCGGTCGGCGTCGTGCAATCCGATGAGCTGCAGGTTGCGACGGTGCCGACCGTACGCACCGAGCCAACTCTGCTCGGCGAGCCACGACGAGTACGTCGGCAGATACGCCAGACACTCGTAGGCGATGGAATGCACGGACTGCCGGAGCAGCTGCCAGCATTCCTCGACCTCGGCGGCCGACATGTAGTGCACACCCATGAATTCGGGGTGTTCGACGTGATGCTGTTCGAATCCCTTCTCGATTCCGGCGAACACCGGATTCGCTTCCCACCCCGAACGCGGCGGCCGAGGCTGTGGCACCTCCGTCAGCCACATCTCCAATCCCTGGTGCGACGGGTCGACAGTCAGAAGTCGGTGCAGCGCAGTGGTTCCCGTACGTGGCAACCCGGTGACGAAGATAGGCCGGTCGATCGGGACCGACGCATACTCCGGATTCTGCTTCCACGATTGTTCGCTCAGCAACCGAGCAACGAGCGCACCGCGCAGGAAGTAGCGGTTCATTTTCGACCCCAGTGCCGTCAGCTCCGCATCCCGACTGTACGAATCCAGCAGCACGCCAAGCGCTTCCACGTAGTCGTCGTCGCCGAAATCCGACAACCCCGTCACCCGTGTCGCCGACGCGTGCAAGTCCTCCACTGTGCCGACATCGGTGCGTTCCGTGCTGGTCATGGCAACTCCTAGTGGTGGTATTCGCCGCAGTTGACGTCGAGGCATTGGCCGGTGATCGCACGCGCTCGCGACGACGCGAGAAACACGACGGCGTCGGCGACCTCGTCGGGTTCGGGGAGACGACGAAGATCGATCGCCGACGCGGTCTGCTCGTATATCTGCTCGCTCGTCGTCCCGTACTTCTGTGCCATGTGCGCGAAGTATCCCTGCAGCGTCTCACCCCAGATGTAGCCCGGTGCAACAGTATTGACGCGTATCCCGTGCGGGCCGAGCTCGCTCGCCAGGGTTTGCGACATTGCCAGCAACGACGCCTTGGCGATCTTGTACCCACCGTATTTCGGCTGGGAGTGCCTGATCACCGCCGAGTTGATCATGACGATCGAGCCGTGCGACGCTGTCAGTGCAGGAGTGAACAGGTGCGACAGCCGCAGGGTCCCGAACAGTGACAGCTCGAGTCCTCGTTGGATCGAGCTGAAAGCTGTGTGGGCCAAGTCTTTCATCGACGGAATCGCGAAGGCGTTGTTGATCAGCGCATCGACGTGCCCGTAGGCGTCGACGGCACGGACAGCGAGGTTCGTCGCCGATTCTTCGTCGGTGATGTCGGTGGGAATCACCACTGCCCGACGTCCGAGGCCGGCCACCTCCTTCGCGACGTCGTCGAGGTAGCTCGGGGTACGCGCGGCCAGTACGAGGTCGGCACCCTCCGCAGCGCTCCGCAGTGCGATCGATCTGCCCAGCGAGGGCCCCACCCCTGATACGACGACGACCCTGCCGTCGAGCAGGCCGGTCATCCGAGCATCCGCGCGGCTACGGCATCACGTCGTGCGGTGATGCGACGGGCGAAGTCCTCGGCCGAGATCTTGTTCTGCTCGTAGTAGGGCAGGCGCGAGGCCACCTGATCGAAGTCGACCACCTCGACGCTCGGTCCGTCGGCTGCCGTCATCTCCCGTGCCACACGCTGCCACCGGAACTGGGCGTACCCGCGGGCATGTCCGGTGGTCTCGATCCAGTTGGCCACGTGAGGATTTCGTTCGCTGACGACGAGTCTGATGTTCCCGTCCGGATCCGTCTGTGCCTGCTCCGACGTCAGCGACGTCTGATGGTCGATGTAGTCGAGGGAGATGTACCACAGGCTGCCGAGCTGGAATCCTTGGTACGGCGCATCGGATTTCGGGACGGTGATGATCATCGCCTGATCGGCGGTCAGTTCGTAGTGCCCGGCCGACGAGTACTGAGTGCTGAGTCCACCTGGCGTCAACCGTGGTTCGGTCATCGTGTTGACGTCGAGGTCGAGATAGAACCACTGCGGGAACTGCAGAAACGTGTTCAACCGACCTAGGAGCATCTTGCCTGCCGTCGAATATCGCTTGGCAACAGAGTCTTTCGACACCGGCTCGGGTGACTCTCCTTCGCTCCCTGCCCGTCGAATGGTCAGGGTGCCGCGCTCGGCCGACCAGTCGCTGTAGACCTCCCGCACGACGAGCATCGACGACCCGGGTCCGAGAGTGAAGTGGTTCGGCAGGTCCGATGCCCGCCCGAAATGTAGTTCGAACGCCCCGTCGGCGTCGATGTGGATCTGCCGATCGTCGAACGCGGTGAGGCTGTCCGGCACATCGACGGGGGAGTAGTCGCCCTTCAGGATCTGGAAGCTGAGATCGGTTGTGGTACCGCGCCTTCCGGACACGACGTATTCCTGGTCGTCACGAATGTTCGCGTGGAAGTACAGTGTGTCGGGGTTGTCGAGGCCCATCTTGGTGTACGGACCGGTGGACGATGCGAAGAAGGGAAAGTCGGGGTCGTACGCCCACGCCATCTGGATCGATGCCCGGATGTTGCCGGCCAGGTAGTCGTAGCCCTCGGCAAGGTCCCGCTCGTCCCGAACATGAGGCGCGTCCTCGATGATCTTCTCTGCGGTGACGATCGCGTCGGCAAGTGGGTCGGTGAGCACTCGCATCTCCTCGTTCCGTATAAATAGAACAGGTTCTAGTATGTGAGACTATGATAAGCATCGCGCGTGGTCAATGTGCGCCCGCGGTGGTGTAACGAGTTCTATCAGGGAGGGTGGGGTGACCTCGACCGACTACGAGCTGTCGCATCTCGGCGCGCTGGAAGCCGAGGCAGTGCACATCTTCCGCGAGGTGGCGGCCACCGCCGAGCGCCCGGTACTGCTGTTCTCGGGAGGCAAGGATTCCGTCGTCATGCTGCATGTCGCGGCCAAGGCGTTCTGGCCGGCGCGAATTCCGTTCGCGGCGTTGCACATCGATACCGGGCACAACTTCGACGAGGTCATCGAGTTTCGTGACCGCACCGTCGCCGACCTCGATGTCTCGTTGCTCGTCGCCCGCGTCCAGGACGACCTCGACGCCGGCCGCTCCGTCGAGGAGCCAGGCGGTTCGCGTAACCGACTGCAGACCAGAACATTGCTTCGAGCGATCGAGGAGAACCGGTTCGACGTCGTGTTCGGGGGAGCGCGTCGTGACGAGGAGAAAGCGCGCGCCAAAGAGCGAGTCTTCAGCTTTCGAGACGAACACGGCCAGTGGGATCCACGCAAGCAGCGGCCGGAACTGTGGCAGCTGTACAACGGTCGTCATCGACGAGGTGAGCAGTGTCGTGTCTTCCCGTTGTCCAACTGGACCGAACTCGACATCTGGCAGTACATCGCCGCCGAGCGCATCGTGCTTCCGCCCCTGTATTACGCACACCGTCGAATGGTCTTCGCGCGCGACGGAATGTTGCTCGCCGCAACTCGTTTCGTCGATCCCGACGAGGCGCCCTTCGAGGCCCTCGTCCGTTTTCGAACCGTCGGCGACGCAACATGCACGGGGTGCGTGCAGTCCGCAGCTGCCGATGCTGCTGCCGTCGTCGCCGAGATCGCCGCCTCCCGAACCACCGAACGCGGTGCGACGCGCGCCGACGACCGCATCTCGGAGACGGGCATGGAAGATCGCAAGAAGGAAGGCTACTTCTGATGTCGCAGCTGCTCAGGGTCGCCACTGCAGGCAGCGTCGACGACGGCAAGTCGACGTTGATCGGCAGGCTGCTGTACGACTCGAAGGCGATCTTCGAGGACCAGTGGGACGCGGTGGAACGTTCGTCGCGCGAACGTGGCGGCGATGCCGCCGATCTCGCGTTGCTGACCGACGGGTTGCGCGCCGAGCGAGAGCAGGGCATTACCATCGACGTCGCGTACCGTTACTTCTCCACTCCGCGAAGGACATTCATCATCGCGGACACCCCGGGCCACGTTCAGTACACCCGCAACATGGTGACGGGTGCGTCGACGGCCGATCTCGCGCTGATTCTCGTCGACGCTCGGGCAGGCGTGCTTCAGCAGACGAAGCGCCACGCGTTTCTGGCGTCGCTGCTCGGCATCGCGCACCTCGTGTTGTGTATCAACAAGATGGACCTGGTCGACTGGTCCGAGGACAGGTTCGAGGAGATCAAGGCCGACTTCGCGGCGTTCGCGGCCAAGCTCGACGTCCACGATCTGACGTTCGTCCCGATGTGCGCCCGCGATGGCGACAACGTCGTGCACCGAACCCAGTCGATGCCCTGGTACACCGGTGCCTCGCTGCTGCACCTGCTCGAGGACGTGCACGTAGCGTCGGACCGCAACCTCATCGACGCGCGGTTTCCGGTCCAATACGTCGTCAGGCCCAGGAACGGCAGTGACTTCCGGGGTCTGGCCGGGACGGTCGCGGGCGGAACCTTCGCCCCCGGAGACGACGTCGTGGTGCTGCCCTCCGGTTTTCAGACGACCATCGCGGCGGTCTGGGGGCCGGGCGGCGCGTCCATGGCGGCGGGGTTCGCGTCGTCGGCGGTGTGTATCGAACTGGGTGATGCACTCGACGTCGGACGTGGTGACATGCTGTGCAGGCCGAACAACCGTCCCGAGATCGGTACGGAGATCGACGCCATGGTGTGTTGGCTCGCCGAGGGCTCCGAACTGCGCACCGACGACCGGTACATGCTGATGCACACGACGAACACGACGGTCGCGCGCATCACTCGGCTCGACTATCGGCTGGACGTGGACACACTCCACCGCGACAAGGGCTCGACTGCGTTGGCGCTCAACGACATCGGGCGAGTGCGGATCAGAACCCAGAATCCGCTGTTCTTCGACCCGTATCGCCGCAATCGCGTGACCGGCAGCTTTTTGCTCGTCGACGAGACCACGGGTGCCACCGTCGCAGCAGGAATGATCGGCGGGCCTGCGCTCGCGGCGTCGAACGTCGTGTGGCATGCCGCGCGCGTCGAGCGCGAGAATCGGGCGACGCGAGGGGCGACGGTATGGCTGACCGGGCTGTCGGCGTCGGGCAAATCGACGATCGCCGCGGAACTCGAACGGATTCTGGTGGCGTCGGGCCGTCCTGCATATCGCCTCGACGGCGACAACCTGAGGCACGGTCTCAATTCGGACCTGGGCTTCGACCGGGCCGGCCGCTCCGAGAACGTGCGACGGGTCGGCGAGGTCGCCGAACTGATGTCCGACGCGGGGCTCGTCGCCATCGCGTGCCTCATCAGCCCGTATCGAACCGACCGCGACGAGGTGCGTCGAATTCACGAACGAGCAGGCCTTCCGTTCTTCGAGGTCTATGTCGACACGCCCGTCGACGTGTGTGCCGAGCGGGACCCGAAAGGTATGTACGCCAAGGCGCGTGCCGGTGAGATCACCGGATTCACCGGCGTCGACGACCCGTACGAAACTCCCGACCACGCCGACCTCGTTCTTCACCCGTCCGATGGCGATCCGACGACACAAGCAGCTCGTATTGTGGAATTGTTGGGCGCGTGACGCATTCGACACAGCAGGACAGTGAATTCGCAGCCGACGTCGCGCGCGCGGCCGGGGAACTTCTGCTCCGGATCCGCGACACCAGCGACGTGCGGGGACGTGAGTTGGGTCGACTCGGTGACACGCAGGCCAACGACCTGATTCTGAATCGTGTGCGGGCCGAGCGACCGGGAGATTCGGTGCTGTCCGAGGAGTCGGCCGACGATCTCACCAGGCTCGACGCGTCACGAGTCTGGATCATCGACCCGCTCGATGGATCCCGTGAATACGGCATGGCCGGTCGCGGCGACTGGGCGGTTCACGTGGGCCTGTGGGAGGCAGGGAAGGGGATGACTGCATCTGCCGTCGCGCAGCCGGCTCTGGGGGTCGTCTACTCCACTGCGGACGTGACGCTGTCGCCTGCGGTCGATCGCAGGCCGCAGCTCGTCGTCAGCGACAGCCGGCCGCCGTATTACATGGACGCACTGGCGGCGGACGTCGGCGGCGATGTCGTCACGATGGGATCAGCCGGTGCCAAGGCGATGGCGGTGGTACGCGGTGACGTCGACGCGTACGTCCATTCGGGTGGTCAGTGGGAGTGGGATTCGGCCGCGCCCGTCGGGGTGGCGCTGGCAGCTGGACTGCACTGCTCGCGCATCGACGGAGAGCCGTTGACGTACAACAACTCTCACCCGTACGTTCCGGATCTCCTGATCTGCCGCCCCGAACTCGCCGAGCCGCTCCTGCGTGGAATCGCGACGCACGCCACCCGCGAGGCCGATTCCGGACGTGTCGCGATGGCGCGCGAATACATCAAGGCTCTCGTCAGCCACGACGCCACCAAACTACGACTCGCCGACGCGTGCCGCCGTGTCGAGAACGGCCGAAGCACCGGCGACACAGGGCAATTCATCTGCGACGACCTGGAGCAGGGCCAGCAGTACAAGCCCATCGTCGCAGTGCGCGAGCTAAATCTGCGCGAATGGGGAAGCAACGTCGTCGGGCGCTATCTGCTCGACCTCGACGGCGGAATCACCGTGTCCGTCACCGAGCACTTCGAGATCCCGGCAGGCGACATCACTGCCATCACCGCGATCATCGAGCCTGCGTAGCGCGGTCCACGGCGTTCTGTGCTTCCTCCGTCCGCGCTTCGGCGTCGGTGAGCACTCTCTTCAGCCGCCGTGCTTCACGATCGGTCGACTTCACGGCCCGACGCGCGTCGGCCTCCTGCTCCTCGGCCTCGTGTAGTTCGTCCCTCAAGCGAGCGAGGCGTTCCTTGACCTCGGCGAGACTCTCCTCGGCGGATTCCGCTTCTACACGGGCGGATTCGGCGGCCACGCGCGCGGACGCCTCGTCCTCCCTCGCGTCGTCGAGCTCTTCCTGGGCTTGGTCGAGCAGCTCCTTGGCTCGCTCGAGAGCCTCCTGGTCGACGGAATCGTCCTCTTCCTGGGCGACGACCTCGTCCTCGGCGGGCTCTTCCGGATCCGGCGCCAGCGTCAACATCGCCGGACCGAACCCGCTGTACGACTCCGCGGTCACGACGCGCCCCGCGCGCACCCGCTCGGCGATCTCCGGATCGGCGAGAGCCGCGTTCAGGGTCTGGCCGATTTCGCGCTCCGCGTCGGCACCAGGCTTGCCGTGCTCGGCCGCGATCTTCACTGCTCGACGCGTCAGCGCCCGTATCGCCTGCTGTCGGGCTCCGGAGAGTTCCTTGAGCGCGTCGGTCGCGGAACGTCTTTGAGCGTCGCGCAGACTGTCGCCGAGGTCGAACAATTCGGCGATGTCCTCCGGTTCCTCGCGAACCAGTAGGTTGACCATCCACCCGACCACGGTGGGTTTGCGCAGCGCCCCGATAGCGGTTGTTGTCTTACGGTCGCCTGCCTGACGCGCGCGGGCAACGGCGTCCTTGCGTGCGGCAACGAACTCGGATGGATCGAGCGCATACAGCTCGTCGGCTACCTCGTCGACATCGACTTGATCGGGCACACCGCAATACTCGCAAAGAATGTGTGCCCCCGGCAGGATTCGAACCTGCGGCCTTTCGCTCCGGAGGCGAACGCTCTATCCCCTGAGCTACGGGGGCCAGGGCGGGTCCAAGACTAGCGCATCACCCCCGGCAGCCGAAATCGCCCTAGTGTCGTGTGTGGAGTGGAGACGCCGACATCGGTTCGAAAGGACGATCAGTGACCGCACATCAGTACTCGACGGACGACCTGGATCTCGACTTGAAGTGGTGGGCCGCAGCGAACTACCTGACCGTGGCTCAGATCTATCTGAAGGACAACACTCTCGTTCGGCAGCCTCTGACTGCCGAACACATCAAGCCGCGGCTGCTCGGGCACTGGGGAACGAGCCCCGCGCTGTCCATGATCTACACGCTGTTGAACAGGCACATCAAGAACACCGATTCCGATTGGCTGTACGTGACGGGCCCGGGTCACGGTGGGCCTGCCCTCGTGGCGTCGACGTATCTCGAGGGCACCTATTCGGAAATCTATCCGCACGTCTCGCAGGACACCGAGGGCGTTCGACGCCTGTGCCGCCAGTTCTCGTCGCCCGGTGGCATTCCGAGCCATGTGAGTGTGCAGACGCCCGGCAGCATCCACGAGGGAGGAGAGCTCGGGTACGCGCTCGTCCATGCGGGCGGCGCGGCGTTCGACCGACCCGATCTGACGGTCGCGTGCGTGATCGGCGACGGTGAAGCCGAGACGGGTCCGCTCGCCGGGTCCTGGAAGCTTCCGGCGTTCCTCAATCCGCGACGCGACGGCGCAGTTCTACCGATCCTCAATCTCAACGGTGCGAAGATCGCGGGTCCCACGGTGTTCGGACGCAGCAATGACGAGGACGTCGAGGCGTTCCTTCGTGGCCAGGGGTGGGATCCCGTCGTCGTGTCCGGTGACGATCCGCGACAGGTGTTCCCGGCCCTCGAACGCGCGATCGCGCAGTCGCACAGCTCGATTCGTGCGATCCAGGATGCGGCGCGGTCCGGGGGAGGCGGGGCTGAGTTCCGTTGGCCTGCAATCGTTCTGCGCACGCCGAAGGGATGGACCGGCCCGCACACGGTCGACGGCGTCCTCGTCGAGGGCACATTCCGTGCGCATCAGGTTCCGTTGTCGGGCGTCCGCACCAACCCCGACCACTTGGCTCAGCTGGAGACGTGGCTGAAATCCTACGAACCGCACAACCTGTTCGACGACGACGGTGCGCTCGTGAAAGAGCTTGTCGCACTGGCTCCGTCGGGCGACAAGCGCATGGGGTCGACGCCGTACGCCAACGGCGGCAGACTCCTTCGTCCCCTTCGTATTCCGGCGCTCGAGAAGTACGAGATCCCGATCGAGTCACCGGGCGCAGGCTTCCACGAGACGACGCGTGTCCTCGGGGAGCTCATGCGCGACATCTACGCCGACAACACGCGCGACGACGGCGGTGGCGACTTCCGACTGTTCTGTCCGGACGAGACGGCGAGCAACCGACTCGCGGCAGTGTTCGAGCAGACCGACCGCTGCTGGCAGCTGCCGGTGGAGGAATGGGACGACCACTTGTCACCCGACGGACGTGTGATGGAGGTGCTGAGCGAGCATCTGTGCGAAGGCTGGCTCGAAGGCTATCTGCTTGCGGGCGGGCACGGCGTGTTCGCCAGCTACGAGGCGTTCGCGATGGTCAGCGTCTCGATGATGATCCAGCACGTCAAGTGGCTTCAGCACGCGGCGGACCTGCCCTGGCGCGAGCCCGTCGCGTCGCTCAACGTACTGCTGACGAGCACGTGCTGGCGCAACGATCACAACGGCTTCAGCCACCAAGGCCCCGGCATGATCGATGCGGTCATTCCGCTCGCTCCGGACGTCGTGCGGGTCTGGCTTCCGCCGGACTCGAATACATTGCTGTCGATCTCCGATCACTGCCTGCGAAGCCGCGATCACGTGAATCTGATCGTCGTCGACAAGCAGCCGCACCTGCAGTACCTGACGCTGGAGCAGGCGAACGTGCATTGTGCGGCCGGTGCGTCGATCTGGGATTGGGCGGGTACCGAAACCGATACGGCGGGAACACCGAACGAGCCCGACATCGTGCTCGCTGCTGCAGGAGACGTCCCGACGCAGGAAATCCTCGCAGCGGCGCAGATTCTGCGCGAATGGGTTCCGTACCTGCGGGTGCGCGTCGTCAACGTCGTCGATCTGATGGGATTGCTGACGCCCGAGGAACATCCGCACGGATTCCCCGAGACCAAGTTCGTGGACTTGTTCACCGCCGACACCGACGTCGTGTTCGCGTTTCACGGATATCCGCGCGCCGTGCACGAGCTTTTGCACGGTCGCACCAATGCCGGACGCTTCCACGTGCGCGGCTTCAACGAACAGGGCACGACGACGACGCCGTTCGACATGGTGGTTCTGAATAAGATGAGCCGCTACCACCTCGTGCTCGAAGCGCTGCGGCGATCGCGTCGGGTGCCGGAGAAGGGCAGTGAGTTGGTCGACTACTGCACGTCACAACTCGCGCGGCACGAGAAATACGTCGTCGACCACCTCGAGGACATGCCCGAGGTGGCCGACTGGACGTTCTCGGCTTCTGATTAGCCGGGAGTGGAGCCTGCGGAATGACCCTTAGTTAGAAGGCAGTGGAGCGGCGCCACGCTCGGCGAGCATTTGCTTCATGAGCGTGGCCTCGCTCTCCTGCGTCGAGATCATCGACTGTGCGAGCCGGATCAGCGCAGGAGTCTCCGCGTGGTCGGCGGCGTACTCCATCATCGAGAGCCCGCCCTCGTGATGTCGCAGCATCAGCTGCAGGAACATCACGTCGACGGCCGGTCCGGTGGCCTGGCGTAGTGCGGCCAACTCGTCGGCCGTGGCCATCCCCGGCATGGCGGCAACCGAGCCGCTAGGAGCGGAGCCTGCGGAGTGACCGGAATCCGGTGCTTGCGTCGCCATGGACATGGTGTGGGAGTGGCCTTCGTCGTCCTTCATCCAGCCCATGTAACCGTTCGATCCGACGGGGGCCCGGTCCCAGATGGCGAGCCAGCCTTGCATCTGACCGACCTGGTTCTGCTGCGACGTCAGCATGTCGAACGCGAGCGTCCGTACGGGCTGATCCGTCGCATTGGTCAGCGCGATCGAGGACATGTCGATGGCCTGGTTGTGGTGCACCGACATGTCCTGCGCGAAGCCGACGTCGACCGAATCCGCCGCCGGGACCGAGTCGTCGCCGCCGATGAAATTGGTTCGGGCCAGGAATCCGAGTGCGAATCCGATCGCGACGGCAGCGATCAGTCCGAGAACCGCCAGTGCGGCGATCTCCGACTTCTTACGGGGCTGATCGGACATCAGGACGCGGGAGCCGGTTCCGCCGGAGCTTCGGTCGGAAGCTGCAGGTCGGACGGGAGTTGCAGATCGGACGGCAGTCCGGCGGTTCCACCGGCAGCGCCGGACTCGCTGGCGTCGGGTGTGATGCCGGCGCCGTCCATCGGCACTGCGTCGGGTCCCGGTGCCGACGGATCGAATGCAGGCGGGTTGTCGGGATCGAACGAGCCGGGAACCGTCGAGCAGCTGGCGCCGACCTCCGGGTACGCGTAGCGGTTCAGGCGCAGAGCCGACACGAACTGGTCGATACGTTCGTCGTCGACGCTGTCGACCTTGAGCTGGTGACCCCACGACTGCAGCGACACGGCGGTGTCCTGGCCCGGGAACGGCGACATCAGCATGTAGGACTCGCCGTCGACCTTGTCGGCCAGCGTCGCGATCTGATCTTCGCTGAGCTCGTCGGGGTTGTACGTGATCCACACGGCACCGTGCTCGAGCGAGTGCACGGCGTTCTCGGTGCGGATGGCTTCGGGGTACACGACGCCGGTGCACGTGGCCCAGGTTGCGTCGTGCGGTCCGCCGAACGGGGGAGTCTGGTCGTACGCGACGCGCTGGGTCGGGCTGACGTGCAGAGCGGCCGGGTAATCGATCTTCACGACGTCCGCGATCGAGGTCGACGGATCCTGGTTGCTCTCGCTCGGTTCCCACTTCTGCGCCTCGGCGCGGTCCTGGTACTTCGGGATCAGGTTGATGGCGAGGATGGCGATCAAACCGACCACGACGACGAGTGCGCCGACCGTCAACCAGGGGATCTGTCGTCCCGGGCGGCCTGATTTGGTGGCCGGAACGCCGCTCTTGCGCTTGGCGGCTTTGATGGCCTTGTTGGCTTTGGCAGCCGACTTGTTTCCTCGACCGCCGTTATCGGAACCCGTGGGCATCGCTGTCGTCGCTCTTTCGGTTGTGGGAAGTGCGCCGTATCCACGCACATGGCTGCAGGCACTGCGAGTCGTGGCGACCTGTGATCGCAGAGCGTCATTACTGTACGTTCTCATTCTGAGCGCATGCTTTGAGGCCATCGGGCGGTGACGCCTGCCCTCATACGACACTGGCTGCCGACCTGCCGCGCCCCAGACCATAGGATAGCTACCTGTGACTCCAGCCGACCTTGCCGAACTGCTACGCGCGACCGCCGCGAAGGTGCTTGCCGAACGCGGTCTCGACGCGTCCGTGCTGCCCGAAAAGCTGACGGTCGAACGCCCCCGCAACCCCGAACATGGCGACTACGCGACCAACGTCGCACTTCAGGTCGCCAAGAAAGCCGGCGTGAGCCCCCGCGACTTCGCGGGTTGGCTGGCCGACGCCCTTTCCGCGACCAGCGCCATTTCCAGCGCCGACGTCGCAGGGCCTGGCTTCCTCAACATTCGTCTGGCAGCCGACGCCCAGGGCGCCATCGTCGCGCAGGCACTCGCTGCGGGCGAGAACTACGGTCATGGAACCGCGCTCTCCGGCCGCAAGGTGAATCTCGAGTTCGTCTCGGCCAACCCGACCGGTCCGATCCATCTCGGCGGGACCCGCTGGGCCGCCGTCGGCGATGCTCTCGGTCGAATCCTGTCGGCACAGGGCGCCGAGGTGGTACGCGAGTACTACTTCAACGACCACGGCGCACAGATCGATCGGTTCAGCCGTTCGCTCATCGCGGCAGCCAAAGGCGAGCCCGCACCCGAGGACGGGTACGCAGGCGCGTACATCGGTGAGATCGCCCAGGCCGTGCTCGCCAAGAGCCCCGAAGTGCTCGCGATGGCGCCTGCTGCCCAGGAGGAGACCTTCCGGGCCATCGGCGTCGATCTGATGTTCACGCAGATCAAGAACAATCTGCACGAGTTCGGTGTCGACTTCGACGTCTATTTCCACGAGAACTCGCTGTTCGAGTCCGGTGCCGTCGAGAAGTCCGTCGAGTACCTGAAGAACTCCGGCAGCCTGTACGCCGAGGACGGCGCCTGGTGGCTGCGCAGCACCGACTTCGGTGACGACAAGGACCGCGTCGTCATCAAGAGCGACGGCAACGCCGCCTACATCGCCGGCGACATCGCGTACTTCCAGAACAAGCGTCAGCGCGGCTTCGACCTGTGCATCTACATGCTCGGTGCCGATCATCACGGCTACATCGGCCGCCTCAAGGCCGCCGCGGCGGCATTCGGCGACGACCCGAACAGTGTCGAGGTGCTCATCGGTCAGATGGTCAACCTCGTGCGCGACGGCGCGGCCGTGAAGATGAGCAAGCGTGCGGGCACCGTCATCACGCTCGACGACCTCGTCGAGGCGATCGGCGTCGACGCGGCCCGCTACGTTCTGGTCCGGTCGTCGGTCGACTCGAGCATCGACATCGACCTCGAGCTGTGGGCGAGCGCCAGCAACGAGAACCCGGTCTACTACGTCCAGTACGCGCACGCGCGGCTTGCGTCGTTGGCGCGCAATGCAGCCGAGCTCGGGCTGTCCGGCGACGACCCGGATCTTGCACTGTTGACGCAGGAGCAGGAAGGCGAGCTCATTCGGACGATCGGCGAATACCCCAGAGTCGTTGCCAGCGCGGCAGATTTGCGTGAACCGCACCGTATCGCTCGCTACCTCGAAGAACTGGCGGGTGCTTACCACCGGTTCTACGGCGCGTGTCGAGTGCTTCCACAAGGAGACGAGGAGCCAGGCCCCGTGAACACTGCCCGTTTGGCGTTGGGCAACGCAACCCGACAGGTCTTGGCCAACGGCCTTGGTCTGCTCGGTGTCAGCGCACCGGAGCGCATGTGAGCGCGCATCCCGCCGGCCCGAAGCATGCCGACGTCGCGGCCAAGGAGTCGTGGACGGAGCGGCCCGCTTCGGCGTCGGAGATGACGGCACTGCCCGCGCATGTCTTCCCGCGCAATGCATCTCGCGGTGACGACGGCGTCGTCCGTCTCGCGGGTGTGTCGGTCGCCGAGCTCGCGGAACAGTACGGTACGCCGCTGTTCGTCATCGACGAGGACGATTTCCGTTCGCGTGCACGGGAAATGGCCGATGCATTCGGCGGTCCGGCTCGCGTGCACTACGCGTCGAAGGCGTTTCTGTGTGGCGAGATCGCCCGCTGGATCGCCGACGAGGGCCTCTCTCTCGACGTGTGCTCCGGTGGCGAACTGGGCATCGCGCTCGCCGCGGGCTTCCCGGCGAACCGAATTGCCATGCACGGCAACAACAAATCGATCGACGAACTGACCGCGGGCGTCCGTGCCGGTGTCGAGCACGTCGTTCTCGACTCGATGATCGAGATCGAGCGATTGAACACCATCGCAGGCGAACTCGGCGTCGTGCAGGACGTGCTGGTTCGCGTCACCGTCGGTGTCGAGGCGCACACGCACGAGTTCATCGCCACCGCGCACGAGGATCAGAAGTTCGGCTTCTCGCTCGCCGACGGTTCGGCGCTCGAAGCCGTCCGCCGCGTCTTCGCCACGGACAATCTGCGTTTGGTCGGACTGCACAGCCACATCGGATCGCAGATCTTCGAGGTCGACGGATTCGAACTCGCAGCGCACAAGTTGCTGGGCCTGCTCCGAGACGTGGTGTCGGAGTTCGGCACGGACAAGACGTCGCAGATCTCGACGATCGATCTCGGTGGCGGCATGGGCATCTCGTACGTGGCGAGCGACGACCCGCCCGCGGTCGAGGATCTCGCCGCGAAATTGAAGTCCATCGTCGAGGCCGAATCCGCGGCCGTCGGACTCCCGGTGCCGCGCATCGACGTCGAGCCGGGACGCGCCATCGCAGGTCCGGGAACGGTCACGCTGTACGAGGTCGGTACCACCAAGGACGTGACGGTCGACGCGAAGACCCGTCGTCGCTACATCAGCGTCGACGGCGGCATGAGCGACAACATTCGCACGTCGCTGTATCAGGCGGAGTACGACTGCAGGCTCGTCTCGCGTGACAGCGAATCCGATGCGGTGTTGGCTCGCGTCGTCGGAAAGCATTGCGAGAGCGGGGACATCGTCATCAAGAACACGTGGATGCCGAGCGACGTCGGGCCGGGCGACCTGTTGGCCGTCGCGGCGACCGGCGCGTACTGCTACTCGATGTCCAGTCGGTACAACCTGTTGACTCGACCTGCCGTCGTGGCAGTGAAAGACGGAAAGTCCCGCCTCGTTCTGCGCCGGGAGACATTGGAAGATCTGCTCAGCTTGGAGGTGCAGCCATGACCACGAAGCCGTTGGGCGTCGCCGTTCTCGGACTCGGAAACGTCGGAAGCGAAGTCGTTCGAATCCTGACCGAGAACGCCGCCGATTTCGAGGCGAGAGTCGGTGCGCCGCTGGAGATTCGCGGTATCGCCGTCCGCCGCGTCGACGGTGACCGCGGCGTCGACTCCTCGCTGTTGACCGACGACCCGGCCTCGCTCGTCGAACGCGACGACGTCGACCTCGTCGTCGAGGTCTTGGGCGGCATCGACGTTCCGCGCAAGCTGATCTTCTCGGCTCTCGAGAAGGGCAAGTCGGTCGTCACCGCGAACAAGGCGCTGCTCGCGGAGTACGCGGGGGAGCTCAACGACGCGGCCGAGAAGTCGCGCGCAGACCTGTATTTCGAGGCAGCGGTCGCGGGTGCCATCCCCGTCGTGCGTCCGTTGATGCAGTCTCTCGCCGGTGACCGCGTCAACAAGGTCGCCGGAATCGTCAACGGCACAACGAACTTCATCCTCTCCGCGATGGACGAGACCGGAGCCGACTACGCCGAGACGCTCGCCGAAGCAGGACGACTCGGATACGCCGAAGCCGACCCGACGGCCGACGTCGAAGGCTACGACGCCGCATCCAAGGCAGCGATTCTCGCGTCGATCGCGTTCCACACACGCGTCACTGCAGGTGATGTCTACCGTGAGGGCATCAGCAAGATCACCGCCGAGGATCTGCAGACGGCACGGTCTCTCGACTGCACCATCAAGCTGCTCGCCATCTGCGAGCGCATCACGACGCCCAAGGGCAAGGAGCGCATCTCCGCGCGCGTCTACCCGGCACTCGTGCCGCGGAATCACCCCCTGGCAACGGTCAACGGTGCGTTCAACGCCGTCGTCGTCGAGGCCGAGGCAGCCGGCCGGCTCATGTTCTACGGGCAGGGCGCAGGCGGATCGCCGACGGCCTCCGCGGTGCTCGGCGATCTCGTGATGGCTGCGCGCAACAAGTTCTACGGCGGACGTGGCCCGCTCGAGTCCAAGTACGCCAAACTCAAGGTTGCGCCCATGGGAGACATCCCCACTCGGTACTACGTCAGCATGGAGGTGGCCGACAAGCCGGGAGTTCTCGCTACCGTCGCGGCCGAGTTCTCCAAGCGCGACGTCAGTATCTCGACGGTGCGGCAGGAGGGCGCAGGCGACGGAGCACGACTCGTCGTCGTCACTCATGTCGCCGCGGACTCCGCTCTGTCCGAAACCGTCTCGGCGTTGGACAAGCTCGACGTCGTCACCTCAGTCGCAAGCGTTCTCAGATTGGAAGGCACCACCGAATGACCGTTCACACGCCGTGGCCAGGGCTGATCGAGGCGTATCGCGATCGACTCGCTCTCGGGCCGGACTGGAAGACCGTCACCCTGCTCGAAGGCGGAACGCCGCTGATCCACGCCGAGCATCTGTCCGAGATCACCGGATGCGAGGTGCATCTGAAGGTCGAGGGCCTCAACCCGACGGGGTCGTTCAAGGACCGCGGTATGACCATGGCCGTCACCGACGCTCTCGCACGCGGCCAGGAGGCCGTGCTGTGCGCGTCGACCGGTAACACGTCCGCGTCGGCTGCCGCCTACGCCGCCAAGGCGAAAATGGGCTGCGCAGTGCTCGTTCCGCAGGGCAAGATCGCGATGGGCAAGCTCGCCCAGGCAGTCATGCACGGCGCCAAGATCATTCAGGTGCAGGGCAACTTCGACGACTGCCTCGAACTCGCGCGCAAGACGACGGCCGAGTTCCCGACCATCGGCCTGGTCAACTCCGTCAACCCGGTCCGCATCGAGGGACAGAAGACCGCTGCGTTCGAGGTTTGCGACGCGCTGGGCAAGGCTCCCGACGTCCACGCACTGCCTGTCGGCAACGCGGGAAACATCACCGCCTACTGGCGTGGGTACTCCGAGTACTTCCGTGACGGAATCACATCCGTCAAGCCGCGCATGCTCGGGGTGCAGGCCGCGGGTGCTGCGCCTCTCGTCAACGGTGCACCCGTCAAGGACCCGGAAACCATCGCCACCGCGATCCGAATCGGTTCCCCCGCATCGTGGAACGGCGCTGTCGCTGCCAAGGAAGAGTCGAACGGCGCGTTCCGTGCAGCCACCGACGACGAAATCCTCGAGGCCTACCGCCTGGTCGCGAAGACCGAAGGCGTGTTCGTGGAGCCCGCTTCGGCCGCGAGCATCGCGGGCTTGCTCGCCGCTCGCAAGGAAGGCTGGCTGGACAGCGGGCTGACCGTCGTCTGCACCGTGACCGGCAACGGCCTGAAGGATCCGGACACCGCGCTGTCGGGAATGCCTGTCGTCGAACCCATCCCGGTCGATCCCGTCGCTGTTGCGTCTGCGCTCGAGCTGGCGTAGTGACAGAATCCGCGACCATGACGACAACGCTGCCGACCGGTCTGACGGTGACCGCCCGTGTGCCTGCGTCGAGTGCCAACCTGGGTCCTGGGTTCGACACACTCGGTATCGCCCTGGGCTTGTACGACGAGGTCACCGTCACCACCACCACGTCCGGCCTGAGCATTCACGTTCAGGGTGAAGGTGCCGACGACGTTCCGTGGGGTCCGACGCATCTCGTCGTCCGCGCGATCGAGCGTGGCCTCGAGGCTGCGGGTGTCTGGGCCGACGGTCTGGATGTGGTGTGCAACAACGTCATTCCACACTCTCGTGGTCTCGGATCTTCGGCATCGGCCGTCGTCGGCGGATTGGCTGCAGCGAACGCCCTCGCCGCGAAGCTGGATCCTTCGCTCGCGTTGAGCGACGCGCAGCTCGTTCAGTTGTCGTCGGAATTCGAAGGGCACCCGGACAATGCGTCGGCGAGTGTCCTCGGTGGCGCCGTCGTGTCGTGGAGCGAGCCGGCGAGTGCCAGCATCACTCAGCGCACCTATTCCGCAGTGCGTCTCGCGGTGCACCCGGACATTCGCGTCGTCGTGCTGGTGCCGTCGGAACGTTCGTCGACGTCCCATACCCGCGGGCTGCTACCGGAATTGGTGCCGCATCGCGACGCGGCGTTCAACGTCAGTCGGGGAGCCCTCGCCGTCGTGGCACTGACGCAGCGGCCCGATCTGTTGTTGGCCGCGACCGAGGATCTCCTGCATCAGGGCCAGCGTTCGAGTGCATTGCCCGACGCGACCAAGTGGATCGCGTCACTGCGCAAGCGAGGCATCGCTGCAGTGTTGTCGGGTGCGGGACCCACGGTGCTGGCACTGTGCACGGAGCCGTTTCCGCAGGACATGAAGGACGAAGCGGAGAGCGACGGACTCCAGGTTCTCGAGCTCGAAGTCGCCGACGGGGTCCGAATCGGGTGACTCGCCGGTAACCGGTTCTTGCCGACTGTGCCGAACAGGGCTATTCTGAGGTTCGTCCGTACATCGTGCGCTTCAGACGCCGGTTTTCACCAGGGCATTCAAGTTGCTGCATCCGGGGGATTCCACGTCCGGGGTGGTTGACGTTCCTGGCTCGATTCCCATCCGCAACACACACGCGGCATCGGGATCGGTCGTCTGTCCGAAGCGCTTCGATCGTGAACGGCTACATCCGGGTTCGATACGAGATTCGAGCTCCGGAACGAACCCTCGACTGCGCAGACTGCGAGCGAGGGAAGGAAAGGACCTCCGTGACCGATACGGAACTGATCTCTGCGCCCGAGAAAACGCGCCGCGGAGCTGGCCTGTCCGGAATGGTGCTCACCGAGCTGCGTAGTCTCGCGGGAGAACTCGGCATCAAGAGCATCTCGGGCATGCGTAAGGGCGACTTGATCGCCGCAATTTCTGCACGTCAGGCCGGTGCTGCTGCACCCAAGGCCGAGGCTGCACCCAAGACTTCGCGTCGTAGCGCAGCGTCTGCGCCCGCCGTGGACAAGACGCCGGCCGAAGAAGCTCCCGCCGTGGCGGAGGACGCAGGCGAGACCCCGCGTCGCACGCGAGGCCGTCGTGCGTCGGGTCGTCGTGCAGGCGCACCCGACCAGCTTCCGCTCGACGACACCGCAGCCGAGTCGGCACCTGAGCCGAGCGCGCCTGTAGCCGACACCGAGCAGGCCGACAGCGCTCCTGCCGAACGTCCCCGTCGGGGCCGCGGCAACCGTGCGGATGCGCCTGCGCGCACCGAGTCGTCGGACAACGACGCTCCCGCCCGCGGCGACGGCAACCGGTCGGAAACCCGTGGCGACAACACGCGTTCCGATAATCGTGGCGAGAGCAACCGTGGTGAGAACAGCCGCGGTGAGGGCAACCGCAACGACAATCGTGGCGAAGGTCGCAACGACAATCGTGGCGAGGGTCGTGGCGACAACAACCGCGGACGCAACCGCAACCAGGGTGAAGGCCGCAACCAGGGCGAGGGTCGTAGCGACAACCGCAACGACAGCCGCGGTGAAGACCGGAACAACGGTCCCCGCGACAACCGCGACAACCGCGATCAGGACGACGACGGTGACGGCCGGGGCAGGCGGGGACGTCGCTTCCGCGAGCGTCGTCGTGGACGTGACCGCGGCGAAGGCAACGAAGGCCGCGAGCGCGAGCCCGAGATCCGCGAGGACGACGTCCTTCAGCCCGTAGCGGGCATTCTCGACGTCCTCGACAACTACGCGTTCGTGCGCACGTCCGGCTACCTCGCCGGCCCGAACGACGTGTACGTGTCGATGAACCTGGTGCGCAAGAACGGACTTCGCCGCGGCGATGCCATCACCGGCGCTGTTCGTGTCGCACGTGAAGGCGAGCAGTCGAACCAGCGGCAGAAGTTCAACCCGCTCGTCCGTCTGGACACTGTCAACGGCGGCGACGTCGAAGCAGCACGGAAGCGTCCCGAGTTCGGCAAGCTGACGCCGCTGTACCCCAACCAGCGTCTGCGTCTCGAGACCACACCGAACATCCTGACGACGCGCATCATCGACCTGGTGATGCCGATCGGCAAGGGACAGCGTGCGCTGATCGTGAGCCCGCCGAAGGCCGGTAAGACCAGCGTTCTGCAGGCCATCGCCAACGCCATCTCGGTCAACAACCCCGAGTGCTACCTGATGGTCGTCCTCGTCGACGAGCGTCCCGAGGAAGTCACCGACATGCAGCGTTCGGTGAACGGTGAGGTCATCGCCTCCACGTTCGACCGTCCGCCGGGCGATCACACGTCGGTCGCCGAGCTCGCCATCGAGCGTGCGAAGCGTCTCGTCGAGGCAGGCCAGGACGTCGTCGTGCTGCTCGACTCGATCACGCGACTGGGGCGCGCATACAACAACAGCTCACCCGCGTCGGGACGAATCCTGTCCGGTGGTGTCGACTCGACCGCGCTGTACCCGCCCAAGCGTTTCCTGGGTGCGGCACGCAACATCGAGAACGGCGGATCGCTCACCATCATCGCCACCGCGATGGTCGAGACCGGTTCCACCGGTGACACGGTCATCTTCGAGGAGTTCAAGGGCACCGGCAACGCCGAGCTCAAGCTCGATCGCAAGATCGCCGAACGACGCGTCTTCCCGGCCGTCGACGTCAACCCGTCCGGTACCCGTAAGGACGAGCTGCTGCTGAGCTCCGACGAGGCGGCCGTGCTGCACAAGCTCCGCCGTGTGCTGTCGGGCCTCGACTCTCACCAGGCGATCGATCTTCTGATCGACCGGTTGAAGAAGAGCAAGAGCAATCTCGAGTTCCTGATCCAGGTATCGAAGACCGCGCCCGGCGCGATCGACGACTAGGCGCCTTCGGCGCATGTGCACGGAAATACATAGAGGGCTATGTACTTTCGTGCACATGCGCGAAGCGCCTGGGGAACAACGCGGCCCCAGCCCGTGTTGAGAGACCTGTCAGCAAGCGATTAGCAGGTCAAGCGCTCTGTCTGGCATACTGAACGGCCGAGTCCGGTTCCGGTTCACGTCCTCGATCGGCGAGGTCGACCCGGCGACCATATGAAAGGGACACCATGAAGGCAGGAATCCACCCCGACTACACCACCACCACGGTTGTGTGCGGTTGCGGAAATACTTTCGAGACGCGTAGCACCACCGACAAAGAGCGCATCAACGTCGAGGTCTGCTCGCAGTGCCACCCGTTCTACACGGGCAAGCAGAAGATTCTCGACACCGGTGGTCGCGTTGCACGCTTCGAGGCTCGCTACGGAAAGCGCGCCGGCAAGAAGGCTGCAGCCGACAGCTAGCTGTTTCGCCGACGCCCGTCCTGTGAAGTTTGCAGGGCGGGCGTCGGCTTTTTTCATATCTATCGGGGATCGACCTAGAGCGGAGCACACCCATGGCGAGGATGACGAAGCCTTCGGCCATCGACGACATTCTGGCCGAACACTCGGGCCTCGAGCAGCAGCTGGCAGATCCGGCGTTGCACAACGACCCCAGTGCAGCCCGTCGTGCGGGAAAGCGCTTCGCCGAGCTGGCACCGATCATGTCCGTGCACGGCAAACTCGTTTCGGCGCAGGACGATCTGGCGGCAGCGCGTGAACTCGCGGCCGACGACGCGTCGTTCGCGGCCGAGATCCCCGAACTCGAAAGCACCGTCGAGACGCTCGAGCAGACGCTCGCCGATCTGCTCGCTCCGCGGGATCCGCACGACGGTGACGACATCGTCCTCGAGGTCAAGTCCGGTGAGGGCGGTGAGGAATCGGCGCTGTTCGCTTCGGATCTGGCCCGGATGTACGTCCGGTACGCGGAGCGTCGCGGCTGGCGCGTCGAGGTTCTCGACGCCAATGTCTCCGATCTCGGTGGCTACAAGGATGCGACGCTGTCCATCAAGGCCAAGGGTGATTCGCTCGACGGTGTTTGGGCGAGACTGAAATTCGAGGGCGGCGTGCACCGCGTGCAGCGTGTGCCGGTGACCGAGTCGCAGGGCCGTGTGCATACCTCCGCCGCAGGCATCCTCGTCTACCCCGAGCCCGAAGAGGTCGAGGAAGTCCAGATCGACGAGACCGATCTGCGGATCGACGTCTACCGGTCGTCCGGCAAGGGCGGCCAGGGCGTCAACACCACGGACTCCGCGGTCCGAATCACGCACTTGCCGACGGGAATCGTCGTGACGTGCCAGAACGAGCGGTCTCAGCTCCAGAACAAGGCGCGTGCGATGCAGGTGCTCGCGGCCCGCCTGCAAGCGGCGGCCGAGGAGGCAGCCGACGAGGAAGCAGCGGCAGGCCGAGCCAGCCAGGTGCGGACCGTCGACAGGTCCGAGCGTATTCGTACCTACAACTTCCCGGAGAACCGAATCACCGATCACCGCATCGGTTTCAAGTCCCACAACCTCGACGCCGTCCTCGACGGTGAGCTCGACGCCCTGCTCGACGCACTGGGCAAGGCTGACCGCGACGCGCGTATGCAGGCCGAATAGCCCGGCTTCGCACAGCAGCTCCCCGCGCAGACGGGCAACGAAGCCGCACGTGGCAGGCTGTACGCGTGACCCGCAAACCGCTTCGCCTGGCCATCCTCGACGCGACCTCGACTCTGGAGGCCGCAGGCGTGCCGAGTGCTCGAGTCGACGCGGAGTTGTTGGCGTCGCACATCGTGGGAGTCGAACGCGGCAGGCTCGGACTCGTGCCGTTGGTCGAGCCGGAGATCATCGACGCGTACATGAAGACGGTCGAGCAGCGCGCGAAGCGGATCCCACTTCAATACATCACGGGCACAACGGCTCTCGGTAATATCGACGTGGAAGTCGGTCCGGGAGTGTTCGTTCCGCGTCCGGAGACCGAGTTGCTGTTGGGGTGGGCTCTGGCGTTTCTGGAGGGTGTCGACAGTCGGCCGCCCGTCGTCGTCGACTTGTGTACGGGCTCAGGCGCGTTGGCGCTCGCGATCGCGAATGCGCGGCCGGACGCTCAGGTGCACGCCGTCGAACTCGATCCGCCCGCGCTCGCCTGGGCGCGACGCAACGCCGATCTGCGAGCGGAATCGGGAGACACTCCGATCACGCTGCACCACGGTGACGTGACCGACCGATCGCTGCTGACCGACCTCGATGGACGCGTCGACCTGATCGTGTCGAATCCGCCGTACATTCCGCTGGGCGCCGACCTCGAACCGGAGGTTCTGGACCACGATCCGCACCTTGCGCTGTTCGGCGGTGCCGACGGACTGTCGGTCATCGAGCCCATGATCGGCACGGTCGCACGGTTGTTGCGCGCCCGAGGCGCCGTCGGCGTCGAGCACGACGACTCGCACGGACGCCAGGTTGCCGAGTTGTTCGAGCGGCGACGTGTCTTCACCGACGTGCGAGAGCACCCGGATCTCGCGGGACGGCCGCGCTTCGTCGTCGCGTCCCGAGCGGCTCCCGCGTTGGACTGACGACGCCCTCCCGCGAGCCTTCTCCATCGCCGTCACGCGCGAGTGACAGGATAGGGGAGTGAGCACCGTCTACGACTGCCAGCAAGCCGATTCCCGGGCCGCCGGACTGACCGCAGCCAGAGGCGCCCTCAAGTCCGGACGACTCGTCGTGATGCCGACCGACACCCTGTACGGCCTGGCCGCCGACGCGTTCGACGGCAGCGCCGTCACCGACCTTCTTCGCGCCAAGGGCCGCGGCCGCGACATGCCGGTGCCGGTACTCGTCGGATCCTGGAACACCATCGACGGGCTCGTCATGAGTGTGCGGCCCCGCACGCGCGATCTGATCAAGGCGTTCTGGCCGGGAGCGCTCAGCGTCGTCGTGCAGCAGGCGCCGTCCCTTGCGTGGGATCTCGGCGATGCCCAGGGGACGGTCATGCTGCGCATGCCGCTGCACCCGGTTGCCCTCGAACTTCTGCGTGAGGTCGGCCCACTGGCGGTCTCCAGCGCCAACATCTCGGGACAACCGCCTGCGACGACGGTCGCCGAGGCTCGCGATCAGCTCGGCGGCTCTGCAGCGGTCTACCTGGACGGCGGACCGGCAGAGCACGCGGTTGCGTCGACGATCGTCGATCTGACCTCGGAGAACCCCCGCATTCTGCGTGAGGGTGCGATTTCCGCGGAGGCGGTCGCCGAGGTGCTCGGCGTGACGGCGGACAGCCTGCGGCAGGGGAGTCCGGCAACGTGAGCGGAGAATTCTTCGGCCCCGACTTCACCGAGTTGGAGGCTGCCGATCCCGAGATCGCCGACGTCCTGCTCGGTGAACTCGGCCGCGTCCGGTCCGGCCTGCAGTTGATCGCGAGCGAGAATTTCGCGAGCCCGGCGGTGTTCGCGGCGCAGGGGAGTGTCCTGAGCAACAAATACGCCGAGGGGTACCCGGGCAACCGCTACTACGGGGGCTGCGAAGTCGTCGATCGGGCGGAGAACCTCGCGATCGAGCGCGCGAAAGCACTGTTCGGCGCTGATCACGTCAACGTGCAACCTCACTCGGGCGCCAACGCGAACCTGGCGGTGTATGCGGCGTTCGCTCAGCCCGGTGACTCGATTCTCGCGATGAGCTTGCCGCACGGCGGGCATCTCACACACGGCTCGAAGGTCAGTTTCTCGGGTCGATGGTTCTCGCCCATTCCGTACCACGTCCGCCGCGACACCGAACTGATCGATTACGACGAGGTGCGTGAGCTCGCCCTCGTACACCGGCCGAAGATCATCGTCGCCGGAGCGACGGCCTATCCCCGCCTCATCGACTTCGCAGCGTTCCGTGCGATTGCCGACGAGGTCGGCGCCATCCTGTGGGTCGACGCGGCACACTTCATCGGTCTCGTTGCAGGACAGGCAATTCCATCGCCGGTTCCGTACGCGGACGTCGTGTCGGCGACGACGCACAAGGTACTTCGCGGTCCCCGCGGGGGAATGTTGATGTGCCGCGCCGATCATGCGCGCGCCATCGACAAGGCAGTGTTTCCGTTCAGTCAGGGTGGGCCGGCGATGCACACCATCGCAGCGAAGGCCGTCGCCTTCGCCGAGGCAAGCACCGTCGGATTCAAGCGCTACGCGTCCGACGTCGTCACCAACGCTGCAACCTTGACCGCGTCGCTCACCGAGCACGGCATGCGCGCGGTGTCGGGTGGAACCGACACCCACCTCGCGCTCCTCGATCTACGCGAGACCGGGGTCGACGGGCGTACCGCCGAGGCTCGCTGCGAGGCAGCAGGCATCACGTTGAACAAGAACGCGATCCCGTTCGACCCGGCCCCGCCCGCGGTCGCGTCGGGAATCCGTGTCGGTTCTGCAGCGGTGACGACGCAAGGTCTCGACGCGACCGACATGAGGACCGTCGCGTCCCTCGTCGCGCGCGCCGTGCGGGCCGAGATGGGCACCGACGCCGGCGACCGCGAGATCGCGTCCATCCGCGACGACGTCACGAGCCTCGTGACACGCACACCCGCGTACCCCCGCGCATGACGGTCGAGGTTCTCGCGCAGACGGGGCAGGGCGCAGGGGTTCCGATTCGAGAACTGCTTCTCGTGTTCCTCACCGCCGCCGTGATCACGTTCCTCGCCACCGGCGGCGTTCGTGTTCTCGCGATCAAGTTCGGGGCGATGGCTGCGCCGCGTGAACGCGACGTTCATGTGACTCCGACGCCGAGGCTCGGTGGGACCGGAATGTACGTCGGCATGTTGGTTGCGTTGCTGTTCGCGTCGCAGCTTCCGGCGTTGGCGCGAGGCTTCGATTCCGAATACACGAAGGACGTGCCTGCCGCGCTCGTCGCGGGCGGTGTCATCGTCGTCGTCGGCATCATCGACGACCGATGGGGTCTCGACGCCCTGACCAAGTTCGTCGGCCAGGTGACCGCGGCAGGCGTGCTCGTCGTGATGGGCGTGAGCTGGTACATCCTCTACGTGCCGTGGTCGGACGGCGGCAACACCGTCGTTCTCGACCAGCTGCAGGCAGGGCTCGTCACGGTTCTGGTGACGGTCGTGATGGTCAACGCGATGAACTTCGTCGACGGACTCGACGGGCTCGCCGCAGGGCTTGGACTGATCGCGTCGATCGCGATCTGCGTCTTCTCCGTCGGGCTGCTGCACGAGCAGGGCGGCGACGTCGGTATCTACCCGCCGACTGTCATCGCGGCGGCTCTGGCGGGCGCGTGCCTCGGATTCCTGCCCCACAATTTCCAACCTGCACGCATCTTCATGGGCGATTCGGGCTCGATGCTCATCGGTCTGATGCTGGCGACGGTGTCGACGAGTGCATCGGGTCGAATCCCGTTGATCGCCTACGGCCCGCGTGATCTGCTGGGTCTGCTGTCGCCGCTCCTGCTCGTCGGCGCGGTCATGTTCATTCCGATTCTGGATCTGCTGCTCGCCGTCGTCCGACGCACCCGCGCAGGCCGGAGTCCGTTCAGTCCGGACAAGATGCACCTGCATCACAGACTTCTGCAGATCGGTCACTCGCATCGCCGCGTCGTGCTGGTGATCTACCTGTGGGTCGGCGTCCTTGCGTTCGGCGCGGTCGGATCGTCGCTCATCGACCGTCGCGTCGTGGTCCTGCTCGTCGCGGCAGGACTCGTGTTCGCGCTGGTCGTGACCGCTGTCCCTTCTGTCCGGTTGGACCTGGCGCGTCAGCGCCGAAGGACGCGAACCGCTGGTCGGCGAGGGCGTCGGGGCTGACGCCGGTAGGCAGTGGGTAGTCTGTGCGCCTGTGAGCTTCTCTCCTGTGCCTGTGCCCGATCAGTCCGACGCGATGCGCGCTGCCGTCCGCTACGGCATCATCGGTCTGGCGGTGCTGGCCGTGCTCGGCGCAGTCGTCTCGACGCTGATCGCTGGGGTTCCAGGTCTGTGGGGAGCGCTCATCGGGGCTGCCCTCGGCGGCGGTTTCATTCTGACGACGGCGTTGTCCATCGCGTTGACGTCGAAGTTCCCTCCGACGATGGCGGGCGCGGTCCTGCTCGGCGGTTGGATCGTCAAGATGCTCCTGGCCGTCGTGGTTCTGGCCGTCCTGAAGGACATGGATTTCTACAGCAAGGGCGCACTCGCGGGTGTCGTGATCGCGGCGCTGGTTCTGGTGCTGGGTGCCGAGGTATACGGCGTCGTGCGGACCAAGGCCCCGTACGTCGACGAACCCCCGACGCAGTCCGGGTCCGACGAGAAGTAGTACGACGCCGCGTCGTAATCGGTCAAGATGTGGCCCCACCTACACAACGTCGTAGTTGTGTTGATAAAGTTCCGACCAAGTAAGTGGTGGACTGCCGCGAATGGGACATTTCGCGTGCACGAAGGCACTTGCAGGTAACGAGAAGTTACCGAGTCGACGTGAGTCGCCGACACCCGACAGACGCTGGCAACGATGAAAATCGTGCCTCAGCTGCTGACGACCTCGAGCCGATATCGTCGACTTGATAGATCGTCAATGTCCGATCGAACCGCAGTCGTAGACGTCTGCGGCCCGAACACGGGAGAGACCGCTGAGCGTCACCAACTTGGCTGCGGAGTTCCACCCGCCGTCACTATCCGACTTCTTTCCTCCCGCTGTGTTGTTCGAAGGCACCCCCTTCGAACTCGACCGGCTGATGCTGATTCGCATTCTCATGACCCTCGTGCTGGTCGTGTTGTTCGCGTTCGCGATGCGAAGCCCGAAGGTCGTCCCGCGCGGTCTGCAGAACGGCGTCGAGTACATGCTCGACTTCGTCAAGGTTCAGATCGCCGACGAGATCCTCGGCAAGGAGCAGGGCAAGCGGTTCCTTCCGATCATCATGACGATCTTCTTCGCCGTGTTGTTCATGAACCTGTCGGGCATCATCCCGTTCCTGAACATCTCGCCGAACGCCAGAATCGGTATGCCGATCGTGCTTGCGGCCATCGCCTACGTCACGTTCAACTACGTGGGTATCAAGAAGTACGGCTTCTTCAAGTACGTCAAGAGCAGCATCGTGGTTCCCAACGTGCCGCCTGCTCTGCACATCATTCTGATTCCGATCGAGTTCATCTCGACCTTCATCCTTCGGCCGTTCACGCTGACCGTTCGTCTCATGGCCAACATGCTGGCCGGCCACCTCATGCTCGTGCTGTTCTTCAGCGCGACCCAGTTCTTCTTCTTCCAGGCCGCGGCGGGAATGAAGATTTTCGGCGTGTTCTCCCTTGCAGCGGGCTTCGGCTTCACGCTGTTCGAGATGCTCGTCATCGGTCTGCAGGCATACGTCTTCGCGCTGCTGACCGCGGTGTACATCGATCTCGCGCTGCACGCCGACTCTCACTAGACCGCTCGACCGACTAGATCTACCTGACCCACGCACCGACCGGTGATGGGCAACAGAAAGGGAACGGAAATCAAATGAGCCTCGCGTACCTGGCACAGGAAGTCACCGAGACCACCGTTACGGGTGGCGGCTACGGCGCCATCGGTTACGGCCTCGCAGCCATCGGACCTGGCATCGGTGTAGGCATCGTGGTCGGCAAGGCCATCGAGGGCATCGCGCGTCAGCCGGAGCTCCAGGGCACCATCCGTACCAACATGTTCCTCGGCATCGCGTTCACCGAAGCCCTCGCGCTGATCGGTATCGTCGCCGGCTTCCTGTTCGGTTAATTCGACATGGCAACCAACATCGCGATCTTGGCCGCGGAGGAAGGCGAGGACATCAATCCTCTCCTCCCCGCGACATACGACATCGTTTGGTCTTTGGTCTGCATCGCTGTCATCGGCTTCGTCTTCTGGAAGTACATCCTTCCGAAGTTCCAGCAGGTGCTGGGCCAGCGCAGCGATCTGATCGAAGGCGGCATCAAGAGGGCCGAAGAGGCGCAGGCAGAAGCGAAGGCTGCTCTCGAGCAGTACCAGAAGCAGCTTGCCGACGCTCGATCCGAGGCTGCGCAGATCCGTGAGGAAGCGCGCACCCAGGGTCAGGCCATCCTCGCCGAAATGAAGACGAAGGCGCAGGAAGAGAGCGACCGGATCGTGGCCGCAGGCCACAGCCAGCTCGTCGCGCAGCGTCAGCAGATCGTCACGGAACTTCGTGGCGACCTGGGACGTACGGCAGTGGAACTCGCCGAGAAGGTCATCGGAGAGCAGTTGTCCGACGAGGCGAAGCGCGCAGGCTCGATCGACCGCTTCCTGAGCGAACTCGACTCCGTCACGGCTGACTCTGCAGCCGGAAAGTGAGATGACCATGTACGCAACTTCTCGTGAGGCACTTGCCCGCACGCGTTCGGTTGCGAACGATGCGCTCGGGTCTGCGTCGGCAGGTGAAGCTACTGCTTCTGCCGCGCAGACCGGTGCCGAGCTCTTCGCTGTCGTCGAGACCCTCGACGGACAGCGCACGTTGCGTACCGCGCTGGCCGACGCGTCGGTCTCGGCGAGTCGTCGCAGCGCTCTCGTGGAGGAGCTGTTCGCCGGACAGGTCTCCGGGATCACCGCTCAGATCTTGAAGAGCGCGGTCTCGGAGAGCTGGTCCAAGGCATCGGACCTGCTGAACTCGCTGGTCGAGCTGGGACGCGAAGCTCTGCTTCGTGCCGCGGCCGATCAGGACCAGCTCGATACCGTCGAGGACGAACTGTTCCGCCTCGGCCGCATCGTGGCAGCCAACCCCTCGCTCGAGCAGGCGTTGTCGGATCTCGGCAAGCCGGTTCAGGCCAAGCGTGAGCTGCTCGGACGCCTCCTCTACGGCAAGGTGACTGCGGTTACCGAGGCTCTGGCGATCCAGGCGATCAGCCGTCTTCGCACGACGGCCCCGGCCGACGCGTTGGATGCGCTGGCAGGACAAGCGGCCCAGGTCCGTGACCGAGCTGTCGCACATGTGCGCAGCGCGGCGCCGCTCAGCGACAGTCAGCTCGAGAAGCTGACTGCGACACTGACGCGCACGTACGGCAAGCCCGTCACCGTGCATGTCGAGGTCGATACCGAACTGCTCAGCGGACTCGTGGTCCGGATAGGCGACGAGGTCATCGACGGTAGTGGGGCAGGACGCCTCGCTGCATTGCGAAAGACACTCAAGTAGTCCGAGTACGGACCCCACGGTCTCCCGATAGACGTTTCGAACTGCGAAGCGTTTGATACCGCGAACATTGAAGGAAGAGCAGGAAACAATATGGCGGAGCTGACGATCTCCTCCGACGAGATCCGTAGCGCGATCGAGAACTTCACCGCGAGCTACTCACCGGAGTCCTCCCGCGAGGAGGTCGGCACGGTTACCGACACGAGCGACGGAATCGCTCACGTGTCCGGACTGCCGTCGGCGATGTCCAACGAGCTGCTGGAATTCCCCGGTGGCGTACTCGGTGTGGCGCTCAACCTGGATGCCACCGAGATCGGTGCCGTCATCCTCGGTGACTACGAGCACATCGAAGAAGGCCAGGAAGTCAAGCGCACGGGTGACGTTCTGTCCGTGCCGGTCGGCGACGGCTACCTGGGCCGCGTCGTCAACCCATTGGGCCAGCCCATCGACGGCCTCGGCGACATCGAGTCGTCGGAGACCCGCGCACTCGAGCTGCAGGCAGCATCCGTGCTCGAGCGTCAGCCGGTCGAAGAGCCGCTGCAGACCGGTATCAAGGCCATCGACGCGATGACCCCGATCGGCCGCGGCCAGCGTCAGCTCGTCATCGGCGACCGTAAGACGGGCAAGACCGCCGTCTGCATCGACGCCATCCTGAACCAGAAGGCCAACTGGGAGTCCGGCGACGACAAGAAGCAGGTTCGCTGCATCTACGTCGCCATCGGCCAGAAGGGCTCCACGATCGCAGGCGTCAAGGCTGCGCTCGAAGAGCAGGGCGCACTGGAGTACACGACGATCGTCGCCGCTCCTGCTTCCGACTCCGCCGGCTTCAAGTGGCTCGCTCCGTACACCGGCTCGGCCATCGGCCAGCACTGGATGTACCAGGGCAAGCACGTCCTCATCGTGTTCGACGACCTGACCAAGCAGGCCGAGGCTTACCGCGCGATCTCGCTTCTGCTGCGTCGCCCGCCGGGCCGCGAGGCATACCCCGGTGACGTCTTCTACTTGCACTCCCGTCTGCTGGAGCGTTCGGCGAAGCTGTCCGACGAGCTCGGCGGTGGATCGCTGACGGCACTGCCGATCATCGAGACCAAGGCGAACGACGTCTCGGCATACATCCCGACGAACGTCATCTCCATCACCGACGGCCAGGTCTTCCTGGAGTCGGACCTGTTCAACAAGGGTGTTCGCCCCGCAATCAACGTCGGTATCTCCGTCTCCCGAGTCGGTGGCGCCGCGCAGACCAAGGGCATGAAGAAGGTTTCCGGATCGCTGCGTCTGGAGCTCGCTCAGTACCGTGAGCTCGAAGCCTTCTCGGCATTCGCCTCCGACCTCGACGCTGCCTCCAAGGCTCAGCTCGAGCGCGGCGCACGCCTGGTCGAGCTGCTGAAGCAGGACCAGTACGCGCCGATCGCCGTCGAAGATCAGATCATCTCGATCTGGCTCGCCGGACAGGGCACGTACGACTCCGTTCCCGTCGGCGACGTCCGTCGCTTCGAGAGCGAGCTGCTCGAGGATCTGCACCGCAACGCCAGCGGCGTCTACGACAGCATTGCCGGTGGCAAGGCTCTCGACGACGACGCTCAGCAGGCTCTTCTCGCAGCCACCGACAAGTTCAAGGCCGGATTCCTGGATTCCGAGGGCAACCGCGTCGTCAACGAGGCCGAGGCCGACACGCTGAACCCCGACGAGGTCAACCAGGAGCAGGTCAACGTCACTCGCAAGACCGTCAGCAAGTAGGTCGCGAGTGATGCCCAGTGTCGTTACGAGTAGAGAAGGGAGCGTGAACAGCTGATGGCAAGCATCCTCGAGCTGCGTTCCCGGATCAAGTCGGTCAACTCGACGAAGAAGATCACCAAGGCGCAGGAGTTGATCGCGACATCGCGAATCACCAAGGCGCAGGCCCGTGTCGCTGCATCGAAGCCGTACGCGGAAGAGATCACCAACGTGCTCTCGGCGTTGGCGAGTGCATCCGGTTCGCTGGATCACCCGCTGCTGAACGAGCGGCCCGAGCCCAAGCGTGCAGCGGTCCTGGTCGTCACCAGTGACCGCGGTATGTGCGGCGGTTACAACTCCAATGTCCTCAAGGAAGCAGAAGAGCTGTTCCAGCTTCTCCGTTCCGAGGGCAAGGATCCGGTCATCTACGTGCTCGGTGCGAAGGGACTCACGTACTACACCTTCCGCGAGCGCGATGTGAAGGGTGCTTGGACGGGCTTCTCCCAGGAGCCGGGTTACGCCGATGCCGCGAAGGCCAGCAAGCACTTGGTCGAGCTGTTCATGGCGGGATCCGGTTCCAACGTGGACGCACCGAACGGTGAAGGCACCATCGAAGGTGTCGACGAACTGCACATCGTCTACACACGATTCGTGTCGATGCTGACGCAGAAGCCGGAAGTTCGCCGTATGGCTCCGCTGGAGATCTCGTACACCGACGAGGAGATCCAGATGGGCGCGGACGCGCTCACCGATTCTCCTTCGGCGTCGGAGGTGCAGGCCCAGTACGACTTCGAACCCGAGGCCGGAACCCTCCTGTCGGCTCTGCTGCCGAAGTACGTCAGCACGAGGATCTACTCCTCGTTGCTCGACGCGGCTGCATCCGAGTCGGCCGCGCGCCGTACCGCCATGAAGGCGGCGACGGACAACGCGAACGAATTGGTCGAGAACCTGAGCCGCCAGGCTAACCAGGCTCGGCAAGCACAGATCACCCAGGAAATCAGCGAAATCGTTGGTGGCGCGAACGCGTTGGCTGACAGCGCAGGAAGTGACTAAGCAATGACCGCAGCAGTAACCCAAGAGAACGCGAGCGGAGCGGACACTCAGTCCGGCCGTGTCGTTCGGGTCATCGGCCCCGTTGTGGACGTCGAGTTCCCGCGCGGCGCCATCCCCAACCTGTTCAACGCTCTCCACGCAGAGATCACTCTGCCGACGGTTGCGAAGACGCTGACACTCGAGGTCGCACAGCACCTCGGTGACAACCTCGTCCGCACCATCTCGATGCAGCCGACCGACGGCCTGGTTCGTGGCACGTCGGTGGCCGACTCGGGCAAGCCGATCTCGGTTCCCGTCGGCGACGTCGTCAAGGGCCACGTGTTCAACGCCCTCGGTGACTGCCTCGACACCCCGGGACTGGGTCGCGACGGCGAGCAGTGGGGCATCCACCGCAAGCCACCAGCCTTCGATCAGCTCGAGGGCAAGACCGAGATCCTCGAGACCGGCATCAAGGTCATCGACCTCCTCACTCCGTACGTCAAGGGTGGAAAGATCGGTCTGTTCGGCGGTGCCGGTGTCGGCAAGACCGTTCTGATCCAGGAGATGATCACCCGTATCGCTCGCGAGTTCTCCGGCACCTCGGTGTTCGCAGGCGTCGGTGAGCGTACTCGTGAGGGCACTGACCTTCACCTCGAGATGGAAGAGATGGGCGTCCTCCAGGACACCGCCCTCGTCTTCGGCCAGATGGACGAGCCGCCGGGCACGCGTATGCGCGTCGCCCTGTCCGCACTGACCATGGCGGAGTACTTCCGCGATGTTCAGGGCCAGGACGTGCTGCTGTTCATCGACAACATCTTCCGTTTCACGCAGGCAGGTTCGGAGGTGTCGACCCTTCTGGGACGTATGCCTTCTGCCGTGGGTTACCAGCCGACGCTGGCGGACGAGATGGGTGAGCTCCAGGAGCGCATCACCTCGACCCGTGGACGCTCGATCACCTCGCTGCAGGCGATCTACGTTCCCGCCGACGACTACACCGACCCGGCGCCTGCGACGACGTTCGCCCACCTCGACGCAACGACCGAGCTGTCGCGTCCGATCTCGCAGATGGGTATCTACCCCGCTGTGGACCCGCTCAGCTCGACGTCGCGAATCCTCGAGCCCGGCATCGTCGGTGCAGAGCACTTCCGCGTCGCCAACGAGGTGAAGCGAATCCTGCAGAAGTACAAGGAACTGCAGGACATCATCGCCATCCTCGGTATGGACGAGCTTCAGGAAGAGGACAAGGTTCTGGTCGGCCGCGCACGCCGTCTCCAGAAGTTCCTCGGCCAGAACTTCATCGTCGCCGAGAAGTTCACCGGTGAGGCCGGCTCGGTCGTGTCGCTGTCCGACACCATCGAGGCGTTCGACAAGGTCACCAAGGGCGAGTACGACCACCTTCCCGAGCAGGCCTTCAACAGCTGTGGTGGTCTCGACGACGTCGAGGCAGCAGCCAAGAAGATGTCCGGAAAGTAGCCCGACGTGACTTCTGCGGAAACGAACGGCATGGAAGTTTCACTCGTCGCGGTGGAGCAGCGTCTGTGGTCCGGAAACGCGACCCTGGTCAGTGCTCAGACCACCGAGGGTGAGATCGGCATCATGGCCGGCCATGAGCCCGTACTGGGTCAGCTCGTCGAGGCAGGGACGGTGTCCATCACGACGACCGACGGGGAGAAGATCGTGGCTGCAGTCCACGGTGGCTTCCTGTCGGTCACGGGCAAGACCGTCACCGTTCTCGCGGAGTCCGCGGACTTCGCGCAGGACATCGACGTCGACGCAGCTCGTGCAGTATTGGACGCAGGCGGAGACGACAAGGAAGCCCTCGCCATCGCGAAGGGCCGAATTCGTGCCGCTGAGCGCGCCTAGGTTCTAGTAGAGAAAGCCGCGACGAGGTCTGTGATGCACATCGGAGTGATCGTTCTGATCATCCTGGTTGTGCTGCTCGCAGGTCTCGTCGCGGCTTTTCTGTATCGCCTGAACGTTCTCCGCCGTGGTGGAACCGCGGCGATCATGCGCGTGACGCCGGCTGCCGGTGGTAGTGGATGGCGTCACGGCGTCATTCGTTACGGCGACAACACGATGGTGTTCTTCAAACTGTCGAGCTTGAGGTTGGGCCCGAACCACCGGATGACCCGTCAGGGCATCGAAGTGGGGGAGCGGCGCAGCCCGCGTGACAACGAGTTCGACATCATGAGCGACGAAATTGCTGTTCTAGAGCTCACCGATCAGGGTCGGGGCTACGAGATCGCACTCGACCGCGGTGCGTTGACCGCCTTCATGTCGTGGCTCGAGTCGAGGCCGTCCGACCGCTCGAAGCGCGGCCGACCAGCTGCCTAAGGGCCGGTGGAGCGCGAAGCTCCCGGTACCCACTGGACGTCGCCGTCCGGATTCGCGTATCTGCTGAGTATGAACAGCAGGTCGGACAATCTGTTCAAGTACTTCGCTGGCAACGCGTTCGTCGTGTCGGGACTCGCATCGACGGCTGCCCACGCGGCACGTTCTGCCCGACGGCACACAGTGCGCGCGGCGTGCAACAGCGCCCCGAGTGGCGTGCCGCCAGGCAGGATGAACGACGTCAGAGGCTCGAGATCCTCGTTGAACTCATCGCACCAGGCCTCGAGCCGGTCGATGTAGCCCTGGTCGATACGAAGAGGCGGATACTTAGGCTCCTCGACGACCGGAGTGGACAGGTCGGCACCCGCGTCGAACAGATCGCTTTGGATCGTCCTGATGACGTCGATGACCTTCTGGGGCGGATTGCCCAGTGCGAGAACGACTCCGAGGCTGGCGTTCGTCTCGTCGCAGTCCGCGTACGCGACGAGGCGCGCGTCGGTCTTCGTGACCCGCGAGAAGTCGCTGAGACCGGTGGTGCCGTCGTCGCCGGTGCGTGTGTAGATGCGGGTGAGGTGCACAGCCATGGAGTCACGGTACCGCTCGGATGGGGTCTCTGTTCCCACAGCTACGCTGTCGAGTTGTGAGTGAACGCTTTTTGGTATCCGGAGGTAACCGACTCGTCGGTGAGGTGTCGGTGGGCGGCGCCAAGAACAGCGTTCTGAAACTGATGGCCGCGGCGCTGTTGGCCGAGGGCACGAGCACGATCACCAATTGCCCGGACATCCTCGATGTGCCGTTGATGGCGGAGGTGTTGCGCGGCCTGGGCTGTGACGTCGAGCTGGAGGGCGACGTCGTGCGCATCACGACGCCGGCCGAGCCGAAATATCATGCGGATTTCCCGGCGGTGACGCAGTTCAGAGCGTCGGTCTGTGTTCTCGGTCCGTTGGTCGCTCGATGCAAGCGGGCCGTCGTCGCGTTGCCGGGTGGCGACGCCATCGGCTCGCGGCCACTGGACATGCATCAATCCGGCCTCCGGCTGCTCGGTGCGCACAGCGAGATCCAGCACGGATGCGTCGTCGCCGAAGCAGACGAACTGCGCGGGGCGAACATCAGACTGGCGTTCCCGTCGGTCGGCGCCACGGAGAACATCCTGATGGCCGCGGTCCTGGCCAAAGGCGAAACGGTCATCGACAACGCAGCACGTGAGCCCGACATCGTCGATGTCTGCAACATGCTGAACGACATGGGCGCCAACATCAAGGGCGGCGGCTCGTCGACCTTGACCATCAAGGGCGTCGAGAAGCTGAAGCCGACGACCCATCGAGTCATCGGTGACCGCATCGTCGCAGCGACCTGGGGTATCGCAGCGGCCATGACCCGAGGCGACGTCCGAGTGCGCGGTGTCAACCCCAAGCACCTGTCGCTCGTTCTCGACAAGCTGCGAGCAGCCGGTTCCGAGGTGACGCTCGAGGCCGACGGTTTCCGGGTGGTCCAGCACGAGCGCCCGACGGCGGTCAACTTCGCGACTCTGCCGTTTCCGGGATTCCCGACGGACCTCCAGCCGATGGCGATCGGGTTGGCTGCGGTCGCCAACGGAACCTCGATGATCACCGAGAACGTCTTCGAAGCTCGGTTCCGGTTCGTCGAGGAGATGATTCGTCTCGGCGCCGATGCCAGGACGGACGGACACCACGCCGTCGTGCGCGGAGTCCCGCAACTGTCGAGCGCGCCGGTCTGGTCGTCGGACATCCGCGCCGGTGCCGGTCTCGTGCTGGCCGGCCTGTGCGCCGACGGCGTCACCGAGGTGCACGACGTCTATCACATCGACCGTGGCTACCCACGTTTCGTCGAGAACCTGACGGCGCTGGGCGGGACGATCGAACGCGTCAGCTGACGTTGTTCAACGCGTCGACCAGGACGTCGAGGCCGTAGGTGAGTTGGTCCTCGGACAGTGACCCGTATCCGACGATCAGGCCGGTGACGGGTGAGGGACTACGCGTCGACTTCTCCAGCGTGTCGACGTCGATGCCTCGACGCGCCGCGAGCCTGGCCACTTCGGCGGCGACGCGTGCGGGCAGGAGCAACGTGGTGTGCATTCCGGCGCCGACTCCGCGCAGTTCCCCGTAGGGAGCAAGCGCGTCGGTGATGCGTCGGTCGCGTTCTCGGTATCGCCGACGCGCGGCGCGCACGGTCCGGTCCCATTCCCCGTCACGCAGTAACGATGCGACGGCGTGTTGGACGGGCAGTGACGGATAGTCACCGGTGTCGATGCGCACCGACACGATCTCGTCGACGACGTGGGGTGGGGCGACCAACCACCCGAGTCTGATTCCTCCGCCGAAGGTCTTGGCGACGGTTCCGAGATAGACCGTCCTGTCCGGCGCGAGTTCGGCCACAGTCGGCAAAGGTGCTACGTCGTAACGGAATTCGGAATCGTAGTCGTCCTCGAGGATCATCACGTTGCGCGTCCGTGCGAAGTCGGCGAGTGCCCGTCGGCGGCCCACTGGAAGGAGTCCTCCGGTGGGGTGTTGGTGCGACGGCGTGACATAGACCGCGCGTGTGGAATCGGGTGCGGCATCGAGATCGTCGGTCTCGATCCCATCGCCGTCGACCGCGACGTCGAACACCGACCACCCGGACCGGAGGGCAGTGGTGGTGGCGACGCGGTAGCCGGGGTTCTCGTGTGCCAGCACCGGTGCGCCGACTCCAACAGGCTCGGCAAGCGCGGACAGTGCCAGACCGAGTCCGTGAATGCTGCCGGTTGTGATCACGATCGAATCCGGATCCGTGTGCAACCCGCGAGCTCTGCCGAGGAGCTGGGCGACGGCTGCGCGTAAGGACGGTTCGCCGAGGGGGTCCGGATACGAATCTGGGTGAGGGGCGGTGCCGGCGTCCCGCCACGCGCGCTTCCATGCGGCAGACAGGTGGGGTGGAATCCACGGCGTACCGGTCGCAAGCCGGAGGAGAGTGCTGTCAGCGGGATGCGTGCCGCACTTCCGAGGACTGCTCCGGTGAGGACTGCTTCCGGGCGGCGGCAGACGCCGCACATACGTCCCGGATCCGCGTCGTGATTCGAGCCAACCCTCTGCGATCAGTTGATCGAAAGCATGCTCGACGACGCCCCGTGCGACGCCGATCTCAGCGGAAAGCGCTCTGCTGCTTGGTAATCGGGACTCTTCGGGGAGGAGTCGGTCGCTGATGGACGTGCGGATCCGATCGGCGATCTGGACAGGAAGCGTGCGGCTGTCCGATCGGTCGAGTGCGATCGACAGCGACGACGGGAGCAACGGGACCTCCGGGTGGAGCGAGAAGTGGCCTAGCAAGATCTCCATTCAGTGGATCATGACGTGAGGCCACTTGTCGAGCATCATCGATGGGTGAGCAATGATCCCGTGCAGCTGTCCCCGACACCCCGTTCGGCCATCCGACGGGGGAAGATCCGAGCGCGCACGGACCGAGCCGACTTGGCCGATGTGCTGGCGTCGTCGCGGATCTGCCATCTCGGGGTGGTCGTCGACGGATGTGTGCGTGTGTTGCCGACGGCGTTCGGTGTCGATTTCGATGGGCCGGACCGCGGCGGCAGCCTGTATCTGCATGGGTCGGTTGCCGCACGAAGTCTGGTCGACGCGCCGACGGGCGAGATCTGTGTGACGGTGACCGTCCTCGACGGTCTGGTTCTGGCGAGGTCGGCGTTCCATCACTCGATGAACTACCGGAGTGCCGTCGTGTTGGGAACCCCGAGAGTCGTCACCGACGAGGCTGAGCGTGCCCTCGCATTGGACGCGATCGTCGATCAGGTGGTGGATGGGCGAAGTACCCATCTGCGGGCCCACACGAAGAAGGAACTCGCGGCGACGGTCGTGCTTGCGTTGCCCTTGTACGAAGCGTCCGTGAAGGCTCGTGCAGGTGATCCGGTCGACGACGCGAGCGACATCGACGCCGGCGGCGTGTGGGCGGGTGTGGTCCCGATCGCGGAGACGACGGGCAAACTCCGTACCTCAGCCGATGTCGAACCCGAAGTCGCTGTGCCGCAACATGTTCTGGATGTTGCTGACGCTTGACCGGCGAAGTATGTCCGGCGTCACAGTGGCTGGATTCGAGGCCTGTTGCTCGTGTCGGGCAGTTTGCGGGTCGCCTAGCTGGGTAAACGTCCGAAGAATGTTCGACGACCTGCGGATTTGCGTGGTGCGATCTGCTCGCGTAACTTTTGTCGAGTCAGAGCGACACGGACACCGACCAAGTCTTCAACGACATGGCAACGAGGTTGTACGGAGTGCCTGGCATGGTTTGTCCCCCAAGAGTCGGAGCTTGCATCCGAGACCAAGCTGGGATAGGCTGGAACAGTTGCCCT
>NZ_FZOW01000004.1 GCF_900188125.1 Rhodococcoides kyotonense | reverse complement strand
CGCCCGGTCCCATTCCGAACCCGGAAGCTAAGCCCTCCAGCGCCGATGGTACTGCACCCGACAGGGTGTGGGAGAGTAGGACACCGCCGAACACACATTCCAGAACACCCCCGAACCCCACGGTTCGGGGGTGTTCTGCATTCCACGGCATCCCAGACCACACCCACACCCCGGAACCCGCGACCGCTTGAATGTGCCGTCCACACCATCAGATCGTATGAAAGAACCATCCACGCGATCCAGGTACGACGTCACCCGGACCGGGCCGACGGCGCGACCGCATGAAAGTGCCCTCCACGCTGACAGATCGTATGAAAGAACCATCCACGCGATCAGGGCCCCGCGGCGTGACCGCTTGGATGGCCCGTCCACGCCATCAGATCGTATGAAAGGACCATTCAAGCGATCCCGGTCGGCAACCGAACCGCATCCGCACCGTCGGCGACACCGGCACGGTCGGCGGCGATGCCGGCATCCACCGCGACCGCTTGAAAGTGCCCTCCACGCTGACAGATCGTATGAAAGAACCATTCAAGCGATCAGGGCCCCGCGGGCCGACCGCTTGAAAGTGCCCTTCACGCTGACAGATCGTATGAAAGAACCATTCAAGCGATCAGGGCCCCGCGGCGCGACCGCGTGAAAGTGCCGTCCACGCTGACAGATCGTATGAAAGGACCATTCAAGCGATCAGGGCCCCGCGGCGCGACCGCGTGAAAGTGCCGTCCACACCATCAGATCGTATGAAAGGACCATTCAAGCGATCGGGGGTGCGGAACGCATCGAGCCGCCGAAATTAAATCAGTGGATCCTCGGATCCCGTTGACGCATGATGGGTGTACAACGATCGAAGACCGGCCCACGAGAGGAGTGCGACTGTGATCGAGAATGTCAATCCTATTGTCGCCCCGCGTATCTCGTGGAGCAACGTGTCCGTTCGCTTTCGCTAGCGCTTCGACTGCGCGCATCGTCCACCCCCGGCTCCGAGAGCTGGTTAGGGTTCGAATCATCATGTCTGTCAGGGAGTTTCAGATGTACTCGTACGAATATCTCATCAGAGAGCACGAATTGAGGGTTGCCAGGTCGCTGGCGCGGTTCGAGCTCCGTAAGCGCTCGTCCGAACGGCCGCCGTCGGAGGGGTTCGTTCTGTTCGCCGCAGCGAGGCGTGCGGCGCAGAAGTCCCTGCGCGGCCAAGTCGTGAGGCGTACCTCGTAAGCGCCGCGAGTAGGCGTCGGCAGGAACTGGAGGTTCCTGAGGGGAGCGTCGGCGCACTAGGCTGGGGACGACATCCGAGTCGTGCGCGCGCTACCCGTCGCAACACCTCTCCTTCATCTGTACGGGGTGGCTGAGGTGGCGACATGGAAGACATTTCCGAGCAGGGGATCCGGGCATTCATCAGGGCCGTCGTTCTTCGCGGGGGTAAGGCCGAGCGGCTGACCACGTCGAGGCGTAATCCTGTCCGTGTCTGGGGTGTGGACGGGAAGGAGTGCGTCGTCAGGGTCCGCTCGAAGGCCGCCGGGGACTGGAAGGCGCGACGCCAGGACGAGTCGCTGGAGAGCGACGACACCGGGTCGTCGTACTGGGTGTTCGTCGACCTTGCGGTTCCGGAGCCGGAGTTCTTCATGGTGTCCTCTCCGGAGATGGCCGCCGACATCAAGGGTGAGGTCGACCTGTGGATGCAGGATTCACCGCTTCGGACTCGTACCGGCCACCACGCGATCGGTCTCGGTCGAGTGCAACATGGCAGGAACCGCTGGGCTGTTCTCGGCGTCAACGACGCGGCGGACCCCAGCTTGCTCGCGAGCGCAGACGACGCGGCCTCGCGCGTTCCGCAGCGCGTCGCGCGCAAGCGGCCGGTCAAGGTGGCTGCGATCGACGACGAGGTCGTCGACCCACGGGTCCGGGTGGTAGCCGACTTCGACGGCTATCGGCTCAACGGCCGTTTCGACCGCACCAGCCACAGGCTCGAGATAGTGCAGGGGCCGATGCAGGGCCGTCGTTTCGAGGACCCGGACGCGGCGGCCAGCGCTGTCGCGTCGCACATCAGTGGTGATGCCGTCGTCTGCGACGGTTGGACGTTCTGGGAACTGGAGTCCCCCGGCCGTGCGCCCCTGGGATCCATTCGTTAGCTCGACGCCATTCCGAACTAACTGTTGTGAACGGTCACAGTAATCCGGAGAACCGGCGGAGTCGCGGTTTTCAGTGGCTATCGTGGGGGAAGTTCCGAATCAGGACGCCGAATCTTCGGGCACCCCTCGTCTCATCACATGTGAAGCCCTGCTTGAAGATTCGTACAGAACGAATTCGATGGCGGCGAAGTGCGGGGTCGTCGGCCGGGGAAGGCCAGTGTCGTGGAGCAGTCGTTCCGATCTCCGTCCTTGCATGCGTCGCGGTTCGTGATCCTGGTAGCGCAGTTCGTCGACAGACGCATCTCGGCAGACCACTTCTCAGCGCAGTTCCGTGAACTCGAGCGTTCGGACTCCGGCTATCTGGATCGCGAGATATCTGGCATTGTGCGGAAACTGTCCGTCGATGTCGGCGCATATCGGGGCGACGTCAATCTGCTGGGCGTCGATTACATCGATGCCGAACAGTTGTGGAGAGCATCGGGCGAGGCATTCCGGGACTTGCTGACACTGCAATCGCAGCTGCTGGGCCGCGAGGCAGGCTGACGCCCGTCACTCCGTGCGCTTGAACTTCTCTCGGTGGCGGACGAGGTCCTCGAGCTTGAACCTGCGGTGCGTTCCTCGCATCTCGATCGCAAGGTCACCGGCGTCGGCCAGCTTGCGGACATAGGTGTCGGACACGCCCAGGATTTCGGCTGCCTGTGACGTCGTCAGCAGTTCACCGACGGGGCCGATGGTCACGGCAGTCCCGGACGCGAGTTGTCGAAGGAGCTCGACGACGGCGCGTCGAGCAGATTCGTCGACATCGAGGGTGACACCGTCGACTGCGATCTCAGGGGTTCGGCTCCCCAGTTCGGCGATCACTGCATCGACGGCTCGGGAATTCTCGGCGGACAACGCGCCCGCGATGTACCGGTGGTCCATACCAGGGGAGCCTACTGGGATTATTCTCTAGTAACCCGTCCTCGGAGCTAGGAGCTGTCCGTGCCGCAGTTGTTGCATCTCGATTCGTCTGCCGACCTTCACAATTCGGTGAGCCGGGCCGTCACCGCCCATTTCTCCGATGTGTGGCACTCGATCGGACCGGATCATTCGGTCATCTACCGCGACCTGCATCGGGACGCTCTTCCGCATCTTCCGACGTCGGCGCTGCACTGGGCGCCGCACCTGCGCACCACGGACGAGGTGGCTCCTCCTGAGGCCGAAGCGCTGCAGAAGGAACTGATCGACGAAGTGGTCTCGGCCGACGTCGTCGTGATCGGCGCACCGATGTACAACTGGTCGGTGCCGTCGACGCTGAAGGCATGGATCGACTACATCCACGTGCCCGGCATCACGGTTCCGTTCGATGCGCCGACGCGTCCACTCGAAGGTAAGAATGTCGTAGTCGTGTCCAGTCGTGGAAACCAGTACGGCCCAGGCACTCCCGACGAGGGCGCCGATCACACGGTCCCGCAGCTGCAGCAAGTGCTGGGAACAGCGCTCGGGATGCAGGTACACGTCGTGCTCGCGGATCTCACCCTTGCGTCACGAGTTCCGGCGATGAACCCACTGATTCCGCAGGCGGAGGCATCTCTCGACGCAGCCAGGTCGGCCGTCGGCGACCTCGCGGCAACGCTGGGACGTGGCCTCGGCTAACCTCGTCGGGTGCTTCTCGACGGTTCCGACCAGTCACGAAAGGCCGGTCGGCATCGAGCGTCGACGGGCCGTCACCGCACGTCCGACTCGCGACGGTGGCTGGTTCATGCGAGTCGCGCACTGGTCGGTGTGGTCGCGGTCTCGTCGTTGATCGTCAGCGGTGCGGGGTGGGCGGTCTACCGGGAGGCGACGACGGGTCTGACGACGTCCAATGCGTTGGCGGACCTCCCGGACAACGATCCGGCGCAGAACGGCGAGGACACCAACATCCTCCTCATCGGTCTCGACAGCAGAAAGGACATGGACGGCAACGATCTTCCCGCGTCGTTCGTCACCGACGCTCTCCACGCCGGCGACAGTGACGTCGGCGGCTACAACACCAATACCCTTCTGCTTCTTCATCTTCCGGGCGACGGCAGCCGCGCCAAGGCGATCTCGATCCCGCGTGACGATTACGTCGACGTGCCGGGGTACGGAATGCGGAAGATCAAAGAGGCGTACGGGCTGGCGAAGGCCGATGCGGACGCGCAATTGATGGAGGATGGCGTCACCGACCAGGCGGTACGGGAGCGGCAGGCGCGGGAAGAAGGTCGCCGCTCGACGCTCACAGCAGTTCAGCAGTTGCTGCACGTTCCGATCGACCACTTCGCGGAGGTGAACCTCCTCGGCTTCTACGACATCGCCAGCGCCGTCGGGCCGATTCAGGTGTGTCTCAACGACGCCGTCGACGACGATTATTCGGGTGCCAGATTTCCAGCGGGCATCCAGACGCTCGACGCGTCGCAGGCCTTGTCCTTCGTGCGCCAGCGTCACGGTCTCGTCGACGGGGATCTGGACCGGACGAAGCGTCAGCAGGCCTTCGTCGCAGGGGTCATGTCGAAACTGAAGGAGTCGGGCATTCTGGGGAACCTCGGCGAGCTGCGTGCACTCGTCGCAGGTACCAAACAGGACATCGTCGTCGACAACGCTCTCGATCCGGTGTCCCTGGTTTCGCAAGCGGGAAGCATCGTCGACGGGGACATCGACTTCTTCACGCTCCCGGTCGAAGGCTACGAGACGGTCGACGGGCAGGACGTCAACATCGTCGACGTCGACAGGCTGCGGGCCGAGACGGCACGGATTCTCGACCCGGCACCCGCGCCACTCCCGGCCCAGGCGGACACCGTTCTACCCGAGGAGATCCCGTCGCCCGACGCTGCGATTCCAGACGGAGTGCGCGTCGACGGCGGCATCCCATGCGTCGATTGATCAGTACGAGCTGATCAGAACATCCATCAGATCGGCTTCGATTCGAGCGAACTCGGGCGTCGTGACGACGTCGAGCCCGCGCGGCCGCGCCAGCGGGACCTCGACCTGCCGTCGTACGCGAGTGGGCTTGTCGGACAGCACGATCACGCGATCGGACAGGTACACGGCCTCACGTATGTCGTGAGTGATCATCAGGACGGTCCACCGATAGGTCAGCCAGACGTTCTGCAGCCAGCCCTGCATCGCAGTGCGAGTCAACGAATCGAGGGCGCCGAAGGGTTCGTCCAACAGCAACACGTCCCTGCCCTGAACGACGGTGCGCAGCAACGCTGCTCGCTGGCGCATACCGCCGGACATCTCGGCAGGGCGTGCCCGCTCGTACCCGTCGAGGCCGAAGACCGGGAAGAGTTCCTGCGCGCGTCGTCGTGCCTCCTTCTTGTCCACACCCTGGACCTCGAGGCCGAGCGTGGTGTTGTCGAGCACCGACCGCCACGGAAACAACAGGTCCTTCTGCGGCATGTACGCGGACTCGGGCGCCTGCACGACGCCGGAATCCGGGGTGTCCAGTCCGGCGATCATGTTGAAGATGGTGCTCTTTCCGGATCCACTCGGACCGATCACGGACACGAACTCACCTTGCTCGACGTCGAAATTCACGCCGTCGAGCACCGTGCGATCACCGAAAGACTTCGTCAGACCGGAGAGATGTACATGCGTCATGACGACGTCCGTTCCTGCGCCCACGGTGCGACGACGCGTTCGACGGCGTACGTCAGCAGGAACAGTGCGACGCTGATGACGGCCGTGACCAACACGGCGGCCAGGACCAGATCGGTACGGAACGAGTTCTTCTGCTGGCTCATGTAGATACCGAGTCCTGCGCTCGCTCCGGCATATTCGGCGAAAATTGCACCGACCACGGCATACGTGACTCCGATGCGCAACGACGTGAAGAACCGTGGCATCGCCGACGGCAGTCGCACGTAGCGGAATTGCTGCCACCTGCTCGCGCCCATACTCGCCAACAGGGAACGCGCGTCGCGGTCGGTCGATGCGAACCCTTCGATCAGCCCGATGGCCATCGGGAAGAACGTCGCCAGGGCGATCACCAGAATCTTGGGAAGTAACCCGAACCCGAACCAGATGATCAGGAGCGGTGCGATCGCGATGATCGGCAGCGTCTGCGACACGACGAACAACGGGACGACCGCTCGGCGTAACCATGGCGAGAAGTCCACTGCCACAGCAAGAATCCATGCGACGACGAGCGATACTGCGAACCCGACGACCGTGACCTGCACTGTGGCCGCGGCGTTCTCGGCGATGGCGTCGCGGTGTGCCCATCCCTGCGTCACGATGCGCGACGGCGACGGCAGCACCTGAGGCCGGATTCCGCTGACCGAGACGTAGATCTGCCACGCAGCGACGAGAACGACGACGATCGACGCGGACGGTAATGCCCACCGTACGGCTGCTCGGATACGGTGGGTCGAAAGCGACGACGCGTCGGCTGTACCGAGCGCTCGACTCATCTCAGGTCGCTCCGCAGGCTCCGCTCCCGCCGCCGCGTTACTGATCGCCGAGGTACTCATCGGTGAAGTACGTCGACCAGTCCGGCTCGGACTGGAGTGGATTACCGGACTCGTCCGCGAGAACGCCGTTGTCGTACAAGAACTTCGAGTACGCGGTCCACTCGTCGAGGTTCTGTGTCCCGACAGTGCCCGACGGATCCTTCATGTAGCGGTCGGCGAGCATGCGCTGACTTTCGAACACCAGGCTTTCGTCCGAGAACGCGCCGGGGTTGGCGTCGATGACGTCCTGCGCTGCCTTGTCGGGATCGTCCGCGGCGAGTTGGTACCCGCGCTGCAACGCCTGCACGAACTTCTTCGCGTCGTCGGGATTGTCCTCTAGCCAGTTCTCGTTGCCGCTGATGGTGATCGCGTACGCGTCGGGGAATCCGTAGTCGGTGTAGTCGAAGTACTTCATCGGAGTGCCGCTGTGCTCGGCCTCGATCCCTTCCCAGGCCAGGTAGGAGACGGTGAAGTCCGCGGTACCGGAGTACACGGCCTCGTACGCGGAGGTGCCGAGTACGACGGTCTCGTAGTCACCCGTGCCGCCGTCGTTCTGGATGACCTGCCGCAGGCCTGCCTTCTCGCCGGTATCTCCGAATCCTGCGTAGACCTTGCCGTCCAGCGCTTTCGGGCTCGGAATATCGTCGCGATCCGCTTTGACACCGATGCCCGTCGCCCAGTGCTGCAATGGGGCGAGGACGGACACGATCTGCGCTCCGGCTGTCTTCGCGAACGTCGTCGAACTCTGTGTGCTGATTCCGAATTCGGCGTTGCCGGAGTCGACGAGAGTGTCGGGCGAGGAGTTGTTGTAGGGCAACACCTCGACGTCGAGACCCGCGTCGGCGAAATACCCCTCCTGCAGTGCAACGTAGAGACCGGTGTGGTTGGTGTTCGGTGTCCAGTCGAGTGCGAACCGAATGGTGTCGGAGTTCTCGGATTGTGCGCACGCGGCGAGCCCGACGACGGACACAGTCGACACGGCAAGTGCCATGAGCTTTCTCATTGCGACACCGCCATACGGGAGTGGGGCCACGGCGTCGGATGCAGGGCTGTGTCCCAGAACATCGCTTCGTATCGTGTTGCGACCACGAACGCGTCGATCATGGCGTCGCGCTGTGCATCCGTTGCCTGGTTCGCGGCCTCGTCGACGAGTGCTCTTGCTGCCGAGACGATCTCGCGAAACTCCTCGGAATCGTACGTCGAGACCCAGCGTGCGTACGGGTGCTCGGGATCGCGTGCCACCACATCGTGTGCAGCGCCCGCCAATCGGACCGCGACGTCGGCGTAGATCCAGAAGCAGGGCAGGATCGCGGCGGCGGCGACCGGGTACGGCTCGGTGGCCGCCGTGGCGATCAGGTACGACGTGTACCCGAGGCACGTGGGAGAGTGCTCGACCTGCACATCGGACGGCGGCAGAGCGCTCCCCGACAGCAACGACTCGTGCAGCGACGCCTCGTCGACGGCACTCGCGGCCGATGTCGCCCAGAACGCGGCGGTGGTCGCATCGGGTGCCCGAGACGCCAGCAGTGACAGAGCTTTGGTGTATCCGGCCAGGTAGAGCCGGTCCTGCTCGATGTAGAAGCGGAAGGCGTCGAGCGGCAGCGTGCCGTGCCCGAGTTGTTCGAGAAACTCGAGGCGGTCGATGTCCGCGCGGAGTGATTCCGTCGCGTCCCACATTCGGTCCGTATGGCGGACAGAGTCCACCGGTTGCACAGGCGTGTTCATCGCCTTGACATCCCTTCGTCAGCATTAACTGCATCAGGTTCGACGGGTGTGATCTCAGCATCCCTAGGTACGGACGCACCCCGTGTCAGAACAGTGCCGACCATAGCACCATGCGCCGAGCTGCCGTTTCCCGGAGTGCAACGGGCTGCAACCCTGTCGCGTGTGCCTCAGGTCACATAGACATGTGCGTAACCGAAGAACCGATCGAGGAGGATCCGATGCGCGCAGCCGTCTACTACGGCCCGAACAAGGTGGAGATCGCCGACGTTCCCGAGCCGACACCCGGGGAAGGTCAGGTGAAAGTGCGCGTCGGCTACAACGGCATCTGCGGCACCGATCTGCACGAGTACTACGCCGGGCCCATTTTCATCCCGATCGAGCCGCATCCGCTCACCGGGCAAGAATTGCCTCTGATTCTCGGCCACGAATTTTCCGGAACCGTCACCGAGGTCGGTTCGGGCGTTGTGGGCACGACAGTAGGCGATCGTGTCGCGATCGAACCGCTCTATCGCTGTGGGCAGTGCGGACCCTGTCGCGCAGGCAATTACAACATCTGTCAGCAGATCGGATTCCACGGTCTGATGTCCGACGGCGGCATGGCCGAGTACACGGTGGTGCCCGAGAACATGATTCACCGACTTCCCGACAACGTCTCGCTCGAACTCGGTGCACTCGTCGAACCGATGTCGGTGGCGTATCACGCTGCAACACTGGGTGATCCACGGCCCGAGGACACGGCGATGGTGTTCGGTGCCGGGCCTATCGGTATCGGTCTGTGGTTCGCGTTGCGCGGCAAGGGAGTCGAGGACGTCTACGTCGTCGAACCGTCGCCGACGCGTCGGGCATCGATCGAGAGACTCGGTGCGAAGACTCTGGATCCGAGGGCCGTCGACGTACCCGACTACATCGCCGACGTGACCGACGGACGCGGCGCCGACGCCGTCTACGACGCGGCAGGCGTGCAGCCTGCCGTCGAGACCGCACTGGGATGCATCGGCGCTCGGAAACCGTTGGTGAGCGTCGCGATCTACGAAAAGCCTTTGACCACACCGCTTCAGAAGCTCGTCATGAACGAATCGCGGATCCAAGGCTCGCTCTGCTACACCTCTGCGGACTACGACGCCGTCATCGACCTGATGTCGGAAGGCAAGTACGACACGACCGGGTGGGTGGACAAGATCACGCTCGACGGCGTCGTCGAGGACGGTTTCGAGGCATTGCACGCGGGTAACAAGATGAAGGTTCTGGTAACTCCATCGGAAGGGAACTCATGACAGTCGCACTCGTCACCGGAGCCGGCCAGGGAATCGGGCGCGGTATCGCGCTGCGCCTCGCGCAGGACGGACACGACATCGCGCTCGTGGACGTGGCGTCGGACAAGATCGACAAGGTGGCCCAGGAGGTTCGCGACATCGGCCGTAGAGCAACGACTTTCGTCGCCGACGTGACCGACCGCGACCAGGTTTTCGCCGCCGTCGACCATGCGCACGAGACGCTCGGTGGGTTCGACGTCATCGTCAACAACGCGGGGATCGCGCAGGTCGCACCACTCGACGACGTTCGCCCGGCCGACACCAAGAGCATCTTCGCCGTCAACGTCGACGGTGTGCTGTGGGGAATCCAAGCTGCCGCAGCGAAATTCAGAGCATTGGAGCAGAAGGGCAAGATCGTCAACGCGTCGTCGATCGCGGGGCACGACGGCTTCGCGATGCTCGGCGTCTACAGTGCAACGAAATTCGCCGTGCGCGCACTGACACAGGCGGCGGCGAAGGAATACGCGTCGGACGGAATCACCGTCAACGCGTACTGCCCCGGCGTCGTCGGCACGGACATGTGGGTGACCATCGACAAGCGATTCGCCGAATTGACCGGTGCCGAGGAAGGCGCGACGTACGACAAGTTCGTCGGTGGCATCGCTCTCGGGAGGGCGCAGACGCCGGATGACGTCGCAGCATTCGTCTCGTACCTGGCCGGCCCGGATTCGGACTACATGACCGGGCAGGCGCCGCTCATCGACGGTGGCCTCGTCTATCGATGACCCCCACCTTTACATCGACTTGTGAGCTGGAGCACAATTGCCGGTGATGACACAGTCGACAGGCCCCGAACCTGCGCTGGCGGCCGGTGAGGATCCGCGCCGCTATGCGCAGATTCTCACTGCCGTGTACGACGCGACGATGACGGGCGGCAAGTCGCCCGCGCGTCCTCGCGACGTCATCGGCGATTCCTGGCGACGACTGCAGACGCTCGGGATCGATCCCGAGAAAGCGAGCATCGCGGCCCCGCAGATCGATGTCTCGGATCTGGAGCTGAGCCGTCGGGAATCGGGGTTGTTCGACGTACTCGACGACCTGGCGCGCGGGCTCGAATCGGTCGTACAGGACGGGGACAACATCCTCGTCGTCGCGGACCGGCACGGCCGGGTGCTGTGGCGCAGTGGTTCGACGTCGGTGCTCGATCGCGCCGACGGCCTCGGATTCGTCGAAGGTGCCAGCTGGGCCGAGGATTCCGTCGGAACCAACGCGATCGGTACCGCGCTCGTCTCGCGTCGCGCCGTGCAGATCTTCTCCGCGGAACACTATGTGCGAAGCCATCATCCGTGGACATGCGCCGGAGCTCCGATCAAGGATCCGCGGACCGGGCACGTCATCGGGGCGGTCGACGTCAGTGGACCCGCGAACACCGTGCATCCGACGACGCTCGCTCTGGTCGACGCCATCGCCCGGTTGGCGGAATCGCAACTGAGAGAACATCATCGGCAGAATCTCGATCGACTCCGATCGGTGGCGGCACCCATGCTCGCGAGGTTGCATTCGCCTGCATTGGCCGTCGACTCCAACGGGTGGGTCGCGGCGGTCGAGTCCGTCGCGCTGCGTAATCGAATCCTGCTGCCGGACGGTGTCGGTGCCGGTCGGTTCTGGATGCCCCAGCTCGGTGTATGCGATTTCGAGCCGCTCCCGGGAGGGTGGCTCGTGCGCCCGACCGCGGAAGACACCGGAGATGCAACGGCGGTCAGCATCGACCTCCGGCATCCCGGGCAGACACGCGTACGGATCCGTAGCGACGCAGGCGAATGGACGCACGAGCCGACGCCGCGTCACGCCGAGATTCTGTACCTTCTCGCAACCGCACGGGACGGACGAACCGCATCGCAGATGGCCGCCGATCTGTTCGGCGACGACGGTAGAGCCATCACCGTCCGTGCCGAGATGTCGCGTCTGCGTAAGCATCTGTCCGGGATACTGGTGACGCAGCCCTATCGATTCGACGAATCCGCGGCCGTCGAACTGCTTCTTCCCGACGACATGAGCCGGCTGCTGCCGCACTCCACGGCACCCGGGGTACGGGCCCGACGAGACATGCGCTGACGCATCCGGGTGGTGGAGCCGCACTCGCCGCATAGGGTTGCAAGAATGCAACCGCGGATCATCGGAGAGACAGCGCGATTCCTTGCGATCTCCGATCCTGGCCGGTTGCGGCTGCGATCCGCGACGGCGACGACCGTCACCGTCGTCCTGGCGATGCTCGTGCTTCTGCCCAGCTCGGCGGCACTCGGGCAGCCGATCACAGTCGCGATGATCGGAACGGTCGTCGCGATGCAGTCATCGGCGGCGGTCAAGGACAAGGACCAACGCAGCCGCATCGTCACGACCTTGTTCCTGGTGTTTCCGGCCATCGGGGCGGTGACCCTGTCGGCTGTGCTGTCGCAGTTCGGCAAGATCGCCGACGTCGGATTCATCGTCGTGCTGTTCGCGGCGGTGTGGGTGCGCCGGTACGGGCCACGCGGCACTGCCCTCGGCATGGTCGCGTTCATCTGCTACTTCTTCGCGCTGTTCCTGCGCGCGACGCCCGGGCAGGTGCCGATGCTGGCCGCGTCGATCGTCGTCGGCGTCGCGGTGTCGCTCGTCGTGCGCACGGTGATCCTGCCGGACCGTCCCCGGCTCGAATTGCAGCGTCTCGTTCGTGCGCTGCGGGCGTCGTGCATCGATGTGCTCGACGTCGCGTCGAACAGGGGTGACCGCAACATCGACCTGCTGCGCAAGAAGCTCGACCGGCTGGGCAGTACAGCGCTGATGATCGACGACTGGCTCGACCGCAACGACGCCGCGCAGCTGCTCAGCGTCACCAACGCCGACCTGTCGTTGCGCATCTTCGACGCTCAGATCGCCACCGAACAGCTCGTCAGCGCGCTGTGGGCGCTCGATCCGGGCAAACCGTGGCCGAAACAGCTCGGCCAGGCCACCACCGCCCTTGGGTCGTGCCTGCTGAACAATCCACCCGAGGACCAACTGCGGGCTGCCCGACGGCTTGCCGCGTCGGCTGCGGACAAGGCCGACCCGTCGACTCAGGCCGGCATCGCCACCGCAGTGGCGATGCGTGCGGTGCAGGCGCACATCGCAATTCACCACATCACGAACAATGCACTCCGTAGTGAATCGGAGCCATCGGAGGACGACGACAAGGTCGACGACGAGACCACGGGCCTGAACCCGAGTACCAAAGCAGCGATCCAAGTCGCCGTCGCGACCAGTGCCGCAACGGTTCTCGGTGAACTGATCTCGCCGGATCGCTGGTACTGGGCGGTTCTGACGGCATTCCTCGTGTTCACCGGTGCGTCGACGCGCGGCGAGATCCTGACGCGGGCCGGACATCGCGTCGTCGGGACGATCGCGGGAGTCCTTGCGGGAGTTGTGTTGTCGGCCATGGTCGGGCACAACCAGCCGCTTCAGGTGGTGTTGCTGGTCGTGTGCGTGTTCTTCGCGTTCTACCTCGTCACGGTCGCGTATGCGTTGCTGTCGTTCTTCATCACCGTCATGCTCGCGATGCTGTACGGCCTCCTGGGGACGTTCAGCGTCGACGTGCTGGAACTCCGCATCTACGAAACCGCGGCCGGAGGGCTGGTGGGGATCGCGTCTGCCTACTTCATCTTCTCGACCGGTACTCGTTCGACGATGACCGAGAAGATCGACGACTACCTCGATCAGATGTCGGCGATCGTCGACACCGCCATTGGATCCGTCGTCGAGCCGGGTAGGGACACCGATCTGGTCGCGGACATGCGCAAGCTCGACAACGCACTCAAAGACCTTGTCGCAGCGGGTAAGCCACTCGAAATGGGTCCGACGACGCGGACGCGGCACGGCGCGAAACGGCTGCTGCGGATCATGACCGTCAGTAACAGATCCGGGCATGCCCTCGCCCGCGCCGGGGTTGGCGCGTCACGAGCAGAGAAGACCAGCGGCCCGTCCGACGCGACCGCCACTGCGCTCCGCGACGCAGCCGATGTCACCAAGACGATGATCGACGACGTCAAACGCGCGTTGTCCGGCGAGCACGTCGAGCCGCCGGAGAAGCTCACCGAAACGTCGGCATTGGACGTCATGCTCGCGTCGACGACGACGCCCGGGTCGGTGCGCAGCGCAGTCCGGTCCCTGAGCACGCTCAACCGGACGATGGGCGAGGTGTTCACGCGGGCGTGAGCACCTCGGCGCGGCCGTCTGTATGGTGTTCCGCATGGCACACCGGCCCGACGCACGCGCGCGTATCCGCGGCGCATTCGTCGGTGCTGCCTCCGGGACGCTGAGCATCGCCGCCCACGGCGTCGGAGGCGGTGCGATGATGCCGTCGGAATCCGCGCTCGTCTTGCTCGTGGTCGTCAGTGCTGCGCTCGGCGGTGCCGTTGCCATGCTGGGTGGGCGCTTGTCGATGGTCGCTGTCCTCGCACTCGGGCAGGTGTCCGGCCACACGGTTCTGACGATCGCGAGCGAACACCATCATGGGACGTCGATCACGCCGTCGATGCTCACTGCGCACGCCGTCGCAACTGTGGTGTGTGCGTTGCTGATTCACGCAGCACTTCTCGGTTACGGGCGCGCTGTGTCCATTCTGCGCCGGATCGTTCCGGTGCTGTGTCTCGTCCTCCCCGTCGAGGATGCGCGGCCTCGCGAACGCACCGAATACCGCCCCGACGTCGTACTCCGGTTGCCGGTGTCCTCCGGCGTCGGAACGCGCGGCCCTCCCGTCGCTGCTTGATTCGAGTCTTCACGGAGCTTCAGCGCTTCGCTTTCCCCCACCCCCGCGCACACATATGCGTGTGCGCGGGGGTGGGGCTGAGTCCCCAGGTCCCGATGTCCCCCGTTCGTGGGGGTTCACGTGCGGGTTCCTGTGCGCTGGAGCCTTCCGCTCCACATCCACCTGTCGACGTTGCGTCGACGAGACGAATCGAGCACACCCATGTCCACAGTCGTGGCCGAACAACATACGCACGACCCATCCCCACCTGCGCCGTCTCTGGTGATGAGACTGCACTTCTACGCAGGAATCCTCATCGCCCCGTTCATTCTGGTCGCCGCGATCAGCGGTGGGCTCTACGCACTCGCGCCGACGGCCGAAGCCGTCGTCTACCGGGATCTTTTGACGACCGATTCGACGGGGCCGACCCAGTCCGTCGCGTCGCAAGTGCGTGTCGCGCAACAGGAACGACCGGATCTGACGGTCGCCGCGGTGCGGCCGGCGTCGGAACCCGGCGAAACCAGCCGAGTCATGTTCACCGATCCGTCGCTGGGCGAATCGAAGCGTCTCGCGATCTTCGTCGACCCGGTGACAGGCGAGTCCGTCGGCGAATCCGTCGTGTACGGCAGCAGCAACGCGCTACCGCTTCGCACCTGGATCAGCGAGCTGCATCGTCACCTCCACCTGGGTGAACCCGGCCGAATCTACAGCGAACTCGCCGCGTCGTGGATGTGGATCGTCGCGCTCGGAGGTGTCGTGCTGTGGGTACGACGCCATCGCCGTGGCGGCAGATTGCTGACCGTCGACCGTTCCGTGACGGGCCGCGCCCGGACGCGCAACTGGCACGGAGCCGTCGGCCTCTGGATCGCGGTGGGCCTGGTCTTCCTGTCCGCGACGGGCTTGACGTGGTCGAAGTACGCGGGTGAGAACATCTCCGAGCTGCGATCCGCGTTGAGTTGGACGACGCCTGCGACCGCCACGTCGCTCAGCGGAAGCGGCAGCACCGCAGGCGGTGACCATGCGGGACATGACATGTCGTCGATGATGCCCGCTGCTTCCGACGTTCTCGACACCAACGTGGGGCGACTCGACTCCGTTCTCGGCACGGCACGATCTCAGGGGATCGACGGCAAGGTCGAGGTCTCCGTTCCCTCGGATTCGGACACGGCGTTCGTCGTCGCGCAGACGCGTCAGCCGTTCGTGTTCTCGACCAGTTCGGTGGCCGTCGACGGTGCGACCGATGCCGTCGTCGACGTGAATGCGTTCTCCGACTGGCCCATTGCGGCGAAACTGGCCGCGTGGGGCATCGCTCTGCACATGGGCATTCTGTTCGGTGTCGCCAACCAGATCGCGCTGGCGCTGCTCGCTGTGGCACTGGTGACCGTCGTCGTACGCGGTTATGTGATGTGGTGGAAGCGTAGGCCGACGGCCCATCTGCCGGCGCGGGGTGCCGTCAGGACGCGGCCGGTGTGGCAGGTGGCGACGATCGTCGTCGGCAGCATCGTGCTCGGGTGGTACGTGCCGCTTCTCGGAATCAGCTTGCTCGCTTTCCTTCTCGTCGACGCCGCTGTCGGTCTTCGGCGTGGACAACGGACTACGGAGTCGAAATGAACCTCTACAGAACACTTTTCGCGGCAGTGGCCGTAGCACTTCTCGCGTCGGGATGTGCGACGGAAGAACCTGGAACAGAGGCCGATTCCGTCACCGTGCGCGAGGCGTGGATCAAGGCGGCCGACAGCGGAATGACATCGGCCTTCGCGGAAATCCAGAACACCGGTGACGATCAGGTTCGGGTGGTCGCCGCATCGACCGACAGTTCGTCGATGATGGAACTGCACGAAGTCGTCTCCAGCGCAGATGGTTCCATGGTGATGAAGCCGAAGGAAGGGGGATTCGCCGTGGCCGGGAGCGATACGAAAGTGCTGCAGGCCGGCGGTGACCACCTGATGTTGATGGATGTGACGTCACCTCTGACTCCCGGCGTCGACACCGACATCACGCTCACGTTCGAAGACGGTTCGACGTCGACGTTCACCGCGCAGGTCCGTGACTTCGCGGGCGCGCAGGAAAACTACGGTGGCTGAGCATGCACGGCTGAGTCGGCGACACCTCCTCGGAGGGGGCGTCGCCGCACTCGGCGCGGCGGGGTTGACGTACGGAATGGCAAGGGAGCCAGACGAAGTCGCGTTCGGAGGTGATGTCGTGCCGTTTCACGGGAAACATCAGGCGGGGATCGCGACTTCCCCTCAGGCCCACGGGATGTTCGTCGCCTTCGATCTGCTGGACGGCCGAGGGCGGGATGATCTGATCGCGATACTGCGGATGTGGACCGCGGACGCCGGACGCCTGACGCAGGGCTTGCCTGCGCTCGCGGATACGGAGCCCGAACTTGCAACGGAGCCATCGCGTTTGACCGTCACGGTCGGTCTCGGCCCCGGCGCGTTCGAAGCAGCCGGTGTCGAGTCGCCGGTGGGCCCACTGCCGGCATTCGGGATCGATCGGCTCGAATCTCGTTGGAGTGACGGCGATCTCCTTCTGCAGATCTGCGCCGACGACCCGGTGCCCGTTGCGCATGCGGTGCGGGTGTTGACCAAGAACGTGCGGTCGATGGCGTCGACCAGGTGGGTGCAACGTGGATTCCGACCGGCGCGAGGATCGCAGGTGTCCGGGACGACGATGCGTAACCTGATGGGGCAGATCGACGGAACGGAGAACCTCGCTCCGACAACGGATTTCGACACACTTGTCTGGGACGATTCGGGTGGTACGACGCTCGTGCTGCGCAGGATCGCCGTCGAGATGGACGCGTGGGACGAACTCGACCGGGGAGGCCGGGAGTTCGCCGTCGGGAGGCGTCTCGACACGGGTGCCCCGCTGACCGGTGAATCGGAGCACGACACAGCGGATTTCGAGGCGACCGACAAGTTCGGAATTCCCGTGATCTCGCCCGCGTCGCACATCGCTCGGGCGCGTCACCGCCGCGACGGTGAACGGTTCTTCCGGCGGGCATACAACTACGACGATCCACCGAGTAGCTCGGGGTTGATCTTCGCTGCGTACCAACGCGATATCGAGCAGCAGTTCCTGCCGGTGCAGCGCCGTCTCGACGAGCACGACGCGTTGAACGAGTGGACGACGCCGATCGGGTCGGCGGTGTTCACTGTTCCTCCCGGTGTGGCGGAGGGCGGCTACCTGGGGGAGGGGATGTTGTAGCGCATCACGGAACCCACCAGTTGCCGGCGCCGCGGAGGATTGTCCACCCACCCGGAATCTCGACCCACGCGGACACGTCGCCCGACCCGGTGCGAATGGGGCCGGTGTCGAGCGGACCGGGGAACGCGACGCCGGCTTCCTGCGTGGTGTGGTTGAACCAGTTGATCGCGCAGTTGCACCAGTTGTTCAGCGTGAAGTCCGACAGACCGGGCAGCGACGGGTCGACGCGCACGAAGATCTGCTGGTTGACGAAGATCTGGTCCGGACGCCACTCGACGATCGCAGCCGGATCGAAGCCGACGGTGGGGCTGATCGCGCCTGCCGGAACGAAACGGGCCTGTGCCGTTCCTGCCCCGAAGAGCGCGGTAGCGACCACGATGAACACGGAAAACAGGGCAGCGGCGATACGAGCACGTCGCTTCGTCATGGGTGGAACCTCCGTCGTGAGTACGCGGTGATGTTACCCGAGCTCACGGCCTGCCATCGGGGTGAAGTCCGTCGGTAGTGTGGACCTGGTGCGACTACGAAGTGCGGTGCTGGGTCTTGTTCTTCTCGCCGGCGTCGGATGTTCGGCACCGGCCGAGGAGGCGTCGGCTCCGGAGTACCCGAACCAGGTCACCGTCGTGAATCGCGCGTACTCGCCGCAAGCGATCACTGTCCGCGTCGGCGACACCGTCACCTGGGTGTTCGACGACGGTGGCATGACGCACGACGTCGTCGCCGACGACCGCTCGTTCCGTAGCCCGCTGATGGTGTCGGACACGTTCGCGCATACCTTCACCGAGCCCGGGACGTTCACGTACCACTGCACGCCGCATCCCGACATGATCGGAACCGTGATCGTCGAAGCCTGACGCCCGTGAGATGGGAAGGGGGCTTACGGCACCCAGTACCTCGTGGCCAGCTCGTCGACCAGTGGGTGGTCGTCGGCGACCTCGTCGAGCGCGGCGAGGTCGTCTCGGATCGCCACGAGGCGAGGGTCGTCGCCCTCGGCCACCTCGGCCTCGGTGCCGCCGTCCTCGGCGAGCAGCTCACGCATCTTGGCCTGCAGGCGCGCCTTGAGAGAGTCGCTCATTCGTCGTCACCCTTCTTGAACACTCGGCGCGCGGTCGGAATCAGCACTATCAAGGCTCCGACCAGGACCACGATCGACAGAACTTCCAGCCACATGCGTTTCAGCCTACGGTGCGAGCCAGCTGCCTGCCGGGATGTTCCGCAGGACGGTGAAGGTCGACACGATCGCGACGCCGACAGCAATCGACCACACCGGAAGCCGCCACGCGAACAACGGCCTGTCGACGATGCGCGCCCGGACCCACGCACCCCACACGCCGAGCGCGACCACCGCGAGCACGACGAACAGAATGTTCGACGACACCGCCGACGCCACATCACCTCGCACGAGGTCGCCGAATGCACGCGTCGCACCGCAGCCCGGGCACCACACGCCAGTGACAGCGTGAATAGGGCAGGGCAGATACGTCGACGAGCGAGGGTCGCGAATCGACACGACGACCGCCGCCGACGCCACTGCTCCTGCGGCGAGCAGCGGCCCTCGCAATGCGGCGATCGACATGCTGTCGACGATAACGCTCGTCAGTCGTCCGACCGTTGTGCTGCGTGGTCGTAGTAGCCGACGACACCCTTGGCCCCGTGCACCGCGAAGTCGGCCTGCCCGTCTTTCGCCTGCCCGTTCTCGGTGATGCCGCGCAGTAGTCCGTCGACGAGCCGGTCCAGCTCGTGCCACCTGGCAGCAGGGTCGTCGCCGTCGTGTTCGGCCGTCGGTTCGAACCCGCGTCCGACCGACGCGTCGACCGTGGCCAGGTCGTCGAACACAGCTCGGTCGGGAACGTCGATCTCGGCAGCGTTCTCGAGCACGACGCGCACTGCCCAACGGATGTCGTCGACGTGATTGCCGAGCCACGTGCGTCGACGATGAATGTCGCCGAGCGTCGGCCATTTCTTGCGCGCTGCCTGACGCGTTCTGCCGGTGACGACGGCGAGGTCGGCAAGGCTCGCACCGAGCCACAACGCGGTCGCCGCGGCCTCTGCGGTCTGCTCGGCCGCCTCGCGTTCGACGCGTTCCTCGCTCTCGATCGCGTCGCGCAACGCGAGCAGCGCGTCATGTCTGCGGCGGCGCTCGTCCGACACATCGGTCGGCTTGTCACCCGGGTCCAGATCTGACAACTTTTGGTTCACACAGTGAGCGTAGACCGTAAACCAGCGGTTTACAACGGCAGCGTTTGCGTAGGTGCCAGGGCACTGATCTAGTATCTATGTTGTGTCTATGCAGCCATCGGCGTCGGAAACCGCCTACCTGACCGTCAAGGAAATGATCGTCACCGGTGAACTGCCGGGCGGCGAGCTGGTCAGCGAAGGCGACATCGCAGGCCGGATGGACGTCAGCCGCACCCCCGTCCGCGAAGCATTTCTGCGCCTTCAGGTCGAGGGCTGGATGCGGCTCTATCCCAAACGCGGCGCGCTCGTCGTACCCATCGCTCCCGGCGAAGCCGAGCACATCGTGTCCGCGCGCTGGCTCGTCGAGTCCGGCAGCGTACGCACCGTCGTCGCGGACCGACGGGCTCGAACCGAACTCGTGACAGATCTGCGCGCCAACCTCGAGCGCCAGCGCACTATCGCCGCGAGCGGCACCGCAGCCGAATTCAGTGCCGCCGATGCCGATTTCCACCGTCTCATCGTCCGGTCCGGCCGCAACCCGCTTCTCGACGCGTTCTACGACGGCCTTCGCGAGCGACAGCGGCGGATGACGACGCATTCCCTGTCGCGCGATCCCGGCCAGGTCGAACGCATCATCGACGACCATGCCCGGCTGACGGACCACATCGAAGCAGGCGACGCCGACGGTTTCGCGTCGGACGTCGACAGCCACATGCGCCGCGTGCACCGGCTGAACGAAGAAGGTAGGCAATGACACTCACGCAGGACGCACAGACCAAGACCGCGAGGTGGATCCTCGTGGCGGCAGGCATGTTCGCCGTCGCGTGGGGCGGTAACGAGTTCACTCCGCTGCTGGTGATGTATCGGCTCGAGCACGGATTCTCGGCCGTCACCGTCGACACGTTCCTGTTCGCGTACGTCATCGGAATCGTTCCGGCGCTTCTGATCTGCGGCCCGTTGTCCGATCGACTCGGTCGACGACCCGTCATGCTGCCCGCGCCAGCGGTCGCCGCTGCGGGTTCGATTCTCATCGCGCTCGGCGCCGATCACGCGCCCGTCCTGTTCAGCGGACGCGTGCTGAGCGGCGTCGCGCTCGGTATCGGCATGGCCGTCGGTGGCAGCTGGATCAAGGAACTGTCGGCGCACGACGCACCGGGTGCAGGTGCTCGTCGGGCAGCGATGAGTCTGACGGCCGGGTTCGCGCTCGGTGCAGGCGTCGCGGGCATCCTCGCGCAATGGGCCCCGTGGCCGACGCATCTCGCGTACCTCGTGCACGTCGGCATCTGCCTCGTCGCAGGAATCGCGATGCTCTCCGTGCCCGAGAGCCGCCCGGCCGTTCCGCGGCAGGACCGAGCGAGCCTGTTCGACGACCTGAAGATCCCCGCCGCGTCGCACCGCCGGTTCCTGATGGTCGTCGTTCCGTTGGCGCCGTGGGTCTTCGGCGCAGCGAGCGTCGCGTACGCGGTGTTGCCGTCGTTGATGGCCGATCGCAGCGGTGGTCATCCGATCGCGCTGTCGGCGCTGATGTCGGTGATCGCGCTCGGTGCAGGCTTCGCCATCCAAGCCGTCGGACGCAGGATCGACACTCCGAACGCGGCGCGCGGTGCGCTCGTCGGACTCACCATCCTGGTCGTCGGCATGCTGCTCGCCGCGTGGGCCGCTTCGGTGCTGACCATCGCGGCCGCACTGATCGCCGCGACAGTGCTCGGCTGCGGGTACGGCATGGCGCTCGTGTCGGGATTGCAAGAGGTGCAACGCATTGCGGGTCCGAACGACCTCGCGGGGCTCACCGCAGTGTTCTACTCACTGACCTATCTCGGGTTCGCGGTGCCGGCGATTCTGTCGGCACTCACCGAACAGTGGCCGGGCGTGATCACGTACCCCGGCATCTTCACGGTCGGCGCGATCATCGCGGCAGTGTGCTGGATGTTCGTGCGTACCCAATCCACCTCACACCTACCGGTGGAAGAGTCCACGATGCCCTGACCATGTCGGACACACCGGTCAGGGCAGCGCCGGTAGCTGCGTCTGATTCAGCCACTCGTCCCACAGAGTCCGCGGGCATCCGTACCGCGAGGCGAGGTCGGTGAAATCGGCGGTGCTGACCGTCGAGTACCGGTACTTCGACGTCCATTCCTGGATGAGCGGGAAGAACTTGTCGTCGCCGACCGTCGTTCGAAGTGCATGCAGCGCAAGGGCTCCGCGCTTGTAGACGCGGTCGTCGAACATCTTGGCCGGGCCGGGGTCGCCGAGTACGAGATCGCGTGGCAGGCCCCGCTGCATCGTGTGGACGCGTCGCGCCTTGTCCTTCGCCGACGAGCCGCCCGAGTTCTCTGCCCAGATCCACTCGGAATAACACGCGAAGCCCTCGTGCAGCCAGATGTCTTTCCACTTGCCGAGCGTCAGACTGTTGCCGAACCACTGGTGCGCCAGTTCGTGCGCGACGAGTCGCTCGAAATACCGTGTGCCCGAACAGTGATTCGCGCCGAAGATCGACAATCCCTGTGCCTCGATGGGGATTTCGAGGTCGTCGTCGGTGACCACGACGGTGTACGCCGCGAACGGGTACGGACCGTACAGTCGCTCGAACGTGCTCATCATCTCGGTCTGACGGCCGAAATCGTGCTCGAAGTTCTGTCGAAGACGTTGCGGCAGAATTGCTTTCATCGGAACTGGACCGGCGCTCGTGGTGTGTGAGACGTACGGGCCGATCTGCACGGTCGCCAGGTAGGAGGCCATGGGCTCGGGCTGCTCGTACACCCACGTCGTGCGGCTGGCTCGTGTCTGCTTGCTGACGAGCGTGCCGTTCGCGACTGCGTAGTACGGCGAGTCCGTCGTGATCGTGATGCCGTAACTGGCCTTCGACACGGGATGGTCGTCGCACGGAAACCACGACGCGGCCCCGTTGGGCTGGCTCGCGACGATGGATCCCTCGGTCAGCTCGTCCCAGCCGACCTCGCCCCAGAAACCGTTGATGGGCTTGGGAGTTCCGCTGTACTGAACCGTCACCACCAAGGCGGCACCCGACGGGATCGGTTTCGCGGGCGTGATCTTGAGCTTGCCGCGGTGCTGAGCGAACTTGACCGATCGCGACCCGTTGACCGATACCTTGGCCACGCGTAGCGCAGGCCCGAGGTCGAACGCGAACTTCGCGACGGTGGCCGTGGTGACCGCGGTGATCTTCGCCTTGCCCGCGAGCCGATTGCTCTCGACCTTGTACTCGAGGTCGAGTTCGTACCGCGAGACCCGGTATCCGCGATTGCCGTTCTGCGGTAGGTACTCGTCGAGCGGTGCGTCGCCGCCGTCGACGTCGAACACCGGAGTCACCATCTTCGAACCACCCAGTTTCACAGGCTCACCTCGGCAGGCACGATGTGCGAGTAGGGATCGCCCTTGGCCCACGGCGCGATGGGGTTGCCCTGCCACCGCGTGTGCGCGGGCACGGTGTCACCGCGCATCACCAGCGAGGCGGGGCCGACGGTTGCGCCGTCGCCGATTCCCGCCGCAGGCAACGCGACGCAGTGCTGGCCCAGTGTTGCTCCTCGTCCGAGTGTCACGCTGTCCATGGACATGATCCGATCATGGAACAGGTGTGTTTGCACAACGCACCCGCGGTTGACGGTGGCGCCGTCGTCGAGAGTCACAAGATCGGCCTCGGGGAGCCAGTACGTTTCACACCACACGCCGCGGCCGATGTCGGCGCCGAGCCAGCGCAGCCACATGTTCAGCACGGCAGTGCCTTCGGCTGCCCGTGCGAACCACGGGGCTGCGACTGTTTCGACGAACGTGTCCGCGACCTCGTTGCGCCACACGAACGAGCTCCACAACGGGTGCTCGACCTTGTCGATCCGGCCGACCCAGACCCACTTGGCCGCGGCGGACACCGCCGCGGCCACCGCGCCCGCGATAAGCAGCACGACGCCACTGAGCAGAGCCGCCGCCCAATAGCCTGCCGCGTCGGCGATCGCGGTCAACCCGAACAGCACACCCAAACCGATTCCGAACGTCACGACGACGGGAATCAGTCGGCAGGTCTCGACGAGTGCACGCGCGATCTTCAACTTCGTCGGCGGATCGAACGTTCGCGAGCTGTCCGCCCGACCGGCCGCGCGTCGCAACCTGACCGGCGGGCTACCGAGCCACGACGAGCCCGATTTCGCCTTGTCGGGCGTCGCCGACAACACGGCGACGAGGCCGTTCTTCGGGACGGTCCGACCGGGCCCCGTCATACCGGAGTTGCCGAGGAATGCGCGCTTGCCGACCTTCGCGTCGCCGAGATGCATCCAGCCGCCGCCGAGTTCGTAACTGGCGACCATGGTGTCGTCGGCGAGGAATGCCCCGTCCGCGACGGTGGTGAACTTCGGGATCATCAGCACGGTCGACGCCTCGACGTCCTTGCCGATCTTCGCACCGAGCAGCCTCAGCCAGTGCGGTGTCAGCAACGACGCGTACAGCGGGAACAGGAACGTGCGCGCCGAATCCATCAAGCGCTCGGTGGCCCACACCTGCCATCCGATCCGGCTGCGTACGGGGTGGTACCCCTCGGTGAGTCCGATGCTGAGCAGTCGAACCGCGACCAACGTGACGAGCGCGAACACCCCGAGCGACACCAGCGTCGCAACGGGCAGCATGAGCGCGGCACGCCCGACGGCACCGAGAAGCGTCGTCGCCGTGTGCAGCCACCAGCCCATCAGCACGAGCGACACACCGAGCGAGAAGATCGCCATTCCGGACAGGAACAGCGACGCGACGCCGTACGCGAACACCCATTTCGTCGCGCGCGGTGGAGTTTCCTCCGGCCACGGGTGCTCGGCCTTGCCGACCTTCTGCGCAGGCGAGCCCGCCCACAATTGGCCGGCCTTGACGCGGCCCACGACGGCTGATCCTGCACTGACCACGGCGTTCTTGCCGACGGACGTGCCAGGAAGCAGCGTCGATCGTGCACCGACCGTCGCGCCCGCGCCGATCTTGATGTCACCGATGTACACGATGTCGCCGTCGATCCAATGTCCGCTGAGGTCGACCTCGGGCTCAACGGAACAGCCGTCGCCGAGTTCGAGCATGCCGGTGACCGGCGGAAGAGTGTGCAGGTCGACGCCTTTGCCGATCTTCGCGCCGAGCGCCCGCGCGTAGTAGACCATCCAGGGGGCACCCGACAGGTTCGACGCCCCGCTGGCGTCGGTCAGACGCGTTGCGGCCCACAGCCTGATGTGTGCGCTGCCACCCCGGCTGTACGCGCCAGGCTTCAGGCCTGCGAGCAGAATCCGCGAGCCGACCACCGAGATCGCCATACGGCCGACCGGAGTGATGAACAGGACGAAGGCAGCAAGAATCCACCACCACGACACCGTCGGCGCCCAGGAGACCTCGGCGAACCACGACATCACGTTGAACAGAATCCCGAGCCACGTGACCCACTGCAGACCGGTCAGTGTCGTGAGCGGCACGGTCGCAGCGATCTGCGCCCACTGAGCCTTCCTCGACGTCGGTTCCACCTCGCGCGGCACGACCTCGACGGGCGGTTTCAGCTCGTCGAGGTAGCGGGCGAGCGAGCCGAGCCTCGGATGGTCGTACAGCTGGGCGACGGTGATTTCCGGGAACCTCGTCCGCAGGGCCGTCACCAGCTGGGCGGCGGACAGCGAGCCGCCGCCGTTCTGGAAGAAGTCGGCGTTCTCGTCCGTCACCTGGGCGCCGAGGATGTTGGTCCACAGCTCGGCGACCCAGCCCGCGGTGCCGTCGAGATCCGAACCCTCGCCCATCCCAGGCAACGGCCACGGCAGTGCGTTGCGGTCGACCTTGCCCGACGTCCGCGTCGGCATCTCCTCGACGAGGGCGAGTCGCGGAACCAGAGCTGCGGGCAGCTGCTCGGCCAGAAGCGTCCTCGCGGCGTCGAGGTCGAAATTCTTGTCGGTGCTGGCGAGATAGCCGACCAGCACCGAGTTGCCCGCGCCCGTCTTGCGGACCGCGGCAGCTGCGCCTGCCACGCCGGGAAGCGACTGCAGCGCGTTGTCGATCTCGCCGAGCTCGATGCGTCGTCCACCGAGTTTGATCTGGTCGTCGGCGCGGCCCTGGAACAGCAGGCCCTCGATCTCCAACTTGACCAGGTCCCCGCTGCGGTACGCGCGGTCCCATCCGAGTGACGGCATCGGCGCGTACTTCTCGGCGTCCTTCGCCGGATCGAGATAGCGCGCGAGCCCGACGCCGCCGATGACCAACTCACCGACCTCGCCGACGGCTACCGGCTGACCGGCGCTGTCGACGACGGCCAGATCCCAGCCGTCGAGCGGAAGGCCGATACGGACCGGGCCCTTCCCGTCCATGATCGACGCACACGCGACGACGGTGGCCTCGGTGGGCCCGTAGGTGTTCCAGACCTCGCGACCGTCGACGGCAAGGCGTTCGGCCAGCTCCGGCGGGCATGCTTCGCCGCCGAAGATCAGCAGGCGAACCGCTTCGAGCGCGACGGCGGGCCACAACGCGGCGAGCGTCGGAACCGTCGAGACGACCGAGATGTCACGCGAGACGAGCCAGGGGCCGAGATCGAACCCGCTGCGGACGAGCGAGCGAGGTGCAGGAACGAGGCACGCGCCGTGGCGCCACGCCAACCACATCTCCTCGCAGGACGCGTCGAACGCCACCGACAGGCCTGCCAGCACGCGGTCGCCGGGGCCGAGGGGATCGTCGGTCATGAACATGCGGGCTTCGGCGTCGACGAATGCTGCGGCGTTGCGGTGACTGACGGCCACGCCCTTCGGGGTGCCCGTCGAACCGGACGTGAAGATGACCCAGGCGTCGTCGTCGGGGCTCGGGGTGGTGAGGGTGTCGGGAAACGGGGTGTCCTGCTTGTCGGCCGTACCGGCGGCGATACCTCCGGCCGTCACGACTGCCGTCACCTTGGCTTCACCGAAGACGAGTTCGGCTCGTTCGTCGGGGTCGTCGGCATCGACGGGAACGTACGCGGCACCGGCGTTGAGGATCGACAGAATCGCCACGTAGAGAGAGAACGAGCCCGACGGCATCCGGACGCCGACACGGTCGCCGCGTCGTACTCCGGCCCTGGCCAGCCACTGTGCGCCCTCGTCGATGTCCTCGAGCAGTTCGCGGTAGGTGACCGACGTCGTACCGTCGTCGATTGCCGGGGCGTCGGGGTACTGCGAGGTGGTGGATCGCAGGATGTCGATGAGCGTGCGCTCACGCGGAGCGCGGTCGGACCGCAAGAACTCGGCAGGTATCGGCGCCGTCGGCTGCGCCTCTGTCGATTCCGATCGTGATTGCACAGACAACCGGGTGTCCCTCTTCTCGTGTCGGCAACGTGAGCGTTGGTCGTTATCTCATGTTCGGTTTGCCAGAAGGTGAACGAACCCAGGCCTGCGGGAAGTTTACTCGGCTCCGCAGCTCGTGAGTGGCAATGCCGGTCGTGAGTGTTTATGTATAGAGGGCTATACAAAAACACTCACGAGGGGGTTTCCTACCTCCTGGGTTGACAACCCCGGCGACCGTTTGCCATTCTCTTTCTCAGGTCATGAGTACCAGCGTTCAGCCCCGGCTTGCTGGTCGGCAACCCTCCTCCGCGGTGGGGTGCTCCGGGTGACGACCGGGCCGACTCCGGAAAACCGGTGCGGCAAGCGCGGACTCGAATGCCGTTTCGGTGAGAGTCCCTTGATCGACAAGGGGTAATTTGTCATGACTGCTGTTCTCGAAAACACCTGTGCGCCTTTCGCTGCTGTCAGCGGTGCGGATCTGCAGGTCCCACTCGTGGACGGAACCACTTGCAGCTACGCCAATTTCGACTACGCGGCCAGCGCTCCTGCTCTCGCCGAGGTCACCGAGCGCGTCGCAGAACTCCTGCCGTTCTACTCGAGCGTGCACCGGGGCGCGGGCTACACATCGCGTGTATCGACGGCCGCCTACGAGAAGGCGCGCGTCACCGTCTCCGATTTCGTTGGCGCGCAGAATGATTCGGTCGTCATCTTCACGAGGAACACCACCGACTCGCTCAACTTGCTCGCCGGGTGCGTACCGGGTGACACCGTCGTCCTCGACATCGAGCACCACGCCAACCTGCTGCCCTGGCGTAACCGTCGAGTTGTGCAGGCGGGCAACTCTATTGCAGAGACCCTGTCCGCTCTGGATGCCGAACTGGCAGCGAGCCCGGCCGCATTGCTGGCCGTCACGGGTGCATCGAACGTCACCGGTGAGGTGCTGCCCATCGGCGAGCTGGCCGACCTCGCCCACCGCCACGGCGCGCGCATCGTCGTCGACGGCGCGCAGCTCGTCCCGCATCGCCGGGTGGACATCGCCGCTCTCGGCGTCGACTACCTCGCCTTCTCCGGGCACAAGCTCTACGCGCCGCACGGTGCGGGCGTGCTGGTCGGCAAGCGTGACTGGCTCGACGTGGGTGACCCGTACCTCGCAGGCGGCGGCGCGGTGCGCCACGTGACCACGACGTCGACGGACTGGGCTCCCTCACCCGCTCGCCATGAGGCCGGAACGCCGAACGTGTTGGGCGTCGTCGCACTGGCGGCCGCATGTGACGCCGTCGCCGCGCACGACGACGCGGGATCCGCCGATCACGAGCGTCGCCTGTCGGATCGCCTGCGCGACGGACTGACGGCGGTCGATGGAGTTGCGCTTCTGAACGTCTGGAACGACGCCCCGGACAGTGTGGGCATTGTCACATTCACGGTCGACGGTTACGGTCCGGGTGAGATCGCCGCGTATCTCTCGGCCGAGCATGGAATCGGTGTGCGCGACGGCAAGTTCTGCGCTCACCCGCTGCTGCAGCGCCTCGGTCACGCAGGCGGCGCCGTGCGGGCCAGCCTGGGGCTCGGCAGCTCGGAGGCCGATGTGGACCGCCTCGTCGACGCCGTCGCGCAGTTGGTCGAGCAGGGTCCGTCGTGGGTCTACGAAGAGGACAACGGATGGTGGAACCCGGTGCCGGATCCGCGTCCGTTCCCGGCTGTCGCAGATGGCGGCAGCGGCGTGGGATCCCCGTGCGCGAGCGGAGAGGTTAGCATCGGTTCATGACAGCAAATGTCGTGTCGCAGGGGAGTTTCTGGTGCGACAGGTACGTGGATCTGTGCCGCACTGCGTCCGGGTCTTGTAGGCGCTCGGGGTAGCACCTAGCCGACCTATCTCTCCTTCACGACAGGACACCTTTCATGTCGAACACTTCAGCCGTACGCGTCGCAGTCGCCCACTCGGGCGCATGGACCGAGATCACCGACGCCGCAGCGACCGAATCGGTTGTTCGTATCTCCGCAGCAGATCTTCGTGAGGGCCAGCAGGCTCGCACCGCGCTCCGCGCCGACGCCGTGGCAGCGGGCAAGGACGCAGACAGCGTCGCGGTCTTCCTCGACATCGAGTTCCACATCGCGGACGACGCCAGGACTGCGCGTCGTGAATTCGCGACGTTCGACGTCCCTGCCGTGCCGGGCTCGATCCGGTACGTCGGAACGAGTGCGGGTCTTGCAGGGCTCGTCGCCGATGTGAAGGCCGCTGAGGTCGCAGACGGCGTCACTCTCGTCGCCGTCGGTCCCGAGACGCGCAACCTGGGTGACGTCGCATCCGGGGTCGTTCCGTGGTTGGAGGACCGCGGCGTCGCGTTCCACGTCGACGAGCTGCTCGCCGCGACCGGTGCGGTTCCTTCGGCTCGGGTGCTGGCGTCGTAGGGCGACTTACGTCACCTGAACGGCCAGACCTGCGGTGATACGCAGTAGCTCGGTGAACGTCGTCCGGAAGATCGTGTTCGGATGCCCTGCCGCCGCCCATAATTCGGGGTACTGCGACAGCGACTCGTCCACGTACGTCGCCAGGTTCGTCGGATGCCCGACGGGAGCGATCCCGCCGATCGGCTGATCCGTCGCAAGTCTGACGAGGTCGAGCGGGGCTCGCTGCATCGTCCCGCCCAGCCGCTCGCCGGTCGCCGCGAGGTTCACCGGATGCGCTCCGGACACCAGCAGCAGCACGGGGTCGTCGTCGAGCAGGAACACCGACGCTCTGACGATCGCGCCGACGCCCACACCCAGCGATTCGGCGGCGGCTTCCGCTGTCGTCGTGGGTTCGGGCGAGGTGACGACGACGCCGTGGTGCCCGCGCGAGATCAGGATGTCGGCGACATGCGCCGCGTTCGGGTGAAGAAGCCGGGGCATTCCCCAAGAGTATTGCTACTCGGGCGACTTCGCAGGTGTCGCGAGATCTCCGAAGAGTCTCAATCGGGCCATGCCGCCGTCGGGGTAGATGTCCATCCTGACCTCCGAGACGGGGTCGGGGACGTCGATCAGGAAGCGGTGCCGAGTGTCCGGCTGCAGACGAGTCCGGGGGAGCAGTTCGAACCATTCCCCGTCGCCGAGACGCCCTTTCAGCGATGCAGCGCCGGGGGCGTTGCCGAGGAAGCACGACGTGTCGAGTTCGGCCAGCTGAACGCTACCCGTGCCTGCGAGCATGACCTGGACCCAGTCGTTCGCGCCGCCCCGTCGACGGGACGTCTCCCATCCTTCGCCCATCGATCGCGGCGGACCGGGGAACAGCAGGTTGTTCGGGGAGCTGTAGAACATGTTGGAGCAATCCGAGACGTAGCCACCGTTCTCGAGAGCAGCCAGGTCGAACGGGCCACGTGCGAGGAATCGTGGATCCGGTCGTCCGCGTCCGAGCACCCGCAACCGTGCGACGCCGCCGTCGGGATAGATGGACAGCTTCACGTGCGTCCAACGCTCGTCGGACAAGACCTCGAACCGGTTCTCGCTGTCCCCGTCGACCGGGCTGCGGGGAACGATGGTGTCCCACTTCGCGTCGTCGTACAGTTCCTGTCCCGACGGGAAGCCGTCGACCGATGTCGCCTCGATGGAGATTTCCGGTGGGTAGTTTCCGGTGAACCACGCGGTGTCGACGACGACGGCATCCACGACACCGGGAGCGCCGAGACGCACGATCGCCTCGTCGTACCCCTCTTCCCGACGCCGACGCGTCTCCCAGCCGTCGTAGATCTGGCCCTTGTGTCCGAACGTGGCCGTGGAGAAGCCCGCTTTGCCCGGTGTGATCAGGTTTTCCTTCTCCGCGAACAACTCGTCGTTCGCCCACACGACAGCACCGCCCAGCGTGCGGACCGCGAGATCGGGGAGGGGGAGAGGAAAGTTGGCTGTCATACCGCTGAGGATACGGATTGAGTCGCGAGGCATCGGGTACCCGGCCGAGTATGACTGCTCAGAACCCCGACCCGGATGACACCGCAGGACTCGAACGCGGTGGAGGCGTCGCGCCGGGGGACACGCCTCCCGCCGAAACCGGCGTCGGAGGACCGAATCACGAGCCTCCCCAACGCGGACTGACCCTACCGGTCGTTTTCCTCGGCATTCTGGCGCTCGTCGTCATCATCGTCGTCGCCGGATTCATCGGACGCATCGCCGGTCTGTTCTAGCAACTCGATCAGCGATTCCACCAAACCCCCTCGCCAGCAGATGGTTTCGTGGCCTCCGTCGAATTCTCGGTAGGCGACGGGAATGTCTCGTTCCCGGAGGAGCGCGGCGATGTGACGGTTGTGGGCCGGCATGTCGCCCTCGTGGATCCCGGCATCGAGTACGACTCGTATCGGCAGCGTGTCCGACGACCCTCCCAGTAACTCGGCGACGTGACCACCGTCGGGTCCACGAAGGCCACCATGGGACATGACCGGCCACCAGAACGACCCGGATTGACTTGACACGAGCCCGAATCGGCTCGGAAATTGGAGCGCCGCATAGAGCGACGCAAGGCCGCCGTAACTCTGACCCGAAACGACCGTTCGACGCGAATCCGACGTGTACGACGCCTCTTTCGCGGCGAGCGGCAACAACTCGTCGACGACGGCGTCCCAGAACTCACGATGGCACGGCAACTCACGACCGCGAGTCTCGAAATCCATGGAGTCGACGAACAGGAACACCGACGGAGGTAGTGCCCCGTCGCGCACCGCCGCGTCGACGACAGGAGCGAGCGGCGCCTCGTCGATCCATCGACGGCCGTCGAGCACGATCACCAGTGGGCGCTCGGACGGAACGGAGTCGCCGACGGTCTCGTGTATCCAGACGTCGCGCGAATTCTGCAGAGAAGCGCTCTGCCACTGGAGTTTTCGAGGTTCGGCATGCGGCAGGTCGTCGTTCCACCACCGCTGCGTCGGAGCGCCGGGCATCTCGGCGATGGATCCGCGGCCGAAGCGTCGGGAATTGTTGTCGTCGGCGACTGCATGGCCGAGCAGGCCGAGAAATCGGGTCCGGACTCCGTCGCGCGTCGCGGCGATTCCCGGTGGATCCAACTCGGCGACGACGTCCGCAGTGACCGGCATGAAGCAATAGGTGCCGCGCCAGGTGCGCGAGATCTCGGTGCTCCAGAACCAAATTCCAGTGTCGTCCAACCGTGTCATGACGGTCAGGTCCTCGGCGTGGTGGTCGGTCAGCGAGCTCGCGTCGATGTAGACCCGGGACGGCGAGTTGTCCCGTTGCCGCCACAGGAACGTGACTCTGACCTGGCCGTCGGCGCTGTCCTCGATGCGGGGCGTGCCCGAAGATGCGACGGCCGCCCAGAATTCGTCTTCCGTTCCCGTCGCGGCCAACTCGGTGCGCAGCTGCGATGTCACATCGTTTAGCATCAGGTAAGCCTAACCTCTTATCGAAAGGGATTTCACACGTGTTCGGAACAAGAAGCGGCCTGGCCCGCACCGCGGCGGTGATCGCGGCCGCGACCGTGGCCCTCGTCGGGTGTGGATCCTCGGAAGAATCCGACGCGGCGGACGCACCCACGTCGGCGGCAAGCGACGGCGCATGGCCTCGCACCGTGGACACGGAGCAGGGGCCTGTCGAGATCCCTGCCGCACCCGAGCGGATCGTGTCGACGTCGGTCACGCTGACCGGGGGACTCCTCGCCATCGACGCACCTGTCATCGCCAGTGGCGCAACGTCTCCCGATACCGAGGTCGCCGACTCGCAGGGCTTCTTCACTCAATGGGGAGACATCGCCGCCGAACGCGGCATCGAACCGATCTCGTCGGTCGACATCGACGTCGAGCGGATCGTCACCCAGAATCCCGATCTGATCTTTGTCTCCAAGACCGGCGCCGATTCCGCGATCGACCTGTACGACCAGCTCAGCGCAGTCGCTCCGACGATCGTCGTCGATTACGGCAACAAGACATGGCAGGACGTCGCGACCGTTCTCGGTGAAGCGACCGGTCATGAATCGGACGCCGCGGACGTCATCGCGCAGTTCGACGAGACCGTGACGTCGGCCAAGGACGCGATCGACTTGCCTCCGCAGCCCACGACAGCGCTCGTCTACAACGGCGCGGAATCGTCGAACGTGTGGACCGACGAGTCGGCGCAAGGCAAGCTGCTCGTCGACCTGGGCTTCACTCTCGCGGACTTGCCCGACGCCGTCCTCGGCGACAACAGCATGGGTACGCGCAAGGACATCGTCTCCGTCTCACCCGAGAACTACAGCCGCGCGTTCACCGGCACCACCGTCGTACTGGTCAACGCCGACGAGTCCGATGTGGCTGCGTACCTGGCCGATCCGCAACTCGCGCAGACGCCTGCCGTGACCGAACGCCACGTCTACGACGCCGGCCTCGACAGCTTCCGGCTCGACTACTACAGCGCGACCAACTTCGTCGAGCGGCTGCAGGAGCAGTTAACCGCGTAAAGCGTCAGTACGGAGGCCAACCGCCCTCGGGGCCCAGCAGTTTCTGCAACCGAGCGCGGTTGATCTTCGCCAACTCCTCGCGCATCACCTTGCGTTCGGTGTCCCGGTCGTTGTCGAGTCGATGGCCGAGATCCATCAGAACGGCGCGAGGGGCGTCGCCGTCGGACTGCAGTGCCACCGAGCAGACGATGTAGCCGAACTCGAATCGCTCGACGTACATCCGACACGCGTCGATCAGGACGCTCTGCGTCGCCGCATCCAAGCCGGCGCACGTGCGTCCGATCGGCGGGTGCGTCGACGCGAGGACGTCGACGTCGCGATCGGACAGCTCGCCGAGTTCCACATCGGCCCGCGTCAGAAAATCCGAGTACGACGCGTATGCCCGCCCGTCGGCCACCTGCGATGCCCACGTCACCGAGCCGCAGCATTCGTACAACGCATGCACCGCCTTGCGACGCGGCAGGTCGTTGAACGTTTCCAACCCCAGACCCTGATGCATCATCATGGATCGATGATGAGCTGCGGACGTGGGGTGTTCAAAGAGTTCAGCGCGGTGTTAGCCCAGGTGTTACGCGGCGTAACACAGCGTGCTCACCCGTCGGGCGGCCTCCATTAGGCTCGGCACCATGACGGAACACAGCTGGAAGGCATTCTCGGTCGAGATTTCCGACCACGTGGCGGAGGTGACGCTGCTGGGGCCGGGCAAGGGCAACGCGATGGGGCCCGATTTCTGGAGCGAGTGTCCGCAGCTGTTCGCCCAGCTCGACGCCGATCCCGACGTCCGCGCGATCGTGCTCGCCGGATCGGGCAAGCACTTCACGTTCGGACTCGACCTCGCGGCGATGGGCGGCGAGTTCGCGCCGCTGATGGCGGACAAGGCGCTCGCCGCGCCTCGCACCACGTTCCACGACACGATCAAGCGCATGCAGCTGGCGACGAACGCCGTTGCCGACTGCCGCAAACCCGTCGTCGCCGCGGTGCAGGGGTGGTGCATCGGCGGTGGACTCGACCTCATCAGCGCCGCCGACATCCGGTACGCCAGTGCAGATGCCAAGTTCAGCGTGCGCGAAGTGAAGGTCGCGATCGTCGCCGACATGGGATCGCTTGCCCGCCTTCCCGCGATCATCGGTGACGGGCACCTGCGTGAACTTGCGTTGACCGGCAAGGACATCGACGCTGCGCGCGCCGAGAAGATAGGACTCGTGAACGACGTGTTCGACGACGCGGAAGCCCTCCTCGCCGGTGCGCGTGCCACCGCGGCCGACATCGCCGCCAACCCGCCGCTGGTGGTCCAGGGCGTCAAGACCGTCCTCGACCACTCACGGTCGGCGGCCGTCGACGACAGCCTCCGATACGTCGCTGCCTGGAATGCTGCGTTCCTCGCGTCGAACGACCTGACCGAGGCCATCACCGCGGTGTTCGAGAAACGTCCCGCGAAATTCACCGGGAGCTGAGAGACAAGTGGAATACGCCGAAGAACTCGGTAGCCAGCTGGTCCGACTCCAGCGGATCCGCGAACGCAAACTCGCGCAGTTGAAGGACGAGTCGGGTGGTGTGGAAGGGGCAGCGTTCGTCTGCCTGTTCCGGCTGTTGACCGACGGGCCGATGCGCTCGAGCACATTGGCCGCGATGGTCGACTCGGATCCGTCGACCGTCAGCAGGCAGGTTGCGCAGCTCGTCGATCGTGGCCATGTCGAACGGTTGCGCGACGAGACCGACGGCAGGGCCTACGTTCTGGCCGTCACCGAATCCGGTCGGGACGTCGCGCGTCGGATCCAGGAACGACGCACCGCCAACCTCACACGCGTCATCGAGGACTGGTCGGACCCCGATCGCGCCCGTTTGGTCGAGCTGCTGGACAGATTCCTGACGGACTGGGAACGGGTCAAGCCCGATCTGCACGCAGTACGCGGCGGTAGAGTCTGAGGCTCGTCCGTGTCGTCGGACACCGCCGTGGTGGCAGCGTCGGTGCCGAAAAAATGCCGGTGAGGGGGCGAGATGCCCGGAATGCTTGGTCGGTGGACGCCGGGACCGCTGCGCATCCTGGAGACCAACACCCCCGCCACGAGACTCGAGCGCCGGGTCGGGCTCGGTATCGCGATTCTCGTTCCGTTCTTCGCCGTGATCGGTGCCGTCGTGCTGTTCTCGCAGGAAGGCCCGGTCACGGTCGGTAGCCGAATCCTGTGCGCCGTCGTGTTGGCATCGACCATTCCCGTCGGTGCGTGGTGGCTGCGTCGAGGCATTCGCGTCGCCCGCATGCCGGGGTGGTTCGTGTTCTACGCCGACATCGGCGTGGCGATCGTGCTGTTCACCTTCACGTCTCGCGGCTTTGCACTGTCGGTGACGTCGCTGTTCGCCGTCATCGGCACCTACATCGCGTATTTCTCCAGCCGACGGGTGCTTCGCGCACACGCCGTGTTCGTCAGCCTGGTGATCCTCGTCCTTGCGGTCGGGGCCTACCTCGAACACGAGCAGGATCTGTCGGCGGTGATCGCACAGGCGCTCGTCGCGTTGCTCGTCGTCAACTCGGTCATCGCATTTCGAGCGGTCATCAAGACGCAACTCGATCTCGCCAACACCGATTCGCTCACGGGACTGCTCAATCGGCGTGGATTCGATCTTCGCCTCGAACGGCTGCTCGGTGATTGTCCGGGCGGCCGGACCGTCGTGCTCGCGGTCGTCGACCTCGATCGGTTCAAGAATGTCAACGACACCTTCGGCCACGCAGCAGGGGACCGAGTGTTGAAATCGACGGCTCGGCGTCTCTCGGCAGCAGTGTCGCCCAGGGCATGCGTGGCCCGCACCGGCGGTGAGGAATTCACGGTCGCGTCGGTGTCGACTCCATCGGACGCACTCGTCCTGGCAGAAGAACTACGGTCGACGCTCGATCGGACACAGGACGAGATTGCGGTGACGGGGAGTGTCGGCGCCTCACTGATCTCCGTGGACGCGTGGCGCGCGCTCGACGCGGACGAAGCCGCGGAGATGGTGCACGCCGCTCTGCTGAAGGCCGACACCGCGATGTACGACGCCAAACGGTCGGGCGGGAATCAAGCAAGAGTGTTCACCGGGTGAGGCCCGATCCGAGCCTCACCCGCGAGAACGGTCAGCGCAGGGCGCTCTTGGGGTCGTTCCAGAGCTGATCGGTGAAATCCTCCAGCGCGACGAGCACGACGGTGTCCTCGGCCCGGCGCAGGATCGACTTGCTGGCTCGCACCTGCACGACGTCCCCGGACTTGTCGGTCATGCGCCACAGCGAATCGGCGCGCGTCGCAACCGTCGTCAGGAACATGTCCGCCACGTTGACCCCCTCGGGGGCCTGATCGGGGAAGATGTCGTGCAGGTGGAAATCCGAGCGCTCGGAACGATCGGTGCCGAACAGCTCGTCGAACGCCTCGTTGGCGAAGACGATGGCACCGCTCGGATCGACAGCGAGAATCGGCACCGGGATGCGGTCGAGAACGACCGTGACCGGCAAATCGGGGAACTGCGCCGGATCGGAAATGGGTCGCGAATCGGCATTGCGTCGTTCGCCACCTCCGCCGACAGCGCTGCCGGCCGAATTGCTGTCCGTCATATCTCTCCCCACCTGATGCTTTTTTCGTTTCGAGTCCGAAAAGACTCAGTGTTCCGGATTGTCCGCCAAACGCTTGAACGACGCAGCGATTTCGGCTTCTGCCTCGGCGCGGCCCACCCAGTCGGCGGCCGTGACGTGCTTGTTCGGCTCCAGGTCCTTGTAGTGGACGAAGAAGTGCTTGATCGCGTCGAGCTCGAACGTCGAGACGTCGGAGAGGTCCTGGATGTGATCCCAGCGCTTGTCGCCTGCCGGCACGCACAGAACCTTGTCGTCGCCGCCTGCTTCGTCGACCATCTTGAACATCGCGACCGGACGAGCCTCGACGATGACGCCGGGGAAGACGGACTCGGGCAGCAGAACGAATGCGTCCAACGGGTCGCCGTCCTCGCCGAGTGTGCCTTCGATGAAGCCGTAATCGGCCGGGTATGCCATCGCCGTGTACAGGTAGCGGTCGAGACGAACGCGACCACTGACATGGTCGACCTCGTACTTGTTGCGCTGACCCTTGGGGATCTCGATGGTGACGTCGAACGGCACGTGCAGCCCTCGCTCTTCTCTTCGTGTCGTGCGTCATGAACGACGCATGATGCTTCGCGGCGCAAGCGTACCGGACCCGAGGATACTGTTGGATGAACTGCCGACCCGGCAGAGCTCGAAGCAGATGGAGGAATGTTGGCGGGCTTGACCAAGCGAATTCTCGGTCCCACCGCCGGTCGGCGACGACGCAGAAGCCGCATCCTCCTCGTTCTGGTGGCTGTCGTCGTCGTCGCAGCGGGAGGCGTCGCGGTAGCGGCGATCGTCCCGACGGCATCGGATGCCGTCGCCGATCGGGAGTCTTCGCCGGAGCCCGATCCGGTGCTGCCCGTGCCGTCGATCGTGCCGTATCCGGACACGGCGCCGAAGCCGACGGAGGCTGCACTGACGGCCGCGCTTGCTCCCGTCGTCGGATCCGCGGATCTCGGAGCGTTCAGCGGAGTCGTCGCCGACGCGGCCAGCGGCGACGTGCTGTGGTCGTCGAACCCCGACGCACCGAGGACACCCGCGTCGACGACGAAGGTGCTGACAGCAGCAGCCGCGATGTTGGCTCTGCCACAGGAACACCGCGTCACGACGAAGGTCGTCAAGGGCACGACGCCGGGGGAGATCGTGCTCGTCGCAGGCGGCGATCCGACGCTCACCGCGCAACCCGTCGGGACCCCCGGTTTCTACCCGGGCGCCGCTCGCATCGACGACCTCGTCGAGCAGATCGCGAAGTCGGGCACACCCGTCGACAGGATCGTCGTCGACACGTCCGCCTACAGCGGATCGACAATGGCTCAGGGCTGGTTCGCGCCCGATGTCGCTGCGGGATACATCACTCCGATCGAGCCGATCATGCTCGACGGCGGTCGATCCATCCCGACCGAGGACGAGTCGCCGCGCAGCGCAGAACCCGCTCTCGACACAGGCCGTGCGCTTGCACGTGGTCTCGGCATCGATCCGGCACGTGTGGCGATCGGTTCGGCGGGCGAGGGAGCGGATCAGGTGGCGAGTGTGCAGTCCGCGCCGTTGCGTGATCGGCTCGGTCAGATGCTCGGCCGTTCCGACAACGTCCTCGCCGAGGCGATCGGACGTGAGATCGCCATCGAGACCAACGCGGAGGCGTCGTTCACCGGGGCGATCGACTCGATCGGGCAGACTCTGTTCACGGCCGGCTACGACCTGAGCGGCACCGAACTGCACGACACGAGCGGGCTGTCGGTCGACAATCTGATTCCGGCGCGACTGCTCGACGAGATCATGACGTCCGCGGCCGGTTCCGGAAAGTCCGAGCTGCGTCCGATGCTGGACTACCTGCCGATCGCCGGTGCCACCGGCACGTTGTCCGACCGCTATGCCAGCGCCGATCGCATCGGTGCGGGATGGATCCGCGCGAAAACTGGCACACTGTCGACAGCGAGTGCTCTCGCCGGATTCGTCGTCGACGTCGACGGCAGAACGTTGACGTTCGCCTTGATGTCCAACGACCGTCCACCCGAGATCAGCAGGCCTGCGCTCGACGCCGTGGCGTCGACATTGAGGATGTGTGGTTGCCGATGACACTGTGGTTGCCGACGACCGACGCGGATGCCGAGAAGTCGCCGGGGTTCGGCTCGTCGGTGGACTGGGTGCTCGCGGCCAGGACCGGGGCCAAACTCGCCCCGAGAGAGCCGTCGACGTCCCGGTACACCGCGGATGCCGTCGTGACCGAGCTCGCCGACGCGTCCGTACGCGCGGAGGGCCCGGTGCGTGAGACCACCGGACTGGCCGACGGCCTCCCCGTTCCGCAGGCGCGAATCGTCGACCGCGCCGGCTGGATCGACGCGGCCGCGGCGTCGATGAAGCACCTGACCGGCGACGAGGACTCCGAGCCGTCGGGACTGCTCGCGGGCAAGCCCGCAGGGCTGCAGGCAGGCGCGATGCTCGCGTTTCTGTCCAGTGCGATCCTCGGCCAGTACGACCCCTTCACCGGTGAACACGGGACGTTGCTGCTCGTGGCGCCCAACGTCATCGCCGTCGAACGCGCTCTTCGTGTGCCGCCCAGTGACTTTCGACTGTGGGTCTGCCTGCACGAGGTGACCCACCGCGTGCAGTTCTCGTCGGCGCCCTGGCTCGGCGAATACATGCGCAGTTCCGTCGCGGTGTTGTCCGACGGCGTCGACGAGCCGATGGCCGAGTTCGCGAACCGGCTCACCGCAGCGCTGAAGAACCGTCGGCAATCGGACAAGGCCGAGGACGCGGGAATCGTCGGACTGCTGCGGGCAACGCAGGCCCCCGAGCAGCGCGACGCGATAGACCGGCTCTTGGTGCTCGGCACGCTGCTGGAAGGGCACGCCGATCACGTCATGGATGCGGTCGGACCGTCCGTCGTGCCTGCCGTCGCGCAGATTCGCAGCGCTTTCGACGGGCGTCGCCGACGCAAGCAGAATCCGTTGCAGCGGTTGGTTCGGGCGCTGCTCGGGATGGACGCGAAGATGGCGCAGTACGTGCGTGGCAAGGCATTCGTCGACCACGTCGTCGGCAAGGTCGGGATGGATCGGTTCAACACCGTCTGGACCGATCGCACGACGCTGCCGCTGCTCGACGAGATCGAAGATCCCGACCGGTGGATCGCCCGCGTTCTGGCATGACGCGGTTGCCCGAGGGCCGGGCGATCCTCGAGATCCGGCATGCGGTCAGAGCCTGGTTCGTCGCGAGGCCGGGACCCGTCGTCGTTGCTCTGTCCGGCGGCGCGGATTCGCTCGCGCTCACGGCCGCCGCCGTCGCCGAAACGCCGTCGGTGCGCGCTCTCGTCGTCGATCACGGTCTGCAGCCCGGGTCGAGGGATGTCGCCGACGCGGCCGCGTCGGCGGCCCGTGTGCTCGGCTGCATCGACGCGACGGTTCTCCCGGTCGACGTCGACGGGGCAGGCGGGATGGAAGCAGCGGCGCGGCGGGCCCGATACCGGGCGCTCGACGACGCACGAGACGGTGCGCACGTTCTCGTCGCGCACACCCTCGACGACCAGGCCGAGACGGTGTTGCTCGGTCTCGCACGCGGGTCGGGGCCGCGCTCGATCGCAGGCATGGCGGAGTGGGATGCGCCGTGGGGGCGTCCGTTGCTCGGGGTTCGGCGAGCGGTGACGCGGGCCGCGTGCGTCGAGCTCGGCCTCACGCCCTTCGAGGATCCGCACAACGTCGATCCGGACTTCACGCGCGTTCGCCTGCGGCTGGAGGCGTTGCCATTGCTCGAGGACATCCTCGGCGGAGGCGTCGCACCTGCGCTGGCGCGCACCGCCGCTCAGCTGCGGGAGGACTCGGCCGTTCTCGACGACCTCGCTGATGATCTGCTCACGCGCTCACGTGCGGGTCGCGAACTCGACGTGAGCACCGTCGCCGACGCGCCCACTGCACTGCGGCGCAGGGCAGTTCGCGCATGGCTGCACGACGTCGGCGCACATGCGTTGTCGGACAAGCAGTTACGGACCATCGACGGTCTTCTCGTCGACTGGCGCGGGCAAGGTGGAGTCGCGGTCGGAGGCGGACCGGCCGGTGCGAGGTTGGTGGTCCGGCGTCGACATGGCAGGCTTGCAGCAGAGCTCGAATGGAGTCTGCGGGATTCCGGCCGGTCGGGAACAGTGTGAACGCCAAGAGAACCTATGAAGGGACGCGCCGTGTACGAGGGCGATATCGAGTCAGTTCTCATTTCCGAGGAACAGATCAGGACGCGCACCGCGGAGCTGGCCGAGGAAATAGCCAAGCGCTATCCCGAAGGCAGCCCTGAAGGAGATCTCCTGCTCGTCGGTGTCCTCAAGGGTGCCATCATGTTCATGACCGACTTCGCGCGAGCACTGCCCATCCCGACGCAGCTCGAATTCATGGCGGTGAGCTCGTACGGCTCGTCGACGTCGTCGTCCGGCGTCGTGCGGATCCTGAAGGACCTCGACCGTGACATCAACGGCCGCAACGTTCTGATCGTCGAGGACATCATCGATTCGGGTCTGACCCTGTCGTGGCTCAAGCGGAACCTCGCGACGCGTAACCCGGCATCGCTGTCGGTCGTGACGCTGCTGCGCAAGCCCGACGCGATCAAGGTCGACGTCGAGGTCGCCAATGTCGGCTTCGACATCCCCAACGAGTTCGTCGTCGGATACGGCCTCGACTACAACGAGCGCTACCGCGACCTGCCGTACATCGGCACCCTCGCCCCCAAGGTCTACGGCGGCTGAGTCAGTAGTTGTCTCTCGAGACCACGCGTCGTAACGCCCGTAGGTCGCGCTCGAGCAGCCGAAAGATCGAGTACGACGCGACGAATGCCGCTATGCCTCCGACGCACACGACACGTACCACGTCGATGATGTCCGGAATGTCCTCTGCCGGAACGAAAGTGAGACCCGCGACGGCGACGAGGGGTATCGAACCCGCGATCGCCAGGTAGACGACGCTACGGCGGTCGAGCGCCTGCAGTCGCCTCGTGTCCTCGCTGTCGGCGTGACCGTACGGCAGAAGCGACGGGTAGAGACATCGAATCGTGAACAGCGACACCAGAAAGAACGGGTAGGCGGTCGCCATCGCGCCGCACACCCCGAGTGACGCGAAGAAGTGCACGAACGCCTTCGGCGGGATCGATCCGGCCGCGATCTGCAGCGACACCGGATACGCAATGGCCGCAACGATCCACAGGCCGAGACACACCGCGACCACTCGGTCGGCGATGAGCAGTGTGTCGGTGCGGGTGAGCGCCAGGCGTTCCTCGGACACGGCACGCCCCTTGCGCAACGCATGCGGTACCGCCAGCACGCGTCGTCCGCAGAACAGGATCAGCGCAAGACCGAGCGGCCAGCACACGCCGTTGATCAGCGTGCTCACCGCTTCGAATCGCGACTGCGCCTCCGCCGACAGATCACTGATGATGAGCGCCTTGTTGTGCTGGTAGTTGTAGACCGCGGCGATCATGTTGGGTATGCCGATGGCCGCCGTCATCACGGGAACGGTGAACGGACGCAGCCTCAGCCGAGGACTCGACGGCGGCGGATCCACCAGATCGCGGGCATGCGCGTCGAGACACAGGTCGAACTGTTGCGCGAGTTCTCGCCCGGTCGGCCACCGGTCGTCGGGATTCGGTGCCAGGCACTTCAGGAGGACGCGCCGGAGCGTCGTCGGGCAGTCAGCGGGCAACGACGTGAGCGCCGTGTCCTCGACGCCGGCCAGGCGCATCGTCAACAGCCCGTCGATGGTGGTTCGGTCGCCTGCCGTGGGGCCGACGTCGGCCTCGTCGAACGGTTTGTCGCCGGTCAGCAGTTCCCACAGCACGACCCCGAGCGAGTACAGATCGCTTCTGGTGTCGAGATCCTCTGCGGCGCCTGGCTTTCCGGGATGGCAGGCTTCGAGTTGCTCGGGCGACATGTACGACAGCGATCCGCCGAAGTAGGCGACGGGGCTGTCTCCCTTGACGCTCTCGCTGAAACTGATGTTGAAGTCGGCCAGCTTCGGCACGCCCTCGGCGGTGAGCAGGACGTTCGCCGGTTTGATGTCGCGGTGCAGCACACCGCGTTCACCTGCGTAGTTCAGCGCTTCGGCGAGGCGACGGCCGAGCCACGCCACGGTCTCCGGCCACGACAGTGTCGAGAGATGTTGACGCACAGTCGAATCCGTCGGAGTGAGCCCGCCCTTGAGCTCGATGGCCGTGTCGACGGCGTCGAGCAGCGTCTGTCCCGAACGCTCGGAAGCAGGGATCCCTCGTGTGCGTACCAGTACGTCGAGCAACGTCCCGCCGGGCAGGTACTGCATGTACAGCAACCGCAACTGCTTGTCCGGAAGAACCCGCTGATCGAACACGCGCACGATGTAGTCGTGATCGAGCTGAGCGAGAGTCTGAGGTTCGCTGCCGCGGTCCTCGGAGATCTTGACCGCCACGATGCGCTGCATCGACCGCTGACGAGACAGGAAGACGCGGGCGAACGCACCACGGCCCAGGCCCATCAGCAGATCGAAATCGTCCAACCGATCGCCGACGTCCAGATCCTCCAGCTCGTCGCGCTTGCCCGGTTGCGTCCACGACAGATCGGCGGTGGAGGTGCCGGTGGCATCCGGGGTCACGCCTGCTTGGGCGGTGTCGGCAGGGGTGGCGTCGGCCTGGGTGTCGGCCCGCGCGGTTTCAGGGCCTGCGTCGACATCGAACAGCGATGCCTGCAGCGTCGGCGAGCCGTCCGATGCGGCCGGGGCGCTGTCCTGATTCTCCGTGACTCGTTCCGAGCCTGGCTGCACGGAAACTACGATAGACCCGCTCGGGGACTATCGTGCCGTTTGATCGACCATCGATCGGGAGTGCACGACGGGTGGGACCTGATGGGCGGGGGAACGACGGGTGGGACCTGATGGGCGGGGGAACGGTGGGCGGGAACCTGATGGGTGGGATGGACGGTGGGCGGGAACCTGATGGGTGGGATGAGCGTTGTACATCGAAGTAGCGTGTTGCGCCGTCAGGCGTTCTGGGCGTATCGACGCAGCGCTGGGTGCCCGACGCACTTCGGGCCCGGGGCAGGCGTTCGCGGTAGCCTTGAGCATCCGGTGCGCGGCCGGAAGCCGCTCATCGGAGCAGACTGGAAAGGACGAGGCCGTCTCGGCTGAAGCTGTATGAATCGGAAGACAGTTATACGGAACCTGGCCATCGTTTTCGGCATTCTGCTGGTGATCTATGCCTTCAGCTACTTCGGAAACGACACTCGTGGCTGGAAGACCGTCGACACGTCCGTGGCGATAGCGCAGCTCGATTCGAGCAACGTGAAGTCCGCGCAGATCGACGACCGTGAGCAGCAGGTCCGCCTCGAACTGAAGAACGGGAACGACGCCACCGAGGGCGAGACTCAGATTCTCGCGAAGTACCCGGACTCCGCGTCGCAGACCATCTTCGACAAGGTCAACGAGGACGGCCTGGAGAGCTACAACACCGTCGTCTCGCAGGACAGCTGGTTCTCGTCGCTGCTGCTGTTCGTTCTCCCGATGGTCATCCTGCTCGGACTGTTCATCTTCGTGATGAGTCGCATGCAGGGTGGTGGCCGCGGCGGAGTCATGGGCTTCGGCAAATCGAAGGCCAAGCAGCTCAGCAAGGACATGCCGAAGACGACGTTCCAGGACGTCGCGGGCGCCGACGAGGCCGTCGAAGAGCTGTACGAGATCAAGGACTTCCTGCAGAACCCGGCCCGCTACCAGTCGCTCGGCGCGAAGATCCCCCGCGGCGTGCTGCTGTACGGGCCTCCCGGAACGGGCAAGACCCTGCTCGCTCGCGCGGTGGCAGGCGAAGCCGGTGTCCCGTTCTTCACCATCTCCGGTTCGGACTTCGTCGAGATGTTCGTCGGTGTCGGTGCGTCGCGTGTCCGCGATTTGTTCGAGCAGGCCAAGCAGAACAGCCCGTGCATCATCTTCGTCGACGAGATCGACGCCGTCGGTCGTCAGCGTGGTGCCGGTATGGGCGGCGGCCACGACGAGCGTGAGCAGACGCTCAACCAGCTGCTCGTCGAGATGGACGGCTTCGGTGAGCGCACCGGCGTCATCCTCATCGCCGCGACCAACCGACCCGACATCCTCGACCCCGCTCTGCTGCGTCCAGGTCGCTTCGACCGTCAGATCCCGGTCGGTGCCCCCGACCTCGCCGGTCGTCGCGCGATCCTCGCGGTCCATTCGGCGGGCAAGCCCGTCGCGCAGGACGCCGACCTCGAAGGTCTCGCCAAGCGAACCGTCGGGATGTCCGGTGCAGACCTGGCCAACGTGATCAACGAGGCCGCGCTGCTCACCGCACGCGAGAACGGCACGGTCATCACCGAGGCTGCGCTGGAGGAATCCGTCGACCGCGTCGTCGGTGGGCCGCGTCGCAAGAGCCGCATCATCAGCGAGCACGAGAAGAAGATCACCGCGTACCACGAGGGCGGGCACACGCTCGCCGCGTGGGCGATGCCGGACATCGAGCCCGTGTACAAGGTCACGATCCTTGCGCGTGGTCGTACCGGCGGGCATGCGATGACCGTGCCCGAGGACGACAAGGGCCTGATGACCAGGTCCGAGATGATCGCACGCCTCGTCATGGCGATGGGTGGCCGCGCTGCCGAGGAGCTCGTGTTCCACGAGCCGACCACCGGTGCGTCGTCGGACATCGATCAGGCGACCAAGATCGCGCGTGCGATGGTCACCGAATACGGCATGAGCAGCAAGCTCGGTGCCGTGCGTTACGGCCAGGAGCAGGGCGACCCGTTCCTCGGACGGTCGATGGGCGTGCAGTCCGACTTCTCGCACGAAGTAGCTCGCGAGATCGACGAGGAGGTGCGCAAGCTCATCGAGGCCGCGCACACCGAGGCGTGGGCAATTCTCAACGAATACCGCGACGTGTTGGACACGCTCGCGACCGAGCTTCTCGAACGCGAGACCCTGACGCGCAAGGACCTGGAGCAGATCTTCACCAGCGTCACCAAGCGTCCGCGGATCACCACGTTCAACGACTTCGGTGAGCGTGTGCCGTCGGACAAGCCGCCGGTGAAGACGCCGCGCGAACTCGCGCTCGAGCGCGGAGAGCCGTGGCCTCCGCAGCCGATTGCGCCCAAAGTTGTTCCGCCGCAACAGTTACCGCAGCCGAGTTACGCCGGTTCACCGCAGCTGAGCAAGGGGCCGGACGCGCATTCGGGCAGCCGCAACGGTGGGTACCAGAACGGCGCCCCCAACGGCGCACCGAACCACGGTGCACCCAACAACGGCTCGCATGGCCAGCACACCCAGGGTGTCAGCCCGTACAACGGTGGACCCGCCCACGGTCAGGGCAACAACGGTGGTGGTTACCGCGCGCCCGAGCCTCGTCCGCAGGGGTCACGGCCCGACTACGGCGCACCCGCCGGCTGGTCGGCACCAGGATGGCCTCCGCGCGATCAGGCAGGCTCCGGTCCGACACCGACCGAGCCGACGTATCAGCCTCCGCAGTACCAACCGCCTCAGTACCAGCCACCGCAATATCAGCCGCCGCAGTATCAGCCGCCGGAGTACCGCGCACCCGACAACCGTGCGCCCGAGAATCAGGCGCCCGAGTATCAGGCACCCGAGCCGCGTGAGAACCGCGACGAGGGACCGTCGACGCAGCAGTGGGACCCGCTCAGCGGGATGCCGCTGAACCCGGAGCGACGCGCCGACGACTCGGAGTCCGGACGTGACGACGAGGGCGGCCCACGCACCCAGCGCTGGGAGGGGCCGAACGGGCAGCACTAGCTCGTTCTCCTCTTTTGCCCGGGCGATAGGCTGACGAAGAATCCTGGGGTCTTTCCCTACCCCGCCAACGGAGGTGCGATCTTGGTGTCAGTCAGGCATGTCGACGAAGACGGCGAAGCCGTGGTGAACGACGTCGTCGCAGTCGAAACCGGGCGTCGGTTCGACCAGCCACGGGCAGAAGCAGCAGTACGTGAACTGCTCATCGCCGTCGGCGAGAACCCGGATCGCCCCGGTCTCCTCGACACACCCGCTCGTGTCGCGCGGGCGTACCGGGAAATCTTCGGTGGCCTCTACACCGATCCGGACTCGGTGCTGAACACGACGTTCGACGAGGGTCACCAGGAGTTGGTGCTCGTACGCGACATCCCGATGTTCTCCACGTGCGAGCACCACCTCGTCTCGTTCCACGGCGTCGCGCACGTCGGATACATCCCTGGCAAGGCAGGCAAGGTCACCGGTCTGTCCAAGCTGGCTCGCGTCGTCGACCTGTACGCCAAGCGTCCCCAGGTCCAGGAACGGCTGACCAGCCAGATCGCCGACGCCGTGATGCGCAAGCTCGATCCGCGTGGGGCGATCGTCGTCATCGAGGCCGAGCATCTGTGCATGGCGATGCGTGGCATTCGCAAGCCAGGGGCTAGCACGACGACGTCGGCGGTCCGGGGGCTGCTGCAGTCGAGCGCCGCGTCGCGGTCCGAAGCGTTGGATCTCATCCTTCGCAAATGAGTGTTCCCGCCGCGCCCGTCGTCATGGGTGTTCTCAACGTCACCGCGGACTCGTTCTCCGACGGTGGCCGCTATCTGGACCTCGACGCCGCCGTCGAACACGGGCTCGAACTGCGTGACAGCGGTGTTGCCATAGTCGACGTCGGCGGTGAATCCACCCGGCCCGGTGCGGCCCGTGTCGAACCCGACGTCGAGGCCGGACGCGTCGCACCGGTGATCGCTGCTCTGGCTCGACACGGGGTCACGACGAGCGTCGACACGATGCGTGCATCCGTCGCCGCTGCGGCAATCGAGGCTGGCGTGTCCATCGTCAACGACGTCTCGGGTGGTCGCGCCGATCCGGACATGGCTCGTGTCGTCGCCGACGCCGGTGTGCCCTGGGTCCTGATGCACTGGCGTTCGGCAGGGGACTACGTCCATGCAGGCGCCGCGGACCGGTACGACGACGTCGTCGCCGACGTCCGGCGTGAGCTGCTGGAACAGGTGGATCTGGCCTTGGCTGCCGGAGTCGACGCGTCGAACATCGTCCTCGACCCGGGTCTCGGTTTCGCCAAGAACGCATCGCACAACTGGCAGTTGTTGCATGCGTTGCCCACGTTCGTCGAACTGGGAATGCCGGTGTTGATCGGGGCGTCGCGCAAGCGGTTCCTCGGATCCCTTCTCGCCGACGACGGCACCCCCCGCCCGCCTGCGGGTCGTGAGGTCGCCACCGCGGTCGTGTCCGCACTCGCCGTCGCAGGAGGCGCGTGGGGCGTCCGAGTGCACGACGCGCGAGCCTCCCTCGACGCGGTCGCCGTGGTCGCCGCATGGCAGGCTGCGGGCGCATGAGCGATCGGATCGAACTGCGTGGACTCGTCGTCCGCGGGCATCACGGGGTCTTCGACTTCGAGAAACGTGACGGCCAGGACTTCGTCGTCGACATCACGGTCTGGATGGACCTGCGCCCCGCCGCCGAGACCGACGACCTCACACGCACGATGCACTACGGCGAGCTCGCCGAAGCCGCCGCGAAGATCGTCGCGGGCCCGCCGCGCGACCTCATCGAGACCGTCGCCGCCGAGATCGCCGACGGCGTGATGGCCGACGAGCGCGTCGACGCCGTCGAAGTGGTCCTGCACAAACCGTCGGCGCCGATTCCGCTGACGTTCGGTGATGTCGCCGTCGTCGCACACCGGAGTCGTGCGTGAGTCGCGCGGTGCTGTCGATCGGCAGCAACGTCGGAGATTCGCTCGCGCACCTGCGATCGGTCGTCACAGCGCTGGGGTCTCACCTCGTCGCCGCATCGGCTGTCTATTCGACGGCGCCGTGGGGAGGCGTCGAGCAGCAGGATTTTCTCAACGCAGCGCTTCTCGCCGACGATCCCGCCAGCAGCCCGCGGGAGTGGCTCGACTTCGCCCGCGCTTGCGAGGAAGCCGCCGATCGAGTTCGCGTGGAGCGATGGGGACCTCGCAGCCTCGACGTCGACATCGTCGTGTGCGACGACGTCGTGAGCCACGACCCCGAACTGCTGCTGCCGCATCCGCGCGCACACGAGCGTGCGTTCGTGCTGATTCCGTGGCTCGACGTGGACCCGTCGGCAACGCTCGAGGCTGACGGCACCACGCTCGCACTCGCCGACTGGCTGAGCGCGCTGAGCGAGGAAGAGCGCGCAGGCGTACGACGCACCGACATGACTCTCGACACAGCGGAGCCCACGTGAAACCGACCCGTGTCTGGGATCTGGTCGCACTCGCCGTCATCGCGGCCGTGGCCACCTGGTTGTTGGTGCGCACGTTCTACGGTTCGCTCCCGCCGATCCCGGTCTACGCAGGTGCATCGCTGTACCCGGTCGCAGTGGTCGAGGTCGTCCTCGCGTTCGTGATCCGCTCGCGCGTCGACAAACGGCAGATCGGCGACGGGCCGGCCCAGATCCATCCGATCACCGCTGCTCGTGCATTGGCGCTGGCCAAGGCGTCGGCGCTGGTCGGTGCCGCGGCCGCCGGAGTGTGGATCGGCTTCCTGTTACATGTCCTGCCGATGGTGTCGACAGTGCGGGCCGCCGCATCCGACCGGGCCGGTGCAGTCGTCGGTCTCGTCGCGGGTGCTGCGCTCGTCGGCGCTGCTCTGTGGCTCGAGCACTGCTGCCGAACACCCGACGACTCGCCCGACGAACCCACATCGTGAGCGTCGCGCACACCCGGTGAACACCCGGGTCGACACGAGTCCCGTGGTGGCTCGATTCAGCTTGGCCTTTGTCGGCCGATTCGCCAGCTACCCTGGTTGCCATGACCGAACCGACTCGCGCGAAAGCGACCCGCCGTCCGCGGCGCAGTGCGAGCCAGCTGTTCATCGCCGCTCTGGTGGTGTTCGGCATCGCAGCCAGTGCGCTGCTGCTGTTCAGCGAGAACGTTCAATGGTTGCGCGTCGGCCTCGTCTCGGCTTTGTGGGCCGCGATCGTCGGCGCCTTCGCCATGACGAAGTACCGGCGCGACGCAGTGGCCGACCGAGCAAAAGCCAAGGATCTGCAGACGGTGTACGAGCTGCAGCTCGCACGTGAGATCTCTGCCCGACGCGAGTACGAGTTGGGCGTCGAGGCTCGGGTGCGTGGCGAAGTGCAGCTCGAGACCAGCGAAGTCGCCGCGCTCCGTGCCGAGCTGGCGCACCTGCGCGAGAATCTGCAGCTGCTGTTCGACGGAAACCTGCCCACCGAACGCGTCGCACTGCGCGCGGAAGCGACGCGGGTTCAAGAACTCGGCGGCCGCAGCTACGGCGGCTACCAGCCTGCAGCGTCGGGGCTGTACGTCCCCGGTGGGGCGCCCGACCGTCAGGGCGGCAACAACACCGATGCCGACAGCTCACCGGTCGCGGGACTCGCGACACCGTTCGACGAGCCCGTCACCGCCGAGACCTCCGTGCTGTACCCGGACGCGCCGATCGGCAGCGAGGACCCGGCGACGGCCGGGTACGCGACCTATACGCCGAACCGCCGTCGTTCCGAGCGCGTGACACCAGAGACTCGCGCCCCTGGTGCCGGTCGACGAGCACCGACGCCGCCGCGGGCACCGATCTCGCCGCTCGTGAACGAGCCCGTCGGATCGCCGGCTGGACCTCCGTCGATTCCGGAACCCGAGCCCGAGCCGGCCCCCGTACCCGCCCCGGCTCCCGAGCCGACGCCGGTCGTCGTCGCTCCCGAGCCGGAGCCCGTTCCCGAGCCCGTTCCCGAGCCCGAGCCTCAGCCGGTTGCCGTGGCGGAGGAGCCCGAGCCCTCGTTCGCGGCGGACGCAGATCTTCCAGCCGCTCCGCGGCGTCGTCGTCGCGCCGAGCCCGAGGACGACGTGGCAGGAGCTCATTCGAACGGCCGATCCGTCGCTGAGATCATGGCCGGTCTGCAGTCGGGCAACGAACCGTCGGCTCGGAGGCATCGCCGTCGCGCCGAGTGAGGCAGCTTCGGCCGTGAAATAGATCACGGCTCAAGCCCATGGCCGGTCGGCGCAGTCTGCCGCTATCCTTTCCGAAGGACGTCTGGTACCCGCCGAGCGGGACTGGAACGAACGAGAGGATCTATCGGTGACCTCATCCGAGTTCACCGCCGACATCGCACCTGCACGCCTCACCGTGGGACTCGTGTCCGCGGGCCGTGTGGGAACTGCTGTCGGCGAGGCGCTGGAACGCGTCGGACATGTCGTTGTCGCGTGTTCCGCTGTATCCGCAGACTCCGTCGAGCGAGCCACCACTCGTCTTCCCGACACAGAGATCTTGCCGGTCGACGAGGTAGCTCGTCGCGCCGAGCTTCTCGTACTCGCGGTTCCCGACACCGAACTCGCTTCCATCGCTGCAGGTTTGGCGTCGACGGGTGCGGTCGCGCCGGGCAAGCTCGTCGTGCACACATCGGGAGCCAACGGCATCTCGATTCTCGCGCCGCTCACCGCGCTCGGTGCGATCCCGCTGGCCATCCACCCGGCGATGACCTTCACCGGTGAGCCCGAGGACACCGATCGACTGTCGTCCGCGTGTTTCGGCGTCACTGCCGCCGACGAGATCGGGTACGCCGTCGCGCAGGCTCTCGTACTCGAACTGGGCGGCGAGCCGGTGCACGTGTCCGAACAGAACCGTCTCCTCTATCACGCAGCATTGGCGCACGGTGCCAATCATCTGGTCACCGTCGTCGCCGACGCGTTGGATGCCCTCGGTGTGGCTCTCGAGGGTCCTGGATTTCCGGGGATCGACAAGGATCCGAACACGGCGGTCCGAGTTCTCGCGCCGTTGGTCACGGCAGCGCTCGAGAACACGCTGCGACGCGGTCAGTCCGCGCTGACCGGGCCGGTCGCCCGCGGCGACGTCGACGCAGTCGCATCGCATCTGACGTCGCTCGACTCGGTCGATCCCGGTATCGCCGACGAGTACCGGGCTCTCGCGCTGCGCGCGGCACACAAGATCGGCTCGAAGTCCGAGCTCGTCGAATTTCTGGAAGGTGAACGATGACCCTGGCAGGCAGCTACAAGGCGGGGGAGTTGACGATCCATCACGATCCGGCCGTTGTCACCTCGGTATCGAAGGCGCTGCGGGCCGTCGGGAAGACGGTTGCGCTCGTGCCGACGATGGGCGCGTTGCACGCCGGGCACATCCACCTGGTCCGCCAGGCCAGGCGTACCGGTGCCGTCGTGATCGTGTCGATCTTCGTCAACCCGCTGCAGTTCGGCGTCGGCGAGGATCTCGACGCGTACCCGCGCACTCTCGACGCCGACGTCGAGCTTCTGCGTGACGAGGGCGTCGACATCGTCTTCGCGCCGTCGGCCACGGACATGTACCCGGCGGGTCCGCGTACGACGATTCATCCCGGTCCGCTCGGAAGTGAGCTCGAAGGCGGTTCGCGCCCTACGCATTTCGCGGGGATGCTGACGGTCGTCGCCAAGCTGCTGCAGATCGCAGCCCCGCACGCGGCGTATTTCGGAGAGAAGGACTACCAGCAGCTGACGTTGATCCGACAGATGGTGCGGGACTTGAACTTCGACGTCAAGATCTTCGGCGTTCCGACGGTTCGCGAGCAGGACGGCCTCGCGCTGTCGTCGCGCAACAGGTATCTCGGCGCCGACGAACGGGAGGCGGCCATGGTGTTGTCGGCTGCGCTCGTCGCAGGCGCGCATGCCGCGGCCGGTGGCGCGGAGGCGATCCTCGCGACCGCGCGCGGAGTGCTCGACACTCGGCCCGAGGTGGACGTCGACTACCTGGAACTACGAGGCGTGGATCTCGGTCCTGCGCCCGAACGTGGCGATGGGCGTCTGCTCGTCGCAGCGAAGGTCGGCACGACGCGGCTGATCGACAACGTGGGAGTTGCCGTGGGAACCGGTTTTCTAGAGCATGCAGAATCAACGGCGTAGGGAGAGAACATGTTTCGCACGATGATGAAATCCAAGATCCACCGCGCGACGGTGACGCACGCCGACCTTCACTACGTGGGCTCGGTGACCGTGGACAAGGACCTGATGGACGCGGCGGACTTGCTGGAGGGTGAGCAGGTCACCATCGTCGACATCGACAACGGCGCACGCCTGGAAACGTACGTCATCACCGGTGAGCGTGGCAGTGGCGTCATCGGAATCAACGGTGCCGCAGCACATCTGGTCAATCCGGGTGACCTCGTCATCCTGATCGCGTACGGCGTCATGAACGAGCAGGAGTGCAAGGACTACGATCCGCGCGTCGTGTTCGTCGACGAGAAGAACAAGCCCGTCGTGCTGGGTGCAGACCCCGCGTACGCGCCGGAGGGCTCGGGGCTGATCAGCCCGCGCACGCTGCGCGCCGACACCGTCGCGGTGTAGCGATGCTGCTCGCGATCGACGTGCGCAACACGTCGATGACGTTGGGGCTCTTCACCGGAAGTGGAGACCACTCGAAGCTGCATCGAGACTGGCGTATGCGCACCGACCCTCGTGTCACCGCCGACGAACTGGCGCTGATGCTCCGTGGGCTCCTCGGTGACGACGTCGACCAGATCACCGGTGTGTCGGCACTGTCGACGGTTCCGTCGGTCCTGCGAGAGATGCGCACGATGCTCACCAGGTATTGGAAGCACGTGCAGCACGTCGTCGTGGAGCCCGGAGTGCGGACGGGTGTCCCTCTGCTCGTGGACAATCCGAAAGAAGTCGGAGCAGACCGGATCGTCAACACTCTCGCGGCACACGATCTGTACGGAAGTGCTTGTATCGTCGTCGATTTCGGCACGACGACGTGTGTCGACGTCGTGTCGGCGAAAGGTGAGTTCCTCGGCGGAGCCATCGCGCCGGGGCTCGAGATATCGACGGCGGCAATGTCGTCGAGATCCGCTGCGCTGCGCGAGGTCGAGTTGATCCGCCCTCGATCGGTCGTCGGCAAGAACACGGTCGAGTGCATGCAGGCGGGGGCGGTGTTCGGATTCGCCGGCCTCGTCGACGGCCTGGTCGGGCGCGTCAGGCGCGAGCTGCCGGAGTTCTCGGGCACGGACGTCGCGGTCATCGGCACCGGTGACAGTGCCCCGCTCATCATGGACGAGAGCGTCTCGATCCAGCATCACGAGCCGGATCTGACGCTCGAAGGCCTACGCCTGGTGTACGAGCGGAATCTGGCGAAAAGGCGCGGGCGCTAGCGCAATCGCAAGTGCTGTGTAAGAATCGTCGGCGTGATGATGTGCATGGGACCCCAGGAGTGTTGTCGAGGCTGACCGCTGCCTCGTTCAATTGCCTACCCTGGAGTAGTTTCCGTGCTTTCCACACCTGTATTTTCTGCATCTGCGCTGTCTGCAGCTCCGTCTGTTTCGCCGCAGCTGACGCTGCCGACTCGACTGCGACCTCATGACCTGCTGCGCATCACCGATCAGGGTGCTGCCGATGTCCTCGAGGGGCGTTTCGACCAACTTCTGCCCGATGGCGGCCTGTGGCCGACCGAGGAGCGTTGGGCGAGACGACTGCACTCCGACGACGACCTCGACGTCTGGCTCATCAGCTGGGTCCCCGACCGCTCGACCGAACTTCACGATCATGCAGGTTCGCTCGGTGCGTTGACGGTTCTCAGCGGTTCGCTCGTCGAATACCGTTGGGCCGGAGACGGTTTGAAACGCCGCCGCCTCGACGCCGGAGATCAGGCGTCCTTCCCGCTCGGCTGGGTTCACGACGTGATGCGCGCACCCGCGTCGATCACGACGGGCCCGACGCTGAGCGTGCACGCCTACTCGCCTCCTCTGACCGCGATGTCCTACTACGAGGTGACCGACAAGTCGGCACTTCGACGTACTCGCACCGAGCTCACCGACGAACCCGAAGGACCTTCCAAATGACCATCGTCGAAATGCTCGAGCAGGCTCGCACCAAGATCGACCGCATCACCGTCTTCGAGCTTCGCGACGCCGTCGCACGCGGCGCGATCGTCGTCGACATCCGGCCCCAGGCTCAGCGAGCGATCGAGGGAACCCTTCCGGGCGCACTCGCGATCGAACGCAACGTCCTCGAATGGCGTCTCGACCCGACGAGTGATGCGCGGCTGGCAGTAGCAGTCGATCACGACGTCGAATGGATCGTCATCTGCTCCGAGGGCTACACGTCGTCGCTGGCGGCTGCGTCGTTGCAGGAGCTGGGTCTGACGAAGGCAACCGACCTGGTCGGCGGCTATCAAGCACTGAAGTCCGCCGGTTTGCTCGGCGTGCTCACACAGGCCAAGCACTGCGTGCGTGAGGCAGAGGCCGTCGCGTCGCACTGACGCGTCCTCCCCGCTCCCCACGCACATGCATGTGCATGCGCGTGGCCGTGCGGATGTGCACGGTCCTCGGCCCTGGTTGGGCGGTTCTTCGATTGTCGGGGGCGACGGATAAAGTGTGTGCCTGTGACTGATGCAGCTTCCCCCACGATCGACGACACTCCGGAACAGCTACGGATTCGTCGTGCCAAGCGGGACCGGCTGCTCGAGCAGGGCCGGGAGGCCTACCCGGTCTCGGTGGCCCGCACTCACTCGCTCGGCGAGATCCGCACCCTCTACCCGAACCTCGAGCCCGACACCACCACGGGTCGGCTCGTCGGTGTCGTCGGCCGCATCATCTTCGTGCGCAACACGGGCAAGCTCTGTTTCGCGACACTGCAGGAGGGTGACGGCACCCAGCTGCAGGCGATGATCAGCCTGGCAGGCGTCGGCGAGGAGTCGCTGACGGAGTGGAAGGCGGACGTCGACCTCGGTGACTTCGTGTTCGTACACGGTGAGGTCATCTCGAGTCGACGCGGTGAGCTCAGCGTCATGGCCGACGCGTGGCAGATGGCGTCGAAGGCGCTGCGTCCGCTGCCCGTCGCGCACAAGGAGTTGAACGAGGAGACGCGCATCCGTCAGCGCTACCTCGACCTGATCACGCGCCCCGAGGCCCGTGAGGTCGCGCGCAAGCGCATCGCCGTCGTTCGTGAGCTGCGGAGTGCGCTCGAACGCCGCGGTTTCCTCGAGGTCGAGACGCCGATGTTGCAGACGCTGCACGGTGGTGCTGCGGCGCGTCCGTTCGTCACGCATTCCAACGCACTCGACACCGATCTCTTTCTGCGCATCGCGCCGGAACTGTTCCTCAAGCGGTGCGTCGTCGGTGGCATCGAGAAGGTCTTCGAGATCAACCGCAACTTCCGCAACGAAGGCGCCGACTCGTCGCACTCACCCGAATTCGCGATGCTCGAGACGTACGAGGCCTACGGCACGTACGACGACTCGGCGAAGATGACGCGCGAGCTGATCCAGGAAGTCGCGCAAGCCGCCCTCGGCACACAGGTCGTCGTACTTCCCGACGGTTCCACCTACGACTTGAGTGGCGAATGGACGACGCTCGAGATGTATCCGTCGCTGTCGGAGGCGATCGGCGTCACGGTCACCCCGGACACGAGCGTCGACGAGCTTCTCGCTCTCGCGGAGAAGGTCGGGCTGGAGGTTCCCCGCAAGGACGGCAAGCCGATCTACGGACACGGCAAGCTCGTCGAGGAATTGTGGGAGCACCAGGTCGGTGACGATCTGTTCGCCCCGACGTTCGTGCGAGACTTCCCGGTCGAGACGTCGCCGTTGACGCGGCAGCACCGGAGCATCCCCGGCGTCACGGAGAAGTGGGACCTCTACGTTCGCGGATTCGAGCTGGCGACCGGCTATTCCGAGCTCGTCGACCCGGTCATCCAGCGTGAGCGTTTCGAGGATCAGGCACGCCAGGCCGCCGCGGGCGACGACGAGGCAATGGTTCTCGACGAGGACTTTTTGGCTGCGATGGAACAGGGTATGCCGCCGACGACCGGTACCGGCATGGGAATCGATCGGCTGCTCATGGCGCTCACCGGTCTGGGGATACGCGAGACCATCCTGTTCCCCATCGTGAAGCCGTCGAAGTAGCGACGGTTCTTGTTCGCCAGCAGCGGACAGCGAACAGGAAACGAAACCGCCCGTGGACGCGTTATGAACGGTAAGCAGGCATAGAGGGCCCCGGGCGGCACCGAGAACCGGAGCTGTTTCCGGGACCGAGGGTCGGCAAGCGCACCACCGGCCAACTACAGTGAAGCTGGAGGCGCAGACGCATCACGCGTCGACGTAACACCTTCAATGCCGAGCGACCCCGTGTTACCGCAAAGTGTGGTGCTGGAAAGACCTGGTGGGTGAGTGCTACCACCCACCGAGAAGTGAGGGAGAGCGATGTTCGAGAGGTTCACCGATCGCGCGCGGCGTGTTGTCGTCCTGGCTCAAGAAGAAGCCCGGATGCTCAACCACAACTACATCGGCACGGAGCACATTCTGCTCGGTCTCATCCACGAGGGTGAGGGCGTAGCGGCCAAGTCTCTGGAGTCGCTTGGTATCTCCCTTGAAGGAGTCCGCAGCCAGGTCGAGGAGATCATCGGTCAGGGCCAGCAGGCTCCGTCCGGTCATATTCCCTTCACCCCGCGCGCCAAGAAAGTCCTCGAGCTCAGCCTGCGTGAGGCGCTGCAGCTCGGCCACAACTACATCGGCACCGAGCACATCCTGCTGGGTCTGATCCGCGAAGGCGAAGGCGTCGCTGCTCAGGTTCTGGTCAAGCTCGGAGCCGACCTCAACCGTGTACGCCAGCAGGTCATCCAGCTGCTGTCCGGTTACCAGGGCAAGGAGCCGTCGGAATCCGGCAGCGGCCGCGGCGAGGCAGGCACTCCGTCGACGTCCCTGGTTCTCGACCAGTTCGGACGCAACCTGACCCAGGCTGCCCTCGAAGGCAAACTGGACCCGGTCATCGGTCGCGCGAAGGAAATCGAGCGCGTGATGCAGGTCCTGAGCCGCCGTACCAAGAACAACCCTGTTCTCATCGGTGAGCCCGGCGTCGGTAAGACCGCGGTGGTCGAAGGTCTCGCGCAGGCCATCGTCAACGGCGAGGTCCCCGAGACACTCAAGGACAAGCAGCTCTACACCCTCGACCTCGGATCCCTGGTCGCCGGCAGCCGTTACCGCGGTGACTTCGAAGAGCGCCTGAAGAAGGTCCTCAAGGAGATCAACACTCGCGGTGACATCATCCTGTTCATCGACGAGCTGCACACTCTCGTGGGTGCAGGCGCAGCCGAGGGCGCTATCGACGCGGCCTCGATCCTGAAGCCGAAGCTCGCCCGCGGTGAGCTGCAGACCATCGGTGCCACGACCCTCGACGAGTACCGCAAGTACATCGAGAAGGACGCGGCCCTCGAACGTCGTTTCCAGCCGGTGCAGGTCGGCGAGCCGACCGTCGAGCACACCATCGAGATCCTCAAGGGTCTGCGCGATCGCTACGAGGCACACCACCGCGTCTCGATCACCGACGGTGCTCTCGTCGCCGCGGCCACGCTGGCCGACCGGTACATCAACGACCGGTTCCTGCCGGACAAGGCGATCGACCTCATCGACGAGGCAGGCGCGCGGATGCGTATCCGCCGGATGACCGCACCGCCAGACCTGCGCGAGTTCGACGACAAGATCGCCGACGCCCGTCGCGAGAAGGAATCCGCGATCGACGCGCAGGACTTCGAGAAGGCCGCGAACCTGCGCGACAAGGAGAAGCAGCTGGTTCACCAGCGCACCGAGCGCGAGAAGCAGTGGCGCTCCGGTGACCTGGACGTCATCGCCGAGGTCGACGACGAGCAGATCGCCGAGGTCCTCGGTAACTGGACCGGCATCCCCGTCTTCAAGCTCACCGAGGAGGAGACCACGCGTCTGCTCCGCATGGAGGACGAGCTGCACAAGCGGATCATCGGCCAGGAGGACGCCGTCAAGGCAGTCTCGAAGGCGATCCGTCGTACGCGTGCAGGCCTGAAGGATCCCAAGCGCCCGTCGGGCTCGTTCATCTTCGCCGGCCCGTCCGGTGTCGGTAAGACCGAGCTGTCGAAGGCTCTCGCGAACTTCCTGTTCGGCGAGGACGACGCACTCATCCAGATCGACATGGGCGAATTCCACGACCGCTTCACCGCGTCGCGGCTCTTCGGTGCTCCTCCCGGATACGTCGGCTACGAAGAGGGTGGCCAGCTCACCGAGAAGGTTCGCCGCAAGCCGTTCTCCGTCGTCCTGTTCGACGAGATCGAGAAGGCACACCAGGAGATCTACAACACGCTCCTGCAGGTGCTGGAAGACGGACGTCTCACCGACGGCCAGGGACGTACGGTCGACTTCAAGAACACCGTGCTGATCTTCACGTCGAACCTCGGTACGTCGGACATCTCGAAGGCAGTCGGCCTCGGGTTCTCGTCGGGTGAAGGCACCGGCTCGAACTACGAGCGCATGAAGCTGAAGGTCAACGACGAGCTGAAGAAGCACTTCCGCCCCGAGTTCCTCAACCGTATCGACGACATCGTCGTGTTCCACCAGCTCAGCAAGGACGAGATCATCCAGATGGTCGACCTCATGCTGAACCGCGTGGAAGGTGCGCTGAAGAACAAGGACATGTCCATCGAGGTCACCGAGAAGGCGAAGTCCCTGCTCGCCAAGCGTGGATTCGACCCGGTCCTGGGTGCGCGGCCGCTGCGTCGCACGATCCAGCGCGAGATCGAGGACCAGCTGTCGGAGAAGATCCTCTTCGGCGAGATCGAAGCCGGCCAGATCGTTCTGGTCGACGTCGAGAACTGGGACGGCGAAAGCCAGGGCGAGGACGCGAAGTTCACGTTCCGTGGTGAGAAGAAGCCGATCAGTGTTCCCGACGAGCTTCCGGTCGACCTGGCCAAGGCCGCGGGCGACAGTGACAGCGAGTAAGTAGCAAGACCACAGCGGGCCGTACCTCGACGAGAGGTGCGGCCCGCTTTGCGTGGGCTGGGTCAGCACTTCGCACACCGAAGGTGAGGCACAGGGGTGTCCGCTGAGTTTTACTGACGCTGTGACTTCCACCTCGAAAGGTTCGTCTCCCGCCCGTGCAGGGCTGGTGTTGTTCGTTCTGATCCTCGTCGCCGCGGTGGCGAATCTGAACCTTGCGGTCGCCAATGTCGCTCTGCCGGAGATCGGCCGCGACTTCGACGCCAGTCAGACTCAGCTGAACCTGGTTGCCGTCGCGTACTCGTTGGGGCTTGCCGCGTCGGTGCTGTACCTCGGTGCGGTAGGGGACCGGTACGGGCGCAAACTTCTGCTCGTTCTGGGCATGACGTTGTCGATTCCGGCGTGTTTGGTGGCAGCCTTCGCGCCGAACGTCGAGGTGCTGTTCGGCGCTCGGCTGCTCGGCGGTCTGTCCGCCGGGCTGGCCTATCCGACGACGCTGGCGCTGATCACCGCTCTGTGGTCGGGGCCGCCGCGGACCAAGGCGATCGCGTTGTGGTCGGCGCTCGGCGGCGCGTTGTCCGCACTCGGCCCGTTGATGTCCGGTGCGCTGCTCGAGAAGTTCCATTGGGGTTCGGTGTTCATCGTGACGCTGCCTCTCGCGCTCCTCGCATTGGTCCTCGCTGTCGTACTCGTGCCTGCGCACGTCAACGAGACGACCGATGCGGTGGACCATCTCGGCGGCATGGTGTCGGTGGTGTTCATCGCTGCCCTCGTGCTCGGTATCAACTTCGCCCCCGTGCAGGGAATGGGGACGTTGGCAATCGGGCTGGGAGCCATCGCCGTCGCGGCGGGGACGGTGTTCGTGATCCGTCAGCGTCGCGTCGAGTCCCCGCTCTACGATCTGAATGTCGCACGTCGTCGAACATTCTGGGTGGCTGCGGTGGCCGGCATCATCGTCTTCGGCTCGTTGATGGGCGTCATCTTCGTCGGGCAGCAGTTTCTGCAGAACGTCCTCGGTTACTCGACGTTGGCGGCGGGCGCGTCGACGCTTCCTGCGGCACTGGCGATGGTGGTGGTGGCACCGCAGTCGGCGAAGCTCGTCGAATCGAGGGGTTCGAGGTTCACGTTGCTGCTGGGCTACAGCTTCATCGTCGTCGGACTGGTCCTGGCGTGGCTGACGTGGACGGAGGGTGTGGCGTACTGGGTCGTCGCACTCAGCTACATCTTCCTGGGCGTCGGAGTGGGGTTCGCCGGTACTCCGGCATCGAGGTCGTTGACCGGTTCGGTGCCCGTCGACAGAGCTGGAATGGCTTCAGGGACGGCCGATCTGCAGCGTGACCTCGGTGGAGCGATCATGCAGTCGACTCTCGGCGCACTGTTGACGGCGGGGTACTCGGCATCGTTGACAGCGCAGATCGCGAGTTCTCCCGATGCGGCCGACATCAGCGAGGAAACTCAGTCGGTGTTGACCAAGTCGTTCTCGTCGGCGGCGGATTTGGCCGAGAGGTACCCGCAGTACTCGGATCAGATCGTCTCTGCCGCGAAGCAAGCGTTCGAGGACGGTGACCAGAAGTCCTATGTCGCAGCGATTCTCGTGGTGCTGGTCGGTGCGGTTCTGGTGTTCTTCGCGTTCCCCAAGCACGAGCGAGAGAAGAGCCTTCTAGCGCACTATCATTCACGCGATGCACAGCGAGCCGAGGCGGCCGGCGGTCGATCCGGTTAGCCTCCGGCCGATCCGGGCAACCTGCACACCACGGGTCGCCGATCGACGGCCCACAACGAGAGGAGTCCGAACGCAATGCCCACACGTACATCGCGCACTGCATGGAACGGCACGCTGGAAGACGGCTCCGGCCAGGTGGAACTCACGAGCTCGGGAGCAGCGACATTCGACGTGTCGTTCCCCAAGCGCGCCGCCGAGAACGCCGACGGCACGACAAGCCCCGAAGAATTGATCGCGGCAGCACACTCGTCCTGCTATGCGATGCAGCTGTCGGCGTTGATCGCCGAAGCAGGCGGGACGCCTCAGAGCCTCGAGGTGACCGCGGACGTCTCGCTCGGCCCGGACCAGCCGGGGTTCAAGCTCACCGGCATCAAGCTGACGGTTCGCGGTGAGGTCGACGGCCTCGATGCCGAGGGCTTCGCGAAGGCTGCACAGTCGGCGAAGGAGACATGTCCGGTCAGCAAAGCACTGACCGGTGTCGAGATCACGTTGGACGCATCGCTCGAATCCTGACCCCGGGAACACCCGGGTCGGCGTCGAGGTTGCGTCCGTTGTGACTTCAACTGAACTCGAAGCTCTTCAGGTAGAGATCTGGTCCGACATCGCCTGCCCGTGGTGCTTCATCGGCAAGGCGCGGTTCGCGGTGGCACTCGAACAATTCGACCGCCGCGACCGCGTCGAGGTGATCTGGCGTTCGTATCAGCTGTCCCCGGAGACGCCCGTCGGCGCCCGGGAACGCGAGCTGGACGCGCTCGTGCGTCTGAAGGGCATGTCACCGGACCAGGTCACGGGCATGTTCGAGCACGTCGCAGGCATCGCGGCCGCGGACGGTCTGAAGATCGACTTCGATACCGCCGTCGCCGCCAACACATTCGACGCCCATCGCCTCGTCCACGTCGCTCGGGAGCAGGGGCTCGCCGACGAGATGCTGGCCGCGCTGTTCGTCGCCCATTTCACCGAGGGCCGCGTCGTCGACGATCCCACTGTTCTGGCCGAGCTGGCCGACGCCGTAGGAATGGTCGGTGCTGCGGAAGCACTGGCGGGCGATACCGGCGCTGCAGAGGTACGCGCCGATCTCGCTGCCGCCCGAGAACTGCAGGTCACCGGTGTTCCATTCTTCGTGGCAGGCAGGCGCATCGCGGTCTCCGGCGCACAGCCCGTCGACGTCTTTCTTCAGCTCCTCGACCAAGGGTTCGCCGACGCCGAGTAGGCGGGAAGCAAGGCTTTCGCAGTACCCGAGCGTTACATCCATACACTGGTCTGTAATCCTTGAAAAACAAACCAGTCCGCTACGGTTTCGGATACGAATACCGATGGAACGACGGGTTTCGACGTTCGGCGGTGAAGACGACGGTTGGGGGACCAGGAAGGAACCACCAGAGACAATGGCCTGGTCGAGGTTCATGCTTGCGGGGCTTGCATGTGTGGCCGGGTATTCGTTGTTGCCTGACGGCGTCGGACGCGTCGTACTGTATGGGCTGGTCGCGATCGGGTCGGTCGCGGTGTTTCTCCTGCGTGGACGGGTACGACGACGCCACGACGGGGTCATGTGGGTATTCCTCGCCGTCGGGCTCATGGCCAATTGCGTCGGGGATGCCGTCGTCGAATTAGGTCATCACGGCGGCCGGAGCGCATCCGGCGTGAGCGTCGCCGACGCGTTGTACGTGGTCGGTCATGTGGCGTTCGTCGCGGCCGTCCTGACTGTGCGAGATCATCGCGGACGAGTGGTGAAGATCGAGGATGTCCTCGAAGGTCTCATCGTCGCCACCGGAGTCGGACTGGTGTCCTGGGTCTTCCTGGTAGGACACGACTCGGTCGGCAACCCCGGTCCCGACAGCGTCGCGACGCACTGGCCTGCAGTCCTGTACCCGACCACCGACGGATTCCTCGTCGCCACGGCACTGATCCTGCTGGTGTCCAAGCGGGCTCGGACCGGCCCGTTCGTGATCGTGACCCTTGCGATGTCGGTCTTCGCGGTGTCGAACTGGGTTGCCTACGGGGGATTCGACGGATCGGGTCAGGTGATGTCCGGCCTTCCCGTCTCGAACGTCGCCGCGACGCTGTCGCTTGTCGCTTATGTTCTGCTCGCGGCGTACTCGGCGAATCCGACGCCCCACGGGTCGCCGTCGACCGGCACCGAAAAGCGCCTGTTCGCCGATCGGACGCGGTTGCTCGGGCTCAGCGCGGCGAGTCTGATGGCTCCCGTCGTCATGGGAATCCAGCTCGCGGGGGGAGTCCCGGTGTCCAAGTGGGGCTGGGTCGTAGCCGGGTGTTCGATGCTCGTCGTCGCGCTCGTGGGTGCCAGGATGGCGTGTTTTCTGACAGTCATGAGACGTCAGGCTGCCGAGTTGACCGAGACGGCGATGTCGGATTCCGTCACCGGCCTACCCAACCGGCGACGCATCGGCGAGATGCTCGATCGAGCCGTCGACGAGGCAGGCGAGCAGGGAATCATCGTGCTCATCGTCGACATCGACAGGTTCGCACAGATCAACGAGACATTCGGATATCCCGTAGGCGACAGCGTCCTTCGGGAGATCGGCGAGAGGCTCGTCGGCGCGGCGGTCACCGATGCCGTCGTCGGGCGCCTCGGTGGAGATCAGTTCGTCGTCGCGATCCCTGCGCAGCGGATGCCGGTGACGGCCGCGGAATGTGCCGAGCATTTCCAGCGTGCGGTGAGCCGCACCATGTTCGTGCACGACATCAACGTCGCGCTGGAAGCGACGGTCGGGGTCGTGCATTCGGCGAAGGATCCCGGCGTCGGGGCCGAGACATTGCTGCAGCACGCACACGTCGCGCTGACTGCGGCGAAGGCGGGGCATATGCGTGTCTCGATCTACATGCCGACGATGGACTGCGATCGACGTCAGCAGATGAGGCTGCTCGGTGAGCTCGAAACCGCGCTTCTGCACCGGCAACTCAGGGTCTACTTCCAGCCGTGCCTCGATCTCGACACCAGGCGCGTGACCAGAATCGAAGCGTTGCTGCGGTGGCAGCATCCGCGTGAGGGCCTGATCGCACCGTCGTCGTTCCTGCCCGACGCGGAGCGCACGGGCATGCTTCCGGCAATCTCCGCCTATGTCCTCGAGGATTCCCTGGCGTGCTGTAGTGCGTTGAGACGCAAAGGCTTCCGCATCGGTATCGCTGTCAATCTCTCGGTGCGCAATCTCGTCGACCCGACGCTCGGCGATCAGGTCGCTGCCGCACTCGAACGACACGACGTGCCCGCATCGGCGGTGGAATTCGAGGTGACGGAGACTTCGGCCATGACCGATCCGAGGCGGTCTGTCGACGCGCTGGTGTCCCTGCGCGATCTGGGAGCCTCCATCGCGATCGACGACTACGGCACCGGCTACAGCTCACTGGCCTACCTCCGCTCGCTTCCGGTGCAGACCTTGAAGATCGACAGATCGTTCGTGACGGCGATGAACAGTCAACCGACCAATGCATCCATCGTGCGTTCGACGATCGAGCTGGGTCGAAGCCTCGGTATGACCGTCGTCGCGGAGGGTGTGGAGGACAAGAGCACACTCGACCGGCTCCACGTTCTGGGATGCGACGGTGCGCAGGGGTACCACATCGGGCGCGCCGTCCCCGCCGACGAACTGCAAGACCTCATCGAGCGAATCGAGGGTATCGAGGGTCGGTCGTCGTTGGCCCACGACGAGCTCCCCGCTGTTGCACTGGGATCGGTCGCCCAACGGAATTAGCACGCGACGCCGTACGGGCGGTGGAACAGTAGAGCGCACCACGAAGCATCGGGGGATTCGAGTGCTGTGGTCAGTGGGAGTGCAGGACAGTGGATCCGTATGTCGAGGAGTGGGTGGCCGAATTCGCCGCCACGGCCGACAGATCCCCCGACGCGATGTGTCTGCGGGGATCGGACGGCCATGTGGCGTACCTGAATTCGGCTGCCGTCGACCTCGTGGGTGCGACGATGGACGAGGCGGCACGCGCAGCGGATTGGATCTTCGGTTCGGTCCATCAGCGAACCGGCCCGGTGGCGCGTGCCCTCGCAGGCGGTGTGTGGACGGGAGACGTCGAGCTCACGCATTGTCGAACCCATGATGCGATTCCGGTGTGGGTATCGGCCTATGTCGTGACGGGCAGGCATGCAGCGATCGCGATGGTCGCGCTGGCGTACCGGGATCTGCGTGGCCGTTTCGACCACGAACGCCGGCTGGTCGAGGTCGCCGTCGCGGCGGATGCACACGCGCGCGAGCAGCGAGCAGTTGCCGACCTGAGCCGTATCGCGTTGACCGCCAGTCCTGCCGAGGTCATGAGGAGGGCGACGGCCGCCGCGTTGTCGTTGATGGGCATGAAGTGTGCTGTGATCCTCGAACCCGGATTCCCCGACCGTACCGAGCTGAGAGCGGTGGCCTATTCGGGTCCGGACAGCGCACCGGGGCCGATTCCGTTGTCGCGCAGCTCTCATGCGGCCGCGGCCCTCTTGTCCGGTGAGGCTGTGGTCTGCGCGGACAGAGACAGCGAGTTGCGGTTCCCGACCGATTTCATGCGCGATCGCGGAGTGCACAGTGGAGCCGCCGTCGTGATCGACGGGATGGGCGAACCGTGGGGTGTTCTCGCCGTGTACAGCACCGATCCCACGGACTTCGACGACGGTGAACTCGCATTCCTGCAGACCGTCGCGGGCGTCGTCTCCGCGGCTGTTCGGCGGCACGATCTGGAGAACGAGCTACGGCGCCGGACGCTGCACGATCCGCTGACGGGTTTGCCCAACCGAGTGCTCGTGCGCCAACGCATCCGTGACATCGCCGAGAACGGAAACCCGTATGCCATAGCGCTTCTCGTGATAGATCTCGACAACTTCAAGACGATCAACGACACCCTCGGACATGCCGTCGGAGACGCGACGCTGAGGCTCGTGGCCGAATTGCTCGCCGACGCAGCAGGTCCCGACGACACGGTGTCGAGATTCGGCGGCGACGAGTTCGTCGTGCTTCATCGCGGGCCCGACGCGGTGGCGGTGGCCAGGCGGATACTCGCCGATCTCGCCTTTCCGTTCGAGATCGACGGGTACGTCGTCACCGTCTCGGCGAGTATCGGAATCGCCGTGGACGAACGCTACGAGGCCGACGCGGACGACCTGCTGCGCAAAGCGGACTCGGCGATGTATGCCGCGAAGAACGCTGGTACGTCCGGCTTTTCGGTGTTCGACGCGCGCGCCGACCACGACTTTGCTCGGTAGGGGTCGTCAGCGACTCGCGGCGACGTCGAGCACGACCTCGAACTCGAGTAGCGAAGCACCGCTCGACACCGGCTTGGCGCGCTCGCCTGCGTGTGCGGCCTTGGCGGGTCCCGACGCCCATTCCTGAAACGCCTCTTCGGTTTCCCATTGCGTCACCACGAAGTAGCGATTCTCACCCTTGACCGGGCGCAGGAGCTGGAATCCGAGAAATCCGGGCGAGTTCTCGACGGCCCCGGCACGAGCGGCGAAGCGCTTCTCCAGTTCGGCGCCTGCGCCTTCGGGTACCTCGATTGCATTGATCTTCACGACAGCCATGGACGAAGGGTAGCCGTTAAAGTCGGCAAGGTGCTGTACGACGAAGGTGGAACGGGCAGGTCGATCCTTCTGCTGCACGGACTGATGGGCAGTGCCCGCACGTGGCGTCGCCAGGTTCCGTGGTTGCGGGAGTTCGGGCACGTCCACACCTACGATGCGCCGGGTCACCGCAGGCCACCGCCGTCGGAGCCGACCACCGAAGCGTTCGTGTCTGATCTGATCGGTCATGCCGAGCAGCTCGGGCCCTCGGTGGTGATCGGTCACTCGATGGGATCACTGCACGGAGTGTGTCTGGCGGCGGCGCGGCCGGATCTGGTGTCGGGTGTGGTCGTCGAGGACATCACGCCGGATTTCCGTGGCCGCACCGCCGACGCGTGGGCCGCGATGATTCGGCAGTGGCCGCAACCGTTCGAGAGCGACGACGCCGTCAGGGAATTCTTCGGAGATGTTGCGGGACAGTACTTTCTGGACTCGTTCGAGCGGCGTGACGACGGCTTGTATCTGCACGGCGACGTGTCGACGTTCGAGGCTATCTCGCAGGAATGGGGCACCCGTCATTTCTGGGACGAATGGGACGCCGTTCGTGCACCGAGCCTGCTGATCGAGGGTGAGTTCGGGATCACACCGGCAGGTCAGATGGCGGAGATGCATCGCCGAAACCCCATGTCGACCTACGTCCGTGTGGCCGGTGCGGCGCATCTGGTCCACGACGAACAGCCGGAGGCTTACCGGGGCGCGGTGGAGGAGTTTCTCGGCCGACTACAGTGACGCGAATGTCGCTGGCGAGGCTGAACGGTATCGATATCAACTACGACGTCACAGGCAGTGGCCCGCTCGTCGTGCTGGTCATGGGATCCGGCAGCCCAGGTCGTGTGTGGAAGACGCATCAGGTTCCTGCTCTGGTGAAGGCCGGGTACACCGTCGTCACGTTCGACAATCGTGGCATCGCGCCCTCGTCGGAATGCGGTGAGGGCTTCGCGCTCGACGACCTCGTCGCCGACACCGCCGCATTGATCGAACACCTCGGCGGCATGCGGGCACGCGTCGTCGGGACCTCGATGGGCGCGCGCGTGACGCAGGAACTCGCGCTCGCGCGTCCGGACCTCGTGTCGCACGCCGTCATGATGGCCACGTACGGGCGCGCGTCGACGATGCAGAAGGCGCTGTCGCAGGGCGAGCGAGATCTGTACGACGCCGGAATCACGCTGCCGGCGACATACCGTGCCGCGATCACCGCGATGAACAACTTCTCGCCCGCGACGCTGCGCGACGAGGCCGCGATCGGCGACTGGCTCGCCGTCATGGAGTACTCGGGTGGTTCGCGGACGGCGGGAACGCGAGCGCAGATCGGTCTCGACATGCGTTCGGGGTCGGAGCGTTTGACCGCCTACCGCAGGATCACCGCGAAGACGATGGTCGTCGGATTCGCCGACGACCGGCTCATTCCGGTCCACCTCAGTCGTGAAGTAGCGCAATCCATTCCGGGTGCTCGGTACGAAGAGGTCACGGACACAGGGCATTTCGGGTACCTGGAGCGTCCCGGCGTCGTCAACGCGCTGCTGGTCGACTTTCTCCGCTGAGCTGTGCTTCACCCGCCAGCGCGAACAGACCGGACTCCGTCTGCTCGATCAATCCGTCCACGAGCAGCGAGTCCAGAGCCCGGTCCCGCTGACCCGGATCGGTGAGCCACACGACGTCGAGTTCGGCGCGCTCGACGGGACCGTCGCTCTCGCGCAGCACCGACATCAGTTTGCCGCGCACCTGACGGTCCGTGCCTGCGAATTTCTGCACCTTCTTCGGTGGTCCGGAATATGCAGGTCTGCCCGCCTCGATCCACGAGCACTTCGGAAGCGGGCACAGCAGGCACGCGGGATTCTTCGCCGTGCATATCAGCGCACCGAGTTCCATCAACGCCGCCGAATACCGCGCTGCCTTCTCGCGCCCTCGCGGGAGGATCGCTTCGACGTCGGCGAGATCCCGCGTCGTCGACGGGTTGCCCGGCTCGGCGGCACCATGGACAGCACGCGCGACGACGCGTCGAACATTGGTGTCGACGACGGGAACTCGCCTGCCGTAGGCGAAACACGCCACGGCCCGTGCGGTGTAGGCGCCGATTCCGGGAAGGTCGAGCAGCGTGTCGACGTCGTCGGGGACGACGTCACCGTGCTCTGACGCGAGCACCCCGGCGCACTCGTGCAACCGCAGCGCGCGACGGGGATAGCCGAGCTTGCCCCAGGCCCGCAGCACCTCGGCCTGGCTCGACGCCGCCATCTTCGACGGCACCGGCCAGCGCTCGACCCACTGTTGCCAGATCGGCGCGACGCGTGACACCGGCGTCTGCTGCAACATGATCTCGCTCATGAGGATCTGCCAGGCCGTGACGCCCGGGCGGCGCCACGGAAGGTCGCGTTCCTCGGTGTCGAACCATCCGAGCAGCGAGACCGTATCGATCGGCACATCTCTCCTAGAAGTCTCGGTGAACCCGACTCGCCAGTAGTACGGCGTCGGTGCACAATGAAAGACGTGCCTACGAATCCCGTATCAGCGTGGAAGTCTCTCAAAGAGGGTAACCAGAGGTTCGTCGCAGGCGAATCACAGCACCCCAGCCAGGGAATCGAGGATCGCGCTCGGCTCGCCGACGGTCAGCATCCCAGTGCAGTGCTGTTCGGTTGTGCCGACTCGCGCGTCGCCGCCGAGATCATCTTCGATCAGGGCCTCGGTGACATGTTCGTCGTCCGTACCGCGGGCCACGTCATCGACTCGTCCGTCCTCGGATCGATCGAATACGGCGTCGGAGTCCTCGGCGTTCCGCTCATCGCCATCCTCGGCCACGACAGCTGTGGCGCCGTCAAGGCGACGGTCGACGCACTCGAGTCGGGCGATCTCCCCGGTGGTTACATCCGTGATCTCGTCGAGCGTGTGACGCCGTCGGTGCTGTCCGCCCGACGCGACGGCTACACCGGCATCGACGATATCGAGGCTCGCCACGTCGAGGAGACCGGCCAGCAGCTGATGCAGCGGTCGCGCGTCGTCGCCGAGAAGGTCGAGGCCGGAGAGCTCGCGATCGTCGGACTGACGTACCACCTGTCCGACGGCAGTGCCATCCTGCGCGAGGTCATCGGCGACATCGGCGAGCAGCCGTAACCACGGTCGTCATCGGGCGCACGACACGCCGCGTGCGCTTCTTCGATACGTAGCTGCTGGCCATTACGGTTGGTCTGTGTTGGAACCAACCGGGCCCTTGCCTCCCGAAATCTATTGGCGTCGCCGTGCTCTCGCCATCGGCGCAGCGGTCGTCGTGCTCGGTTTGATCGTGTGGTTCATTTCGTCGCTCGGTGGCGGAAACGACGACCCTCCGCAAGCAGAGCCGGCCGGAGTCGTCGCGACGACACCGGCGCCCACGACACCGAGTGCATCGGCGACGCCGTCTCAGTCGGCCTCGTCGGGAGGCGGACCCGGGGGAGGTTCGGCAGGCGGATCCGGCGGTAGCGGATCGAGCGGTGGAACTTCGGCCGCGTCGAGTACGTCGTCGGCCGCTCCCGCGGGAGACGCGCCTGCTCCGGCGAACCAGTGCGCGGACCAGAGCCTCGCGATCAAGGCGACACCGGACAAGCCGTCGTACCGCGTGGGTGAGGAGCCGGGCTTCACGGTCGTCATCACCAACATCAGTTCCGCGGAATGCCAGCGCGACGTCGGGGCAGGCCTGCAGCAGGCACTCGTCTACACGCTCGACGATCAGCGCATCTGGTCCAACACCGATTGCTTCCCCGACGCACAGTCCGATCTGCGAACGTTCAAGCCGGGCGAGCAGGCAGGCTTCACGGTCAAGTGGTCGGGCACCAATTCGGTTCCCGGCTGCGGCGAAGAGCGCATTCCAGTGGGCGCCGGTTCGTACAAGGTGATCGCTCAGCTCGGCGAGCTCCGCAGCTCGCCGGAGCCGTTCAACATGACCTAGCCGTTCAACATGACCTTGTAGGTCTAGTCGTACGGACCCGCGATCGATGCCTCCGCGAGGCGCGACAGACCCTCGCGGATGTGCCGGGCCCAGAGACCGCCGATGCCGTCGACCGATTGCAGGTCGGCGGCAGTCGCGGCGAGCAGTCCCTGCAGGGTTCCGAACGATCCGACGAGTCGGTGGATCTGGCTGAACTGCAACCGCGGCACACGAGTGAGCACGCGATACCCGCGCGGGTTCATCGGGGTGTCGAGTGCCTCGATGGTTGCGGGGTAGCCGAAGGCGCGTGCCAGTGTCGTCAGATCCAGCAGGTCGACGTCGGTCAACTTATCGAGCGCGGCGAGTGCCTTCTCGACGGCCACCGTTTCCGACGGTTCCGTTCCGGCGAGGTAGTCGCGGACGATGAGCTGACGGTCGGCGTCGTTGTCGCCGAGCAGCTCTTCGAGCTGAAGAGCCAATTGCCTTCCGTCCGTGCCGAGTTCGAGGACGTTCTGCTCGATCTCGACGGATACGCGACGCACCATCTCGAGCCTCTGCGCGACGGTCAACGCGTCGCGCAATGTCACGAAGTCCTCGATCTCGACGACCGAGAGCTGACGGGTGTTCTCGTCGAGACGCGCCTTGTAGCGTTCGAGCGTCGCGACGGCCTGATTGGCGCGCGAGAGGATGGTCGCCGATCCCTCGACGACGTGACGCACCCCGGCGACGTAGACGCTCACGATGCTCATCGACTGACTCACCGATACGACGGGGTAGCCGGTCTGCATCGCGGTCCGCTCGGCGGCGCGATGCCGGGTGCCGGATTCGACGGTGGCGATCTTGTGATCGGGAACAAGTTGCACATTGGATCGGACGATTCGCTTTCCGTCCGTGGAGAGCACGACGGCTCCGTCCATCTTGGACAGCTCGCGCAGGCGCGTCGGCGAGAACTCGACGTCCAACTCGAATCCGCCGTCGCAGATCTCCTCGACTTCCTCGTCGTAACCGAGGACGATCAAGCCGCCCGTGCGGCCCCGCAGGATCCGCTCGAGGCCGTCTCGGAGTGCCGTTCCGGGTGCGAGACGCGCGATGGTGTCCCGAAGTGCCGGAGATGAAGAGGTTTCGCGCGCGGATACGTCCATGTTCATCCCCTCGTTATGTGTCACAGTCTCGCAGGTAGAGGGTACGCCGCCAGCGTCATACGGCCTGCATTCTTACGGACTTCGGTGCTTGTCGACGTGCTTCAGAGCTTCTCCGACATTGACGACAGTGGAGACCTTCATCCCCGCCGGCACCGTGTCGTCGTGTTCGGGGACGACGGCGCGTGTGAAGCCGAGGCGTGCGGCTTCGGCCAGGCGACGGCCGAGGCCGGACACGCGACGGACTTCGCCCGCGAGCCCGACTTCGCCGAGAAACACCACACCGTTCGGCAAAGGCCGGTCGTGTACCGCGCTCGCGACCGCCGCAGCGAGAGCCAGGTCGGCCGCGGGTTCGCTCGTCCGCATTCCACCGACGGTCGCGGCGTAGACCTCCTTCGTCGACACCTTGATGCCTGCCCTACGTTCGAGGACAGCGAGGATCATGGCGACACGCGCCGAGTCGAGGCCGCTGACCGCTCGTCGCGGCGACGCCATGTGTGTGTCGACGACGAGCGCCTGCAGTTCGGCCAGCAACGGACGTTTGCCGTCCATCGTGACCGTGACGGCGGTGCCGGGGACCGCCTCGGTGCGGTGGTGCAGAAACAGCCCGGACGGATCCGAGATGCCCTCGATACCGGTTTCGCGTAGCTCGAAGCAGCCGACCTCGTCGGATGCGCCGAAGCGGTTCTTGATGCCTCGGATCATGCGCAGACTGGAGTGCTTGTCGCCTTCGAAGTGGAGCACGACGTCGACGAGATGTTCGAGCGCACGAGGGCCTGCGACGGCGCCGTCCTTGGTGACGTGTCCGATCAGCAGGACCGCGACGCCCGTTGTCTTCGCGAGCGAGGTGAGCGCGCTGGTGATGGCCTTGACCTGGGTGACACCGCCGATGACGCCGTCGACGTCGGCAGCGAGCATCGTCTGGACGGAGTCGACGATCAGCAGACTGGGCTTGACCTGTTCGACGTGACCGAACACGGTCGCGAGGTCGGACTCGGCGGCGAGGAAGACGCGTTCGTGGACCGCGCCGGTGCGGTCGGCGCGCAGGCGAACCTGCCCGGCGGATTCCTCACCCGTGACGTAGAGAGCTCGGCGGTCTTCGCCGGTACGCGCCCAGCGATGCACGACCTCGAGAAGGAGGGTGGACTTCCCGACGCCCGGCTCACCTGCGAGCAGAACGACCGATCCGGGAACCAGGCCGCCGCCCAGAACACGATCGAACTCGTCGATTCCGGTGGAGTTGGCCTGGGAGGTGGAACTGCTGACCTGCGTGAGCGCGGTCGCGGGGAGAGTGGGCACCATCGCAGCCGTCGCGGATCTGGTGTTTCCTGCGCCGAGCCCCGACGCCCCGGGCCGGCTGGCGACCGGCGCGAGAATCGGGGCTTCGTCCATCGACCCCCAGGCTCCGCACTCGGGGCATCGACCGACCCACTTGGCAACGATGTGCTGGCAGGCCGAACAGCGGTAATTCGTCTTGAGCTTGGCCACGGGTGAGAAGGCTAGCCGCGGCTACCGACAGAAAGTCAGTTGTTGCCGTCAGCGCCTTCTTCGACCTCGGTCTCGACGACGCTCTGCTCGGCACTGTGTGCCTCGCCGTGAGCCTCGGCTTCGACAGGCGATTTGTCGGACACGTCGCGCTGGAGAACGGGGCCTGCGTCGACGGGCACGAGAACCTGGACGTCGCCTGCTTCTTCGAACGTGAAGGTGACGGGGACCGTCAGGCCGGGGCGCACGTCTTCACCGATGCCGTTGAGTTCGACGACGATGAGCTGCAGCGGGATCAGCGGGTCGTCGAGCTGCGTGTCGGCGGGAGCGCCCGCGCCGAGTGCGGTCAGCGGCGCGATCTCGGTTCCGCCGGGCTCTTCGCCGAGGGTGATCGACGACGCGGCCGTCGTCGAGATGCGGGTGAGAGTGTCCGGGTTCGCGGGGCTGTTGTTGACCGCGATGAATCCGAGTTCGACCTTGCCGCCGGGCTCGATCGAGTACTCCTCGGTCTGCGGGTAGACGACGTGGACGTTGCGCAACGAGATGTTTCCGACGTCCGCGAAGTTGCCGTTGACGGCAGCGACCTGATCGGCGGTCTGGGAAATCTGTCCCGCGCCGCAGGCGGTCAGCGTCAGTGCAGCACCGGCCGCAACAGCGACCGTCGTCACCAGTCGGTGGGTCTTTCGGCGCGCAGTCGCAGCTTCGATCGCAGTCACGGGTCGTCCTCCAGTTGTGCCGGTCCGGGCCAGCCGGTACGTCAGGTCCACTAGGCAGAGTAGTAGTCACCGTCCGGAGGTTCTTCCTCGGGCCTTCGAACGTGGGACCCGATCGGGCGCGGACCGGCGTGTTCACCGGCGTTTCGCCTCGGTGTCCTTGCACGGACACCATGCATTTCCGAATCGTCTGCGGGGGTGTCGGATACACGTTCCGGCGGTCCTGTCAACCCCTGCGGAAGTCGCGCTGTGCCCCTGACCTGCGCCGTTGATCGGGGCGCGTGGTAAACTGGGAAAATCGAAAGGGGCACGGGACACATGATTTTCAAGGTCGGAGACACCGTCGTTTACCCCCATCACGGAGCGGCGCTGATCGAAGCGATAGAAACCCGCACCATCAAGGGTGAACCGAAAGAGTACCTAGTTCTCAAGGTCGCCCAGGGCGATCTCACCGTTCGAGTTCCTGCAGACAACGCCGAATACGTAGGCGTACGCGATGTCGTCGGGCAGGAGGGCTTGGACAAGGTGTTCCAGGTGCTGCGTGCTCCGCACACGGAGGAGCCGACCAACTGGTCGCGCCGGTACAAGGCAAATCTCGAGAAGCTCGCGTCCGGTGACGTGAACAAGGTCGCCGAGGTCGTTCGTGACCTGTGGCGCCGTGAACAGGATCGCGGCTTGTCCGCAGGTGAGAAGCGCATGCTCGCCAAGGCGCGTCAGATTCTGGTCGGAGAGCTCGCGCTCGCCGAGGGAACGGACGAGGCCAAGGCCGACACCATCCTCGACGAGGTTCTCGCTGCAGCGTCCTGAGTGACGGCTGCTCAGGTGGCAAGTTTCATCCAAGGTCCCGTCGTCGCGTTCGTTCCGGCGGCGGGGCCGAGGTCTGCGGCTCGGACTCGGTGAGCCGAAAGTCTTCGTGACCGCGGGAGGGAAGACCCGTCTTTAGCGGTCGAACTCGGACACGGCTCGGTCACGACGCTGCCCGCGCCGCGCTTCTGTCGTCGTCGCTTTCGGTCGTCGTTGTTTTCTCGCGTCGGTCGACATCACGACGCCACACGATCTGCTGCTGGCCGAAGCGCTGGTCCGTCAGGAGAATTCATGAGAGTCGGTATCGGAACCGACGTCCATCCCATCGCGCCGGGCAGGCCCTGTTGGCTTGCGGGCCTTCTCTTCGAGGACGGCGACGGACTCGAAGGGCATTCCGACGGTGATGTCGCGTCGCACGCACTGTGCGACGCATTGTTGTCCGCGGCAGGCCTCGGTGACCTCGGTTCGGTCTTCGGCACCGGGCGACCGGAGTGGGACGGCGTCAGCGGCGCGGCCATGCTCACCGAGGTGCGACGCCTGCTGACCGACAACGGATTCACGATCGGCAACGCCGCCGTGCAGATCATCGGCAATCGTCCGAAGATCGGTCCACGCCGTGTGGAGGCACAGGAGACTTTGTCGGCGGTGCTCGGAGCGCCTGTGTCGGTGTCCGCGACGACGACCGACGGATTGGGATTGACCGGTCGCGGCGAAGGAATAGCCGCCGTGGCGACCGCACTTGTCATGACGGAGTAAAAGCACCGGTAGCATTGCTGGTCGTGACCCTTCACCTATACGACACCGAGACGAGGGCCCTGCGGGAATTCACCCCCTTGGTCCCTGGCCATGCATCGGTGTATCTGTGTGGGGCAACGGTGCAGGGTGAACCGCACATCGGGCACGTGCGCAGCGGAGTTGCGTTCGACGTGTTGCGGCGGTGGCTGCTCGCGCACGAGTACGACGTCGCGTTCATCCGCAACGTCACCGACATCGACGACAAGATCTTGAACAAGGCTCGCGACGCAGGCCGCCCGTGGTGGGAGTGGGCCGCGACGTACGAGCGGTCGTTCACGTGGGCCTACGACAAGCTCGGTGTGTTGCCGCCGTCGGCAGAGCCACGCGCGACCGGACACATCACGCAGATGGTCGAGCTGATCGAGCGTCTCATCGCGTCCGGGCACGCCTACGCGGCAGAAGGCGACGTCTACTTCGACGTCGTGAGTTTCCCCGATTACGGCGCCTTGTCCGGCCACAAGCTCGACGACGTCCACCAGGGTGAGAGTGCGGGTGCGGGCAAACGCGATCCGCGAGACTTCACGTTGTGGAAGGCTGCGAAGCCCGGTGAGCCGTCGTGGCCGACGCCGTGGGGCCGCGGTCGGCCCGGTTGGCATCTCGAGTGCTCGGCGATGTGCGAGGCATACCTCGGTCCCGATTTCGACATCCATTGCGGTGGTTTGGATCTGGTGTTTCCGCACCATGAGAACGAGCGCGCGCAGAGCAAGGCCGCAGGCGACGGATTCAGTCGGTACTGGCTGCACAACGGCTGGGTCACGATGGGCGGCGAGAAGATGTCGAAGTCGCTCGGCAATGTCCTGTCGGTGCCCAATGTTTTGAAAAACGTTCGGCCGCAGGAACTTCGGTACTACCTCGGCAGCGCGCACTACCGGTCCATGTTGGAGTACTCGGACAACGCACTGCAGACGGCTGCCGTCACCTATCGCGGCATCGAAGGGTTCGTGAAGCGTACCGTCGAACGTGCAGGAGAGGTTCCCCTCGGAACCTGGACAAACGATTTCGCCGACGCGCTGAACGACGACCTGGGTGTGCCGAAGGCCCTCGCTGCAGTCCACGCGACGGTGAAGTCAGGAAACAGCGCGCTCGAGAGCGGCGATCTCGGCGGTGCCGTCGAACATGCGTCGAAAGTCAGGGCAATGCTCTCGATCCTCGGCGTCGACCCGCTCGACCCGCACTGGGCCACCGGTGGCGGCGACAACGATGCCGTCGAGGGCGCGCTCGGAGTGCTCGTCGACGCACAACTTCAAGCTCGCGCACAGGCGAAGATCGACAAGGATTGGGCCACAGCGGACGCGATCAGAGATCGTCTCGCGAAGGCCGGAATCGACGTGACAGACACTCCCAACGGGCCCGAATGGTCCGTCGGGGCAACCAGTAGTACCGACGAAGCAGGGCAGTGATGGCAGGCAATTCCAGTAGGCGCGGCGCAGTTCGCAAGACGGGCACCAAGAAGGGGCAGGTCGCCGGTTCCGGCGGCAACCGTCGCCGCGGTCTCGAAGGACGCGGTGCGACGCCTCCCGCCGAGGCACGCACCAAGCATCCCGCGGCGCGTCGGGCCAAGCTCGCCGAGAAGTCGGCACAGTCTCAGGGCCGGCAGGGTGGCGGACGCGTCGCAAGCCGGAAGAACGACGACGGCCCCGAGGTCGTCCTCGGACGTAACCCGGTCGTCGAGTGCCTGCGTGCGGGTGTGCCCGCGACGGCTCTGTGGGTCGCCACCGGTACCGACAGCGACGACCGACTGAAGGAGAGCGTGCAGCGCGCGGCCGACGCCGGCATCTCCATTCTCGAGGTCCCGCGTTCCGATCTCGACCGGCTCAGCGCCAACGGCCTGCATCAGGGTCTCGCCCTGCAGGTGCCGCCGTACCGCTACGCGCATCCGGACGATCTGATCGGCGCGGCTCGGTCGCATCAGGAACCAGCTCTGCTCGTCGCGCTCGACAACATCACCGATCCCCGCAACCTGGGTGCCGTCGTGCGTTCGGTGGCGGCGTTCGGTGGACACGGAGTCGTCATTCCACAGCGGCGCAGCGCAAGCGTTTCCGCGGTCGCATGGCGAACCAGTGCCGGTGCAGCGGCACGACTTCCCGTCGCTCGCGCGACCAATCTGACTCGTACGCTGAAGGATTGGCAGACCAAGGGTGTCACCATCGTCGGCCTCGACGCGGGTGGCGACACCACGCTCGACGACTTCGACGGTAGCGGTCCCATCGCGATCGTCGTCGGTTCCGAGGGTAAGGGCCTCTCGCGTCTCGTGCGTGAGAACTGCGATCACATCCTGTCGATCCCGATGGCAGGGCCGGTCGAGTCCCTCAACGCATCGGTGGCCGCGGGCGTCGTGCTCGCCGACATCGCGCGTCAGCGGCGTCTCTGAGCGGCTTCGTCGGTCGTGATTCGGGTCCACGCGGCCGATAGCCGGAGCTGGTGATTTTCGGCACAGGCTCCGGATTTGATCATGGCTCAGTACATCGACGTCAGCCATGACGCCTACGACCGACTGAGCGAGATCGCACCGACCGTGACGACGTCACCCGATCATCCCGATTTCGGCATGCTGGATCTCGACGTCCTCGTGTGGAATACCGGCAGCAGCGAAGGTGCGAGCGACCGGATCCGAGTGATCCCCACGTACCAGGCTTTGAACGTGGCGAAGGATGGGCGCGATGTGTTCGTCGACGACCCCATCGTGTCCGGAGCGATGACCTGGGGAACGGTACTGAGCCTTCCGTTCGCGATAGACGCTCTGGTGCCTCGGCTGTCGGTGGCGGCGTCCAGGTAGCGGCCTTGTCGCCCGTGTAGTCGATCTCTGTACTGCTTTCCCGCATGGGTGGTAGTGCAGGTCATTCGGAATACGTTCCAGACATCGTATTCGAACGTATATTCGACAAATTGTAGTTCGTGGGCTAAGCTTGGCGCATGCTTTCGGGGGATAGCGTGCCAGGGGTGGACCCGTCGGTCGACGGTGAAGATGCGGCGAATGCTGCTCCGCTGCAGGATGAATCGGCAACGCTGAGTTCGGTGTTGCCGATCGAGGCTGGGTATCCGAAGCATGTAGTGGAGGTCATCGAGGAGCATGTGGAGGTGCTCGGTCGGATTCAGACGGTGGCGCTGCCGAATTCCGACCGTAGGGCTTTGCTGACGCGGATGGAAATGGTGTCGCGGGCGTTGTTCGGCATGTCGCACACCTGGATCGCGGATCTGATGGACCAGCACGGGTTGGACGATATCTATGGTTCGGTGCCCGACGCGTTGGCGGTGTTGATGCGGTTCTCGCGGGCGCGGGCGGGACAGCGTGTGCGCTTCGCGGAGCAGTTCGGGGAGCGGACGGCGATGTCGGGGGAACGGCTGGAACCGGTGCTGGCGGCGACGGCGATGGCTGCGGAGGACGGTGTTCTCGACGAGGAACATCAGAACACCGTGCGGCTGTTCTTCAAGCGGTTGGGTTCGAAGGTCGATCCGGAGACTCGGGAGTCGGCGGAGCGGCAGCTGTCGCAGTTGGCGAAGGAACTGCTGCCGGACGAGTTCAAGGCTGCAGCACGGCGGTTGTACGACTCGTTGGATCCCGATGGGGACCTGCCGCCGGATCAGGTGGCGGATCGTGCGTACGTGCGGTTCGGGGTGCAGGGTGAGGACGGGTTGTCGAAGGTGACCGGCGTGGTCGACGCCGAGTTCCGGTCCTATGCGGAAGCGATGTTCGCGAAGTGGGCCAAGCCCGGGATGTGCAACCCGTCCGACGAGAAACCGGTCGTCGACGAACCCGATCAGGACAACGACGAACCCGATCAGGACAACACAGACGGCGATACGAACGTCAGTAGTAGCAGCACCGGGCAGGGCGGGCCGACCTTGTTCGACAGACCCGACGGCACCGAGAGCGACGTCCGACACCCTGGTGACTGGGACGACCATGGATCTGGGAGCGAGTCGGGCGTACGTGACACACCTGATTGCGGCGGCGAGGGCTCCGAGCCGAAGTCCCAGGCAGAGGTGGAGGCCGAGCGCAGGGCTGCTCGCGATCACCGCGGTCAGGGGCGGCGCCAGCATGACGCGATGAAGGTGGTGCTGCGGCAGATGTTGGCGTCGGGGAAGCTAGGCCAGCATCGAGGACTACCGGTGACAGCGATCGTGTCGATGAACCTGAAAGATCTGGAAGCCGCGTCGGGGCATGCGGTGACCGCCACCGGGTCGCTGGTGAAGATGCGCGACGCGATTCGGATGGCATCGCACGCGCATCACTACCTGGTGATCTTCGACAATGATGGACGGCCGTTGCACCTGGGTCGGTCGAAGCGGCTTGCATCGGCAGATCAGCGGATCGTGTTGATGGCCTCCGACCGTGGGTGTACGCATCCGGGCTGCACAAGGCCTGCAGTGTGGAGCCAGGTGCACCATATCGACGAGTGGGCCAAGGGCGGCGGCACCAATATCGATTCGCTGACGCTGGGTTGCGATCAGCATCACCAGCTGATCGGGCCGTCGGACTCCGAGTGGGCGACAACGAAAGCCGGACCCGACCACCGGTACCCAGGCCGCACCCTGTGGCATACGCCCGCCATAGTCGACCCGAGCAGGCGCGGGCGGGTCAATCACTACCATCATCCGAACGAATACATCTATCCCAATCCGGACGTCCCGCGGCCCGATATCCCACGGCCCGATATCCCACGGCCCGATATCCCACAGCCGGATGTCCCGCCGCCTGACGCGGACGGCCGGGCGAGGGAGACTCCGGACTCAGCGGCCTGACCGGGCCGCTGATCCCGGCCAACCTCTCATATCCGCTGTATGCGGCACAGAGCACCACATGTGCCGCCTACAGTCATGCCCGGACGTGAAAACGCACGGAGTCACCAGGCCTGAGTTGCCCGAGCTCCGGCAGATCCTCGCTGACCACGACGCCGACCACCGGGTAACCCCCGGTCACCGGGTGATCGGCGAGAAACAACACAGGCTTTCCGTCCGGCGGTACCTGCAGGGCGCCGGACACCATTCCCTCGCTGGGCAATTCGTCGGTCCCGGATCTCTCCAGCGCAGTCTCGCCGTCGAGTCGGAGTCCGACACGGTTGGAATCGGCGGTCACCGACCAGTCCTGAGAGAACAGCACTTCAGGATCGGCGAACCAATCGGCACGAGGACCTAGGATGACCGAGACGTCCAGCGTCCCTGTGATTCTGGAGGTGGGCGCGAGATCGGTTGCCGGCCAATCGGATAATTCGTTGCCGACGGCGAGTGTGTCTCCTGCGGTCACTGGCCTCGGGCCGAGCCCCGACATCGTGTCGGTCGACCGACTGCCAAGAACAGGGTCGACATCGATCCCGCCCCTTACCGCGATGTATGTTCGCAACCCCGAAGTCGGTGTGCCGATGCTCAATTCGTCACCGTCGTGCAGGTCGAGTGTGCAATACATCCCGTCCGGAATGCCGTTCACCGTGATGCCACCGTCAGCGCCGGTTACCGCCGTCACGACACTTCCGTGTGCACGGATACGCAGGCCACCCATGGTCACTTCGAGAGTTGCAGCGTCACAGGCATTGCCCACCAGCCGATTTGCGGTGTCATGTGATCGAAGGTCCGCTGCGCCGGACCGTCCCACGCCGATCGACGAGTACCCTGGGCGCCCGCGATCCTGCACCGTGCACAGAGGCCCGGGTGCGACGATTTCGATCGACGTCATCGCGCCTCGAATCTGACGGTGACTCCGGGTCGCAGCAGGGCAGGGGGATCGCGGTGCGGGTCCCAGAGAACCGCGTCGGTGGTGCCGATCAGCTGCCAACCGCCGGGAGAGCTGCGCGGGTACACGCCGGAGAACGCACCGGCCAACCCGACAGACCCGGCGGGAACCGTCGTACGTGGGGTTGCTTTGCGTGGGACGTGCAGTCGGTCGTCGGTGCCGACGAGATACCCGAAGCCCGGTGCGAAACCCCCGAACGCGACCGTCCACACCTGATCGGTGTGTGCCGAGATGACTTCTGCGACAGACAATCCGGTGGATCGAGAGACGTCCTCCAGGTCGTCGCCGGTGTAGGAGACGGGGACGACGATCTGCTCGGCGTCGGAAATGTCGAGGTTCCGGTCCGGTTCGGTCTCGCGAATCCACTTCAGAACCCGATCGCGGTTTCCGCTGTGCCGAACGAGCACCGTGCGTGCGGCGGGAACGAGGTCGGTGACGTCGTCGATGACGGTGGCTTCGAGCGCTCGGTGCCATGACATCGTCTCCGCCAAGTCGTCGTATTCGACGAGTAGCGCTCGATCACCGCAATCGTGGACGATCATCAGACGAAGGCAGAGATGTCGATGTCGTTGTCGGACAACAGTGTCTGGATCGCGAGTGCCATGTCGACGGCGCCGGGTGAATCGCCGTGTACGCAGATCGATTCCGCGTCGACGGAGACCGTCGATCCGTCGATCGCCTCGACGACACCGTCTCGAACGAGGCGCAGTACCCGCTGCGCTACCTCGGACGGATCCGACAGCACGGCACCCTCGGTACGGCGGGACACGAGCTCACCCGTCGGTGTGTAGGCACGGTCGGCGAAAGCTTCTGCCACTGTGCGCAATCCGGCGCTGCGTGCCTCGTCGAGAAACACGGAGCCCGGCAACCCGAGTACGGGCAGCGTCGGATCGTAGCTTCGTACCGCCTCCACGACGGCTCGCGCCTGCTCGCGGTGCGTCACGATCGCGTTGTACAACGCGCCGTGCGGTTTGACGTATGCGATCGCAGAACCGGAGGCCTGTGCGAGGCCGTCGAGGGCGCCCATCTGATACAGGACGTCGGCCGTCAGATCGGCAGGTTCGATGTCGATGAACCGTCGACCGAAACCGGCCAGATCGCGGTAGCCGACTTGCGCGCCGATACGTACGGCGTTCTCGGTGGCCGCGCGGCACGTGTCGAGGATGGTGCGAGGGTCACCGGCGTGGAACCCGCAGGCGACGTTGGCGCTCGTGACGATGGACAGCATCGCGTCGTCGTCGCCGAGTGTCCAGGTGCCGAAGCTCTCGCCGAGGTCGGAGTTCAAATCGATGGAAGGCATCGTGACCAGTCTAGGCCCGTGATCATCGGCGAGGCAGATCTACCGGCGCACGCAATCGCGAGTGCGGTGACCGAACGTCACATCTCAGGCCGGCAGAACCCTGCCCGAGTTCGCTTTACGCCGGGACCCGACGGCCCGGCAGATCAGGTAGATGACGAACGAGATGGTGGTGACGAAGGTCGACACTGGAACGCCGGGAGCAAGGGACAGCAGGATCCCTCCGACCGCGGCGGTTTCGGCGAACAGGATCGACAGCAACGTTGCCTTCAGCGGGCTGGCGGTGACACGGGCGGCGGCTGCGGCCGGCGTGATCAGCAGCGACAGCACCAGCAACGCCCCGACGATCTGCACGCCGAGTGCGCACGCGACGCCGACCAACACAGCGAACACGACGGCCAATCCTCGCACCGGGACGCCGCGGGCGAGTGCGACCTCTGGATCGGTGCTGGCGAACAACAACGGTCGATAGACGACGGCGAGCACGATCAGCACGACGACGGCGCAGATCAACAGCAACTGCAGTCCGCTCTGCCCGACGCCGACGATCTGGCCGATCAGCAGCGAGAAGCTCGTCCCCGTACGTCCGGGATACAGCCAGATGAACAGTACGGACAGGCCCAGACCGAACGACATGATGACGCCGATGACCGAATCACGATCGCGCGCTTTGGAACCCAGCAACGCGAACATGATCGCCGCAACCACCGAACCGACGATCGCGCCGAGTCCGACGGTGATCCCGACGAGCAGAGCAGCGGATGCACCCGTCAGCGACAACTCGGACGACCCGTGCACGGCGAACGCCCACTGCCTGCTGACGATCAACGGCCCGAGCGCGCCCGCGAGCAAGCCGAGAATGGCTGCGGCGATGAGCGCGCTCTGGACGAAGTCGTAGCTCAGCAGATTCGCGGTGGTGCTGAAGTCGAACATCTTGGAGAAGGCGTCGATCACCTTGTCGTTCATGCCGGATCCTCGGTGGGGGGATGATGTGCGCCTGCGGTTCCGAGCGCGTCGATCGAGTCTCCGGTGCCGACGACGACGAGCCGTCCGCGCACGTGCAGGACCTCGACCTCGGTGCCGTACAACTCCGACAGCACTTCGGTCGTCATGACCTCGGTGGGTGCGCCGATGCGGAATTTGCCGTCGACGATGTACACGACCCGATCCACCAACGGCAGAATCGGATTGATCTCGTGGGTGACGAACAGGACGGCGGTGTCGTGCTCCCGGCGTCGGCGATCGATCAATCCCGACACGAGCCGCTGGTTCGCGAGGTCGAGGCTGAGCAGGGGCTCGTCGCACAGCAGAACGGACGGATCGCCGACGAGTGCCTGCGCGATGCGCAGTCGCTGCTGCTCGCCACCGGACATGGTGCCGACGGGAGCGCCGGCGAACGCGCCCGCGTCGACCTGGTCGATCGCACTCTGCACGATGCGTTTGCGCTCACGCATGCCACGCAGGCCGAGTCCCCACCGGTGACCGTCCCAGCCGAGCCCGACGAGGTCCCGCCCGCGGAGGGGGAGACCGTCGTCGATGCTTCGTTGTTGCGGGACGTATCCGACCCCGGACTGCCCGTGACGGACGGGCTGACCGGCGATCGTCGCCGTGCCGTGCGTCAGATGATTCTGGCCGAGCAGGACCTTGAGAAGCGACGTCTTTCCCGACCCGTTGGGGCCGAGGACCGCGATGAACTCACCGCTCTCGACCGTCAGGTCCAGGTTCTGCCACAACGTGCGTTCACCGAATGCCAGGGCGGCGTCACGCAGTTCTACAGCAGACATGATCTACAGCTTTCCAGTACCGCCGAAGCGGCGACCACTCAGGATGCAGACAGTTATCGAGATGCAGACAGGGCAGTCTGGAGATCCTGGGCTGCCTTGGTCTGCCATTCGATGTACGTCATGCCCTCGGGGAGCGTTTCGGTGACCTCGACGACGGGGACACCCGCTGCTTCGGCCGTCGCGCGGATGTCCTCGGTGACGGAATCGACGGTCTGCACGTTGTAGACGAGTGCCTGGACCGAGTTCGACGCGAACAGGTCACGCGTCTGCGCGATCGACGCGGGCGACGGGTCGTTTCCTTCCTCGATGGCGTTCTTGAAGTCGTCCGGTGTGACGTCGGTGAGTCCCGACTCCTCGATCAGGTAGTGCGCGATCGGCTCGGTCTGCGCGACGGGTGCGCCCGGGTGGTCGGCGGCGATCTTCGCGGTCACGTCGGTGATGTCGTGGGCCTGATCGTGGAAGGTCTCGGCGTTGGCGGTGTACTGCGCGGCGTTGTCCGGGTCCAGCTGCCCGAGCTTCTCGGCGATGGATTCGGCTGTCGCAGCGGCGACTTCGGCGTCGTACCAGACGTGCTCGTTGTTCTCGCCGTGGCTGTGGCCGTGATCGTCGGCGGGTGCCTCGGTGGTCTCTTCGGCGTGTGCTGCGTCGTCGTGAGTGTCTTCACCGTGCGCATGATCGGCGTCGAGCAGGTCGTACGCGTTGACCGACGGCACGTCCTTGCCCTCGGTGCCGAGGATGTCCTCGATGAACTCGTCGTAGCCGCCGCCGTTGTAGACGACGAGGGACGCCTCGGCGACCTTCGCCGCGTCACCGGCGCTGGCTTCGTAGGAGTGCGGGTCGGCGGACGGGTCGGCGATGATCGAGTCGACGGTCGCGAGGTCGCCCGCGACAGCTTCGGCGACGCTGCCCCAGACGTTGGTCGACGCGACGATGGTGATCGGTCCGTCGACGGGTGACGCGGGAGCAGAGCCGGCAGTGTCGGTGTCGGAGCTGCACGCGCTGAGCGTCAGAGCTGCGGCGCAGGTCAAGCCGAGCGCGGCAACGGTGTTACGAGAAAGGGATCGCACGGGTGCTCCTTGGGACTGTTCGTATAAATGCAATTGGAAACCGTTTCCGTTGTACTCTAGCGGCCGATCGGCCGACGATCGAATCGGTCAACTTTCACAACCAGTGCCTTTGCGGCTAACGTCCCCATATGTCCAGGTCGAGGGAGCCGCGTCGTCCCGCCACGTTGGCGTCCATCGCCGCCGAGTTGAAGGTGTCGCGCACAACTGTGTCCAACGCCTACAACAGGCCCGACCAGTTGTCGCCTGAGCTGCGCGAACGCGTGCTGATGGCAGCCAAGAGGCGCGGGTATGCCGGGCCGGATCCCGTCGCCCGATCGCTGCGCACACGCAAGGCAGGCGCGGTCGGTCTGTTGTTGACGGAAGCGCTGAGCTACTCGTTCCGCGACCCGGCCGCGATGGCGTTCCTCGCAGGCCTCGCCGAATCGTGCGAGGCGGCAGGGCAGGGTCTGCTGCTCATCCCGGCCGGACCCGAGCGCGACGACACCGCTGCTGCCGCTGTCGTGCAGCAGGCAGGTGTCGACGGATTCGTCGTCTACTCCGTCGCCGACGACGACCCCTACCTGATGGCGGTACGCGAACGTCACCTTCCGATCGTCATCTGCGATCAGCCGCGCGGCGTTCCGGAGGCTGCGCTCGTCGCGATCGACGACCGCGCTGCGATGAAGGAGATCGCAGAACAGGTGATCGCTCTGGGGCACAAGCACATTGCGGTGTTGTGCATGCGTCTCGGACGCGACCGCCGCGATGGCGTCGTACCGCCGAAGCGCTTGGAGGGCAGTCACTTTCACGTGCAGCGTGAGCGGATCGCCGGTGTGCACGAAGCAATGGAGGAAGCCGGACTCGACCCGAGTACGCTGACCGTCGTCGAGCGGTTCGAGCACACCAAGAGATCCGGGCATTCCGCTGCGGCGCAAGCACTTCAAGCCAATCGCGACACGACGGCACTGCTGTGCACCACCGACGTACTGGCGCTCGGAGCGTTGAACTTCGCCAAGGTGTCGGGCATCGACGTGCCGCGCCAGTTGACGGTCACCGGATTCGACGGCGTCGAGGCAGCGATCCGCGACAACGTCACCACCGTGCGTCAGGACGCCGAAGAGAAGGGTCGACGCGCGGGCACGCTGCTGCTGTCGACGTCGCACTCCGGTGTCATGGCGACCGAGATCCTGCCGACCGAGCTGGTCAAGGGGCGGACGGCCGCGGCGCCGCCGGTGTGACCCGTTTTTTTATCGCTTGAATGCGCCATTCATACGATCTGAACGTATGAATGGCGCATTCAAGCGATGGGAAAACTCAGCTCAGCAACGCCGCACACCTGAGCAACCCGAGGTGGCTGTACGCCTGCGGATGATTGCCGAGCGACCGTTCGGCGACGGGGTCGTACTCCTCACTGAGCAGACCCGTCGGCCCGGCTGCACTGACGAGTTGGGCGAACAACGCCTCCGCCTCGGACCGCTGCCCGACGAGCAGGTACGCCTCCACCAGCCACGCGGCACACAGGTGGAAGCCACCTTCGCCGCCGGGAAGACCGTCGTCATGGTGGTAGCGGTACACCGTCGAGCCGCTGCGCAGTTCGGCCTCGGTGGCGGTGACCGTAGACGCGAAACGCGGGTCGGACGGGTCGATCAGACCGGACAACCCGATGTGCAGCGTCGCCGCGTCCAGATCGATGCCGTCGTAGGCGGCGGTGAACGACTGGACCTCGTCGTTCCAGCCCTGCTCGAGGACCTCGGTACGAATGTGGTCGCGCAGCGTCGTCCAGGTCGGTTCGGTCTCCCGGTCGAAAGTCTCCGCGAGCGTCAGTGCCCGGTCGATGGTCATCCACCCCATCACCTTCGAGTACACGTGGTGACGCGGGTTGCCGCGGATCTCCCAGATGCCGTGATCGGGCTCGGACCACCGACGTTCGACGGCTTCCACCATCGCGCGGACGAGTGACCAATCGTCCTCGGAGAGAGCCTCTTTGCCGTCCAAGCCCTGAGCCTGACGCGCATGCGACAGCGTTGAGATGAGGTCGACGATCGGCCCGAAGACGTCGAGCTGCACCTGCTGGTTCGCTGCGTTCCCGACGCGTACCGGGCGCGAGCCCGCGTAGCCGGGTAGCTCGTCGATGACGGCCTCCGGCGGAAGGCCGAGTCCCCAGATGGTGTAGAGCGGGTGCAGTCGCTCCGGGCCCGGAACCGATTGCAGCACACCGTGAATCCATGCCAGGTAGTTCTCGGCCTCACTCAGGGAGCCGACGCTGACGAGGGCGGATGCGGTGAGGGCCGCGTCGCGCAGCCAGCAGTAGCGGTAATCCCAGTTGCGGACACCGCCGATCTCCTCGGGCAGCGACGTGGTCGCGGCGGCCATGATCGAGCCGGAGTCGGAATGCACCAACCCGCGCAGCGTCAGCGCGGACCGCTTCATCAGATCGCGCTTGAGTGGGGGCAACGACAGGCCGTCGACCCAGCTGCTCCAGTAGGCCTCGGACTGCGCACGACGTTCCACCTCGGGCACTCGCGACGGCCCGAGATCTTCTGTGCCGAGCCGCAATTCGAGCACGACGGGTCCCTCGGTGGGATCGATCTGCGCGTGGGCAGTCTGCTGGGCACCGTCGGACACGATGTTCCACTTGACGCCGGGGCTACGCAGCACCATCGCGTCGGCGGTGCCGTAGATCCGCAGGCCGTCGGCCTCCGGTTCGAGCCGGACCCAGACCTTGCCGAACTCGGGACGAGGCGCGAACGTGACCACGGCGGTCGCCTTGCCGGTGACGACGCGAGTCAACGCGGTTTGGCCGGTGGGGACGTCGTGCGGCAGGTAGTCGGTGACCTGCAGGCTGGACCACTTGGTCTGCACCGTCATGGTTCCGTCGACGTACTGCTGACTCAGCGGCAGCGCCGCCCTCGTCGGGCCGATGCTGAAGTGGCCTGCGCCGTCGCCGCCGAGAAGGTGCGCGAAGATCGCTGCGGAATCGGGCTCGGGGTGGCACAGCCACGTCATCGTCGCTTCGGGCGTCAGGAGCGCGACCGCGTTGGGGCTGGCGAGCATCGTCAGACGCTCGATGCGTGGGGCGTCGGCACCTGACAGCCACTGCCGACGCTGATCGAGCAGGAATGCGAGGGCGAGCGACACCTGTTCGGTGCTGTCGATGCGGAACTCCGCGGCGGTGTCCCCTGGCCCGACCTTGACGCCGATGTCCGGGCCGTGGAGACGCGCGAACGCCTTCTCGTCGGTGACGTCGTCGCCGAAGAAGACTGCGGCCGTTGCCGCTTCCTGATGACGCAGGATGTCGAGCGCGGCTCCCTTGTCGGTGACGATGACGGCCAATTCGATGACCGACTTGCCCTCGGTCACCTGCACGCCCTCGCGCGTGGCGACGCCTTCGCGTACCGCGTTCAAAGCTCGTTCGGCGTCGTTCGATTCGGCGTTGCGCACGTGCAGCGCCGCGCTCGCCGGCTTCGTCTCGACGCTCACACCGGGAAAGCGGGAGGCGATCGATTTCATCTCGTCCGAGATGGTCGCGAGAAGGTTCTTGGCCTTGTCGTCGATGGCATGAATGAAGCCGACGTCGAATTCGCTTCCGTGACTGCCGACGAGCTGAACCTCGGCCGGAAGTCGGGACAGCGTCGCGAGATCACGCAGAGCGCGACCGGAAATGACAGCCGCGGTGGTTCCGGCGAGAGTTGCGAGGCCGCGCATCGCATTGACCGACTCGGCATGCGGGAACGCCTTGTCCGGATCGGACACGATGGGCGCCATCGTCCCGTCGTAATCCGAGGTGACGAGCAGTCGTGGCGTTCTGGCCACCCCGATCAGGGCGCGGCGAAGTTCCAGCGGCAGATCCTGTGCAGTCACACTTCGAATCTATGCGATAGCGGTCGGTCCGGCTCACTCGGACGCTACCTCAGTCGAGCGGCTTGCCGTTCCCGAGCAGAAGGTCGACGGTCAGTTCGAGCCGCGCTGCGACGTCCGTCGCCGACGATCGACGCGTCAGCCACGCGACGAGATTCGACAGCCACACGTCGCTGATGACGCGAGCGATACTGAGCTGCAAGTCCGTTGGCTCACCGTCGCTCATCGCCTTGGCGAACAAACGGTCCATCAGGCGACCCACCTGATCCACCTCGGCGGCCGCGGACGCGTCGGCGAACATGAAGGCGCGTGTCATCGCTTCGGTGAGAAGCGGATCACGCTGCATCGCTCGTGTGATCTGTCCGAGGATGAGGTGCATGCGCTCCTGCGGGGTCTGGCCCGGCGGGAGTTTGCGACGGGAATCGATCTTCTCGAATTCACGCGCGAGCGCGGACACCAGTAGGTGCACCTTGGACGGGAAGTACCGGTACAGCGTTCCGACGGCGACGTCGGCGCGTTCTGCGACGGCACGCATCTGCACGGCCTCGTATCCGCCCTTCGAGGCGAGGGCGAGGGTGGCGTCGAGAATGCGTTTGCGGCGTTCGCGCTGCGCGTTGGAACTCAGGTCGTCGTCGCTGAGCACGCCGACCGAACGCAGCGGCGTCGGTGTCGACGGCGTGGCTCCGTCCTTGTCGGCGGGTTCTGACACACCCGGCCGAGATGAAGAGGTCATCGTTGGTTTTCCTTCTTACCTCGAGCTTGACCAGCTAGCGTATTAGAACACGTTCTAGATGTAAAAGTCATCTCGAGAGCTGGGGTTTCACTGTGACCATTGCCACGACAGAGGATCAGCGCGACGTCCAGAATTCGATCCGTTCCTGGGTGTCCTCCGCGCAACCGACAGTAACTTTACGCGCTCACGACCTGGAGGTGTGGCGCACGTCCTGGCCCGGACTCGTCGGCCTCGGCGTGTTCTCGGTGGCCGTGCCGGAGGACGCAGGCGGGGCGGGCGGGACCGTCCCCGATCTCGCCGCGATGATCGAGGAAGTCGGCGCGGGTCTCGTCGGCGGGCCGGTGATCTCGACGGCCGTCGCCGCCATGATCGACAGCGATGAGGCCATGATCGACAGCGATCGACCGTGTGCGCTGGTGGTGCCGCCAGGTTCCGTGCGCGGTCGTGTCGACGGGGCCGTTCTGGTTCTCGATGGGGAGGTCGACGTCGTACTCGGCCTCGCGGACGGTGTCGACGTGCTGGTGCCGGTCGACGCAGGTGAAGAACTGTGGTGTCGGGTTCCGGCCGACGCCCCCGGCGTGAAGATCGAGGCGCTGACCGGCCTCGACCACAGCATGCCGTCGGCGAGGCTGTCTCTGACCGGAGTCGAGGCGCAGCACATCGTCCGCGGCGTCGGGTTCGCACGCGTGCGCGACCTCGCGGTGACACTGTCCGCCGCCGAGGCAGCGGGCGTCGCGGGCTGGTGTCTGCGCACGGCCGTCGACTACGCGAAGATCCGCGAGCAGTTCGGCGCCCCGATCGGCAGCTTCCAGGCGATCAAGCATCTGTGCGCCGACATGCTGTGTCGCGTCGAAAAGGCAAGGGCTGCAGCGTGGGATGCGGCAGTGGCGGCCGACGGACGCGAGTTTCCGCTGGCTGCGGCCGTCGCCGCGTCGATCGCGTTCGACGCAGCCGTCGAGACCGCCGAGGACTGTATCCAGGTGCTCGGCGGCATCGGGTTCACCTGGGAGCACGACGCGCACCTGTATCTACGACGCGCTCTGTCGCTGCGGCAGGCGTTCGGCGGCACGTCGCGGTGGCGTCGGCGGGTGACGGAACTGTCGCGAGCAGGGGCGCGTCGACACCTCGAGATCGAGCTGGGGGATGCGGGACTGCGCGAGAACATCCGATCCGACGCCGCAGCCATCGCGCGCGCCGAGGATCCGCGCGTCGCATTGGCAGAGTCCGGGCTTGCAGCTCCCCATTGGCCGCGTCCGTACGGCCGAGATGCAGGGCATGCGGAGCAGTTGATCGTCGCCGAGGAGCTCGCGGCGGCAGGCGTCGAACCGCCTGACCTGGTGATCGGCTGGTGGGCGATGCCGACGATCCTCGAACACGGAACGGCCGAGCAGATCGACCGATTCGCAGGCCCGACGTTGCGCGGTGACATCACCTGGTGCCAGCTGTTCAGTGAACCCGAGGCGGGCTCGGACTTGGCGTCGCTCCGGACGACGGCTACCCAGGTCGACGGCGGCTGGCGGCTGCGTGGCCACAAGATCTGGACGTCGCTGGCACGCGAGGCCGATTGGGCGATCTGCCTCGCCCGGACCGACCGCGATGCCCCGAAGCACAAGGGAATCAGCTACTTCCTCGTCGACATGCGCACGCCGGGGATTCGCGTCGAACCGCTGCGTGAGATCACCGGTGATGCGGTCTTCAACGAGGTCTACCTCGACGACGTCGTTGTTCCGTCCGACTGTCTCGTCGGTCGACCGGGGGACGGGTGGAAGTTCGCACGGACGACTCTGTCGAACGAGCGTGTCGCGATGAGCCGCGGGTCTGCACTCGGATCGGCACTCGAAGACGTACTGAAGGCGACGGCAGATTCTTTCGACGCGGCTCTCGACGACCGTCTCGGTGGGCTGCTCGCAGACGGGCAGGTCGGCGCGGTCCTCGACGTCCGTGCGATGCTCCGACGCCTCGACGGGCAGGACCCAGGCCCCGAATCGAGCGTCCGCAAGCTCGTCGGTGTTCGGCACCGGCAAGACGTCGCCGAATTCGCGCTGGAGGCGTCGGGACTCGCAGGCGTCGTGGACGGCCCGCTCGCGAAGGAGATGTTGCTGACGCGGTGCCTGTCGATCGCAGGCGGCACGTCGCAGATTCTGAAGACCGTCGCTGCCGAGCGGATTCTGGGGCTGCCGCGGTAGTGCCGCTGCGCGGCCCGTGCGTGCGTAGTTGGTCAGGAGACCAACTCTCCGCGCACGGGTGGCGTAGTCACACCCGAGGATGCTAAAAATAGAACACGTTCTACCGGCTCGGACGGAGGTACGCGTGGACTTCACCGGAAACGAGACCCAGACGACGGTGGCCGACATGGTCGCGTCACTCCTGGCTCGCGATCTTCCTGCATCGAGAACGGCCGACCTTCATGCGGCGATGACGGAGGCAGGTCTGTTCACGATGCTGCTTCCCGAAGCCCTCGGGGGCGACGGATCCGGGCTGCTCGACGCGGCCGCCGTGCTCACCGAGCTCGCCAAGGCGGCGGCGGTAGGGCCTTCACTGGCGACCATGGGGTTCGGAATCGTTCCGCTCGTGACGCTCGCCGACCAAGAGCTCGTCGAGCGAACCGTCACGCCGGGGTGCATCCTGACCGCCGCGTTGATGGAACCCGGCCGCCCCTTCCCGACGCATCCGCAGACGGTCGCGAATCTCGACGGCGACACTCTCAGAGTCACGGGTACCAAGATCGCCGTCGCTTATGCGGAACAAGCGCGGAGCATCCTGGTGCCGACGTCGGCGGGCGTCGTTCTGGTCGATCCCACCGCCGACGGAGTGCGTCTCACTCGGACGCCTGCATCGAGCGACGACCCCGAGTATGCGATCGAATTCGACGGTGCACCAGCCGAATTCGTGACGTCGGACATCGACGCGCTGTATCGGATCGCGACGGCAGCGATCGGCGCCGTCGCCGACGGTCTTGCTGCGGGCGCCGTCGAACTGACTGCTCGCCACCTTGCCGACCGTCGCCAATTCGGCAAGCCCCTCGCGACGTTCCAGGCCGTCGCGGGTGAGATCGCCGACGTGTACATCGTCTCTCGCACACTGCATGTCGCGGCGACGTCCGCCGTATGGCAGGTGCAGTCCGACAGTCCAGCCGATGACGGTGACATCCTCGCGTACTGGATAGCGTCGGAACTGCCCGCGGCGATGCAGATGTGTCACCATCTGCATGGTGGTATCGGTGTCGACATCAGCTATCCGATGCACAAGTTCTACTCTGCCGCAGCGGATCTCGCGCGGCTCGTCGGAGGATCATCGTACCGGCTCGACCTCGTGGGGGCAGCGTGTTCGTCGAACTGACCGAAGAGCAGTCCAAGCTTCAAGCCGAACTACGGCACTACTTCGCCGATCTCGTCAGCGAGGACGACGCGGACACGATGATGACGGAGCGGCACGGCCCGACCTACCGCCGCATCATCGAGAGGATGGGTTCGGACGGGTGGCTCGGCGTCGGCTGGCCGAAGGAGTTCGGCGGCCGGGGATTCGGTGACGTCGAACAGTCCATCTTCGTGAACGAGGCTGCACGAGCGGATGTTCCGCTACCCGCGGTGACGCTGCAGACCGTCGGGCCGACGTTGCAGAGATACGGCACCGACGCCCAGAAGGACAGGTTTCTGACATCCATTCTGGCAGGGAAGGTTCACTTCGCGATCGGGTACACCGAACCGGAAGCGGGCACGGACTTGGCATCGCTGCGGACCACGGCGGTGCGCCACGGTGACGAGTACATCGTGAACGGACAGAAGATCTTCACGACCGGTGCGCACGACGCCGACTTCATCTGGCTCGCAGTGCGCACGGGAACGCCTGATTCACGGCACCGCGGTATCTCCATGCTGATCGTCGACACCACCGATCCGGGGTACTCGTGGACGCCCATCATCACGTGCGACGGCGCCCATCACGTCAATGCCACCTACTACTCCGATGTCCGTGTGCCCGTGGACATGCGGGTCGGAGACGAGAACGCCGGCTGGCGTCTCATCACCACACAGCTGAACCACGAACGCGTCATGCTCGGACCGGCCGGCCGCATCGCAGGTCTGTACGTGCGACTGCGAGACTGGGCCGACAGTCACGGTCTCCTCGACCAACCGGACATGCGTCGTGCACTCGGTGAGATTCACGCGACGTTCCGCATCAACGAGCTTCTGAACTGGCAGGTCGCCTCGAGCGCAGCCGATTCCGTGGATATCGCCGACGCGTCGGCGACGAAGGTGTTCGCCACCGAGCGTGTCCAACGGGTGGGCAGACTCGCGGCCGAGATGGTCGGGCGGTACGGAACTCCGACGGACGCCGACACCGCACAACTCATGACCTGGTTGGACAAGCAGATCAAACGGAATCTCGTCATCACGTTCGGCGGCGGCGTCAACGAGGTGATGCGCGAACTGATCGCGACGGCCGGACTCGGACTACCGCGGGTGATCCGATGAGCGAATCCATCACAGAGGCCGCGCAACGTATTGCCGCACAGGGAGAGTCATCGCCACGCTTCGGCCGCGACCCGATCAACCAGCCGATGATCAACAACTGGGTCGAAGCGATCGGCGACACCAATCCCATCTACGTCGACGACGAGTCCGCTCGGGCTGCCGGTCACGACGGTATCGTCGCGCCTCCCGCGATGGCGCAGGTCTGGACGATGGGTGGGCTCCACCGGCCGCGATCGGGTGACGATCCACTCGGACAGATCATGGACATCCTCGACGACGCCGGGTTCACCTCCATCGTCGCGACCAACTGCGAACAGACCTACCATCGTTATCTCGTTCTGGGCGAGAAGGTTTCGCTTCGCGCTCGCCTCGACACTGTCGTCGGGCCGAAGAAGACCGGACTCGGCCACGGCTGGTTCGTGACGGTGCTCAACACGTGGTACGTCGGCGACGAGCCGGTGGCGGAGATGCTGTTCCGAGTGCTGAAGTTCGCACCCGAGAGCAAGCCTGATTCGAGCCGGCAGATCCGACCCGTCGCATCGCAGGAAACCGAGTTCTTCTGGGAAGGAACTCGGCAGGGAGAGCTGAGAATCCAACGTGTGCAGGATGGTTCGATCCGGCATCCGCCGATTCCGGCGATCTGGCAGGACAAGAGCAAGCCCATCGACTACGTCGTCGCGAGTGGTAGGGGAGTGGTGTTCAGCTACGTCGTCCACCACGCTCCCGCAGTGCCGGGCCACACGGTGCCGTTCGTGGTGGCGCTCGTCGAACTGGAGGAAGGGGTACGGATGCTCGGAGAACTGCGGGGAGTCGAACCGTCGGACGTCGTAGTCGGCTTACCCGTGCAGGCCGAGTTCATCCGAATCGACGACGACCTCACGTTGCCTGCCTGGAAGGTAGCCCGGTGATCGCGACCGTCGGCGACGTGCTGCCGGAGCTGCAGGTCACCGCCGATCCGACGTTCATCGTGTCGACTGCGTTGGCCACCAGGGACTTTCAGGACGTACACCACGATCGTGACAAGGCCGTCGAACGGGGTTCGAAGGACATCTTCGTCAACATTCTCACCGACACCGGCCTGGTTCAGCGTTTCGTCACGGACTGGGCCGGACCGACTGCCGTAGTGCGCTCCATCGCACTGAAACTCGGTGTCCCCTGGTATGCGTACGACACGTTGACACTGACCGGAAGCGTGGCGGAGGTTCTCGGCGGTGAGGTGACCGTCGACGTCGTCGGCAGGGATTCGCTCGGGGACCACATCACGGCGACGGTGAGGTTGGCATGAACGCGCTGTCCGGCAAGGCGGCGATCGTCGGAATCGGAGCGACGGACTTCTCCAAGAACTCCGGGCGCAGCGAACTACGTCTCGCCGCCGAGGCGGTGACGGCCGCGCTGGACGACGCGGGTCTGAGCCCCGACGACGTCGACGGTCTGACGACGTTCACCATGGACACCAACACCGAGACCGCCGTCGCACGGGCCGTCGGCATCCCGAACCTGAAGTTCTTCAGTCGAATTCACTACGGCGGCGGCGCGGCGTGCGCGACGATTCAGCAGGCTGCGATGGCCGTGGCGACCGGGGTCGCCGACGTCGTCGTCGCGTATCGGGCATTCAACGAACGCTCGGGTGCCCGATTCGGGCAGGTCGCGTCGCATCTCGCGCAGGCGCCGACGTCGTCGGGCATCGATGCAGGATGGTCGTATCCGCACGGGCTCGGCACACCCGCATCGTTCGTCGCGATGGTCGCGCGTCGCTACATGCACGTCTACGGCGTGACCAGCGAGGACTTCGGGCGCATCGCCGTCGCCGATCGTAAGCACGCGGCGAACAACCCGGCGGCGTTCTTCCACGGAAAACCGATCACGCTGGAGGATCACCAGAATTCGCGGTGGATCGCCGAACCACTGCACCTACTCGATTGCTGTCAGGAATCCGACGGCGGTATCGCGCTCGTCGTGACGTCGGTGGACCGTGCGCGGGACCTGGCGAAGCCTGCCGCCGTCGTCACCGCGGCAGCGCAGGGAAGCGGCGCGGACCAGTACATCATGACCAGTTACTACCGGGATGCGATGACGGGACTGCCGGAGATGGGCCTTGTCGGCGATCAGTTGTGGGCGCAGTCGGGGCTGACTCCGTCGGACATCCAGACTGCGGTTCTGTACGACCACTTCACTCCGTACGTGCTGATGCAGTTGGAGGAGTTGGGATTCTGTGAACGCGGTGAGGCAAAGGATTTCATCGGTGACGGGGCGATCGAACTCGGCGGCCGACTGCCCCTCAACACACACGGCGGGCAGTTGGGTGAGGCATACATCCACGGGATGAACGGAATCGCCGAGGCCGTTCGTCAGATTCGGGGCACGTCGGTCAATCAGGTGCAGGACGTCGAGAACGTCCTCGTGACGGCCGGGACCGGGGTTCCTACGTCCGGTCTCGTTCTGTCTGCTCCTCGGCAAGCATCGCGTCCGCGGACTCGGTGACGATCTCGAGCATCGCCTGTTCCGCGGCTGCGGCATCCCCGGCCTGGATCGACGATGCGACGATGCCGTGCAGGCGGATCGCTTCGGGTTCGGCGCGGTGCGGCATCAGATCGTGGCGAGTGCGGCCCGCGAGGACCTCGACGACGATGTCGGACATCGACCGCAGCATCGGATTGCCCGACGCGGCCAGAAGCGTGCGGTGGAAGTCGGAATCGTGCGTCAGGTAGGCGTCGGAATCGGCGGCTCGTGACGTCGCCGACATGCCGATCACCGCGGCCGTCAGCTGTCCGCACTGCTCGGGGGTGGCTCGTCGCGCCGCGAGCTTGGCAGCCAAAGGCTCTATACCGGAACGCATTTCGCTGAGAATCGACAGCTGCCGGGCGCGGTTGGGTCCGGCGAGCTGCCAGCGGATGACGAGCGGGTCGAGCGAGTTCCACAGATCGGAACCCTGCACGGTGATGCCGACGCGTCGTCGGACTGTCAACAGTCCGAGGGATTCGAGGACGCGCACGACCTCGCGGACGACGGTTCGTGAGACCTCGAAGCGCGCTGCGACGTCGTCGGCCGAGATTCGGGTACCGGTAGGCACCGTGCCGCTCACGATGTCCAGCCCCAGTTTCTCCAGGACGGAGTCGTGCAACTGCAGGAACTCGGCGCTCGCTTCGGTTGCCACCGCTCGATTATGCGGCCACGCCACCCGTGTGGGGAAAGTAGGCGCGGACGCTCCGGTCTATTCGTAGTACGAATCAGTCAGCACCTTGCAATTCACCACATTATTGGGGATAGTGAGGCCGGTCACCCGCACTACCACGGCGTGACTACCTCACCGAGACGGACCGAAACATGCTCACAACACTCGCCCAGGCTGCGGACGACGCAACCGCGTCCGACCTGCAGCTGATAGCGGCCGCGGTGGTCGGCGTCGCCGTCATCATCGCGCTCATCACCTGGCTGAAACTGCACCCGTTCATCTCGCTCACCGTCGGCGCTGTCGGCGTCGGCATCGCAGCCGGGCTCGGCGCGGCCGATTCGGTGGCCGCCTTCGTCAAGGGCTTCGGCGAGACGATGGGCAGCGTCGGCATCCTCATCGGCTTCGGTGCGATGTTCGGCAAGCTGCTCGCCGACTCGGGCGGAGCGGATCGTGTGGTCGACACACTCGTCGGCCGATCGAGTCCGCGAATGCTGCCGTGGACGATGGCGCTCGTCGGCGCAGTGATCGGCCTGCCGATGTTCTTCGAGATCGGGCTCGTGCTGATGATGCCGGTCATCATCCTCGTCGCGCGCAGGTCGGGGCAGTCGCTCATTCGCATCGCGATCCCGACTCTCGCGGGTCTGTCGGCCATGCACGGACTCGTGCCGCCGCATCCGGGTCCGCTCGTGGCGGTGTCCGCCTTGAACGCGAACCTCGGCCTGACGCTCGGACTCGGTGTGCTCGTGGCGATTCCGACGGTCGTCGTCGCAGGCCCGTTGTTCGGCAGACTCGCGGCGAAGTGGGTCGACGTGCCGGTGCCCGCGCTGTTCGAGACCGGGGACGACGAGAACGACAACGAGAACGGTCGACGACGGCCGACCTTCGCCGCGACTCTCGTAGCCATCCTTCTGCCCGTCGTACTGATGCTGGGCAAGGCTCTCGCGGATGTCGTTGCAGCGGAATCGGATTCTCCGCTGAAGGGGCTCCTCGATTTCCTCGGCACCCCGATCGTCGCGTTGGGTCTCGCGGTGCTCGTCGGTATCGGTCTTCTCGGCAAAGGCGGCGGAATGGACCGTGCGGCCATCGCGACATCGCTCGAAAGCTCGCTGCCGCCGATCGCAGGAATTCTCCTGATCGTCGGCGCGGGCGGTGGATTCAAGCAGGTGCTGATCGACACGGGAATCGCCGACGTCATCGCCGACGCGATCAGCTCGAGCAGTCTGCCGGTTCTGTTCCTTGCGTGGCTGGTCGCGGTGCTCATTCGCGTCGCGACGGGGTCGGCGACGGTAGCGACGGTGACCGCGTCGGGCATTCTCGCGCCTGTTGCTGCGGAACTGCCGTCGACGCACGTGTCGCTGATGGTGTTGGCGATCGGAGCGGGTTCGTTGTTCCTCTCGCATGTGAACGACGCAGGTTTTTGGTTGGTGAAGGAATATCTGGGTACATCGGTGGTGCAGAACTTGAAGACATGGAGCGTGATGGAATGCGTGATCTCGGTGGCGGGCCTGACGGGCGTGCTGGCGTTGAGTGTGGTGATCTGACGTGAGCACCACACATCCAGTCCTGGTTCTGATGGGAGTGTCGGGTTCGGGAAAGTCCACTGTGGCAGGCATTCTCGCCGGTGCGCTCAAGTGGGATCTCGAAGAGGGCGACGATCTACATCCGGCGTCGAACGTCGCGAAGATGGCGTCGGGTACGCCGCTGACCGACGAGGATCGATGGCCGTGGCTCGAGACGATCGCGGATTGGATTCGGGCACATACGGAGTCGGGCAAACCCGGAATCGTCACGTGTTCGGCGCTCAAACGCAGCTATCGCGACGTGTTGAGAAAAGGCTCGGACGGCACTGTCGTATTCGTCCATCTCGCCGGAACTCGGGATCGAATCAGTGGGCGGCTCAATGCGCGCATGGATCACTTCATGCCGAGCACCCTTCTCGACACGCAATTGTCGACGCTCGAGCCGATCGAACCGGACGAGGACGCGATCGTTGTCGATGTCGGTCCTCCGCCTGCCGAAGTCGCGGCTCGGATCATCGCCGAATTGGAGAAGAGATTTCAGTGAATGAAGCAGCGACGCTGGTTTTTACGTATTACAAATGAATGATTGTCTTGCCAAAAGTGTGGCAAATAATAGATAGTGTGCTGGTTCACTGAAGGAGGTAACAGTCGATGGTGAGAGGTGCGCCTTCCCGTCCGGTGGAATTGCCGGTGCCGTGCGCCGACGTCTGGGACTGGCAGCTCCACGGCCTGTGTCGCGGTTACGACTCCTCGGTGTTCTTCCATCCCGAAGGTGAGCGCGGGCGGGCTCGGGCAACGCGAGAAGAAAAGGCGAAGAACGTCTGCGGACGGTGCCCCGTTCTGTCCCAGTGCCGGTCGCACGCACTGTCGGCGAACGAGCCGTACGGAGTGTGGGGCGGCATGTCGGCCCACGACAGGGCGGACTACTACCGCAGTGAATCCACGCCGGCCTGAAATCTGCCTTTCTTGTCGGTGGGGCCGTGCATGATGTCGACCCATGAACAAGGTCCTTCGCGCCACGCTCGTCAGTGCGGTCGTCATCACCACCGTCATCGGCATCGCGTCGTTCGTGTTGAGTTTCGCCGCACTGTGGGACCTGGCCACGATGGCGGGTGTTCCGCGGGTTCTGTCCTGGTTGTGGCCGGTCATCGTGGACGGCACCATCCTGCAGGCCACCATCTCGGTCATCACTCTGGCGCAATTCGACGATCAACGCAGTGGGCGACGCTTCTTCTGGTGGGTCCTCGTCATCGCGGCTCTCGTCAGTATCGGGGCGAATGCGATGCATGCCTTCATCTCCCACGCAGGGGTGCTCCATCCGGCCTTGTCGGCGGTCATCGCAACGGTCGCCCCGGTGAGCCTTCTCGCGGCGACGCACGGCCTCGGAATTCTGGTGCGGATCCCGTCCGAGACACCGGAACCCGCGCCGATCGTCGAACAAGCGTCTGCCGTGAGCGTGCATACCGAGCGCCCGGCAGCCGACACCGCCGTATCGGTGCCTCCCTCACCGGAAGTGCTGTCCTGGAACGATATAGAGACGGTTTCATCGAAAGAGTCTGCGCCGCAGCCGCTGTCCCGACCGGTCTCGCGGCCCGTAGTCTCGCCGGCTGCTGACGCCGAGTCGGTTGTCGAACCGCTCGAAGACGTCGACCGGTGGATTCTCGACGAGGAGCGTGCCGACGACCTCTACCCGGTCGAGGCTCCGTGAGTCCCGCCGAACTTCTCGTGATGGATCGCGTCGGCCAGGGGGCGGCCGTGTCTCCACCCGAACCGCTCGAGATCCGGAGTTCGTTGGAACTCTGTGACGGGTCCGACGCACAGCCACGCGATCGGCCTGACCGGTGCGGGAATGTCGAGCAGTTCGGTCAGGAACACCTCGTCGTAGAACGACACCCACCCGACGCCGATCGACTCTGCCACCGCGGCGAGCCACAGGTTCTCGATCGCGAGCACCGCCGAGAACAAGCCGGTGTCGTCCACCGTGGCCCGCCCGAGTATGTGTGATCCTCCGCGGGTGGGGTCGTACGTGACGACCACGCCGGTGCGGCTGGTCTCGATGCCTTCGATCCGGATCGGATCGAACGTGGTCCTGCGTTCCGGAGGGAGAGATTCGGCGAACGCGCCCCGCTGCTCTCCGACGTGCCGGGCGAACGTCGACAGCGTTTCCGGTGAGCGCACCACCACGAAGTCCCACGGTTGTGTGTTCCCGACGCTGGGAGCCTGGTGGGCAGCGGACAGAATGCGGTGCAGCGCAGCGTCGTCGATGCAGGTGCCATCGAACTCGGCTCGTACGTCGCGGCGCGACGCGATCGCCGTATAGAGCGACATGGCGGAGGGTGGGGTGGCTGAGTGTGGGGTGGCTGAGGGTGGGGTGGCGGAGTGTGGGGTGGCGGAGTGTGTGCTCATGGGTGTGGGGCGACTTCCTTCAGTTCCACGTGCAGAGCCGCCACGGCGGCGGGGATGTCGTCGCCGGGGACGGGATGCCCGAGGTGGTAGCCCTGCGCAGTGGTGCACTGGAGTTCGCGCAGTTCGAGCAACGTCTCTCGGGTCTCGACGCCCTCTGCCGTCACGGTGAATCCGAGGGTCCGGGCTAGGTCGATCGTCGATTTCACGATGACGTGATGTGCCAGAATCGAATTCATGTCGCGGACGAAGATCTTGTCGATCTTCAGCTGTTGGACCGGCAGGCGCTGCAGGTAGGCGAGGGAGCTGTAGCCGGTCCCGTAGTCGTCGATCGCGAGACCGACACCGAGTCGACGGAGGCCGAGCATCGATTCGATCGCGACGGACGGGTCCGTCATGGCGACGGTCTCGGTGATCTCGATCGTGAGGTCCCGGCCCTGGCTGCCGGTTGCCGACAGTGCACGCCCGACCCGGTCGACCAGTTCCGTGTCGAGAAGGTTCCGCGTCGACAGGTTGATCGACACCGTCAGGTCGAGACCTGCTCGGCTCCACCGGTGCCGCTGCGAGAGTGCTTCTGTCAGAACGAATTCGGCAATCGGACGGATCAGTCCGGTGCGCTCGGCCATGGGAAGGAACAGATCGGGTTCCATCACTCCTCGCACCGGATCGTTCCATCGGAGGAGCGCCTCGACGCCCGTGGTCTCCATCGTCGCGAGGTCGACTTGAGGTTGGTAGTACACCTCGAGATGGCCGGCGTCGATCGCTGCGGTGAGGTCGCTCAGCAGCAGCAACTGCGTGCTGTTGTCGCGGTCCATGGAGGAGTCGTAGCGCGTGATGCGCGGCTGGACCGTCTTCGCCGAATGCACCGCGAGACCTGCCCGCTGAATGAGTCCGTCGGTCCCTGTGTCGCCGTCGTCCGCGATGGCGACGCCCACGCTCGCCTCGACGAGGAGCGTTGTCTGTCGCACCGCGACGGACTCCTTCAGCGATCGGTGCATCGCGCGAGCGATCGCCATGACGTCGCGCTCGTCGGCGTGGAGGGCGACAGCGAACTCGTCGGCACCCACTCGACCGACGGCCCCTCGCGAGCCGACCGCTCCCTCGAGACGCTGAGCGATGACGCACAGGACCTCGTCGCCGATCTCGGGGCCGAAGGTGTCGTTGATCTCCTGGAAGCGATCGACGTCGAGAAGAAGCAATGCGAGGGGATCCGCTTCGTTGGGGCGTGCGTCGATCCACTCCTGCAGGCCGCGGCGGTTACGCAGGCCGGTCAGGGTGTCGGTCTCGGCCACCGATCGCAGCGACTGCGTCTGCTGATGAAGCAACCGCAACAGGTCGACGACACGAAGGAACACCAGGCACACGAGCAGGACCGCGCACAGCACGACTCCCCAACCCCACTGGGCGACGGGAGTGCCACGGGTCAGCATGATCGCCATGGCAGTCGGTGGGACCAGCGCGGCAAGCGTCAGTATCGCAATGGCCGGGGTGTTGAAGGACGCGACAACCCGTGTGTGCGCACCGCCGTCGGCCCGAGGTGGTGGCAGTGTCCGCATCGAGGGATGCAGCGCAGCGGTACCGGCGAGCACGTAGAACGCCAGATATCCGACGTCGGACAGTTCGGAGGCGTTGCCCGAGCCCGCCAGCGACGAGAAGTTCGACGCGGTATCGGCGAACACGACAGCGAGAATCGCTGCGGTCAGCACTCGGAACGACGTCGTCTGCCATTGGACACCGCCGACGAAATGAACGAGCAGTCCGAGAAGGAACACGCCCATCGCCGGGTAGGCGACACCGATGACACCTCCGGCTGTCGAGACGTCGACAGCGCGATAGTCGATGACGAACACCCACATGAGCAGGCCGAACGCCACCATGACGATGCTGCTGTTGGCGACGTGGCTGAGCTCGCCGCGTCGCCACCCACGATGAATGAGGGAGAACAGGCCGGCGGCCAGGGCCGGGTAGCCCAGGAGATAGACGACGTCCGCGACCGACGGTTGGGGCACCGATCCGGTGACCTCGGAGATCCAGAGCCACGCGGCGTCGCCCAGAACCCAGAATGCGGAGCCGGCCGCGATCAGGTACCACGCTCGCATCGACTTCGAGCGATTCACTCGAACCCCGACGAGCATCGCGACCACCGACGACAGTCCGATCGCGATGTAGATCGAATCCGCCACGATCCCGGGTGAGCAGAGAAAGTATCCGATGCACGCGAAAGTCCCCAGCGCCGGGTACCACCACCATTTCACCCAGTGCATCCTTCCGTATCGCGCCGTGCGCGGTTGCCCTGGTACAACTTCCCACACCAGGGCGCCCGGTCGCTTTCTTTCCGGCATCGTCGTCGCACTGCAGCGGTCCAGCGGCTGCCGGGGCACGTCGATGCCTGCGGATCTACGGAACGACGAGCATCAGCGTGCAATCCTGGGCCTGGGCGGAGTCGACGATCTGCTGAGCTGCGGCCCCGTCGCCGGTCGACAACGAACGGTTGGCATCGTCGGCGAACGACTGACAGCGGTCGGCCGGGCCGGTGGTGATGTAGACGGCGTTGCCGCCCTGCATCTGTGCTGCGTTTATCTGTGCCGCGGACGCGATGCCTGACCCGAGCGCGAGCGAGCCTGCGACGAGTGCGACGGCGGCGAGTGTGGAGCGCATGGGAAACAGTCCTTCGTGGTGACTCGAGTGGTGCGCTTCCCAGTCTTCACGTGCGGGGAGCTCGGCGAAAGGCCACCCAGGGCTTGGAATCGCGCACCCCCAGCCCGCCCCGGCACCCGCTACGGCAGCAGCCGGTCGATGAAGGTGTTGCTGTAGATCCGATTGGGGTCGAGGGCGTCGAACGTCGCTCGCGCGGTGTCCCAGTTCTCCGACGTCGGGACTCCCTCGCGGTAGGTGTTCGGCAGCGTCGAGTCGATGACGACGGGATCCTGGTACGGCAACTCGGCGCTGAACGCCCAGCCCTTCGACCATTCGGGGCGGAAGGTCGCCCACGAGCCGGTGTAGTGCGAGCGCATCCACTGCTCCATCTCGCGGTAGAACGCGAACATCCCCGGCGTGCCCGGGACGCCGAGCACGTTCAGCCACACGGCTGTGTCCCACTCCGGGTGATCGGGACGCGGGCGCATCGCCGAGATCGTCGGTGGACCCGCGGACTCGACGACGACGTCGGCCGGATCGTCCATCCCGCAGCATCGGATCTCGACGGGACCGTTGATCGGGTACTGGCCGATGGACTGGTAGTAGGCGACGCGACCGGCGAACCATTCGGTGAACTCGTGGATCACCTGGGCGACGTTGGCCCGGTTCGTGATGACAGCACCGCCGCCCTCGGTGAGCAACAGTGTGCTCGGCTTGATGTAGAACTGCAGGTCCTTAGCCCAGCCCCAGATGTCCGACGACCCGGTGGCGGCCAGTCCGGCTACCGTCGTCCCGTAGTAGACCTGCCCGAAAGCCGGTGCGATGAAGGTGTTTCCGGCCGTCAACTGCCCGATCAGATCGGACGCGACCTCGGGCAGATTGTCGGAGAACGGATAGTTGTACGGCCCTGTGACCTCGCGCGACTCCGGCGGCTTGACAGGGCTGACAGACCACACCTTCAGCCACGGATTCTCCGTGAACGGGTACCAGATCGCCTCGACGCGACCGGTTCTGGCCAGGTAGCTCTCGAAGGTTCGGCCCGAAGCGCCTGCCGCGCCGAACATCTCACGCCACCCGATGTCCGTGTAACTCTGGCAGCGCATCCGAGTGTTCGCGCCTGCCTGCATCGTCACCGACGTCAGGAAGGCCCGTCCGAGATGCGTCAACAGCGGGGTTATCTCGGGATCCGACCGCTCGAACGTGCGCAATGCGTAGGCGTTTCCGTCCCACACCACTGCAGTCAGCGAGGTGACGAGGTTGCTCAACGATCCGTATGTGGTTCCGAAGACCGGTGTTTCGCCGTCTGCCGGGATCGCGGCTCCATGCGCGTCGACGGCGAGCGAGCCCGCGACCGTCAGCACGCCGGGCGCGGGGACGCTGACCCATCCGAGGCCGTTGTTCTCCAACTGCTGCAGGATCGCCTCGATCGTCGCGCCCGCACCCGCGGTGACCGTGGATGTCGACGGGTCGACGGTGATGCCGTTCAGATGAACCGTCGTGTCCACGAGCATGAATCGCTCGATGTTCTCGCCGTTGACGATCGTCAACGGAGTCCACCCGTGCATCGCCCCACGTGGGCGGAGTCGGTACGAGTTCGCGTGAGCCCAGTTCGCCAGCGTGACAACGTCGTCCGGCGTCGTCGGCGAGCACGTCCAGACGGCGTCGCGGATGATCTCCTTCGACCAGTTCTGGTACCGCTGCTGATACAACGGAATTCCCGGCGGAAAGGCGGGCGGCGCGGGCAAGGTGGCGTCGACGCTGCCGAATGGAGCGGCGGACACCGGAACGGCGCGCATCACCGACGCGGCAGCGAGGGCTCCGGCGCCTGCGGCGATGAACTGGCGACGGTTGAATTCGGGCATGGGATACGAGTCCGTTCGGTCAGTGATCACTGGGTAAGCAGGACGACGTCGGTCAGTGCTGGTGCATGGTCCCGGTCGCGGACGGTGACCGCGGCGAGGTATCTGCCGTCGTCGTCCCAGATGCGGCACGTCAACGTCTCACCGGGGTAGACGACACCGGCGAACTTGGCCGCGAAACTGTGCACAGCTGCGGCGTCACCGGCAAGAACGGAATCCACGACGGCCTTGCACACCATCCCGTATGTGCACAGCCCGTGCAGTATCGGTGCGGGAAAGCCTGCGGCCAAGGCGAAGTGCGGATCCGAATGCAGGGGATTGCGGTCTCCACACATGCGGTACAGCAAGGCCTGCTGAGGCATCGTCGGAACATCGACCACGACATCCGGGTCGCGGCTCGGAAGAACGACCGAGGTCGACGGCCCACGTTCGCCGCCGAATCCGCCTTCGCCCCGCGCGAAGATCGACGACGTGGCACGCCACAGGTCGGTCCCGTCGGGTGCCGTCGCAGTTGTTTCCTGCAGGATCACCGCGGCTTTGCCCTTGTCCCATACATCGGCGATGCGCGTCGTCGAACGCGCTTGTCCTGCATCAGGTATCGGTCCGAGGACCGTGACCTCCTGCGTCCCGTGCACCACCTTGGCCAGATCGATGTCGATGCCGGGAAAGTGCACCCGCGGCGCTTCGGTGGCATGGAACGTCGGGGCGACGGTGGCGAACGTCGGGAGCACCTGCGGGTCCGCGTCGTCGAGATAGCGGAGTTCGTCGGCGCTCAGATGCCGCCGGCCGGCACCGAGCGCGAGGTGGTAGGTCTGCACATCGCTTGTCGTCCAACCGAAGTGTTGCTGCGGTAGTTCGGCGCCGAGCGCAACGGACGGATCGATCACCGGTGGTCCCTGCCTGCCATGTCCAGAACTGCAAGGTAGGCGAATGTCATCGCGGGCCCGATCGTCGCACCGGGACCCGCGTAGGTATGGCCCATCACCGGAGCACTGGCGTTGCCGACGGCATACAGGCCGTCGATGACGCTGCCGTCGTCGCGCAGGACACGGGCATCGGCATCGGTGACGAGTCCGCCCTTGGTCCCCAGGTCTCCGGGCACCATCTGCACGGCGTAGAACGGCGGCTTGTCCAGTGCACCGAGCGTCGGGTTCGGCTTGTTGGTCGGATCGCCGTAGTACTTGTCGTACCCGCTGGTGCCGCGACCGAAATCCTCGTCGACGCCCGAGCGCGCGAAACCGTTGAACCGCTGGATCGTTTCGGTCAGCTCGGATGCGGGAAGGCCGGTCTTGGCCGCCAGCTCGGCGATGGTCGCGCCCTGGACGACGACGCCGGCCTCGATCCAGCGGGACGGGAACCGCTTCTTCGGTTGCAGTCCCGCGAAGATGTAGCGGTCACGGTAGCGCTGGTCGATGATCATCCACGTCGGAATGTTCTCACCCGGCCCGTCGCCGATTCCGTACTCGCCGCCGTACATTCGATGCACTGCCTCGACGTAGGGCGCCGCCTCGTTGAGAAACCGGCGCCCCGACGCGTTCACCATGATCCCGCCCGGCAGCGTGCGCTCTGCGATGCAGAACCACGGCCCGCCGGTCAGTGGGATCGACGGGCCCCACCACGCATCGTCCATCAGATCGACTGCGGCTCCGAGGTTCTGTGCCGCACGGATACCGTCGCCGGTGTTCGCCTTCGCGCCCACGGTCCACTCGGTGCCGATCGGTTCGCGCTGGTACTGCTTACGCATCGTCTCGTTGTGTTCGAACCCGCCCGACGCGAGCACGACGCCGAGTGCAGCCCGAAATATCCGATCTCCGCTGGTGACACCGCGGACACGACCGTCCTCGAGAAGCAACTCGTCCATCGGGGTGTCGAGCAGGACTGGCACGCCTGCGTCGAGAAGCCCTGCGCGCAATGCCGCGGCAAGAGCCTGGCCACGACCGAGCAAGTGCTGGCCCGTGAGTTTGGCTCTGAGCCAGCGCATTCCGACACGCGCGATGCGAGCGATGCCGTTGGGGTGGCGTCGTACGAGGTTGATCTTTCGGTAATCGGCCTGGGTGAGAACGACATTGAGAGGTGCTTTGCCGTAGTCCGGCTCGAGGTTCTCGATCTCGCTGCCGAGGCGTGACGCGTCGAACGGCGTGGGTTCCACCGATCGGCCGCCGACTCGACCACCCGGCGCCTCGGGGTAGTAGTCCGAATACCCGGGCACCCATTGCATCTTCAACGGCGAAGTGCGCAGGACGAAACCGAGCATCTCCGGGCCTCGCTCGAGATAGGTGTCGATGCGTTCCTTCGAGACGACGTCGCCGATGATCGCGTGGAGGTACTCGCGCGCGGCCTCGGGGGTGTCGTCGACGCCGTCGGCCTCGAGTGCCTCGTTTCCTGGAATCCAGACGCCGCCGCCCGAGCGTGCCGTCGAACCACCGAAGTGCGACGCCTTCTCGATGACGACGACGCGCAGTCCTCGGTGTGCCGCCGTGAGGGCGGCGGTCATGCCGCCTGCCCCGCTGCCGACGACGACGATGTCGTAATCCTCCGTGATCATGTAGAACACGTTATAGAATTGTATGGGCGTCAGTCCATGCTTTCTGCCAGGAAGAATCAGCCTGGTGTGGGATCAGAACGAAAACACGTTACAGTTACTCCTCGGGAGGCGAGTCAGTGACCTGGAATCTGCAGACCGACGTCGTTGTGGTCGGGTACGGAGCCGCGGGAGTGGCCGCCGCTCTGGAAGCCGTCGAGGCGGGTGCCGACGTCGTCGCGATCGACCGCTACAGCGGCGGCGGCGCGAGCGCTCTCTCGGGCGGGATCGTGTACGCGGGCGGCGGGACGTCGGTGCAGCGTGGGGCGAACGTTGAGGACACCGTCGACGACATGTACGCCTACCTCGCCGAAGAAGTCGGCGACGCGGTGGAACCGGACACGCTGCGACGGTTCTGTGAGGGGAGCGCCGAGACGATCGAGTGGTTGTCGGCGCGGGGCGTCCCCTTCTCGTCGACGCTGTGCCCGTACAAGACGTCGTATCCCAGCAACCGCCACTACCTGTACTACTCGGGCAGCGAAGCATCGGGCAAGTTTCGTGCCGTGGCAAGGCCCGCGCCTCGGGGACATCGCGCGAAGGGGCGAGGGACGTCGGGCAAGATGTTGTTCGGGCCCCTGGCTCGTACGGCAGAAAGAGCTGGGGTGCAGCTGATTTCACAGACACGGGCGTGCGACCTCGTGGTCGAGGACGGCCGAGTGCGCGGGATCGTGTGCCGCACCGTCGCGAACGCGCCGGAGCACATTCGACGCGCGCATCGAGTGCTGGGATCGCTGTCGGCCAAACCCGGAATCTATGCGCCACAATTTCGGTACATGCTCGAGCGGCGTCTCGCGCACATCGAGAAGAAATACTGCGAGGTCGTCAGAATCGAGGCGCGACGCGGGGTCGTACTCAGTGCAGGCGGTTTCGTCGCCGATCGCGCGATGATGAGAGAACATGCCCCGAAGTACACCGGCGGGATCGCGCTCGGCACCGCAGGCGACGACGGGAGCGGCATCGCGCTCGGGACCGACGTCGGCGCTGCGACAGCAAAATTGGGCAACGTATCGGCGTGGCGATTCATCGTTCCGCCGTCGCCCTTTCTCGGTTCGTTGCTCGTCGACGCACAGGGGAGGCGCATGGTCGACGAGTCCAGGTACGGCGCTGCGATCGGACACGCGATCGTGAATTCGGGCGGTGGGCGTGGATGGGTTCTCGTCGACGCGGATCTGAGTCGCGACGCGAGGAAACAGCTTCCGCGGCAATCGCTCTGGTTCCAGCGAGTGCAGAACGCAGGTTTGCGGAGTACTGCGGTGCGAGGAATGACCATCGAGGAGGTCGCACGCGCGGCGGGCGTCGACCCCCGCGGGCTACGCGAGACCGTGGAGCGACACAACGCGGCGATCTTGTCGGGACATCCGGACGACTTCGGAAAACACGACGACTTCCGGCGGCCTATCGCGCAGGGCCCCTTCACGCTGTACGACGCGGGCATCCCGGCCGGGACCGCGCTCGGCAAGATGATGAATCCGTGCGCGATGATCACGCTCGGCGGCCTCGTCGTCGACGAGGGCACCGGCGCTGTGAAAGACGAAGCAGGGAAATCGATCCCGGGACTCTTCGCGGCGGGGCGCACTGCCGTCGGGCTCTGTTCCAATTCCTACGTGAGCGGCCTGTCCCTGGCGGATTGCATCTTCTCCGGCCGGCGAGCCGGTGTCACTGCGGCGTTGGGAGAGCGGCATGCTGTCGACGCAGACTCGATCTGACCTCGCGGCCAGACTGGCCGCCGCGGAATCGAACCGGTCGCCCATCGGGCCCCTCGTGGTCGACGCGCCGGGCATCGACGTCGTCGACGCCTACGAGATCCAACTCATCAACATTCGACGACGCGTCTCCGACGGGGCAAGGGTGGTCGGCCACAAGGTCGGGTTGTCGTCCCTCGCGATGCAGCAGATGATGGGTGTCGACGAGCCGGACTACGGACATCTGCTCGCGGATATGGAAGTGTTCCAGACTGTTCCGGTCGATTCTTCGACGTTCTGTTATCCGCGGGTCGAGGTGGAGGTCGCGTTCGTCCTCGGCGCCGACCTACCCGGTGCGTCGTGCACGGTGGACGATGTCATGGAGGCCACGGAGTTCGTCGCCCCGTCGATCGAGCTGATCGACAGTCGAATACGAGACTGGAAGATAGGGCTACCCGACACCATCGCCGACAACGCGTCGTCGGCGGGGTTCGTGTTGGGTGAGCAGCGGGTGCCGCCCGCGGACATCGACCTGCTGGCTATCGATGCAGTGTTGTGGCGCAACGGCATCCGGATAGCAGAAGGACGCAGCGATGCGGTTCTGGGGAATCCGGTGACGGCGGTGTCGTGGTTGGCCCGCAAGGTGGATGGCTTCGGTGTCCGCCTGAAGAAGGGTGACATCGTGCTGCCCGGGTCGTGCACGCGGGCAATCGATGCACGTGCCGGTGATCGGTTCCGTGCAGAGTTCGCGGGGCTTGGCACCGTGAATCTCGAATTCTTCTGAAACGGAAAGGATCGCACCATGGCGAAAGCGACGGCTGCAATCGTCGGTTCGGGCAACATCAGCACCGATCTGCTGTACAAGCTACAGCGATCGGAGCTCGTCGAGCCACGCTGGATGATCGGAATCGATCCTGCCAGTGAAGGATTGAAGCGTGCCGCGAGGCTGGGGCTCGAGACCAGCGCAGACGGGATCGACTGGCTGCTCGCGCAGGACGACAAGCCGGATCTGGTGTTCGAGGCGACGTCCGCATATGTGCACCGCGAGGCCGCACCACGATACGCGGAGGCGGCAATTCGGGCGATCGACCTGACGCCTGCGGCCGTCGGACCTGCCGTCGTACCACTCGTCAATCTGCGCGCTCACCTCGACGCGCCGAACGTCAACATGATCACGTGCGGCGGGCAAGCGACCATCCCGATGGTGCACGCAGTGTCGCGGGTGGTCGACGTGCCGTACGCCGAGATCGTCGCGTCGGTGGCGTCGCTGTCCGCGGGACCGGGTACGCGGGCGAACATCGACGAGTTCACCAAGACCACGAGCCGAGGGATCGAACAGATCGGTGGCGCAGCGCGCGGTAAGGCGATCATCATCCTGAACCCGGCCGATCCGCCGATGATCATGCGAGACACCATTTTCTGCGCCATTCCCGACGACGCCGACACCGACGCAATCGCCGCCTCGATCCATCGGATGGCCGACGACATCGCCGACTACGTGCCCGGGTACCGGTTGCTCAACGAACCGCAGTTCGACACAGCGTCGGACATGTCGGGTGGATTCGCGAAGGTGACGATCTTCGTTGAAGTCGAAGGGGCAGGCGACTTCCTGCCCGCCTACGCGGGCAACCTCGACATCATGACGGCCGCGGCGACGCGCGTCGGCGAAGAAGTGGCGAAGAGTCTCGTGGAGGAGAAGATTTCATGATCAGAGTGACCGATACGTCGTTGCGTGACGGTTCCCATCACAAACGGCACATGTTCACTGCCGAGGACGTACGCAGCATCGTCGCAGCTCTCGACGGCGCGGGTGTGCCCGTCATCGAGGTGACGCACGGTGATGGTCTCGGTGGGTCGTCGTTCAATTACGGGTTCTCGAAAACGCCGGAGCAAGAGCTGATTTCGACCGCTGCGAGCACGGCGAAGAATGCCAAGATCGCGTTCCTCATGCTGCCCGGTCTCGGCGTCAAGGACGACATCGTGACGGCGCAGGGGAACGGCGCGTCGATCTGCCGGATCGCGACACATTGCACGGAGGCCGACGTGGCCGTGCAGCATTTCGGACTCGCACGAGATCGGGGACTCGAAACCGTCGGATTCCTGATGATGGCGCATTCGCAGCCGCCCGAGGCGCTGGCGAAGCAGGCACGAATCATGGCGGACGCCGGTTGTCAGTGTGTCTACGTCGTCGACTCGGCGGGAGCGTTGGTGCTCGAGCAGGTGACCGATAGGGTCGCCGCACTGGTGGCGGAACTGGGCGACGACGCGCAAGTGGGCTTCCACGGACACGAGAATCTCGATCTGGCAGTGGCCAATTCGATCTGTGCGGTGCGGGCAGGGGCTCGGCAGATCGATGGCAGCGCACGCAGATTCGGTGCGGGCGCGGGCAATACGCCGGTCGAAGCGTTGGTCGGGGTGTGCGACAAGCTCGGCATCGAGACGGGCATCGATTTCTTCGCGATCTGCGATGCGGCGGAGGACGTGGTTCGTCCCGTCATGCCTGCGGAGTGTCTGCTCGACCGGCAGGCGCTGATGATGGGATACGCCGGGGTGTACTCGAGCTTCCTCCGGCACGCCGAGCGTCAAGCCGAGAGGTACGGGGTGTCCTCGGCCGAACTGCTCGTCCGTGCCGGGGCGCGAAAGTTGGTCGGTGGGCAGGAGGATCAGCTGATCGACATCGCTCTGGAGTTGAAGGCGGCTTCGCCGCACGTGCATGGAAATACATAGCCCGCTATGTATTTCCATGCACATGGACTAGTCCCTCCAATACCGCATGATCGATCGAATCCTGCATCCGCGGGCACGAGTCGCGCGTCGCCGAGTCGCCTGCGTCGCGGAACACCGGGCACGTCTCGGACGGCGGGGACGTCCACTGGACCGACGTCTGCTTGAAGCTGTTCTTGCGCACCAGAACACACGTCCCGCACGCGCGACATTCCACGGGTGAGAGGCCCGCGTCGAGGTAGCGCTCCCTGTCGCGGACCGTCTGGGCGCGTATCTCCTGCACCCGAGCCGGATCGTTCACGAAATCAGGAGCTTTGGCCCACGTGTTCATGCATCTGCTTTCTCCGCCGCCTGGCGCGCGAGGTTCTCCTCCACCTCGTGCTGCCAGGCCTCGTTGGCCTTCGTCGTGTCGACCTCGAACTCGAACCGCCCGGTCATCGTGTCGGTGACGTCGGCGACGTCGACGTAGAACTGGTCGTACCAGCGCCGCAGCTGGTACACCGGTCCGTCCTCCTCACACAGCAGCGGGTTGTCGATCTTGGTCTTGTTCTTCCAGATCTCGACGTCCTGCAGAAATCCGACGCTGATTCCCTCGGTGAACTTCTCCGCAAGCTTGGTCGCCGTGGCGTCGTCGATTCCTTCGGGTTTCTTGACGGTGATTCCCCATTGCAGCACGAACGAGTTCTGATCGATCGGGTAGTGGCAGTTGATCAGAACGCTGTTCACCTCGTACCCGCCGTAGATGTTGATCAGCGGATTGATCATGTACGACGGCCCGAAGTACGACGCCTCGGATTTCAGAAGCGTGTCGCCCCCGTACTGCGACGCCATGCCGATATCGGGGCGACCCTTGGTGTTGAGGTACTGCGACGCGATATGCCCCTCGAAGACGTTCTTGAAGTACGTCGGGAACGCGTAGTGAATGTAGAAGAAATGGGCCATGTCGACGACGTTGTCGATGATCTCGCGGCAGTTCGCGCCCTCGATGACCATCGAGTTCCACGTCCACTCGGTCCAGTCGTCGCTGTACGCCCCGTCGATGCGGGGGATCGTCACATCCTCGGGCGGCGGATTTCCCTCGGCGTCGTTCCAGACGAACAACTGCCCGTTCTGCTCGAGCGTCGTCCACGTGCGAGTCCTGGCAAGCGGAGGTACCCGTCGGGCATAGGGAATGTCGGTGCACTTGCCGTCGGCGCCCCAACGCCAGTCGTGGAACGGGCAGGCGATGGCGTCGCCTTTGACGGTTCCCTGGGTGAGGTCGCCGCCCATGTGGCGGCAATATCCGTCGAGAACCACGATCTTGCCCGACGCGTCGGCGAACACCACGAGCTTGGTTCCGAACGCGTGTACCGCGTGTGGTTCACCGTCGGAGAAGGTCGTGGTCAGTCCGAGGCAGTGCCAGCCGCGGGCGTACCGGGTCGGTGTCTCGCCGACGTCGATTTCACGGATCTTGGCCATGTGCACCCCTTCGTTCTGATCGTCGCACCCAGTAGAACACGTTATAGAATTGGGTAGGAATGCGCTAGTAAGAGCGGTGGAACGGGTTCTCGACAGTGAGCGGTAACGTGTTCTAGTCTTTACGGGAATCCACGGAAGGCGGCACAGGTGACTCACGAGGTTATGACTCACGAGGTTTTGGGCGCGCTCGATGCCCTACTCCCGGTCTTGCGCGAGCGCGCACAGGAGACCGAGGATCTCAGGCGGCTCCCCGACGAGACGGTCAAGTCGCTCCAGGAGCTCGGCTTCTTCCGGTTGCTGCAGCCTGCGCAGTGGGGTGGGTACGAGGAGGATCCGGTCCTGTTCTATTCGGCGGTCAAGAAGATCGCGAGCGCATGCGGTTCGACGGGATGGGTCGGCTCGATCATCGGTGTGCACAACTGGCACCTCGCGCTGTTCTCGCAACAGGCGCAGGAGGATGTCTGGGGGCAGGACACGGACGTCAGGATCTCGTCGTCGTACGCGCCGATGGGTGCGGGCACCGTCGGCGACGGCGGATACCGCCTGTCGGGCGCGTGGCAGTGGTCCTCCGGTTGTGATCACGCGACGTGGGCGATGCTCGGTGGTCCGGTCATCAAGGACGGCCGCCCGGTCGATTTCGTGACGTTCCTCGTGCCGCGCGAGGATTACAGGATCGACGACGTCTGGAATGTCGTCGGCCTGCGCGGTACCGGCAGTAATACCGTCGTCGTCGAGGACAGGTTCGTGCCTGCGCACCGGGTTCTGAGCTTCAAGAAGATGAACGAGGGCACCGCCGAGGGGCTCGAACGAAATACGGCACCGGTGTACCGAATGCCCTGGGGCACAATCCATCCGACGACCATCTCGGCGCCGATCGTCGGGATGGCCGAGGGTGCGTACGCTGCGCACGTCGAGCATCAAGGCAAGCGGGTGCGCAAGGCGTTCGTCGGCGAGACCGGAAAGGACGACCCGTTCGCCAAAGTGCGTATCGCCGAGGCGAGCAGCGATATCGACGCCGCATGGCGTCAGCTCTCGGGCAACGTCGCCGACGAATATGCGCTGCTGAAAGCAGGCAAGGAAGTACCGATCGAACTGCGACTGCGTGCCCGACGCGATCAAGTCCGTGCGACGGGACGGTCCGTCGCGTCGATCGATCTACTGTTCGAGAGCGCAGGGGCGACGGCGTTGCAGAACTCCGCTCCGCTGCAACGCTTCTGGCGCGACGCGCATGCCGGACGCGTGCACGCGGCGAACGATCCCGAGCGGGCATATCAGATGTTCGGGGGCGGAGAATTCGGCCTCCCGTTGAAGGACACGATGGTATGACCGCTGTGGCGCAGGAGATCACGTACGACTCGACGTCGAAATTCGCTCGGGTGCGCGACGACCTCACGATGCACTATCACGAAGCGGGAATCGGGAACGACACGACGATTGTGCTGCTGCACGGTGGCGGGCCGGGCGCGTCGGGATGGTCCAATTTCGCGGCGAACATTCCGGTTCTGGCGCAGCGGTTTCACGTGTTGTGTGTCGACCAACCGGGTTTCGGCAAGTCCGACAAGCCGACCGAACATCCCCAGTACTTCGTGCACAGCAGCTCCGCGCTGAAGGATCTGCTGGACCACCTGGGGATCGATCGTGTTCACCTGCTGGGTAATTCGCTGGGCGGCGGCACTGCCGTTCGGTTCGCGCTCGACTATCCGAAGAGGGCGGGCAGGTTGGTGCTCATGGGTCCCGGAGGGTTGAGCATCAACCTGTTCGCGCCCGATCCGACGGAGGGAGTGAAGAATCTCGGGAACTTCGCTGCGCCACCGGGCCCGTCGAAGGACAAGCTCGCTGCGTTCCTGAAGGTCATGGTGTTCGACCAGTCTCTGATCACGGACGAACTCCTGGAGCAACGGTACGAGCAGGCGTCGACGCCGGAGTCGATCGCGGCCATGCGGGCGATGGGAAAGTCGTTCGCCGGGGCGGATTACGAGAAGGGCATGCTGTGGCGTGAGGCGTACAAGCTTCGTCAGCGGGTGTTGCTGATCTGGGGCCGTGAGGACCGGGTCAATCCGATCGACGGCGCGTTGGTGGCGCTCAAGACCATCCCGCGGGCGCAGCTGCACGTGTTCGGCCAGTGCGGCCACTGGGCTCAGGTGGAGAAGGCAGACGAGTTCAACTCTCTGACAACCGCTTTCCTGACCGAGGGGAGCTGACATGGGAATCCGTTCGCTTGCGTACATGCGCGTCGAAGCCACTGACATGGAGGCGTGGCGGGAGTACGGGCTGAAGGTGCTCGGCATGGTGGAGGGCAAGGGCGTCACGCCAGGAGCGCTGTACCTCCGTATGGACGACTTTCCGGCTCGGCTCGTCATCGTGCCGGGGGACGAGGACCGACTGCTCGTGTCGGGGTGGGAGACTGCGAACGCGGCTGAGCTGCAGCAGATTCGAGATGCGTTGGACGGTGCGGGTGTCCCGTACAAGGAAGGTACCGCCGAGCAGGTGCAGGACCGCCGCGTCGACGAGCTGATCGTGTTCGAGGATCCGTCGGGCAACACGCTCGAGGCTTTTCACGGTGCGGCACTGGAACATCGACGTGTCGTCAGCCCGTACGGCCACCGGTTCGTCACCGGGGAGCAGGGTCTCGGTCACGTCGTGTTGTCGACCGACGACGACGAGGCGTCGCTGCGTTTCTACCGCGACGTTCTGGGATTCAAGCTGCGTGATTCGATGCGGCTGCCGCCGCAGATGATGGGTAGACCGGCCGACGGTCCGCCCGCGTGGCTGCGGTTCTTCGGGTGCAATCCGCGTCATCACAGCTTGGCGTTCCTGCCGATGCCGACGCCGAGTGGGATCGTGCATCTGATGATCGAGGTCGAGAATTCCGACGACGTCGGCCTCGCGCTGGATCGTGCGCTGCGCCGCAAGGTGCCGATGTCGGCGACGCTGGGCAGGCACGTCAACGATTTGATGCTGTCGTTCTACATGAAGACTCCCGGTGGATTCGACGTCGAATTCGGTTGTGAGGGTAGACAGGTCGAGGACGAGAAATGGGTTGCGCGGGAGAGTACCGCGGTCAGCCTGTGGGGCCACGATTTCACGGTGGGATCGAAGCAGTGACCCTCGATCCCCGTGTCTTCAGAACTGTTCTCGGACAGTTCTGTACGGGGATCACGGTCGTGACGACCACTGTGGACGGTGGACCTGTGGGGTTCGCGTGTCAGTCGTTCGCGGCGCTGTCGCTCGATCCGCCGCTCGTACTGTTCTGTCCAGCAAAGGGATCCAGGTCGTGGGCGGCGATCGAGAAGACGGGATTCTTTGCCGTCAACGTGTTGGGCGAGGAGCAGCAGAGGGCGTGTGCTCGGTTCGGTTCGCGTGAGGCCGACAAGTTCGCCGGAATCGACTGGCGACCATCGGATCTGGGCTCCCCGGTTCTGGCGGGCGCTCTTGCGCACGTCGACTGCACCGTAGAGAAGGTCCACGACGGCGGTGACCACGTCGTCGTCATCGGGAGGGTCCATTCGCTCGGTGAGATCACCGGCGAGCGTCCGCTCCTGTTCTACCGGGGTCAATACACCGGCATCGAGCCCGACAAGACCGTCCCGGCCCCGTGGCGCGACGACCTCGAGGCGTTCCTGACCTCGACCTCGGCGGATACTTGGTTGTAGTGCGCCTTCGGCGCCTGTGCGTGCGTAGTGACAACCTGGACCAACTACGCACGCACGGGTGCGTCAGCGCAATTCGGTCTTGAGAACCTTCCCGCTGGCATTGCGCGGCAACGACTCTCGGAACGTGACGACTCTCGGGACCTTGAAGTTCGCCATCTGTTCCCGGCAGTAGGCGACGACGTCGTCCGCCGTCAGCGTCGATCCCTCTCGCGGCACGACGAACGCGTGACCGACCTCGCCGAGCCGATCGTCGGGGATTCCGACCACAGCGGACTCCGCGACGCCCGGCAGCCTCGCCAAGGACTGCTCGATCTCCGCCGGATACACGTTGAAACCACCAGCGATGTACATGTCCTTGAGGCGATCGGTGATCGTGAGATACCCACGGCCGTCGAGGATTCCGATGTCGCCGGTGTGCAGCCACCCGTCGTCGTCGATCGCTTCCGATGTGGCTGCATGGTCGTCGAGGTAGCCGAGCATGACGTTCGGACCACGGAGAAGAATCTCGCCCGACGACGCGATCTTCACCTCCATGTCGGCCGTCGCGCGACCGGATGTCGTCGCGACGGTCCGCGCGTCGTCGCCTGGGCGGCACATCGTTGCCACGACGGCTTCGGTGAGTCCGTACGCGGTGAGGACGACGTCGAGCTTCAGGTCGTTCTGCATGCGTTCGACGAGCGCGACGGGGACGACGGCGGCTCCGGTCACGGCGACTCGGAGCGTCGACAGGTCGTGGCGAGGCCGCGACGGGTGATCGAGGATGGTCGAGAAGATCGTCGGCGCGCCGGGGAGGACCGTGATGCGTTCGCGTTCGACGATCCCCATCGCTGTCTCGGCGTCGTACACCGAGTGCGGCACGATGCAGGCGCCCGTGAGAAGCGCCGCGACCATCCCGGCCTTGTACCCGAAACTGTGGAAGAACGGGTTGATGACGAGATAACGGTCGTCGGAGTTCAGCGTCGCGCAGTCGGCCCACGCCCGTGCGACGCCGATGAGCTGCCGATGCGCACTGAGAACGCCCTTGCTTCGGCCCGTCGTCCCCGATGTGAACAGGATGTCCGAGACGTCGTCCGCGCCGACACCGTCCGCCCGCGTCTCGACGGCGTCCTCGGTCGCTGCTGCCCCGAGGAACCGCAGATCCGACCACGGAATGGCGGTGTCGTTCTGTGGAACCTGCCCGCCCAGCCGGATGACGGTCAGCAAGCCGACGGGAAGTCCGACGGCTTTCAGTTCGGCGAATCTGTCGACGCCGAGGAATTCCCCCGCCACGAACAATGCGACGGCTCGGCTACGTGTCAGGATGTCGTGTGCCTCGGTGGCCTTGTAACGGGTGTTGATCGGAACGACGATGGCGCCCGCATAGTGAACAGCCAGCGCCGACGCGACCCAGTGGTGTGTGTTGGGCGCCCAGATCGCGACGCGGTCCCCAGCCGCGACGCCACGCGCGACGAGGGCTCGGGCGACGATCGCGACCTGTCGATGGAGATCGCGAAAAGTCCATCGGACGTCGTCGTCCACTACTGCGTCGAGGTCGCCGAACTGCTCGACGGCGCGGCGTAGCGCGGCCGGGCTGGTGTGCATTTCGATACTCACTGTGTCCCCTGCCTCCACTGTGTCTGCCTCCACTGTGTCCCCCCGGTGCGTGCGGCAAGCAAATGCTTGGTGAATGGTACCGGCGAGGTAGGCGCTCGGGGGTGTCTTTGCGGGGCTCGAACTTGTCGGTGGGTCGTGCGAACATATGTTCGTGCCCGACTTCGACGAACTACCGCAGGCCAGCATCATGCATGCCGACCTCGATTCGTTCTACGCGTCGGTCGAGCAGCGGGACGATCCCCGGTTGCGTGGCAAGCCGGTGCTGGTCGGCGGGGGAGTCGTGCTCGCCGCCAGCTACGAGGCCAAGGCGTACGGGGTGCGGACACCGATGAGTGGAGGTCAGGCACGCGCGCTGTGTCCACACGCCATCGTCGTGCCACCTCGCATGGACGCGTACATCGACGCCAGCAGGGCAGTGTTCGACATCTTCAGGGAAACGACGCCGCTGGTGGAAGGCATCTCGGTCGACGAGGCATTTCTCGAGGTCGGTGGGCTCGGCAAGATCGCAGGTACGCCGGTGCAGATCGCCGAGCGGCTGCGCAGAGACGTCCGTGAGCAGGTCGGGCTACCGATCACCGTCGGCATCGCGTGCACCAAGTTCCTCGCGAAGGTCGCCAGTGCCGTCGGCAAGCCCAACGGATTGCTGCTCGTCGAGCCCGGCAAGGAGCTCGAGTTCCTGCATCCGTTGAAGATCGAGCGACTGTGGGGCGTCGGCAAGGTCACCGCGGAGAAGCTGCATGCATTCGACATCACCACCATCGGGGACATCGCCGCGCACAGCGAGGCGTCGATCGTGTCGATTCTCGGCAGGGGCGCCGGTCGTCACCTGCATGCGCTCGCCAACAATCGGGATCCACGTCAGGTCAAGACCTACCGCGGACGCGGTTCCATCGGTGCGCAGCATGCGTTGGGGCGCGGTCCGACGTCCCCGCAGGACGTGGAAGCGTCGCTCATCGCGTTGATCGACCGCGTGACGCAGCGCATGCGGGCGGCGGATCGAACCGGGCGCACCGTGGTGCTGCGGCTGCGGTTCGCCGACTTCACTCGCGTCACCCGCTCGCACACGCTCCCACGAGCGACGGCCGACACCCGCGACATCGAGGACGCGGCGTTGACCTTGCTGCGCGACGCGGTGACCCTCATCGCCGAGCGCGGGATCACTCTCGTCGGCGTCACGGTGTCGAACATCGAGCGCAGTGGGGCCGAGCAGTTGGAGTTGCAGTTCGACAAGGCGCAGGACGCACCCAGCGCCTCGGCGCTGGACGTGGCCCTCGACGGCGTACACAACAAATTCGGAAAGAAGGCCCTGACGAGAGGAGTGCTGCTGGGTCGAAATACAGGGATATCCGTTCCGCTACTGCCGGACTGAGATAGTCAGTTCGAAGTCCTTCGGCATCAGCGTCAGGCGTTCTTCGATCTTCAGGCGATAGTCGGGATCGGCACGAATGTCGAACTGCTGCAAGATCGTTCCCAGAACGAGTACGGCTTCGTGAATGGCGAACTGCCGGCCGATGCACGCGCGCTCACCGGTCCCGAATGGTTTGTAGACATGCCCCGGCCGTGACCGGACACCGGCGGACAGGAAGCGATCCGGATCGAACCGCTCCGGATCGTCGCCCCACACCGGGTCGCGGTGGAGACCGGGAATCAGGACGAGAGCCCAATCGCCTTTCTGCATCGGGTACGTACCGCCGATCACGGTGTCCCGACGCGCTTCTCGTGCGAACGCGGGAGCCGTCGGCCACAGGCGGAGCGTTTCGTCGAGGATGCGCCTGACCAGCCGCAGTTTTGGAACCTGCTCGAACGCCGGCGCGTCGTTGCCTGACACGGTGCGGCCCCACACTTCGTCCACCTCGGCACGAGCTGCGGCGAAGATCTCGGGATGCCGGGACAGGTAGTAGAGCGCGAAAGACAGAGCGCCGGAGGTGGTTTCGTGTCCGGCGATGAGGAACGTGACGATCTGCTGCCGGATGTTGACCTCGTCCAACGCATTGGGATTGTCGGCGTCGCGGGCTGCGTCGAGCATGATGTCGAGCAGATCGGGCCGGTCCGAGGAGATGCCGCTGTCTCTCCGCTTCCGGATGATGTCGTCGAGCAGATCGGCCATGTACTGCTTGTCCTTCTCGTTCTGCCGATCGCGCCGACGAAACCACACGTCGCTGACGATCGGTAGCTGCAGCACTTCGCGTCGCTGATTGTGGGTCAGGGTGCGCACCATCGCATCGACGAAAGGATGTCGCTCGTCGCGGGTGAACGAGTCGAACGTGTAGCTGAAGCCGGTGCGGCCGATGGTGTCGAGCGTCAGCTTCGTCATGTCGGACGAGACGTCGACCCTGGTGTGCTCGCGCCAGCGCCGCGACAGGTCGGAGGCGACGTCGACCATGATGTCGTGGTAGCTGCGCATGGCGCTCTGCGCGAAGGCCGGACGCAGGAGGTCGTGTGCCTTCTGCCAGTTCGGTTCGTGCGAGTACGCGGTGAACAGCGCGTCGCCGCCGATGGAGCGCAGGCCCTCCACCGCGGGTGCGACGTGTTTGACGAATCGGTTCTCGTCGCACAGATCCTCGACCAGGTCGGCGCCGGACACGATGACGAACCGCCGGCCCAGGACCACCCGTTCGAAGATCGGCCCGAGCGACTTGGCGAGAGCCATCGAATCCTGCACGGGAGTGGACACATGCGCACCGAGGACGTCGCCGATGACCGGCACGCGCTTGGGTGGATGGGGGAGTGCCGATGCGCGGAATGCGACGTCGGTGGACATGGGCAGTACCTCTCGCTCGTTACTGAACTCGGATACAACAACGAACGTACTCGCTACTGAACCGGTGTCAAGTAGCATTCGGGGCGCCATGAGGAAACGTCTGTCTCCCGCCGAGCGGAGAACGCAACTGCTCGACATCGGGTCGCGGCTCTTCGCCGACCGGCCGTACGACGACGTGTGGATCGAGGAAGTCGCAGACCTCGCGGGCGTCTCACGTGGCCTGATGTACCACTACTTCCCGTCGAAGCGGGACTTCTTCACCGAGATCATTCGCGTCGAATCCTCGCGCATCCTCGACATCACGGCGCCGGACACAGCCCTGCCGGTCGTCGAACAGGTCGCGGCCGGACTCGACGCCTACATCCGATACGCCGTCGAACACGAACACGGTGTCAGGGCGGTCAATCGTGGATCGATGCTGGGCGACAACGAGATTCAGTCGATCCTGACGGCCGAGTTCGAGGCGCAACAGGAACGCATTCTCGCCGCGCTCCCCGCGGACATGCGGAACGAGGTCACCAAGGCAGCGCTGCGGGGATGGGTGTCGTTCGTCCGCGCCGTGTGTATCGATTGGATCGACCGCAAGACCATCTCCGAGGACGACGTCAAAGCGCTGTGCATGCGTGCGCTCGAAGGGCTGCTGGGGAGCTAGAGCAGGGCTATCGTGGCGGGCATGTGCCGAAACATCACCACACTGCGTGGGCTGGAACCGCATGCGACGGACGACGAGATCGAGGCCGCGGCGCGTCAGTATGTCCGCAAGATCAGCGGCGTGCAAAAGACGTCCGACGCGACGCGCGACGCATTCGAGAAGGCCGTCGCCGAAGTGACCGCGACGACTCATCGGCTGCTCGACGCGCTTCCCGAGCGACGCCAGCCGCCACCCACGCTCCCGCCTCTGCGTCGTCCCGAGGTGCAGGCGCGGATCGCAGCCAAGGCCGCGAGCAGCTAGCGTCGCAGTCAGCGAGTGCTGTCCGGTGGGACTTCGGGCAGACCCTCGCTGACGCGGAGCTTCTCGGCCACCGAGCTCAGTAGGTTCTGAGAGTCCTCGGACAGGTCGAACGCGCGCGACGACAGCCGACGCAGCCCGTACCCCTGTATCTGCGTGATGAGGTCGAGATCGTTGTCGACCTTCATGGCATAGATGTCGTTGAAGAAATAGTCGGATTTGACCTTGAAGAACCGGGCGAGCGCGGCGACGGTGTCGTCCGACGGGTTGGTGCGTTGCCCGGAGCGTAGCTGCGAGATGTACGGCTTGGAGATCTGGTGACCACCGTCGGCCAATGCGTCGGCGACCTCGGCGTTGGTATGTGGTTTACGACCTGGCGGATGCACCGTGTTGAAGAGCGTGTTCAGTCTGGCCGCGAAATCTGCGGACATCGGAATTCTTCTTTCGACCTACCGTCATGGCCGCATGCGTGGTGCATGCGGCACCCTCGATGATAGCCGGTGAATAACCGCTGTGCAGAGACGAAAACTGCTATCGGAACGTACTTTTCGGTCGCTTTTCACACTCGTTCGATGATCGTTCCGGTCGACAACGCGCCGCCGGCGCACATCGTGATCAGTGCCGTCGAGCCGTCGCGCCGCTCCAATTCGTGCAAGGCGGTGGTGAGAAGCCGCGCCCCCGTACTTCCGACAGGATGGCCCAACGCAAGTGCGCCGCCATTGACGTTCACCTTGTCCATGTCCGGGCCATGCACCGACGCCCACGACAGGGGAACCGACGCGAAAGCCTCGTTCACCTCGAACAGATCGAGATCGCCGATCTTCATCCCGCTCTGTTCCAGAACGCGTGCGGTGGCCTGAACCGGCCCGTCGAGATGGAACTCGGTTTCGGCTCCGACCAGGCATTGTGTGACGATCCGAGCGCGCGGCGTCAGGCCCAGCTCCGCCGCTCGCGAGGCGTCCATCAGGATCAGCGCCGCCGCCCCGTCGGAAATCTGCGACGACGTGCCTGCCGTGTGTAGGCCGTCCTGCATCACCGGTTTCAAGCCTGCCAGCGAATCGGCTGTCGTCTCGCGTAGGCCTTGATCTCGCGTGACGGTGTCGTCGCCGACGCGTACCGGCAGCACCTCGCGATCGAATCGACCCTCGTCCCACGCGCGTTTCGCGAACGCTTGCGAACGCACACCGAGCGCGTCGAGATCGGCGCGAGCGAGGCCACGGCGTCGAGCAATGCGTTCGGCGGCCTCGAATTGATTGGGCAGATCGATGTCCCATGACTCGGGCCGTCGTGGACCAGCGTTGTCACCTACGTTGGCGCCCAACGGAACTCGGCTCATCGACTCCACGCCGCACGCCATGCCGGTCTCGATCGCGCCGGTAGCGATCAATCCCGCGACGAGGTGCGTCGCCTGCTGTGCGGAACCGCATTGGGCGTCGACCGTCGTGCATCCGGTCTGCCAGGGGAGGCCTGCGTGCAGCCACGCGGTGCGGGTGACGTTGTTCGACTGCTCGCCTGCCTGCGTGACGCAGCCGCCGACGACTTGCTGGACGGTGTCGATACCCAGCCTGTCAAGTGCGCCGCGCTGCGCGAATCCGAGCAGTTCGGCGGCGTGGAGGCCCGACAGCCACCCGCCTCTCTTGCCGATCGGTGTGCGGACGGCCTCGACGATGACTGGTTCACCCACGGCGTTTCCTCCCTGTTCTTTCTCAAAAGTAGAACACGTTCTCTATCTGAATGGAACGTATTCTTCCGCCGAATCGATCCCTGTGTTTGAATAAACCTAGAACGTGTTGCAGATGTCAGGAGAGCCAGTGACAGTACGACCGGACCTCACGCGTCCCGATCTTCCGGAGGGTTTCGACCCCACCGATCCCGGAATCTACGAAAGCCACATACCGGTGAAGGAATTCGCCGAGCTGCGGAAGACGGCGCCCATCTGGTGGTGCCCACAAGCTCCGACAGTCGGCGGATTTCACGACGACGGCTACTGGGTCGTCACCAAGCATGCTGACGTCAAGGAGATCTCGAAACGCAGCGACATATTCTCGAGTCGAGAGAACACCGCGCTACCCCGTTTCAACGACGACATCACACGCGAGCAGATCGAGCTGCAACGGTTCGTGATGCTGAATCAGGATGCGCCGCAACACACCAAGACGCGCAAACTCGTGTCGAAGGGATTCACGCCGAAGGCGATCAACGGACTGCGTGCCGAACTCGAACGCCGGGCAGACATCATCGTCAAGAACGCGGCGAAGAACCCGAACGGCGACTTCGTCACCGAAATCGCGTCGGAACTGCCGTTGCAGGCGATCGCCGACCTGATCGGAATTCCGCAGGAGGACCGGAAGAAAATCTTCGATTGGTCCAACGAGATGACGTCGTACGACGACCCGGATTTCGACATCGACCCGGTCGAGGCGTCGACCCAGATTTTGAGCTACGCCTATCAGATGGCCGACGAGCGGCGGAAATGTCCGAAGGACGACATCATCACCACGCTCATCAACGCCGACATCGACGGCGATCACATGGCCCCCGAGGAGTTCGGGTTCTTCGTCATCATCCTCGCGGTCGCAGGCAACGAGACGACCCGCAACGCGATCACGCACGGCATGGCCGCGTTCATGGCGAACCCGGACCAATGGGAGCTGTACAAGAAGGAGCGTCCAGCCACCACGGCAGACGAAATCGTCCGCTACGCAAGCCCGATCACCGCATTCCAGCGCACGGCTCTCGAAGATTTCGAGCTCAGCGGGACGACGATCAAAGCAGGCCAACGTGTCGCGATGTTCTACGGATCGGCCAACTTCGACGAGGACGTGTTCGACGATCCGCACCGGTTCGACATCACCCGAAACCCCAACCCGCACGTCGGGTTCGGTGGCCACGGCGCGCACTACTGCATCGGCGCCAACCTGGCGCGCATGGAGATCGGCCTGATGTTCGACGCCATCGCCGACAACATCCCGGACATCACGAAGGTCGCCGACCCGAGGCGTCTGCGGTCCGGATGGCTCAACGGGGTCAAGGAGTTTCGCGTCGATTACACGGGTGGTTGTCCCGTCAGGCACTAGCGCTCATGTGCACGAAAATACATAACCCGCTATGTATTTTCGTGCACATGAGCATCAGCGAACCGTCGCAACGAATCCTGCTTCGCCTCCAGAGGCCCGTCGAACCCGATGCCGTCGAACACCCAGGGCACAGTGATGATGTCGGTGACCCCGGCCTCCTCGAGCTCCGCGAATCCGTCCTTGCCGAAGCGGTCGATGCACACTGTCTGGATCTCGAACGGCTCGTCGGCCTTTCCGTATTCGACGCGCAACGCACGCAGCCGGGCGATGACGGACACCAGGTCGTCGAACTTGATCATCGCCGACGTCCAGCCGTCTCCGACGCGGGCAGCCCGTCGCAGCGCCACGTCGGTATGACCACCGACGTAGAACGGCACCGGTTTCGTCGGCGTCGGGCTCATCTGCAACTTGTCGAAGTCGTAGAACTCACCGTGATGTTCGACCATGCCGCCGCCTAGGATCAGCTTGATGACGTCGATCATCTCGTCGACGCGTTTGCCTCGCCGCTCGTAGGGAACCCCGCACCACTCGAATTCCTCGGGTGCCCAGCCGATTCCGACGCCGAAGCCGAATCGGTTGCCGGTCATCGCGGCTACCGAACCGACCTGGCGTGCCAGAAGAACCGGGTTGCGTGAACCCAGTTTCAGTACCTGCGTGTAGAACTCGATGCGCGACGTCACTGCACCCATCGCGGCCGCACCGATCAGCGGGTCGACCCACGGCGTCTCTGCGGTCCACATGCGCGAACCGTCGGGCGTGTAGGGATAGTCCGCGGCCTGGCTCTCCATGTAGAACAACGAATCCGGTAGTGCGATCGACGAGAAGCCGCATTCCTCGGCGGTTTTGGCCAAGGTGGTCAGTTCGTCCAACGGCGTCATCGCAATTCCGACGGTGTACTTCACGGCTGCTCGCTCCCTACGACCCACATCGAAAAGTATTGTGATCCACCGCCGTACGCGTGGGCAAGCGCTTTCCTTGCGCCGTCGACCTGGTGGTCGCCCGCTCTGTGCATCACTTGCATCGCGGCTTCCGCGAACCGGATCAGCCCCGACGCCCCGATCGGATTCGACGACAGTACGCCGCCGGAACAGTTGACCGGCAACGTTCCTCCCATCGCGGTGTCACCGGCCTCGGTCAGCTTCCAGCCCTCACCTTCGCCCACGAACCCGAGGTTCTCCAGCCACATCGGCTCGAACCACGAGAACGGAACGTAGATCTCAGCAGCGTCGATCTCGGTCAGTGGATCGGTGATTCCGGCTGCTTTCCACAGTGCCGCGGCGGCATCCTTGCCCGCCTGCGGGCTGACCTGGTCACGGCCTGCGAACGTCGTCGGCTCGGTGCGCATCGCCGTCGCGTGAATCCACGCCACATTCTTGCCGTCGGATTCCCGTGCGCGCGCGGAGGTCTCGTCCCCGATGACGACGGCACACGCCCCATCGGACGACGGACAGGTCTCGTCGTACCGTATGGGATCCCACAGCATTTGCGACGCCTGTACCGATTCCAGCGTTATGTTCGGTTGTCGCAGGTGGGCATACGGATTTTTCGCGCCATTCAGACGGTCCTTGACGGCGACCATCGCGCCGATGTGTTCCGGTGCATGCGAGCGTCGAATGTACGACCGCACGTGCGGCGCGAAGTAACCTCCCGCGCCCGCGCCGACAGGCATGTTGAACGGAATCGGAATCGACAACGCCCACATGGCATTGCTCTCCGACTGCTTCTCCCATGCCACCGCCAGCACTCGCCTGTGCACCCCCGACTGCACGAGCGACGACGCCACGACCCCGGTCGAGCCGCCGACGGACCCGGCGGTGTGGACGCGGAGCAGCGGCTTCCCCGTGGCACCGATGGCGTCGGCCATGAACAACTCGGGCATCATGACGCCCTCGAACAGATCGGGAGCTTTCCCGACGACGACGGCATCGATGTCGTCCCACGTCACCTCGGCGTCGGTCATCGCACGGTCGATCGCCTCGCGCAGCAGGCCGGACATCGAGACGTCGTGCCGCTTGGCGACGTAGTGCGTCTGGCCGGTGCCGAGAACAGCGGCGGGTTGCTTGCTCATCTATCTCCCCTCCATGACTGCGACCAGATTCTGTTGCAGCAGTGGACCGCTCGTCGCATGTGCGAGCACGCGGTCGTCGATGCCGTCGAAGATGCGCGTCGCGGCGTGGCCGATGCGTTCGAGGCCGGCGGAGAACATCGCGTTCCCGACGAGTGTTCCGCCGGAGCGATTCACGACGGTGTCACTCGAAAGCCACTGCGACAGAATCAATTCCTGATGTGTGAACGGCGCGTGCAACTCGGCCGACGCAATGCTTGCCAGGTCCCCTCCCGACGCCTTCAGTGCCGCGTTGTGAGCCGATGGCGCCGTCGTCAGATCTCGGGCTCCGATCTCGGGTGAGTCGACGAGATGCTCGATCCCACTGACCCATGCCGGGTTCTCGCGGAGCTCACGCGCCCGATCGCCCGAAGCCAACACGATCGCCGACGCCCCGTCCGTCACCGGTGCGCAGTCGTGGGCGCGTAGGGGATCGGCGATGTAGTCCGTGCGCAGGAGGGTCTCGACGTCCAGAGGCTCGGTCAGCTGGGCCAGCGGATGCGCGTTTGCCCTGTTTCGGACGGCGACCTCCGCCATCGCACGCTCGTCCCACTTACCGGCGTCGATACCCAGGCGGGCCTGAATACCGGCCAGCGACAACGAATCCGGCCACAGGGGCGCGGCGAGATACGGATCCAACTGCATCGCAAGGATCTTGGGGAGCAATCCTGCCGAGGACTTACCGAACCCGTAGACGAGCGCTGTCTCGACCTCGCCCGTCATCAACTTGACCCATGCCTCGTAGAAGGCCCAGGCCGCGTCCATCTCGACATGCGACTCGTTGATCGGCGGGACCGCGCCGATGGCGTCGATCGCCGAGATGAACGAGAAGGCGCGCCCCGCAAGGTAATCGGACGAACCGGAACACCAGAATCCTATGTCGGACTTGGTGATTCCGAGCTCGGCGTACAGCTGCTGGAAGCACGGCACCAACATCTCGACGCCGTTCGTGGTGCCTGCCGTCTCGGCCACGTTCGGTGCCTGAGCGAATCCCACCACTGCGATATCCGTCATTGCCGCCCCTCAGAGGTGGTGCTTGTAGGTGTCGTACTCGGCGTCCGGCTCACCCGTCGGACGGAAGTAGTCGATGTTCTCCAGCGTGTAGCCCCACGCCTCGCGAGGTTTCCACTTCGCCTCGACGCGCATGCCCATCCGCACATCAGCGGGATCACACTCGAGGATCAGATGGAGGAACGCGATGTCGGCGCCGTCGAGCAGCACGTACGCGGCGATGTACGGCGGCGTGATCCGCTGCCCGAGGAACGGAACGTTGACGACGCAGAACGTCGTCACGATGCCGCGATCCGGTAGTTCGACCTGCTCGGTCGTCGGGCGTCCATCGGTCGGGTTCGCGCCGCGCGGTGGCACGTACACCTTGCCCTCCGAGTCGGTCCGCCCGCCGAGAATGCGCCCTTCCTTCAGGCCGCGAAGGTAGTAGCTCTCCTCGGCCGACGCGGAATGCATGTACTCCAGCCGCACCGGCGTCGTGATCATCTCGACGGGGTCGGCCTCCCCCGATTCGACGGGTCGTTCCGCAGGCTGCTCTCCCGGTAAGAAGCACACGATGTCGTGAATATCGCCGACGCGATCCTCTGCCCACCGGGCATGCACGCGCATGCCCGTCGCCATGGCGTCCGACGAACCTGCGTCGACGGCATGAAGCAGCGATGTATCGGCCCCGTCGAGCCGGATCAGCGCGAAGGCGAACGGGCGATCGAGCGGCTGACCGTCGTACGGCGTCTGTGCCCACGCCCACGAGACGACCGTGCCCGTGGATCCGACGTCGACGAAATCGGTGATGGGTTGCTGTGTCGCAGAGTCGTATTCGGGTGGCGGGACGTGGACACGCCCGTCGCTCCCGCGGCCGCCGCGGATCTGCCCCCGACGCAACCCCGTCAGGAATTCTCCGATGGTCGGCCCGACCGATCGCGTGTAGTCGAAAGCATTGTTCAGTGGGGCAGAGAGAGGTGCGCTGAGTGGTGCGTTCACCGAAGTCACATTTTTCAGTAGAACAGGTTCTTATTATGGTGGCAAGACCGGACGATGGGAAGGCGACGCGATGAAGCTCGGATTGCAACTCGGATACTGGGGGGCTCAGCCACCTGCGGGGACGGGAGAGCTCGTCGACGCGGCGGAGGCGGCCGGTTTCGATGCAGTCTTCGCGGCGGAATCGTGGGGGTCCGACGCCTTCACGCCACTCGCCTGGTGGGGCTCCCGCACGTCGCGCGTCGCCCTCGGAACCTCCGTCGCGCAGCTGTCTGCACGTACTCCGACCAGCTGCGCGATGCATGCCCTGACGCTCGACCACCTCAGCGGCGGGCGGGCGATCCTGGGTCTCGGCGTGTCCGGACCTCAGGTGGTCGAGGGCTGGTACGGGCAGCCGTTTCCGAAACCGCTCGCCCGCACGCGCGAGTACGTCGACATCGTGCGGCAGGTTCTCGCTCGCGAAAGCCCAGTGACCAGCGCGGGGCCACACTATCCTCTGCCTGCTGGTGGAACCGGACTCGGGAAGCCGCTCAAGCCGATCACGCACCCTCTCCGCGCTGACCTGCCGATCTGGCTCGGCGCCGAAGGGCCCAAGAACGTCGCGCTGACGGCCGAGATCGCCGACGGGTGGCTCGCGATCTACTACTCGCCGCGGCTCGCGCCGATGTACAACGCGTGGCTCGACGAGGGATTCGGCCGGCCAGGTGCGCGTCGGACGCGAGAAGATTTCGAGATTGCAGCGACGTGCCAGGTGGTGTTGACCGACGACCGTGCGTCGGCGATTGCCCAGCTCAAGCCTACGATCGCGCTGTACGTCGGTGGAATGGGCGCGCCCGAATTGAACTTCCATGCCCAGGTCTACCGCCGGATGGGGTACGACGCCGAGGTCGAGAAGATCTCGGCTCTCTTTCGTGAAGGCCGTAAGGGCGAGGCTGCCGCGGTGGTGCCGGACGAGATGGTCGCGGAGACGATGATCATCGGAAACGCCGACCACGTGCGCGGTGAAGTGAAGCGATGGGAGGACGCGGGCGTCACGATGCTTCTGGTGACAGCGCCGACGCCGGCGCGGGTGCGGGAGCTCGGGGCCTTGCTGAAGCAGTAGAACACGTTCTAGATTGTTTGCCATGACGACAGTGACGCGCAGGGGTGGACTGTGGAACATCGCCGCCGAGGAGCCGGATCGAGTGGCCGTCGTCGATCCCGCAGGGGGCTCGCACACGTACGGCGAGTTGGTGTCCGACGCGAATCGATACGGCCGCGGCTTGCAGGACCTGGGACTGAGGCCGGGCGACAGCGTCGTCATGATGCTCCACAACAGCGCCGATCTCGTCGCGTTCTACTTCGCGGCATTCCAGACCGGGCTCTACATCGTTGCCGTCAACTGGCATCTGACGGGACCCGAGGTGGCGTACATCCTGAAGGACAGTGAGGCGAAAGCCTTTGTGGCGTCGGAGCGTTTCGCCGATGAGGCACGTCGGGCCGCGGAAGAATCGGCCGTGCCTCATACGTTTTCGGTCGGCACGATCGACGGCTTCACGCCACTGAAAGACCTCGGTGATTCCGACGCCCGACCCGAAATCCGCACTGCGGGTGGGCCTATGCTCTACACGTCGGGAACGACGGGAAAGCCCAAAGGTGTGCGACGGCCGCTGACCGGGGCCGATCCGGATCAGGTGCCCCTGGCGTCGAGCGGATTCTTTTCGATCTTCGGAATCGCGCCGTTCGACGACCACGTGCACATCTGCGGTTCGCCGCTGTATCACACTGCGGTCCTGAACTTCGTTGCCATCTCGATTCAGCTGGGACACAAGGTGATTCTGATGGATCGATGGGATCCCGAGGAGATGCTGGCGCTGATCGAACGTCACCGCGTGACGCACAGTCACATGGTTCCGACGCAGTTCCATCGGTTGCTGGCGCTACCGGAGAGCGTCCGGGAAAAGTACGACGTGTCGTCGTTGCGTGTCATGATCCACGGCGCCGCACCGTGTCCGCTCGAAGTGAAGCGAAAGATGTTGCAGTGGTGGGGCCCTGTCGTCACCGAGTACTACGCGGCGACCGAGGGTGGGGGAACGGTCATTTCGGGTGAACAATGGCTGCGCAAGCCCGGATCGGTCGGCCTGCCGTGGCCCAACTCGGTGGTCAAGGTCCTCGGCGACGACGGAAACGAGCTTGCGCCGGGCGAACCCGGCCAGGTGTACATGCGCATGGGCGCTTCGACATTCGAGTATCACCACGACAAGAAGAAGACCGAGGACTCACGCGTCGGCGATCTGTTCACGCTCGGCGACATCGGCTACCTCGACGAGGACGGCTACCTGTTCCTCTGTGATCGCAAGTCCGACATGATCATCTCCGGCGGGGTCAACATCTATCCGGCCGAGATCGAGGGCGAGCTTATTGCCCATCTGAAGGTCGCCGACGTCGCGGTGTTCGGTGTGCCGCACGAGGATTGGGGTGAAGAGATCAAGGCGGTCGTGCAGCCGGAGGAGGGCGTGGACCCGTCCGATGAGCTGACAGCCGCCATTCTCGATTTCGCCCGTAGCAGGCTCGCAAAGTACAAGCTCCCGAAGTCGATCGACTACACCGACGAGCTACCCCGCGATCCCAACGGCAAGCTGTACAAGCGGCGTCTCCGGGATCCGTACTGGGATGGTCGGGGGAAGATCTAAAAGCCCATGTGCACGAAAATGCATAGCGGGCTATGTATTTTCGTGCACATGCAGCGAAGCTGCCTACAGCGGATCGTGCTGCACATGCTCCATCGGCGTACCCACTTTGCGGAGGGCATACAGCGTCGTACGAACCATCGACGGCGAACCGCAGATCTGGATCTGGCGGTCCGCCCACGAACCGAACTGCGTGACGACCTTGCCGATCGGCCCGTGCAGCCGATGATGCATGCCCGACGGCAACTCCGCGGACAGGGTGGAATGCCACCACGGGTCCTCGTACTCCTCGGTGACGGGCACGACGGTGAGCCACGGGTTGGACAGCGAGAGCTGCCAGAGCGTCTGCGCGTCGTACAGGTCGCGTGGGTAGGTGCCGCTCATGAACAAGTGGACGCGCGGATTGCGGCTCATGCGCGCCATGTCCATGATCTGCGCGCGCAGTGGAGCGAGGCCCGTGCCGCCTGCGATCATCAGGACGTCCTCGGCGATGGAGCGGTCCACGTGCAGCCCACCCAGAGGCGGGCTGACGGCCCAACGATCGCCGACGACGGTCTCACCGACGATCGCCGGACTCACCCAGCCGCCGGATACGCGTCGGACATGGAATTCGATCTCGCCCTGCGAGTTGCTCGGAATCGCGGGCGACAGATAACGCCATAGTTTGGGGCGTTGCGGAATCTGCACGCTGACGTATTGGCCCGCGTAGTACGGAATGCTCTCGTCGAGCTGAAGACGGACGACGGCCAGGTCGTCGAGAATGCGTCGGTGGTCGACGACCGTCGCACCCCAATAGGGCGGCATCTCGTCGGAATCCGCGGCGACGGCCATGTTGTCGGTGACCAATGCAAGAGTGTCGTGCCATGCGACCTCGACCTCGTCCGTCCACACCTCGTTTCCGACGAACGTGCGAAACGCTGTGATCAGCGCGGAGCCGCCGGCGCGGAAGTGGGATCCGTCGACCCCGTGCTTGCGATGGTCACGGCCCAGCTGTTCCAGAAAAGGTACGACGCGATCGTCCCGGTCGAGATTGTCGAACACCCACGCGAGAGCCTTGACGAAGTGCTCGCGTTGCTCGTCCATCGACGCGGGGAAGAAGTTTCGGAACTCGGGATGCTCGGCGAAGAGCTGCGCGTAGAACGATCGGGCAAGTTGCTCGGGCCCCTCGTCTGCGGCCAGCACGGCCTTGAAACCGGCGCGAACCAGGGAGATCGTTCGCTCATCGAGCATCGAGCAACCTCCGTCTCAGGTAGACGGTTCCGAAGTAGACCGGTCGAGGGTATCCCGTTCGAGCCACACGGGCCACAAAAGTTTCTTCAGAATGTCGAAGTTGAGCGGAACAGACTCAACCTTTGTATCGTTGTACACACCGACACGAGTTCTCTTTCACAGAAAGCAGGTGACCGGTGGACAGTTTCACCCCCACCACGAAGACGCAGGCCGCGCTCAGCGCCGCCCTGCAGGCCGCATCCGCGGCGGGTAACCCGGACATCCGTCCGGCGCATTTGTTGGTGGCGTTGCTGGATCAGACAGACGGCATCGCCTCGCCATTGTTGAAGGCTGTCGGCGTCGACCCGGTGACCGTACGGGGTGAAGCCCAGAAGTTCGTCGATCGTCTGCCGTCGGCAACCGGTTCCACGACAACACCGCAGCTCGGGCGTGAAGCGCTCGCTGCCATCACCACGGCACAGAACCTCGCGACCGAACTGGACGACGAGTACGTCTCCACCGAGCACCTCATGGTCGGGCTCGCGACGGGCGACAGTGACGTCGCCAAGCTCCTGACCGGCCACGGGGCAGGCCCCAACGAGCTGCGCGACGCGTTCCAGACGGTCCGCGGCAGCGCGCGTGTCACCAACGCCGACCCCGAGAGCACCTACCAGGCGCTCGAAAAGTACAGCACCGATCTGACGGCACGTGCTCGCGAGGGCAAACTCGACCCGGTCATCGGTCGCGACACCGAGATCCGACGCGTCGTGCAGGTCCTGTCCCGTCGTACCAAGAACAACCCGGTGCTCATCGGTGAGCCCGGCGTCGGCAAGACCGCCATCGTCGAGGGGCTCGCGCAGCGCATCATCGACGGCGACGTGCCGGAGAGCCTGCGCGGCAAGACCGTCGTCTCACTCGACCTCGGTTCGATGGTCGCCGGTGCGAAATACCGCGGCGAGTTCGAGGAACGCCTCAAGGCCGTGCTCGACGACATCAAGAACTCCGCAGGCCAGGTCATCACGTTCATCGACGAGCTGCACACCATCGTCGGTGCAGGCGCGACGGGTGAGTCCGCGATGGACGCGGGCAACATGATCAAGCCGATGCTCGCCCGCGGTGAGCTGCGGCTGGTCGGCGCGACGACGCTCGAGGAGTACCGCAAGTACATCGAGAAGGACGCCGCTCTCGAACGGCGCTTCCAACAGGTCTACGTCGGTGAGCCCTCGGTGGAGGACACGGTCGGCATCCTGCGCGGACTCAAGGAGCGGTACGAGGTCCACCACGGTGTCCGAATCACCGACTCTGCGCTGGTCTCCGCCGCCACCTTGAGCGATCGGTACATCACCGCGCGCTTCCTGCCGGACAAGGCAATCGACCTGGTCGACGAGGCCGCATCCCGACTGCGCATGGAGATCGACTCGCGTCCGGTCGAGATCGACGAGGTCGAGCGTGCCGTGCGTCGTCTCGAAATCGAGGAGATGGCACTCGAGAAGGAGACCGACGACGCGTCGAAGGCTCGTCTCGAAAAACTGCGTGCCGAACTCGCCGACGGCCGGGAGAAGCTCGCGCAGCTGAGCACTCGGTGGCAGAACGAGAAGAACGCCATCGACTCGGTTCGTGTGCTGAAGGAAGAGCTGGAGAACCTTCGCGGCGAATCCGAGCGCGCAGAGCGAGACGGTGATCTGGGCAAAGCCGCCGAACTTCGCTACGGACGGATTCCGGCGCTCGAGAAGGAACTCGCCCAGAAGACCGAGGACACTCCTGCGCAGGACGACGTCATGCTGAAGGAGGAGGTCGGGCCGGACGATGTCGCCGACGTCGTCGCAGCGTGGACCGGCATCCCGGCAGGGCGGATGCTCGAGGGTGAGACAGCCAAGCTCCTTCGCATGGAAGACGAGTTGGGCACGCGCGTCGTCGGGCAGAAGGACGCCGTTCAAGCGGTGTCCGACGCCGTCCGCCGCGCTCGCGCCGGCGTCGCCGATCCGAACCGTCCGACAGGGTCGTTCCTGTTCCTCGGACCGACCGGTGTCGGTAAGACCGAACTCGCGAAGGCTCTCGCGGACTTCCTGTTCGACGACGAGCGGGCGATGGTCCGCATCGACATGAGCGAGTACAGCGAGAAGCACGCGGTGGCGAGGCTTGTCGGTGCACCTCCCGGCTACGTCGGCTACGAGGCAGGTGGTCAGCTCACCGAGGCGGTGCGCAGGCGGCCGTACAGCGTGATCTTGTTCGACGAAGTCGAGAAAGCGCACCCGGACGTCTTCGACATCCTGCTCGCGGTGCTCGACGAGGGCAGGTTGACCGATGGCCAGGGCCGCACGGTCGATTTCCGCAACACCATCCTGATCCTGACGTCCAACCTCGGTGCAGGCGGATCGAAGGACCAGGTGATGGATGCGGTGCGTCGAGCGTTCAAGCCGGAGTTCGTCAACCGTCTCGACGACGTCGTGGTGTTCGACGCGTTGTCCGAGGACCAGTTGGAGTCGATCGTCGACATCCAACTCGGGCAGCTCGCGACGCGTCTGGCTGCGCGCAGGCTGACGCTGGACGTCTCGTCGCCGGCGAAGTTGTGGCTCGCGGTGCGTGGCTACGATCCGCTGTACGGTGCTCGGCCGCTGCGCAGGCTGATCCAGCAGGCGATCGGCGACCAGCTCGCGAAGCTCCTTCTGGCAGGCACCGTGCGCGACGGCGACGTCGTTCCGGTGAACGTCTCGCCGGACGGGGACACGCTGGTCCTGGGCTGATCCGAACCCCGCCGAGATCCGAACCCCGCCGAGATCGAAGTTGTGCCGTGTTGTCGACCGAAATGCGTGCATAACCTCGATCTCGGCGGGGTGGGGGATGCACGCGACGTACTCTCGAGTAATGACGAACCCGGATGATCCGCGCGACCGGCCGTGGGAGGACGGTACGGCGAACCCGCCGCCGGACCCTCAGGACCGCGACCAGCCGACCCAGGCCTGGCAGCAGTACCCGGATCAGCCGACGCAGCAATTCCAGAACTACCCACCCCAGGGGTACCAGCAGTACCCGGACTCCCAGCCCTATCCAGACTCGCAGCCCTATCCGGACCAGCCGACTCAGCAGTACGGCTATCCGCAGCAGCAGCCCAATCCCACGCAGGCGCTGCCTCCGTACGACCCGAATCAGCAGTACGGGCCAGGCCATCAGTACACCCAGTCGTACGGCCCGCCCCAGAACTACCAACCCCAGAACTACCAGCAGCAGCCCGAACATCCCGGGGAGCCGCCGCGAGGGGGCGGCTCGTCGAAGAAGTGGCTCTTCGCCCTGCTGGCGCTCGCTGCGCTGGCCGTCGTCGTGCTGGCAGGGATCTTCTTCGTCACCAACCAGCCGACGAGTTCGACCACGGCGGCCGCGCCGACGACCGTTCGGCCGCTGCCCACGACGGTCGCGCCCCTCCCGACGCCCAGTCAGCAACCGTCGCCGACTCCGTCGGTCCCGGGTGGACTGGTTCCCGGCGGCATTCCGGAGATTCTCGGAAACTCCGGGGCGGCGATCGGCGCGATCACGGCCATCGACGGTACGACGATCCAACTGCAGGGCATCGACGGTGCCCCGGTCACCGTGCTGACGACACCGCAGACGCAGGTGCTGTCTCTGTCGGGATTCGACCTGTCGGCGTTGAAGGTCGGGTCGAATGTCGTCGTGAACGGCACACCCGCCGAGGGCGGCGCCATCACGGCCGACATCATCATCGAAACGCCGTAACTCCGCGAATGACGTGTCCGTGAGAGGCGATAGGCTGACGAGCGATGACGGCTATGTGGTTCGGACTTGCAGCGATCGCCCTCGTGGGTGCGGTCGCACTTCTCTATATCGACAGGTCGCGGCGCGACCAACTCGGACGTGTGCGCCAGATGTGGGCCAAGGCTCAGGGCTACACGTACGAGTCGACCAGCGACGACCTGGTTCGCCAGTTCCGTCGAGCCGCACTGGCGAAGCCGGAGCACGACGTTGCCGTCGACGTCGTGCGCGGCGTACGTCGAGGTGAGAACTTCGTACTGTTCGACGTCGAGGAAGAAACCACGATCGTCGCGGTACAGCGGCCCGTCGGATCCGACGTCGACATCGATCTGAGGGCAAAGTCGACGCCACCGCCCAAGGACGGTGACCTCGAACTTCTGGGCTCGATCGGCCCGCGTGTTGTGTTCGCAACCGACGTCGACGTCGCACGGCGCGTCTGTGACCAGCGGATGGCGGCCTTCACCGAATCCGTACCCCCGCATGTGTCGCTGCTGTGGAGCGAGAACGACTGGACGCTCGGATCGATGCCACTGGGAAGCTCCGGCCGCGAATGGGACGCCGCCATCGACGCCGTCGCCAGGCTGTCCGGCATGCTCCACGTGTTGCCGCCGGTGGCTCGCAGGACCGGCCCGAACCCACGCGTCGGGGCACCGTCGCCCAGGCAGCGTCCTGCCCCCGACGTCGAACGGCCCCAGGCGCCGCCGCAGGGACGGCCCGGGCCAGCCCCGCGTGTCCAGGGACCGAGACGCCCGGAAGGCGCACCGAGGCCGACGCCGATCAACCGGGCAGCGAATGCCCGTCGCACGGAGTCTCGAGAAGGACGTCCCACCGACTCGTGAAGACGCTATAGCCTTCTCGCATGACCGCTGATCCGATCGAACCGGAGATCCCTCGGAAGCTTCGTCCCGTCGCCCTCGTCACGGGCCCGACGTCGGGCTTGGGCGCCGGATATGCGAGACATCTCGCGGCGCGCGGCTACGACCTCGTCTTGGTGGCACGCAACGAATTGAAGCTGCGGTCCCTGGCCGACGAACTGCGCATCGGATTCGGTACCGATTCGGAGATCGTCGCGGCCGACCTCGCCACTCAGCAGGGACGAGACCAGGTGATCGCACGTCTCGAACGTGGCGTCGAATTCCTCGTCAACAACGCAGGTTTCGGAACGTCGGGTGAATTCTGGACCGCGCCGCCCGAGTTGCTGCAGGCGCAGTTGGACGTCAACGTCACCGCGGTCATGCAGTTGACGCGCGCCGCGTTGCCGTCGATGGTCACGGCAGCGAAGGGGACGGTCGTCAACGTTGCCAGTGTGGCCGGGTTGCTGTCGGGACGAGGATCGACCTATTCGGCGTCGAAGGCCTACGTCATCTCGTTCTCCGAGGGGTTGTCCGGCGGACTCGCGGGGACCGGCGTGCAGGTGCAGGCGCTGTGCCCCGGCTTCATCAAGACCGAATTCCACGAACGGGCAGGCATCGAGATGTCGACGATCCCTCGATTCATGTGGCTGAACGTGGACCAGGTCGTCCAGGCATCGATCGACGATCTCGACAAAGGCAAGGTCATCAGCGTCCCAGGCGCGCAGTACAAGGTGCTCACCGCGATCGGGACGAAGGTGCCGAAAGGTGCCGTGCGCAAGTTGACGAACGTCGTCGGACGCGGCCGCGGGCGAACATAGCCGTCCTCGTCCGGGCGTGCCTACGGGCGTGTCGCGACGAACCCCGTTAAATTCGTACCTCGTGACTGTTTTCGTGATCGTGGCGATCCTCGTAGTCCTGGTTCTTGCCTACGTGGCGAGCGTCGAACGGAGGATTCGCCGCTATCGGTCGAACACTGCGGCCAGCCGCCAACTGGTCACGGTCGAGCTCGACCGCCGGTACGTGCAGTTGGAACCGCTCATCGCCTCGATCGAGTCGTCGGGGATGGACCAGGATGCGGTTCGCCAGCTCGTCGGAGCGAGGTCGTGGTCCAAGGCCGTCCGTGAGCGTGGGCTCGGCCTGACGTCGCAGGCTGCCGCCGAGAACGCGCTGTCCGTCGCCGTCCACGCGGTTCTCGCGGAATCGGACCGGCATCCGAAACTCAAGTCCAACTGGGCTTTTCAAGGGCCGGCCGGTGATCTCGAGACCACCGAGAAGCGCATCGCGGGAGCTGTTCGCGTGTACAACGACAATGCGTATCGACTGTCGTTGCTGCGCACGTCGTTCCCGTCCAAGTACGTCGCCAAGGCGCTCAAGGTCACCACACCCGAGCCGTTCGTCGAGCACGTCGATCTCGCCGACGACGAGACGCCGGAGAACATCGCCGCGTAGGTCGCCAGTGTCGGCGTCGATCGTTGTCGGTAGATTCTCGGGGCAGGAATCGATCGAAGGGATCTCTCATGGCCAGCAGTGCCGAGCGCGCCGAATTGGCCGAGCTCGTTCGTGAACTCGCCGTCGTACACGGCAAGGTGACGCTGTCGTCGGGTAAGGAAGCCGACTACTACGTCGACCTGCGCCGCGCGACGCTGCACCACCGCGCCGGTGCACTCATCGGATCTCAGATGCGCGAACTGGTCGCGGACTGGGACTTCGACTCCGTCGGTGGACTGACGATGGGTGCCGATCCGGTAGCGCTGTCGATCATGCATGCCGCCGGTCGTCCCATCGACTCGTTCGTCGTCCGCAAGGCCGCGAAGGCGCACGGGATGCAGCGTCAGATCGAAGGGCCCGACGTCGTCGGGAAGCGTGTTCTGGTCGTCGAGGACACCACCACGACCGGTAACTCCCCGCTCACCGCGGTGAAGGCGTTGCGTGACGTCGGGGCCATCGTCGTGGGTGTCGCGACCGTCGTCGACCGGGCAACCGGGGCCGACGGCATCATCGCCGCCGAGGGTCTCGAATACCGTTCGCTGCTGGGCCTCGCGGATCTGGGTCTATAGGCATGTGTCCGGAAATGCATAGAGGGCTATGTATTTCCGGACACATGGCGCAGCGCCCTACGTCAACTGCGCCACGACGATGAAATTGTCGTTCGTCGGTTCCCCGCCCCGGACGTCGCAGTTCGCCAGGATCAACCTGCCCGGCACCTGAGCGCGTAAGTCGTTGTCGCCCAACAGAGACCCCTTCGGAAGTGGTCCGACGGTCTCGACGGTGTAGTCGAGCGTGCCGTTCGATGTGCTCAGTACGACTCGGTCTCCGGGCTGCACGACGCTGAGCGCCCTGAAGGGCGCTTCTCTTTTCGAGTAGTTGTGGCCCGCGACCACTACCGTCTCCTGCGTGTCAGTCCCGGGCAATCCGCTCTCGGCCCACCAGGCAGGAAGCTCGTCGACCGGGTTCAGGACCTGATCACTGTTGCGGTACAACCCTTCTGGATTGATCGGGCTGCTCATGTAGGTCACCGCATCCGCGGAGCGCAACTCGATCCAGTCGGGCTGCGCGGCGGCCACCGGGACCGGTGGAGCCACGGAAATCCGTGACTCCACCGCGGATCTGTCCGGTGACGCGGGCGCGACTTCGCTACTCGCGCAGCCTGTCAGCACCAGGACCAGAGCGACAGCGGCACTACACCGACGCATCGGTGGAGTTGCGACGACGCAGGTAGACGGCGCCTCCCACGGCCGCGATCGCGACGACACCGACGCCCGCCAGAATCGCCGGGGTAGCGGAGGATCCCTCGGAATCCGCACTGGCCTCGGCGGAATCTCCGAGCGCGAGATCCACTGCCGGCAGTTCACCCGCGACAACCGTCACACCGTCCTCGTTGGTCGTGAAGTAGTCGACCACCGTGAACGAACCGTCCTCGTTGGATACGCCGACCAGCGACACGCCGGTGTCGTCCACCGCGACCGTGGTGTCGTCGACCTCGGTCACTGCAACATCCTCACGCGTGACGTCGCCGAGGTTGATCGTCAGGCTCAGCTTGGGTCCGCTCGCAGCCAGCGCCGCGGCGTCGGCCTTCAAGTCGGCCTCCGTCTTGGCTGCGGCATCGGCAGCGGTCTTGGCTGTTTCGGCGGCAGCCTTGGCATCGGCGACGGCCGAATCTGCCGCGTCGGCAGCCTCTTTCGCCGTCGCGGCTGCAGCGGCGAGTTCGTCGGCTTTCGCTGTGGCGGCGGCTGCAGCCGTGGTTGCTGCCTCGGCTGCGGCAGCGGCCTCGTCTGCCTTCGCTTGCAGATCCGCCGACGCTTCACCTGCGGCGGATGCCTCCGCCGCGGCTGCGGCAGCGGCGTCTGCTTTGGCGGTGGCATCGGCGGCAGCCGAATTGGCTTCTGCTCGAGCATCTTCCGCGGCCTTGGTCGCGGCGACAGCTGCCTCGGTCGATGTTGCTGCCTCGGCTTCGAGCTCTCCGGCCCGAGCATCCGCCGCAGCGGCGATGTCAGCGGCAGTTCGTGCGTCCACTGCTGCCGAGAGCGCACGTGCTGCCGTCGAGGCCGCTGCGCGAACGGCTGCATTGATCTTCGCCAGGTTCAGCGTCTCGAACGCCGCGGGAAGTGCGGTGGCCGCATCTCGTGCTGCCAGGGTCGCTGCGTCGAAATCAGCCTGGGCGGTCGCTGCGAGCTCGGCCTTGGCCGTCGCGTCGGCGCGGGCTTCGGTAGCTGCCTGCGTCGCTTCCACCGATCTTGCGGCGACGGCATCGGCCTCGAGCTGGGTGGCGTTCTCGTCGGCTGCGGCTGCTGCAGTCGCGGCGGCGTCGGCAGCCTCCTGCGCGGTGGCGGCTGCAGCGTCGGCGGCAGCGGCGTCTTCCTTTGCTTTGGTGGCGAGCCCGGCTGCGGTGATGGCATCGAGCTTCGCTGCCTCGGCGGCCTGTGCTGCCTTGGTCGCGTCGAGTGCTGCGGCCGCGGATTCCACTTCTGCCTCGGCCGCCGCGTCGCGCGATTCTGCGGCCGTGGCGACGGCAGCGTCATAGCGAGCTTGGGCAGCGGTTGCCGCGTCGGTGGCCACCTTCGTCGCTTGTTCGGCTGCAGCCAACGCGGCCTTCTCGGCGTCCGACAGCTGCGGTACGACGTCGACGTTGAACGTCACCGTTCCGTCCGCGTTGACGACGATTCCGCCGGTGATCTGCGGGAACGGCCGTTCGGCGGACGGAGTCTCGACGACGGGTCCGGTCGGGGGAACCGTCGCGCTCGGCGCGACGATGTCCGTGGCCGGGGGAGTCTCGGCCGGCGCGGAGGTGTCCGGCGCGGGCGTCGGTTCGGTAGCCGGGGTCGTCTCCTCGACGACGCTTTCCTCCGGTGTCTGCTCCTGAGCAGCCGCCAGCGTTGGGCTTGCCACGGCGAACGACAGAGCGAGTACGGCTCCGGCGGCGGCGAGGCGGGTGCGTCGGGATCGAGCAATCGACTTCTGCGACATGGATCTACTGGCCCTTCGGTCGGTGGCGGCCATGGGAAGACCACCCACATCCCCGCCCCCGACGCAGGGAAATGTTGTTAGTGAGGCACACGTACTAGTGCCCCGACGAACCATAACGGACCGAAAGGTTTGTGAACCTTTACCGAGAGATTGGTTACCGAAGTGTTACCAATGGGACTGAAGTGAACAATGTGGTGCAGCCGCTGTCAGTCACCCACTGTCACTGCCTGTGCCTCGTCGACGCTGTGGGGAGCGGGGTCGTGCTCGTCGACGTGAGCCAGAACCTTTCGGCCCGTGGACAACACGACGATGGCGAGCACTGTGCACACGGCGCCGACCCAGAACGGCACGTGCGCGTTGCTCTCGCCGAGCTTGCCTGCGAGGTACGGAGCTGCTGCGCCGCCGACGAAACGAACGAAGCTGTATGCAGCCGACGCAGTGGAACGCTCGACGGGTGCCGAGATCATCACGGTCTCGGTGATGAGGGTGTTGTTGACGCCGAGGAACAGTCCGGCAACGACGGTGCCGACGATCAGCACGGTCTTGTTCTCGGTGAACAGTGCCATGACACCGAGGTCGATCGCGAACAGCAACAACGATGCCATCATCATGTTGAGCGTTCCGTACGCACGCTGAAGTCGAGGCGCGAGAAACACCGACGCGATCGCGAGGCACAGTCCCCAGCCGAAGAAGATGAATCCGATGCTGTACGTACCCATGTCGAGCGGGAACGGTGTGTAGGCCAGCAACGTGAAGAAGCCGTAGTTGTACAGCAGTGCAGTGATGCCGACGGTCAGCAGTCCGCGGTGGCGCAGTGCGCGGAACGGATCGAGGATCGACGTGGTGTGCGCGGGCTTCGGTGTGTCGGGGAGCATGACGACGAGCAGGATGAACGCAACGGCCATCAGTGCCGCGACGCCGAAGAACGGTCCGCGCCAGGAGATTCCACCGAGGACGCCGCCGACCAACGGACCCGTCGCGATGCCGATGCCGAGTGCGGCCTCGTACAGGATGATCGCGCGTGCGACGCCACCCGATGCTGCGCCGACGATCGTCGAGAGCGCGGTCGCGATGAACAGAGCGTTACCGAGTCCCCAGCCTGCGCGGAATCCGATGATCTGGCCGACGGTTCCGGAAAGGCCTGCGAGAGCGGCGAATACGACGATGACGGCCAATCCCGCCAGGAGTGTCTTCTTCGGGCCGAACCTGCTCGAGACCACTCCCGTGATGAGCATCGCCACGCCGGTGACGAGCATGTAGCTCGTGAACAGCAACGACACCTGCGACGGCGACGCGTGGAGCTGCTCACCGATCGGTTTCAGGATCGGATCGACGAGTCCGATTCCCATGAATGCGATGACACTCGCGAAGGCAACGGCCCACACGGCTTTCGGCTGTTTCAGCAAGCTTTCCGAGGATGTGTTCACTGGTGTTCTCCTTGCGAAATAACGCTTCTATTCGGAGATCGACGTCTTGAGCATCGTGCGTAGTTCACTCAAGCCGGCGGTCAGCTTCTTCAATTGATCCGGCTCGAAGTCGGAAAGGTAGGGGAGTAACCCGTCGCCTATGTAGGTGCGCCCCGCTCGAAGCCACTCGACACCGTCGTCGGTCATCTCGACGAGAACCGCACGTGAGTCCGACGGGTCGGTCGTGCGTTCGACGAGTCCGCGCTCGGCGAGTTTTCCGAGCAATGCCGTCGCCGACGGTTGTGAGCATCGATCGAGTCGAGCGAATTCGCTGATGCGCAGCGGTTGGTACTCCTCGAGCAGGGACAGGGCGCGCATCCAGGCTCGTGGGTGGTCGTCGCTTCCGAGTCGGGCCGCCAAGCGGGCGAACCGAGACGAGGTGGTCACCAGTTCGACGAGTAGGTCACGAGACAAGGCGTCGGGTTCCAGCACTCGAATAATGTTACATAAGCTAATTATGTATGTCGAATCGTGCAGCTGCGGCCGGTTCAACTCAGGGCCCCTCCACGCAAACTCATATGCGTGAAGGGGGGAGCGCCTAGCTCAGGCTGTTCTCGTCCATGAAGTTCCTGATCGCCTGATCCCACTGCGCGTCCCGCTGCTGGTCGAGGCGGTAACGAACGGCGGAATAGATCCCGGACAGGATCATGGCGACGAAGAAGAGGCTGCCGAATCCGGCGAACAGGGCGGCAGCGACGGCGTCGGCACCGGAGATCGGCTGAGAGCTGCGGTCACCGTTGTCGTCGACCCAGATCTGCAATTCCGTCCCGGCGGGGGAGCTCAACGTGACCGACACGGGTCCGCTGTGCGCGGTGCCTTGGTAGGTCCAGCTGGCGTCCACGGACGCGGTAGTCGTTGTGCCACCGTCACCGGAGGCGAGCGGCATGGCTTCCGCTTCTGCAGAGGTGGTCGCGGTGACCTGGTGAAGCGACGTGCGCTGCTCGACGACCATGGCCTGCTGCGTGGCAAGAGTGGACGTTCCGAGCAAGGCTGCGACGGGAACCATCAGAATCATGAGGGTGACGACGACGCTCTTGATGCGAGACTGAATGCGATCGGACCGTCTGAACAGGGGATTGTGCGACGGGAGGTAGCCGACACCGGAGGTGCGGGCGTGTTCTGTATGTTTCCGGCGCATCGTAGTCCCAACGTGTCATTCCTCGTGTTTACCTTTCAACGATGACAAGCTGAGCGGTTCCGATCAAGCGATAGGGGCCAGCATCACACAACTAATTAGTTTTGCGAAGCACGAGGGGTGTCGATGAATCGAACGACGGTAGCCAGGATGTTCTTCGCCGGAACGGCGGCCGCGACGGTGATCGGAGCGGCCACCGGACGCGACCGACTGCACCGAGTCGCCAAGCCGCTGATGATGCCTGCTCTCGCCGCCGGGCTGTCGACACCGTCGCCGACGCTCGTCGCCGCGCTGGCCGCCGCGACGGCCGGGGACGTTCTGATGCTCGATCCCGACGACGACTCGCGGATCTTGCGCGGTGCGAGCGCGTTCGCCGTCATGCAGGCCTGTTATTCGGCGTTGCTCGCGGGGCGAGGGGCAAGGATCACGGCGACGGCCGCGCTTCCACGTGCGGCGGGATGGGCCGTCGCCGCGGGGTCGATGGCGAGACGATCGCCCGACGTCGCACCCGGCCTCGCCGGCTACGGCGTTCTGCTCGCGACGATGTCGACGCTGGCAGCGGACCCGCGCCTGGCACCCGACGCGACGGTCCGCGCAGGCGTCGTGGTTCCCGGTCGCGACAGCAGAACGTGGCTCGCCGCGGGTGGGATTCTGTTCACGGTGTCCGACGCGCTCATCGTGTTCCGACGCCTCACGCCCATGAGCGAGAGGGCAAGGCGGCTCGCAGAAGGCGCGGTCCTGTCGACGTACGCACTCGCTCAGTACCTATTGGTCGGGAGTCTGTCCCGGAAGTAGCAGCACCCGGTGGTGATCGGAGGGATCGACCATGATCGGCAACGTGCTTCCCGGTTCGAAGCGCGACGCCTCGTCGGGCGGGATGGAGTAGACGATGCGCCCGGCGAACGGCTTCGACCCGGGAACCGTGAACGCCAGGTGCAGTTCGGTGGAGTCGTCGTCGATCCGGCGTGAGGACTCCACCGTCGCCCAGCCCTCGACGCCTCGCTTGGCGAGCTTGCGTTGCTCGGCCGTCCGACGATTCGCCACCATCATCGCGACCCCGAGCGCGACCGCGAATCCTGCGATCAGGAACATCAGCTGGTAGGGAAGGGTGCCCGGTTCCGCTCGTGGCCTGAGCCATCCGGCCCAGATCACGAGCACGATCACATAGACCACCGCCACTGCAGCGACGGCCCGCAGTACCCGTTCGTGATTCACCCACATCTCCTCGGCGAGATCTTCAGACTAGTCCCGAAAAGTACGCGAGGGACTTACCGATAACCGGCGTAACGCTTATTCTGTCCAGATGCCTACGCAATCCGTGTTCATCACCGGCGCTGCCGCCGGTATCGGACGCTCCACCGCCGTCAAGTTCGCACGTTCGGGCTACCTCGTCGGTGCCTACGACATCGACGAGACCGGGTTGGCGTCGTTGAGCAAGGAAGTGACGTCCGCCGGAGGTCGCATCGTCGCCGGCGTACTCGACGTGACGGATCCACAGCAGTGGGAGAAGCGGCTGAAGGAGTTCGACGCCGAATCCGACGGTCGTTTGGACGTTCTGATCAACAACGCGGGCATTCTGGTCGCGGGGCCTTTCGAGGACATGCCGCTCGAGGTGCACAAGCGTCAGATCGACATCAACTTCAACGGAGTCGTCTACGGCACTCTCGCGGCGTTCCCGTACCTGAAGTCAACCCGCGGTGCTCAGGTTGTCAACCTGTGTTCGGCGTCGGCGATCTACGGGCAGCCGGAGCTTGTCACCTACGGTGCCACCAAGTTCGCGGTGCGCGGAGTCACCGAGGCGCTCGACCTCGAGTGGCGCAAGTACGACATCTCGGTCAAGGCCATGTGGCCGCTGTTCGTGCAGACGGCGATGACCAAGGACGTCTCCACCGGGACCACCGACACGCTCGGCATCAAACTCACCGCCGACGACGTCTCGCAGGCGATCTTCGACGCGACGCGGCCGGCCACGGGCTTGCGTCGGAAGCAGTTGCTGCAGAAGGTGCACTTCCCGGTCGGTCTGCAGTCGAAGGCTCTGTCGCTCGGATCGCGGTTCTCGCCCGCATGGTTGACGCGGGAAGTGAACCGCCGACTGAGTCACACGTGACCGACCTCGGGTAACTCGCACCCCGGCGGCGGTCGTCCTCGATCGCCGGTATGGTCGCTGAGCGACATGGGTCAAGCGAGAACGGGGTCGGGTTCGAACATGGTGAACAAACGTCTGGCAGTGGCCGGAATTTTCGCGGCAGGCGTTCTGCTTGCGGGATGCGGAAGCGAATCCGGTGCCGACGTCGCCGCCACCTCGGCACCTGTGCCGACGACGACCGCCTCGTCGGCAGCACCGACCACGACGACCGAAGCACCCGTCACGACGACCGAGGCGCCTGTCCCCACGACCACCGAGCCCGCTCCCGTGCCGACGCCGCAGACCACGTACGCGGCGCTCGACGGGGCGTACTACTTCAGTTCGCCGGACGGGCAGTTCCAGTGCGGCATCGTCACGCTGGCCTCGCGCACCGAAGCGGGATGCCAAGGCGTCACGGACCCGGTGCCGCCGCGTCCCGAGGACTGCATGATCAGCTGGGGCAACGGAATTCGCGTCACCAACGAGGGTGAGGCGTCGTTCATGTGCGCCGGTGGTGCGGTCTACACGTCGGGGGGTGAGGTCATCGATCCGCCGCTCGGAATCGGTCAGACCATCGCGGCCGACGGCTACACGTGCACATCGGCGGCCGACGGCATCTCCTGTGGCAACGACGAGACCGGACACGGCTTCCGTATCGCTCCCGACAGCAACGAAGTCTATTGAGCGACAACGGCTTCGGCGATGACCCCGTCGGCCCGACGGAGTGGGGTGACAATCCCAACGGCGTCGGCCCCTGGGAGGTCGAGCGTGACGGTCCACGTCCGACGGATTCTCGCTACGACCCCGATCTGCTCGACGCAGGGGACCGTCGCAATGTCGTCGACGCCTATCGGTACTGGACGCGCGAGGCGATCGTCGCCGACATCGACGGTCGTCGTCACCCGTTGCATGTCGCGATCGAGAACTTCGCCAACGACGCCAACATCGGAACCGTCGTCCGAACCGCCAATGCCTTTGCGGCACAAGCGGTTCACATCGTCGGTCGTCGTCGATGGAATCGTCGGGGCGCCATGGTGACCGATCGATATCAGCACATTCACCACCACGAGACGGTCGCCGATCTTCTCTCGTTCGCGCAGGAGCACGGCCTGACCGTCGTCGCCGTCGACAACACCCCGGGTTCCGTGCCGATCGAAACCGCGGAACTGCCTCGGGACTGCCTGCTGTTGTTCGGGCAGGAAGGGCCAGGTGTCACCGACGAGGCGCGCGGTGGCGCGTCGATGACCGTGTCGATCGCGCAGTTCGGGTCGACGCGCAGCATCAACGCGGGCGTCGCCGCGGGAATCGCGATGCACGCGTGGATCAGACGTCACGCGGACCTGTCGAATGCGTGGACGTGACACCTTCGTGACCCGCCCGCCGAGGTAATGGCAGGATCTAGACATGCAGGAGCAGTGGTCGCAGCGAGCAGATGCTGCGGAGGGGGCCGTCGTCGCACGGCATGTGCGTCGGTTGTGGGGCCTGCCGGGTACTGCGCTGGCCGTCGTCGCATGGCCGCCGGTCCGACGTGAGCGACTGTACTTTCGTTGGCATTACTGGTGGCAGGCACACCTGCTGGACTGCGCCGTCGACGCCGCCGATCGTGAACCGACGGCGAAGCGCCGACGACGGCTCGCCAAAATCGCTCGTGCACATCGTGTTCGGAACATCAGCGGGTGGACCAACAATTACTACGACGACATGGCGTGGCTCGGGCTCGCGCTCGAACGGGCGCAGCGGATGCATGCCGTCGACAATCGCGGGGGCATCCAGGCACTCGAGATGGAACTGTTCGACGCGTGGATGCCCGACTCGGGCGGCGGTATCCCGTGGCGCAAGGGCGATAGTTTCTTCAACACGCCCGCGAACGGGCCCGCGTCGATTCTTCTCGCGCGAAGCGGCAGGCTGTGGCGAGCACAGGCCATGGCGGACTGGATCGACGCGACGCTCCGCGACCCCGACACCGGGCTGATCTTCGACGGCATCCGCGCGAGTGGAGCCCGCGGAACGACCCAGATGGGCGGCGGTGACGTCGACCGAGCCGTGTACAGCTATTGCCAGGGTGTCGTGCTCGGTATCGAGACCGAACTCGCGGTGCGCCTCGGTGCTCCGCGGCACCGGGAACGCGTTCACGCGTTGGTCGCTGCCGTCGACACGCATCTGTGCCGCGACGGCGTCGTCGTCGGAAGCGGTGGGGGTGACGGCGGATTGTTCGACGGAATCCTGGCTCGATACCTGGCGCTGGTCGCGACGATGCTTCCGGGTGACACGGACGAGGACGACGGTGCTCGGGCGCTGGCGGCGAACATCGTGCTTCGGTCCGCCGAGGCCGCGTGGGAGAACCGACTCGAAGTCGAGGACCACCCACTGTTCGGTGCGTCGTGGGAGACTCAGGCTCGGCTGCCGGGGCCCGGCCACACGGTCGCCACGTTCACCGGGGGAACGGTCCGATCGTCGGTCGTTCCCGAGCGTGACCTGTCGGTGCAGCTCAGTGGATGGATGTTGATGGAAGCGGCGTACACGGTGTCGAGCGCCGGATACAGATAAGCCGGATACAGAGAAGGGGTGCATTCGCGTATGACGGCTTCCCAGCGGCCCACGTCCTGGAACCCGACGGTGTATCAGCGGTACGCCGACGAACGGTCGCGCCCCTATTTCGACCTGGTACAGCGCGTGCGGCACGACGCGCCGGCGGAGGTCGTCGACTTGGGCTGTGGCACAGGTGTTCTGACTGCATCACTGGCTCAGCGGTGGCCCACTGCTCGCATCACCGGTCTCGACTCGTCGTCGGACATGGTCGCGAAGCAGCCCTCCGACCTGCCGTCGAACGTGTCGGTGTCGCTGGGCGACATCTCGGACTTCGATGCCACGGGCGTCGACGTCGTCGTGTCGAATGCGGCGCTGCAGTGGGTGCCCGAGCACCGCGGCCTCGTCGCCGCGTGGGTGTCGCAACTGAACGCCGGTGGGACGCTGGCCTTCCAGGTTCCCGGCAACTTCGATGCGCCGTCGCACGTGCTGATGCGTGAGCTGGCAGCCACGCCGGAATGGTCGCCGATCGTCGGCGGTGTCCTGCGGGGGACCGACAGCGTGGACTCGGCCGTGCAGTACGCGTCGGCGCTGCAGGTGGCAGGCGCGCGCGTCGACGCGTGGGAGACGTCGTACGTGCACGTGCTCACCGGGGAAGATCCGGTACTGAACTGGGTGCGGGGGACAGGGCTGCGGCCGGTCCTCGACGTACTCGACGCCGACCAGCGCTCTCGCTTCGAAGAGCGCTATGCCGCGATGCTGAGGGAGGCATATCCGTCGACACCGGCGGGCACGCTCTTTCCGTTCCGACGGATATTCGTCGTCGCGCAGAAGAACTGAATTACTCGAGAACTTCCTCGACCTCGACGAATTCCTCCGGCCGTGCCATTTCTTTTCGGTACTGCCAGATGCCGAGGCCTGTCCCGACGACGAGAAGCACGATCATTCCGATCAGAACCGCAGGCAACAGCCACGGAATCTTCTCGAGGAAACTGCCGAAATAGAAGCCGACGAGCAGCAGAACCGGGGCCCAGATGATGGCCCCCAGAGTGCTCGCGATGGTGTAGCGGCGGTGATTCATCTTCGCTGCGCCCGCGACCATGGGGCACAGTGTGCGCACCCACGGGATCCATCGCGCGACCAGAACGGCCCAGAAACCGTGCTTCTCGAGCAGCAGGTTGACCTTGTGCAGGTTCTTCGTGTTGAGGTATTTGCCGTTCTTGCGGGCGACGAGTTTCGATCCCGTTCGGTGGCCGATCACGTAGCCCACCTGATTGCCGACGATGGCGGCGATCATCGCACCCACGGACAGCGCCCAGATGTGGCCCGTGCCCGACGCGTGGGTCGCCATGACGATGCCCGCGGTGACGAGCATCGAGTCGCCGGGCAGAAACAATCCGATGATGACCGCGCACTCGAGGAAGACGAACGTCACCACTACGAGCCAGACCACGAGCGGCCCTGCGGTTTCAAGGGGACCGAACTGGCCCATCGACTGAATCACTGTTGTCGCACGCGATCTAGGAGTTGGGGTTGTCCTGGGCGTCGATGGCGTCAGTGGCCTCCGACAGCGGCGTCTTGCGTGCCTTCAGCATGCGCTTGCCCACCTCGATGACGATGGGCAGGACCGACACCAGCACGATGATGATGAAGATGATGTCGACGTTGTCGCGGATGAAGGCGATCTGGCCGAGGAAGTAACCGAGCAACGTGACTCCGGCACCCCAGATGATGCCGCCGACGACGTTGTAGGTGACGAAGATCGAGTACTTCATCTTCGACGCGCCTGCGACGACCGGCGCGAACGTCCGGACGATCGGGACGAAGCGAGCCAGGATGATCGTGATCGGGCCGTGCTTCTCGAAGAATGCGTGCGATTCGTCGATGTACTTCTTCTTGAAGAACTTCGCGTCGTTGGTCTTGAACAGCCCGGCTCCGCCCTTGCGGCCGATGAAGTAGCCGACCTGATCGCCCGCGATCGCCGCGATCGGGATCAGGATGATCAGCGTCCAGATCGAGGCGAAGGGTTGGACCTCCGTGGACTTCGACGCCGCGATGAGACCTGCCGTGAACAGCAGCGAGTCACCGGGAAGGAGAGGGAACAGCAGACCCGACTCGATGAAGACCACGAGTAGTAGTCCCACGAGCACCCAGGTGCCGAACGAGTTGAGCAGGTTGACTGGATCGAGAAAGCCGGGCAACAAAGCCAGGTTCGTCGTCACGGATTCCGAGGCAGCAAGAAGACTCACCGCGCCTACCTTACCGGCCGAACCTGGGAGAACCTGAACAACAGGTGTCCATTCCCTCCGAAGCCGCTGTCCGATTCGTCCAGATCGTCGCTGGTGGCGTCGAGGTGGGTACCGCGACAGTCGCGGCCGCGGCTTGCCATACTGCAGGAGACAATCAATCTGGTTCACATTGGAGGAATGACGCCGTGCCGATCGCAACTCCCGAGGTCTACGCAGAGATGCTTGGCCGGGCGAAGGAACACCAGTTCGCATTTCCGGCGATCAACTGCGTGGGTTCCGAGTCCATCAACGCCGCAATCAAAGGTTTCGCCGACGCGGGAAGTGACGGCATCATCCAGTTCTCGACCGGTGGCGCCGAGTTCGGCTCCGGTCTCGGAGTCAAGGACATGGTCACCGGTGCGGTAGCACTGGCCGAGTTCGCGCACGTGATCGCCGCGAAGTACGACGTCACCATCGCGCTCCACACCGACCACTGCCCCAAGGACAAGCTGGACACGTACGTTCGTCCGCTGATCGCGATCTCGCAGGAACGCGTCGACGCCGGTCGTAACCCGCTGTTCCAGTCGCACATGTGGGACGGCTCCGCGGTCCCGATCGACGAGAACCTCGAGATCGCCAAGGATCTGCTCGCCAAGGCAGCCGCGGCCCGCATCATCCTCGAAATCGAGATCGGTGTCGTCGGCGGCGAAGAAGACGGCGTCGAGGCCGAGATCAACGACAAGCTGTACACCTCCAACGAGGACTTCCTGAAGACCGTCGAGGCTCTCGGTGCCGGCGACGCGGGATCGCGTTACCTGCTGGCGGCAACGTTCGGCAACGTGCACGGCGTCTACAAGCCCGGCAACGTCAAGCTCAAGCCGTCCGTGCTGGCCGACGGTCAGCGTGTGGCGTCGGAGAAGCTCGGCCTGGCAGCAGGCTCGAAGCCGTTCGACTTCGTCTTCCACGGCGGATCGGGATCGGCGAAGAGCGAGATCGAAGAGGCGCTCGAGTACGGCACGGTGAAGATGAACGTCGACACCGACACCCAGTACGCGTTCAGCCGTCCCATCGCCGGACACTTCTTCAGCAACTACGACGGTGTGCTGAAGGTCGACGGCGAGGTCGGCAACAAGAAGGCCTACGACCCGCGTAGCTACCTCAAGAAGGCCGAGGCCGGCATGACGGCTCGCGTCGTCGAGGCATGCAACGACCTGAAGTCCGCTGGTCGCAGCGTCAGCGCAGGCTAGCCCGCATGTGCACGGAAATACATAGCCCGCTATGTATTTTCGTGCACATGTGCGTCAGCACACCTTCCAGGTCTCCCCGTCGAGGCGCAGGTCGAAGGTCCGCGGTGACCGGTCCCCGGGATTGGCGGCCGTGTACGCGATGACCTGCGCTATCGCGGTGTCGTCGGTGATCTGCACGGCATCGATGGCATCGACCACCGGGACGTTGCCCTGCTCGACCGCGACGCGGTGCACATCGGCGAATTCCGCGTCGGGAATGTCCTGGTAGAACGTGGCGAGTTCGCCGCACGACGAGCTGCGCAACGTCGCGAGGTCACCCGTCGCCATGGCCTGGGTGAACGAATCGATCGAAGACCGGATCTGTGCCTCGTCCGACGCTCCCTGATCTCGGGACAGGTACGCGAATCCGACGACGCCCGCAGCGACGATCAGGACGACTGCGCCCGTGAACGCCACCGCCCACCGAAGGCCGGGTACCCGCCGCTTCGTCGGCTTCTGCTGAGTCGGTTCGATGCGCTTCGGCTTCGCCTGCGGAGGCAACGTGTCCAGTCGCGGAGGAATCTTGCGTGGCGGCACTTTCGGCGACGGCTTGGTCTGCCTGGGAATCGCTTCGGTCGCCGGCTCGTCGGCCTGCGGATCGACTTCGTCTCTATCCTTCGACACGCCTGCTCCCCATCGACCGCGACATCTGCATGTGAGAAAGACTAGCGAGCATGTCGGTGGTGGCACGGAAGCCGCGCGGGTCGATAGGGGCACAATGGACCCCATGACTTCATTCGGTGACTTGCTCGGACCGCAGCCGACGCTGCTGCCCGGGGACGACGACGCAGAATCCGCACTCCTGAATCACGAGGATCCGGCGGCCGTCGCGGCTGCCCATCCGACGGCGTCCATCGCCTGGGCGTATCTGGCGGAGGCTGCTTTCGACGGCGGTCAGACCATCGCCGCGTACGCGTACGCGCGCACCGGTTATCACCGTGGCCTCGATCAGCTGCGCCGCAACGGATGGAAGGGATTCGGGCCGGTCCCGTACAGCCATGAGCCCAACCGAGGATTCCTCCGCTGCGTCGCGACCCTCGCGAAAGCCGCTCGTGACATCGGGGAGAACGACGAGTACGCGCGATGCCTCGACCTCCTCGAAGACAGCGACCCCAAGGCGGCCGAAGCTCTCGGCCTCGGCTGACAGGCTGCGCCCGAACGCCAGGCGTGGCCGGGCGCGCATTCGGGCCGGGCGCACGCGGTTGCAGCTGTCGCTGCTTCCGGTCGTTCAGTGTGCGCTGGCCGCGGGCGTCGCCTGGTTCGTCGCGACGGAGATCGTCGGGCATGCTCATCCGTTCTTCGCGCCGATCGCGGCCGTCGTCTCGCTCGGAATCTCACTCGGCGCACGGATGCGGCGCTCGGCCGAGTTGGTCGTCGGCGTCACCGTCGGAATCGGTGTCGGTGATCTGATCATCTCGGCCATCGGCAGCGGCCCGTGGCAGATCGCTCTCGTCGTCGGGCTCGCGATGACGACGGCGGTGTTTCTCGACGGCGGCCCGATCATCGCCATGCAGGCGGGGTCGTCGGCGGTACTCGTCGCGACGCTCATCCCGCCCGGGGATTCCGGCGGCATCGACCGCATGGTCGACGCGTTGACCGGTGGTCTCGTCGGCATCGCGATCGTTGCGCTCATCCCGACCCACCCGGTCTGGCGAGCTCGTAAGGACGCGGCGAAGGTCCTGGGCATCGCAGGCGACGTGCTGCAGAAGGTCGCCGACGGTCTCGTGGCGAATGATCCGAAGCCGATCGAGGAAGCGCTCAGGAAAGCTAGAGCGACGCAGTCCGACATCGACGCATTGCGGACCAACATCAAGGGCGGCCGCGAGATCGCACGCATCTCACCGCTGTACTGGGGTCATCGCAACCGGCTGGGTGAGCTGGCGAGAACGGCCGATCCGATCGACAACGCGATTCGCAACATCAGGGTGCTCGCGCGTCGATCGTTGACGCTGGTGCGCGACGACGAGATCCTCGATCCACGGCTCGTCGACGAGGTCGAGAAGCTTGCTCACGCGGTCGACGTTCTGCGCAAGATGATTCTCGCCGATCCTGGTCAGCAGCCCGACGCGGCCGAGGCGGCGCGGGTGCTCAGAACCGTCGCCGCGGGGGCGAAGCCGGAGCTCATTCGCGACGCGGGACTGTCGGCGACCGTCGTGCTGGCTCAGTTGCGGTCCATCATCGTCGACCTGTTGCAGGTGGCCGGACTGAAACGGATTTCGGCGTTGGCGACGCTTCCGCCGACCGTCGACAAGCCCGAGGTCGAGCCGGATCCGTTCTGATCCGAAGCTATTGCACATATGCGCATGCACGCATATGGTGAGCCCGGCAGCATTTTCGAGCAAGGGGAGACATGGGCGCCGGACACGGGCACAGTCATGGCATTCCGGGGGCGGGCGAATCGGCAGCGCCGTCGTCGAAGCGCATTCGGAACATGGTGATCGCGCTTGCGATCCTCGTGGTGTTCCTCGTGCTCGAAGCGACTGTCGCACTGCTGATCAATTCCCTAGGCCTCCTGGCCGACGCCGGGCACATGTTGACCGACGTGCTGGGAATGTCGATGGGTCTCGTCGCGCTTCTGCTCGCCCGAAAGGGCAGTGCCGTCGCGGCTCGCACGTTCGGCTGGCATCGCGCCGAGGTTCTGACGGCCATCGCCAATGCCGTTCTGCTGCTGGGCGTCGCCGCGTTCATCATGTACGAGGCCATCGACCGCATCGGCGACGCGCCGGACATCCCCGGCCTCGCGATGATCCTCACCGCTGCCGCGGGGCTGCTGGCGAACCTCGTCGTCATGCTGCTGATCCGGGGCGACGCGAAGGACAGCATCGCGGTGCGCGGTGCCTACATGGAAGTTCTCGCCGACGCGGTCGGCAGTGTCGGCGTGCTCGTCGCCGGCTTCCTGCTTCTGGTGTTCGGGTGGACGTGGGCGGACATCGTCGTCGGTGTACTGATCTCGTTGTGGGTCATTCCTCGCGCACTGAAGCTTGCCGGCTCGGCGCTGCGCATCCTGACGCAGACGAGCCCCGGCCATGTCGACGTCGAAGCCGTCGAGGCCGATCTCGCGGCTCTGCCTGGCGTCGTCGGTGTGCACGACCTGCATGTCTGGACACTCACGACCGGGATGGACGTCGCCACCGTGCACCTCGAATGCGACGGGTCCGGCTCGGTGCTGCTGCAGCGTGCGAAGACCGTGCTCGCGACGTACGGCCTCGACCACGCGACCGTTCAGGTCGAACCCACCGCGCACGGTTCGTCGTGCAAGGACGAACTCACTTGGTGAACGTCTTCACCCCGGCGCCGGGTCGCCACAGATCGATCTGCATGTGATCGTCCACGAGCGAGGTCAGCACCACTTCGGTGATGTCCAGATCGAACACGTTGTACGGCACCAACTCCGGCGGCGCGGCGTCGAAGATCTTCTGCAATTCGTCGGCGTCGGTCAGTTCGACGGCCGTGCCGGAAATCTTCGCGTCGCCACCGTCCATCGAGTGGTGGCCGGGATTGCTGTGGATCGCGTAGCGCGAATCACGGCGCAGGTCTTGCACTTTCAGCGCGTTCGGCATCGATCCGAGGCGCAGCGAGCCGCGTTCGACGAATTCCACCTCGGTCCCGCTGACGCGCGGTGATCCGTCCTTTCTGAGCGTCGCGAGCACGTGATGCTTGTGGGCGGTCAGGCGCGCGGCCACCGCCTTCGCCAGGTCGGGTGCGTCGGTCTCGAACTCTGTCCAGGTAGCCATGACAGCAGTATGAGCGCATATCACTGACATCCTGTGTCAGGGAATTCTCCTAGAATGTTCGTGTGCGCTCGTCACGTCTCCTTCGGTTGATGTTGGCGCTCCAACACGGCAGGTCGACGACGGCTCAGGCACTCGCCGACGACGCGGGCGTGTCCGTCCGGACGATCTACCGCGACATCGCGGCGCTGGGTGCGGCAGGTGTGCCGTTGTGGACGGAATCGGGACCGAAGGGCGGCATCCGCCTGCTCGACGGCTGGCAGTCCAAGCTCACGGGGATGACGGGTGTCGAGACGTCGGCGCTGATGCTGTTGGGGGTGCCGTCGATCGCGGCGGATCTCGGGCTCGCCGACGCCACCGCGGCGGCCGAGAACAAGCTCCTCGGCGCGTTGCCGATGCCGCTGCGGACGGGCGCCCAGGTGTGGCGCGAGCGTCTGCACGTCGACGCCCCCGGTTGGTTCACCGAGCCCGCGTCGAACGAACACCTGCCGACGATCAGCACCGCAGTGCTCGCGGGACGCCGGATCGAACTCGGCTATCGCGGGTCGACGCGCGTGCTCGACCCGCTGGGACTCGTCGCGAAGGCCGGTGTCTGGTACCTCGTGGCGGCCAGGACGTCGACCGTTCTGTCCTACCGGGTCGATCGCGTCGAGGGTGTCGAGCTGCTCGACGCGCCGGTGGTGAGGCCGGAGAACTTCGAGCTCGCGACGTGGTGGGCGGAGTCGACGGCGACGTTCGACCGCGCCCTGCTGCGATTCGACTGTCGCGTCCGGCTTTCACCGGCGGCCACGCGAATGCTGCGCGGGGTGATCGGCCGCGAAGCGACACCAGATCCGATGCCGACTCCAGAAGACGACGGCTGGACGACGACCGATCTGCGCCTCGAGACGTTCGACGTCGCGCTGGGGCAGCTGACGTCCATGGGTGCGGGCGTCGAAGTGCTCGCTCCTCCCGAATTACGACGGGCTCTCCATGCCGTCGCACAGGAGATGGCCCGTCGCAACGCGTGATCTACAGCCAGAACCTCATCAGGAAGTTGCCGTACTGCGCGTAGATCTCGGGAACGCCGGACAAGCCGAACAGCCAGTAGATCGCGCCGAAGAATGCCGAGTTGACCTGCGGCACGAACAGGAATGCCACGAGGATCAGGATTCCGTAACCCTTGAAGTTCGCCAACGCACGCCTGGTGTCGCACGACAGCGACGGTTCGAGCGCGGCGTACCCGTCGAGGCCGGGGACCGGCAGCAGGTTCAACACTGTTGCCATGACCTGCAGAAACGCGAGGAAGCTCAGCCCCCACCAGAAGACGAGGTGGTCACCGTCCATCCCGAACAGACGGATGACTACGAGCAGGACGATCGCCACGATCAGGTTGGCGGCAGGACCGGCCAGCGAGATTCGACGCTGCACTTTCGGTGCGAACATGCCCTGCCTCAGATATACAGCGCCGCCCGGCAGGCCGATTCCGCCGAGCGCGATGAACACGACCGGCAGCACGACCGACAGCAGAGGGTGGCTGTACTTCAGCGGGTTCAGCGTCAGATATCCGCGTAGCTCGACTTCACGATCACCGGCCCGGTACGCGGTGTAGGCGTGGCCGAACTCGTGCAGACAGACGGTCACGATCCAGCCCGCGAGAACGAGCACGAACACACCGATTCTCGCGGAGACATCCGTCGGCGACCCGGCAGTCCATGCGACGACGCCGCCCGCGACGGCTGCCGCGACGACGCCCAGGAAGACCGGGCTCGGGCGGACCGGACGTCGGATCGGCGAAATACTCACCGGACCAGCAACCACTCCTGGTCGTGCCGATAGAACGTCGACCTCTTGACCTCGCGGTCGCCCGGGACACCGTCGCGAATCAGGTTCGCCGCCATCGCGCCCAGTTGCATCGCGCGTCCTGCCACCCAGCGATGCCCGAAGAGCCGACGGCGTCCCGTCACGCGAGCTTTGAGCCCCGGCATCTCGGGTGTCGGCACCACTTCGACGCCGGGAGCGCTGCCGGAGAACAACTGTGTGTCGTCGACGTACGCCTCGCCTTCGAGACGATCACCCGAACCGAGTACGACGGCCCGGCCCACGACGGCCTTGCCCGCGTCGTCGCGGATGAGAGGCGTCGGCGTCGCCGTTCCGGTCATCGCGACCTTGGCTGCGCGCGAGCCAGTACCGAGTCGGTAGATGTGGCATGCCGCCGTTGCGGAATCGGGAACGTAGGCAAGCTCGACGTGCAGGCGCTCGGTGCGCATCAGGCGAGTGAGAACCGCGGCGAGCGAGGCGTCGTCGCCGAGAACGATGACTCGGGCGTCGGTCGCGGTGCCGACGGCGGAGAACAACGCGTCGCATTCCTCGACGGTCGGAACGCGCGAGGCGGGGGTGAGTGGAACGTCGGTCAGAGAGATCGGTAGCGGCGGATTCCCGCACTGAAGGACGAACGGCGTCACCGTGCCTGCCCTACCGACGGTGCCCGCCCGCTCGGACGAGAACCTGCGCGCATGTATCTCACTGTGCTCCCCATATAGGCCGTTGTTCGAAGTCCACCGTAGCGGCAACTCGGTTCGGTGCCGGTGCCGAGCCGAAACGTCACACCGGCTCGGCTAGACTGACGCCCCGGCCTGCCTTGCGTACCTGGCAGCAACCAGCGTTACTACCTTGCACGCGAGAATCACAGGAGAGCACATGCCGGCGATCGTCCTGATCGGCGCCCAGTGGGGCGACGAGGGCAAAGGCAAAGCCACCGACCTGTTCGGAGAGCGACTGCAATGGGTCGTTCGTTACCAGGGTGGCAACAATGCAGGCCACACCGTGGTGCTCCCGAACGGTGACAAGTTCGCCCTGCACCTCATCCCGTCGGGAATTCTGACGCCGGGAGTCAAGAACATCATCGGCAACGGCGTCGTCGTCGATCCGGGTGTGCTGCTCGAAGAGCTGGCCGGTCTAGAGGCCCGTGACGTCGACACCTCCGGGCTACTGCTCAGCGCCGATGCGCACCTGATCATGCCGTACCACGTCGCCATCGACAAAGTGACCGAGCGATTCCTCGGCGCGAAGAAGATCGGCACGACGGGCCGCGGCATCGGCCCCTGCTACCAGGACAAACTCGCGCGCGTCGGTGTTCGAGCCGCAGACGTTCTCGACGAGAAGATCCTCACGCAGAAGGTCGAGGCTGCCCTCGAGTTCAAGAACCAGGTGCTGTCGAAGATCTACAACCGTAAGGCTCTCGACCCGCAGCAGGTCGTCGAGGAAGTGCTCGAGCAGGCGGAGAGTTTCAAGCATCGCATCTCGGACACTCGCCTCGAGCTCAACCTGGCGCTCGAGCGCGGCGAGACGGTCCTGCTCGAGGGATCGCAGGGCACGTTGCTCGACGTCGACCACGGCACCTACCCGTACGTCACGTCGTCCAACCCGACGTCGGGTGGCGCGGCCGTCGGCTCCGGCATCGGCCCGAACAAGATCTCGACCGTGCTGGGCATCCTCAAGGCCTACACGACGCGTGTCGGCTCCGGTCCGTTCCCGACCGAACTGTTCGACAACCACGGCGAGTACCTGGCGAAGCAGGGCGGCGAGGTCGGCGTGACGACCGGGCGTGCGCGTCGTACAGGGTGGTTCGACGCGGTCATCGCTCGCTACGCGACCCGCGTCAACGGAATCACCGACTATTTCTTGACGAAACTGGATGTTCTGTCCAGCCTCGATACCATTCCGATTTGTGTCGCGTACGACGTCGACGGAGTGCGTCACGACGAGATGCCGATGACACAAACCGGTTTCCATCACGCCAAGCCGATCTACGAAGAGATGCCCGGTTGGTGGGAGGACATCTCCGGCGCGCGTACGTTCGAGGACCTTCCGAAGAACGCGCAGAACTACGTGCTGCGTCTGGAAGAGCTTTCGCACGCGCACATTTCGTGCATCGGAGTGGGTCCAGGGCGCGATCAAACTATCGTGCGTCGGGATATTCTCGGCTGAAAGAGACCTGCAGTACGAATAAACTGGCTTTAACGAAACGGCACTCTACTTCTGAAAGTAGAGTGCCGTTTTAGTGTGACCGAATGGTGAATCAGGCGGATAATAGGTGTCGGAATCACAAGGGGAGGTCATTCGATGTCTGCGTCGTACAACGGTTTGGATGTATTCGGGTATCAATTCGATCGCTTTGCTTACGAACACCCGTGGATCGGTGAGCAGGTAGGTGAATTCATGCTCGGGCCCGCAGGAGGGGGCGTGCTCGAGTATCGGAACGCGACGGTGTTCGCGCTGCCGGCCGGGGGAGCTCACGAGGTTCACGGCGAGATCCTCGAGTGGTACACAGCGCACGGCGGACCGTACGGCCCCCTGGGATATCCGATCAGCGACGAGAAACCCACTCCGACCGGATACGGCCGCTACAACCTCTTCGAGAACGGGGCGGTGGGCTGGCTGCCGGAGAGCGGCGCATTTCCGATCGGTGGGACGCCGTCGTCGTCTTCCGACGGACCTACCGACACCGCAGAGGTCGTTTCCGTGATCGTGGAGCCCGAGCCTCGGCTGTCCGCTTGAAAACTGGACGGTTGGTTTTCCGTCGATTTACGTGATGTCACCCTTTTTCGGGGTCCTTTCCGGAATGGGGCGCTGTCGAAACGTGCTCTGTATTCGCATTCTGCTGGAAATGACGAAATTTCCGTTCCGACGAGATTGATTGCTTTATAACATTCTGGATTCCCCGCGAACCATTAGTAATGCTTTCGAATTAGGCTTCGATGGTCGGTGCAGTCGAATCGAAATGATGCCGACTTCCTTCCATCGAAAAGAGCCGGGGATGACAGATCAGCAGGTGTCCACGAGAAAACGAAAGATACGGGCGCTACTTGCCGGAGGATTGGTCCTCGGTGTCGGGGCGGCGATCACATTGGCGGCGTGGACCGACAACGTGTTCGGGAACTCCGACTTCGCGACGGGCGACGACACCTGGAACATCCAGGCCAGTTTCAGCGGGACGGCCACACCGACGTGGGTCGAATCCGATGTCAGTCCCGGGCAGACATTCGGATTCCCAGCACCCCGACTGAATCTCACGCCGAGCGACACCGTCTACGCGCCGATCGCACTGCGCCTGGAGCCGGGCCAGACGCTCGGCGCCGCGGTGACACTGAACGGAGCAACCGGAGGATCGCCGGCAGGAGCAGCGCTCACGAGCGCACTGCGGTACTCGGTCACGTCGGGAGGAACGGCCGCGGGATGCGCTGCAGGTACGCCGGGCGGCACTACCGTCGTGGCAGCTGCATCGACGTTGACGACGGGTAGTGCCGCCGATGCGATCACGTTGGCAGCGGACGGTACTCCGGTCCAACTGTGCTTCGCCGTGACGCTCCCCGCCGGTACCCCGAACACCATTTCCGGCCTCAACACGGGTCAGCTGATCTGGCAGTTCGTGGGCACGTCCATCGCGTAGCCACGTGGCATCGGTACGTCAGCGACAGCGACGGGTACTGGCCGCAGCGGGAATCGTCCTCGGAATCGGGGCGGTCCTCGTTGCGGCCAGCTGGACGGACAAGGTTCTCGGGAGCACGGATTTCGCGTCGGGCACGCGCTTCGGTATCGAGTCGAGTGTCGACGGCGGCACGACGTGGGCGTCGCATCCGGTAGGCGGTCCGAACCCGTTGTCGTTCAGTGCTTCTGCCACCGGACTGGTTCCAGGTTCGGTGGTGTACGCGCCGGTTCGTCTGCGGACCGAGGTCGGTTCGGGCGCTGCTTCGGTGACGCTCGGCGCAGCGGGGTTCTCGGGGACGGGCAACGGGACGCTGTCGACGGCGTTGCACTATCGCGTCGTGCGGGGTGCTGCTGTCTGCGACGCGTCGGTGTTCGGCTCGGGCGCCGTGTTCGTCGCCGGGAGCAGTACGGCGTCGATACCCGTCGGTTCACCCGGTTCCAGCGCATTCCCCCTTGCCGCCGGGGCAACTCCGACCGCACCCGGATCCGCAGTCCTGCTGTGCTTCGAGGTCGGTCTGCCTGCGACGACCGCCAATTGGACCAACGCTGCGCTGCAGAACAAGACGCTCGTCCTCAACTGGCCCTTCGTCGGAACCAGTCCATAGAAATGAGCACCATGACAGAAGTATCCTCTCGGTCGAAGCGCTCGCCGTGGACCATCGTCGGAGACGTCGTGCTGAACGTGCTGGCGCTCGGCGGGATCGTCTGTATCGCGCTCGTGGCGTGCGCGTTCTTCTTCAACATCACGCTGATCATGTTCAAGACCGGCTCGATGTCACCGCAGATTCCGGCTGGTTCGCTCGCCGTCGTGCGGCAGGTGCCTGCCGATTCGGTCGGGGTGGGAGACGTCGTCACGGTCGATCGTGAAGGCAAGCTGCCCGTCACTCACAGAATCGTTGCGGCGGAGACGAATTCGCAGTCGGGCATCACCGTTCTCGAGCTCAAGGGCGACGCGAACGCCGACGCCGACCCCGGTCTGTACCAGGTCACCGAGGTGCGCAAGGTGCTCTCGTCGGTACCCGGGCTCGCGCACGTCGTCGTGTACTTCTCCAATCCCTATGTGCTGGGCCTGATCACGTTGTCGATGGCGACGCTGGTCGTGGTGGTGTTCTGGCCGCGGGAGAGGAAGAGCGAGCAGACCGGATGACTCCACGTTGGCCGAAACTGGTGCTGGCGCTGACTGTCGTCGGGGCGCTGGTGGTCGGCAGGCCGCTGGTGACGGACACGGAAGCAGCGTGGACCGATTCCGAATACGTCTCGGCGACCGTCGGTTCCGGGTCATGGACGACGAGTGGATTCGGGCTCGGTGTCGCTGCGCGCGTGAACAGTGCAGGCGGAGTGTCCGTGCTCCCGGTGAATCCGACGCCACTGCCATGGAACGGAGCGCGGTCGGGTCACGACGCGACGACCCCTGGAACGTCGACGGTGTCGGGGTCGGGACCGTTCGCGTCGTCGGCCGCGGCAGGGGTGAACAGACTCGCGATGTCGAGTGCGGCGTCGAACACCGCGGCCGTCGGGGCGAGTGCGTGCGGTTCGTACACGGTCGGGGTGACCGGCGTGCCCACGTACTGCACGACGGGAACGCCCATCGCCAGTGCAACGGCGTCGGTCACGTCCATGCGGCTGCTGGGCAGCGTGCTGAGTCTTCTCGAAGCGATCGGACTCGTCAACACGAACATCGTCGCGATCAGCAACGCCGGACAAGCGATCAGCACGTCCGTCAGCTGCAATTTGACCACCGGAACCAACACGGTCGTTCAGCCCAAGGCGGGCACGGGGACCGGGAACGGCACGGTGCTCGTCGGGAACCGGGCACTCGCGATTCCCGACGCGAACGCCACGCCCACGTCCGTCGCGAGCTTCGCCGACGGGCTCGTCGGCTACACGAACGTCCGTCTCGCCAGCACTGCGTCGGCGTCCACGGCGGCGAACGGGTTCACTCGGCTGAACCTGACCGGCACGGTGAGCTTGCTCAGCCTCGGACTGCTGCCCCTGACGTTCGACGTCGACCTCGTCGCCGCCCAATGCGGGCCGGGGGCGACGCCGGCCTCGGCGACCCTGGACCAGCCGATGGCGCGGGTGGCGACCGAAGAACCTACGGCGGAACCGACGACTGAACCCACGCCGGAACCCACGACTGAACCAACCCCTGCTCCGTCGACCACTGTGGCTCCGACGACCACTGCCGGCCCGACGACCACTGCCGGCCCGACGACCACTGCCGGCCCGACCACTACCAGCCCGTCGACCACTGCGGGCACGTCGACCACCGTCAGCCCGACCACTACCGGCCCGTCGACCACAGTCAGCCCGTCGACCACCGCCGGCCCGTCGACCCTGTTCACCGGCCCTGCCGACGGGAACGTACGCGCCTTGACGTTCGGTGACGGCGTCACGTGCAGCGCAGTCGAGGGTGCCGATTACGCGGAGAACGTCGAATTGTCCTGCGAGGATGGGACATTCGTCGAACTGGAGGGCTCGACTCTGACTCCGGACGGCGTGGCGTCGGCGATGGTCGGTGGTGTGTGGACGTTGACGTCGGCTGAATCGGATCGGGTGGTCGTGTCCGCGGTGCGAAGCTAGGCCGGTTCGCACACGCCAGGCTGCCGGTCAGAAAAGGGTGGGCTCCCCGAAGCCGGCCACGCCCTCGATGGCCAGGATCTTCTCCTTCGTCGACGCCCCACCCGGCGCCGAGAATCCGCCGACCTCACGCCCGGCGCCCAACACTCGGTGGCACGGGATGATGATCGGGACCGGATTGCGCCCGAGCGCACCGCCGACGGCCTGCGCTGCCCCCGGTTGTCCGAGTTGCCTGGCCACCGCGCCGTAGGTGAGGGTGGCTCCGCGCGGAATTGCGCGGGTGGCGTCGTACACCGCTTTGTCGAACGGAGAGACGTCGAGCACGACGGGAATCGACGACATGTCGGGGTCCGAACCACCCAGCAGCGCTCCGATTAGGGCGACTGCATCCGCCGCCAGGGCGTCGAGCTCTCCCACACCAGGTGCGAAGCCGCGCAGGTAGCGGACGAGATCGTCCTCCGGTTCCGGAAGCGCGACGGCCGTGATGCCGACATCCGACCATGCGAGGCCGCAGCGGCCGATGGAGGTGTCGAACAGTACGTAAGGCACCCGCCCAGTATGAACCCGAAGTCCGACATACGGTCCACTGCGAAGAAAGTGGAGTTGATTCGTCATACCGGTTGGGCGAATACTGGCAGCTATGGCCACCCGAGTACTGAATGCAACGTCACTGGCCCGCGATCTGGGGCGATGGCGGACGGACAACGACGGTGCGCCGGGGCGTCGTCGCACATCCCGGCCCACCTATCGCGCGCTGGCCGACGGCATCCGGTTGCTCGTGCACGACGGACGCATTCCTCTTGGCGTCGGCTTGCCGAGTGAGCGGGACCTGTCCGCGGCGCTGGATCTCAGCCGGACGACCATCACGTCGTCCTACGCAGTTCTGCGCGAAGAGGGCTACCTGGTCAGCAAGCAGGGTGCGCGCAGCACGGTGACGCTGCCGGACATGGCTCGGCCGAACGGATTGCTGGTCCAGTCGCGGGATGCGGTGGGGCCCGTCGTCGACATGAGTCACGCGGCGATGGCCGCACCCACCGAGGCGATGACCGCAGCGTACAGTTCTGCGCTGCAAGCACTTCCGACCTACCTGACGACGCACGGCATGGAGCCGATCGGGCTCGCGGTGCTGCGTGAGTCGATTGCGCGACGGTTCGTCGAGCGCGGGTTGCCCACGACACCCGATCAGATCATGGTGACTTCCGGTGCGCAGCAAGCGGTTCGGCTGCTTCTGGGAACGTTGACCTCGCCGGGGGATCGGGTGTTGATCGACCACCCGACGTATCCCAATGCGTTGGAGGCGATTCGACGTATCGGTGCGCGGGCGGTTCCGGTACCGATCGGGCCCGACGGTGACGGCTGGGATCTGGACGGAATACGCAGCGCTGCACGGCAAACGGCGTCGAAAGTCGCGTACATGATCCCGGACTTCCACAATCCGACGGGGCGGTCCATGAGTTCGGACAGTCGCGCCGAGCTGGCCCGTATCGCGCGGGAAGTGTCGATGACGTTGATCGTGGACGAGACGATGGTCGACCTGTGGCTCGACGCGCCGCCCCCGCCTCCGGTTGCGTCGTTCGGACGGGTGTCGGGGACGGATATCGTGACGATCGGGTCGGCGTCGAAGTCGTACTGGGGCGGTCTGCGCATCGGCTGGATCAGGGCGCACCCGTCGTTGATCAGTCGCCTCGCCGGGTCGCGCGCCGCGCACGATCTCGGCACGTCCGTCATGGACCAGCTCGCCGCCGGCTTCCTGCTCGACGATGCCGACAGCATCCTCGCGACCCGTCGAGACCAACTGCGTGAGCGGCGGGAGACGCTCGAAACGGCTCTTGCAGAACATCTTCCGGATTGGCGCTATCGGCGTTCGACCGGTGGGATGTCGCTGTGGCTGGAGTTGCCGACGCCTGTGTCCAGTGCGTTGGCAGCTACGGCACCGTCGTTCGGTGCGGTGCTTGCCGCGGGGCCGCGTTTCGGCGTCGAGGGTGCGTTCGAGCGGTTCATCCGCTTGCCCTACACGCGTGAGCCGGCGGAGCTGGCGGCCGCGGTGACCGCGACCGCCGCTGCGTACCGGGCGCTCGCGCCGAGTACCGAGGCGCGGGAGCCGGCTTTGGTCTTCTGACCATGTGCACGAAAATACATAGCCCGCTATGTATTTTCGTGCACATGCACGCTAGCGCCACACGGTATCCGCATCCGTCGCAACCGCCGGTGGAGCCGTCGGAATCCCGTTGGGAGTGCGGGAGAACCGCGGCGCCGGACGGTGCTGGGTGACACCGTCGACCTCGATGAGTGTCTCGCGAGCCTTCAGGTGAGGCTGTTCCGACGCTTCGCCGAACGTCAGGATCGGTGACACGCATGCGTCGGTGCCGTCGAAGATCGCCGCCCACTCGTCACGCGTCTTGGATTTGAATGTGGCCGTGAAGATTTCACGCATCTCGGGCCAGCGTTCGCGGTCGCCCTGCCCGGGCGTCGTCGCCGGATCGAGTTCGAGCAACCGCAACAGTTCCGCGAAGAACTGCGGCTCCAGAGCGCCGACGGCCATGTGCTTGCCGTCGGAGGTCTCGTAGGTGTCGTAGTAGGGCCAGCCGGTGTCGAGCATGTTCACGCCGCGCTCGTCCGACCATGCACCGACGCCACGCATGCCCCAGATCATGTGGGACAGGGCTGCGGTTCCGTCGACCATCGCCGCATCGACGACCTGGCCCTCGCCGGATGTCTGACGTTCGAAGAGGGCGGCAAGGATTCCGAAGATCAGGAACATCGATCCGCCACCGAAGTCGCCGACCATGTTGAGCGGCGGAACCGGTCGCTCACCCTGTCTGCCGATCGCGTGCAGTACACCGGTGACGGAGATGTAGTTGATGTCGTGGCCTGCCGCCGACGCCCATGGCCCATCCTGACCCCAGCCCGTCATACGTCCGTAGACGAGGCGCGGATTACGCGCCAACGCAACGTCCGGGCCGAGGCCCAACCTTTCCGTCACCCCGGGCCGGAAACCTTCGATGAGCACGTCGGCGCGTTCGATCAGGCCGAGCACCTTCTCGATGTCGGCGGGGTCCTTGAGGTTCGCCTCGACGAGCGTGCGACTGCGGAGCTGTTGATCGTGTTCGGCGATCTGGCCGCCTCGCTGCACGCGTACGACGTCGGCGCCCAGATCTGCCAGCAGAAGCGCTGCGTGGGGGCCCGGGCCGATCCCGGCGAGCTCGACTACACGGAGTCCGGAGAGCGGACCTTTCCTGGGTGAATCCTGTTGCGACACACGTCCTCGTTCCAGTGAAGGGGAGCAGGGTGAATCGAGGTTAACTTATGATTGGACGTCAAAGCGATAGCGGTATGGATAATGGGCGGGTGAGCGAACGAGACGCAGCTGCCCGAATCGGTACCCCTCTTACCCCCGGCGCCACCCGGGTGATGCTGCTGGGCTCGGGTGAACTCGGCAAGGAAGTGATCATCGCGTTCCAGCGGTTGGGCGTCGAGGTCATCGCCGTCGACCGCTACGACAACGCTCCCGGGCATCAGGTCGCGCACCATGCGTTCACGATCGACATGAGCGACCCGGCAGAATTGGTGAAGCTCATCGACGCCCAGCAGCCCGACTTCGTCGTCCCCGAGATCGAGGCCATCGCGACCGACGCGCTCGCCGACGTGGAACAGCGAGGCCGGACCGTCGTCATCCCCACCGCTCGCGCGACCCAGTTGACGATGAACCGCGAAGGCATCCGACGGCTCGCTGCCGAGGAACTGGGACTGCCGACGTCGCCGTACGCCTTCGCGGAGTCGTTGGCCGAGGTGCAGAGCGCGCTCGAGAACATCGGCTTCCCTGCCGTCGTCAAGCCGGTGATGTCGTCGTCGGGCAAGGGGCAGTCCGTCGTTCGCGGACCGGACGACGTGGCGGCGGCGTGGGACTACGCGTTGGCAGGCAGTCGCGTCGACCTCGGGCGAGTGATCGTCGAAGGATTCGTCGATTTCGATTACGAGATAACGCTTCTCACGGTTCGTTCGGCGTCGGGCACCGACTTCTGCGAGCCGATCGGTCACTTGCAGGAGTCGGGTGACTACATCGAGTCGTGGCAACCGCAGCCGATGAGCGACGACGCGATCGCCGCAGCCAAGGATGTCGCAGAGAAGATCACGACGGCGCTCGGCGGTCGTGGATTGTTCGGTGTCGAGTTGTTCGTCAAGGGCGACGACGTGTATTTCTCGGAGGTCAGCCCCCGCCCTCACGACACCGGTCTGGTGACCCTTTGGACACAACGATTCTCGGAGTTCGAGCTGCATGCCCGCGCGATTCTCGGTCTGCCGGTGGACGTTTCGTTGGTCTCGCCGGGTGCGTCCGCAGTGATCTACGGAGGTGTCGACGCCGAAGGCATCGCCTTCGAAGGCGTCGCCGACGCGTTGGCCGTGCCCGAGACCGATCTTCGCCTGTTCGGCAAGCCGGAAAGCTTCGTGCGTCGACGCATGGGCGTCGCGGTGTCGACGGCAGGTGACATCATCACTGCGCGAGCACGCGCCACCGAGGCAGCGGGCAAGGTCCGACCCGTCACGTGAGCGCTCTCGGTGAAGTCCTTGTCGGCCTGGCGATTCTGGTCGGTCTCATCGGGATCGTCGTACCGATTCTGCCCGGCACGATCCTGATCTTCGCCGCAATTGCGGTGTGGGCCTTCGTGACCGGTGGTTCGGTGGCGTGGACGACGTTCGCCGTCGCGACGCTGTTGCTCGTGGCAAGCGGCGTCGTCAAGTACACGTGGCCCGGCCGCCGCATGAAGGACGCCGGTATCCCGACGCGATCGTTGATCGTCGGCGGGCTCGTCGGCATCGTCGGGTTCTTCGTGATTCCGGTGGTCGGCCTGTTCATCGGTTTCGTCCTGGGAACCTATCTCTCGGAACTGGCCCGAATTCGCAGTGGCGCATGGCAATCGACGATTCACGCGACGAAAGCCGCGGGTCTGTCGATACTCGTCGAACTGTTCGGTGCCCTCGTCGCGAGCGGAGTCTGGCTGGCTGCCGTCCTCGTTACCTGACCCGGTACCAGGCTCGGGCGTTGCCGCCGAGAACCGCGGGCAGGTCCCCGCCGACCGCCTCGGCGATCAGATCGAGATCGCTTTCGCAGAACCGTCGTGGTGCACGGGCTCCCGGGAGGTCGGTGCCGAACATCAACGCCGACGGGTTGACGGCGTGAATCTGCTTCATCGTGTCGACGATGTCCATGTCGACGCGGCCGAATCCCGATGCCTTGACGCGCACTCCGCGGTCGACGAGATCGAGCAGGTACGACAGTCCCTGCGTCGACATGCCGAGGTGGTCGATGCTGACGGCAGGTAGCTTCGACAGAATCGGTTCGAGGGACAGCAACATCGTTGCCTCGACGTACAACTCCGCATGCCACCCGACGAGATCGTGAGCCCGACGCGCCTGCGAGGTCAATGTCTGCACATCCGTCGCGCCGCGCTTGAGGTTCAGTCGGATGGCCCGGACGCCTGCCTCGTCCAGCGCCAAAATGTCCTCGTCGGTGGCGTCGGGGCGCAGTGTCGTGACGCCGACCCAGCCGTATCCGAGGGTCTTCAGCGATTCGACGAGGAATCTCTGGTCGGTGCCGTGGAACGAGGCGCTGATGACCGCGCCGCCGGTGATACCGAGGCCGTCGGTGTCCCGTTCGTAATCGGCGATGGTGTACGGGTCCGCGTGTGCACCCTGATTCTCGACCAGCGGAAACCGGGGATCGAGGATGTAGCGGTGGGCGTCGAACACCCCATCAGCATGCCAGCTCGGTCATTTCCACTTTCGAGGGCCTGTTCCGGTGTTTGAATGCGAATCATGAAACCCGACTTCACCGTAGTTCTCGAGGGATACACCTATTTCGAGTGCCCGCGTTGGCACGAGGGCCGCGTCTGGGTCTCCGATTTCTACAGCTATCGGGTTCTCTCGGCCGAGGCCGACGGGTCCGATGTGCGCGTGGAAGCGGAGGTGCCGCAGCAGCCTTCCGGCCTCGGTTGGCTTCCGGATGGGCGTCTGCTCGTCGTGTCGATGAAGGATCACACGATCCTGCGACGCGAGGACGACGGCTCGCTCGTCGTCCATGCCGATCTGTCGTCGCACGTCGCTGCGAATCTCAACGACATGCTCGTCGACGACCGAGGTCGTGCGTACGTCGGCAATTTCGGGTTCGATCTGATGAATCTGGCGACGCCCGACACGGCCGATCTGCTCCGGGTCGATCCCGACGGGTCGGCGACCGTCGTCGCGAAGGATCTGTATTTCCCCAACGGGATGGCGCTGACTCCCGACGGCGAACTTCTCGTCGACGAAACCGTCGGCAATCGGGTCAGTGTGTTCTCGGTGCATCCGGACGGCTCGTTGGGGGAGCGTCGTGACTGGGCCAAGTTCGCGGAACTACCCGACATGAACGACATGACGACGGCTCTCGGCCAGCTGGTCGTCGCGGCGGACGGGTGCGCGATCGACACCGACGGGTCGCTGTGGGCGGCGGACGCTCTCGGGCAGCGGATCGTGCACATCGAGCCGGGTAAGGGCATCGTCGATCAGCTCGAATTCGACACGGGCGTGTTTGCGTGCGGTCTCGGCGGCGACGACGGGCGCACGCTGTTCGTCTGTGCGGCACCGGATTTCAACGAGCACCAGCGCAAGGTGGAGACGGAAGGAAAACTCCTGGCCGTGCGCGTGTAGGCGCTGGCGCGCATGTGCATAGAAATACATAGCGGGCTATGTATTTCTATGCACATGCGGTTACGCCTTATCGGGCTCGGACGCCTTCAGCATGTCGTGACGCTCGACGACCTTGACGCGTTCGCGGCCTTCGGGTTCGCCGAGGGAGCGTTCGTGGGCGTCGAGGCGGTACCAGCCGTCCCAGGTGGTGAAGGGGACTTGCTTGCCTTCGAGGAAGTCGACGACGGCTTGTTCGGCGGGCTCGGTCGCGCCGTCGAAGGTGGGTGCGTCTTCGAGCAGGCAGGCGACGGTTTCGTTGGCGTCGCCCTTGGTGTGGCCGATGAGGCCGACGGGTCCGCGTTTGATCCAGCCGGTGACGTAGGTTCCGGGCACGTGGGCGCCGTTCTCCTGGACGCGTCCGGCTTCGTTGGGGATGGTGCCTGCCTGCTCGTCGAACGGCAGGGATTTGATGTTCTGGCTGAGGTAGCCGACGGCGCGGTAGACGGCTTGGACGTCCCAGTCGTTGTAGGTGCCGGTGCCGCGGACGTTGCCGGTGCCGTCGAGTTCGGTGCGTTCGGTGCGCAGGCCGACGACCTTGCCGTCGTCGCCGAGGATCTCGGTGGGGGATTCGAAGAAGTGCAGGAACAGCTTGTGGGGGCGGTTGCCGACGTCGCGGATGGCCCAGTCCTGAAGGGTGTTGGCGACCATGTCGACCTGCTTGGAGCCGCGGCGGGCGGCTTCGGAGCCTTCGTCGTAGTCGATGTCCTCGGGGGCGACGATGACTTCGATGGTCGGGGAGTGGTCGAGCTCGCGCAGTTCCAGTGGCGTGAACTTGGCTTGTGCGGGTCCGCGGCGGCCGAAGACGTGGACTTCGACGGCTTTGTTGGCTTTGAGTCCTTCGTAGACGTTGGCGGGGATCTCGGTGGGGAGCAGTTCGTCGCCGGTCTTGGCGAGGACGCGTGCGACGTCGAGGGCGACGTTGCCGACGCCGAGGACGGCAACCTTCTCGGCGTCGAGGGGCCAGGTGCGGGGGACGTCGGGGTGGCCGTCGTACCAGGAGACGAAGTCGGCGGCGCCGTAGCTGCCGTCGAGGTCGATGCCGGGGATCTTCAGGTCGCGGTCGGCGTTGGCGCCGGTGGAGAAGATGACGGCGTCGTAGAAACGGCGGAGGTCTTCGAGGGTGATGTCGGTGCCGTAGTCGATGTTGCCGAGGAGGCGGACCTGGGGCTTGTCGAGGACTTTGTGCAGGGCGGTGATGATGCCCTTGATGCGGGGGTGGTCGGGTGCGACGCCGTATCGGATGAGGCCGAAGGGTGCGGGCATGCGTTCGAACAGGTCGATACTGACATCTGTGTCGGACTTCATGAGTGCGTCGGCGGCGTAGATGCCGGCTGGTCCTGCGCCGACGATAGCGACGCGGAGTGGACGAGTCTGATCAGTCATGTGCAGCGAACTACCTTCGTCGACGAAAAGTACGGACACCCCAGCATAAATTAAGCATTACCTGATCTGGGCTGGTGGTCTTGGTTCCAGGCTACGTCGGACCTTCCGCAGTCTCCACAGCCTCCGGGACTTGAGCTATTCCCCTTAATCAGGTAGGAATTGCATCGTGCATACGACATTCCTGGTCCGGCGACTCGCCGTCGACTTCTGCCGTACCTGCACCACCACGTGTTGTCGGTGACCACACCCGAGGCACTTCCGGCCTGATTCAAGGCCCGTTCTCCTTCTCCACAGTCCCGCCGCGCCGTGCGCCGGGCTGCATCCATCGCCCGCGAGAGTGACGCCATGTCCACTGCCGTCGAGATCGTTCCCGACGATCCCGTTCGTTCCAAGCCTCCTCGAGCATCTGCTCGCCGAGGCAACACCTACCTGACCACCATCGGCCTTCCCGTCGTCTCGCTCGTCGTGTTCGTCGGCCTCTGGCAGCTCGCGGCGTCGAGCGGAGTGTGGAACGAGACCTTCGTTCCCTATCCGAGCACCGTCTGGGCAGCGTTCGTCGATTTCTCGACGACGCACGACGGCGTGCGCGGCTACCAGGGGTATCTCCTGTGGGAACACCTCTACATGACGCTGCGACGCGTGTTCGCCGGCGTCCTGATCGGCATCGCGCTCGGTGTCGCATTGGGCCTGGCGATGGGAACCGTCACGTGGGTTCGCGCGGTTCTCGAGCCGTGGTTGACGTTCCTGCGTGCATTGCCGCCGCTGGCGTACTTCTTCCTTCTCGTCATCTGGCTCGGTATCGACGAGGCTCCCAAGGTCACGCTGCTCGCGTTGGCGGCGTTGCCGCCGGCAGCAGTGGCGACGACGGCAGCAGTGCTCGCCGCTCCCGTGGGCCTCGTCGAGGCGGCGCGCGCCCTCGGTGCCAGTAGGAAAGACGTGATTCGCGACGTCGTCATCCCGTCGGCACTTCCCGAAACCTTCACCGGCATAAGGCTTTCTGTCGGTATCGCCTATTCTTCGGTCGTTGCGGCCGAACTGTTCAACGGTCTTCCCGGCATCGGCGGCGCAGTCAAGGATGCCAGCAATTACAACAACACCCCCGTCGTGCTCGTCGGCATCTTCGCCATCGGCATCTCGGGTCTCGTCATCGACGGCCTGTTGCGTGCGCTCGAGCGCCGCGTAGTTCCCTGGAGGGGAAAGATATGAAGTTGACTCGTCTGATTGCCTCGTTCGCTCTCGGAGCGCTCGCAGTCACCGGCTGCGCCGTCGACAACTCGAACAGCGACGACAGCAAGCCCACCATTCGTATTGCGTACCAGTCTTTTCCGAGTGGCGATCTCGTCGTGAAGAACAACGGGTGGCTCGAAGAGGCGCTTCCGGACTACAACATCAAGTGGACCAAGTTCGACTCGGGCGCCGACATCAACACCGCGTTCATCGCAGGCGAACTCGACTTCGGTGCGATCGGATCCAGCCCCGTCGCGCGCGGATTGTCTGCGCCACTGAACATTCCGTACCAGGTTGCGTTCGTGCTCGACGTAGCCGGTGACAACGAGGCGCTCGTCGCACGCAACGAAACCGGCATCACCGACGTTGCAGGCCTCCGAGGCAAGCGCATCGGCACGGCATTCGCGTCGACCGCGCATTACAGCCTGCTCGCCGCGTTGGAGCAGGCCGGGCTGAGCGCGTCGGACGTGAATCTCGTCGACCTGCAGCCACAGGCCTCGTTGGCGGCATGGGAACGCGGCGACGTCGATGCCGTCTACACCTGGCTCCCGACGCTCGACGAGCTGCGCAAGACCGGCACGACGCTCATCGCGAGCCGCGAGCTGGCGACCGCAGGAAAGCCGACCCTCGATCTCGGTGTCGTCTCGACGGCGTTCGCGAACGAGCACTCCGACGCAGTCGACGCGTGGCGCAAGGTCGAGACGCGTGCGCTGACCACCATCGCCGACGACCCCGACGCCGCTGCCAAGGCCGTCGCCGCCGAGATCGGCATCACGCAGGACGAGGCAGCCAACCAGCTCAGCCAGGGTGTGTTTCTGACGCCCGAGGAGCTGACGTCGCCCGAGTGGCTAGGCACCGAAGGGTCCGTCGGCAACATCGCGGTCAACCTGCAGAGTGCGTCGGAGTTCCTCGCGTCGCAGAACCAGATCGACGCCGCCGCGCCGCTCCAGACCTTCCAGGACGCGATCTACACGAAGGGACTGCCCGGTGTCCTCACAGACTGACACAGCCTTACAGACTGAGACCAAGACAGCTCTCGACGGTTCCATCCGCATCGACAGCGTCTCGCACATCTACGGCAGCGGCAGCGATGCCGTGACGGCACTCGGTCCCGTGGATCTGACGGTGCCGCCGGGTGAGTTCCTCGTCCTCGTCGGCGCGTCGGGCTGCGGCAAGAGCACGCTGCTGCGGTTGATCGCAGGATTCGAATCGGCAACGGACGGAAGCGTTCTCGTGTCAGGAACGAATCCGACACCGGGCCTGACGTCCGGGGTCGTGTTCCAGCAGCCGCGTCTGTTCCCGTGGAAGAGCGTGGGCGGCAACGTCGAACTCGCTCTGAAGTATGCCGGAGTCGGCAAGAACGATCGGTCGCGACGGCGCGACGAGTTGCTCGCTCGCGTCGGCCTGGAAGGTACCGCGGATCGCAAGATCTGGGAGATTTCCGGCGGCCAGCAGCAACGCGTCGCGATCGCCCGTGCGCTGGCGGCGGAGACGTCGTTGCTGCTGCTCGACGAGCCGTTCGCGGCGCTCGACGCGTTGACGCGCGAGCGGTTGCAGGAAGACCTGCGCACGGTGAGTGCCGAATCCGGACGCACGTCCGTCTTCGTCACGCACAGCGCCGACGAGGCCGCGTTCCTCGGCTCGAGGATCGTCGTGCTGACTCAGCGCCCGGGCCGCGTGGCCCTCGATATTCCCGTCGACCTGCCTCGTAGCGGGGTCGACGCCGATGAGCTGCGAGGCTCACCGGAATTCGCAGCGTTGCGTGCCGAAGTCGGTCACGCAGTCAAAGCCGCAGCAGCATAGAAGGAGGAAAGATGACCACTGTAGAAACCGCGGTTGCTCTGACCGTCGACAAGTTCGGACCGAGCTTCGGTGCCGAGGTGATCGGTCTCGATGTCGCATCGGCGTCCGATGCCGAGATTCGTGCCGTTCGTGACGCCCTCGTCGAGCACAAGGTTCTCGTGCTGCGCGGACAGTCGATCGACGATGCCGGACAGATCGACTTCGGCCGCAGACTCGGTGAACTGACGGCCGGGCATCCGGTTCACCACAGTGGTGACGTCGCCGCCGAGGTCTATGCCCTCGACAGCCAGGACAACGGGTTCGCCGACGTCTGGCACACCGACGTGACGTTCATGCAGCGTCCGCCGATGGGCTCGATTCTGCGACCCGTCGTTCTTCCTCCGCATGGTGGTGACACCAACTGGGCCGACAGCCAGCTCGCGTACGAGTCGCTGTCGGCGCCGGTTCGGCAGATGATCGACCAGCTCAGCGCTGTACACGACGGCAACCGCGAGTTCGGCTACTACCTGGCGCAGAACCGTGGGGGCAAGGGCAACGTGTGGGACGGCAAGGAGGTGACGGCGCTGGTACCCGTCGAACATCCTGTTGTTCGGGTGCACCCGGAGACGGGACGCAAGGGCATCTTCGTCAATCCTGGTTTCACGTCGCACATCGTCGGGGTGTCCGAGGCGGAGAGCCGCGGCATCCTCGACTTCCTGTACGCGCATCTGACGAAGCCGGAGCACGTGGTCCGCCACCGCTGGCGTCTCGGCGACCTGGTGCTGTGGGACAACCGCAGCACGTCCCACTACGCCAATCGCGATTACGGCACCGAGCATCGCAAGATGCACCGAATCACGCTGCGCGGCGACATCCCGGTGGGACCCCAGCAGCAGTAGCGGTTCTTCGGCGGGGAAGAATCGACCGTATGGCGTCGTGGCGTGAACGAAGGCAGCAGTGGGTCGACAGTCGTGAGGAAGCGCAGAACAATGCTTCCGCAGCTGCCGCCGAGGCAGGAGAGCGTCGCCCTGCCACGGCGTGGCCGTTCCTGCTGGCCGTCGGAATCGTCGCGGTGATTCTGGTGGCAATCTTCGCGGCGTCGAGATTCGCTCCCGCGGAGAACAACGTCACTCAGGCGCAGCTGCTGACCGACAGCATCACCGAGTTCGTCGACGCCCAGAACTCCGGCGATGCAGATGCTCTTCGTGCATCCACCTGCGAGCAGCAGGTGAACAGCATCATCACCGGGTCGGACGCCGACTACAACGCCGCTCGGGTTGCCGAAGTCGAGAAGAGCGGCAAGATCGTCGTCGACGGTGCCCCGACCGACTACGAGATCAACGGTGATCGCGGCATCGTGACCGTGCCGACGAAGCTGGAGAAGTCCGGTGAGACGTCGACCGAGCAATGGAAGTTCGTCCGGGAAGACGACAAGTGGCTGGTCTGCAATGTATGAAAGGCTGTTCGCGTGACTTACGCAGGTGACATAACCCCACAAGCAGCGTGGGAGCTACTTCGTGACAACCCCGAAGCAGTCCTCGTGGACGTCCGGACGCATGCCGAATGGCAGTACGTCGGAGTGCCGGACACGTCGTCGATCGAGCGCCCGACTCACCTCATCGAGTGGGTCAGCTACCCGAACGGTGCCCGCAACGGCAATTTCGTCGATCAGCTGAAGGAAGCAGGTGTCGACGGTGAACGCCCCGTCGTGTTCCTGTGTCGCTCCGGCCAGCGTTCCATCGGCGCAGCCGAGGCGGCGACGGCAGCAGGCATCGGGCCGTCGTACAACGTTCTCGACGGCTTCGAAGGTGCGACGGATTCCGACGGGCACCGCGGTGCCGTCGGCTGGCGTGCGGTCGGACTTCCGTGGAGGCAGTCATGAGCAACCCAACTGGTGGTGGATTCTCCAAGCCGTTGCCCGAGGGCGTCGGCCAGGGCACGCTGGGTGTTCGCGGCGGGCTGATGCGGTCTGGGTTCGACGAGAACGCCGAGGCGCTCTACCTGTCGTCCGGCTTCGTCTACGAGAGCGCGGGTGCCGCGGAGCAGGCGTTCACCGGTGAGATCGACCATTTCGTCTACTCGCGCTACGGCAATCCGACGGTTCGGATGTTCGAGGAGCGCCTGCGGCTGATCGAGGGTGCCGAGGCCTGCTTCGGGACGTCGAGCGGCATGTCCGCGGTGTTCGTTGCGCTCGGTGCACTGCTGAAGGCCGGTGACCGATTGGTCGCTGCGCGCAGTCTGTTCGGATCGTGCTTCGTCGTCTGCAACGAGATCCTGCCGCGCTGGGGCGTCGAGACCGTCTTCGTCGACGGCGAGGACAACGCACAGTGGGAAGAGGCGCTGTCGGTTCCGACGACGGCCGTGTTCTTCGAGACCCCGTCGAACCCGATGCAGTCGCTCGTCGACGTCGAGCGTGTGTCGGAGCTGGCGCATGCCGCAGGCGCAACTGTGGTGCTGGACAACGTCTTTGCGACGCCGCTGCTGCAGAACAGTCTCGCGCTCGGTGCAGACGTCGTCGTCTACTCGGGGACCAAGCACATCGACGGCCAGGGCCGTGTGCTCGGCGGCGCGATCCTCGGTAGCAAGGAATACATCGACGGCCCGGTGCAGACGCTGATGCGGCACACCGGTCCCGCGCTGAGTCCGTTCAACGCGTGGACGTTGCTCAAGGGACTCGAGACGATGCCTGTGCGCGTTCGGCATTCGACGCAGTCGGCGCTCGAGATCGCGAAGTTCCTCGAAGCGCACCCGGCGGTGTCGTGGGTCAAGTACCCGTACCTCGAATCTCATCCGCAGCACGAGCTGGCGAAGAAGCAGATGGAGGGAGGCGGCACCGTCGTCACGTTCGAGCTCGACGCGCCCGACGGCGAAGGCAAGAAGCGCGCCTTCGAGCTGCTCGACGCGTTGCGCGTCATCGACATCTCGAACAACCTCGGCGACGCGAAAACTCTCATCACTCACCCGGCGACGACGACTCACCGCGCCATGGGCCCCGAAGGCCGTGCAGCAGTGGGTCTTTCGGACGGGGTCGTGCGCATCTCCGTGGGTCTCGAGGACACCGAGGATCTGATCGGGGATCTCTCCCAGGCGCTTCAGTAGCGGTCGTGAGTGAAAATGTATAGCCCTCTATACATTTTCACTCACGAGGCGCGAAGCGCCGACAAGATCGTCCTGAATTTTGCTGTCGTCTCGGCGAGTTCGGCGTCGGGATCGGAGGCTTCCACGATGCCTCCTCCCGCCGTCGCGACGGCCGACAGACCGTCGGCGGCGAGCTCGGCGCATCTGATCGCCACCATCCACTCGCCGTCGCCTGCGTGATCCGTCCATCCGACGGCGCCTGCGTAGAAGCCGCGCGGGCCTTCGATGTCGGCGATCGTCTCCATGGCCGCGGCGCGTGGAACGCCGGCAACGGCAGCGGTCGGGTGCAGCACCAGCGCGAGGTCCAGCGCTGTCGTTGCGGTCTCGCGCAAGGTCCCGGTGATCGGCGAACTCAGGTGCCACAGCTGCGGCGTCGAGCTGAGTTGGGGCGCGTCGGGCACGATCACCTCGGAGCACAACGGCTCCAGCGCTGCGCGGATCTCGTCGACGACGAATCGGTGTTCGGCCTGGTCCTTCGCACTCGCTGCGAGCCGTTCGGCGATCGCGGCGTCCGTCGTGGGGTCCGAGCTTCGTGCCGCGGTACCTGCGAACGGGTGACAGCTCACGGTCCGGCCGCGCCGACGCACCAGCAGCTCGGGACTCGCGCCGACGAGGTGTCTACCCGCGTAGCGTCCGCCTGCCGCGGACAGATCGACGCTGTACCCGTTGCCCAGCGGATCGGCGCGCACGAGTGCGTCGAGCAGAGAGAGCGGGTCGATCGGCGAGTCCGCGAGAAGCTCGAGTGCACGCGCGAGCACCACCTTCTGCACGGAACCCTGCCGCAGCGAGTCCACGAGCCGTCGCACCCGCTCGACATGCATGTCCGACGCCGGTAGCTGCTGTCCGACATGCACTGTCGGTAGCGGCGGCAGCGCGGTTCCCGAAAACCATGGGCCGTCGGTGCGGACCAGCTCGGTGGGCTCGACGAGGGCCAGAGGGCCCGAGACGTCGAACGGCAGTGCGCCGACGACGCTTCCGCCGGACCGGACCGCGTCGACCGCGTCCGTCAGCGTCGAGAACGACCGCTCGACGCCGACGGCTTCCACGCTGTGGTCGTGTCGGGACAGGATGAACGAGGCGCGCATCAGAACGGCGACTGGGTACGTCCGACGAGATCTGCGACGGAGTTGATGACCCTCGTCGGCCGGAACGGGTAGTTCTCGACGGATGCGGTGGTGGAGATGCCGGTCAGGACGAGGATGGTCTGCAGGCCGGCTTCGAGGCCGGACAGCACGTCGGTGTCCATGCGGTCACCGATCATCAACGTGCTCTCGGAGTGACCGCCGATCGCGCGCAGCGCCGACCGCATCATGAGCGCGTTCGGCTTGCCGACGTAGTACGGCTCGCGGCCGGTGGCCTTGGTGATCAGCGCAGCGACCGAGCCGGTGGCGGGCAACGAGCCCTCGCGCGACGGGCCGGTGGCGTCGGGATTGGTCGCGATGAACCGCGCGCCCTTCTCGACGAGGCGGATCGCGGTGGTGATGGCTTCGAACGAGTACGTCCGCGTCTCACCGAGCACCACGTAGTCGGGGTTGGAGTCGGTCAGCACGTAGCCGATGTCGTGCAGTGCCGTCGTCAGACCCGATTCGCCGACGACGTACGCACTGCCTCCCGGTCGCTGGTTGCCCAGGAAGTTGGCCGTGGCCAGCGCCGATGTCCAGATGGCGGACTCGGGGATGGTCAACCCTGTTCGTTCGAGTCGGGCACGCAGGTCTCGTGGTGTGCGGATCGAGTTGTTGGTCAGCACGATGAACGGGATCTCGTTCGCCTGGAGTTCGGCGACGAACTTGTCCGCGCCGGGTATGAGGTGATCTTCGTGGACGAGGACGCCGTCCATGTCCATCAGGTAGGTCCAACGCTGCGGTTCGTCCTGTGAGCTCACCTCACCATTGTGCGCTACCCGGCTTTTCTCATCGCGGCGCGCTGCAGACTGCGCTCGCGCGCGGTCATTCCGCCCCAGACCCCGAACGGCTCGTTGGTGGCGAGTGCGAACTGACGGCACTGCAGGATGACCGGGCAGGTCTTGCACACCACCTTGGCCTGATCCTCGCGATGTCGCCGAGCTGTGCGGCCTTCGCCCGACGGCGAGAAGAACACTTCGGTGTCGGCGCCGCGGCAGAGTGCGTCGAGCTGCCACTGCCACGCTTCTGTTGTGGGTGCCATGTAGCGATGATGTCGTGGTAATCGACCGATGGGAAGGTTTCCAATCATCCAGCGTCTAATGGTTTCGTGAACTTTCGGCTCGAGTATCCGACTGGCTTCGCACGAAGGACGCCGTAGATCGAATCATCGTGATTCGAGACCTTCAAGTGGACCGTATGACGTTGTCACGCAATAATTTACGACGCGGAAGCATCGAAACCAGTTCTGCGGTCGTCGACCTACCGCCTCGAATTCGGGCATAACGTGTGGTGCAGCCGCACCGAGAGCGTCGTCCGGGCGGCTCTTCGACGAGTCCGTTCGACCCACCATGCATGCCGAGGATCGATGAGTCCCAACCAACTACACGTGAATCTCCTGTTGACGACCGCGGGTCTGCACCCCGGCGCAGGCCGCCGCGCTGGGTCGACTGCCGACTCGTTGTCGCTTCCCGTCTATCGGGCGCTCGCCGAAACGGCGGAACGAGGCCTGTTCGACGCAGTCTTCCTTGCCGATTCGCCGTCGCTGCCGCCGAATGCGTCGAACGACGACCCGATTCGCGTGTCACCCGAGCCGTTGACACTGCTTGCGGCACTCGCTGCCACGACGTCGCACGTCGGTCTGATCGGGTCGGCGTCGACGTCGTTCTACGAGCCGTACAACCTGGCCCGCTTGTTCTCGTCGCTGGACCATCTCAGTGGCGGTCGGGCAGGCTGGAATGCCGTCACGACGTCGAGTCCCACTGCCGCACGTAACTTCGGACAGTCCGTTCAGGACGAGCACGACGCACGCTACGGCCGGGCGGAGGAATTCATCGAGGTCGTGCTGAAGCTGTGGGACAGTTTCGAGCCGGGCAGTAGCGTCGCGCATCCGATCGATCATGTCGGCGACAGATTCTCCGTCGCAGGCCCGTTCACACTGCCGACGACGCCGCAGGGACGGCCCGTCGTCGCACAGGCAGGATCGTCGCCTGCCGGGCTGCGGCTCGGTGCGAGATTCGCCGACGTCATCTACACCAATCAGGCGTCACTGCAGTCCTCTGCCGATTTTCGACGCGAGGTACGGCGCCAGGCAGCCGATTTCGGCCGTGATCCCGATAGCGTTGCTGTACTGCCGGGAGTGGTTCCGTTCCTCGGGAGCACCGAGGCGGAGGCGCGGCGCCTGAAGTCCGAGCTCGACGATTCGCTCGACACCGAGGCGTTGATTCCGTCGGCGCTGCGATGGCTCGGAGTGGATCTGTCCGGCTACGAACCGGATTCACCGTTCCCGATCGACAAATTGCCCGACCCGTCGTCGATACGCAGTTCGGTGGGGACGTTCGTTCAATTGGCCGACACCATCCGCCGCGAGGAACCGACTGTCCGACAGGCGTTGTCGAGAGTCGGAGGCGGAACGATCCACCGCACCTTCGTCGGTACACCCGAACAACTGGCCGACGACTTCGAGAGCTGGTTCCGGGCAGGCGCAGTGGACGGTTTCAACGTCATGCCGGCTGTCGTGCCCGACACGCTCGACGAGTTCGTCGACCACGTCGTGCCGATCCTGCAGGCGCGCGGGCTGTTTCGGCACGAGTATTCGGCGTCGACGCTCAGCGGACACTACCGAAGCGCGGTCCCGGCATGACGACGAAAGTGCTCACGGCGATCGCCCGACGTCTGCTCGGCGCCGCCGTCGTACTGTGGCTCGCGGCGACGCTGACGTTCGTCGTACTGAAGATCGCAGGCGGGGACCCGGTCGCCAACATGCTCGGCGGCGGCGAAGCGGTGTCGACCGAGGAAATTCGCGCCGCGATGACGCGCCAGCTCGGCCTCGACGAGCCGGTCTACCTGCAGTATCTGCACTACCTGGGTGGTTTGCTGACCGGTGATCTCGGACAGTCCTATCAACTGAGACGGCCAGTCTCGACGGTCATCGGCGGACAAATCTTCTCGACGGTCGAATTAGCACTTGCTGCAGCGCTTCTCGGGGTTCTGCTCGCCGTCGTCAGCGGTGTCCTCGTCACGTCGAGGAATCGCCGGGTCTCTCCGATCGTCCAGTCGATCGAACTTCTTCTCGTGTCGACACCGACGTTCTGGCTCGGCATCGTTCTGCTGACGGTGTTCTCGTTCCAACTGGGGTGGTTCCCGGTGTCGGGCGCGCAAGGGATCTCGTCGTTGGTGCTGCCGGCCGTGGCCGTCGCACTGCCACTCGCCGCCGTACTGGCACAGGTGTTGCGTGAAGGAATCGACCGAGCGCTCGAGCAGCCGTTCGTGTTGTCGGTACGGGCGCGTGGTGTCACGGAGACTCGCGTCAAGTTCGGTCACGTCGTCAAACATGCTGCCGGACCGGCACTGAACGTCGCAGGGTGGTTCGTCGGTGGTCTGCTCGGCGGTGCCGTGCTCACCGAGGCCGTCTTCGGTCGGCCGGGGCTCGGGCAGATCGCATTGCAGGGCGTCATCAATCGAGACATGCCCGTCGTCATGGCGGTCGTACTCATCTCGGCGTTGGTGTACGTCGTCGTCAACGCGGTGCTGGACATCGTGCACGAGCGGGTGGATCCGAGGATTTCATGAACGTAGCTGTGATCGACGAACCGGTCCGTACGCGTCCCCGGCGCGGCACCGTCGTCCGAACCCTTGCAGTCGGCCTCCCTGCCGTGCTGATCCTGCTGGCTGCCGTAGCCCCGACGCTCCTGACGTCGAGGTCCCCGCTGGAATCCAACCCTCGGGCGGTGTTGCTGCCACCGTCGTGGGAGCACCCGTTCGGTACCGATCAGATCGGACGCGACCAGCTCGCACGCGTCGTGCACGGTGCTCAGTACTCGCTGTCGATCGGGGTCGGGGCGATCTTGTTGGCGGCGATCGTGGGCGTGTTGATCGGCACCCTGTCCGGTCTGGCGCCGCGAGTGGTCGACGAGGCCGTCACTCGATTCCTCGACGTCGTCAACGCATTTCCGGAAGTACTTCTCGCGCTGGTGGTCATCGCCGTCGTGGGACCGGGACCGGTGAATGTTCTGGTCGCGATCGGGGTGGCGTCGATACCGCGGTTCGCTCGTGTGGTGCGCGCGCAGGTGTTCGTGCTCCGGCACTCGGGGTGGGTGGAAGTGGCGACGACACAGGGCCTTTCGTATCCGAGACGCGTGTTCAAACACATCGTGCCGAACGTGCTCGGACCGGTCGTGGTGCTGGGAACGATCGGCACAGGGACAGCGATGATCGCGGCCGCAGGCCTCAGTTTCCTTCGGCTCGGCCCACAACCGCCGATTCCGGAATGGGGAGCGATGCTGTCGGAGAGCCGCGACTACGTGCAGTTGGGCTGGTGGCTTGCGGTGTTTCCCGGTCTTGCGATTCTGACGACGGTCGCCGTCGTGACACTGATCGGTCGACGCGCGCAGCGTCGTTTCGAAGGGCGGTTGCCATGACATCGACAGTAGAACCCCAGGTCCGGACGAAAGCGCTCGTCGACGTCGAGAACCTGACAGTCGACTTCACACGCGGCGGAGTCGTCACGCGTGCCGTCGACGGTGTCTCGTTCCGCCTGGAGGCGGGTAAGTGCCACGCGTTGGTGGGGGAGTCAGGTTCCGGAAAGACCGTCACCGCACGGTCTTTGGTGGGACTGAACCCGGAGACGGCGACCGTGCGGGCAGACAGGTTGCGTTTCGACTCGAAGGACCTACTCCAGTTCGACGACCGGCAGTGGCGTGACATCAGAGGCGGCCGCATAGGTCTCGTACTGCAGGACGCTCTGGTGTCACTCGATCCATTGAGAACGATCGGCCACGAGGTCTCGGAAGCATTGTCACCGAGGAGACCGCGTTCGCGTTCTCGGAGGGCCGAGCTGCGGTCCAGAGCAGCCGAATTGCTCTCCGACGTCGGCATTCCCGATCCCGAACGGCGGCTCGACCAGTACTCCCACGAGCTGTCGGGAGGTCTACGTCAGCGCGCTCTCATCGCGACCGCCGTCGCGCAGACACCCGACGTCATCATCGCCGACGAACCGACGACGGCACTGGACACCACTGTCCAGAAACAGATCATCGAGTTGCTCCGCTCGCGCCTCGATCGAGGCGCCGCGCTGATTCTGATCAGTCACGATCTGTCGCTCGTCGCCGAGATCGCGGACGAGATCACAGTCATGCAGAACGGTCGGGTCGTCGAGCAGGGGACACCGGCGGACGTGTTCTTCGATCCGCAGGAGGCGTACACGAAATCGTTGCTCGCGGCCGTGCCGACGGCGGCGGCCAAGGGATTCCGGTTGAGTGAATCGGAGAATCGGATCCCGTTGCCTGCCCGTCGGATTCATCGAGAGCGCGTCGTACTCGACGTCGAAGCGGTGTCGAAGACATATCACGGCAAGGGCGGATTCTCCCGTCGCGCTGTGGATTCGGTCGATCTGTCGCTGCACGCGGGTGAGACGGTCGGCATCGTCGGCGAATCGGGGTCGGGTAAGACGACGCTGATGCGGATCGCTCTGGGATTGCTGACACCCGACGAGGGTGCCGTCCGACTCGACGGCGACGTGTGGAACCCATTGCCGGAGAAAGCCCGTCGAGCACGACGCTCACGCATGCAATTGGTGTCGCAGGACCCTCTCGGGTCCTTCGATCCGCGCTACACCGTCGGAAGACTGATCGCCGACGGCGTTGCCGCGGCCGGCGTCGGCGGCAAGGAGAGGCAGCGACGCGTCGTCGAACTGTTGGAGTCGGTCGGATTGGACTCCTCGTTCGTTGCTCGTCGACCCTTGCAGTTGTCGGGTGGACAGCGTCAGCGTGTGGCCATCGCCCGCGCCCTCGCGCCTGCTCCCGCGGTGCTGGTGTGCGACGAACCGGTGTCCGCACTGGACGTCTCGGTGCAGGCGCAGGTACTCGACCTCATCGCCGACCTGCAGCACGAGCACGGCACGTCCGTGCTGTTCGTTTCGCACGACCTCGGCGTCATCCATCACGTGTCGGATCGTGTGGTCGTGCTGAGCGAGGGGCGCGTAGTCGAATCCGGTGACGTCGACTCGGTCTATCGCCGACCCACTCACCCCTATACCAGGACCCTGCTCGACGCAGTGCCCACGCTGGCGTCCGCGCATGCGCGACGCACTACCGAACCATCACTCGAACGAGGAGAACGATGAAGAGACCGAAATTCGCAGCGAGAGCGGCGCTTCCGGCGGCGTCGGCTGCGGCCGTCGTCGCGTTGCTGGCAGGATGCGCAGGCGGAGGAGGCGCCGACGCGTCGACCGGAGGCGACCCGGTATCGGGTGGGTCGCTGACCTACGCGCTCGGCACCGACATCGACTGCCTCGATCCGGCCAAGTCGCCCGGTAATTCGATCGTCGTCGGCAACATCGTCGACTCGCTCGTCTATCAGGATGTCGACGGCAATATCCAGCCGTGGCTCGCGTCGTCGTGGACGGTGTCCGACGACGGCGCCCAGTACACGTTCGAGCTGCGTGACGGCGTGACCTTCAGTGACGGAACGCCTCTCGACGCGGCAGCGGTCAAGTACAACTTCGACCGCATCAAGAATCCCGAAACCGGGTCGAGCTACGCGGCGTCGGTGATCGGGGAGTACGCCGAAGGTGTCGTCGACGGGCCGCTGACGTTCAGACTAGTACTGAACACGCCGGTCACGGCACTGCTGCAGGGATTGTCGTTGGCGTACTTGGGCATTCAGTCGCCGACGTATCTCGAGGCGCAGGGCTCGGACACGTGCGGTTCGATCGTCGGTTCGGGGCCGTTCGTGTTGGATCAGGCGGTGAAGGGGCAGAGTTACACGCTGTCGCGCCGCGACGGGTACGACTGGGCGTTCGACGGCGCCGAGCACGACGGTAATGCCTACCTGGACTCGGTCACCTACAACATCGTGAGCGAGGGGTCGGTGCGTGTGGGTGGGTTGAGTTCGGGTCAGTACGACCTGGTGAACTCGATCGCGACGTCGCAGTTGGCGGCCGTCAAGGCGAATCCGCAGCTCGAGGTCCTCGATTACACGGCGCCCGGAATCGCGAACGCCATCGCGATCAATGCGACGTCGCCGATCTTCTCCGATCTCGCTGTGCGGCAGGCGTTCCAGAGTGCTGTCGACGTCGACACTCTCGTCGATGCCGCTCTGTTCGGTCAGGTCGAACCTGCGCGCGGTCCCGTGTCGCCGACGTCGAAGTACTTCGACGAGACCGTTGCGGACAGCTACGGATACGACCCGGACAAGGCGAACCGCCTTCTCGACGAGGCGGGCTGGACCGAGAAGAATGCCGACGGTATCCGCGTCAAGGACGGTCGTCCGCTGAAGCCGGTGCTGTTCACGTTCCCGGATCCGGCGCAGGATCTGCTGTCGTTGCTCGCGTCGATCCAGCAGGAGGTTCGCAAGGTCGGCATCGATCTCGACGTGCAGAGCTTCGACCGCACGACGTGGAACACGAAGATCAACGCCAACGAGTACGACCTGCACGTGCACGCGTACTTCCGGGCCGACCCCGACATCGCGCGCACCGTCTACTCGACCGAGTTCGAACCGCCCAACGGCTACACGTTCGCGCGCCCGCAGGATCCTGCGCTCGAGGATCTGCTGCAGCGGGGCTCGCGCACGCCGGACGGCCCCGAACGTCAGGAGATCTACGAGCAGATTCAGCACGAGGTCATCGATCAGGGATTCTCGCTGCCGCTCTATGCGAATCAGCGAACTTTCGCTTACAAGGACGATGTTCACGGTGTCCGCGTGACCGGAACGTCGGTTCCGTACCTGTACGACGTGTGGATCGGCTGAGTTCGACACTGCCGATCGGACCTACGAAGGAGACAACATGACCACTCTCGCCGCGGTACGCACTTCTCCGCTCCGTGCGCTGTACGAGGATTTCCACAAGTACCCCGAGGTCGCGTTCGAGGAACATCGCACGACGGCGACCATCGCGGCGCTGCTGCGTGAGCGAGGGCTCGAGGTGACGACGTCGGAGACGGTGACCGGCGTCGTCGGAACGCTGCGCAACGGTGACGGGCCCGTCGTCGCGCTGCGTGCCGACATCGATGCGTTGCCGATCGCCGAGCAGACCGGTGTTGCCTATGCGAGCGAGACCGATGCGATGCATGCCTGTGGTCACGACGTGCACATCACGTCGTTGATCGGCACGATCGACCGGTTGATCGCCGAGCGTGCCACGTGGTCGGGGACCGTGGTGGCGATCTTCCAGCCCGCCGAGGAAGTCGGTTCCGGTGCGAGGGCTCAGATCGCGTCGGGGATCTTCGCCGACCATCCGGCGCCCGACGTGGTGCTCGGTCAGCATGCGAGTGGAGCTGTCGCACCGGGCACCGTCGGATCGCGTCCTGCTGTCCTGCAGGCTGCGGCCGACACGTGGAAGGTGACGCTGCGCGGCGACGGTGGCCATGCGGCGGGTCCGCACAAGACGGTCGACCTGATCGTGCTGGCCGCCGCGATCGTTCTACGTCTGCAGACCATCGTGTCCAGGGAGGTTCCACCGAACGAGACTGCGGTGGTATCGGTGGGCACCATCCATGCCGGCACGGTCAGCAACATCCTGCCCGACGAGTTGACGTTCACTGTGAATGCGCGCTCGTTCACCGAGGAGGTGCGCTCGCTGATCGAGGAGGCGGTCAAGCGGATCGTGAACGCCGAGGCTCGTGCGAGCGGTCTGCAGGCGGAGCCGGAGTTCGAACACATCGTCCGGTTTCCGTTGAACGTCAACGACATTGCGACCTACGAGGTCGTGCGTTCGGCGTTGGAGGGCGAGTTCGGTGCCGAGAACTTCACCGTCGTCGAACCCGTCACGGGTTCCGAGGATTTCGGTGAGTTCGGTACGAGTTTCGGTGTGCCGTCGGTCTACTGGTACTTCGGTACGGGCCTCGCCGAGGAGGTCGCCGACAGGACTCCTGCACCGAACGGTCACAGCCCCTGGTATGCGCCGAACCCGGATGTCGCGATCGAGACCGGGGTGCGTGCCCTGACGGCGGTGGCGCTTCGAGCGCTTGCTGGGGTCGTTCAGCCCGCCCGGCTCCGATAGGTGCTCACCATGTCGTCAGGTGCACGTCTGTTTACTAGCGAATCGGCGTGCGTCTGGCGAAATGGTGAGCACCTGGGCTGATCCACCGGGGCGCATCGCGCAAGGGTTGAAATCACTGTGATTTCAAGTCGATCATCAAGCCCTGCAACAAAAATCGTTCGCGCAGACTTGACGGTTCTACTACCGGCCGCATACATTCTCCTCACCATCCAGAGCGACCGAGAGACCTTGGCTCTACGACGTCGCAGCAACCCCCTTCCTCACGGAAGGTGTGGGTGCTACCGCCAGGACCGATGGAGGAAGCATGAAGTGCGATACGTGGCGTCGGCTGCACGTCGACCTGTGCCGGATCGCGACCTGTACCTGTACAGGCAGCTGACCTCCGCGCACCCCACACCCCTGACATTCTCGGAAGTAGGCTCGATCTCTCATGCGTACGCATCGCCGGTGGTTCCGGTGACTCAACTGGACACTCGGCATACCGCCGACGACGCAGGCGACCATCTCGACGACGAGCAGCTCGTCGTCGCGAAGAAATGGCATCCCTGGCGCTGGGTAGTGAGCATCGTGGTGCTCGTTCTGGTCGCGCAGTTCGCGCACGGACTCGCGACCAACCCGGGATGGGACTGGGGGACGTTCGCCCAGTACTTCACCGCAGCGTCGGTCATGTCCGCGCTGTGGCTGACCATTCAGCTCACCTTCTGGGGCACGCTGATCGGCTTTGCGATCGGGATCGCACTCGCGGTAGCGCGGTTGTCGAACAATCCCGTGCTGCAGATCATTTCGTGGTTCTACATCTGGGCGTTCCGGTCGATTCCGTTGATCGTGCAGTTGCTGTTCTGGTTCAACATCGCGTACCTGTATCAGACTCTGACACTAGGCATTCCGTTCGGACCCGCGTTCTTCGAGTTCAACGTCAACAACGTGATCAGTGGCTCGACGGCAGCCATCATCGGACTTGCGCTGCATCAGGCCGCGTACTCTGCGGAGATCGTCCGTGCCGGCATCATCTCCGTCGATCAGGGACAGTTGGAAGCTGCTGCAGCACTGGGTATCCCGAAGCGTCGCGAGTTCTTCAAGATCATCTTGCCTCAGGCGATGCGCGGCATTCTCCCGAACGCTGCCAACGAGGTCATCAGCCTCTTCAAGGGCACGTCGATCGTGTCCGTCATGGCCATCGCGGAACTCTTCTACCAGGTCCAGGTCATCTACGGACGTAACGGGCGCGTCGTTCCTCTGCTCATGGTCGCGACGGTCTGGTACATCATCCTGACGTCGGTTCTCTCGGTCGTGCAGTTCTACGTCGAACGCCATTACGCCAAGGGTGCAGTGCGGACGATCCCGCTGACTCCTGTCCAGAAGATAAAGAAGAAGTTGGCCGAGATCACCCTCGCACCTCGGGGAGCCACCCGATGACCGCGGCACCGGTCAACTCGAAGTACGCCGTCGAAGTACGCGGCGTCCACAAGTCCTACGGCCCACTCGAAGTGCTCAAGGGCGTCGACCTCGTCGTCCGCCCCGGTGAGGTCACCGTCATCATCGGTCCCTCCGGGTCGGGTAAGTCGACGCTGCTGCGCAGTCTGAATCACCTCGAGAAGGTGGATCAGGGCACGGTCCGCGTGGACGGCGACCTCGTCGGCTACAAGCGCAAGGGCAGCAAACTCCACGAGCTCAGCAACAAGGAGATCCTGCGCCAGCGCTCCCAGATCGGCTTCGTGTTCCAGAACTTCAACCTCTTCCCGCATCTGACGGTTCTGGAGAACGTCATCGAAGCGCCGATTTCGGCGCAGAAGCGCAAGCGCACCGACGTCGAACCCGAGGCGCTCGCGTTGCTCGAACGCGTCGGATTGAAAGACAAGGCACACGACTATCCCCGACGCCTGTCCGGTGGTCAGCAACAACGCGTCGCCATCGCGCGAGCACTTGCGTTGCAGCCCAAAGTGATTCTGTTCGACGAGCCGACGTCGGCGCTCGATCCCGAACTCGTCGGCGAGGTTCTCGAGGTCATTCGAGGTCTCGCCCGCGAAGGTGCCACGCTCGTCATCGTCACGCACGAAGTCGGGTTCGCGAAAGAGGTGGCCGACACCGTCGTGTTCATGGACGGCGGCCAGATCGTCGAACAGGGCTCTCCCTCTGAACTTCTCGACAACCCAACGGAAGCGCGCACCAAAGAGTTTCTCGCGCACGTCCTCTAGACCCTTCACACACAGAAACAAGGAACAGCCATGCCCAGATTCAACCGGGGACTCGTCGTCCTCGCGTCTGCTCTCTCCGTCGCGGCCCTGACCCTCACTGCGTGCAGTGAGCCGACCGCGGAATCCGAGGTCGTCACCGAGAGCGGTCAGACGTTCGATCTCTCGCCCGAGCAGTCCACGCGTGTCCACGCCGACAAGGTCGACGAGATCGCAGCCAAGGTGCCGCAAGCAATCCGCGACAGCGGTGTGCTCACCATCGCGGGCACCAGCGGCACGGCCCCGCCGCTTCGCTTCTACGCGACCGACGACACCACCGTCGTCGGATCCGAGGTCGACTTCGGCATCCTCGTTGCCGACATCCTCGGCCTGAAGCCGGAGATCACCGTCGCCGACTGGGCGCAGAACTTCGTCAAGATCGACTCCGGCGAGAACGACGTCTTCATCTCCAATGTCACTGTGACAGAGGAGCGTAAGGACAAGTACGACTTCGCCACCTACCGCCTCGACAACCTCGCGTTCGAGACGCAGAAGGACACCGACTGGGTGGTGAACGGACGTCAGGACATCGCGGGCAAGAAGATCGGCGTCGGCTCCGGCACCAACCAGGAGCAGCTGCTCGTGGAATGGAACGAGGCCAACATCGCCGACGGTCTGGCGCCTGCCGAGATCGCCTACTACCAGAACACGTCCGACTACTACCTGGCGCTGTCGTCGGGTCGTATCGACGGCTACGTCGGCCCCAACCCCAGCGCGGTGTACCACGCTGCGACCAGCGGTGACAGCAAGATCATCGGAACCGTCTCCGGCGCAGGCGACGCATTGCAGGGTGAGATCGCAGTGACGACCAAGAAGGACAACGGTCTGATCGTCGCGATCCAGGAAGCGATCAACCACGCCATCGAGAACGGCGACTACCAGAAGGTCATCGATCGTTGGGGACTGAAGGACGAGGTCGTCACCGAGTCTGTCGTCAACCCGCAGGGCCTGCCCCGTAAGGCTGGATAATCAGTCCATGAACGTAGTAGTCGTCGGCGGCGGTGTCATCGGAGCGGCGTCGGCGTGGGTACTCGCCTCGCGAGGTCACGCCGTCACACTCCTCGAGCAGTTCGGCCCCGGGCACAAGAACGGTGCCTCGCACGGATCGTCTCGAATCTTCCGACACGCGTACGCCGACGACTACCACGTCCAGCTCGCGTCCCGCGCCTACACCTTGTGGCGTGAGCTCGAAAAGAGCACGAACACAGAACTTCTCACGCTCACGGGCGCCGTCGATCACGGGTTGCCCGGTACCGTGACCCCGCGGGTCGACGCGTTGGCCCGTGGCGGCTTGCGTAGCGAGGTGCTGTCCCCGGCGGAGGCCGAAAAGCGCTGGCCAGGGCTGAGATTCGACACAACAGTGCTGTACCACCCCGACGCCGGGCGGCTGCATGCCGACCGCAGTGTCGCTGCGTTCACCGACGCCGCGCAGGCCGCGGGTGCGACCGTCGACTACGGCAGCGCCGTACGCGAGATTCGTGCGACGGAAGTATCGACCGACACGACGACCTACAGCGCCGATCACATCGTCGTCGCGGCAGGCGCATGGACGTCGACACTCGTCGGTGCGCATGTGGACCTGCCGTCGTTGGTGACCACTCAGGAACAGCCCGCGCACTTCCTCCCGACGGTCGACGCCGACTGGCCGAGCTTCATCCACCATCCCGGCGCCGAACTGCGGACCGAAGGAATCTACGGACTTCTCGGCGAGGAGGGCGTCAAGATCGGCGAACACGCAACGGGCCCGGTCGTCCACCCCGATACACGTGACTTCACGCCGACACCCGACGGTGTCGAACGGTTGAAGGACTACGCGAGGGCCTGGCTCCCCGGCGTCGACGCGGACTCGGCGGACCCGCTGACCTGCCTCTACACGTGCACACCCGACTCGAATTTCGTCGTCGATCGGACCGGGAACCTGACCGTCGCAGGCGGCTTCTCCGGGCACGGATTCAAGTTCGCTCCCGCGATCGGCGAGTTGGTCGCCGACCTCGTCGACGGCGGCGTCGCACCCGAGGTCTACCGGTTCACGCGCCCCACCTCCACACGCGCCGGAGCCACACGCGCCGGAGCCACGCCCGCCGGAGCGAATGTGACATTCGGTCACTTGAAGTAACCGAATGCCGCCCTCGCTCCCGGGTACCGGGCGCTCGAACGAAAATTTCCTATCGATCGGGAATGGAATAACCTCGTTCCCGGTTCGTACAACTGAAACACACCCATCCAGAGCGACCGAGAGACCTTGGCTCGACGACGTCGCAGCAACCACCACGCCCAGCGCGTGCGGGTGCTCCCGCCAGGACCGATGGAGGAAAGAAGTGACTACGTCGAAAGAGCTTGCCCCGCTTCAGTTCGTGGCTGTTCACCAGAACGACCCGCTGGCCGCGCCGCTGATCGAGGAACTCGCGCTCGAGTATGCGACGCGGTACGGCCGATCCCCAGGTGAGCAGTACAGCGAACTCCGCGCGTATCCGGCCGAGGAATTCGCCCCGCCGGGTGGTGCTCTCGTCGTCGCCATTTCCGACGGTGAGCCGGTGGCGGGTGGCGCGTTCCGGCAGTACGACGACACCACCGCAGAACTCAAGCGCATCTGGACCGCGTCGACGCACCGCAAACGTGGGCTGGGCAAGCTCGTCGTCGCCGAACTGGAACGTATCGCGGCACGGGTCGGGTACACCCGCATCTATCTGACGACGGGGTGGCGCCAACCGGAAGCCGTCGCGCTGTACCTGTCCACCGGCTACACACCGCTGTACGACCAGTCGATTCCGGCGGAAGACGTCGGCCCGCACCCGTTCGAGAAGCTGTTGGTCTGTGAGGGCGCAGCATGAAGTTTCTGCTGATGAGCCTGGTCTCGCACCGCCCCGATCCCATCTCGGGTGAGAAGAAGAGCCCCGCGGAGCGTCTGCGGGAGGTGACGGACACCGCGGTACTCGCCGAAGAACTGGGGTACGACGGTTTCGCCGTGGGGGAGCGCCACGAGGATCCGTTCATCTCGTCGTCGCCGCCGGTCGTGTTGAGCAACATCGCCGCTCGTACGTCGACGATCGGATTGTTCACCGCCGTAACGACACTCAGCCTGCTCGACCCGGTGCGTGCGTTCGAGGACTATTCGACGCTCGACAATCTGTCCGGTGGGCGCCTCGAACTCATCATCGGTAAGGGTAACGGCACTGCTCAGGCCGAATTGTTTCACGTGACACCCGACGATCAGTGGGATCGCAACCGTGAAGGCTACGAACTGTTTCGGGCGCTGTGGAACAGCGACAGGGTGACGTGGTCCGGCAAGTTCCGACCGTCGCTCGTCGACGCGAAAGCTCTTCCGCGGCCACTGCAGAACCGAATCCGAATCTGGCACGGCAGTGCGACGAGCATGGCATCGGTCGATCTCGCTGCACAGCACGGAGATCCGATCTTCTCCGCCAACGTCTCCAATCCGCCCGAGCCCTACGCCGAACTGATCCGCCACTACCGTGAGCGGTGGGAGTTCCACGGCCGTCGCCCCGAGGATGCGCTCGTCGGTGCGGGCACCGCCGGGTTCCATGTCGCAGCGACGTCGCAGGAAGCCGTTGCCGCATATCGATTCACGTTCGAGGCACGGTTGGCCGCGCAGCGCAGCGCCGGTATCCCGGTCGTCTTCGACTCCATCGAGGATCTCGTCGAGCGCAGCTCAGCGCTGATCGGCAGCCCCGCTCAGGTGATCGACAAGATCGGCCGCTACCACGAGAAGTTCGGGCACGAGGTCATCCACCTCAGTGCCGACGCCGACGGCATCCCACCTCGTCAGCAGGTCCGTAGTCTCGAACTGTTCCAGTCCGATGTTGCACCGGTAGTGCGCGAGCGAATCCCCAGTAGGCCCCTGGCAGGCACGACATCGAAAGAGGTTCTGGTATGAACATTTTCGCCGTGGGAATCGAGTTGGACGGGGAGGGAAGTCATCCACAAGCCTGGCGACGCGCGAATCATGCGCCGAACCAGGCGCTGAGCGGCAAGACGTTGTCGCGACGCGTCGCTGCTGCGGAGAATGCAGGCTTCACCTTCGCGACGTTCGACGACTCCATCGTCCCACCGGCGGGCGACATCAGGGCCAGGGTCGACGCTGTTGCTCGCGCGTCGTTCGTCGCCGCCACGACGTCGACGATCGGGTTGGTCCCCGTCGTCGGTACGACGTACGCCGAGCCGTTTCACACGTCGTCGCAACTGGCGACGCTCGACTACTCGTCTCGCGGGCGTGCCGGATGGATTCCTACGCGCGTCTCGGATCCGGCAGCAGCCAGGGCGTGGGGCCGCCCCGAGGTGACCACCGACGCGAACCGCGATCGCGAACAACGCGATTCGATCAGTGTCGCCCGCGCACTGTGGGATTCGTGGGAGGACGACGCCGTCATCCGGCACTACGCGAGTGGGCGTTTCCTCGATCGGGACAAGCTGCACTACGTGGATTTCGAGGGTGAGTCGTTCACGGTGAAGGGTCCGGCGATCGTGCCGCGCCCGCCGCAGGGCCAGCTCGTCGTGTTCGGTACCGAGAGCGAGCGTGACCTCGTCGACGTCGTGCTCGTCCAGCAGGCACCCGAATCGCGCTCGGAGGGGCTCACTTTCGTCGAGATCGATGTCACGCTCGACACCGCGAGTGAATCTGCAGCCGAACGTGCGGACGGCCTCGGTAGCGCACCCGCGTCGGGACGCGTCGCGTATTCGGGTTCCGCCGCGGGGTTCGTGGACCTACTCACCGAGCTTGCGTCGACAGCTGATGGCGTTCGCCTGTTCCCGACGGTCGTCGACGAGGACGTCCCCGTGCTGAGCCGCTACGTGCTACCCGAACTGCTGCAGGCGGGACTCGCCCACAGGCCGGTCGCGGGTTCGACGTTCCGTGCCAACCTCGGTCTTGCCCGCCCGGCCAACCGTTACGAGAGGGTCTGACATGACTGTCCTCCGACCGGACGCCCACGTTCACTTCGGTGTCTTCTTCCAGGGCGTCAACCACACCACCATCTGGTCCGATCCGCAGAGCGGCTCGCAGATCGACTTCGAGACGTTCCGCAGGATGATCACGACGGCCGAACGTGGCCTGTTCGACGCGTTCTTCCTCGGCGAAGGTCTGCGACTGCGCGAGCAGCAGGGCAAGATCCTGGACCTCGACATCGCGGGGCGTCCCGACGCGATCGCCCAGCTCGCGGCGCTGGCGGGCATCACCGATCGCATCGGATTGGTCGCGACCCAAAACACCACCTACAACGAGCCGGGTGACCTCGCACGTCGTTTAGCCGGCCTCGACATCCTGTCCGACGGCCGGGCCGGATGGAACGCGGTCACGACCGACAATGCGTGGACGGGGGAGAACTTCCGTCGCGGCGGATTCCTCGAGCACGAACTGCGGTACGAGAGGGCAGGCCAGTTCATCCAGACCGCACGGGCGATCTGGGATTCCTGGGCGGACGACGCGATCGCGTCGTCGCGCGACAGCGAACTGTGGTCCGAAAAGGATGCAGTGCAGCGTCTTTCGACGACCACGTCGCAGTTCGACATCGAGCTCGACGCGACCCTGCCGCGCAGCGCGCAGGGGCATCCGGTCATCTTCCAGGCCGGTGATTCGCCGCAGGGCCGCGATTTCGCGGCCGCCAACGCCGACGTCATCTTCTCCCGTCACGGAACGCATTTCGAGGAGGCGCTGACGTTCGCCAACGACATCAGGAAGCGCCTGGTCAGGGCCGGTCGACCCGAGGACGACATCAAGATTCTCCCCGGCACGCAGATCGTGTTGGCCGAGAACGAGAAAGAGGTCGAGGAGAAGGAACGGTGGGTCCGCGAGGGCCAGTTCACCGGTCCGACCGCGCTGTCGCTGATCGGTCTCGTGTGGGGACGCGACCTCTCCGATCTCGATCCCGACGGTCCTCTGCCCGCCGACGATCCGGTGCCTGCGCCGATTTCCGCTACGCGCGGCGCATTCCGCGACGGCAAGGATCCCGTCGAATTGGCACGTGAGTGGCGCGCTCTCGCCGAGGCGAAGAACCTGTCGCTTCGTGAGGTGGCCATCGAGACGACCGCACGTTCCGGATTCGCAGGCACGCCAGGCCAAGTCGCCGACGAGCTGACCCGGTGGGTCCGCGAAGGCGCGACGGACGGGTTCAACATCTCGCCGTACATCGTGCCCGGCGGTCTCGACGAGATCGTCGACTGGCTCGTGCCCGAGCTGCAGGAGCGCGGTGCCTATCGGACCGAGTACACGTCGACGACATTGCGCGGGCATCTGGGGTTGCGTCCGCCGTTGACGCACAGGAAGTCCGGTGAGAGCGATAGCAGCGCTGCAGGCTGATCACACCCAGAACGCGTCACGCAGAGACATCTCACGCAAGGACATCTCGCGCAAGGACATCTCACGCAAGGACGTCTTCGTCTGCGCGGCAGCAGGATTCACGACGCTTCTCGACTCGGCGGTTCTGAGCATCGGTGTACCGGCGATTCGGTCGTCGCTCGATGCCGGAACCTCCGAGGTGCAGTGGATTCTCGCGAGCTACTCGCTCACGTTCGGCTTGGCGCTCGTGCCTGCCGGACGTCTGGGGGACGTGATCGGTCGTCGTCGACTGTTCTTGTTCGGTTTGAGTCTGTTCTCGGTGATGGGCTTGATCGGCGCATTCGCGGCCGAACCGTGGATGATCGTGGCAGCACGACTCGGGCAGGGGATCGGCGCGGGCACCGTCAGCTCGCAGGTGCTGGGGATCATCACCGACCGATACAGCGGGCGTGAACGAGCACGAGCGTTGGGCGTGTACAGCACAGCGGGTGGTCTCGCCGGGTTGGTCGGCCCGTTGCTCGGTGGCACGGTCCTCGGCATCGCCGACGACGACATCGGCTGGCGCCTTCTTCTGCTGCTGAACGTCCCGTTCGCGGTGGTGACGCTGACAGTCGCGTTCTTCGTACTGAGGAAGGACCAGGCGCGACGGTCGGGGGCGAGCATCGACGTCGTCGGGCTGATCGCGCTCGGCGTCGCGACGCTGCTGCTGTTGCTGCCGATGGTGTCCTCGCTCGGCGGGATCGTCTCGACGCTCCTCGTTCTGGCATCCATCGGAACCCTCGTCGGGTTCTGGTTCTGGGAGCGACGTTTCGCTGCGCAAGGCGGCATTCCGGTGTTGCTGCCGGATCTCATCGCGGCCCGCGGCTACACGCTCGGCACCGCGGTCGCGATGTTCTGGTTCGGCGCAGTTCTGGCGTTGCAGGCGGTGTTGAGTCTGTATCTCATCGAGGGGTTGGGATTCCCGGCGCTGCAGGCTGCACTCGTCATGGTCGGCAGTTCGCTGCTGATGGCGGTCACGTCCGCGTTCGGGTGGCGCATCGTGGCACGCCTCGGTCGCACAGCGGTCGTCGGCGCGATCGTGTTGGAGTTGTTCGTCGTCGCCGGCTACATCACCGTCATCGCTTACCTTCCACGCGAGGCCACGGTGCCTGCATTCGTCGTTCTCGCCGCGCTGTCGGGTCTGGCCAGCGGATTCGTCGACGCACCGAATCGCGGGATGACTCTCGAGTACTCGCCGCCCGGTGCGAACGGTGTGGCTGTCGGGTTCCTTCAATTGTCGCAACGACTGTCGGCGACGATCTCGCTCGCCGCGGTTCCCGGCATCTATCTGGGTGTTCTCGCGGACGACGGCACCGACTTCGGCCGTGCTGCCGGACTGGGGCTCGGCGTCAGCGGACTGATGTTGCTGGGCTCGCTCGGATGCGCGGTGGCAGACAGCCGCAGGCGCGGTCGGGAGACGAATCCTGCACATTCCCCAGCAAGTCGGTAGGAATCGACCCCAATTGGCGAAACCGGTTCCGAAGGTCGTAGACTCGCCAGCGAAACCATCCAGAGCGACCGAGAGACCTGGCTCTACGACGTCGCAGCAACCCCCCGCGGGTTTCGGTCATGCCGAATCTTCGGGAGCGGGTGCTACCGCCGGGAACGATGGAGGACCGATGCACACCGTGACCGGGGGTCATGTCACGCTGAGCGCTCTTGCGCTCGGCGAAGGTTTCGTCACCGCTTGGGGACGTATTCACGTGGATCTGTGCCGTCTGACCGGCTCGATCTGTCGCAGCCGTTTTCTCGGCTGAGCTCTCTTCACCCCTTCACAGTCGAGAGATCCACGTTCCGTGGGTCTTCTCGCGTCTCGAGATCCGGAGTACCCGCGTGTCTTCACGTACCGTTCTGGCGGGAGTCGGCGCACTTGCTGCCGCCAGTGTTCTTCTGACCGCGTGCGGCGGCAGTTCCCCGTCCACCAGCGCCGACGCAGGTGAGCCCCAGGCGGGCGGAACGCTGCGCTACGGCCTGTCCGGTGCGCCGACGTGCTCCGATCCTGCGCAGTCCGGCACCAACCAGACCATCTACGTCGTGCGTCAGGTCGTCGACTCGCTCACCGACCAGGATCCCGAAACCGGGGAGATCACTCCCTGGCTCGCCGAGAGCTGGGACGTCTCGCCCGACGCATCGTCGTTCACGTTCACGTTGAAGGACGGCGTGACGTTCAGCGACGGCACCCCGGTGAACGCCGAGGCCGTGAAGGCCAACTTCGACTCGATCGTCAACGTGCTCACCACCGCCAAGTCCCCGCTGGGAGGCAGCTACCTGTCCGGGTACGAGGGCACGACCGTCGTCGACCCGCTGACGGCGCGCATCGACTTCAACGGGCCCAATGCTCAGTTCCTGCAGGCCACGTCGACGGCGCAGCTCGGGCTGCAGTCGCTCGACACCGTCGCGAAGCCTGCAGAAGCACGCTGCGACGGCAGCAACATCGGTAGTGGACCGTTCACGTACGCCGACTACCAGCAGGACAAATCCGTGACGCTCGCCAAGCGCACCGGATACAGCTGGGGCTCCGACGTGTTCGCGCACGACGGCGAGGCCTACCTCGACACCATCGAGTTCACCGTCGTCCCCGAATCGGGCGTGCGGACGGGCAGCCTCTCCTCGAATCAGCTCGACGCGATCAGTGATGCACTCCCGCAGGATGCGCCGCAGATCGAGGCCACCGGCGGCCAGATTCTGACGACGTCGAATCCCGGTACGCCGTTCGGCATCCAGCCCAACGTCACGCGCGGCGTTCTGCAGGATCCCGAGGTGCGCAAGGCGCTCGTTCCGGCGATCAACCGTCAGGAGCTCGTCGACACCGTTCTCGGACCGGACTTCAAGCCGGCCACCAGCACGCTGGCCAGCAAGACTCCCGGCTACACCGAACTGTCCGACGTCACGTACGACCCGGAGAAGGCCAAGTCGATCCTCGACGCGGCCGGTTGGGTTCCCGGCGCCGACGGCATCCGTGAGAAGGACGGGCAGAAGCTCAGCTTCAAGGTCATGTTCAGCGCGGTGTTCGCAGGCAACCAGGCAATCCTCGAACTGACGCAGCAGCAGTTGCGCGACGTCGGTGTCGATCTTCAGCTCGAGCTCGTCTCGAATCCGGAGGCGACCACGCGTCAGGGCACTAAGGATTACGACTCCACCTACTACAACAGCACCCGCGCCGACGGTGACATCCTGCGCACGTCGTTCGCGGTCGACGGCCGAAACCTCAACGCGCGTGGCCCGATTCCGGACCTCGACGCATCGCTGACCGAGGAACTCGCCACCACCGACACCACCGAGCGGGGCGAGATCATCGGCCGCGCACAGCAGCAGGTCCTCGACAACGGACTGTGGATCCCGACGATCGAGCTGTCGCAGGCCATCGGCGCCGGACCGAACGTGCAGGATCTGAAGTTCGAGGCCTCGGCTCGTCTGCAGTTCTTCGACACCTGGTTGAGCGGACAGTAACCATGATTCGATACCTCGCACAGCGTGTGCTCCAGGCCGTCGTGGTGCTGTGGGCTGCGTTCACGATCTCGTTCGGCGTGCTGTTCCTGCTTCCGTCCGACCCTGTCAGTCTCGCGGCCGACGCGGCGGGTTCCGGCACGCCGGTCGACGCGGCGGCCATCGCCGAGTTGCAGGCGCGGTACGGCCTGGACCAGCCGGTTTGGGTGCAGTACTGGAACTCGCTGAGCGGCGCTGTGCGAGGTGACTTCGGATTCTCCATCTCCACAGGGCAATCGGTGACGACGGCGATCTTCGACGCGTTGCCGAGCACGTTGGCTCTGGCCACGACAGCCCTTGTGCTGTCGGTTCTGTTCGGTGGCACGATCGCGTTCCTTGCGACGTACACCCGGATCGGTTGGCTGCGTAACCTTCTGTTCTCCATCCCGCCGCTCGGCGTCGCCGTCCCGACCTTCTGGGTCGGATTGCTTCTGCTGCAGGTGTTCTCGTTCCAATTGCGGGTGTTCCCGGCGTTCGGTGATCAGGGCGCGAGTTCGCTCGTGCTGCCGGCGATCACCCTGGCGCTGCCCACCGGTGCAGTCATCGCACAGGTGCTCGCGACGTCGATGAACTCCACGTGGAAGCAGCCGTTCGTCGAAAGTGCCCGAGCCAAGGGCGTTTCGAGGCTGCGCATCCAGACCAAGCACGTCGCTCGGCTGTCGTCGATTCCCGCATTCACCATCGCGGGTGTCCTCGTCGGCAATCTGCTCGCGGGGTCGGTCGTCGTCGAGACAGTGTTCTCGCGTGCGGGTGTCGGTCGTCTGACACAGACGTCGGTCATGGCGCAGGACATTCCCGTCGTGCAGGGCATCGTCGTTCTGACGTCGCTCGTGTTCGTCTCGGTCAACCTGATCGTGGACCTGCTCTACCCGTTGATCGATCCGCGCATCGTCTCCGAATACAAGAAACCCGAGCGCGCCTCCGGTGAGACTTCGGTGAAGGAGAAAGTCGATGTCTGACATCCTGACTCGTGAGGTCCAGGCCGCCACGCCGTCCGCCGTTCCTCCGGTGGTGCCCAAGCGCCCACGCCCGTCGCCGCGGTCTCTGCTGAAGAACATTTGGCTCGCGCTGTCCATCGTCGTTCTGGTGCTCGCCGTCGGTTTCGCGTTGTTCCCGTCGCTGTTTGCGAGCGGCGATCCGTTGCAGGGTGTGCCCGCCGACAAACTTCAGGGTCCCTCTGCCGCTCACTGGTTCGGCACCGACAACATCGGTCGCGACGTCTACACCCGGGTCGTGCACGGCGCAGGTCTGTCCCTGAAGGCGACTCTGCTCGCGGTCGGCATCGCACTCGTCGTCGGGTCGTTGATCGGTCTCCTGTCGGGAGCCGTCGGCGGAATTCTCGACGCGGTCCTCATGCGCATCGTCGATGTGCTGCTGTCCATTCCGGCGTTGCTGCTGTCGCTCGCACTCGTGACGGCACTCGGTTTCGGAACCACCAACGTCGCCATCGCCGTCGGTGTGTCCCTCGTCGCGAACTTCGCCCGCGTCATGCGCTCGGAAGTGCTGCGGGTGAGGCAGTCGCTCTACGTCGAGGCGGCATACGCGTCGGGCGTGCGGTGGTACGACGTGTTCCGTCGCCACATTCTCCGCAACTCGTATGCACCCGTCATCGCGCTTGCTGCCGTCGAATTCGGTATGGCGGTACTCGCGGTGTCGTCGCTGAGCTTCCTCGGCTTCGGTGCGGTACCGCCCACGCCCGAATGGGGATCGCTGATCTCCGAGGGACGTAACTTCCTGGCCACGGCGTGGTGGATGACGACGCTGCCCGGCCTCGTCATCGTCGCCGTGGTGCTGTCCGCACACCGTCTCGGCCATGCAGTCGAAGGAGGCAAACGATGAGCCCCATCCTCGAGGTCGAGGACCTGCAGGTTTCGTACGGGGAGTCGCCGGCGGTCCACGGTGTCAGCCTGACCGTCGAACGCGGTGAGGTGGTGGCCGTCGTCGGCGAATCCGGCTCGGGTAAGTCGACCACTGCGCACGCGCTCATCGGACTGTTGGCCGGCTCGGGTCACATCACCGGTGGCACAGTGCGTTTCGACGGAAACCGCATCGACGACGCGTCCGAGAAGACTCTCGACCGGCTGCGTGGCGCCCACATCGGGCTCGTACCGCAGGACCCGACGACGTCGCTGAACCCCGTCATCCGGATCGGCGACCAGGTCGCGGAAATCCTTCGTGTGCACGGACTCGCGACGAAGCGCTCGGCCAAGATCGAGGCGATCCGCATCCTGACCGAGGCCGGCATCGACAACCCCGAAGTTCGTGCGCGGCAGTACCCGCAGGATTTGTCGGGTGGGCAGAGGCAGCGTGTTCTCATCGGAATCGCGTTGGCGTGCAAGCCCGAACTGGTCATCGCCGACGAGCCGACCAGCGCTCTGGACGTCACGGTGCAGAGGCGCATTCTCGATCATCTCGACACCCGGATCGCCGAGACGGGTGCAGCGGTCTTGTTGATCACACACGATCTCGGTGTCGCCGCCGACCGTGCCGACCGCGTCGTCGTCATGAGCAAGGGCGTCATCGTCGAATCTGGGCCCACCGCAGAGGTTCTGGCGAACCCTCGTCACGAGTACACGAAGTCGCTCCTCGCGGCTGCCCCGAGCCTCGGCACCGCACTCAGGCCGGCGAAACCGTCGTCGGACCCGATTCTGACCGTCACCGACGTGTCCAAGACGTTCCGCATCGGACGCGGGGTGAGCTTGGATGCGGTGAAGACCGCGTCGTTGACCGTCGAGCGTGGTCGTACGCTGTCGCTCGTCGGCGAGTCCGGTTCGGGCAAGTCGACACTCGCGCGCATCGCGATCGGGCTGGAGACGCCGACGTCGGGTTCGGTGCAGTTCGACGGCACCGAGGTCTCCCAGCTGCGTGGATCGGCGCTGCGGCAGCTGCGTCGTCGCGTGCAGATCGTCTACCAGAACCCGTATGCGTCGCTCAATCCGAAACTGCGGGTGGAGGAGATCGTTCGGGAGCCGCTCGACGCATTCCGCGTCGGGTCGTCGGCCGAGCGCGCCGCACGGGCGGCGGAGTTGCTCGACCAGGTCGCGCTGTCCAGTGACTACCTGAAGCGGCGCCCGGCCGAACTGTCGGGTGGTCAGCGTCAGAGGGTCGCGATCGCGCGTGCGCTCGCCCTGCGGCCCGAGCTGGTGGTTCTCGACGAGCCGGTGTCCGCGCTCGACGTGTCGGTGCAGGCGCAGATTCTCGATCTTCTCGACGAGCTGCAGACCGGCCTCGACCTCAGTTACCTGTTCATCTCGCACGATCTCGCCGTCGTTCGGCAGATCAGCGACACGGTTGCCGTCATGCAGTCCGGCACCATCGTCGAGTACGGCCCGACTGCACAGATATTCGATGCGCCACAACGGGAGTACACCCGGGAACTGCTCGCCGCTATCCCGGGCGGATCCGTCGACAAGGAGGCAGTTGGTGCCTGACAAGATCTTTCTGACCGCGCTCGACCTGCAGGGAACAGGTGTTCACCCGCAGGCGTGGCGCCGAGCCGACTCACGTGCGGAGGAGCTCTTCACCGCCGCGTACTGGACCGAGCATCTCGCCGAGGCGGACCGCGGCGGCTTCGACGTCGCGTTCCTCGCCGACTCGTTCGAGTTGCAACCCGAATCCGGCACGGAGCTAGGCATTCTGGACGCGGCGTCCATTGCAGCCCGAGCTGCTGCGCCGACGCGGTCGATCGGCTTGATCCCGACGGTCACCGTCACGCACACCGAACCGTTCCACATCTCGAAGCAGATCGCGAGCATCGACTTCGCGTCCCACGGTCGCGCTGGATGGGAAGTGGCTGTCTCACAAGGGGATACGCAGGCAGCGGCGTTCGGCCGAAAGAAAGCACAGACGCCGGAGAGCCTCTGGCGCGAAGCCGACGAGGCCGTCGAGGTCGTCACCCGGCTCTGGGACAGCTGGGAGGACGATGCCGAGATTCGCGACGTGTCCACCGGTCGCTTCATCGATCGAGACAAGCTGCACTACATCGAGTTCCACGGCGAGAACTTCTCGGTGAAGGGACCGTCGATCACCCCGCGGTCCCCACAGGGGCAGTCGATCGTCGTCGTGCGAGCGGACTCGGAATTCTCGGGTGCGGTGGCAGCCTCGCGTGCCGACGTGATCCGCATTGCCGCAACCGACCTCGACGACGCGGCCGCCGTCGCTGCGCGGGTGCGTCGATCTCTCGTCGCGGCGAACCGCGATCCGGCCGAGGTGTACGTCGTGCTCGATCTAGAGGTCCTCGTGTCGGAGTCCGCCGAACAGGATCTGGCACAGCTCGATTCGTGGGCGCCTCACGAAGCGCAGTCCGCGTCGTACATCGGAGATGCCGCCGGGCTGGTGCAGTTGCTCGAGGAAATCAGCTCGTCCGGCGCGGTCGACGGGGTGACGCTGCGTCCCCTGGCCGTCGCGTCCGCGGTTCCCGTTCTCGCGCGCGAGGTTCTTCCGAAGCTGTCCTGGGCGGGCAGCCGACGCGAAGGCCTTCTGCGGGATCGTCTCGGACTGGCACGCCCGGTCGATCGTTACGCACCAGAGGGAGCACAGCAGTGACACAGGGCAAGAAGCAGATTCACCTCGGCGCGCATTTCCCCGGCGTCAACAACACGACGGTCTGGGCCGACCCCGAGTCGAAGAGTCAGATCGAGTTCGACTCGTTCGTCCACCTCGCCGAGACCGCAGAGCGCGGGCTGTTCGACTTCTTCTTCCTCGCCGAAGGCCTGCGTCTGCGTGAGCATCGCGGCAGGATCCACGACCTCGACGTCGTCGGCCGCCCGGACACGCTGATCGTGCTGAACGCTCTCGCCGCGGTGACCACACACCTCGGCCTGGCCGGAACCATCAACACCACGTTCAACGAACCGTTCGAACTCGCCAAGCAGTTCGCGACGCTCGACCACCTGTCCAGCGGCCGCGCGGCATGGAACATGGTGACGTCGTCGGATGCGTTCACGGGCGAGAACTTCCGCCGCGGCGGATACCTCGACCGCGAGGATCGCTACGTACGTGCACGCGAGATCATCGATGTCGCACGGGAACTGTGGGACAGCTGGAGCCCGGACACGCTCGTCGTCGATCGTGAGAACGGGGTCTTCGGTCGTCGTGACTCCATCGCGCAGGTTCGGCATTCCGGACCGCAATTCGACGTCGACGCTGCATTCACGGTGCCGCGCAGTCCGCAGGGACACCCCGTTCTGCTGCAGGCGGGAGATTCCGACGAAGGACGCGAGTTCGGTGCCGCGAAGGCCGATGCGATCTTCACCGTCCACGGCACGTTGGAAGCCGGTCAGGCGTTCTACTCCGACGTCAAGGGCAGGCTCACGAAGTACGGCCGCGAGCACGGCGGCCTGAAGGTGCTGCCCGCCGCGACGTTCGTGCTGGGGGACACCGCAGCCGACGCCGAGGAGCGTGCGAACGTCATTCGCCACCAGCAGGTCGGACCGCAGACCGCGATCTCGTTTCTCGAGCAGGTCTGGGGACGTGACCTGTCCGAATACGACCCCGACGGTCCGCTGCCGAAGGATGATCCGACCGACGATGTCAACATCACTCGTGGCCGCGTTCGGCACGCGGATCCCGCTGCGGTGGCGCGGGACTGGCGTGAACGCGCCGAGTCGCGCAATCTCAGCATCCGCGAACTGATCATCGAGGTCACGACGCGGCAGCAGTTCGTCGGCACTGCATCACAAGTCGCCGAGGACATCGACCGCTACGTGCAGAACGACGCGTGCGACGGGTTCATTCTCGTCCCGCACATCACCCCGGCCGGCCTCGACGAGTTCGTCGACAAGGTCGTTCCCGAGCTACAGAATCGCGGCAGCTTCCGCACCGAATACACCGGTACCACGCTGCGCGAGCATCTTGGGTTACACCACCCGTCCGAACAGCGAGAAGGAGTGCGAGCATCATGACCAGTACTGTCGACAGCTTCGAACTGCAGTGGAACAACTGGCACGCGGAGCGCGAAAGCTACTATCGCGACCCGCTGGGGTGGGTCGCGCTGACCGGATTGTATTGGCTCACCGACGAATTCGAGACAGTCGACGACCTACCGGGCCGCTGGCGGGCCGATGCCGACGCCGTCTACATCGAGGGGCTCGACATTCAGAAGCTCGATCCCGTCGAAGGTGCCCCCGGTCTGATCGTCGAAGACGGGGACCGCCGGATCGAGGTCATCCGCCGGACCGGGTCGGTCGCGCTGCGCGTGCACGATCCGAAATCGCCGCACCTGCAGTCGTTCACCGGCATCCCGACGTACGCTCCGTCCGAACGCTGGAGTGTCGCAGGAACGTTCACGCCGTATGCCGAGACGAAGATCGTCACGACGGGTGCCGTCGTCGAGGGTCTGGAGCATCATCACACCGCCGTCGGCGTCATCGACTTCGAATTGGACGGTGCCACCCAGCAATTCGTCGCCTTCGGCGGTAAGAAAAGCAGGCTGCAGATTTTGTTCACCGATGCGACCAGCGGAGTGACGACGTACGCCGCGTCTCGATCGCTCGCTGTCGCGGACCCGGCGTCGGACGGTGGTGTCACGCTCGATTTCAACCGCGCGTCGAATCTGCCCTGTGCGTTCACGGACTATGCGACCTGCCCGGTGGCGCCGGTGGAGAACAAGCTCTCCGTCGCTGTCGAGGCAGGCGAGAAGACCCCCGAATTCGAGACGAAATGACACGGGTTCCGCTGTCGGTCCTCGATCTCTCGCCCATCAGCGAGGGGTCGACGGCCGGGCAGGCGTTGCGCAACACGCTCGACCTCGCGCGTCAGGCCGAGGAGTGGGGATACGAGCGCTACTGGGTTGCCGAGCACCACTTCGTCGCGGCGGCGAGTTCGTCGCCCGCGGTGCTGATCGGGTTGATCGCAGCTGCCACCAACAAGATTCGCGTCGGATCCGCAGCAGTCCAGATCGGCCATCACACGGCTGCGTCCGTCGTCGAGTCGTTCGGCACGGTCGACGCCGTGTACCCCGGGCGAATCGATCTGGGTATCGGCCGGTCGGGTCAGCGTCGCGCGGAAGCGTTGGCGGGCAAGGACGTACCGGAACCGGAGCACACCGAGAAGATCGTCGACGGCATCCTGTTCCCGAAGCCCTTCCAGTCGGGCAAGCTGATTCTGTCGGAGCGGTTGCTGGCTTCCGGTGAGGTGTTGCAGCAGCCGGGCGCACAGGCGCCCGACTTCGACGAGCAGCTCGGCGACATCGTCGACTTCCTTCGCGGGGAGTTCACGACGTCGTCGGGTGTGCCGTTGACGGCCACTCCAGGCGCCGGAGCCGACGTGCAGTTGTGGCTGTTCGGCAGCAGCGGCGGGCAGAGTGCACAGGTCGCAGGCGCACGTGGCCTGCCGTTCGTCGCGAATTATCACGTCAGTCCGGGTACGACCCTGGACGCGGTCGAGGCGTACCGGGCGGCGTTCGTTCCGTCCGCGGTGCTGGACGAGCCTTATGTTGTCGTGTCGGCCGACGCTGTCGTGGCCGAGTCCGATTCGGATGCACAGTATCTCGCGTCGTCGTTCCCGCAGTGGGTGCACAGCATTCGCAGTGGCCACGGCGCCATCGCCTACCCCGATCCCAAGACGGCGGTGCCGTTGACGCCGGAACAGCAGGCACTGGTACAGGATCGAGTCGACACTCAGTTCGTCGGATCCGCTGCCACCGTGGCCGAGAAGCTCGATGGTCTGCAGAAAGCAACGGGTGCCAGCGAATTGGTCGTCACCAGTGTGGCTCACGGCCACGCCGACCGTGTTCGGTCGTACGAGCTGCTCGGGAAGGAATGGGGTCTGCCACGGCTGCGAGTGTAGGTTCTCTACGGGCAGCTTTCTCCAGGCTCACGCCGACGTCGAAGCTGTTGATGGTCAACCAGTTCGGCATCAGCGTCGGCTTCTTCATGGTTCTCCCGTTTCTCGCGACCTATCTGCGCGGTGATCTCGGCTTCAGCGTTGCGTTCGTCGGAATCGTGCTGGGACTGCGGACTTTCAGTCAGCAGGGGCTGTTCCTGGTCGGTGGCACTCTCGCCGACCGGTGGGGGCCGCGGGCGACCATCATCACCGGATGCGCGCTGCGCGTGCTGGCCTTCGGGTTGTACGCGACGACGCGGAACGCGGCCGGAGTCATCGCTGCGACAGTGGCGATCGGGGTGGCGGGGGCCGTGTTCAGCCCCGCGATGCGGACCTACTTGATGCGTGAGTCCGAGACCGACAGAGCCGAAGTGTTCTCCGTGTTCAACGTGTTCCAGAACGCGGGTGCGCTCGTCGGACCGCTCCTCGGTGCGCTGTTGATCTCGGTGGACTTCCAGTTGATCGCGGCCATCGCGGGCGCGATCTTCGTCGTGTTGACCGTCGCACAGCTGGTGTCGTTGCCGAAGCTGCCACCTGTGGAGCATCCCGACACCGTGCTCGGCAGCTGGGGAGTCGTGTTCCGGAACAAACGATTCGTGTTGTTCACCCTCGGTGGCTGCGCGTACTTCTCGTTGTACAACCAGATGTACCTGGCACTTCCGATCGAAGCCGAGCGCGTCACCGCGAGCCCTCAGTCGGTGTCGGTGGTGTTCGTCGTGTCGACTCTCGTCGGGATCGGGTTGCAGATGCCGGTGACGACATGGGCGGGGCGTCGGATGAAGCCGGGGACCGCGGCCGCGTCGGGCATCGGGTTGATGGGTGTCGCGTTCCTCCCGGTCGCGATCAGCGCTCCGCTGATCGAGAGTGCGTCGACGGCCGGAGCCTATTCGGGGTGGATCGCGGTTCTCGCGCCCGTAGTGGTCACGACCGTGCTGTTCAGCCTCGGTATCGCCCTCGCGAATCCGTACATCATGGAACTATTGGGTGTCGTAGGGGAAGAACGGTTGTCCGGGACGTATTACGGATGGTTCTACCTGGCGTCGGCCGTCGCGTCGCTCGGTGTGGGCGCGATCGTCGGCAGGGCGCTCGACGCAGTCGAACCAGGTTGGCGTGCAACACCGTTCGTGTTCGTACTGCTCGTCGGGATCGCAGGATGGGCCGTCGTCGCCGGCATGACCAAGCGAGGACTGCTGACGGTGTCCGAGGACGAGGAACAACTGCAAGCGAAGGGGAGTTGACACAAGTCATGACACGAGTAGCGGTAGCAACAGCATTCGGTGGGCCCGACGTCGTGCGCATCGTCGACGAGGCGTTGGCGAAACCTGCGGCGGGACAGGTGCTCGTCGAGGTCAAAGCCATCGGCGTCAACCCGATCGATTACAAGGTCTACAGCGGAGCATTCGGCACGGACGCCTCGACGCTTCCGCGGCATCTCGGCAGTGAAGCGAGTGGCGTCGTGCTCGCGGTCGGAAACACCGCCACCGGACCTGCCGGTCCCATCTCCGTGGGTGACGAGGTCATCGTGTCGGGGGCGCAGGGGGTGTATGCGGAGAAGGTGTTGGTTCCGGCGGACGCAGTACTGCCGAAACCCGCCGAGTTGGACTGGGAGACCGCGGCCGGGCTCTTGGTCGTCGCGGGCACGTCGTACGACACGCTCGAGGTCGCGCATGTCGGCAAGGGCGACACCGTGCTGGTGCACGGCGCGGCGGGTGGCGTCGGATCGATCGTCGTTCAGCAAGCCATCGCACGTGGTGCGCGGGTCATCGGCACGGCGCGAGCAGTGAACCACGACGCGCTACGCGAGTACGGAGCCGAGCCCGTCGAATACGGCGACGGACTGCTCGACCGTGTGAAAGAGCTCGCGCCCGAGGGCATCGACGCGGCCATCGACACCGTCGGAACGGACGAGGCCGTCGACGTCTCGTTGGCGTTGGTGTCGGACGTCTCGCGCATCGTGACCATCGCAGCGTTCGAAAGGGCTGGTAAGGAAGGCTTTCCGTCCGTCGGCGGCAGCAACCCCGAGAGCGCTGAGCGACGTAAGAAGGCCCGGCTCGACCTGATCGACTCCGCGGCACGCGGAGACTTCAGCGTTCCGATCGCCAAGACCTTCCGGCTCGACGAGGCCGGTAAGGCGCACGAGGAACTGCAGTCGCAGCACCCGCGTGGGAAGTTCGTGTTGATCCCATGAACTAGGAATCATTGCGTGCGCGCGTTGGTTGGTCGTTCGGTGAGCAACAAATACTGGGTGCTGTTGGCGTCGGCGATCACTGTGGAAGTGGCCGCGTCGCTGTCGATGAAGGCAGCGGTCGACGCGCCGGGGTGGTACGCCGTCGTCGTCGCGGGTTACGGCGCGTCCTTCGTCTTTCTGTCGATGATCCTGCGCGGCGGTGCGCCGATCGGAAAGACGTACGGCATCTGGGCCGCGGCGGGTATCGCACTGACTGCCGTCCTCGGAGCCGTTCTGTTCGGTGAGTTGCTCACAGTGCCGATGGTCGCCGGGATCGTGCTCGTCATCGCAGGAGTGGTTCTCGTCGAGTTCGGGGCAGGGCGTGCAGGAGAGGTGCGCGCCTGATGTGGTTTCTGCTCATCGGTGCCATCGTCACCGAGGTGATCGCGACGCTGTCCCTCCGCGCATCGGAGGGTGGCCGCAAGAAGCTCTGGCTGATCCCGGTCGTCGTCGGATACGGGACTGCCTTCACGTTCCTGGCTCTGGCGCTGTCTGCCGGCATGGCCATCGGGGTCGCCTACGGCGTGTGGGCGGCCTCTGGCGTCGCCCTGACGGCCATCGCGGGCAAGATCCTGTTCAAGGAGCCGTTGACGGCCGTCATGGCGGCGGGAATCGCCCTCATCATCGGCGGAGTCCTGTTGATCGAGGGAGGCGCCGGTCACGTGTGAGTCAGGCGAGCACTGCTGCGTTTCGGTTCGCCGGTCGCGGCAGGCCGTAGTGCTCGCGCAGCGTCGAACCTGCGTATTCGGTACGGAACAGGCCACGCGCCTGCAGGATCGGCACCACCTCGTCCACGAACACCTCCAGGCCCGACGGCAGCGCGGGCGGCATGATGTTGAACCCGTCGGCCGCGTCGCCCAGGAACCATTCCTCGATCGCGTCGGCAACCTGCAACGGCGTGCCCGTGAAGGTGCGGTGGCCACGTCCGCCGCCGAGCCGACCGATCAGCTCGCGGACCGTGAGTGATTCCCGACGCGCCAGCTCGACGATCAGTGTGTAGCGGCTCTTGGCTTCCTCGATCGCGTCCTCGGCGAGCAGGTCGGCGGGCAGCTGCTGGTCCAGCGCCAGTGAAGATGGATCGACCTTGAGTGTCTTGGCGAGCTGCTGCAGCGCGTACTCGGGGACGATCAACCGATCGAGTTCGGCTTCGAGCGCCCGTGCCTCGGATTCGGTCGAACCGATGACGGGAACGATGCCCGGCAGGATCTTGATGTGGTCGGGGTCCCTACCGGCCTCGATGGTGCGTCGCTTGAGGTCCAGATAGAACTCTCGCGCATCCTCGATGGTCTGCTGCGCAGTGAACACCGCCTCGGCGTACTTCGACGCGAGCACCTTGCCGTCCTCCGACGAACCTGCTTGCACCAGAAGCGGATACCCCTGAATGGGGCGTGGCACGTTCAGCGGCCCACGCACACTGAAGTACTCACCCCGATGGTCGACGGTCCGGACACGGTTGTTGTCGCCCCACACGCCCGCGTCCTTGTCGGCGACGATCGCGTCGTCATCCCAACTGTCCCAGAGCTTCTGCGCGACGTCGACGAACTCGGCGGCCCTCGCATAACGGTCACCGTGATTCGGCAGCGTGTCGAGATTGAAGTTCTGTGCGGCGTCGAGACCTGCCGTGGTGACGATGTTCCACCCCGCGCGTCCGCCCGAGATGTGATCGAGCGACGCGAAAGCCCGTGCGAGATTGAACGGTTCGTTGTAGCTCGTCGTGGCAGTGGCGACCAGACCGATCTTCTCGGTGACCGTCGACACCGCCGTCAGGATCTGCAACGGCTCGAGATTGCCCGACGGCCGGCGCCCCACGTCGGCGACCAACTGAGGGCTGTCCGCGAAGAAGATCGAATCGAACTTCCCTTGTTCGGCGATCTGGGCCAGCCGTTGGTAGTGCTTGATATCGGTGCCGGCCAACGCGTTGGAGCGTTCGAGGCGCCACGAGGACTCGTGATGACCGGTCGTCATCAGGAACGCGTTGAAATGCAGAGATCGGGTCACGCTGATACTCCTTCGAATGCGCCGAGGGCCGTCAGTAGGGCCTCGCGTCGGTCGGTGAACTTCGGGTCCCCTTGTCGGCGAGGCGAATCGAGGTCGACCCGGCGATCGGACACGATGCGACCGGAGTCGAGGACCAGCACACGGTCGGCGAGTAGCAGGGCTTCGTCGACGTCGTGCGTGATGAACAGAACTGCGGGAGTGTGCTTGGCGCACAGTTCGCGCAGCAGGGCGTGCATGCGGATACGGGTGAGCGCGTCGAGCGCGCCGAACGGCTCGTCGGCGAGCAGAAGTTCCGGCTCCCGGACGAGAGACCGAGCCAGCGCGACGCGTTGCTGCTCGCCACCGGAAAGCTCTTTCGGCCAGGCCTTCTCGCGTCCGGCGAGTCCGACCTCGGCCAGGGCTGCCTTGCCGCGGTCGAGCGCATCGCGGCCGGGCAATCCCAGAACGACGTTGTCGAGAACCCGCGCCCACGGGAGCAGTCGGGAGTCCTGGAAGACCACCGATCGATTCTCCGGGACCTCCAGGTCGCCGGATCCGAGCACGTCGTAATCGAGTTCGGCGAGTGCCCGCAGCAGGGTGCTCTTGCCGGAACCGCTGCGGCCCAACAAAGCGACGAATTCGCCGCGAGCAATGTCGAGATCGAGAGAATCGAGTACGACGCGATCGCCGAACCCCCTCGTCAGCGCGCTTGCCCGGACTACTCTGCTGCCACTTTCTAGCCGCCCAGGGTCTGTCGCCATGACAGTGCCCTCCTCTCCACTCGTCGCACTGCGATGTCGCCCACGAGACCGAAGATCGCGTAGACGACGAGGCCGACGACGATGATGTCGATCTGGCCGTAGGTTCGAGCTTGCGTCATCAGATATCCGATGCCACTCGTCGCGTTGACCTGCTCGACGACGACCAAGGCCAACCACGAAATGGTCACTGCCATACGCAGTCCGGTGAAGAATCCGGGAAGCGCTCCAGGCAGCGCGATTTTGCGAACGAACTGCCAGCGCGACAGCCCGACCGTCTCGGCGAGTTCGACGTATCGACTGTCCACACCGCGCAACTGAGCGTGCGTGTTGATGTACACGGGGATCAGCACGCTCGTCGTGATCACGATGATCTTCATCGACTCGCCGATGCCGAACCACACGATGAACAGTGGGATCAGCGCGAGCGTCGGGATGGCACGCTTGATCTGAATCGGGCCGTCCAGCAGTGATTCTCCGAGCCGCGACAGCCCCGAGACCAGTGCGAGAACCACACCGATCACGACGCCGACGACGAGGGAGATCACGGCACGTTGCAGCGACGTGAGCAGATTGCTCTGCAGTCGGCCGTCCTCGATCAGGTCGCGGGCCGCCTCGACGATGGTCCACGGCGCGGGCAGGGTCTCGGAGTCGAGAACACCCGCCGCCGACGCCGCGATCCACGCGACGAGTAGCAGTACCGGCCCGATGGCCAGGCCGTACGGAATGGCCTTACCGGGACCGAGTCTGCGACGCTTCGTCTTTCGCTTCTTCAGCGCCGACGTCGGCGCCGTAGGTCTGGTGCGTGCCGGTGTCGTGGTCGCCATCAGCCTTCGCTCCTGGTGGTCGCGCCGCCCACTTCCTCGACGGTCGTGGTGCCGACGTCGGCGAATCGGAGATCGAACCCGTCGGAGGCTTCGACGGATTTCGGCAGTTCGCCCGCGTCGTCGATGACGTCGATCGTGTCCTGCTGGCGCTGGACGAGAGCGTCGTCGAGCGTCGGGAAGACGTACGGTCCGAGCGAATCGACGATTCGCTGGCCGTCTTCGGGCGTCAGACCCTGGTTCTCGACGTAGTAGCTCTGCAGCCACTGTTCCGGATTGTCGTTGGACCACTGCACTGCTCGCGTGAACGCTGTTATATACGCTTGTAGCGCTGCAGCTTTCGCTGGATCCTGGATCGCTTCACTGCGCGCGTACAGGTAGGACAGCCCGGTCGACGTTCCACCGGATTCGGATGTGTCGATGACCGTCGTACCCGGATTGTTCAGGAAGCGGGTCAGATTCGGCTCGTTCAGCGGCGCTACATCGACCTGACCGGTGCGGATGGCGTCGGGGAATTCGGACAGCTGCAACCGAGTCAGTTCGACGTCCTCGGTGCTCAGTCCTGCTTTCGCCAGCGCACGTAGAACGATTGCCTGCTGGGCCGTTCCTTCGGCATAGGCGATCTTCTTGCCCTTCAGATCTGCCAGTGTCGTGATGTCTCGATCGGCCGCAACGGCGAGGCGCGTGTTGTCCGGGTTGGATTGCGTCGAGTGGATGATCGGAACGTCCTGGCCTGCGATGAGAGCCTGGATCGGAGGAGTATCGCCGACGCGTGCGACATCGGCTGCACCAGCACGGAAGGCTTCGAGAATGGCAGGCCCGCCGACGAAGTTCGCGAACTCGTACTCGAACGGGAGCTTGTCCAGCTCACCCGATGCCTTCAGTACGGACTGCTGGAACTCCGACTGGTCCGCGATGACCAGCTTGGTGCCTGCGGGAATCTCGGTGGGCAGTGGAGCGTCGGATGCCAGGGCGTTGTCGGGGGTGTCGTCGGTGGCGCAGCCGGAGAGGGCGCCGACTGCGAGGAAGAGTGAAGCGACGGCTACTGCGGCCTTGCGAGTCGATCTTCGGCTTGCCAGGAATGTACGCATCGACCCAGCAAACCCCGGATGCGGCAAGCGCCACAACAGTTTGCGTTAGCGTGATTCGAAGTCGGGGCAGGGACCGACTACGCGCGCAACAGCTCGACCGCCAACGCGTCGTTGTGCCGGAAGAACCCCGCGTTGGTGCGAGGCCGCGGGAACGCCGACGACCACGTGTGTCCCGCCACCCAGGGGCCGACAGCGTAGCGGCTTTCGTGAACGGACCCGTCCGACTTGGTGATTCGCGAGCGACCGTCGACGGAGATCTTCGCAGCGCTTCGTTCGTTCGCACGGATCTCGACCATGTCGCCGCGTTCGTGCAGCGTGCGGAGCAGCGCGTCCCCGCTCGACTGGATCGACGCAACCGGCAACCGCGCGTCGACGAGTGTCCTCGCGGTGACCACCTCGGAATGCGCCGCGCTCTGGGCGACGAACAGGCCCGCGGTGGTGTCGGCGCTGAACGTCGTGTCCGGTCCGAGGAACCGAACGATGCCGCACGACGCGAGTGCCTTCAGCTGTTCGAGCCGCTGCGGGGGAGGCCCGCTGGCGATGAAACTGAAGAACGAGTGCAGCCACCCCTCGATGTCCGTGGCGACGGACTCCGCCGGAATTCGACCGCGGCGCAACAGTTCTCCGGTCGTCATGTAGACCGACAGCAGCGCATTGAACACGGCCGCGTCGCTGCTGTAATGGTGATCGGCGCGTCGTGCCAGGTCGGCGTCGATGTAGCCGACGATGCGCGTGGTCGCGTCGTCGATGCCGTCGTAGGTCTCGCCGGTCAGCGGACGGTCGAGACGCGCGAGGTCGATTCGGTCGTCGTCCTTCGGGACGAACTCTTCGACCAGCTCGATGGACTCCGCGGATCCCCATGCGAGGCCGTCGAATCGGGCTTCGAAGTCCGTCCAGGAACCCGTCGTACGATCGGGATGCGAGGCGAACAACTCGTAGAAATGCGCGCCCGCAATCTCTTTCGCTGCAATCGGCCAGATGTCGCGACGGAAGTCGAGCCTGCTGTCACCGGGGAACGCGTCTGCGGTGAAGTATTTCGGCAGTGGCGACCGTGCGGCGGCGATGTCGTAGCCGATCTTCGAGTGATACGGGACGCCGCGACGCGACCCCGCGTGGATGATCGGCTCGCGACCGGACGGCTCGTACGTCAGATCGCCGTCGGCGTTACGGGAGAAGATGCCGCCGCGGCTCTCGGCGAGCAGCACCATCCAGTCGATGAACGCGAGGCCGAGACCGGCCACGAGGATGGGTTCCCCGCCCGGCACGACGTCGGGATCCAGGTCGGCGGTGTAGCCGGGCCCGACGTACGTCAGATCGTGGGTCTCGGCGAACCTCTGGAGATAGGTTTCGGCGGCCGACGGAAGCGCGTCCGGATGGCCTTGCGCGAGGAGGACGGTGTCCACGTCGAGGGTCGAACCGTCGTCGAGGGTCAGTCGCTGCGACTCACCGTCACCGATGTCGACGACGGTTCGGCGATGTACCTGCACATCGGCAGGTGCGTCGGCAACGGACTGCGCGAACACCCATTCCAGGTAGCGACTCTGCAGAGTGCGTGACGCGAACGAGCTACTGGTGAACGTCTCGAGTTCGGCGGCGAGCTCCTGGTCCTGCCGCAACGTGTCGATGTTGCCGAGAACCCACTCGGCCAGCGTCGGTCCGGGCCTGATCGGGCCGTCGACCAGCGTTGTCTCGTCCGTGAACATGGTGACGTCGGCGGCGACGGAATTCATCCACAGCAGAGGTGGCTGGCTGCCGCGCCAGATCCGGCCTGCGCCTGCGGGGAACGGGTCGAACACGTGAATCGACACGGCATCGTCGGTGTCGCGCTCGCTCAGGTGGGCGAGGAGGCGTTCGAGCACACCCGTTCCGCGAGGGCCGCCGCCGACGATCGCGATGCGGTGCTGTGGGGTGCTGCTCATTCCTCGTGCCTCCATCGAACCTGGCGGAAGCACCCGCACCTACTTGCGTCGGGGGTTGCTGCGGCGTCGCTGAGCCAGGACTCTCGGCCGCTCTGGATGGTTGAGGTGACAATAACCGTCACCGTGCGGTTGGGCCACACAGGGGGTCAACGCAGAATCACGATGATTCTATTTCTTCTGCTCGTCGCGAAACCTTCGTACGCTGCGGACACAGGCTTCGACCGTGCGTACAGCCCCACGCCGCGGTGCCTCCCTTTTCCGTGCGCAAGACCGAGGTGTTTTCGACGTATGACGCTGCAGCTCGACAGAACCGAGAAGGATGTTTCGGTCACCCGACCGCCCGACGAGGTCGGTTCGTCCGGCCTGCCGCGACGCCTGATTCGCCTCGCGCGGCAGTCGTCGGGACTCGTCGCGATCCTCGTTCTGTGGCAGCTCGGTGCGCGCGGCTGGCTGGGGACGACGACGCCTGCGCCGTCCGAAGTTCTCGAGGCCGGGTGGGATCTGATCAAGACGGGCGAGCTGTGGCAGCACCTGCTGGCGTCGACCAGGCGGGTTGTCATCGGTTTGTCGATCGGCATCGCGATCGGCCTCGTACTGGGCGCGGCGGCTGGACTGCTGCGCGTCGCCGAGGACATCGTGAACGCTCCGATCCAGGTGCTGCGCATGATGCCTGCGCTCGCATTGGTGCCGGTCTTCATCATCTGGTTCGGCATCGGTGACTCGTTCAAGATCGCGCTGATCATCGTCGCGCCGATCTTCCCGATCTATCTGAACGTGCTGGCGGGGATTCGAAGTGTGGATCGCCGGCTCGTCGAGGCAGCACAATCGCTCGGACTCGGACGGTTCGAACTGGTGCGCCGCATCGTCCTGCCCGCGGCGCTGCCGCAGATCTTCGTCGGGCTTCGGCAGGCTCTCGGTATCGGATGGCTGGCGCTGGTCGTCGCCGAAATGCAGACGACGCCCGTCGGCCTCGGCTTCCTGATGAACGACGCCAAGGAGTTCCTGCGTACCGATCAGATCTTCCTCGTGCTGGTCATCTACGCGATTTCCGGCTTGCTGACCGACGTGTTCGTGCGCATTCTCGAGCACCGATTCCTGTCGTGGCGAACCGGATTCGAGGGGCAATGACGACATCGATCAGAGAACACCGGGGCGTGCACGTCGCGGGCGCCGGCCGCGCGTTCGACGGCAAAGTCGTGCTCGACGGCGTCGACCTCGACATCAGGCCAGGAGAATTCGTCGCGCTTCTCGGTGCGAGTGGGTCGGGCAAGAGCACGCTGCTCCGCGCGATCGGTGGCCTGGACTCGGGATTCACGGGCACACTCGACGTCGCGGAGTCCCGAGCGATCGTCTTCCAGGAACACCGCCTGATGCCGTGGCTGAACGTGTGGCGCAATGTCGTTCTGGGCGTGAAGGGTTCGGACCTCCGACGTCGTGCACTCGACGCGCTCACCGAGGTCGGTCTCGAATCCAAGGCCGAGGTGTGGCCGTCGACCCTGTCGGGTGGTGAATCGCAGCGAGTTGCGTTGGCACGAGCTCTGGTTCGGACGCCGGATGTGCTGTTGCTCGACGAACCGTTCGGCGCACTCGACGCGTTGACACGGCTGAAGGCGCAGGCACTCGTCGCGCAGCTGTGGCAGCAGCATCGTCCGTCGGTGCTGCTCGTCACGCACGACGTCGAGGAGGCACTTCTTCTCGCCGATCGCGCGTTGCTGTTGCGAGCCGGGCGAATTGCCGAGGAGGTCGTCGTCGACGCACCGCGTCCACGATCCGTGCTGACGCCCGAGCATGCTGCATTGCGCAAGAGATTGCTGACAGGCCTCGGTGTCGATGCCGAGGCCCCGACTGGACACGCGAGGAGTTCACAGTGACCGATGTACTCGACCTCACCGCCGACGTGATCGTGATCGGGGGAGGACCCGCGGGTACGTGGGCCGCGTTGCGGGCGGCGCAAGCGGGCGCCGACGTCGTGCTCGTCGACAAGGGATACTGCGGAACGTCCGGCGCTACGGCACCGTCGGGTACCGGGGTCTGGTACGTGGATCCGGCTCGGAGCGAGCGGGACAAAGCCAAGGCGAGCCGCGAGACATTGGGTGGTCATCTGGCCGATCACCACTGGATGGATCGAGTGCTCGACCAGACCTACGAGAACATGGATCTCCTCGCGACCGAGGGTAGGTATCCGTTCCCGGTCGACGAGAAGTCGGGCCGCCAGATCCGAACGGGCCTGCAGGGACCGGAATACATGCGACGCATGCGGGCGTGGGTGTCACGTCGTGGTGTTCGCATCCTCGATCACTCACCGGCACTGGAACTTCTCGTCGATGCCGATGGGCAGGTGCGCGGGGTCGCGGGTTGGCAGCGACAGGAGGACCGCGACTATCGGGTGTCGGCCGGAGCGGTCGTCATCGCCAGCGGCGGCTGTGCGTTCCTGTCGAAAGCGTTGGGCACCAACGTCGACACCGGCGACGGCGCGTTGATGGCAGCCGAGGTGGGTGCGCAGTTCTCCGGCATGGAATTCTCCAACGCGTATGCGCTCGTTCCCGAGAACTCGACGATCACGAAGACGGCGTACTACGGCTACGCGACGTTCTTCCGTGCCGACGGCTCCGTCATCGACGGCGCAGGCTCGACCAAGGGACGTTCGGTGATTGCCCGAACCTTGTTGCAGGAGAGAGTATTCGCGCAGCTGGATCGTGCAGACGAGACGGTGCAGCGCCAGATGCGACTCGGCCAACCCAACTTCTTCCTGCAGTTCGACCGTCGCGGCATCGATCCGTTCACCGATCGATTCCCGGTCACGTTGCTGGCAGAGGGAACCGTACGGGGTACCGGCGGAATCGAACTCGTCGACGACACATGTGCGACGGGGGTCCCCGGTCTGTTCGCCGCGGGTGACGCTGCGACGCGCGAGCGCATCTGCGGCGGCTTCACCGGTGGTGGCAGCCACAATTCCGCGTGGGCGATGTCGTCGGGGACATGGGCCGGGACGGCCGCTGCGCGCTTCGCTCGGACGTCCGGGATCGTGCCAGCCCCTGAACTGCGCGGTGCGGGCGGCGCGGGTCTGCGACCGACACGGTCGTTCGCACTCGACCATGCCGAGGTGCTGCAGATCGCCCAGTCCGAGCTCGTCCCGTACGAGAAGAATTTCCTGCGCGAGGGCGAACGACTGCGGGAGGCTCTCAGTGGACTCGAAAGCCTCTGGTACGACGGTGTTTCCGGACTCCGGGGCTCCGACGGTGAATCGCGGTTGCGCTCTCGTCAGTCTGCTGCGATCACGGCTGTCGGGCGCTGGATGTATCACTCGGCGCTCGCGAGGACCGAATCGCGCGGGATGAGCAAGCGCGAGGATTACCCGGGTCTCGACGACGCACAGCACCACCACATTCTCAGCGGCGGCCTCGACTACGTGTGGACCCGTCCCGGCGCGCTGAAAGCCGTCGACCACAACGAAGTACGGGAGGCCTCGTGATCGAACTCGTCCTCGCCGACGCGTGCATCGGCTGCGACAAGTGCGTCGACGTGTGCCCGACCAACGTGTTCGACCGGACCGAATCGGGTCTACCGGAGATCGCCCGCCAGTCCGACTGTCAGACGTGCTTCATGTGCGAGGCCTACTGCCCGGTCGACGCGTTGTACGTCGACCCGCAGTCGATCCCGTTGGCCGCCGACCACGAGGTGCCGAGCGACCAGATCGGCCGCTACCGCGAAAAGATCGGCTGGGGCAAGGGGCGTGCTGCGGGCACGTTGACAGCGGTGGGACCTCCTCTGCCGCACGGTGATCCACCACCCCGATTGAACACGAACAGAAAGATTCTTCAGAAGTGAAAAACACCTTCGGTGCCGTACTCGTCGCCGCATCGGCTGCGCTGGCACTCGTCGTGTCGGGATGTAGTTCCGACGATGCAGGTTCGGCGACGCGAGCCGAGATCAAGACACTGCGTATCGGCACGATCGGGTCGGGCAACACGCTGTCCGGTCCACTCGGCTTCGCGCACTCGCAGGACAAGTTGGTGCCTGCCCTGGCCGATCTCGGTGTCGAGAACGTCGAGATCTTCAGTTTCCCGAACGGCCCCGACCTCAACCAGGCGCTCGTCGCCGGCGAGCTCGACGTCGCGAACTACGGAGACACACCCGCACTCGTCGCGAAGGGGAGCGGCCTCGATACGCGTCTGCTCGCGGTGACGGCATTCGACAACAATGCAGGCGTCGTCGCGAAGGATCCGGCGATCACGTCGCTTCGTGATCTGCAAGGCAGGAAGATCGGTGTGCCGTCGGGTTCGTACATCGACCGGTACCTGCAGGGTGCATTGCAGGAGGAAGGGATCACCGCAGAGTTGATCCACCTGTATCCGGCCGATCAGGAGGCACCGCTGAACTCCGGCGAGATCGACGCGGCGGCGCTGCCCGACGTCAACCCGTCGGCGTCTCTGCATGCGTTCCTGGCCAAGGGCTTTCACCAGGTCGACTCGGTGTACGACGACCACCGCGACCTCGCCGGTACGAGCGCGTCGGTGAGCAGCAACCAGTTCTTGGAGACCAACCCGGACTTCGGCGCGGCATGGCAGCAGCTTCTGGCGTCGTCGGCGACGTACGCGAAGGAGAACTGGGACGATTACCTCGCGTACGAGATCAGTCAGTCCAACTTCTCACCCGACATCGTCCGCGGGGCCGCCAACCCCGATTCCATTGCCGAGGAACCCTTTCCGGCCAAGGCCGTCGAGCTGTTGACCGGTACCAAGCAGTTCCTGGTGGACAAGGGCAACATTCGGGAAGACTTCGATCTGACGGAATGGTTCTATCAGCCGGACGCCGAAGGGGAGGCGTAATCGATGACGAGCCGTCGTCGCACGCTGAAGACGGTCACCGGCGTCAGCGGTGGTCTCGACATCTACGACTTGGCCGTCGATCCGACGCAGTCGACGCTGGCGTCGTCGATCGAGATCGCGAACATCGCGGAGGCCAACAAGATCGACGCTCTGTTCGCCGCCGATCTGTTGAGCTTCGGAGCACAGGGAGCCATCGGCGCGCAGGAACCGTTGATCTATCTGGCGGCGCTGGCAGCGGTCACGAAGCACGTCGGGCTCATTGCTACGGTCACGACGACGTTTCATCATCCGTACAACCTTGCGAGGTTGTTCGGCACGCTCGATCACGTCAGCAACGGGCGAGCCGCGTGGAATGCCGTGACGTCGTCGCTCGGTGAGGAGAACTACGGCGATCAGGATCTGCCGAGCCCCGAGGAGCGGTACGCGAGTGCCACCGAGTCGCTCGAAGTCGTGCACGCGTTGTTCGACAGTTGGAAACCCGGTGCCCTGACGCCCGGGCCCGGCGGTGCCGTTCTCGATGCGTCGCTCGTGCAGCCCATCGACTACCGCGGCAAGTACTACACAGTACAAGGGCCGCTGAACATTCCGTCGCTGCCGCAGGGTCGTCCGGTGCAGTTCCAAGCGGGGCAATCTGCCGGCGGGATCGAACTGGGAGCTCGGTTCGCCGAGGTGGTGTTCACCTCGCTCGCGACGCTCGACGACGCGGTGACGTACACGAAGGCGATCCGTTCTCGTGCAGCAGAATTGGGTCGCGGCGACGAACTGCCGCTGATCTTCAGTTCGTTCCACGCAACCTACGGCGCGTCGGAGGCCGAGGTGAAGACGTTGGTGAAGGAACGTGACGAGGCAACCGACTTCGTTGCCGGTCGCGCCAGGCTCGCGGACATGCTCGGCGGTGCGATCGACTTGTCGGAACTGCCGCTGGACAAACCGATTCCGCTGGACTTGCTGCCCGATCCCAAGACCGTGAATCGCCGACGCGGCCGCGTCGAGATATTCGGAAAGCTCGCTGCAGGTGGAAAGACGCTGCGCGAGTTGATCATCGCGTCGAAGGACACCGGACACTGGGCTCTCGCTGGTACACCCGAGCAACTCGCCGACGCCATTCAAGAGCGTTACGACGCAGGAGTGCTCGACGTCATCTCCATCGGCGGTCTCGGCGATCCGCGGACACGGGACTTCGCGCTGAACGGGTTGCTTCCTGAGCTGAGGCGTCGTGGAATCGTCGGAAACGATTATGTGGGAAACACTTTCAGGGAAAATCTCGAGCTGGTCTGACGAGTCCGATGGGGGAACGCATGCGTAGGTGGGTACCGGTGGCGTCGGCTGCCGTCGTCGTAACGGGGATCCTGTCCGCGCAGCTGGCCACGAACGACCCCGAGGCGCGTAAGGAGCTGCTCCAGCGTGCACAGCAGCTCGTGGCCGACAACGGTTTGCTGATCCCGACGATCGAGCTGTCCCAGGCCATCGGTGCGGGACCCGGCGTGCACGACCTCGAGTTCGAGGCGTCGGCTCGCCTGCAGTTCTTCGACACGTGGGTGGGGTAAGAATCAGCGTGATTCGAAGGGTGTCGGCGTCGGTCCGGGGCGTCTAGGTTGCTGGGTATGGCATGGCTGAAACGGATCTTCGACTTGAGCTGGTTCGACGATCACGCCGAGTGCGGCGCGGGGTGTGCGCGTGCGGCGGAAGAGTTGTCCGTTCACGGCTGATGTTCTTGTGGCCGTTGGAATTAGGCTGATTTCAACTCTTCTCGGACCGGGTGTCCGGTTCTAGCGTCGAGTCATGACAGCCACTCTGAGTTACCAAGTCCATCGTGCCGGCCCGCTGTTCGGTGCGGAAATCTCCGACATCGACCTGACGCAGCCGGTCGACGACGAGACCCGCGCTTCGCTTCGTCGGGAGTTCGACGAGCACAAGGTCCTCGTGTTCCGAGGGGCGAACCTGTCGCCCGCTCAGCAGGTCGAGGCGGTGCGCATCTTCGACGAGCCGTTCGATCATCCGACGGCGATCCGACACGACGAACACCCGCTCGTCTACCCCTACAACGTGCAGAGCACTGGCAAGGCCAGCTCATGGCACATCGGTGGCGTCTGGCGCACTCCGCCGTTCTCGATCGAATCGCTTGTGTACGAGGAGGTCTCGGAACTCGGCGGCCACACCCTATGGGCGGATCTCCAGGCGGCGTACGACGACCTGTCCGAGCCGGTGAAAGTGCTGCTCGACGGCGTCAGTGCCGTGTACGACTCCAATGCCGTCCACTACGCACAGGGTGCCGAGCGCGGCGAGGTGAAGCAGACCGTTGCGCACCCCGTCGTACGGCAGGACCGAAACGGGCGCAAGGGCTTGTTCATCAGCACTGGCGCCCGCCACCTCGAGGGCGTGACGGCGGGCGAGAGCAAGGCATTGCTGCCGTTCCTCCTCGAACACGCGTCGTCACCGAACTACACCATCCGATTCGGCTGGAGTGCGGGCGATTTCGTTCTGTGGAACAACCTGGCCACCTGGCACTACGCGATCGACGACTACGGCGTCGGGCCTCGGAGGTACCGCAAGGTGTTGGCCGCGGCGCCGGAGGTCTAGGTCCCGGCGTGACAGGTGCTCACCGATCTGCCAGGTGCACGGCAATTCGCTAGCCAATCCGCGTGCACCTGGCGATCTGGTGAGCGCCTGCGCGGATCAGATATCCCGATCGTTGTTGTCGAAGACGAATGTTGCTGATTCTTTCGGAGACACTTCGTCCACGTAGCGCCTGCACGCTGCGTGATAGCGCACATCGAATGCCTGGGCAGCCTTGCTCGGTCCGCCGAGGCGTTCGGCATCTCTCGCTACGCCTCGGGCGCGTGCTACCTCGAAGTCGGTGTCGACAAAAATGGTGATGTCCCAATGCGTGTTCGTGGGCGCGCGCTGCAGGAAAGTGCCGTCGACGACGAGCACCGTGCCCGCTGCTACTGAACTGGGCGGATTGTCGACCGGAACGTCCGAAGCCAAATCGATTATGGCTGAAGTGTATTCGCTCGATCCCGCCGGACCCAGGGGCACGAGTACCCGATCGATCAGCGACTGGAAGTCGTAGGCGTCCTCGTAGTAACCGTCGGCGGACTGCCGACCCTGGCGGTAACGCCGGGCCCGAGGATGATGGAAACCGTCCATTGTCAGGTGTACCGCAGGCCGGTCACGCGTTCGTATCGCCACTGTCAACTCCTGTGCGAGAGTCGATTTACCCGACGCGGTGATGCCGTCCACCGCTACCCGCGTAGCGTGACTCAGGTCGAGGGCACACACGTGCTGCGCGATCCGGCCGATGATCTGTGCGCGGGCGTCGCTCATGTTTCACTCCATAGTCGTGAGTAAAATTCGAATCTGTCGCGGTCGAGTTCGATGCCGTAGCCGGCGAGGACGTCGTCGGTGTAGGTGCGACCGTAGTTCCATTCGGTACTCATGATTGCAGGTGCGAGGTCTGCCCAGCGGTCCGCGAGACCCATCCGGCCGAGGTCGACGTGGCCGGTGACGGTGCCAGCGGCGTCGAGCAGGGTGTTGGGGGCGCACGCGTCACCGTGGCAGACGACGAGATCGAGGTCGAAGGGACGTGTGCCGACTTCGGGTGAAAGACCCTGTTGCCGTGCATGGTCGAGGCGACGTTCGATGGACCAGTCGAACGGGCAACGGTCGGTTGGGATCGAATCGTGAAACGCTCGCAGTCCGAGGCCGATCGCGTGGGCAGCTTCCTCCGGCCTCGAGACCCAGCGTTCGTCGACTGCGTTCGTGCCGGGCAACGCGCGTGTGGCGAGCCACTGCCCATTGGTGTCCGAACCATGCCCCAGGACCTCGGGAACGCGAACGTACGTGCTTGCCCAGGTGAGCTTTTCGGCTTCCTCGGCCAGGTCGACGTCGGAATTCGCTGGTGACCACTTGACATAGAGCTCGTCCGACGTGCCTTCCAGACGGAACGTGGTGCCGCCGATCTCGTTACGCCAGACGGCTGCGATGCTGCGTTCGCCGGCGAGCTGCCGGACCGCGGGCGGGGGAGTGGTTCGTGGGTCCGGCCGGGTCATGCTCGTCATCGAACCACGCGGGGCGAGGCGGCGCATCGAGGTGCTGACGCACGATCGGGCTTGCGTCGGCAGGCTCGCGCGATTGTTCGCATCACAAGAGTTTCTGCGAAGAATTCCGTCGAACGCCGCAGATATCGATGACCGCCACGAATAACCTCCCCGTTTTGGGATCCGAACCTTCTGCAGAGGGTTCGGATCCCAAATCGGGGAGGTTATTTACCCAGCCGATCCGCGAAGCTACTTCGTTCGCGCAACGAATCCGTGTGCAAATCAGGTGATTTCAACCCTTGACGAATGCCGGGCGAGTGTCTTCCATTGATCGGGTGCACACCAACCGCCCGTCGTGTCCGAGTCCGATCTGACCCAACCCCGGAATCGGCTCTCACTCAGCGGAGAAAGATGTGAAGACACTCATCCTCATCGGGCTGGTCGGGCTGGCGGCCCAACTGGTCGACGGTGCTCTCGGTATGGCATACGGCGTCACGACGACGACGCTTCTGCTCGCCATCGGCACCAATCCCGCCACGGCGTCGGCGACGGTCCACTTGGCGGAGATCGGCACGACGTTCATCTCGGGCCTGTCCCATTGGAAGTTCGGCAACGTCGACTGGAAGGTCGTCCGTCGGATCGCGCTTCCCGGCGCGGTCGGTGCGTTCGCAGGTGCGACGGTGCTGTCCAACCTGTCCACCGAGAGCGCAGCGCCGGTCATGGCGATCATCCTGCTGGTACTCGGCCTGTACATCCTGATTCGGTTCACTGTCCAGGGAATCCCTCGTGGCCACCTGGGTAAACCGTTGCGTAAGCGGTTCCTGGCCCCGCTCGGGTTGGTGGCCGGTTTCGTCGACGCGACGGGCGGCGGTGGTTGGGGCCCTGTCGGCACGCCTGCGATCCTCGCGAGCGGCCGACTGGAACCACGCAAGGTCATCGGATCGATCGACACCAGCGAGTTCGTGATCGCCCTCGCGGCGAGCCTCGGCTTCCTGTTCAGCCTCGGTTCGCAAGGCATCAACGTGGGCTGGGTGCTGGCGATTCTGGGGGGCGGCGTCATCGCGGCACCGCTGGCAGCGTGGCTGGTCCGTCACGTGCCCCCACGGCTGTTGGGAGCGTCGGTGGGCGGCATCATCGTGCTGACCAACACCCGCAGCCTGTTCCGCAGCGGCTGGTTCGAGCTGAGCGGTGGTCTGCAGGCAGCGGCGTACGTGACGATCGTCGTGGCCTGGGCCGGCTGCTTCGCGTTCTCCCTGAAGGCCTACCTGGCCGACCGAGAGAACGAGTCCGCCGACAAGATCTCCGAGGAGGCGAAGAACAATGCAGTTGCTGTCTAGAGCGAAGACCTTGGTAGCGGGACTGGGGTCGGCCATTCTCACCGGCATGACCACCTACGGCGAGTACCACCTCGGTTCCAGCTAGCCGCCGAGCTCGACTCCGTCGACCAGAACTCGAGTGCCCCTGTCGGGATAGAACGACAGGTGGTCCTCGATACCGGACGCCGCGGGCGTCGTCTGTGGATAGAACCAGGCGACGTCTGCGGGCCCGCCTTTCAGAGACACGTACGACGCCGTGCCCTTGTACGGACAGGCCGTCGTCGTCGCGGAGTCCGTGAACAGCCAGTTCTTCACATCGATCCGCGGCACGTAGTAGCGCGGAGGTAGGCCGGTCTCGAACAGGATCTTCGGCCGGTGGGTCTCGGCGACCAGCACGTCGCCGACGAACACCTCGACATGCCGCGACGACGCCAGCACGTCCACCCGTACGTACGGATCTCGCGGATGCACGAACACCTGCTCGTCCTCCTCGAACCACGCGTCGACGCGATCCCAGTAGAACGACACGTATCCGCTCAGATCCAGGGCGTCGTCGAGCGGTTGTGGATACGTCCACAGAGCATCGGTGGACTGCTGGTCGCCGACGGCGATCGAGCGGTACTCGGCAGTGCCCTTGCGAGGACACACGGTGCTGGTGTCGGACGGCACCAGGAACGCAGTCCGCACGTCCGACCACGGAATGTAGTACGCAGGCAGATGTCCGTCCTCGAACAGATACACCGATTCGGTGGTGTCCACGACGACCTCGCCTGCGAAGTACGCGCGGATGCGTCGTGGATTCGGCTCGATCGACACGGTTCCGTTCGCTGCGGTAGTTCTCCGTGCGTTCGTGTGGCCGGCCAAAGCCATCGCAACCTCCTACGTCGACTGTTCTCGAGGGGCGATGACCATCGTTCCACGAAGTCGGACGACGCGCGAAGACCCGCTCGTCAGGCGGTCCGCAGCCGAACTGGGTCGGTGACGACGCGCACGGACCTCGTCGGATCGAATCGGTAGCCGGTGCCGCGGACCGTGGTGATCATCGACCCGAACGCGCCCAGTTTTGTGCGTATCCGAGACAGATGCACGTCGACGCTGCGGCCGCCTGCGGTGACTGCGAATTCCTGACGGCCGATGACGACCCTCGGATGCCTCACGAGCTGTGCGAAGATCTCGAACTCTGTGTGGCTCAACCCGATTCCGACGCCGGACAGTAGAACGTCACGAGCAGGAAGGTCGACGACGAGTACTGCGTCGGTATCGCTGATGCGTACGTCGAAGCGCGTCAGGATGCGCGCATCGCCCGCGTACGAGCGAGTGACCTGACGGAGCAGTTCGGCCAACTGGTGCAGGCGATCTCGGTCGAGGCCCGCGAGTGATCCGGTCCCGGAATCCGAGATGTTCAGTACGACAGTAGGTTCGATGGACATGGCAAGTCTCCCGGTGACGGAGTGAGGGTGAGCGACGCGGCCTGTCGACTCGTACAGCTCCCCATGACGTCCTCCCGGTTCGGCTACGTGCCGACTTCGAATCGAACACCACGGACCGATCGACCGCCAGGGTTCGAATCAGCGTGATCGCAACTTCCGCGCGCGCTGATCCGAACCGTTGACGGCAGGCGGCGACGGTGGTGAACTCGAGGAATGTCAAGGGAGGGCAGGTCATGGCACGTTTGACCATCACCGACGCACAACGAGAAGCGCTCGCCGACGCGGCCGCGTTCCCCCTGCTCGACGCCATCGCCGGCCGTCGATCGCGCAGGTTCCCCCTCGGAGGTGAGATTCCCGACGGGCCGCTCGCATTCAAGAGTCGCCATCCCGTGACTCCGCTGAGCGAGGTGGAGCGAGCACTGGTGCTGTCCGTCGTCGGCGGTGTCACGGGCTGGCACTACGGAATCACGCGTCACGGCGGTTATGCGCCCAAATTTCCGAATTACTCGGGCAGTGCCGTCGGACGGACGTTCCCGTCGGCGGCCGGTTTTCACACGAGCCAGTTGTTCTTCACCGACGACTCCGGGACCTACGTGCTACCGACGCGTGATCTGCCCCCTCTCGCAGGCGATTTCGACCTGGAGGACTGGCTGAACCATACTGCGGATCACTATGTGAGACTGTCCGATTCGCGTCTCGAACTGCCGCGTGAAGAGCCGTACATGGAGGGCCACAACACGTGGATCGCCAACCATCCCGGCAGCCTCCTCGCGTTCCCTGTCGCGGACCTGTCCGAGCATCTCGTCGCGAATCTGTCGTTCTTCGCGGCCAACGGTTACGTCGTGTTCGACGACGTGAACAACAGGCCGATTCCGGGTATCGACGCGTTCTCTCACCTGACGCATTACGACGATCCGGTGCCGCTGACATTCGTCGAGCAGTACACGTTGACCGAGGCGAGTGCGGAACTCGCGACGGCCACACACAACGGCGTCCTGCTGCTGCAGGCACTCGGCCTCGGGGGATGGATGTTCGACGGCTTGGACCGGCTGTCGGTTCTCGGCGGATCCGGCGACCCGCGGGCGCCAGGGCTGGGATTCAGATCCGACGCCGACCCACGATGGCCGTTCCCCAACGCAACCGGCCTCGACGGCTATTTCGAGACTCTGACGCCACCGCACGTGGCGACGGTGGCAGACGGCGTCGGGAAGTACATCGAACGAAAGTACGGCCCTGGTGGGCCTTTTCATCCCGATACACCGGGACCGTGGGCAGACACTCGCGCGGTGCGGTCGTCGGCGCTGTCGGCCGAGGCGACCAAGGACCTCGTCACGCTGGAGGCGTCGTACATCTACGATACGTTCGGGAAGTTACCCGGCACGGTGCCGACCGTGCATGTGCTGATGTATCTGCAGGCGCAGAACATCGACTTGGACTTCTACGACACCCATTTCGCCCCCGGCGCGTATCTGCGGACGCACGCCGAACACGGAAAGCGTTGGAACTCTTGACCGATGTGATATCCACCGAATTGACCACCGTCGTCGTGGACTGGGGCCATCCGGATGCCGAAGCGCTGCGGGCGGCGATGGCTGCCGAGGTCGGGCCGCGGTATGCGGACCGGGCTGCCGACATGGCACGGACACAGGCCAATGCCGTCGCCGAGGACACGGTGCACCGGACGTTCGTGACCTATCGCGGCGAGCAGGCCGTCGGACATGCGGCTGTGCGATGGAACGGTCCGGATCTGGAATTGAAGCGCATGTTCGTGCACGCCGATCACCGCGGATCCGGGGTGTCGTCGGCGCTGCTGGAGGCCTCGGAGAACGCTGCGCGCGACGAGGGATTGCCGCGCCTGATCCTGCAGACCGGAGACCGGCAGCCCGACGCCGTGCGGCTGTACGAGAAGAGCGGCTACACCCGGATCCCGATCTTTCCGCCGTACGAGGCGATGCCGTTCTCGAATTGTTTCGAGAAGCGACTGACACCGCATGTGCACGAAAATACATAGCGGGTTATGTATTTTCGTGCACATGGGCGAAGCCCCTACTCGAGCTTGAAGCCGACCTTCACCGTCACCTGAAAGTGGGCGATCGCCCCGTTCTCGATGTGCCCGCGCGTCTCGACGACCTCGAACCAGTCGAGGTTGTTGAGAGTCGTGCTCGCACGGGCGATCGCCTTGCGGACCGCGTCATCGGTGCTCTCCGTCGACGTTCCGACGATCTCCGTGACGCGGTAGACGTTGTCACTCATGTTGTCCCCTTCTCTTCGAGTCTCGTGATTCGTTCCGACTCGATGGTTCTCCCTTTCGCCGCGTTTCGAAACCGATTCGAAGAATCACCGTGATTCGAAGTGTGGTCTTCCTTCGCCGCGCAGAGCACACTCGTGCATCAGCATGAAGTGAACAATGACGACATCGCCGCGAGTCTTCAGAAATTCTGAACGAATTGTGAAGCGCACGTGCAGATGTCGCGCGCCGAGCGGTGGAGAGGAGTGCCCGTGAACGTCGATCGCCCGTTTCCGGTGCACTCCTGCCGATGTCGGGTTCGCTGAAATCACAAGCCTTCACTGTCTTTTCTGCACATCCCGACCTTTCTGCACATCCCGAGGAGTACTTCCGCAATGACGCTTCGGCGCTTCCGCACGTCCATGTCCGGACGACAATCCACACCACGACCTTCACGACGTCGGGGCATCCATCTTCTCTTCACCGCTGTCACGGCAACATCGTTGCTGCTCACCGGATGCGCGGCGTCGACCGTCGCGAGCCCGAACGACGATGCCGACGCAGGTGAGCCGGTGTCGGGCGGCACTCTGAAGTTCGCCCTGCTCGACGCACCCGCGAACCTCGATCCTCATTCGGGCGGTTCCTATCCCGAGTCGCTGATCACGAGCAACACCGCGGACAAACTGACCTACCAGAATCCGGAGACCGGCGCGATCGAACCGTGGCTCGCGAAGTCCTGGGAAATCAACGACGACCTGACCGAATTCACGTTCCACCTGCGCGACGACGTCACGTTCAACGACGGAACCAAGTTCGACGCGAATTCGGTGGTCGAGAACTTCGACATCCTCGGCCGAGGCAACGAGGCGTTGAACATTCCGGCCGTCACCGCGTACTGGGTCGGTTACCAGAACACCGTCGCACTCGATCCGTACACGGCGAAGGTCACGTTCGACCGTCCGAGTGCGGGCTTCCTGCAGGCACTTTCGCACTACTTCTCCGGCATCGTCGGGCATTCGACGTTGCAACTGAACAAGGCCGACCGCGCGCTGCCGCAGAACATCGTCACGACCGGCCCGTTCACGGTGACCGAGCATGTGTACCAGCAGAAGACCGTGCTGACGAAGCGCGAGGGGTACAACTGGGCGCCGGCCAGCCGTAAACACAACGGTGACGCCTACCTCGACACCGTCGAGATCGACGTCATCCCCGAGGCCAGTGTGCGTACCGGTGCGTTGCAATCGGGTGACGTCGACGCCATCCTGGACGTCAACTCGACCGACGAACAGCCTCTCACCGCAGCTGGATACCGCATCGTGCCGCAGCTGATTCCGGGGCGCGACATCGCCTTCGACTTCAAGACCGATCAGTTCCCGACCAACGACCAGTCGGTCCGCGAGGCGATCAAACTCGGCTGGAGCCGTGACGCGCTGCAGAAGACGGTGTTGACCGACAGTTACAAGATCTCCAGTTCCGTTCTGTCCGAGCGCGTTCCCGGGTGGAAGGACTGCAGCTCCGACCTGACGGAGGACCAGGAGAAGGCCAAGCAGATCCTCGACGACGCAGGGTGGAAGGAAGGTTCCGACGGCATCCGCGAGAAGGACGGCCAGAAGCTGACGGTCAAGCTGCTCGGCATCAACAACCTGGTCATCAACAAGCCGGCCTACGAGCTGATCCAGCAGAACCTGAAAGAGGTCGGAATCGATCTGCAGCTGAACGTGCTTCCGATTCCGGACTACACGGCCGCGTCGAAGCAGCAGAACACGTGGAACATCACTGCCGCGAACACCAGCCGTGGCGACGTGTCGGTGCTGGAGCAGACGTATTCGCCGTTGTACACCAACGCATCTCGCATTCAGAAGGACAACCCGATCTATCAGGAAGCCGTCGACACGTTGGCCGCCGTCAGCGCGACGCTCGATCCGGACAAGCGTGCCGAGGCATCCGCGACGGCACAGGACTTCCTGCTGAACAAGTACGTCCTCAGCGTGCCGGTCTACAACCCAGCCCAGGTCACGGCCGTGAGCCCGTCGGTACACAACGTGGAGTACGAGGCGCAGTCGCGCAACGTCTTCTACGACACCTGGCTGGATCCGAGGTGAGGCTGACATGACTCGTTACGTTCTCTCGAAACTGGGGCAGTCGATCTTCGTGATCTGGGCGGCGTACTCGATCACGTTCGTGCTGCTCTGGGTTCTGCCCTACGACACTGTCGACGTCATGTTCGACCCGAACGACACCGCATCGATCTCGCTGGAACAACAAGAGGCAGTGAGGGAATCGCTCGGACTGAACGACCCTCTCGTCGTGCAGTACTTCGATCGACTGCTCGCCGCAGCTCAGGGAGACTTCGGTCAGTCCGTCCGCACCGGTGAGCAAGCGTGGTCGATGATCATGGCGGTGTTGCCGCAGACGCTCGTTCTCTCTGCTGCCGCGCTCGTGATCGCCGTCGTGATCGCGTTCGCCGTCGCGCTGACGGCGTCGTACACTCGCCATCGCTGGTTGGCCAACCTCATCGCGGTCGTTCCGGCTGCGGGAGTGTCGGTGCCGGTGTTCCTCGTGGGACTGGTTCTGCTGCAGATCTTCTCGTTCCAACTGCGATGGTTCCCGCCGATGGGCAACAGCGGACTCACGTCGTTGATTCTGCCTGCTGTCACGCTCGCCATCCCGGTGTCGGCGCCCATCGCGCAGCTGCTGCTGAAGAACATCACGCTCGGGCTGCAGGCCCCGTACGTGACGGTGTCCGCTGCGAAGGGCGGCACTCGATTCTGGCTGCTCACGCGTGAAGTGCTCAAGAACGCAAGCCTGCCCGCTCTGACGATCGCAGGTGTGGTCGTCGGGAATCTTCTTGCGGGTGCGGTGATCGTCGAGACCATCTTCTCCAGGTCCGGCCTCGGCAGGCTCGCCGAAAGTGCCGTGCGCACACAGGACGTGCCGTTGGTGCAAGCCATCGTCGTGTTCGCGGCGCTGGTGTTCGTCGTCATCAATTTTGTCGTAGACGTGATCTACCCTCTGCTCGATCCGCGGCTGAAGGCTAGAGCCGGCATCGAGACCAGGCCCGTCCGTGTCAAGGAGGCAGCGCTGTGACCACACTCGACGTACGTGTGCTCGACGACGCCACACTCGAGGAACCGCAGGCATCACCGGTCGCGCCGGAGCGAGCCCGAGAACCCTTGTTGCGCAGGGCACTGGCCGCACCGGGGTTGGTGCTGTCGTGGATCGTCGTCGGCACCGTCATCGCGTGGGCGTTCGTTCCCGGTTTGTTCACGTCGAAGAGCCCGTACGACAGTGACATCGACGCGAGTTTCGCCCCGCCCAGCCTCGCCCACCCGTTCGGTGCCGATCGCCTCGGACGCGACTTGCTTGCACGCGTCATCCACGGGACGTCGACCACGTTGTCCGCGACACTGCTCGCGGTCCTCGTCGGCCTGATCGTCGGATCGGTGATCGGACTGCTCAGCGGATTCATCGGCGGCCGCACGGATGCGATCGTCATGCGATTCGTCGATGTGCTGCTTGCCATTCCGGGCCTGCTGCTCGCGATGACGGTCGTGACCGCGCTCGGGTACGGAACGCTCGAAGTCGCGTTCGCGGTCGGCATCACGGCCATCGCTGCCTTCGCCCGCGTCATGCGCTCGGAGGTGCTCAAGGTCGCGCGAAGCGAATACGTCGAAGCTGCATACGGTTCCGGCGCAAGCTTCGGCCGTGTCGTGTTCCGCCACGTGCTACCCAACTCACGTGCCGCGGTGTTCTCGTTGGCCGCCCTCGAATGCGGGTCGGCCATCCTTGCCGTCGCTGCGTTGGGATTCCTCGGATACGGCGCCCCGCCGCCGCAACCCGAATGGGGCCTCGCCGTCTCGGAGGGTCGCGACTACCTGGCGACATATCCATGGATCGCGATCTTCCCCGGAATCGTCATCGCCGCAGTCGTTCTCGCGACCAACCGCATCAGCAAGACATGGGGAGAGTGAACGGCATGCGTCGGAAGCAGATCACAGTCGATCCCACAGCGCCGCTACTGCAGATCGAGGATCTGAAGGTCGCGTACACCGGTCGTCGCACGAAGCAGGCGGTCCGCGGACTCGACCTCACCGTGCAACCCGGTGAATTCGTTGCCGTCGTCGGCGAATCGGGCTCGGGAAAGAGTACGACGGTGCACGCCGCACTGCGGCTGCTGCCGTCGTCGGCGCAGATCGAGTCCGGGCGAATCTCACTGGGCGGTCTCGACACCACAGACTGGCGTGATCGCAGTCTCGCGCAGCTGCGCGGGCCGTTCGTCGGGTTCGTGCCGCAGGATCCCGGCACGTCGCTCAATCCCGTCAAACGGGTCGGCGTTCAGGTCCTCGAAGCAATTCGACTGCACCGCCAGGCCGAGTCGACGCAGGCCAGAGAACTCGTCCTCGAGAAGCTGCGCTTGGCGGGTCTGAAGGACGTCGAACGGGTCTACGAGCAGTACCCGCACGAGCTGTCCGGCGGTATGAAGCAACGCGTGCTCATCGCCGTCGCACTGGCGAGCGATCCCAAGCTGCTGATCGCCGACGAGCCGACGTCGGCGCTCGACGTCACCGTCCAGAAGGTCATCCTCGACCACCTCGCACACCTCCGTGACACGTTGGGGCTGGGAATTCTCCTGGTCACCCATGATCTCGGCGTGGCGGCGGATCGGGCGGATCGTGTCGTCGTCATGAAGGACGGCGCGATCGTCGAGCACGGTGCCACGTCGGACGTGCTGACCGCGCCGACGAACGAGTACACACAGCGGCTGTTCGCGGCCGCTCCGACGTTCAGGACGGCCCGGCTCGACCCGACACGGGACGCCGTCGCCGTCGACCGACGCGTTGCCGTACTCGAGATCGATCACGTCACGAAGACCTTCTCCGCCGGGAGAGGGGCCGCGTTCACGGCAGTCGACGACGCATCCCTCGTCGTACGAGCGGGCACGACGCATGCCATCGTCGGTGAATCGGGGGCAGGCAAGTCGACGCTGGCACGCATTGCCGTCGGGTTGGCCGCTCCAGACGAAGGCACCGTCACCTTCCACGGTCGCGACGTCGACGGGGTTCTCAGCGGACTACGCCACCGGGCGCTCCGGCCCTTCCGCCGCGAAATCCAACTCGTCTATCAGAACCCGTTCTCCTCGCTGGACCCGAAGTTCAGCGTCGAACAGATCGTTGCCGAGCCGCTCATCGCGTTCGGATCGGTGAAAGACAAGGCAGCGCGGCGTGATCGCGTCGAACAGTTGCTGGCGTCGGTCGCACTCGACGGGTCGTATCTGCACCGGAGGGCCGCCGAACTGTCCGGTGGGCAACGTCAGCGTGTCGCGATCGCCCGAGCTCTCGCTGCGGATCCGCGTTTGCTCGTTCTCGACGAAGCAGTCTCGGCCCTGGACGTGTCGGTGCAGGCGCAGATCCTGCAGTTGCTCGTGGACCTGCAGGCGGAGCTCGGCCTGGCGTACCTGTTCATCACGCACGACCTCAGCGTCGTACGCCTCGTCGCCGACGATGTGACGGTCATGCGGACGGGTCAGGTCGTCGAGGCAGGCGCAGTGGCCGACGTGTTCGCGAGTCCGTCGGATCCGTACACGCGCTCGCTTCTCGACGCCGTGCCTGGTTCCGCGTCCGTGGTGGTGGCCTGACGTGTACGACGTCCGGAGGCTGGTGTTGCTTCGCGATCTCGCCGAGCGCGGGACGATGACGGCAGTGTCGGAACAGCATGGCATCACCACATCAGCAGTGTCGCAACAGCTCCGGATCCTCGAAGAGGAAGTCGGCGCGGCACTGACCAGACGTGACGGTCGGGTGTTGCGGTTGACGGGTGCCGGACGTGTCCTCGTCGACCACACCGCGAGAATTCTGGCGGCACTGGAAGAGGCCGAAAGTGCCGTCGCCGCAACGGGTGACACCATCGCCGGTGTGCTCAAGATCGCGTGCTTCAGTACCGCGATGTCCGAACTGGCGTTGCCCGTCGCGACACAGCTGGGTGCCGAGCACCCCGACCTTCGGGTACGTCTCGTCGACTCGATGCCGATCGATTCCGTTCCGGCGGTGCGGCAACAGGAGGTGGACCTCGCGATCACGTACACGTACTCGTTCGGTGCCGCCGATCTGCCGTCGGGGATGACGACGGACTACCTGTTCAGTGACCCGCTCGTGCTGCTCACACCGCCCGAGTGGCGCGAGCGCATCGCCATCGACGGCCTCGCCGCCGTCGCCGATGCGGATTGGATCGCCGCACCGGACGGGGCGCCGTCGATCTCGTCCATCATGTTCAGTTGTCGTCAAGCAGGATTCACGCCTCGAATAGGCCACCGCAGTGGCAGTTTCGCGATGATGTCCGAGATGGTGGACCGAGGTTTCGGGGTCACGATCGTCCCGCAGATCTCGGTGCCCGACAGATTCCGCCATCTGGTCGCTGCGCCGATCGTCGACGGGGCGCGCCGGATCGGTGTCACCTACCGGCAAGCCTCCATCGAACGTCCCGCCGTCGCGGCTGCGATACGCGCGTTCCGCCAGCGCGTCCGACCAGATGTGGCCGACGTCGGCCTGGCTTCGTAACAATCAGAAGGAGAGTTCATGAGCATCGAAACAGAGGAACGCCGCTCCTCGGCGACGTTGCTCGACGAGGACCGGTTCGCCGACGTACTGAGCTTCATCGCATCACGCGCCGAATTACACGACCGCACTGCGCAATTCCCGCACGAGGCTTTCGCTCGGTTGCACACCATCGGGGCCCAGGCGCTGACGGTGCCGACGGAGTTCGGCGGGCTGGGCGGAACCGTCGCCGACGCGGTCGAGGTCGTCGAGCGGGTCGGTGCGGCGGATCCGTCCGTCGGACTGATTCTGCAGTGGAACTACACGAATCACCTGACGGTGCAGCGCGAGGACAGTCCGTGGCCGGCCGAGTTGAAGGAGGCGGTGTTCCGCACCGCCGTCACCGAGGGCGCATTGATCAACGGCCTTGCCGTCGAACGTGATCTGGGCAGCCTGTCGCGCGGCGGCATTCCCGCGACGACGGCCGAGCTGCAGGACGACGGTTCGTGGATCATCACCGGTGAAAAGGCATACGGCACCGGCATTTCCGGACTGCGGTGGATCACCGTCACGGCGAGCACGACCGAGCCCGATCCGCGGATAGCGACGTTCCTGCTCGACAACGACACCCCGGGCTGGACCGTGCTGCCGACGTGGGACCATCTCGGTCTCCGCGCGTCGGACACGCAGGGCGTTCTGTTCGACGGCACACGGGTTCCTGGCAGTCGGCTCGTCGACATCCGTGATCCACAGGGCGGCACCGCAAAACTCCGTAATGCGGGCAGGCAGGCGCTTCCGCTGCTGCTCGCCGCGAACTACAACGGCGTGTCCATCGCGACGCGTGACTGGCTCGTACGGTATCTGCACACTCGCGTCCCGACGGCCCTCGGCGCGTCGTTGGCGACCGTTCCGCGCTTCCACGATCGCGTCGGAGAGATCGAGGCCCAGTTACAGACGTCGCGCGCGCTACTGCGCCAGGCCGTCGCGACTCTCGGTGACGGTGACACGTCGCTGCCGGGGCTCGCGAAGCACGTCGCGACGACGACGGCCATCCGCATCACCGAATCGGCACTCGACCTGACCGGTAATCCCGGTCTGTCCCGGTCGAATCCGCTCGAACGCCATCACCGCAACGCGATGGTCGGGCGAATTCATTTCCCGCAGAGCGATTTCGTTCTAGCGGCTCTTGGTCGTAGCGCGCTCGATGCAGGGAGGGACGAGTAATGCCACGCGAGGTGCATCTCAACGTCAACATCCTCAATTCGGGGGTCTTCGGGGGAGCATGGAGGTACCCGGGAACCGATCCGTTCGCGTCGTTCGACATCGCACACTACGTGTCCATCGCGCGTAAGGCCGAGGCGGCCAAGCTCGACGCGGTGTTCCTGGCCGACGGTCCGGTGCTCGGTGAGGACGTGCGGCACCGGCCGTTCAACAGCCTGGAGCCGACGGTCGTGCTGGCGGCGATCGCGGCCGCGACGACCCACGTCGGGCTGATCGGCACGCTGTCGTCGTCGTACAACGATCCTTACGACGTCGCGCGGCGGCTCGCGACTCTCGACGTGCTGAGCAAGGGGCGTTCGGGGTTCAACGTCGTGACCACTGCAGGCGCGGCAGCGGCACGTAACTTCGGGCTCGACGGGGAACCGGACCACGGTGATCGCTACCGGTGTGCCGCCGAATTCGTCGACGTCGTCCGCACGCTCTGGAACAGTTGGGAACCCGACGCGCTGGTCGGCGACAAGGCGACGCAGCACTTCGTCGACACCACCAAGATTCACGACGCGGACTTCGTCGGTGAGCATTTCTCGGTGGCCGGTGCGCTCAATGTCCCTCGGTCTCCGCAGGGTGAACCAGTGCTCGTGCAGGCCGGTGCATCGAAGGACGGTCGTGCGCTCGCTGCTCAGGTCGGGGAGGTCATCTTCACGGCGTCGCAGACCATCGAGGAGGCGCGCGAGTACTACCAGGACGTCAAGCGTCGTGCCGCAGCGCTCGGTCGCGATCCGAGCCAGGTGGTGATTCTGCCGGGGCTGTCGACGGTGGTCGGCAGCACGGAGAAGGAAGCGCGTGAGCGTCGTGACCTGCTCGATGAGCTCCTGCCTCCGGGATACGCACTCCGTCGGCTCGCCGGGCAACTCGGCGTTCCGGTCGAGGCACTCGCGCTCGACGAGCAGTTGCCGTGGGATCTGCTGAAGGATCCCGACGAGGCGGGCGGGTCCCAGACGTTCTACCGCATCGCGCTCGGTCTCGCTCGACGCGAACACCTCACGGTCCGACAGTTGTTGCGCCGCTTCGGCGGTGGCGCGGGTCATCGCATCGTCACCGGTACGCCGGAGCAGATCGCGGATTCCATCGTCGAATGGGTCGACGCGGGTGTCGCCGACGGTTTCAACGTCATGCCCGACGTCCTCCCCAGCGGATTCGACGATTTCGCGGACCACGTCGTCCCGGAACTGCAGCGGCGCGGCCGGTTTCGTACCGAGTACACGGGTTCGATGCTGCGCGAGAATCTGGGGCTGCGGACGCCGTCGTTCGTGCGTGACAGTCAGCGGGTGGCGTCGTGAGCCTGCACTTTCTGGTCAACATCGGGGGAGCGGGCTATCACCCTGCGGCGTGGCTGGACCCGGCTCTGAAGGCCGACGCGTTCATCGACCTCGAGCACTATGTGCGGGCGGCGACGATCGCCGAACGTGGTCTGCTCGACGGCCTGTTGTTTCCGGACATCCCCGTGCAGCAACCCGGTATCGCGCGTGCCCCGACGGCCACTCTCGATCCGACGTTGCTCACGAGCGCGCTCGCGGGGTCGACGTCGCACATCGGGTTGATCCCGACGGCCTCGACATCACTGAACAAGCCCTACAACCTTGCCCGACGCATCCTCACGCTCGATCATGTGAGCGGCGGGCGCGCCGGGTGGAATGCGGTGACGACGTTCGAGCACCGCGCCGGTCGGAACTTCGGCATCGACGAACTGCCCGATCGGGACGAACGATACGGTCGCGCAGCGGAATTCGTCGACGTGACCGTAGGTTTGTGGGACAGCTGGGAAGACGACGCACTCGTCGGTGATCAGTCCGAGGCACACTTCGCCGACCCGCAGAAGGTGCACGCGCTGCAGCACCAGGGTGAGTTCTACTCGGTGGCTGGGCCGCTGAACGTCATCCGATCTCCGCAAGGCAGACCCGTTCTCGTGCAGGCAGGGTCGTCGCCGCAGGGCATCGAGTTCGCCGCGAGACACGCCGAAGTGATCTACGGGACGCAGTTCGGTCTGGAGGGGGCGGCGTCGTTCTCGGATGCGGTCGGACGCGGCGCCCTGGCAGCGGGACGGCAACGCTCGGATGTGAAGATTCTGCCGGGATTGGTACCTCTGGTCGGGTCCACCGAGGCGGAAGCGCGGGAGAAGTTCGACGAGCTCCAAGCACGCCTGCACCCGGATCATGACGCGTTCACCTCGTTCGCGCGATGGCTGGGATTCGAACCCGACGACCTGGATATCGATGCGCCGCTGGCCGAGAGGCATCTTCGCCTGCCTGCCGACCGCAACGGCCCGCAGGGGTTCTTTCACACGCTTACCAGATATGCGTCGACCACCGGCGCGACGGTGCGAGAACTGTTGTCGCAGTTCCTCGGTGGTCATCGTGTCGTCACCGGTACGCCGGAGTCCATCGCCGATCACATCGAGACATGGTCGCGATCCGGCGACGTCGACGGCTTCACCATAGTCCCGGCCGTACTGCCGACGTCGCTCGAGGACTTCGTCGACGACGTCGTTCCGGTGCTGCAGCGGCGCGGACTGTTCCGCACCGAGTACGCCTCGAACACATTGCGCGGCAACCTCGGGCTCGCCGAACCCGCGAATACCTTCGTCAACCGATAGAAAGAGAGAGTCAGTGACCTATCGTTACCTCGGCCGCACCGGAGTGCAGGTCAGCCCATTGGCGTTGGGTGCCATGAACTTCGGGGCCTGGGCCAATCAGGACCACGACGACGCGGCGCGCATCATCCACCGCGCGCTCGACGCGGGCATCAACGTCGTCGACACCGCCGACGTCTATTCGCAGGGTGAGAACGAGGAAATCGTCGGGAAGGCACTTGCGGGTCGCCGCGACGACGTGTTCCTCGCGAGCAAGTTCCACGCCGAGGTCGGTGGCCCGAACCGCAGCGGCAACACACGCCGGTGGATCACTCGCGCAGTGGAGAACAGCCTGCGTCGCCTGGGAACCGACCACCTCGACCTGTACCAGGTGCACCGGCCCGATCCCGACACCGACATCGACGAGACGCTGAGTGCACTGACAGACCTGGTGCGGCACGGAAAGATTCGCTACTTCGGCACGACGACGTTCGAGCCGCATCAGCTCGTCGAAGCGCAGATCGCGGCCGAGCGACGGAATCTGCAGCGGCCCGTGACGGAGCAGCCGCCGTACTCGATTCTGGCGCGCGGCGCCGAACGTGCGACGCTGCCGATCGCCGAGAAGTACGGCCTCGGAGTGTTGACGTGGAGCCCGCTTGCAGGTGGTTGGCTGTCCGGACGCTACCGTCCGGGCGAGGCGGAGCAGGCGGTGTCCTCCAGGATCGAACGCCAGGCACATCGGCACGATCCCGCGCTGGCTGCCAACAAGATCAAGCGCGCAGCCGCAGAAGAACTCGTCAAGCTCGCCGACGACGCGGGGCTGTCGCTCGTGCATCTGTCGCTCGCATTCGTGTTGCAGCACCCTGCCGTCAGCTCGGTCATCATCGGTCCGCGCACACTGGAGCACCTCGAGGGCCAGCTCGGCGCCGTCGACGTGAAGCTGAGCAGCGACATTCTCGATCGTATCGACGAGATCGTCGCTCCAGGGCTGACGATCAGCCCGGCCGACGAGGGCTACCTGCCGCCGTCGCTCACCGACTCCTCCGTCCGTCGTTTCGATAGGAAGAACTGATGTCCCTCACCGATCTTCGACTCTTCGGCCGCACCGGCCTGAAGGTCAGCCCGTTCACGCTCGGCACCATGAACTTCGGTGTCCGGGGCAACACCTCGCACGAGGACAGCATTCGCGTCATCCACCGCGCACTCGACGCGGGCATCAACACCGTCGACACCGCCGACGTGTACTCCAAGGGTGAGTCGGAGGAGATCGTCGGGAAGGCGCTCGAGGGTCGACGCGACGACGTGATCCTGGCGAGCAAGTTCCACGGCAACGTCGACGGTAATCCGTTGCACCAGGGCAACTCTCGATGGTGGATCACCCGCGCGGTGGAGGACGGTCTGCGCAGACTGAACACCGACTACCTCGACCTGTACCAGGTGCACCGCCCCGAAGCTCAGACCGACATCGACGAAACCGTCGGCGCGTTGGACGATCTGGTGCACCAGGGCAAGATCCGGTACTACGGAACCTCGGTGTTCTCGCCGGGCGAGTTGCTGGAGGCGCAGTGGTCGGCGGAGCGGCGCTCGTTGAGCCGTTCCGCCAGCGAGCAGGTTCCGTACTCGCTGCTCATCCGCGGCATCGAGCGTGAGACGTTGCCGATCGCCAGGACTGTCGGGCTCGGTGTACTGACGTACGGTCCGCTGGCCGCAGGGTGGTTGTCGGGGAAGTACCGCCTCGGAGCCGGGCAGCCGGAATCGCAGCGCGCGGATCTCATTCCGGGTCGATTCGACGTCGACGCCCCGCACAACGCCGACAAACTACGAGCAGCCGACGCGTTGGCCGTGCTGGCCGAGGAGAGCGGCCTCAGCCTGATCCACCTGGCACTCGGGTTCGTGCTGAGCCACCCCGATGTGTCGTCGGCGATCATCGGACCGCGCACTCTGGAGCATCTGGAGAGCCAGCTGGGTGCCGCGGACGTCGAGTTGTCGTCGGACATCCTGGACCGGATCGACGAGATCGTCCCGCCGGGAACCGTGTTCAACGAACGGGACACGGGCATCGTCCGTGATGCGATCGCGAATCCCGCACTGCGTCGGACAGTCTCGGCCTGATCTGACGCCGGTCCCCGTCCCCGCAAATGCCTATGCATTTGCGGGGATTCTGGGTTTCGGGCCCCGAGCTACTGAGCGCGCACAGGCGCACGACCGGGTATCGCGTCGATGAGCCTGCGGGTGTACTCGGTGCGCGGATCGTCGAACAGCGCACGCGTAGGCCGAGATTCGACGACGCGGCCCGCTTCGAGGACCGTCACGCGGTCGGCGATCTGCCGCACCAAGCTGAGGTCGTGCGAGATGAACACGTACGTCAGGTCCTTGCGCTCACGCAAATCGATGAGCAGGTCCACGATCTGCGCCTGCACCGACACGTCGAGCGCGGACGTCGGCTCGTCCAGCACGAGGATCCGCGGGTCGAGCATCAACGCACGAGCCAGGGCGACGCGTTGGCGCTGACCACCGGACAGTTCGATCGCTCGACGGCCGAGGAGATGTCGGTCGAGCGCGAGGTCGTCGAGGACTTTCTCGATGCGTGCGCGTCGTGCATCCCGCTCGAGATCGTGATGGATGACGAGCGGTTCCTCGAGTAGGGACTCGACGTCGAACCGCGGATCCAGTGCAGCCAACGGATTCTGGTAGATCAGCTGCAGCGTGCGGGCCTGCGAGTCGGACGATGCCAGCGCGCGCCCCTCGACCGTGACGGTGCCGGAGTCGAACGGTGTCAGACCCGCGATGATGCGCGCCGCCGTCGTCTTGCCCGATCCCGACTCGCCGACGATCGCGTGGATCTCGCCCGCGAGAACGTCGAACGAGACGTCGTCCAATGCCGTCGTACGTGCTTGTCGGCCGATCTTCGAGCCGAACGTCTTCGTCAACGACGTCACCGTGATGGCAGCGTCGGTGCTGTCGGCGACGGCCCGCGAGGCGTAGCGATCCGGTGACAGCGCGGGTGCGTCGGCGACCAGCTGGACGGTGTAGGCATGGCGCGGCTGCCCGAGAACCTCTGCAGCAGGACCGTATTCGGCCTCGACGCCGTCGTTGAGGACGAGAACGGAATCGCTGCGATCGCTGGCCAACGCGAGATCGTGCGTGATGAACAGGATGGCCAGGCCGAGGTCCTGCTTCAACTCGGCGAGCAGGTCGAGGATGGTCTTCTGTACGGTGACGTCCAACGCAGAGGTCGGTTCGTCGGCGATGAGAAGACGAGGGTTCTGCGCGATGGAGATCGCGATGAGGACACGCTGCAACTGGCCACCCGACAGCTCGTGTGGGTAAGCCCGTGATCGTTCTGTCGCGTCGCGAATTCCGACCCGATCGAGCAGTTCGACGGCCCCACGCTTGGCCTCCGAACGCGACGACGCGCCTGCCCGCAGCAGCACCCGAGCCAGCTGATGACCTACCTTCTGCAGCGGATCGAGGGAGCCGAGCGGATCCTGCGGTACGTATCCGACGACGCGTCCGTGCAGATCGCGCCACCGACGCCGACTCAGCGACGCCACGTCGGTACCGTCGACCACTGCTGTTCCGCCGATGATCCGACCGGTGGGCGGCAGCAGCCCGCTGATCGCGCGTGCGACCGTCGTCTTTCCCGAGCCGGATTGGCCGACGAGGGCAAGCGTGTCACCGGGATTCAGGCTGAACGAGACGTCCTTGACCGTTGCGGAGACTTCTCTGCCGACTGCATAGCCGACGCTCAACGCGTCGACCTCCAGAACCGGAGTTGTCATGGCTCTACCTCGTTGCGTTGGTGCGAATGATGTTGGCGATGTGGCTGATCGACACCACGGCGGTGACGATCACCAGCGCCGGAAACAGAACGAGCCACGGCGACGACACGATGTACTCACGCCCCTCGGCGACGAGCAGCCCCCATTCGGGCTGGGGCGGGGGAGCCCCGAACCCGAGGAAGCTCAGCGACGCGATCCAGATGATCGACGCGCCGAACTGCAGTGCGGTCAGCGACAACACGGCCGAGTACGCGTTCGGGAGTACGTGTCGCAGCAGCAGCCGACGAGTGTCGGCACCGATGTGCCGGGACGACTCGACGAACGGCAGATTGCGTACGGTCAGTACCTCGGAGCGCATCAGGCGCGTGAACACGGCGACCGACGCGATACCCACCGCGACCGCGGCGTTGAGGCGGCCGAAGCCGAGAGCGGTGACGAGCACCATCGACAACAGCAGCCCGGGAATGGACAGCAGAACGTCGATGATGCGGCTGATCACCGCGTCGACCCATCCACCCGCGTACGCCGCGACGAGACCGAGCGCCCCACCGACACCGAGCCCGATCACGACGGCGATCAACGACCCGAGCAGCGTGCGACCCGTGCCGTGGACGACGCGGCTGAACATGTCGCGTCCGAGATAGTCCGTACCGAACAGATGGGACGCGCTCGGGCCCTGCAGAATCGCGGCGGAATCGGGCAGTAGCGGATCGTGCGACGCGATCAGCCCGGGCACGACGATGAACAGAATCAGCACGACGACGACACCCAGCGCCAGATAGTCGGGTGGTCGTAGCGCGATCGAGCGGGCGGATTTCACGTCAGGCATCGATCGTCTCCTTTCGTGCGGTCGACGGCGCGGTGCCCGCGATGCGCGGGTCGATCTTCGGGTACACCAGGTCGGTGACCAGGCTGACCGTGACGAACACGAGGGAGACGAACGTGACGACGGCCAGAATCACAGGGCTGTCCTGATCTCGCAACGCTTCGCGGGTGACGAAGCCGATGCCCGATCGGTTGAAGATCGTCTCGGTGACGACGGAGCCGGCAAGGAGTTCGCCTGCCGTGATCCCCAACAGGGTGATGACCGGAATCGACGCGTTCTTCAGCACGTGGCGCGCAAGAATGGTCGTCTCGGACAGTCCGGTCGAGCGCAGCACCGTCACGAACTGTTCCTGCGACGACGTGCGCAGCCCCTGGATGAGAACCTGCGCGATGGGAGGTGACACGGCGAGTCCGAGTGTCAACGCGGGCAACAGCAGTGATCGGAAGCCCTCGTCCCGGATCGACGAGACCCACCCGAGTTGGAACGAAAATACCTGCAGCAGAATCAAACCCACGAGGAAGCTGGGTGTGGACTGCAGCAGCGCCGGTATCAGGGTGGCGACCGTACGCAGGCGCGCCCACGGTGCGTACACCGCGATCAACGCCATGACCAACGCGAAACCGATCGCGAACACGAGTCCCATCGACGCCAACCGCAGCGTCTCCGGAATTGCGTCGGTCAGCACGTCGACGACGTCACGCCCCGTCGTGATCGAGAACCCGAAATCACCGGTCACCGCGCGGGACAGCGAGATGACGTACTGCTCGAAGCCCGACTTGTCGAGGTTGTAGTACGCGAGCAGCGACTGCCCGATGTCCTCCGGCAGCGGGTTCTGCGGATTGTCGATCTGATTCTGAATGGGGTCGCCGGGCAACAGGAACAGCGCGTAGAAGACGAACGTGTAACTGAGTGCGACGACGAGAAGCGCCTGTGCGACGCGTTTGATCACGGCGAATGTGTTCATTTCTCCGACAGCCACACTCCCTGGAAGTTGGGACGTGCCGTGGCGTTGTGCGTCAGGCCATGGACGTAGGACTGGGTGACGTAGATCTGCGAGTTGTCGATCGTCGGGATGAAGTAGCCCTGGTCGATCAGGTATGCCTGGATCTCACCGAGGATCTCGTCGGACTGTGCGGTGTCGGTGGTGTCGAGCTGAGCCTGCAGCAGTTCGTCGAGCTTCGGGTCGCTGCCCTTCAGTTGCAACGAATCCGCTTTCGTGCTGCTGAACGAGTTGGTCAACGTGAACGGGTCGACGAAGTTGGATCCCTGAGACAGCAGCGCGAGGGTCTCGTCCTTGACGGCCGTCGGGTACTTCGAGTAGTCGGTTTCCTTCAGCTCCAGGTCGATTCCGATGTTCTTGTACTGGTTCTGGATCAGCTCGAACAGCGGCTTGGCGATGTTGGTGTAGACGTCGATGTACACCGGCAGCGTCAGCGCCTGGCCGTCCTTGGTGCGAATGCCGTCGGCGTTCTTCGCCGACCAGCCGGCCTCGTCGAGAAGCGAATTCGCCTTGTCGGCGTCGAACTGCAGTTTCGACGACTCGTCGACGAACCACGGCTGATTGTCCGCGACGACGCTGCGAGCGGGACGCCACCGGTCCGTGAGCAGGTCGTCGACGAGTCCCTGACGGTCGACGCCGAGCTGAAGAGCCTGCCGAACACGTGGGTCGCCGAGAGCGGGACTCGACTGGACGCGGACACCGAATCCGCTTGTACCCGTTGCGACCTCGATGATGTCGAATCCCGACGCCTCGAGTGCGGCCTCTTCGCTGGGCTGGACGTACCGCAGCGCGTCGCCCTGGCCGGAGCGCAGTGACCCGAGACGGACACTGTCTTCCAGGACAGGAATGAACGAGATCGAGTCGAGGTATGCCTCGCCCTGATTCTCGAACGACGGAGGCGCCCACGCGTATCCGTCGCGTCGATCGAGAACGATCTCCTTGCCTGCCTCTTCCTTGGTCGCGACGAACGGGCCGCTGCCGATCAAGTTGAGGACGCTCGCCTGCTCTTCGCGCGACAGGTCGAGAGTCTTGTTCGCAACGAATCCCAAGGTCTGTTCCGACAGCACCTGCAGGAAATACGGACGGGTTTCCGCGAGCGAGATCGTGACGCTGTTGGTCGCCGGATCCGTCGTGACGGCGTCGATCTTGGGGAAGTAGCTGGAGCGCGTGATGCCTTTCGCCTCGTCGCCGAATGCGTTGAGTTCGAGATTGCGTCGTACGTTCTCGAGGTCGAGAGCAGAACCGTCGCTGTAGGTGACGCCGTCGCGAATCTTGAAGGTGTACTGCTTACCGGTCGGGTCGATGGTCCAGCTCTCGGCGATCCAGGGCTCGACCTCCTTGGTCTCCAGGTTCAGGTAGACGAGGCGGTCGACGATGTTGTTGACGATCGCTGACGTCTGCCAGAACGTGCCGCCGGTCTGCAACTGGAAGGACACGGGGACTTCGGCGTCGAGGTAGACGAAGTCGCCACCGCGCTTGTCCCCCGACGTCGCGGACGCGACGTCGCCGCCGCTGCTGCCACATCCGGTGGCGATCGTCGCGGCCGCGAGGATGACACCCAGCCATGCCGTCGAACGAGGGAATCGGGAAAGTCTTCGAGACATGGGTGGAGAGTTCCTTTGCATAAGAAGTGCGCTGACGCGCACGTGCACGGAAATACATAGCGGGCTATGTATTTTCGTGCACATGGGGGAGGGCGCCGAGAAGTATCCGGACGATCATGGACGACACGAGCGTTCGGCGACACCAAAAAAATCAGGCTGATCGAATCCGTTTTCTCTATCAACTCTGTAGAGAAAGATTGCTCCCACAAGCGCCACCCGATGAGTGGCGCGTATGTCGTGAAAGGACTCGTCGATGGCGCTCGTGTCGATTCTCGTCGGCTCCTCGACCGGTTCCTCGCCGGCCGCAGGGCTCGGCTCGTACGTACAGGCTGCGCTCGAACGCGCTGGTCACACCGTTGTGCTGCTGGATGCGCAGGCCATCGACGCCGCGTCGCTGCTCGATGGCGACTCGTCCGATCCGGATGTGGTCGAGCTGGTCGGTCTTGTCGAGGCGTCCGACGGTGTCGTCGCCGTGACGCCGATGCAGAACAACTCGTACTCCGGAGTGCTGAAGGCGCTGCTCGACATCCTGCCGCACGACGCCCTGGCAGGAAAGATACTGTTGCCGTTGGCAACCGGAGGCAGCAATTTCCATGCCAGCGCGCTCGAATACGCGCTCGTGCCGGTTCTACGGAATCTCGGTGCGCAGCAGATCGTCTCGGGAGCGTACGTACTGGACCGCGACATCGAGTTCCACCCGTGTGAGGTGGTGCTGGCGGGCGACTCCGAATTCGAGATCGACTCCGTGGTCGACGCCTTTGCCGGGTCCTTCGGTAGTCCCACGGGTGAGGACGACTGGACGTCGAGCGTCTCGGCGCGTCAGGCGTTGTCGCTGCTTCGCGACGGTGCCACGTTGCTCGACGTCAGATCGGATGCGCAGGAGCCGGATTCGGGAGACATCGTCGGTGCGACGGTGGTGCCCAAGCCCGATATCGAGGAGCGATTCGGCCTCGATGTCGGCGGCAGGGTCGTCACGAGATTCGAGAAAAACAGCCCGATTCTGGTGTTCTGCAACGGCGCCCGCGGTTCGAGGCCCGTGGCTCTTCGCCTCGAAGCTCTCGGCTACTCGTCGGTTCGCCAGGTGCGGGGAGGCTTTCAGGCCTTGCTGGCCGAGCAACACGGGTCGACGTTTCACGTGAATCCTTGATTCATTCCCCTCCATCTTTCTCTGACAGAAAAGAGAAGCTGTGCGGATTTCCGCGAAAACCGAATACGCACTGAAAGCATTGGCGCAGTTGGCGATCGACTGGGAGAATCCGCAGAGTTCCGAGCAGATCGCACAGCGGCAGGACATTCCGCACAAATTCCTCGAGGCCATCCTGGCAGAGCTGCGTCGCACCCAGTTCATCAGCAGCCAGCGTGGTCACGGCGGTGGGCACCGATTGCGTCGAGACCCGTCGACCATCGTGATCGCCGATGTGGTGCGCGCGATCAACGGTCCACTGTTCAGCATTCGCGGAGAGTGTCCGGAGGACGTCGCGTACTGCGAGCCGGCAGACGCGCTGCAGAACCTGTGGATCGCGACGCGTGTGGCACTTCGATCGGTGCTCGAAGGTACGACGTTGGCCGACGTGGTGGCGGGAACGCTGCCCGAGCACGTCGTCGAATTGACCGAGGACAGCGAGGCGTGGGTTTCGCACACGTATCAGCTGACGACAACGCAGAACACCTGACGAACAAGGACATTGGACGTGACTACAACCATCGATGTGCGTGATACCGACACGCTCGTTCACCGAGCCCCCGGCATCCTCGGCGCGATTGCAGCGGGCGCCGCCGAGCGCGAATCCGACCGTGTGATGCCGTATTCGGAGATCGCAGCGATCATCGACGCGGGGTTCGGCACGTGGCGTGTACCGGCAGAGTACGGCGGACCGGATGCCTCGCTGACACAGTTCTTCGAGTTCGCGATCGCGCTCGCGACTGCCGACGCCAACATCGCTCAAGCACTCCGCTCGCACTTCGCATTCGTCGAGACACTGCGTCGATCGCCGTCCGACGAGGAGAAGGCTCGCTGGTTCGAGCGCGTCCTCGCAGGTGATACCTTCGGGCTCGCGAGCGGCGAAACAGGAGGTGTGCACGGGGTCATCTCGTCGAGGCTCACGGCAGGCGACGACGGCCACACCGTCGACGGCACCAAGTTCTACAGCACCGGAACGTTGTTCGCGGACTGGATCGTCGTACGCGCCGTCGACGACGACGAGAAGCCGCGCTCGTTCGTGTTGCCGTCGAACCGAGCAGGCATCGAGCGTATCGACGACTGGGACGGAATCGGCCAGCGCTTGACCGCCAGTGGTACGACGACGTTCAGTGGCGTACGAGTGGAGGACTCCGACTTCCTGATTCAGCGCGACGTCGAGGGTGCACGGCCGCGGCAATCTCCGTTCTTCCAGTTGTTCCTCGCCGCTGTCGAGGTCGGGATCGCGAAGAATGCGCTGGCGGACGCCGTCGAGTACGCGCGAGGCAAGGCGCGTCCGATCAAGCACGCCGGTGTCTCGCGCTCGGTCGACGACCCGTACGTGCAGCACGCCGTCGGCGAGATGGCCGCACGGACCTACGCCGCCGAGGCAGGCGTTCTGCGTGCTGCGGCCGCGATCGACCGGACCCACGGCCTCGATCCACACGGAGCCGAGGAGGACGCCGCGGTGCTCGCCGCGAGTCTCGAAGTGTCGCAGGCACAATTCTTCGCCATCGAAGCCGCATTGAAAACGTCCGAGCTGCTGTTCGACGTCGGCGGTGCGTCCACTGCGCTGCGTAGCCACAACTTCGATCGGCACTGGCGCAACGCCAGAACCGTCGCCAATCACAACCCACGCGCCTACAAGGCGTCGGTCGTCGGGGCATATCTGCTCGCCGACGTCGAACCGCCCATCACCGGATTCTTCTGAGAGGGACCATGTCTTCCGTATTCGATTCCATCCGTTCGTACTTCTACGTTCCGGCGTACCGCGAGGATCTCGTCGCCGCCGCATTCGACAACGACGCCGACGCCGTCGTGTTCGATCTCGAGCACCTCACTCCTGACGACCAGAAGGACGCAGGCCGCGCGCTCGTCGCGCGGGTCGTCGCGACAGAGCAGCCCAAGCCGGTGTTGGTCCGTGTCAACGGCTACCCGACGGGCTGGTACGAGCAGGATCTCGACGCCGTCGTCGGGCCAGGTTTGACTGCGCTGCGAATCCCTAAGTCCGAGAGCGCATCCGAGGTGCGCGCCATTGCGCGGGCACTCGACGCACGCCGGGCTGCAGCAGGCATCACACGCGTCATTCCGCTTCAGGTCATGATCGAAACCGCCGTCGGCGTCACCGCTGTCGATGAATTGGCCGTCGCAACGCATCTCGTCGAGTCCATCGGGCTCGGCGAGGGTGACCTGAAGGCCGATCTCGGCACCGCGACCGACGAGGGGCTCGCGTTCTCGCGTGCTCGATTGGTCGTCGCCGCACGCGCTGCCGGGCTTCCCGGTCCCGTGCAGGTCACGTTCAACCCGGCCGGTAGCCACGACGAGCTGCGCCGGTCGACCGAACTGGGTCGGAGCCTCGGCTACAGCTCGCGCACACTGCTCGATCCGGCGCATGTGGCGCTGGTCAATTCCGTCTACGCCTGACCCCTAGAAGAGAACCGATGAAGACTCAGAAGGTATTCACCCTCGCGGCCTCCGCAGCCGTACTGTCCCTCACCGCAGCATGCGGGGGAGCGTCCACCGCACCCAATGCCGATGTGGGCGACCCGGTGTCCGGCGGTTCGATCCGATACGCGGTCTCGGCGTGGCCGAAGTGCGTCGACCCTGCATTGCAAGCTCGTGGACTGAGCGCGTCCCAGCAGTACGTCGAGACCCTGACCGACCAGGATCGTACGACGGGCGAGGTCATCCCTCGGCTCGCCGAGTCGTGGGAGGTGTCCGACGCGGCGAACAGCTTCACGCTCACCCTGCGCGACGGTGTCACGTTCTCCGACGGCACTCCGCTGACCGCCGAGGTGGTCAAGGCCAACGTCGACACGCTGAAGCAGATCGCGGACAGCGGACGCGCCGACACCCCGCTGATCAGCGCGCTCAACACGTACGTCGGAACGACCGTCGTCGACGACCGAATCGTTCGATTCGACTTCGGTGCACCGGAACTGGGCTTTCTGCGCAACCTCAGCGACCCGTACTTCGGCATCTACGCGTCGTCGACGGTCGCCTCGTCGTACGAGGAGCGCTGCGCGGGAACATCCTTGGTCGCGACGGGCCCGTTCGTCATCACAGACGTCGTGCAGGGTCAGAAGCTCGAACTCGACCGTCGTGACGACTACGGCTGGGCGCCTGCAGGAGTCACCTCGCACACCGGCGCCGGATACGTCGACTCCATCTCGTTCGAGCTCATCCCCGAGTCCGGCGTCCGCGTCGGCGGCTTGCAGTCGGGTGAATTCGACATCGTCGACGACGTACCGGTCCTCGATCAGGACGTCGTCGCGGCGCAGGGTGACCAGATCATCACCGGCCTCGTCCCGAATCTCGTTCCGGGACTGCGGCAGAACCCACTCAGCCCGCTCGGCAGCGACGTCGCGGTGCGGCAGGCACTGCAGAGCGGCATCGACCGCGAGGAAATCCGAGACACGCTCTACTCGGACCGATACAGCCTGCCGAGCAGTGCGATCGCGTCGAACACGCCGCTCTGGGCGGACCAGTCGGACGGGCTCGTCTACGACCCGGATCGATCGGAGAAGATCCTCGCCGACGCCGGGTGGGCCAAGGACGGCGACGGCATCTGGGCCAAGGACGGCACGCAACTCGCCCCGCGCATCACCTACACGCCTGGTTCGACGCAGGGTGCGACGCAGCAGGAACTCGAGCTGATCCAGCAGCAGCTCGGACGTATCGGCATCAAGGTACAGCTGTCGCCGATCACCGCAGCGGAATCCTCGGCGTACATGAAGGACAAGGCGGCAGCGCCGTACGATTTCCTGACCGGCAGCGGACCCGCGAAGGACGTCGACTTCCTGGCTGGGCTTTTCCTGAAGACCAATCCCGCGCTGGCGCCCGCCGATCAGCCCGAGCTCGAAAGTGCCGCGAAAGCACTGAATCTGGCCGCGACGGACGCCGAACGTGAAGAAGCCGCTGCCGCACTGCAGAAACTCCTGGTCGACGGCGGCTACTGGATCCCGGTCCGGGAGCAGACGCGCGCGGTCGGTGTCAGCGCCGACATCCAGGGCGTCGAGATCGATCCGTACGGCGGAACCGTCCTCTACGACGCCTGGAAGGTCGGCGGCACATCATGAGTTCCAGCACCGCTCGGCGCTTGATCGGCCGTCTCGGCCAGGGCGTGTTCGTGCTGTGGGCGGCATTCACGATCACGTTCGTGATTCTGTACCTGCTGCCGAGCGACCCGGTCGAGATCATGCTCAACTCGGGTGGTGACGCGGTCGGGATGGATCCGGCCGTCGTCGCCGCCCTGCGCGCCGAATACCACCTCGATTCGTCACCGCTCGTGCAGTACCTGTACGCGCTGTGGGACGTCGTACGCGGTGATTTCGGTCGGTCGATTCCGACGAACGAGGCGGTCACGACACTGATCGCCGACGCGTTGCCGGACACCGTCGCGTTGACGGCGTTCGCGTTCGTTCTCGCCGTCGTCTTCGGTGGCGGGTTGGCGTTGGCGGCCACGTACACGACGATCTCGTGGGTGCGGCAGCTGCTGCTGTCGTTGCCGCCGGTCGGAGTGTCGGTGCCGACGTTCTGGATCGGTTTGATTCTGCTGCAGGTCTTCTCGTTCCGGACGGGACTGTTGCCGTCGACCGGTAACGCGGGGTTCAGCTCGCTCGTGCTGCCGGCGGTCACGCTGGCGATCCCGACGGGAGCGATCGTCGCGCAGCTTCTGGCGAAGAATCTCCGCACAACGTGGGCGCAGCCGTACATCGACACCGCGGCGGCAAAAGGTGTGTCGCGTAGCAAGATTCAGTTGAGTCACGCACTTCGGAACGCAGCGATTCCCGTTCTGACGATGATCGGCATCATCGTCGGGAATCTTCTTGCGGGTGCCGTCGTCGTCGAAACGGTCTTCTCCAGGCGTGGCGTGGGCCGGCTGACCGAGGAAGCCGTTTCCGCACAGGATATTCCGATGATTCTGGGGCTCGTCGTGCTCGCCGCCGCGATCTTCGTCGTCGTGAACCTGATCGTCGATCTGATCTATCCGCTCGTCGACCCACGTTTGAAGCGTGTTCGGCCCGTGCACCTGCAGGACGCCCCATGACCCTCGCCGATACCGTTCTGGACCACGAAGTGACCGACGTCGCAGAACCGGACGTCACCGATTCACGTGTGCGACCGCGTGCTGCGCGACGGGTTCCCGGTCTGTTTCTGTTGCGCAAGCCTGCGCTCGTTCTCTCGATAGCTCTGTTGCTGTTGATGATCGGGTGGGCACTGTTCCCCGAGGTGTTCACCTCGCACGACCCGTACGTCGGAGTCCCGAAGGACAAACTGCAGCCGCCGAGCGCCGAATACCTCTTCGGCACAGATCATCTGGGGCGTGATCTGTACACCCGTACCGTCTACGGGACGGCGCTGTCGATGCAGGCGACGCTCATCGCGGTCGTCGTCGGGCTGTTCGCGGGCTCGGCCATCGGTCTGCTGTCGGGATTCGTCGGCGGCAAGTTCGACGACGTCGTCATGCGTTTCGTCGATGTCCTGCTGTCGATTCCCGGCCTGCTGTTGTCGCTCGCGGTGGTCTCCGTTCTCGGGTTCGGCACCGTCAACGTCGCGATCGCGGTCGGCGTCGCGTCGGTGGCGAGCTTTGCGCGCATCATGCGATCCGACGTATTGCGCATGCGGACACAGGTATTCGTCGAAGCGGCGACTGTATCCGGTGTGAAAGGACCGGAAGTGTTGCTACGCCACATCTTGCCGCATTCGTTGGGTTCGGTTCTGGTGTTGGCGGCGTTGGAATTCGGGGCAGCGATCCTCGCTGTGTCGGCGCTCAGCTTCCTCGGATTCGGAGCACCACCACCGGCGCCGGAATGGGGATCGCTCGTCGCCGAAGGCCGCAATTATCTCGCGACGGCGTGGTGGCTGACCACGCTGCCCGGTGTCGTCATCGCGCTGTCGGTGCTCGCGACCAACCGCATCAGCCGTGCTCTCGACGACGGAAAGGACCGCCTGATATGAGCGATCCGATACTCGAACTCGATTCTCTCGGAATCGGTTACCGCACCGCGACCGCAGACGTGGATGCCGTGCGGTCGGTGTCACTGACGGTGGGGCCCGGCGAGGTGGTGGCACTCGTCGGCGAGTCCGGCTCGGGAAAGTCGACGACGGCGCACTCCGTCATCGGACTGCTACCGGGCAACGGTGCCGTGACGAGCGGACGGATCGTGTTCGACGGCCGCGACATCACCCGGCTGAAAGCCAAGAAGCTCAGGGAAATTCGCGGCGCGGAGATCGGTTTCGTTCCGCAGGACCCGGGCATCGCGCTGAACCCCGTCAAGAAGATCGGTGTCCAGGTCGCCGAGGCACTGTGGGTGCACGGGCTCGCCGGACGCAGGGAGGCGAAGGAACGGGCCATCGAGATCCTTGCGCGTGCAGGCCTGTCGCACCCTGAGGCGCGTGCGCAGCAATACCCGCACGAACTGTCCGGCGGAATGAAGCAGCGGGTCCTGATCGGCATCGCGCTCGCATGCAGGCCCAAACTTGTCATCGCCGACGAGCCGACGAGTGCTCTCGACGTCACTGTTCAGCGACGCATCCTCGACCATCTGCAGGAGCTGACGGCCAGCTCGGGCACGGCGGTCCTGTTGATCACGCACGACCTCGGAGTGGCCGCCGACCGGGCCGATCGCACCGTCGTCATGCGCCATGGCGAGGTCGTCGAGCAGGGGCCGACTCGCCAGATCCTCGGCAACCCGCAGGTGGCCTACACGCAGAAGCTGCTGCAGGCCGCGCCGAGTCTGTCCGGGGTCCCGCTGGTGGATTCGAAGGCAGTTCCGTCGACGCCTTTGTTGAGCTTGACCGCGGTGCGCAAGGAATTCGAACTTCCCGGGACGCGCGAGCCGTTCGTCGCCGTCGACGACGTGAGTTTCGAGATCGCGCGCGGGCGTACCTTCAGTTTGATCGGCGAATCGGGATCCGGTAAGTCCACAGTCGCGCGGAGCGTGCTGCGGCTCGAACAGATCACGAAGGGGCGCATCGACTTCGACGGCGTCGACGTGGCGTCGCTGCGCGGTGAGGACCTGCGTCAGGTGCGTAAGCGGATTCAGCTGGTCTACCAGAACCCCTTCTCGTCGCTCGACCCGCGATTCTCGGTGGCAGACGTCGTATCGGAACCGTTGCGCGCGTTCGGCGTCGGCGACAAGACTTCTCGACGCCGACGCGCGGGTGAGTTGCTGGATCAGGTCGCGCTGCCGACGTCGGCGTTGGATCGCAAGGCCGCCGAACTGTCCGGTGGTCAGCGTCAACGCGTCGCCATCGCGCGGGCGCTTGCGCTCGATCCCGAGTTGGTGGTGCTCGACGAACCCGTGTCCGCGCTCGATGTCTCGGTGCAGGACCAGATTCTGCGTCTGCTCGTCGAACTGCAGGAACGCCTCGGCGTGGCGTACCTGTTCATCTCGCACGACTTCGCCGTCGTCCGGCAGATCTCGCACGAGGTCGGTGTACTGCGCGCAGGCAAGCTCGTCGAAATCGGTTCGACCGAGCGGGTGTTCAGCGCGCCCGAGCAGGAGTACACGAGGGCGCTGATCGATGCTGTTCCTGGACAAGCTGTTTCGCTCACTGCAACCCGAGGAGAAGTGCACTATGCCTCCTGATATTCGACTGTCACTCGTACTCGACCCGAATGCAGAAAGCCCGGGCCACGTCGTCGAACAGGCCAGGATCGCCGAACGCGGACTGTTCGATGCGGTGTTCGCCGGTGCCTCCGGGCGTACGGGGCTCGAGCCGTCGACGCTGCTCTCGGCGGTGGCCGCGTCGACGACGCACATCGGTGTCGTCGGCGCGGTGTCACCGCAATACACGGCACCCTACAACCAGGCGCGGTACATCAGCACGCTTGACCATCTGTCGAAGGGACGGACGGGCTGGAATCTGGTGCTGCCGGAGCAGGATACGGATCCAGCGCTGCACGGCAGGTCGCAGCGGTCGTCCTCTCGCGAACGGTACTCGCGAGCCGACGAGTTGGTGACGGTGCTGAAGGCTCTGTGGGAAGCCTGGGACTCCGATGCCGTCGTCGCCGACAAGTCCAGTGGACTGTACGTACGCCGTGAGTCGATTCACCGAACCGACCATCGTGGTGAGCATTTCGCGGTAGCGGGCCCGTTCAATCTGCCGCGCAGTCCGCAGGTGCACCCACCGCTGTATGCCTCGGTCGGATCCGCGGAGTCTGCGGATTTCGCTGCGGCACATGCCGATGTTGCGGTGCTGAGTGCCTGGGCGCCAGCGGTGTCGTCGGTGTCGAATCTGCGGGAAGTGGCTGTCTCAGAAGTGGATTCGCTCGCAGCCGAATTGGTCGAGCAGGCCGATCGAGATGGCGTCGACGGGTTCGTTCTGCACGCCTCGGTCGATCTGACGCGCGCGGTCGTCGACACCGTGGTTCCGCAGTTACAGGCCGCGGGTCGCTACCGGTCCGCCTATTCGGAATCGACACTGGCGCCGCGGCTGAAGGCCGACGCCGGAGTGGGAGCAGTACTGTGAGCGAACATCTGGCACTCAATCTGAACCTGCGCGGCGTCGGCTTTCACCGCGCCGGGTGGCGGCACCCGAGTGCGACTCCCGAACGGGTCACGGAGCTCGACTATTTCGCGGACATCGTCGCCACCGCAGAACGAGGCAAGTTCGACGCCGTGTTCTTCGCCGACAGCCCACGCCTGTTCAGCGACCGTGAGCCGCTCGCGATGTCGTTGGAGCCGCTGACATTGTTGGGTGCGTTGGCTGTTCGCACGACGAACATCGGCTTGATCGGGACGGTATCGACCACCTACAACGATCCGTACGAGATCGCGGCGCGCTTCGCGTCGCTCGATCAGCTGTCCGGCGGACGCGTCGGGATGAATTTCGTGACGTCGTCGGGTGATCCGCTGGCGCACAACTTCGGCTACGACAGCCATCCTGACTTCGACCAACGATACGAGCGCGCAAGCGAATTCGTCGACGTCGTTCTGAAGCTGTGGACAGGTGAACCCGTCGCGCATGCGGGTCGATTCTTCGACGTGCACGGAACGCTACCGATTCCTGCGTCGCCGCAGGGACATCCGGTGCTGGTGCAGGCCGGGGCGTCGAACAGGGGTCGTGACATGGCCGCGCTGCGGGCCGAGGCCGTCTACACCGGGTCGTCGACCATTCCCAACGGCATCGAGTTCTACGAGGACGTCAAGAACAGGGCCGTCGGATTCGGTCGTCGGCGATCGGATGTGAAGATCCTGCCCGGGCTCGTGCCGTACATCGCGGACACGGAAGCCGAAGCCAAGGCGCTGGTAGCGGAACTCGAGCAGCTCGCGACCAAGAACATCGACGTCATCGGGCAGTTGAGCACCGAACTGGGGACCGATCTGTCGGTGTACGACCCGGATTCGCCGTTCCCCGACGAGGCGTGGCCCAGCTTCGAGACACACAAGGGTGGTCAGAGTCGGATCAACCGTCTGCGCACATGGGTGGAGCAGGAGAACCTCACCGTGCAGCAGTTGGCGACGAAGGTCGAGAAGGGCCTCGGCGTCGTGCACTGGACCACCGCGGGCACCGGTGAACAGGTGGCCGACGAGCTCGAAGCCTGGTTCCGCGCCGGCGCCGCCGACGGGTTCAACGTGCTGGTCCCTCTGCACCCACGGGGGACCGAGGACTTCGTCGAGCAGGTCGTCCCGATCCTCCAGCGGCGCGGCCTGTTTCGCGAGGAGTACGAGAGCTCGACATTGCGGGACAACTTCGGACTGAGTGCGCCTTCGGCGCCCGTGCGTGCGTAGTTACCGCGCAGACCAACTTTGCGTGCACGGGTAGCCAAGGCGCACTTGGCATCACCGTGATTTCAATCATGGCCAGGCGGTCGCCGGGCGTCGAAGATGGTGCGGAAGTCCTGCCCGCGGACGGGTACGGCCAGAACAGAAAGACTTTCGATGACACGCACACTTCGGCGTTGGGCGATCCCTGTGGTCGTGCTGACGGCCGCGTTGACGCTCAGCTCGTGCGGCTCGGCGCTCGGCGGATCCGAGTCCACGTCCGGCGGCGAAGACAGCGATCGTACGTTGACGCTCGCACTGTCCCGGCAGCTGACCGGTCTCAACCCGCACAACGGCGGATCACCGGACAGCGACGGGTCGGTCAAGGGAACCGTCTACGAGGCGTTGACCTACCTCGACCCTGACGGCTCGGTGCACCCCCGGCTGGCGGAGAGCTGGGAGAACACAGGGCCGCTGCAGTGGAAGTTCGACATTCGCGACGGCGTCGAGTTCTCGGATGGTACTCCGTTGACCGCCGAGGACGTGGTCTGGAACTTCCAGGAATTGCTCGACCCCGAGACCAAGAGTCAGCTCGGCGCGCAGTTCAAGATCTACGTCGACTCGGTCAGCACCGACGAGCCAGGGGTGGTCACGTTCGATCTGAAGTCGCCCGCGATCGACTTACCGTCACGCTTGTGGAACATCTACCTGACGACACCGCAGTTCTGGCAGACGGGGAACCTCAACACCGAAGCACTGGGCACGGGGCCGTACACCTTGGCCTCGATCGACCTCGAGAACGGTGCAAAGCTGACGGCCAACCCGAACTACTGGGGTGAGCAGCCGGCATTCGAGAACGCCGAATACAAGGTCCTCGCAGCGGAATCCGCACGAGTGTCGGCGGTGCAGGCGGGTGAAGTCGACATTGCGCTCAACCTTGATCCGCTCAGTATCGGCCAGTTCGAGTCGAATCCCGACTACGACACCACATTGTCGGATTCGTCCTGGGTGCAGGTCATTTCGATCAACGAGAACAAAGGTGGGCCGCTTGCGGACGTTCGCGTGCGACAGGCGCTGAACTACGCGGTCGACAAGAAGTCGATCATCGACGGTCTGCTGGGCGGAGCGGTCGAGCCGTCTCAGGGCCAGGTCATCGCACCGCCTTTCTACGAGACCAATCCGGCCGTCGGCGAATATCCGTACGATCCGGACAAGGCGCGACAGTTGCTCGCCGAAGCGGGGTATGCCACTGGCGTCGTACTCGATCTGGACGTCCCCGCGGGCACGTACGCAGCCGGAGCCGCGATCGGTCAGGCCGTCGCGCAGCAGGCTGCCGACGTGGGCATCACGATCAACATCACCGAAACGCCGTTCCCGGCATGGTTGTCTCGGCAGAACCAGGACAGCGCGGCAGCCGCGGACTTGGTCTACATCGGCTGGGGTGGGCAGTACCAGAATTCCTGGGCGGTGTTCGATCCGTTCACCAGTAAGTCGCGGTACAAGCAGAGCAACATCACCGACCCCGAGTTCGACGACGTCGTGAACCGGCTGCAGGCCGCGACGGACGAGGCTTCGGCGAGGCAGCTGGCCGATCAGGCGACACAGATCTACCACGATCGCGCGCACACCGTGTTCCTGTGGCCCGGCACGTTCACGTCGGTTGTCGCGAACGACATCGACTGGCCTTCTCGCACGACTCGGTACCTCTACGCGCAGCAGGTGACGAAAAAATGAGTAACAGGCAGCTCTTCCTGGCCGGCTATATCTTGTTCCCCGGCAACCATTTCGCCGGTGCGTGGCGGCATCCGTACTCCGAACGAGACTTCAACGATCGCGGCTTGTTCGAGGACGCGGCGAGGACACTCGAGCGCGCGAAATTCGACATGGCATTCATTCCGGAGACCCTCGCCTACAACCCGGCGTTCGCGCGCTACGGGCTGAGCAACGCGGTCAAGCACGATCCGACGCAGTTGGCTTCGGTCATCGCCGGCGTCACGCGGCACCTCGGAATCGGAGTGACATTGTCGGCGTCGTTCACCGCTCCGTACCACCTCGCACGCACCCTCGGCAGCCTCGATCAGTTCAGCGGTGGACGGGTGGCGTGGAACATCATCATGAGTCGCGGTGCACCGACCTATGCGAACTTCCCGTTCGTCGAGGAGCTCGAACGCGAGGAGCTCTACGATCGCGGTGACGAGGTCGTCGAAGCGACTGTCGCACTGTGGGATTCGTGGCAGAATGACGCACTGGTCGTAGACAAGGCGACGGGGGTGTTCGTGGACCCGGACAAGGTCACCACCCCCGACTATCAAGGCAAGTACGTCCAGGTGAAGGGGCCGCTGACGTTGCCGCCGTCACCGCAGGGCAAGCCTGTGCTGATTCAGGCAGGCGATTCGCCTCGCGGCAGACAGTTCGGTGGCAAGTGGGCGGAGCTCGTGTTCGCGATCGAGAACAACGAGGACGACCTGAGGGCCAAGCGCAACGATCTACGACGCCTTGCTGCGGAAGCCGGCCGTGATCCCGACAGCATCAAACTGATTGCCGCCGTGCAACCGATCGTCGGAGAGACAACGGAGATCGCGCGAGCGCGTCAGAGATATCTGACCTCGTTGCTCGACACCGATGCGGCGATCGCGTTCCTGAGCCATTTCGTACGAACCGACTTCACAGGACTGTCCCCGGACACCAATTTCACCGAGGCCGTCGGTGCGCGCAGCACCGACGAGAACGCCGGAGTCCGATTGCTGGACAACCTCCGTAACCTCGCCGCGGGTTCCGGGGAGTCGCTCGACGGCGGCCTGACACTGGGCGAGGTCGCGAAGACCTTCTCCGCCAGCGAGTTCACACCGCAGATCGTCGGATCACCGTCCGAGGTGGCCGACCAGCTGGTTCATCTGTTCGAAGCAGAAGCCGTCGACGGTTACGTGTTGTCTCCCACGCACTTTCCCGGTGCGTTCGACGACTTCGCGCGTGCTGTCGTTCCGGAACTGCAGCGGCGCGGGGTCTTCAGAACCGAGTACAGCGATACGACGCTGCGAGGCAACATCGCCGGCACGAAATGGACGGACGGCCGGCGATGACGACCGTCGCCGAGGCCGCGGCACCGAAAACGCTGTCCCGCCGCGTCGTACGCGTCCCTGTCGACGGACGATACGTGCTGCGGCGAGCCGTCACCGGGCTCGTCGCGGTCTGGGGCGCGATCACGCTGGTCTTCTTCGCGCTGTACTCCACGGGCAACCCGGCCGTCATGCTCATTGCGCCCGACGCGCCCGCGGGTGAACTCGAACGAGTCACCAGGTTGTACGGGTTCGACAAGCCGATCTACGAACAGTACGTGCGATTCTTCGGTGCCGTGTTGTCCGGGAACTTTCCCGAATCGATCCGCTACGAGGAAGATCCGCTGGGCATCGTCCTGTCGCGCCTCGCCCCGAGTATCACACTGGGAGTAGCCGCACTCCTCTTCGGAATCATCATCGGTGGGGCGCTCGGTTACGTGTCCGCAACGAGTTCATCACCGCTGCTTCGTAAGCTACCGATCAGCGTGGCCACCGCGCTCGATGCAATCCCCGGATTCTTTCTTGCGCTGTTGCTGGTTCTGCTGTTCTCGGTAACCTGGCATGTGCTGCCGCCTCGCGGGTCCGGCTCCCTTGCACACCTCGTGTTGCCCGCGGTAACACTCGGCATCTACTTCGTTCCGACCATTGCGCGCGTCTTCCGCACCGCAGTGCTGGACGTGCTGGAGTCCGATCACGTCAGGACGGCCAGATCGAAAGGGATCGGTCCGGTGACACTGACGGTGCGCCATATCGTCGGCAACTCGCTCGGATCCACGTTCAACGTCCTGGGTATCCAGGCAGGCGTACTGCTCGGCGGCGCGGTCATCACCGAGTCGATCTTCTCGTGGCCCGGTGTCGGACAGTTGTCGATCAACGCAGTGCAGAACCGTGACTACCCCTTGGTCATCGCATGTGTGTTGGTGATCGCCATCGGCTTCGTCATCATCAACCTTCTGGTCGACGTGCTGTCGGTCGTCTTCGATCCGAGGATTTCGTCATGACTGCATCCGCAGTGGAGTTGGACCTGCCCGTCACACCTCGATCGCGTCGGAGATCCTCGGTCACCGGGATTCTCGGCGTCGTGATACTCGCCGTGCTGGTCGTGACGTCGGTGCTCGCCCCCGTTCTGGTGTCGTATTCACCGCTCGAACAGGACTTGGGTGCGGTCCTGCAGCCCCCCAGTGCACTTCACTGGTTCGGGACGGACGAGCTGGGCCGCGATCTGTTCAGTCGCGTCCTCTACGGCGGACGGACTGCGTTGTCGGTGACGTTGATCGCCAGCGTCATCGCGGCGCTCATCGGCATCGTCCTCGGGCTTGCCGGCGCGCTGATCGGCGGCTGGGTCGACGTGGTCGCCGGACGATTGGCCGACGTCCAGCTCGCGATTCCGACGATCGTTCTCGCCCTCGTGATCCTGTCGTTCGTCGGCAATTCCATCGGACCGCTTCTGATCGTCCTCGTCGCTGGCTCGTGGGTGCTGACGTTCCGAGTCATTCGTGGCCATGCGCAATCGGTCGTCGGGCAGCCGTACATCGAGGCGGCCCGTCTCAGTGGCCTCGGGCGCGTGCAGATCGCCGTCCGGCATCTGCTTCCGAGCGTGCTTCCGCTGTTCGTCGTGGCTTTCACGTTGAACGCGTCGGCGATCTTGCTTCTGGAGTCGAGCCTCGGCTTCCTCGGGCTCGGAGTTCAGCCACCCACAGCCGACTGGGGAGCCATGGTGGCGCAAGGACAGGCACGACTGGACTCGGCGCCGTGGGTCGCACTGTTTCCCGGGGCCGTCCTCATTCTGGCGGTGGTGAGCTTCCAACTCATCGGCGACGCGTTGGCAGACAGATTCGGAGCGCGAACATGACCGATCCCGTATTGACTCTCGACAATCTGCATGTCTCGGTGGGGAGCGAGGACGATCGAACCACCGTCGTGCGTGGAGTGTCGCTCGATGTTCATCCGGGCGAGACGGTCGGACTGGTCGGTGAGTCGGGGTCGGGCAAGACCATGACGGCCCTCGGCATCGTCGATCTCCTGCCCCGCACAGCTCGAATCGATTCCGGCCGTGTGCTGCTGGCCGGGACCGACGTAACAGCGCTGGACGCGCGAGAGCGCCGCCGGGTCACGAGCGCGGATGTCGGCGTCGTGTTTCAGAATCCGACGGCATCGCTGAACCCGCGGCTGACGATATCGACCCAGGTCGTCGAGGCTCTGCCGCGATCGGTCGGGTCGAAGCGCGAGCGTCGGGCCCGCGCGGCCGAACTGCTCGACGCTGTCGGCATCCCGGACGTCGGCAAGGCGTTGTCGGCATTTCCTCACGAGCTGTCCGGTGGATTGAATCAACGCGTCGTCATCGCTCTGGCGCTTGCGCGCTCGCCGAAACTACTCGTCGCCGACGAGCCGACGACCGCACTCGACGTCAGTGTCCAGGCGCAGGTTCTCGACCTGATCGATCGGCTCAAGGTCGAGTTCGGGCTTGGTGTGCTCCTGGTGAGCCACGACATCGGTGTTATTGCGGACCGGACCAGTCGGGTCAACGTGATGAACGGCGGTGTCGTCGTCGAGTCCGGTGCTACGCGGGAGGTCCTGTCGGCACCCGAGCAGCCCTATACACGGACGCTGCTGGCAGCAACTCCGAACCGATTGGTACGTCCTGTGACGGCGACCCCGACCGTCGACTCTGCCCGCCCACTCGTGGAAGTACGTGATGTCCGACGGGCTTTCGCCGTCGCTCAGCCGGGCAAGCTCCGGCGTGTCTCGCACGTTGCCCTCGACGGAATCGATCTGGCCGTGCAGCGCGGTCAGTCGCTCGGTATCGTCGGCGAATCCGGTTCCGGCAAGACCACTCTCGCGCGACAGATCGTCGGTCTGGACCGACCCGACGCCGGTTCGGTGGTGTTCGAGGGGGCCGACATCAGCACTCTCGATGCCCACGGAGCTTGGCGGTGGCGTCGGGAAGTGCAGTACGTGTTCCAGGACCCCTACGGTTCATTGAACCCAAGGCTGACCGTCGAGCAGTCCATCTCGGAACCGTTGCGATACAACGACGTCGACCTTGGAGGTTCGACGGTCCAGGCTCGCGTGAGTTCACTGCTCGACGAGGTGGAGTTGCCGACAGCATTCCGCAGCAGGCGGCCACACGAGCTGTCCGGTGGTCAACGTCAGCGCGTCGGCATCGCACGCGCACTCGCCAACGAACCGTCGTTGATCGTCGCCGACGAACCGGTGTCTGCACTCGACCTGTCGGTTCAAGCGCGCATTCTTCGTCTGCTGCAACGGCTTCGACAGGAACGCGGACTGACGCTCATGCTGATATCGCACGACCTCGCCGTCGTCCGGTATCTGTGCGACGACGTGGTGGTGCTCAGGCACGGCACGATCGTCGAACAAGGTGCGACCGAGGACGTGTACGACGACCCGAAGCACGAATACACGAAGGCTCTACTGAATTCAGTTCCAGGACATGCGGCTGCGCCCGTGCGTGCGTAGTTACAGCGCAGACCAACTTTGCACGCACAGGCGCCGAAGGCGCACCAACGAAGGGAAAATCATGACCCAGACACTCGGAACCGATCTGCACTCGCTGCTGTCCCATCGGGGCACCGATCGGCAGCTCGCCGGAGGATTCGGGCCACCCGCGACCGGGTTGGCGGAGAACACCATTCGCCTGCTCGGGGGAGTGCCGGCAGACGAAGCGTTGCCGACGGCCGAGCTCGCGGAGGCTTTCAAGGAAGCGCTGACCGAGCCTGCAGCACTGCACTATTCGGTACTGCCTGGTATCGCACCGCTCCGTGAGTGGATCGGTGCACGAGAAGGAGTCGACGACGGTCGCATCCTCGTCACCAACGGCGCGCTGCATGCGCTGAACCTCATCTTCGACGCCGTGCTCGAACCGGGTGACGTCGTCGCCGTCGAGAGCCCGACCTTCCCGCTCGCACTGCGCGAGGCCAGCTACTACGGCGCGACCTTCCTCCCCGTGCGGACCTCCGAGAATGGCCTCGACCTCGACGGCTTCGAGGAACAACTACGCGCAGGCGCACGACCGAAACTGTTCTACGTCATCCCTGACTTCCAGAACCCGACCGGCAGCACACTGTCCGCCGAGGCCCGCACGCGGCTCGTCGGGCTGGCCGAGCAGTACGGATTCCTCATCGTCTCGGACAATCCGTACAAGGAACTGCGGTTCGGCGGAACGGCAGTCGACGACTTCGACCTCGGTAGCGACAACGTGATTCGCGCCAACACGTTCTCCAAGACACTCGGCCCGGGACTGCGCCTCGGATGGATCGCCGCGCCGCAGTGGCTGATTCCGGCCTTGACGCGGATCCGCAGCACGCAGGATCAGCACACATCGCTCGTGACGCAGACCGCCGTCGCGCGGCTGCTTCGTTCCGAGGGTACGTTCGATCGCATCGTCGCCGGCGGGCAGAAGTTGTACCGCGAACGCTCGTCGATCCTCGTCGACAGGTTGGAATCCGCCCTGCCAGGACAGCTGCAGATCGTCCGGCCGGAAGGTGGAATCTTCCTGTGGCTCAGGGCAACCGATCCAGCCGTCGACCTCGCCGACGTGCAGACCAGGGCACGCGGCCTCGGCGTCGACTTCTCGCTCGGTCGGTACTTCGACCCGACGGGGCCCGTCGGGTACCTGGGCAGTGCACGCCTCGGCTTCAGCAACCAGACCGTCGAGAATCTGGTCGCGGGCGCGAACCGGTTCGCGGAGGCATTCACGCAGGCGACATAGCGTCGGCTGTAGCCTGGGCGCCGTGAATTCTTCCCGTTTGTCGTTTCCCGGTGTCGTCGTGGCCGGAGCTGCGTCGCTCGCCCTGATGCTCTCTGCCTGCAGTTCCGACTCCGAGCCGTCGACCGAATCGTCGACGGCCGCAGCCACCACCTGCCCGTCGGGCGATCCCGACGCCGGTGGCACCCCCGACTGGACACTGGACGGCGACACCGGCAGCGTCTCGGTCGTCGGTTCGACGGACTCCGCGTCGCCGCTGGTCGAGGTGGATCCGCCGTTCAGTGTCACCGAGACGCAGGTCGAGACTCTCGAGGCGGGATCCGGTCCGGTCGTCGCCGACACCGCCGAGGTGTCGGTCTGCTACGTGGGTGTCAACGGCCGCGACGGGTCCGTCTTCGACAGCAGCTATGAGCGGGGAGCGCCCGCCGAGTTCCCGCTGACCGGCGTCGTCACGGGATTCCAGAAAGCAATCGCGGGTCAGACCGTCGGATCGAAGGTCGCCGTTGCGATGACGTCGGCCGACGGTTACCCCGACGGTCAGCCCAGGGCCGGCATCGAGGCAGGCGACAGCCTCGTCTTCGTCCTAGACATTCTCGACGTCACCGGATAACTCGAAAGCCCGTGTGACTGCTCGACGTATCCTCGCTGACGCCCGAGCGCGCCGACGTCCGATATCGACGGCAGTAGCTCGCGTGACACAGATGGGATCCGCCGCGGATCACGGCGCGGCGGTCCCGGCGGGACGCGTCGAACATCCCGGTGGTCCATTCCCAGACGTTGCCGGTGCAGTTGTACAGGCCGAAGCCGTTGGGCTCGTACGACTGCGCGGGCGCCGTGAAGATCGCATCACTGTGGTTGCCGGGGAACTCAGCGCGCCACGTGTTCATGCGGTCCAGGTTCTCGTCGTCACCCCACGGAAACGGCTTGCCTACCAGGCCCCCGCGGGCCGCGTACTCCCACTGTTCCTCGGACGGCAGCGCGGTTCCGGTCCAGGTGCAATAGGCCTCGGCATCGCGTCTCGACACGTGCGTCACGGGGTGATCGGCCAGGTCACGGACCGCATCGATCGACGACGACGGCCCGGCAGGCATGCGCCACGATGCCCCTGCGACGACGCGCCACCACGGCGTCGCCGGAACGATGGGTGACGCGTCGCCCCTGGGGAGCGAGCCGCTGAACACGAGCGAATCCCCGAAGCGTTCGGCGTCGGAGAGGTGGCCGGTTTCGCGGACGAACTTCTCGAACTCCGCGACCGTCACCGTCGTGGCCGAGATGGAAAATGCGTCGACGTCGACGCTTCGGACCGGTCCTTCGAGATCCAGCGGGTAGGCCAGGTCGTCCTCGGAGCCCATGAGGAACGTGCCGCCGGGTATCGGAATCAACGTCGGCCGCGTGCCGCCCGTCACTGCAGAAGCGCGGCTGTGCGACTCGCCGCCCCGATCCGGTGTGCAACATCCGCCTGCCATGTCTTCATGCTGCCATTCCTACCGATGTGCTAGGCAATAGGAATGACGAAAGAGAACGTCCTCCTGATTCACTGGCACGATCTGGGTCGTCATCTGGGCGCGTACGGGCACCGCTCGGTGAGCAGTCCGCGGCTCAACGCGCTGGCGGCGGAGGGCATTCTCTTCACCCACGCGCATGCGACTGCGCCACTGTGTTCGCCGTCGCGCGGGTCGTTGTTCACCGGCCGCTATCCGCACAGCAACGGCCTCGTCGGTCTCGCGCATCACGGGTGGGAGTATCGCCCGGACGTCAGGACGCTTCCCTCGCTCCTCGCCGAACAGGGTTGGCAGACAACATTGTTCGGAATGCAACACGAGACGTCGTTCCCGACGCGCCTCGGCTTCGAGCATTTCGACGTGTCGAACTCCTTCTGCGAATACGTGGTCGACAAGTCCGCCGCGTGGCTGAAGGAGGATCGGATCGAGCCGTTCTTTCTCACCGCGGGGTTCTTCGAGACGCACCGGCCGTACCCGGCCGACCGATACACGCCCGACGACGCGTCGGCGATCGAGATTCCCGACTACCTCCCCGACACCCCCGAGGTGCGCGACGACCTCGCCGAGTTCCACGGCTCGATCACCGTCGCGGACGCCGCCGTCGGCGATCTGCTCGACACGCTCGCCGAGACGGGCCTCGACCGGAGCACGTGGGTCGTCTTCATGACCGACCACGGGCCGGCGTTCCCGCGCGCGAAGTCGACGCTGTACGAGCCCGGCACCGGCATCGCGTTGATCGTGCGGCCGCCCCTTGGCCGCGACGTGCCGCCGCGGGTGTACGACGACCTGTTCAGCGGCGTCGACCTGGTCCCGACGCTTCTCGAGTTGCTCGGTCTCGAGGTTCCGGACGACATCGAGGGGTTGTCGCACGCGCGGCATCTGATCGGGGAACATCGGCCCGCGCGCGACGAGGTGTTCACGTCGAAGACCTATCACGATTCGTTCGATCCGATCCGAGCCGTGCGAACCAAGGACTTCAGCTACATCGAGAACTACGCCGACCGACCCCAGCTCGATCTGCCGTGGGATATCGAGGAGAGTCCGTCGGGCCAGGCCGTCGCACAGTCGGTGCGTAGTCCCCGCGCCCGGTACGAGCTCTACGATCTGCGCACCGACCCCGGTGAGACCGTGAATCTGCACGACGACGACGAGTATCGTTCCATCGCAGAGGATCTCGCGCTGCGGCTGCACACGTGGCGTGAGGAGACCGGTGACGTCATTCCATCGGACTTCGTGGGGTCTCGTATCTCGGACCGCTACACCCACGACTACATCGTCACGCATGGACTGAAGCCGACGTCGCGGTCGCCTTTGAGCGCCGAACGCGGCATCTCGCTCGACCGAGATGCATAGAGCGGCCAAAAAGGCAACAGTTCTACGCATCGAGATCGAAAATGTCTGGCGTGCAGAGCGTTTGACGCATGTCTAGTATCTCCTTCCATGAGCGATCATGTGCACGGGAGGCCTCGGTCCTATCTGGTCCTGGCGTCGCAGCGCAGCGGAAGCACGCTGCTGGTCGAATCGCTGCGTGCCACCGGCCAGGCGGGCGAACCCGAGGAGTTCTTCCAGTACCTGCCGACCACGTCGCTGGCGCCGCAGCCGCGGCAATGGTTCGACGGCGTCACCGACGAGAACGTGCTGCGACTGCTCGCGCCGCTCCAGACAGGCACGCCGTCGACCGAGACGCCCGAGGAATGGCGTCGGCGCATCCTCGAGACGGGACGCACGCCCAATGGCATCTGGGGCGGCAAGCTGATGTGGAACCAGACGCCATTGCTGGTCGAGCGTGCGGACGGGCTGCCAGGCCGATCGGGGACGGACCTGCTGTCGGCCATCGGTGACGTCGTCGGTGAGGACGTGCTGTTCGTGCATGTCTCCCGACGCGATCGCGTCGCGCAGGCGGTTTCGATGTGGCGAGCCGTGCAGACGCAGGTGTGGCGCGGTCACGCTCCCGCCGAGGTCGACGAGCGAGCCGAGTACAACGCCGACGGCATCGCGCATCTCCATGCGATCCTCGAAGATCAGGAACAGCAGTGGCAGCGGTGGTTCGCCGATGCAGGAGTCACCCCGCTCGAGATCGACTACCACCAGCTCGCGGCCGACACTCCCGGCGAGGTCGCGCGGGTCCTGACGGCGCTCGGGCTCGACCCGGCGCTCGCGCCGCCACCAGCGCTGGAACGGCAGAGCAACGGCCGTTCGAACGACTGGGCGCAGCGATACCGCGACGAGAGGATCGCAGTATGAGTACCGATGTCACGCACGTCGACGAGCTCCGAATTCTGGAAGCCGAAGCCGTGCACATCATCCGCGAGGTCGTCGCGGAACTGGAACGGCCCGTGCTGCTCTTCTCCGCGGGCAAGGACTCGATAGTCCTTCTTCGGCTGGCCGAGAAAGCATTTCGTCCGTCGCCGCTGCCGTTTCCGGTCATGCACGTCGATACAGGACACAACTTCCCCGAGGTCATCTCCTTCCGCGATCGCAGGATCGAATCCGCGGGGCATCGTCTCATCGTCGCGTCGGTGCAGGACTCGATCGACTCGGGCCGATCGAACGAGGTCGGTGGACCCAATGCATCGCGAAATCGGTTGCAGACCAGAACATTGCTCGACGCGCTCGAGGCCGGCAGATTCGACGCGGCGTTCGGCGGGGCACGTCGTGACGAGGAACGTGCACGTGCGAAGGAACGTGTACTGAGCTTCCGAGATGCGTTCGGCCAGTGGGATCCTCGTGCGCAGCGTGCGGAACCGTGGTCGCTGTACAACGGCCGGATTCGACGTGGTGAACAGGTCCGAGTGTTCCCACTCAGCAACTGGACCGAGCTCGACATCTGGCGTTACATCGAACTCGAACAGCTGGAACTGCCGAGCATCTATTTCGCTCACGAACGTGAGGTGTTCGCGCGCGACGGTATTCTGCTCGCGACCTCGGAGTTCACGGCACCGTCCGACGCGGAGAGTGCTGCGACGGAATGGGTTCGGTACCGGACAGTCGGTGATCTGACGATCACGGGAGCAGTTCGATCGCAAGCGACCGACATCTCGGGCGTCATCGACGAGATCTCCGCAGCCACCGTGTCCGAACGAGGAGAGACGCGCGCCGACGACCGAACGTCGGTGGCCGCGATGGAAGACCGCAAACGCGAGGGGTACTTCTGATGACACGGCAACTACTGCGTCTGGCGACGGCCGGCTCTGTCGACGACGGCAAGAGCACCCTGATCGGGCGTCTGATGTTCGACACCGACAGCCTGCCCCTGGACCACCTCGATGCCGTCACGCGCGACGGTGTCCCCGACCTCGCGGCGCTGTCCGACGGTCTGCGTGCCGAGCAGGAGCAGGGCATCACCATCGACGTCGCCTACCGCTTCTTCTCCACGGCCACACGGAGTTACATCCTCGCCGACACCCCGGGCCACGAGCGGTACACCCGCAACATGTTCACCGGCGCGTCGACGGCGGACGTCGCGGTGCTCCTCGTCGACGCGCGGACCGGCGTGCTTCGCCAGACGCGCCGTCACGCCAGGATCTCCACGTTGTTGGGCGTCGAACATCTCGTGGCGGCCGTCAACAAGATCGATCTGATCGACTACGACGAGAAGCGATTCCGCGAGGTCGAAGCCGACCTGCAGAAGCTGGCGCTACGACTCGGCGGCGTCGAACTGACCGTCGTACCATTGGCGGCGAAGGACGGTGACAACGTGGTGCATCGGTCGTCGAACACGCCGTGGTACGCGGGTCCGACATTGCTGGAGCACCTCGAATCGATCGAATTGACTGCTCCCGCAGCGATTCCCGGAGAGGTCCGCCTACCGATCCAGTGGGTGTCACGTCCTGTGGCCGGCGAGCGTCGGCGCTACACCGGCAGGTTGTCGGCCGGGACACTGGCGGTGGGGGACGCGGTGGTCGCGCTACCGTCGGGATCGCGCAGTACCGTGACCGCACTGGACACGCTCGACGACTCGCGGTCGATAGCCGTTGCACCACTGTCGATTTCGGTGTCGCTGGCCGACGACATCGACATCGGGCGCGGCGACGTCATCGTCAGCGGCGACGACGGTGCACACGAGCCGGTTCTCGCGCGTGAAATCGACGCGACGGTGTGCTGGTTCGGCGCGACGCCGTTGCGCGCGGGGGATCGAGTCGCGCTGAAGCACACCGCGTCGACCGTACGGGCGACCGTGCAGGCGCTGCACACCCGATTGGACCCGGAGACGCTCGACGAGCAGGACTCGCCGGTCGAATTGACGCTCAACGACATCGGTACTGTCACGCTGCGGACGTCGTCGGTGATCGTGGCCGATCCGTACCTCGGCAACCGCGACGCGGGCGCGTTCATCCTGATCGACGAAACGTCCAACGACACCGTCGGTGCAGGCACGATCGGCACGGCCCGCGAGGTCAAGCCCGGTGAGCAGACCCGCAACGACATCAAGTGGCACCCGTCGGCACTCGATCGTGCGCACCGCTGGAGTTCGACGGGTCAGAGAGGAGCGACGGTATGGTTCACCGGACTGCCCGCGTCGGGAAAGTCCACTGTCGCAGTCGCTTTGGAGCGTGCTCTCGTCGAATCCGGTCGTGCTGCCTACCTGCTCGACGGCGACAACGTGAGGCACGGACTGTCCGACGACCTCGGCTTCACGCCGGGTGACCGAGCCGAGAACATTCGACGCGTCGGGCATCTGACGCGGTTGCTCGCCGACGCGGGGGTCGTCGCGATCGCGTCGTTGGTGTCGCCGCTCGAGTCGGATCGTGCCATCGCGCGTGCGCTGAACGACGCCGCAGACCTGACGTTCATCGAGGTGGCCGTCAGTACGCCTCTGGCCGAGTGCGAGCGTCGCGACCCGAAAGGTCTGTACGCCCGCGCGCGTGCCGGGGAGCTCAAGGGGTTGACCGGCGTCGACGCGCCGTACGAGCCACCGGCCAACCCGGATCTCACCATCGACACGACGGGTGCCGACATCGACCAGCTGGTTGCCCGGGTGCTCGAGGTTCTCGACGGACGATGACGACGTTGGTGGTCGTGTCCGGCCTGCCCGCTACCGGAAAGACAACCGTGGCGCGGGCGGCTGCGTTGGCCGTTCCTGCGGGAACTCGACATCCCCGGGCTCGCGGTGCCGTCGTGGACCGATATCGTCACCAGCGACTACGAGCCGTGGACGCAGACTCGTCACGTCCTCGACACGGCCCGGTCGTCGGTCGAGGAATCGGTTCTGCGATGGACTCGTTCGGTTGCGGCAGAGAAAGGCACGCAGTGAGCACGCAGTACGTCGAGGGAATTCATCCGCTGGACGATCCGATCAGAGGATCCCTGCAGGGAGCGCATGCGCGGTTCGCCCGGGTGTCGGGACGAGTGTTCCGATTCGACCCGGAGGTCGCGCCGTTCCTGGGTCACCCTCCTGTCCTGGAGGCCGCGGACTGGGACGACATCGTGGAGTTGTTCGGCCCTGGCGAGGTTGTCTCGCTGCGGGGCGTCGGACACCAGGTTCCTGCAGGCTGGGACGTGATCGACCAGATCGGGCTCGTCCAGCTCGTCGGCACACACCTCGAGACACGGCCCTACCCGGATGCGCTCGTCCTCGGCGCCGACGACGTACCGGAGATGCTCGACCTCGTCGGGCGCACGCAGCCCGGACCGTTCCTGCCTCGGACGTTCGAGCTCGGGACGTATCTCGGGATCCGGGATTCAGGTGCTTTGATCGCCATGGCAGGGGAGCGGATGCACCCCAAGGGTTGGACCGAGATCAGCGCCGTCTGCACCGACCCCGCATACCGCGGCCGAGGCCTGGCCACCGAACTGGTTCGCGCGGTCGGCCACGGCATCCGCGAGCGCGGCGAGAAGCCGTTCCTGCACGCGGCCGCGTCGAACGAGAACGCGATCAGGCTGTACCTGTCGATCGGATTCGAGCTTCGCGAACGATCCGAGCTCACACTTCTGCGAACCCCTGCCTGAGAAATTCCCTTCGACTCACGGTGATCGGATCTCTTTTCCCTACCTCGCCGATAGGGAAGAGTTGAGCCCGAATCGATCCATCGAAAATGGGAGTGCCTGCATGAGCTCGAACGAAGCGTCGTTGATCAGCCCCGCCCAGGCAGCGGAAGCGCAGGCGACCTTGATCGATGTACGCAGTGAGAAGTCGCGGATCGAGTTCGGCACCATCGCGGCAGCGATCGTCGTCGACAAGTCGGACGTGCAGACCGAGTTCGGCGCGCAGAACCGTGACCGCAGCGAACCGATCGTCGTGTTCTGCGGATCGGTGAAGGGCTCGGGACCGGTCGTCGACGAGCTGAAGGAACTGGGCTACACCAACGTCTCCCACATCGACGGCGGCTACCCGGCCTGGAAGGAGCAGGGGCTCCCGACTGTGTCGTGAGCCGGTTCCTGCTGCCGCCCGGGGGCTGGAGGCTGGCCGCCCGGGCCGGAGCGAATGTGACATTTGCTCACTCTGAGTGACCGAATGCCGCCCTCGCTCTATGCGGGCCGCAGGCCGGGCCGGAGCGAATGCCTCATCCAGTCACTCTGAGTGCCCAAATGTCACATTCGGTCACTCCGGGGGTGGGCGGACAAACAATCGGGCCACCCGGGGCAGACGTTCGGTAGCCGGGGGCGAAGGACGAAACATTCGGTCACCCAAGAGGAATCCAGAAAGGCTGATCACCGTGTCGACGAAGGAAGACGGACTGCTCCTGGCGCTGGAGCTGGAGGGCGGGAACGACTCTCCGCGCGCACTGCGCGAGACGGTTCAGGCCGCGGAACTAGCCGGGTTCACTCTTGTCACGTTCACCGAGAACCCCGGGGACGCGCTGGATGCCGGGACGCGCGCGGCGTTCGTGTCGAGCAGCACCAGCACGATCGGGCTCGCGCCGACGGTGCACACGCTGACCACCGAACCCTTCTTCCTCGCGACTCAGATCGCGAGCGTCGATCACACCTCGCACGGCCGCGGGGCGTGGGTCGTCGGAGCCGACAACAGTGCAGCGGCGCACGACGCGGTCGGATCGACTGTGCGAGAGCCGGATTCGATTCGCCAGGAGATCCGTGACGTCATCGACGTCGCTCGGCGCCTGTGGGACTCGTGGGAGGACGACGCGGTGATTCGCGACGCCGCGTCGGGCAGATATCTCGATCCCGACAAGGTGCATCACGTGCGCTTCGAGGGTGAATTCTTCGACATCGTCGGACCGCTGATCACGCCGCGACCGCCGCAGGGGCAGGTCGTCGTGGTCGGCGATGCGGCGCTCGGCGTCACCGATCTGCTGGACATCGCGCTGGTCCAGAGCCTCGACCAGGTCGACGACGCACGTACCGACGGTGCTCCGCTCGTGTTCCTGGACGCGGGTGCCGACGACGACTTCGCATCGCTGGTGGGCGTCGTCGACGGGGTTCGATTCCGGGCAGGAACCGCCGAGGACCTCCGCGCGATCCTGGAGAACGTCGTCCCGACGCTCGCGATCCGACGTCCTACCGCCACGACCCTGCGGGAAAATCTCGGCTTGCCCCGGCCCGTCAGCCGGTACGCAGCAGCGAAGGAGAACAGCTGACATGTCGACGGTCGACACGGGCGCACCCTACGACGAGAACGCGCAGATCCACCTGGGCGTGTTCTACCCGGGCATCGGCGCGCAGACGGTGTGGGAAGACGCGAACGCACCGGACCAGGTAGCGACCGACACGTTCGTCGAGGTCGCGCAGACACTGGAACGAGGCCTGTTCGACGCGTTCTTCCTCGGCGACGGACAGCGCGTGCGCGAGAATCGTGGTGCCATCCTGTCGACGGACATCGCCGGACGACCGGATGCGATCATCCAGCTGTCCGCGCTCGCGGCGGTCACCGAGCGCATCGGCCTCGTCGCGACGCAGAACGCCACGTACAACCTCCCGGCGGAACTCGCGCGTCGGCTCGCCAGTCTCGACGCACTGTCGGAAGGGCGTGCCGGCTGGAACATCGTGACCACCGACAACGCGTGGACCGGTGAGAACTTCAGGCGCGGTGGCTGGTTGGAGCACGAGCGCCGATACGAACGCGCAACGCAGGTCGTCGAACTGGCCAAGCAGTACTGGGCGGGCCAGAAAGTGTCACACGACACCGATCTGGTGAAAGCTGTTGCACAGTCGCGCATTTCGGAGAGCGCTCAGGGTCGGCCGGTGCTGTTCCAAGCCGGTGACTCCACCGGTGGCCGTGATCTCGCAGCCCGTCACGCGGATGTGGTGTTCTCGGCCAATCATGCATTCGACGATGCCGTCGCCTACGCGCGCGACCTGCGCGCACGAACGGCCGCGTTCGGGCGTCCTGCGGACGCCGTCAAGATTCTGCCCGGCGTCACTGTCGTACTCGGGGACACCGAGGCGGAAGCCGAGGAGAAGGTGCGGTGGTTGCGGGGCAACGCGCACAACGGAGTTCGGGCGGTCGCATTCCTCGAGCATTACTGGGGCAAGGATCTGTCGTCGTACGACCCGGAGGGTCCGCTGCCGGACATCGACCCCGTCGAGGACGAACTCGACCCGTCGCGCGGAACGCTGGCCATCGCAGCACGCACAGGCAAGCTCGAGCAGATCGCACAGTGGCGAAAGTTGGCGTACGACAAGGGACTGTCGATTCGCGAACTCGTTCTCGAAGTATCCCCGGCGTCGCGTTTCCACTCGGGCACGCCCGCCGCCGTCGCCGACCGCTGGGCCGATCTGGTCCGAAATCGAGTGGTCGACGGATTCAACATCAACCCGTATCACGTGCGCGATTCGGTGAACGACCTTGTGGACAAACTGGTTCCGGCGCTGCAGGAACGCGGCGTCTACCGCACCGAATACACGACGACGACATTGCGCGGCCACCTCGGTCTGGACGACGAGACCGCGTCGGACAAGAAAGCATCATGACGTACTCAGCAGCAGATACTCGATACGACAACGCAACGTTCCGAAGGAGCGGCCACAGCGGCTTGAAACTGCCTCAGTTCTCGCTCGGATTGTGGCAGAACTTCGGTGAGAATCGGAACTTCGAGACCCAGCGCGAGATCATCCTGCGTGCTTTCGATCTCGGCATCACGCACTTCGATCTGGCCAACCGATACGGTCCACCGTTCCGCGCGGCAGAGAAGGTGTTCGGCCAGGTCTTGGGCCGCGACCTCGGACGGTATCGGGACGAGATCCTGATCGCGTCGAAGGCAGGCAACCCGATCGGTGCGAGCCCGTACCTGAAGGGTGGATCGCGCAAGACGCTGCTCGACTCGCTCGACATCAGCCTCCGAGACCTCGGTGTCGATCACGTCGACATCTTCTACTCGCACAGCCCCGACCTGGAGACTCCGCTGGAGGAGACGATCGGTGCGCTGGCTTCGGCTGTGCAGCAGGGTAAGACGCACTACATCGGCATCTCCAACTACACCGCCGAGCGTGCACACGACGCAGCCGTCATCGCCGCGAGACTCGGTACCCCTCTGCTCGTACATCAGTCCCGCTACTCGATCTTCGACCGCACCGTCGAACTGGACGGGCACCTGGACACCGCAGCTCAGGACGGCACGGGCGTCGTCGCGTTCTCGCCGCTGGCTCAGGGCCTGCTCACCGACAAATACCTGCAGGGCGACGTCCCCGCTGATTCGCGCGCGGCGTCGAGTGCATTCCTCTCGGCCGACGACATCTCCGACGACTACATCACGCGGGCGGGCTTCCTGAACAAGATCGCCGAATCGCGCGGACAGTCGTTGCCGCAGTTGGCACTTCAGTGGGTGCTCCGCCGCCCCGAGGTGACGACGGCACTCATCGGTGCCAGTTCGACCGCCCAGCTCGAACACAACCTTGCTGCCACCGACTTCCCGGAACTGACCGACGACGACCTTGCTCGCATCGACGAGTACGGGATTCACGGGACGGTTCTGCGGCGCAAGAAGTAGAAGTGAGTGCTCCTACTTCGGTAGTCGGGGCGGACCTCGGTGCCGCGGACAATCCGCGCATCTTCCGCACCGGATTGTCGGCGATGATCCGGGGCAGCCGTGGATACCGGGTGGCCACGCCCGTCTCGATTCTGTCGGGCGTGGTCAACGGCGCCACCATGGTGCTCAGCGCGGTCGCCATCGGCTGGGCGACCGACCACTTGATCCTCCCTGCCTTCGGCGGTGAATCGCCCAGTGCAGCAACGTGGTTGATCGCGGTAGCGTTCGTGTCCGGTGTATCGCTCCTGCGCGTCACGACGATCATCGTGCGTTCCTATGCGGCGGCCGTCGTGCAGTTCGGCAATCAGGCGACGACGCGTCGGGACCTGGTGCGGCAGTACACGAGGCTCGGAGTGCCCTGGCACCGAACGCATTCGACGGGGCAACTGCTGTCGAATGCGGTGTCCGACGTCGACGCGCTGTGGGCGCCCATGCAGTTCTTCGCCTTCGCGCTCGGGTCGGTCTCGATGCTGGTGTTCGCATTGGCCAACATCGCTCGGTCCGATCTGTATCTCGCAGGTGCGGCCGCCCTGCTGATGGCATTCGTCGTCGCGGCCAACGTTCTGTACCAACGATTCACGGCTCCGCGCGCTCGTGACGCACAACGAGCGCGCGCGGACGTGAGTACCGTCGCCGACGAGAGCGTGCGCGGAGAACAGGTCATCCGTACCCTCGGCATCGCACGGGCCGAAACTCGGCGTTTTCAGGACGCGTCGACGACGCTGCGACGCAGCAATGTCCGTATGGCGTATGTTAACGCGGTGTTCGACCCGGTCATCGAACTCGCCCCCACAGCAACGGTTCTCGTCGTCCTCGTCGTGGGTGCTGCACGTGTCGACTCGGGCTCGCTGACCGTGGGGGTCCTCGTCGAAGTCATCTACCTCTTCCTGACGATGGCGTTGCCGCTCAGTCTGATCGGCCGATTTCTCGGGCTGTTGCCGCTCGGTGTCGTCGGACACGACCGCGTCAGCGGGGTTCTGGCCGCCACCGACTACCCCGCGCAGGGCGAAGCGCTGCTGGCCACCGACGGTCCCATTCCGGTCAGCATTCACGACGGGTCGTTCTCCTACGAGAGTGACAGTGTCGCGCCGACTTTGGGCCCCGTCGACCTGCACTTCGACGCCGGGGATGTGGTCGCGGTCGTCGGTGCGACGGGCTCGGGCAAGACGACACTGCTCAACGTCGTCGGACGTCTCGCCGACCTCGACGACGGAGAAGTCCGCTACGACGGAACGGACATCTCCGATCTGCACGGATCCGAGACGGACAGCAGAGTCGCCGTCGCGCAGCAGATCGCGTTCCTGTTCGACGCCAGCGTTCGAGACAACGTCGCGATGGGCAGAGACATCGACGACGACCGTATCTGGTGGGCGCTGACGCTGTGCGCCGCAGACGATTTCGTGCGATCTCATCCCGACGGGCTCGACGCGCAAGTCGGCCGCGGTGGTCGCAGCCTCAGCGGCGGGCAACGTCAACGAATCGCGTTGGCGCGTGCCCTCGTCGGGCGGCCGTCGTTGATCGTGCTCGACGACGCCACCAGTGCACTCGACCCGACCGTCGAGGCTGCCGTTCTGGACAACATTCGACGGGAGTTGCTGACCGGGCAACCTGGGGAGAGGGCGTCGACACTGGTGATGAGTGCATCGAGAAAGACGACCGTCGCGCTCGCCGAGCGTGTGGTACTCCTCGAAGACGGTGTGATCGCCGACGTCGGCACACACGACGACCTGAACGCGCGTAGCCAGCGCTACCGGGACATCGTCGACGCCTACGTGGATCCACTGTGACCCGGTGGTGGCTGACGGCCGCTCTGGCGGTGGTCGCCGCAAGTGGTCGCATCGTGGTCCCGCTGACCGTCCAGTACGCCCTCGATCACGCATTGCTCGACGAGTCGGCACAGGACCGAACGACGGTGTTGATCCATTCCGTGCTGGTCGGTGCCGTTGCGGTCGCGATCGCAGGGACGTCGTCGTGTCTGCTGAACCGTCGGCTCGTGTCGTTCGTCGAGACGGCGCTTGCGGCGTTGCGTGAGCGTGCGTTCGAGCACATGTTCCGGCTGTCGCCCGCGTCGGTGGCCACCATCGGCACCGGCACGCTGGTGGCTCGGCTGACCGGCGACATCGACACCATCTCGCAGTTCACCCGCGCCGGTGGAATCACGTTGGTGATCAACGTGTCCCAGATGATCGTTGCCGCGACCGTCATGTTCGTCTTCAGCTGGCCGCTGGCATTGCTCGTCATCGGAGTCACCGGCGTGACCGTCGTGCTCATGCGGTTGATCCAGCGCGTCGTGGCACGACGATTCGCCGTCGTTCGCGTCGAAGTCGGTGCCCTGTACGACGGCATGTCCGATCTCGTGAACGGCGCCGAGATGATCCGCGCGTTCGGGGCAGGACAGAAGTACGAGACGCGCGTCGGCGATCTCGTGGAGCGCACGCGTCGCGCGCAGATGAACACGCAACTCCCGCTGAATTTCAATGCGTCCCTGGGTGAGGCAGCCAGCGGTGTGATCACCAGTGCCGTCGTCGTCGCGGGTGCTGCTGCCGGCGCAGGATACCTCGGCTGGATCGACCTCACCGCAGGTCAATTGGTCGCGTTCCTGTTCCTGATCACGTTCTTCGTCCGGCCGATGCAGTTCACCGTCTCCATGCTCGGCGAGGCGCAGAGTGCGGTTGCCGGGTGGCGACGCGTGCAGGAGCTGTTGGCCGAACCCGTCGAAACCGTGTCCGACGACGACGGAGTCGCCTTGCCGGACGGCGGCATCGCACTCCACCTGTCCGGCATCAGATTCGGGTACGACGCGTCGTCGACTGCTCTGGAGATCCCCGAATTGCACATCGACGCGCACGAACACGTCGCTGTCGTCGGCCACACCGGGTCCGGGAAGTCGACGTTCGCGAAACTGCTGACACGACAACTGACGCCGACCGAAGGCGTGGTGTCGCTCGCGTCGGTGAATCTCTCGCGCGTCGCACCGGCGTCGCTCGCTCGTCGGGTGGCGATCGTGCCGCAGGACGCATTCCTGTTCGATCGGACCGTCGCCGAGAACATCGCGGTCGCGCGGCCGGAGGCGACGCACTCCGAGGTGATGGACACAGTGCGGGACCTCGGACTCGACGACTGGGTGCGCGGCCTGCCCGCCGGTCTCGACACTCGCGTCGGTGCACATGGAGAAGCGTTGTCGGCGGGGGAGCGTCAGCTCGTTGCGCTGGCGCGCACTGCGCTCGTCGACCCGGATCTGCTGGTGCTCGACGAGGCCACCAGCGGTGTCGATCCGGCCACCGACGTGCGCGTGCAACGAGCGCTCCTGCGGTTGACGAAAGGCCGGACGACGGTGACCATCGCGCACCGCATGATCACCGCCGAGAACGCGGATCGGATTCTTCTGTTCGAGGACGGCAAGCTCGCCGAGCAGGGAACCCACGAGGAACTGGCGGCGTCGGGAGGCCGGTACGCGTCGATGTTCCGGGCGTGGACGGCGATGAACACGTTGTAGTCGCGTCGGGGGTATCTGACGCTCCTTTATCTTGCGAAATTTACGGGTTTCGGGAAATTTCGCAAGATAATGGAGCACGATTCTCGAATCGTGCTGATCGAAAGGGTGTTTCATTCCTGGCCTGCTCCGTAGGGTCGGACGTGCAACCTACGGATAGGACGCACAGTGTCGAATCGAAATCCCGTTCCCGTCGGTGTTCGCCTCAGCAGTGGTTCGTCGCTGACGATTCGAGGGCTGACTCACACCGTCGGTGTACTCGACAGATCCGCAACCGGTTTCGTGGTGCTCGGCACCGAAGTCGCGGGGCTGGAACCCAGCGCCGTCGCCGGATTCGTCGCCCGGCGGACGTCGGGGCTCGGCCTCGTCGTCGACGCTGCCGTGCAACGCGATCATCCGTACAACATCGCCCGCCGCACAGCATCTCTCGATCATCTGTCCCGAGGCCGGGTCGGGTGGTGGGTACTGGGCTACTCTTCCGACACGGAACTCGGCCTCGGACAACGTAGTTCATGGGTCGACGCGTCGGCCCAGGCGCGAACCGAGGACGCCGTGACCGCGGTGCGAGCGCTGTGGCGAACGTGGCCTGCCGAGGCCGTCGTCGGAGATGTCGCCTCCAACGTGTTCACCCGCGCCGAGGACATCAGGCACGCCGATCACGACGGAATCTTCACGACAGCAGGGCCTCTCACGGTTCCGACGACACCACAGGGCGAGCCGGTCGTATTCGGATCGCACGGCGCCGACGTCACCGTCGGGCCTACCGGATTCGCCACGGTGACCGTCGACGGAATCGACGACGCCCTCGCATCCGGTGCGACCGGCATGGTCGTCGAGATCGACGACGTCGCGAGGTGGACCCGTGTGCTCGCGGACCTGGTTGCGCGCGGGTCCGTCAAGCCGCGTGACGGCGTGACGACCTTGCGAGACTACCTCGGCGTCTGCGTCCCCGCCGAACCCGACCTATTCAGCCGCAGGCCAGCATTCACCTGAACCAACGAGGAGAAGCCCATGTCGTCGGAGCACGTCATACTCAACATCAACGTTCTCGACATCGGCATTCACGTTGCGGCATGGCAGAATTCAGGCCTGCCGCCGACGGCGTTCGTCGATCCCGGGTATTTCGCCGACATGGCGCGCCTCGCCGAGCACGGCACACTCGATGCGCTGTTCCTGGCCGACGGCCCCGCGCTCCGGGACGACCCACGCCTCAAACCGTCACGGGCGCTGGAGCCGTCGGCGATCCTGTCGGCGGTGGCTGCCGAAACGACACACCTCGGCGTCATCGGAACATTGTCGACGACCTTCAACGACCCGGTCGAGTTGGCACACCGGCTTCTGACACTGGATCACCTGAGCGAGGGACGCGCGGCGTGGAACGTCGTCACCACGTATTCGCCGCAGGCGGGGCACAACTTCGGGCTCGCGGACTACCCGGAGCGCAGCGTTCGGTACCGTCGCGCATCGGAGTTCGTCGATGTGGTTCTCGCTCTGTGGCGTAGCGCTGCATCACGTGAACCGGTATCGCACCACGGTGAGTTCTTCGACGTCGACGGACTGCTTCCGCTCGGAGCGTCTCCGCAAGGCCACCCGCTGATCGTCCAAGCTGGAGGGTCGCCCCAGGGCCGGGAACTTGCTGCGCGGTCGGCGAACGCGGTGTTCAGCGCGGAACTGACCCTCGACGCAGGTCGGCACCATTACCGGCAGGTGAAGGACGATGCCGGTCGGCTCGGTCGCTCACCGGACGACGTCGCGATTCTCCCGGGATTGATCACGGTCCTTGCGAAGACGAGGGAAGAAGCTCATCGACGCTTCGAGTATCTGGAAAGCTTTCTGCCCGAATTCTATTCGCTCGACAGGCTGTCCACCGTGCTGGCGTACGACCTACGGGGACTCGACCTCGACGACCGTGTTCCGGACGAAGCGCTCGCCGACATCTCGCCCGACGCGTTCACCGCATCCATGGGATTTCGGGAGTCGATCGTGCGGTCCATTCGAGATAGCCGAGCGACCGTCCGAGAAGCGGTGCGGCAGTTCAGCGGAGGCGGTCACCGGATCGCGGTCGGATCCCCGGAGGACATCGCCGACACCATCGAGGAGTGGTTCCGGGCCGGTGCGGCCGACGGCTTCAACCTCATGCCCGACGTCTTTCCGTCGGGCCTGGAGGATTTCGTCGACCACGTCGTACCGATCCTGCGCGATCGAGGGCTGTTCCGACGCGAGTACGCGGAAACTACTCTGCGAGAGAGGTTCTCGTCGGTGAACAGCCTCGACCGCGCTGGATGATCAGAAGAAGCCGGCCTCGGGCAGCTCGGCGTCGTTGACGACGATGTCGCCGAGCACCCGTGCCTTGTACGACGTCGGGTTGTGCGAGAACAGCGTTCGCAGGTTGCGCCAGTGGATGTCGAGTGACCGCCCTTGCCGCGTCGCCGATGCACCACCGACCTCGAACAGTCTGCCTGCCGCAGTGAGTGCCAGATCTTCGATGGCGACCTTGGTCTTGGCGGCGGCGATCGATGCACGGGCTTCCAGCTCCCGGTCGACGCCCGTCGTGCGTGCTGCATCGGCAGCGATGTCCTGAGTCGCAGCGGCCGCCGCAACGGCGGCCTCGGCAACGAACGTGGCGGAAGTGAGGCGTCCGACGATCTCGAGGAGTTGAGGATCCTCACGAGGGGACTCGGCCGCTGCGAACGTGAACGTCCGCTTGCGGCTGCGCAACAGGTCGGCCGCGTCGGAGGTGACCGACCGGAGAATGCCTGCGGCGATCGCGTGCAGAATCAGCTGGACGAAAGAGTTCCTTGGCCGTCGTTCGATCGGTTCGTTGCGGAACGGGAGTGTGTCACCGGCGTCGACCTCGACCCGGGTGAACACGGTCGTTCCACTGCCGGTGTGGCGCTGGCCGATACCGTCCCAGTCGTCCCGATGCTCGACGCCGTCGCTGTGGGTCGGCACGATCGCCGACAGCACCTCGCCGTCGGGCAGATTTCCCGACACCCGGATGTAATCCGAGTAGATCGATCCGGTGCTGTAGAACTTGGTGCCGTCGACGACGTATCCGGTCGCGGTGGGGGTCAGGGTGGAGTCGAATGTTCCGCCGCCGACGTTGTGGGAACTGAGTTCGGAGTTCGCTCCGCCGAACAGCTTTCCTTCGACGACGTGCGGCAGCCATTTCAGCTTGGCCTCCGACGACGGGACGCGCAGGATGTCCTCGACGAAACTGAAGTGCACGCGAAGAATGTGCGGCACATCGGGATCCGCCTCGGCGAGATCGACCACGAGCTCGAACAGCTGCGCCAGCGTGTAGCCGCCACCGCCGAGTTCGACCGGAACCCGGGCTGCGCCCAGGCGGTGTTCCTTGACCAGAGCGATTGCTGCGGTGGGTGGTTCGTGTCCTCCGTCGGCGCGGCGTCTGCGGGCGTCGGCTGCGATCTGCTGGACCAAGGAGCTCAGTTCGGCCGAACTCGGAGCGGGGACGGATGTAAGGGTGGAGGTCATGAATGATTCCCTTCGTTGGTGGTTATTCTTCGATCCACGTGTCGTAGAAGAACGGCGGTGAGTTCGCTGCGTTGCGGAAGCCGCGGACGTCCGGTGCCACACCGAAGATCTGGGTGTCGGCGAGCAACGGAATCGTGTAGGCGTTGTCGATGATTCTGTTCTGTGCCTCCCGCAGAATGGATTCGCGCTCGGCCGGATCGGTCTCGGTGATGTGGGCACGCAACAGGTCGTCGAGGACGGGGTCGTTTCCCTCGAGCTGGAACAGGTCACCTCGGTCGCTGTCGTAGTTGACCGACAGTCGGACGGGATCCGGTGCAGGCCAGCCATTTCGGCGCAGGCTCAGCTTCGGATCGGTCGTGGCCTTGGGATAGTTGGCGAAGTCCGTCTGCTTGATCGTCAGCGAGACACCGATACGGCGCAACTGCCGTTGGACGAACTCGTACAACGGCTTCGACGTGTGGTCGTAGACGTCGACGTAGATACTCAGGTCGAGCGGCTTCCCGTCCCGGACACGGATGCCATCGCCATCGCGCTGGGTGAAGCCTGCATCGTCGAGCAGACGATTCGACTCGTCGGGATCGAAGCGCACTTCGTCGGACCTGTCGGTCCACCCCTGAACGCCTTCGGTGGTGACGTTGGTGGCGACCTTCCAGTTGTCGGTGTAGAGCGTGTCGACTATCTCCTGACGGTCGATGCCGTACATCAGGGCCTTACGGACGCGAACGTCATCGACGAAATCTGCTGTCTGCCTCACGTCGAGAACGTTCGCCAGGCCCGGGTTGCGCAGCCCGAGGACGGTAAAGCCGTTGTCCTGCAACAGTTTTTCATCCGGTGGCTGCGTGTACCGCAGTGCGTGAGCCTGTCCGGACAGCAGCGAGCCGACGCGCACACTGTCCTCGCGCACCGGCACGATGGTCAGCGAGTCGAGGTAGGCCTCGCCCTGATGATCGGCCGTCGGCGGCGCCCAGTCGTACCCACGCCGTTTGACGAGGCGAATCTCCTTGGCCGGGATCTCGGATTCCGCGACGAACGGTCCGCTGCCGATCAGATTCGTGACGACGGACTGCTCCTCGTTCGTGGCGTCGATGGTGGCGTCGGCGACGAGGCCCGATGTGTTCATCGACAGAGTCGCGAGGAACGGCGCGTCGGGCTTGTCGAGCGTCACCGTCACTGTGCGCGCGTCGTTGTCGGCATCGGCAGACAGAACGTTCGGAAAGATGCTGTTGCGCGGAATGCCCTTGTCCGCATCGCCGTTCGCGAACCACAGCAGGTTCCGGGCCACGGATTGGGCGTCGAGCTGTTGTCCGTTGCTGTAGCTGACACCGTCGCGGACGACGAAGGTGTAGACGGTGCCGGTGGGGTCGATCGTCCACGAGTCCGCGATCCACGGAACGAACTGGAACGTCTTCGGATCCTGATAGACCAGACGATCGAGCATCTGGTCCTTGACGGCGCTGTTCTGCCAATAGCTGACCTGTACCTGCATCGAGGCGGTCACTTCGGCGTCGAGGTAGACGAAGTCGCCACCACGCTCGTTCGACGAGACCACCGGATCCGCCGACGCACCCGAGCAGGCGCTGACTGCGATGAGTGTGGCGGCCGCAAGGCTGACGGCGCGCAGAACGGACGAACGACGAGAGCGGAAATGCATGGGTTCCTTCGGGCTTCGAGACGATTCAGGCTGTCAGGGGGTTTCGGCCGGGGACGGAGTCGATCAGCCGGATCGTGTACTCGTCCCGTGGTGAATCGAATACTGTTCGTGCGCTGCCGGATTCGACGAGTCGGCCGTGCTCGAGCACCGTCACGGTGTCCGCGATCTGACGGACGAGCGACAGGTCGTGGGAGATGAACACGTACGTCAACCCGAACTCGGACTGCAGGTCGACGAGAAGATCCACGATCCGCGCCTGAACACTCACGTCGAGCGCCGACGTCGGCTCGTCGAGAACGAGAATGTCCGGAGCAAGAACCAAAGACCGAGCCAGTACGACGCGTTGGCGCTGGCCGCCGGACAGATCGAACGGTCGCCGATCGAGAATGTCCGACGGCAACGCCACCTTGTCCAGGACGTCGAGCACTTTCTTCCTACGCTCCGCCCGACGTCCGAGTCGGGAGATGGCGAGCGGTTCGGCGACGATGTTCTCGACGCTGTAGCGCGGATCCATTGCGGCCAGTGCGTTCTGCTGGACCAGTTGAAGGCGTCTCGCATTCGCCCGACGGGCCTTCCTGGACGTGTCGAGCGGCTCGCCGAAGATCTCCACACTCCCCGAATCCCGTTGCTCCAGGCCGCTGACGATCCTCGCGGCCGTCGTCTTCCCACTTCCGGACTCGCCGACGACGGCATGCGTCGTACCGCGGGCGACGGAGAACGAGACCCGGTCGAGTGCTGTCGTGGGCGGCCCACCGTCGGTCGACCGGAAGGTCTTCACGAGGTCGACGACACCGAGCGCCGTCTCGTGCGTGGCGGGGGCGAGACGGGAGGCGTACTTCTCCAGCGAGAGTGCCGGTGCGTCGGCGATGAGTTTTCGGGTGTAATCGTCCTGCGGTGATCCGAGAACCTCTGTAGCGCGCCCGGTTTCGCGCACTACGCCGTGATTGAGTACGAGCACGTCGTGCGCATGATCACGCGCGAGTGCGAGGTCGTGGGTGATCAGCAGGACGCCGAGCCCGAGGTCGGTGCGTAAGTCGCTCAGCAGGTCGAGAATGCGAGCCTGGACTGTGACGTCGAGTGCCGATGTCGGCTCGTCCGCGACGAGAATCGACGGACGGGCTGCGATGGCGATGGCGATGAGCACACGCTGCAGCTGTCCACCCGACAGTTGGTGAGGGTAGGCGCCGATGCGCTCTCGGGCATTTCGAACCCCGACGCGCTCGAGCAGCGACACCGCCTCCTGCTTCACCGACTTTCGATCGACGATGTCATGCAGCAGAAGGGTTTCGGCGATCTGATGGCCGATCTTCTTGAGCGGGTCGAGCGAGCCGAGCGGGTCCTGCGGCACGAAACCGATGGTGGACCCGCGCAATCCGCGCCACTGGGACTGGGTATATCCGGTGACGTCGGTACCGTGCACTGTCACGAGACCTTCGGTGATCCTGCCCGAGCCCGGCAACATCCCGATGGCCGCGCGAGCAATCGTCGTCTTTCCCGAGCCGGATTGCCCCACGAGGGCCAGTGTCTCACCGCGGCGTAGTTCGAAATCGACATCTCGGACGACCGGATCGGCGTCCCCGTAGGCGATGGTCAACCCCGCTGCTGCGACGACGGTCGCAAGGTCGGTGCGGTCTCGATCCAGAACGGTCATCTAGCCGACTCTCTTTCTGATCAGGTGGCTGACGCGACTGATGCTCGACACGGTGACCACTATGGCCACACCGGGAACGATGATCAGCCACGGCGCCGTATGAATGTAGTTGCGCGCTTCGGAGATCATCAGACCCCATTCCGGTGTGGGCGGATTGGCGCCGTATCCGAGGAAGCTCAGTGCCGCGATCGACAAGATCGCAGTACCGAATTGCAGTGCAGCCAAAGCGAGAACGGATGAGTACGCGTTAGGGAGGATGTGGCGCACCAGGATTCGAATGTTGCCTGCGCCGAGATGCTCGCTGGCTTCGACGAACGGAAGGTTCTTGACCGTCAACACCTCCGAGCGCATCAGACGGAAGAACACGACGATGGTCGAAACACCGACGGCGATAGCGGCATTGACCGTGCCGAAGCCGAGCGCCACGATGATCGTGATCGACAGCAACAACGTCGGAATCGACAACAAGACGTCGGCTATCCTGCTGGCCAGAGTGTCGACGACCTTGCCGAAGTACGCAGACACCAAGCCGAGGGCAGTGCCGACGACGAGGCCGATGACGACGGCGATCACCGAACCCAGCATCGTGACGGCGGTCCCGTGGACCAAGCGGCTCAACTGATCTCGGCCGAGGTAATCGGTGCCGAGCCAATGCGTCGTAGTCGGCCCGTGCAGCGGGGCGTCGGGAAATTCTTGCAGCGGATCGAACGGCGCGATGAGCGACGGCGCGACGATGAACGCGGCGACGACGAGGAGGGCCACGATCGCGAGAATGTCGCCGACGGTCCAGTGTCTTGTCCTGCGCTGGTGGGTTCGTGTCAGGGTTGTCGTCATGCGGTTACCGCCTCGCGGGTCGATGCCACCGATATGCGCGGGTCGATGACCGGATACACCAGGTCGACAATCAGATTGGTGATGACGAAGACCGTCGACACGAGGATGACGATCGCCTGAATGATCGGTAGGTCCTGGTTGCGGACCGCGTCCTCGACCAGAAATCCGATACCGGTGCGTGAGAAGATCGTCTCGGTGATGACGGAGCCGGCCAGCAGTTCGCCGATCGTGATGGCGGCGATCGTCAGTGTGGGAATCGAGCCGTTCTTGACGATGTGGCCGAATATGACGCGATCCTCGCGGAGTCCTTTGGATCGGAGGATGTCGACGTACGGCTGAGCCGATGCCGTCGCCAATCCTTGAATCATGACCTGTGCGATCGGTGCCGACACCGGAATGGCAAGTGCGACAGCGGGAAGCCAGAGCGACGCGACGCCCTCGTCGGCGATCGCGGAGACGATACCGAGTTGGAACGAAAAGATCTGCAGCAGAACAAGTCCGACGATGAACGACGGTACCGACAGGAAGATCGGTGGAATTCCGCGAGCGAATTCTCGAAGCCACGACGACGGCGCGAATACGGCAGTGAGTGCGATGCCGGCTGCTGCGACGACGGCAATGACGAAGGCGAACAACGCAAGTGCGGCCGTCTGCGGAATTGCACTGGCGAGCAACGACGTCACGGATTTGCCGCTCGTCAGGGAGAAACCGAGGTCACCGTGCAGAAGGCGTGACACCGAGATCCAGAACTGTTCGAGCGCGGACTTGTCGAGGTTGTAGTAAGCGGTCAGAACCTCGGCGTCCTTCGCGGAGATCGGGTTCTCAGGACTGTTGATCCTGCTCTCGATGGGATTTCCTGGAAGGATGTTCAGCACGAAGAACACGAACGTGTAGGTGAGCACGACGACGCTGAACGCTTGGACGATTCGTCGTAGGACATAACGCGACCGGTGGGACATGAATGAAGAACCTGTCGTAGAAGGCGATTGCGTCCATTGGACAGGACCTGTTCCAGCGCGTCGACCAATGGAATCGTGCAGATTCTTTTCACATTGGTATCGCCGCGTCCCTCCCCGTCATCGCACGACTCAGCCCACGCAAACGCATATGCGTTTGCGTTTGCGAGTGACGGGGGTGGGACGGGGTCAGGCGGCGTGCTCGATGATCTGCGGATCGGCGCGCTGGAGGATCGAATGCCACCGGAGCCGGGCAGCTTCGGTCGCGGAGTTCTCGATGCCTGCAGTCGTCGGTGCGGTCTGAGCCAGCAGAGTCAGAGCCTTCGTCGTCGAGATCAATCCGACCTTGTGACGGTGAGCGAACGCGGTCAGTTCTGCGAAGGCTTCGTCGGGGGAGTAGCCACACAGTCCGACCAGGATCCCGACGCCGATATCGATCTGGGTGCGCTGAGAGTCGGACATGGCCTGCCTCTTTCATGGTCGAAGGGACTTGTGATCCAAGTGTGGAGGGTTCTTTCCATTGCCACCATGGTTGAAATCCGGCTGATCGTTATTGTTGGAGTCGTGGCAGATGACCCGTCGACCAGACCGGACGAACGATTCACGCTCGCCAGCGAACGGACGTTCCTGGCGTGGATGCGGACGTCGCTCGGATTGCTGGCCGGTGGGATCGCGATCGTGCACCTGGTCCCCGACTTCAGTACGGGCTGGGTCAGAACCACACTCGGGCTGGTCCTGATCTTCATGGCGGCGTCGGCTGCGATGGTGGGACTGCGCCGATGGTTGCAGGTCCGCAAGGCACTGGAGTCCGGTGCACCGATGCCCGAGGCGCGCGAACTGTGGATCTTCGCCGTCGGCATCGGGTTCGTGGCCGTTCTCGCGGCCGTGGTGACGGTGCTCGGAATCGAATAAGACGCTGGGCGTCGGTTTCAGCGTGCACAATCGAATGATTAGTGACATATAACGAGGGAGTAGCGCGTGGCACAGGCTTTGAAGCTCGGTTACAAGGCGTCGGCGGAGCAGTTCGGTCCGCGGGAGCTCGTCGAACTCGGTGTGTTGGCCGAGGCGCACGGTATGGATTCGGCGACGGTCAGTGACCATTTTCAGCCGTGGCGTCACGAGGGTGGGCATGCGCCGTTCTCGCTGGCGTGGATGACGGCGGTGGGTGAGCGGACGAAGACGATTCAGCTCGGTACCTCGGTGCTCACGCCGACGTTCCGGTACAACCCGTCGGTGATCGCGCAGGCGTTCGCGACGATGGGCTGCCTGTATCCGGGACGCATCATGCTCGGCGTCGGTACCGGTGAAGCTCTGAACGAGATCGCGACCGGGTACAGCGGCGAGTGGCCGGAGTTCAAGGAGCGGTTCGCGCGGCTGCGTGAGTCGGTGCGGTTGATGCGTGAGCTGTGGCTCGGTGATCGCGTCGACTTCGAAGGTGAGTACTACACGACGAAGGGCGCCTCGATCTACGACGTCCCCGACGGCGGCATTCCGGTCTACATCGCGGCGGGCGGTCCCGTCGTCGCGCGGTATGCAGGTCGTGCGGGGGACGGTTTCATCTGTACCTCGGGTAAGGGTATGGAGTTGTACACCGACAAGCTGCTGCCGGCCGTGGAAGAGGGCGCGGGTAAGGCCGAGCGTGATGCCGGTGAGATCGACAAGATGATCGAGATCAAGATTTCCTACGACACCGATCCGGAGTTGGCGTTGGAGAACACTCGGTTCTGGGCGCCGTTGTCGCTGACGCCGGAGCAGAAGCATTCGATCGACGATCCGATCGAGATGGAGAAGGCGGCGGATGAGTTGCCGATCGAGCAGGTGGCGAAGCGGTGGATCGTGGCTTCGGATCCGGACGAGGCGGTCGCGAAGGTGAAGGACTACACCGATGCGGGGCTCAATCACCTCGTCTTCCACGCGCCCGGGCACGATCAGAAGCGGTTCCTCGAGCTGTTCGAGCGCGATCTGGCTCCGCGGTTGCGGGAGTTGGGCTGATTTTCCGCTGCCTCTGACCGCCGCTGTCTCTGACCGCCGCTGTCTCTGACCGCTTGAATGAACCATCGAAGCTATTGGTTCGTATGCGTGAACCATTCAAGCGGTCACGGGATCGGGCGCGGGCCTGCTTGAATGGCGCTGCGAAGCTATCTGATCGTATGAATGGACCATTCAAGCGGTGGGGGCGGCGGTGAGGCAACAGCGGCGGTCAGGCAACAGCGGCGGTGAGGGCGAACATCCTCATATCCCGGTCGGTCCGGGTCTTGTACTCGCCGTACACCCGGGTGATCTTGGTGAACTCGTCGAAGATCCTCACCTTCTCGGCCCCGAGGACAGGTGTCGCGGTCACCGGGATCTTCTTGCCCCCGATGGCGACGGTGGCCCGGGCGTCGGCGAGGAGGTTCGACGTCCAGGCAGGGTGGTGCTGCTGCCCGAAGTTGCTGCCGACGACGTAGAGCTGCTCGCCCTCGCGGTAGTAGAGCAGCGGTGAAGTCCGCGGCACTCCGGACTTGCGGCCCGTCGTCGTCAGCAGCACGACGGGTGCGCCGATCGGTCCGAGGATCGTGAACTTGCCGTCGGTTCGCTCGAGAAGCCTGCGGTCGACGCCCGCGAGGTTCCTGATGACCCACGACCCGGGCTTGGTCGCGGCGAACGCATTCGCGGGCTTCGTGAGGAAGCTGTTCTCGCTACCCCAGCGGACGTCGGGAAACGGTGATTCGGCCATGACCGATCCGACTACGGCAGGTCACCTTCTGTCAACACTTCACCCGCTACTCTGGCTGGCATGGCCGAGCCAGCATCGAGCATCTACATCGCGTCCCCCGAGGGCGACACCGGTAAATCGACCATCGCTCTCGGCGTCCTGCAGATGCTGTGCGCGTCCGCGGCACGTGTCGGAGTGTTCCGGCCCATCGCTCGTTCGACCACCGAGACGGACTACATCCTCGAACTTCTCATCGACCACACGACGGCCGATCTGACGTACGAGCAGTCCCTCGGCGTCACGTACGAGGAAGTACATGCCGATCCCGACGCGGCCCTCGGCGACATCGTCTCGCGCTATCACGACGTCGCATCCCAATGCGATGCGGTGGTGATCGTCGGCAGCGACTACACCGACGTCGGTAGCCCGAGCGAACTCGGGTTCAATGCGCGTATCGCCGCGAATCTCGGTGCGCCCGTGCTGCTGTCGTTGCGTGGGTCCGAGCGGTCGACGGAGGAGATCGTGCAGCTCGGCCAGCTGTGTCAGTCGGAACTGAAGGCCAACCACGCGCATCTCGTCGCGATCGTGGCGAATCGATGCGATCCGGAGAAACTCGACGACATCACTGCTGCCCTGCAGCCCCTCGGCGTACCGGCCTGGAGCCTGCCCGAGATCCCACTGTTGATCGCACCGACGATGGCCGAGCTGCTCGACGCCGTCGACGGCCAGCTGTACAGCGGCGACGCCGAGCTGATGCAGCGCGAGGCCCTGCGCGTCATGGTCGGGGGTATGACGGCCGAGCACATCCTCGAACGGCTGACGGAGGGCGTCGTCGTCATCGCGCCGGCGGATCGATCGGACGTCCTGCTCGCACTCGTCAATGCACATGAGGCAGAAGGCTTTCCGTCGCTCGCCGGCATCATCATGAACGGCGGAATCGAGCCACATCCGGCCATCGCGCGGCTCGTCGCCGGACTCGGACCACGTCTGCCGATCCTGACGACCGACCTCGGCACGTTCGACACGGCATCGGCGGCAGCCAAGGCACGCGGACGCGTCGCGGTCGGGTCTCAGCGCAAGGTCGACACCGCGCTGAGTCTGATGGAACAGCGCGTCGACGCCCGTGCGCTGCTCGACAGCCTCGAACTCAGCATCCCGTCGATCACGACACCCCAGATGTTCGAGTACCAGCTCATCCAGCGTGCCCGCGCCGACCGCAAGCACATCGTGCTGCCCGAAGGTGGCGACGACCGAATCCTGCGTGCGGCGGGGCGGTTGCTGCAGCGTCAGGTCGCACAGCTGACGATTCTCGGTGAGGAAGGCCCGATTCGTCGTCGTGCAGCGGAGTTGGGCGTCGACCTCGACGACGCTCAGGTTCTCGACCCGAGGGCCTCCGATCATGCCGAGGAGTTCGCGGCCGAGTACGCGGAACTGCGTAAGCACAAGGGCATGACCATCGAACGTGCGCGCGAGATCATGACCGACATCTCGTACTTCGGAACCATGATGGTGCACAAGGGAATCGCCGACGGCATGGTGTCCGGTGCCGCGCATACGACGGCCCACACCATCAGGCCGTCGTTCGAGATCATCAAGACCGCAGCCGGCGTGAACACGGTGTCGAGTATCTTCCTGATGTGTCTGTCGGATCGTGTTCTCGCATACGGCGACTGCGCGATCGTCCCCGATCCGTCGGCCGAGCAACTGGCCGACATCGCCATCTCGTCGGCGCAGACGTCGGCCCAGTTCGGCATCGACCCGCGCATCGCGATGCTGTCCTACTCGACGGGTGATTCCGGCACCGGCGCAGACGTCGACAAGGTCCGCGAAGCCACCCAGCTGGTGCGCGATCGTAGTCCAGAGTTGTTGGTGGAAGGGCCTATTCAGTACGACGCTGCCGTCGAGCCGACGGTGGCGAAATCGAAACTGCCGGACTCGAAGGTCGCCGGACGTGCGACGGTGTTCATCTTTCCTGATCTCAACACCGGCAACAACACGTACAAGGCGGTTCAGCGCAGCGCGGGCGCCGTCGCGGTCGGACCGGTGCTGCAAGGTCTCGCCAAGCCCGTCAACGACCTCTCGCGCGGCGCGTTGGTCGAGGACATCGTCAACACCGTCGCCATCACCGCCATCCAAGCGCAGGGACTGTCCGAATGAGCATTCTCGTCGTCAACTCCGGCTCGTCGTCGATCAAGTTCCAGGTCGTGAACACAGAAAACGGAACCGCCGTCGCGAGCGGTCTCGTCGAGCAGATCGGCGAGAGCGAGGGTCGCGTCGTACTCGATCTGTCCGGTGACGAATCCGAGAAGAAACTCGAGATCCCCGACCACGCCAAGGGCCTGCAGATCGCGTTCGACATGCTGGCCGATGCCGGCGTCGATCTCGGCGACAGTGTCAGTGCCGTCGGGCATCGCGTCGTGCACGGCGGTGAGGTCTTCTACCGGCCGACGCTCGTCGACGACAAAGTTCTGAAGAAGATCGACGAGTTGAGCAGCCTTGCGCCGCTGCATAATCCACCGAACGTTCTCGGTATCGAGGTGGCGCGCACGCAGCTTCCCGACGTGCCTCACGTCGCAGTGTTCGACACTGCGTTCTTCCACGGTCTCCCTGCCGCAGCCGCGACGTACGCCATCGATCGAGACATCGCCCGACAGCACGGTATTCGACGCTACGGCTTTCACGGCACGTCCCACGAGTACGTCTCGCAGCAGGTCGAGCAGTTCCTCGGTCGGGACGGGCTGAACCAGATCGTCCTGCATCTCGGCAACGGAGCATCCGCGTCGGCGATTCGTGCCGGCTCACCGATCGACACGTCCATGGGGCTGACGCCGCTCGAAGGACTCGTCATGGGTACACGTAGTGGTGACATCGATCCTGGCGTCGTCATGCATCTGCGTCGCAGTGCGGACATGGATGTGGATGCCATCGACGAACTGCTGAACCGACGGTCGGGCCTCAAAGGTTTGTCCGGTATCAACGACTTTCGAGCGTTGCAGAAACGAATCGACGACGGTGACTCCGACGCGTCGCTCGCGTACGACGTGTACGTTCATCGTCTCCGCAAGTACATCGGTGCGTACATGCTCGAGCTCGGGCACCTCGACACGATCACCTTCACGGCGGGTGTCGGCGAGAACGCAGCCAGCGTGCGGGCGGACGCGCTCGCGAACCTGTCCGGGTTCGGCATCGAGGTGGACGAAGAGCGAAACGCACAGCGCTCCAAGCATGCTCGGGTCATCTCGACGGATGCGTCGGCGGTGACGGTGCTCGTCGTTCCCACCAACGAGGAACTCGCCATCGCACGAGCGACGGACGCGCTGGTCAGAACCGCGAACGAGGCCTGATCGCGTTCGCGAGATCGACGAGCGTGAACCGGTGCGCACGGTCGGTTGCGTTGCGGGCCAGCGCACGTAGACCCGCTTCGGTGCCCTTGCGCAGACCGGTGTCGGTGAAGTGGACGCCGAGAATGGGTTCGCGTTCCGCTTCGGAGGCGTGGCCCGATCGGATCCAGTCCATCGCCATCGCGAGCACCAACGTGCGCATCTGCAGCGCCCGCGCTTCGCTGCGCGGGAGCATCCCGACGCGTCGTGCGGCCTCCCGAAAATCGCTCTCCTGCAGGTCTTTCGCCGAACGATCCATCAACAGCGTCAGGATGCTCGTCATTCTGGCGACCGCATAGTGACGGGAACTGATCGGGACCTGATCCAGCGCCGCGACGGCTGCGTCCGTCTCACCTCGGTAGGCGAGCTGGCGTGCGAGCCCGAACGCCGAACTCACGACCGCGCGGCTGGTCCGCCAGACGACGCGGTAATACGTTTCCGCGCGCGCACGACACTTCTCGCGCTCGTCGGCGTCGAGTGTCGCGTCACCTTCCACGATCAGTTCTGCACTGGCCGCGAGCGCGATCTTCGGAGCGAGCTCGCCCGGCATCGCATCGAGCACCTTCTCGAAATGGACAGGCGCGACGGTGAATTCGCTGCGGAGCAGGCAGAGCAGGCCTGCGTACCAGTCCACGCGCCACGGGTCGTCGCCTGTGGTTCTGACTTGCGACAGAACCGATGTCGCGGTACCGACGTCACCGAGGTCGATGTGCGCCTTGACTTCGGCGAGCGTGATCTCGAGGCCACCGGAGGAGCCGTCGGCGAATCGTTCGATGCCGTTGCGTCGCGCATGCGCCAACGAGTCGAGTGTCTGCTGCGGCTCACTGTGCACGGCGGCGGCCAGGAGTGGTGCGCTGGGATCGGTCGGATCGACGAGCGGAACCGGCAGCGCCGACACGACTTCTCGCGCGCTGATCCGGTCGCCGCGAACCTTGCCGTCGACGTAGGTGTCGGTGCGGCCGACGGATTCCTCGGTGCCGAACACCGTACGCGGCGGACTGAACGCGGTGGACAGGCCCGGTCGTTCGGTGCCCGTCTGCTGCGCCAGAACTTCTCGCAGGACACCCGTCGCCTGGCTTGCCAACACGTCGGCGGAGGCGAATCTCTGCGTCGGATCGGTGTTGGTGGCGCGCAACAACAGTCGATGGAACGACGGGTACGTCTGCAACAAGTCGTAGTCGTCCGGGGACGGGATGCCCGGATCGTAACGACCTCCGGTCGACGGCATCTTCAACGTCAGAACGGCGAGAGTCCTTCCGACGGTGTAGATGTCGGATGCGATCGTCGGACCGGTCTCGACGATCTCGGGCGCTTGATACCCAGCCGTTCCGTACAGGTATCCGTAGTCCTCGATCCCGGCGACGGCACCGAGGTCGATGAGTTTGATCTGGTCGTCGGTGACCATGATGTTCTCGGGCTTCAGGTCGTTGTAGACCAGCCCGATCGAGTGCAGATACGACAGCGCAGGCAGGACTTCGAGCACGTAGGCGATGGCCTGCTCGATCGGCATGCGCTCGTGATCGTCACGCGCAGAGAGGATGTCGCGTAGCGAGCGGCCACCGACGTACTCCATGACGATGAAGCCGACCTTCGTCCCGTCGCCTCGCGGCTGTTCGACGAAGTTGTAGATCTTCACGACGCCCGGATGCGCGACCTCGGCGAGGAACTGCCGTTCGGCGACCGCGACGGCATGGGCCTCGTCGTCACCGAAGTGCAGCAGACCCTTCAGCACCACCCAGCGGTCGCTGACGTTGCGGTCGATGGCCAGATAGATCCAGCCGAGACCACCGTGCGCGATGCAGCCCTGCACCTCGTACTGCCCGACGACCAGATCACCCGGCTCGAGCAGCGGCGAGAAGTCGAAATGCGCGCCGCAGTGAGGGCACCTGCCCGCCTCGACATCAGGCTCCCCGGCCGCGCTGCGACCGACCGGCGAATTGCACTTCCAGCAGAACCGCTTCTTCTGCGGCACCGTCGGATCCTTCATGACGGCGGTCGCGGGATCGACCGGATCTACGCGGGGGACGTCGACCAGCCCGGCGCCGAGGCGTCGGCGAATTCCGTTGCTGCGTCCGGACCGAGCCCGTCCGGACGTTCTCGACGACCGAGACGACCGTGCGACAGGGACAGCCTGGGTGCGTTCGGACGCTTGGGTTCGATCGACGGCCTGCGTCCGGTCCGCGGCTTGGGTACGTTCTGAGGCCTGGGTGCGTTCGGAGGCTTGGGTCCGCTCGGATACTTGAGTACGTTCGGAGGCCTGGGTGCGGTCGGACGCGGCCGTCATGGCCGCGGGGGCTGTTGCCGGCCCGGTGGGGGTTTCCGGATCGCGAGTGCTCATGCGGCGCTCAGTCCACGTACGACGGGGACGGTGGTCCGGGCGAGGCTCCCATGACCGTGAGCCAGCGCGAATACAGGCGGTTCCAGGTGCCGTCGGCGCGGATGCGTTCCAACGTGCCGTTGACTTCTCTGACCAAGTCCTCGCTCTCCTTCTTGATCCCTACGCCGTACGATTCCGGGCTCAGACTGGCGCCGACGAGTTCGAGATAGGGATCCTGCGCGGCGAGACCGGCGAGAATGGTGTCGTCGGTGCTGATGGCGTCGACCTGTCGTTGTTGTAGTACGACAAGGCAATCCGACCACATCGCAGCCGTCACGATCTGCGCTGTCGGCACGATGCGTTCGAGGCGTCGAAGCGACGTCGTGCCGTCGACCGCGCACACGCGCCGGTTCGCGAGATCGGCGACGCCGTTGATCCCGGAGTTCCGCACCGCGAGCACTCGATGCTGCGCCTGGAAGTAGACGGTCGAGAACGACACCTGCTCCTTGCGTGCACACGTGATGGTCATCGTCTTCACGACGACGTCGACGCTCGAATCCTGCAGTGCCTCGATACGTTCGGCGGAGGTGAGGATGCGGAAGTCGATGCGGTCGGGGTCACCGAACAGGTCGCGGGCGATCTCGTGTGCGATGTCGACGTCGAAGCCGACGAGTTTGCCGTCCATCGGTTCGAGGAACGAGAAGAGGTTGCTCCCGGTGTCGAGTCCGACGATGAGCCGGCCGCGTTCGCGGATGGCGTCGACGGTCGGAGTCGGTGGGGCAGGGACGAGTCCGGCAGGGGTCGGCCGCAAGCTGGCGGTGGGCCTGGTGCACTGCGCATCGGGTGCTGCCGGGTCCGGCGACGTACTTGCCGGTCCTGCGCCGTCGGGGAACGGCTGCTCGGAGTAGTCGACGTCGGGGACCGTCGGGATCGCAGGCTGCGTCGTACAGCCCACCGTCAGCAGTGCGACCAGAAGGAGAACCGCAAGAGCCACAGTACGTTTCACAGGTACTCCCGAAGTCTCGGTGCGATGCCTGCCCCGACGGCTGCGGCAGCGACGATCGTCAACGTCACTGCGCCGGAAGTCAATCCGCCCAATGCGGCTTTGGCTCGAAGGACGTTGCCGCGCAGCTCGATTCGAGCCTGCTCGATGCCGTCGACCAGTTTGCCGTCCAATGCGCGGAACTGGGCCGACGAATCGAGGACGCCGCTGCCCGTCGTGATGGTCACCGCCGAGTTGAAATCTCCCGTGCGCAAGGCGTCGGCGATTCTTCCGTGCGAGGCCTTCCACGCTGCCAACGTCTCGGTGATGTCCGGGTCGTCGGCGAACAAGGTCGTCAATTTGTCTGTGTTGGAGGTGAATTCGGCGTCGTATCCGCGGGTGCTGCCGCGTCGCACGAGGTCGAGAGTCTCGTCGGCGCGTGCTTGTTGGGCGAGGATGAAACCGGACGTGAGATTCTCGAGCGGGTCGACGCCTCGCTCGAGGGCGCGGTCGGTGGCCGTCGACGAGATCAGTCCGCCCACGAGCATCCAGCCGAGGAAGATGGCCATCGTCGCGGTGGCGCCGAGGAATCCCCAGTTGAACGTGCGATTGGTGCGCTTGGACAGGAAGATCTGCGCGAGTACGAGCAAGGCCAGGCACGCCACGATCAACGCGATCGCGAACAGCGGTGGACGCGTGAACCGCTCCTGATCGGCCGCGACACGCGCGGACTGGTCGGTGTACAGGCGCTCGGCGCGGGGGAGCAGCACCGTCTGCATCTGGTTCGACGCCTCACCGAGGTACGCAGCGCCGACGGGATTTCCGACGCGATTGTTGGTGCGTGCAGTTTCGACGAGCCCGGTGTACACGGGCAAACCGGCAGCAATTTCCATCAAGACCATGCGCGCGTCGTCGTCGGTGTCGCCGAGACCGTTGGATGCCCGGACGATCTCGGCACCCGCGTCGCCGATCGCTTGCGTGTACCGGTCGCGCGTCTCCTGCGGCTCGAGACCCCCGGCGAGGAACGCAGTGGACGCGGCCGCGTCGGCGACGGACAAGGCGCCGTAGAGATTCTGAGCCGAATTGGCCAGCGGCTCGGTGCGAACGAGCAGCGTGTCGAGTGTCTCGGCGCGATCGGCGACCGCCACGGACGTCACGACTCCGGACGCAACGAACGACACGACGAGAAGGACCCCGAAGGCGATCATGCGCACGGGAGTCGACCGCACCAACCGCTGCAGATCGCGACGCGAATCGCTGTCCGCGGTGGATGCTGCAGTCGTAGGAGGTACGGCAGCAGAGGGTGTAGTGCCGACCACAGTCACATGCCCGAGCATATAAGTAGCAGCACGCCCGTGTACTCGGACGGTGAACACACCCCACGTCGGTTCACCTAAGGTGTGTCGTATGCGCGGCGACGGCGACGGGTGGGTTGTAGGCGAGAACGGCACGCGGCACTGGGGAAAGCACGGCGCCGCAGGTCTGCTGTTGCGCGCGCCCTCGGCCGACGGCACCCCGACGGTGCTGCTCCAACACCGCGCTCCGTGGTCGCATCAAGGCGGAACGTGGGCCCTGCCGGGCGGGGCGCGGGACAGTCACGAGACCACCGTCCACGCCGCGGTGCGCGAGGCCGAGGAAGAAGCGGGCATCACGGCCGAGCACGTGCACGTGCGCGGCGAGAAAGTCACCGCACGAGCCGACAGTGAATGGACCTACACGACCGTCGTCGCCGACACTCCGAGTCAGCTCGCGACGACGCCCAACGGTGAAAGCACCGAGCTGCGTTGGGTTCCCGAGCACGTGGTGGACCAGTTGCCGCTGCATCCGGGCTTCGAGATCAGTTGGCCGACCCTGCGCACCATGCCGCTGCGCATCCTGCTCGACACCGCCAACGTGCTCGGCTCACGCCCCAACGGCTGGTGGCGTGATCGCAGCGGCGCTACGGGTGAGCTGCTGACGTCGCTCGCCGACGCGGTGCCGCGCACCGTCGAACTCCCCGGCGGAGACTTCGGCTGGCTGACGCACATCGACGCGGTTCTCGAGGGCGAGGCGCGTCGAGCAACGTTCGACGACGCACGCATCCCGGTCATTCACGCGCCCGGCAGCGGCGACGACGAACTCGCCCGACGCGCTGCCGCAGCGGACAGCCTGACCGCGCTCGTCACCGCCGACCGCGGACTGCAACAGCGACTGCCGACGTCCGTTCAGGTGCTGGCGCCGTCGACGGTGTTGTCGTGGCTGGAGTCAGCCTCGTAGCTTCTGCGACAGTTCCCGAGCCGCGGCCTGCGGATCGCGTGCCTGCGTGATGGCCCGCACGACGACGATCCGCTCGCACCCGGCCGCCAACACCTCGTCGACGTTGGTCGCGTCGACGCCACCGATGGCGAACCACGGCCGCGTCGGCGCCGATTCCGCGGTACTGCGGACCAGTTCGAGTCCAGCTGCGCTGCGATTGGGCTTCGTCGGCGTCGCCCAGACCGGACCCGTCGCGAAGTAGTCGACGCCGTCCTCGATCGCGGCGAGACTCGCCTGGTTGCGATTCTGCGTCGACCGGCCGATGAGCACGTCGTCGCCGAGAATCTGGCGTGCGTAATGCACCGGCAGGTCGCCCTGACCGAGATGCAGTACGTCGGCGCCCGACGCCAGCGCGAGGTCCGCGCGGTCGTTCACGGCCAGCAGCGCGCCGTGGCGTTTGGTCGCCGCCGACAGAATCGCCAACGCAGCCAGTTCGTCCTTCGCCTCGAGCGGGCCGAACTCGCGCTCACCGGCGGAGTTCTTGTCGCGAAGCTGGATGATGTCGACGCCACCGGACAACGCAGCCTCGGCGAACTGGGCTAGATCGCCCTTCTCACGCCTGGCGTCGGTGCACAGGTACAGGCGAGCCGACGCCAAACGCTCGCGCGCCGTCTCGTTCTGGGGACTCGAAGTGGGATGCACACAGCAAACGGTAGTCTGTCGGGAGTCGATACATACACGGGAGTCCTGGGGTTCGCAGGGCTGAGAGTGGACACGCCCGTCCTTACCGTCAATACCTGAACCGGATCATGCCGGCGCAGGGAGTGAGGTGGAAAGAGAATGTCCAAGTCCCTGGCCGTCGTCGGTGGCGGTGTCATCGGGTTGTCGGTGGCCGCACGCGCGGCGCGTGACGGCTGGTCGGTCCACCTGTACGACCCGTCCGTCGGATCAGGAGCCTCCTGGGTGGCAGGTGGCATGCTCGCGCCCTTGTCGGAGGGATGGCCCGGCGAACACGACCTGCTCGAGCTGGGTGCACAGTCGCTGGCACGGTGGCCGGAGTTCGCGCGATCGCTTCCCGACGACGTGTTCTCGTCGAGCGGATCGCTCACCGTCGCACTCGACGCCGCCGATGCCGCCGACCTGCGCACCATCGCCGAATTCGTCGGGGCGCAGGGGCATGAGCTCTCCGTGCTGGGGCGTGCCGAGATCCGAGAACTCGAACCCTCGCTCGCGCAGAACATCCGCCTCGGGCTCCTCGCGCCCACCGAATTCGCCGTCGACAATCGGTTGCTCGTCGCGGCGCTGCAGAAAGCGGCCGCGGGGGTCGAGTTCGTCGCCGAGGCCGTCACCGATCTCGACGCGCTGGATGCCGACCAGGTCGTCGTCGCCGCGGGTTCGCACACGGCAGCACTGTTGCCCGGCATGCCCGTCCGTTCGGTGAAAGGCGAGATTCTGCGGCTGCGGCGCAGGTCGAGCGCGATTCCGGCGCCTACACGCACCATTCGCGGCAGCGTCCACGGTCGTCCGATCTACCTCGTTCCACGCGGCGACGGCCTGGTCGTCGGCGCGACGCAGTACGAGTCCGGTGACGACACGCAGGTCACCGTCGCCGGGGTGCGTGATCTCATCGCCGACGCCGAACGCCTCATGCCCAGCATCGGCGAATACGAGCTGTACGAGACCGCCGCCGGACTGCGTCCCATGAGTCCCGACGGGCTGCCCGTGATCGGCAGGATCTCCGACCGCGTCATCGTCGCGTCGGGCCACGGGCGCAACGGAATCCTGTTGACACCCATCACCGCAGACGCCGTCGCCGCACTACTCGCCGGCGACGAACTCCCCGAGACGAAGGCTGCAGACCCAGCCCGATTCGAGATAGGTAGGACACCATGATCACCGTGAACGGGCAGGACCACGTTCTCGACGACGACGTCACCATGCGTCAGCTGCTCGACCAGCTGTCCATGCCGGAGAAGGGCATCGCCGTCGCGGTCGACGGCGTCGTGCTCCCGAAGAGTCGGTGGGACGTCACGACCGTCGAAAAGGGTTGTACCGTCGAGATTCTCACGGCGGTGCAGGGTGGTTAAGGGTCGTTCCGCAGGCTCCACTCCCGGCGTGGCTGAGGTACTCGAGATTGCCGACAAGGCCTTCGATTCGCGGCTCATCATGGGCACCGGCGGGGCCGCCAATCTGACGGTTCTGGAGGACGCGCTCGTCGCATCCGGCACCGAATTGACCACTGTCGCGATGCGACGCGTCGACGCCGCCGGTGGCACCGGAGTGCTCGACCTGCTTCGGAAGCTGAACATCGCGCCGCTGCCGAACACCGCAGGGTGCCGCGGAGCAGCGGAAGCAGTGCTGACGGCCCAGCTCGGCCGCGAAGCGCTCGACACCGACTGGGTCAAGCTCGAAGTCATCGCCGACGAGCGAACCCTGCTGCCCGACGCCATCGAATTGGTCAAGGCCGCAGAACAATTGGTCGACGACGGATTCCACGTGCTTCCGTACACGACCGACGATCCGGTGCTGGCCCGCAGGCTGGAAGACATCGGATGCGTCGCCGTCATGCCGCTCGGTGCGCCGATCGGAACTGGTCTCGGCATCTCGAACCCGCACAACATCGAGATGATCGTCGAGGCCGCAGGGGTGCCCGTCATTCTCGACGCCGGCATCGGAACAGCGAGCGATGCTGCACTTGCGATGGAATTGGGTTGCGATGCAGTGCTTCTCGCGACCGCAGTCACACGTGCGAAAGATCCGGCTTTGATGGCGTCGGCGATGCGGCACGCCGTCGCGGCTGGGTTCGAGGCCCGCCGGGCGGGGCGGATTCCGAAGCGGTTCTGGGCGCAGGCCAGCTCGCCCTCGTAGGGGCCTTCGGCCCATGTGCACGAAAGTACATAGTGGGTTATGTATTTTCGTGCACGTGGGCGAAGCCCCTCCATCATCCGAAAGGATGACTCGAGTCGCGACTCGAGGCCGATGTACAGGTATGCCCGGGTGAGGGACAGTTGGTTACATGATCGAAGTAACGGGACTGACCAAGCAGTACGGTGCCACCAAAGCGGTCGAGGATCTGACCTTCACGGTGAAGCCGGGCATCGTGACCGGCTTTCTCGGCCCCAACGGGGCAGGCAAGTCGACGACCATGCGGATGATCCTCGGATTGGACCGCCCTACCAGCGGCACCGCCCTCATCGAGGGTAAGCCGTACAACCAGCTCAAGCAGCCACTGCGTACCGTCGGAGCACTTCTCGACGCCAAGTGGGTGCACCCCAACCGGTCGGCGCGCGCTCACCTCAAGTGGATGGCCGCGTCGAACGGCATCCCGAAATCGCGGGTCGACGAGGTCCTGCGCCTCGTCGGACTCAGCGACGTCGCCAAGAAGAACGCGGGCGGTTTCTCGCTCGGTATGTCGCAGCGTCTCGGCCTCGCAGGCGCGTTGCTCGGTGACCCGAAGGTGCTCCTGTTCGACGAGCCGGTCAACGGCCTCGACCCCGAGGGCATCGTCTGGATCCGTAAGTTCATGCAGCGCCTCGCCGCCGAGGGTCGTACGGTCCTCGTCTCCAGTCACCTGCTGTCCGAAATGGCGCAGACGGCAGAGCATCTCGTCGTCATCGGTCGAGGCAAGCTCGTGTCCGACACGTCCGTCCAGGACTTCATCGATCATGCATCCGAGGCGTCGGTGCGCGTGCGAAGCCCTCAGCTCGACGCCCTCCGCAGCGCATTGACCTCCGCGGGATTGACGGTCCGCGAGCCCGCCGGGGCGGACGAACTGCAGCCGGGTCTGGTCGTCGTCGACTCGACGACGGACGCGATCGGCGACATCGCCGGCCGCAACGGCATCGTTCTGCACGAATTGTCCTCGCAGCGAGGATCTTTGGAAGAAGCGTTCATGAAGCTCACGGGCCAGGACGTTCAGTACCACGGTGAAGGCACCGAAACAATGGGAGGTGCACTCTGATGGGTGTCTTGGCAGCAGAACGTATCAAGATCACATCGACGAAGTCGCCGTGGTGGTGCACGATCGCAGTCATCGTGTTCGGCATCGGACTCGCGGCCGTCGTCGGTATCACCTCCAAGATCGGCCTGACGTCGTATCAAGACCAAGTGGCGCAGGGTAATACGCCGGACTACGAGCCGTACCTGCCGTCCGTCTACGACTCGGTGGGCAGTGGCGTCGGCGGCTTCGGCGTCATGGTTCTGATGATTCTCGCGGCGCTGACGGTCACGAGCGAATACCGCTTCGGCGTCATCAGGACGACGTTCCAGGCGATCCCCAACCGCAGCTCCGTGTTGGTCGCGAAGGCCGCGCTGATCGGCGTGTTCGCCTTCGTGCTCAGCTTCGTCCTCGGTCTCGTCGCGTTCTACACGACCAAGACCTTCGCCGGAGCCGACGCAGGAACACTGCTCAGCTTCGACGTCGACGGCACGTGGCGTGTCATCTACGGAACCGCGATTCTCGCCTTCTTCCAGGTCGTCATCGCGGTCGGCGTCGGCGCGTTGCTCAGGCAGTCCGCAGGCGCCATCGCGTTGCTGCTGCTGTGGCCCTTGGTCATCGAGTCGCTGTTCGGTCTGTTCGGATCGGTCGGCCGCGCTATCCAGCCGTTCCTTCCGTGGCTCAACGCCAGTCACTTCCTCGGCTCCGACGGCGGAGTCGACTTCCACTGGGGACCGATCGGCAGCCTGATCTACTTCATCGTGTTCACCGCGATCGTGTTCGGAGCGGCGCTCTTCGTCACCAATCGCAGGGACGCATAGCGTCACAGCCGCTAGGGTGCTGGATCTCCGGCTGCCGATTGTGGGTGCGAATCATCCGGCCATTCGGCTTGATCCCCGCTAGGGTGCTTGCATGCGACGGATGACACTGGTGGCAAGTCTCGCAGTCGGCACGCTCGTTCTGGCCGGTTGTTCGACCTCCTCGGGGGACGAACAACCGGCCAGTTCTGCACCCACTCCCGTTGCGACGGCGGACGGACCCGGCCTCGCCGACGCCGTCACCGAGGACGCGGTGGTAGGGCATCTCGAGCAACTCGAACGAATCGCGATCGACAACAACGGAAATCGCGCCGCAGGCACACCGGGATACGACGCCAGCGTCGATTACGTCGTCGACGAGTTGGAATCCGCAGGATTCGACGTCGAGACGCCGGAGTTCGAATTCGACCAATTCGAGGCGACCACACAGACTCTCGCGGCAGGGGAGCAGCAACTCGACGTCAGTGCACTGACGTACTCGCCGTCGACGCCGGACGGTGGCGTCACCGCGCGCGTCGTCGCCGCGCCCAAGGACGACTCTCCCGGTTGTGAGGCAACGGATTACGACGGCCTCGACGCGTCGGGCGCGATCGTCGTCGTCGACCGCGGCGTGTGCCCGTTCGGCCAGAAGCAAACGGTCGCAGCAGATCTGGGTGCCGCAGCCGTCGTCGTCGTCAACAACGAGCCCGGCCCGCTCGACGGCGGAACACTCGGTGGATCCGACATCGCCCGCATCCCGACCGCAGGCGTGAGTCTCGAGGACGGGCCGGCCGTGGCGTCGGCGCCGGAGTTGACGTTGACGCTCGACACCGAGACGACAACGACCAAGAGCCGCAACGTGATCGCGCAGACCAAGACCGGTGACACCGCGAACGTCGTCGTCGCGGGCGCGCATCTGGACAGCGTTCCCGAAGGCCCCGGCATCAACGACAACGGAACCGGAACCGCAGCTGTTCTCGAGACGGCACTGAAGATGGGCAGCGAACCCGACGTCACCAACGCCGTGCGCTTCACGTTCTGGGGCGCCGAGGAGCTCGGCCTCGTCGGTTCCGCAAAGTACGTCGAGGGACTCAGCGACGAGGACAAGAACGACATCGCGCTGTACCTGAACTTCGACATGATCGGCTCGCACAACGCCGGCTACCTCGCCTACGACGGTGATGACTCGGACAAGGTCGGAGCACCCGCAGGTCCCGCCGGATCCGACGCCATCGAGCGCGTCTTCCTTCAGCGTCTGCAGCAGGAAGGCATCGCGGCCGACGGTACCGATTTCGACGGCCGCTCCGACTACGGCCCGTTCATCGAGGTCGGCATCCCGGCGGGCGGCGTCTTCAGCGGTGCCGACGAGGACAAGACACCGGAACAGGCCGCCAAGTGGGGTGGAACGGCCGACGAAGCGTTCGACCAGAACTACCACACCGCCGAGGACACCCTGGCGAACGTGGACCGAGCAGCACTCGCCGAGAACGCGTCGGCCGTGGCCTACGGCATCGGAACGTACGCCCAATCCGTCGAAGGTCCGGACGGCGTGCCCGTCGGCGCAGCCCGCACGGAGGCTCGTTCGGGGGAGTGAATGAGTGTGACCGTCGGTTACGCTCGAGTTCGTGCCCTCGTACTGGACGTCGACGATCGACTGGGTCCGTGCGGTCGATCGCAGGCCGGCGATAGTCGAAGCGGTACGTAGAGTCCGGCAGATACTTCCCGGCGACCCGTCGTTCGGAGATCCCCTCTCGATGGCAGGTCCGGGATCGGCACTCGCCGTCGCACGCGTCGCCGATCGGTTTCGAGGCGACGAGCCGGGAGCCTCACGCGAGCTCGGTCTCGGCGCACTGCAGCTGTGGCAGGCACTGCTCGAGCGAGCCGGCCGAGGACGTGGCGAGCGCGACGTCACCATCGTGTTCACCGACCTCGTCGGGTTCTCGTCGTGGTCGCTCGTCGCCGGTGACGCGGACACGCTGACCTTGCTGCGGCAGGTGTCGAAAGCCGTCGAACCTGCCGTCGACATGCACGGCGGAAGGGTCGTCAAACGACTGGGCGACGGCTTGATGGCCGTCTTCCATCGCCCGGACAAGGCGCTGCATGCGGTGGCCGCGGCCCGCAGCGCGCTGACCGACGTCGACATCGACGGCTACACACCGACCATGCGCGTCGGGATACACACCGGCAATCCACGGCAGATCGGCTCGGACTGGCTCGGCGTCGACGTCACCGTGGCCGCACGCGTCATGGAAACCGGAGGCAACGGGAACCTGATGATCTCGCAGCGGTCACTCGAGCGCATGCCGCCGGGAACGCTCGAACACCTCGGTCTGACCGCCCGGCCCTACCGTCGTGGATTTTTCGCGCCGAAGCTCAACGGTGTGCCCGAGGACCTACGAATCCTGCGACTCGTGCAGACGCCAGAGCGGTGACACCGGGCCGTGGCCTGCACCGAGGTCGTACGACGCAGCCAGGCAGCGCGTGACCCATTCCTTGCCGAAGGCGACGGCGTCGGGCACCGAGTAGCCGTTGGCCAGTGCGCTCGCGATCGCCGCGGCGAGGGTGTCGCCGCCGCCGTGATCGTTGCCGGTGTCGATACGCGGGCTCGTGAACTCGACGAACTCGCTGCCGTCGAACAGGATGTCGGTGCTCTGCTCCGACGTCCGCAGGTGCCCGCCCTTGACCAGCGAATATCTCGCCCCGAGCGCATGCAGCGCCTCGGCCGCACGACGGGCCGACGCATCGTCGACCACGTCGATTCCGGTGATCAGCCGGACCTCGTCGAGATTGGGCGTCACGAGAGTCGCGATGGGGAAGAGGGTGTGCCGGACGGCGTCGAGCGCTTCCTCGTGCAGCAGGGGATCGCCGTGCATCGACGCGCAGACCGGGTCGACGACGAGCGGGATCGAGCCGTCGTTGCCGATTCCCACCTCGATGCACGTCGCGGTGACCGCTTCGATGATCGCCGACGACGCCAGCATGCCCGTCTTGGCTGCGCCGATTCCGATGTCGCCGACGACGGTGCGAATCTGATCGGCCACGACGGTCGGAGGGATCTCGTGGAATCCGCTGACGCCGACGGTGTTCTGCACCGTGACCGCGGCGACGGCGACGCATGCATGTACTCCGCACATCGCCATCGTGCGGCTGTCGGCTTGAATCCCGGCCCCTCCACCGGAGTCCGTGCCTGCGATCGTCAGCGCGCGGACAGGAGTCGATCCGTTGGGGGTCAGCGGTAGGAACTTCACGGAAGTGAACAGTACCTTCGGGGGTTCGGGCGCTCGCGACAGATGCATGGTCGAGCATGAATGTTGTTGCATCACAACGTCGATGACGACGGGCTATGACGCTTACCAGTCTCACCGTTGCAATTGCGTTGCGGACCTACGGCACCGAAGGTTTGTTGCGACAAACGGGTGACAAGCACCTTGGTTCACTGTTTAATAGTGGTGTAGGTCACATATTGGTCACGGTAAACAGTCCTCGGTAAGGAGGTGACTCGTGCTTGCCAGTAGTCCCAGTGCCGATGTTTCCATCAACAGGGATCAGAATCGCTTCGAGCTCAGGCTCAACGGCGACCTGGTCGGAATCGTCGGCTTCTACGAGTTCGAAGGTCAGCCCAAACGCGGCTCGCGCGCGCACGTCGTGTCGTTCATGCACACGGTCGTCACCGAAGATTTCGGCCATCAGGGCCTCGCGGCGATCCTCGTACGGCGGTCTCTCGACAGCGCCCGGTCGTACGGCTGGAAGGTGAAGCCGGTCTGTACCTACGTGCAGCGATTCATCGCAGCCAATCCCGACTATGCCGACGTCGTAGTTCCTGTCGACAAGTAACGGTTGAGACTCGTCGTTGCGTCGAATCGCTACGAAAGAGTCGACGGGTCGTCGAACGGCTGGTCTCATAGTGACATGGATCACATCGACTTCACGTCTCGAGCGGCCGTCACCGCTGCGGTGCGCATCGAGGACAACTGCGCCCACAATCGCTTCGACCTGTTTCTCGGCGACGAGTTGGTCGGCATCCTCGGCTACCGCGACGCGGACGACGGTGCGATCGCATTCATGCACACGGTCATCAAGGAAGAGTTCGGCGACCGTGGCTGGGCGGGCGTCCTCGTCCGCGGGGCGCTGAACACCGCGCGGGACCGTGAGTGGCGGATCGTGCCGATCTGCACGTACGTCCGGCGCTACCTCGCCCGAAACCCCGAGTTCCTCGATCTCGTTGCTGAGTGAGTCGTGGGTGCGGGCCGGTTTCCGGAGCGAGGGTGACATTCGGTCACTCTGAGTGAGTCAGGGGCGCATTCGGTCCGGACTTGCGGCGAGAGCACTGCTCTTGATTCCACGGCCGCTGGAGTGAATACTGCTTCCATGTGAGAGCGCCGCTCTCCGTGTGGAAGGGGCGCTCATGTTCGTCGTCACAGGAATCCTGTTCGCGCTCTATCCGATACTCCGCCCGTACTCGACAGAGACCGGCCCGGCGGGAGCCGAGGCGTTCGCGTCGCCGCTGTGGGTCGCCGCCCACGTGTGCGCGATGATCGGGTTTCTGACGCTGGTGCTGGCCGTCCGACAGCTGGCCGACTCGATGACACCCGTCCTGCTGATCGGCGTCGGACTGGTTCTGCCGTACTACGGCGCCGAGACGTTCGCGCTGCACGAACTCGGCCGCGAGGCCCAGGACACCGGGAGTTACGCGCTGATCGACCTCGCCGAACCCATCAGGTACGGCCCGACTCAGACGGTGATGTTCGGCGCCGGGCTGATCTTGATCGCGGTTGCGACGGTCCTGGTCGCGCGCAGGATCGGCGGTTGGCAGGTGTACGTCTTCGCAGCAGGATTCGCATTGTTCCTGCCGCAGTTCTTCCTGCCGCCGTGGTTGCGCGTCGCACACGGGCTGTTGATCCTGGCCGGGTGCTTACTCGTCGCACCGTCGGCTCGAGAGCCCGCCCGTCAGGAAATATCGACGACGACGGGTGCGTGATCGCTCGCGCCCTTGCCCTTGCGCTCCTCGCGGTCGATGGACGCGCCGGTGACGCGGGCGGCGAGAGCCGGTGACGCCAACGCCATGTCGATGCGCAGACCCTGCTTCTTCGGGAACCGCAGCTGCGTGTAATCCCAGTACGTGAACGTCTTCGGCTCGGGTGTGAACTGACGGGTGACCTCGGTGAAGCCTGCTTCGGTGAACGAGTCGAACGCGTCCCGCTCCGGCTGCGACGTGTGGGTCTTGCCCTCGAACAGGGCCGGATCCCAGACGTCGTCGTCGGTCGGTGCGATGTTCCAGTCGCCGACGAGCGCGATCTGGGCCTCCGGGTCGGCGGTGACCCAGGCCTGGGCGTCGGCGCGCAGTTTCGCCAGCCACTCCAGCTTGTAGGTGTAGTGGGGATCGGCGAGTTCGCGGCCGTTGGGGACGTAGAGGCTCCACACGCGGACGCCACCACACGTCGCTCCGATCGCACGCGCCTCGCGGACCGCCTCGACCTCGGGGTCCTTGCTGAAGCCGGGCTGATCCTCGAAGCCGATCTGCACGTCGTCGAGGCCGATGCGCGAGAGAATCGCGACGCCGTTCCACTGACTCAGGCCGACGTGCGCGACCTCGTAGCCGATGTCCGTGAACCGCTCGTACGGGAACTGCGCGTCCTTGCACTTGGTTTCCTGCATCGCCAGCACATCGATGTCGGACCGGCCGAGCCAGTCGACGATCCGATCCTGACGAGAGCGGACGGAGTTCACGTTCCAGGTAGCCAATCGCACGACCGTCACCCTAGGCGCTCAGCGCACGTGCACGAAAATACACAGCGGGTTATGTATTTTCGTGCACATGCGGAGCCGCATACCGGTAGCGATGATGCTCCAGAAACCCGAGACCCTCGTACATCGCGATCGCGTTCGAGTTCTCCGCCGACACCTGCAGGTACGCGTGCGTCGCCCCCTGATTCCGGCCCCACGCGACGAGCTCTCCGCAGATCCGCGTGCCGAGCCCGTTGCGTCGGTGCGCTTCGGCGACTTCGATGGCCGTCAAGCCCACCCAGCGCCTGCCGTCGGGAGCGTTCGTCACCGCGGCACGTCCGATCGCCAGCATCGCGCTGGCCGCCGAGCCGATGCGACCGAAACCGACGACGCCATCGCGGATCGACGAGATGACGTCGAGCGCGCCGGTGGGCAGGGGTCGGCCGCGATACCGGTACAACCCGAGCCAGTCGTCGTCGGGGGTGTCGGAGATCAGCGACACCGATTCCTCCGGCAACTGCACGCGGGAGATGTCCGCGGCCATGACGAGCGTCTCGTCGCGTGTCGTCCACCCCTCGGGTACCGAGCCGAGACGGTCGGGGAGCAGCAGCGTGGGAGGTAGCAGTCGAGCATGGAACCATCGGGAAATTCGGTCGACCGACGCCACCGACGCGCCCGGCTCGATCGGAGTCGCCGAGTTCGCGCGGCCGGTGAATCCATGTCCGGCGCGCAGCAGCCACCCGTCTACCCACTCTTGTTCGACGCCCGGCCACCCGTCGGCGGCAGCGCGTTCGAGCCCGCGAATCTCCGACGTCCGGATCGGGCGGGGCCCCAAGGCCTTCAGCGCGACGACGCGTTCCGGAGACACCCGTACGACGCGGCCGTCCCGCGCCCGCACCGCGACGACGGTCTCGCCGTGCTCGATCAGCTCGCCGACCACGTCCGTCATCGGATGACTGTGGCCGGGCGGCAGGCGGTAGCGAAGCGTGACGCGGGCCCCCAGCGAAACGGACAACAGATCAATCCTCGTGACCGAAAGGATCCTCGACGGTTCCCGGCACCCACGACAGCCCGGGCTTGCCCCACCCCGCGCGTTTGATGGCCTTCTTCGCCGCCCGGGCGTTGCGGCCGATCAGCACGTCGACGTACAGGAAGCCGTCCAGGTGCCCGACCTCGTGCTGCAGCATGCGCGCGAAGAATCCGGTGCCCTCGATGTCGACGGGCTCGCCGTTCGCATCGGTGCCCGTGACGCGTGCCCAGTCGGCGCGACCCGTCGGGTACTGCTCGCCGGGGACGGACAGGCACCCCTCGTCGTCGTCCTCGGGGTCGGGCATCGTCTCGGGAATGGCCGACGTCTCCAGGACGGGGTTGACGACCTCGCCCTTGCGGCGGATCATCTTTCCGTCCGGGCCCTGGTCGGGGCAGTCGTAGATGAACAGTCGCAGCGGTAGGCCGACCTGGTTCGCAGCGAGTCCGACACCGTTTGCGGCGTCGAGCGTCTCGTACATGTCCGCGAAGAGTTCGGCAAGTTCGGCGGGGGTCTTGGTGACCTGTTCGGTAGGGGTGTGCAGCACCGGGTCGCCGACGATCCGGATGGGGAGAATTGCCATGGTTGCCAAGAATAGTGGCGAGCGAGCTGTGACCGTGCACGCGGTGAATGCAGAGCGACTCGCCGCGAGTATCGCTACCTCACGGTCGTCCGTGCTCATCGTGGTTGAATAACAGCTGAGAAACACACGCGTGTAATTCGCGTCGACTGCCCCGCTGGGAACGTCGACGCGGGCCGAGGGGGCCGGCACGAATGATCAGAACATGACTCCGTTGATGCGGGTCCGAGAAGTCGAGGAGTGAGATGGACGGCGCTGCAGCGCGTGACTCGAACCAGTCTCCGAAGTCGGACGAAGCCCAGAACCCCAACGAGGTCGGCGACGACGGCCTGACTCGTCGCGAGCACGACATTCTGTCCTTCGAGCGTCAGTGGTGGAAGTACGCCGGCGCGAAGGAAGAGGCCATCAAGGAACTGTTCTCGATGTCCGCCACCCGGTACTACCAGGTCCTGAACGCGCTCGTGGATCGCCCCGAGTCTCTCGCTGCGGATCCGATGTTGGTCAAGCGACTTCGTCGTCTGCGTGCGAGCAGGCAGAAGGCCCGCGCGGCTCGCAGGCTGGGCTTCGAGGTCTGACGTGCGTAAGCGCACGAACCCGATCAACTACTGTCTTCCAGTGTGAGCAGTCCTAACCCGGAATCGTCCGGTCCTCCGCTCCGCGCTCTGGCAATGGTGTTGATCTCGCTGGCGATCCTGTTCGCGGCAATCGGTGCACTGTCTTTGACCGGTTCGGACGACAGCGAAGACACAGCCGCCTCCGATACCACCAGCGAGCAGACGGAAGCCCCGGCGACGTCCGCGGTCGCGCCTGCACCGACTGCCGAGCCCGAGTCCGGGTCCTCGGCTGCAACGACGACGGCTGCGACCACGTCGGTCGATCCCGCCGACGTCGAAGTGCGCGTCCTCAACAACAGCGACGTGTCCGGTCTCGCCGCCGACACCGCGGCGACCCTGACCTCCGACGGCTGGACCATTGCGGAAACCGGCAACTATGCCGCATCCCAGATCCCGTCGACGACGGTCTACTACGGCACCGGCCAGGGCGAGCAGGCTGCGGCTCAGCAGATCGCGCAACAGCTCGGCGCGACGGCACAGGCTCGCCCGTCCACGTTGTCCGGTTTCGGCACCGGCGTCATCGTCATGGTGACCCAGTAGTTGCAGTACTCGCTGTCGAACCCCTGTGGGCCGGTAGTACTACCGGGCATAGTTAAGATCGACGCAATCGTCCAGCCGGCCCCACGAAGGAGCTTCTTCCATGGCACCGACAAGTACAGCCCGATCGAAGATGCGCTCCTGGCGTTTCGCGACTCCGGTCGTCGCTGTTGCAGCATTCGGCCTGGCTGCCTGCAGCGCACCCGAGACGCCGTCCGACGTCCCGGGCACGACGCCCCCGGTCTGGACCGGACACGAGGACCCGAGCGGACACGGCGTCGCCGCCGACAACCCTGAGAGCACGGTCGAAGCCGAGTTCGAGAACGCGTCGGGCACCAGCGTCGGCACGGTCTCGTTCGTCGAAGAAGGTGACCACCTGGTCGTCACCGTCGAGGCAGAGGGTCTGACGCCCGGCTTCCACGGCCTCCACATCCACTCCGTCGGCCAGTGCGAGCCGAACTCCACGGCCCCGACGGGCGGCGAGCCCGGCAGCTTCCTGTCCGCCGGTGGCCACCTGCAGATCGACGGCCGCACCGAACACCCGGCGAGCGGCGATTTGACGTCGCTGCAGGTCGGTGAGGACGGCACGGGCACGCTCGTGACGACGACCGACGCCGTCACCCTCGACGATCTGCGTGCCGACGGCGGTCGCGCGGTCATCATCCACGAAGGTGCCGACAACTTCGCGAACATCCCGACCCGCTACACGCTGCCCGACGGCGCAGCAGTCCCCGACGCGAACACGCTCGCAACCGGCGACGCCGGTGGCCGCGTCGCTTGCGCTGTTCTGGAATAGGACCTTCTCGAACATGCCGGGCCGCACCTCGGGTTCCTCCGGCGCAGCCCCCAGAATCGACTTCGACAGCTCGGCTCGCCCGACGCTCGGAGTCGAGTGGGAAGTCGCGCTCGTGGACCAGACGTCGCTCGACCTGGTCAATTCGGCTGCCGCCGTCATGGACGGCGTCACCGAACTGGCTGGGGCTCAGACGCCTCGGGTGACCAAGGAACTGCTGCGCAACACCGTCGAACTCGTCACGGGAGTGTGCGACAACGTCGGCGAAGCGATGGACGATCTCGGCGAATCGCTGGATCTCGTTCGGCGAGCAGCAGATCCGCTCGGTATCGATCTGATCTGCGCGGGCACGCATCCGTTCGCCGAATGGTCGACGCAGGTCCTCACGCGGTCCCCGAGCTACGACGAGCTGATCGCCCGCACCCAGTGGTGGGGTCGTCAGATGCTCATCTGGGGTGTGCACGTTCATGTCGGGATCTCGTCGCCCGACAAGGTCTTTCCGATCCTGAACTCGCTGCTTCTGCAGTATCCGCATCTGCTCGCGCTGTCCGCGTCGTCGCCGATCTGGGCGGGCAACGACACCGGCTACGCCAGCAACAGGGCGCTGATGTTCCAGCAGCTGCCGACCGCGGGGCTGCCGTTCCAGTTCGAGAACTGGGGGCAGTTCGAGGGCTTCGTCCGTGACCAGATGAAGACCGGCGTGATCGAACAGCTCGGTGGCATGCACTGGGACATTCGGCCCGCGCCGAAGTGGGGGACCATCGAGGTTCGCGTCTGCGACGGTGTCTCGACCAAACGCGAACTCGCGGCACTCGTCGCGCTGACACACTGCCTGATCGTCGATCTCGACGAGCGTCTCGAAGCGGGCGAAGAACTGCCGAGCATGCCGCCGTGGCACGTGCAGGAGAACAAGTGGCGTGCAGCGCGATACGGCCTCGACGCCGAGATCATTCTCGACGCCGACAGCAACGAACGGCTCGTCACCGACGATCTGAACGATCTTCTGGAAAAGCTCACGCCGACGGCCGTGCGGCTCGGGTGCGCCGACGAATTGGCGTCGGTCGCCGACATCCCGCGTCTGGGTGCGTCGTACCAGCGGCAACGACGCGTCGCGTCGGATGCGGGTGGGGATTTGAAGGCCGTCGTCGGCTCGCTGGTCACGGACCTGAAGGCCTGACTCCTTCGATGTAATCTCCCGTTCACGCACCGTTTACTATGAACGGCGTGCTGCGCGCGGACGAACGGACGTCGGGATCCTTACGTCCCTTCGGCATCGGTGTCGCCGTTGTCGCGTCGGCGCTCGCCGTGCTGCAGCTCGTCGCGTCGTGCTCTGGATTTCCCGGCCCGATGCCGAGCATCTGGAACGACTTCTTCGGTACTCCCAAATCGATGGCCGTGCCGTGGGGTGGGCTCGCCCTCGCGATGGTCGGTGTCGGTACGTCCGTGCGGATCTGGGCGCTGAGTGCAGCGGTGGCGATCGACCTGATCGGCGTCGCGATCCGGCTCGATGCCGGACTGCCGTTCGCGGTCGGCAACGGAGCCGTCATCGTGCTCGCATCACTCGCGGTCTACACGGCCAGTCGCCGCGATATCCGCGGACTGAAAGCCGCGTGTTTCGGCGGCCTGCTGATTCTCGCGACCAAGGCGGGCGACGCGTGGTTGCAGATCACCACGATCGTTCGGCCGTACGTTCTCGACGAATATGCCCAGCTCGCCGATCATGCGCTCGGCAACCCGTCGTGGATCGTCGGGAGCGCTCTCGCGCAGCTCGGGCCGGGCGTCTACGCGGTGCTGCACTGGGTCTACATTCAGCTTCCCGTTGCGGCGATCGCGATCGCGATCTACCAACTGCGCGGGCTGACCAGGGGCGAGGCGTGGCCGTCGCACTACTTGGTGCGGACGTTTCTGCTCATCGGACTCGTCGGACCCATCTTCTACGTTCTGTTCCCGGTGGTCGGACCGGTGTTCGCGTTCGGGCCCGACGGCGACGGCTTCCAACTCGGGAACTACTGGCCGAGTCTCGTGCCGTTCGACGCGACGCCGTCGGCGATCGGTTTCGACGGCGAGACGCCACGCAACTGCATGCCGAGTCTGCATACCGCGTGGGCTCTCGCGCTGTTCGTGCATTCCCGACGCGGCCCGTGGTGGCTGCGTGCAGGCGGAACCACATGGCTCGTGTGCACGCTCGCCGCGACGCTGGGTTTCGGTTACCACTACGGCGTCGACCTCGTGGCAGGCGTCGTGCTGTGCCTGACACTCGAATCGACGCTGCGTGACCCGGAACGCGGATGGGATCGGGCGCGGATCCGTCTCGTCGCGTTCGGGTCGACGATCATGGTCGCGTTGTTGCTGAGCTACCGGTACCTCGCCGTGCAGTTCGGGACGTTCCCCGAACTGTTCGGCCCGCTGACACTGGTGCTGATGGGAGCCGTCGTCGGCATGTTCTACGCGACGTTCTTCGCGACGCCGGGAACCGCGCTGGCCACGTGGGGCGGCCAGGCTAGTCCCGTCCGTCCGACTCCATCTCGTTGACGATCAGCAGCCCGTCACGTCCACGCTGTTCGCGGTAGGCGACGCGACCGACGACGTGTGCGATGACGGGGGCCGTCACGAGAGTGAAGATGCCGACCAGCACCAGCATCCAGATGTCGACGTTGCCGCGGAGTTCGATCACCGCGCCTGCCAGCACCAGCAGGAGGCCGACGACCTGAGGCTTGGTGGCGGCGTGCATGCGAGAGAGCGTGTCGGGGAATCGAACGATGCCGACCGCGGCGGTGAACGCGAGGATCGCGCCGAGGAGGATCAGGATCGCCGAGATCACTTCGAGAATCGTGTTCATTCGTCCCTCACCCTGAATCGTGCGACGCTGACGGACCCGATGAAGCTGACCAGCGACAATGCGACGATCGCGGGCACGATCGTCGTGTCCTTGCTGTAGACCGACCACACGGCCAGTCCGCACATGGACACCGCGAGGATGGTGTCCATGGCGACGAGGCGGTCGAGTGTGCTCGGCCCGTCGAGCAGCCGGTACGCCGTGACGACGGCGGCGGCGATCAGGAGGGCGCCGGCAATCGTGAGAACGATCGTCACTTCCACTTTCCCTTTCTCTCGTCGTCGGTCTTCTTGTCGTCTCGGCCTTCGTGATAGGTCGTCACGTCGTCGCCGAGAACGCCGTGGTAGCGCTCGTACTCCTGGAAGTGCAGTGGGCTCGGCTTCCAGTCGGAGTCACGTTCGAACGCCGCGATGAACAGCTTCTCGAGGTGGCGAACGTACGCGTAGAACGAGTCGACGGCCTTCTGACTACCCATGTCGAGCACGTGGACGTACAGCAGGCGCCGCGTCTGGTCGATCTCGAGAACCATCGTTCCCGGAACCAGGTTCATCGCGTCGACGAACAGCGTCAGCACCAGATCGGACTTGATCGCGATGCGGCACCGCAGCACGCCGGTGACCGGCGGTGCCTTCGGGCGAACCGCGAGCCAGGCGACGTTCACGCTGGATTCGGCGGCGTAGTAGAAGAACCAGGCCGTCAGCTTCACCAGCGACCACACGTGGATGCGACCCTCGACGGGGACCTTCGGCAACGGCAGCAACACCATGATGCCGATCCCGACGACGATTCCACCGAGGATGTTCGCGGGACTGACGTTGCCCCACAACAACACCCACACGGCCGTCAGCCACGCCAGAATCCACAGGCGGAGAAGGACGAAGCGATTCAGGAACTTCATTTGCCTGCCTCCATCGTCTTGTCTCCGACGAACTCCGCACCTCGGACCGCATCGATGTACACCGAGCGGTCACGCAGGTCCGCGGCAGCGCGGTCGCTGATGTCGATGATCCGGCCTGCGAACACCGTCAGCGCGAGGCCGACGATCACCAAACCGATCGTCGGAATGAGCATGAACGCGGGCATGCGGCCGACGTCCTCGCGGTCGGCGAGCTGGATGTCGCTCGAGTCGTCGAGCAGCGCCGACGGGCTGTTGTCCGCGAGGTCGCCCTCGGGCGCATCGGCGCGGGCACGCCAGAACGCCTTGGTCCACACACGAGCCATGACGTAGAGCGTCAGCAAGCTGGTGATGGTGCCGCCTGCGACGAGGATCCACGCCAACACGCTCGCCTGCGCGCTACCGGCCTGTAGCAGCGCGACCTTGCCGATGAAGCCCGAGAACGGCGGAATACCACCGAGATTGAGCGCGGGGATCAGGAAGATGATCGCGAGGACCGGGCTTGCCGCGGCCAGACCACCGAGGCGTCGTAGCGACGAGGACCCGGCCTGACGCTCGATCAAGCCGACGACCAGGAACAGCGTCGTCTGCACGATGATGTGGTGGGCGACGTAGTAGATCGCACCCGACAGCCCCGACTGCGTCGACAGGGCGACACCGAACACCATGTAACCGATGTGGCTGACGAGGGTGAAGGACAACAATCGCTTGATGTCGCTCTGCGCGATCGAGCCGAAGATACCGACGAGCATCGTCAACAGACCACACACCATCAGTACGCTGTCGAGACTTCCGTCCGGGAACAGCAGCGTGTGCGCTCGAATGATCGCGTAGACACCGACTTTGGTGAGCAAGCCGGCGAACACTGCGGTGACCGGCGCGGGCGCGGTGGGGTAGGAGTCCGGTAGCCACGTCGACAGCGGGAAGACTGCTGCCTTGATGCCGAACGCGACGAGCAACACCGCGAAGATCGCGGTCCTGGTGCCCGACGGGACGTCGTCCAGGCGCGTGGCGATGTGCGCGAGATTCAGCGTGCCGGTCGCGGCGTAGACGAGTGCGATGCCGAACAGGAAGATCAGCGACGACACCATCGACACCATGACGTACGAGACGCCTGCCCGGACACGGTCCGCGCTGGCACCGAGCGTCAGCAGCACGAACGATGCGGCGAGCAGAACCTCGAACCCGACGAACAGGTTGAACAGGTCGCCGGCGAGGAACGCGTTGCAGACACCAGCGCTCAGCGCCAGATACGTCGGAAGGAAGATCGAGACGGGCTGGTTCTCGTTGCCGTCGCGAATACCCTGACCGATCGAGTAGACCATGACCGCCAGCAGCACGATCGCGCTGACCAGCAGCATCAATGCAGAAAGCCGGTCGACGACGAGCGAGATGCCGATAGGGGAGTCCCAGCCGCCGACCTGTAGTGCGAACGTGCCGTCACGGTCGGCGAGGTAGAGCAACAGCGACGACACGACGACGACCGCGGTCAACGCGACGACGGTGATGAATCGTTGTGCTCTCGGCCGTCGACCTGCGACCAGCGTCAGGGCGGCAGCGAACAGTGGGATCAGGACGGGTAGCGGTGTGAGGGCGCTGATGGCGGTAGCGGGAATCGTCATTTCGCGCCTCCCTTCTTCCGCGTCTTCGTCTTGCCCTTGGGTGTGTCTTCCACTGCGCTGTCGATACCGTCGAGGCCTTTCAGATCGGGTTCGTCGTCGTCGTCGAAATCGCCTTCGTGCAGGTCCTCGTAGCACTCGAGGTCTTCGATGTTCTTCAGATCCTCGATGGGAATCGGGTTGCCTCGGCTGTCGAATGCGTCGCCGCTGAAGCTGGGCTCACCGGTGACCGGGTCGTCCGAGCGGTCGCGGTCGGGCATGTCCGCCATCGACCGACGCTTGGAGACCTTGGCATCCTCTGGGTCGTTCTCGACGTCGTCCTTCGTGTTGAGCGTGAAGGAGCGGTAGGCGAGCGCGAGGACGAACGCCGCGATACCCATCGTGATGACGATCGCGGTCAGAATCATGGCCTGCGCCAACGGATCTGCCATGGTGTCGTGGATGGACGTCGTCCGTCCGACGATCGGCGGGTTGCCCGACGGTCCTCCCACGGTCAGCAGCAGGATGTTGATCCCGTTGCCGAACAACAGAAGTCCGAGCAGCATCTTGGTGATCGAGCGTTCCAGAAGCAGATACACCCCCGTCGCGACGAGGATGCCGACGACTATCAGCATTCCGAGGTTCGCGGTCATCGGGCGTTCACCTGGCTCTGCATCTCCACCTGAGCGTCGAGACGTGCACCGAGACTTCGGAGTACGTCGAGTACGAGACCGACCACGATGAGGTACACACCGAGATCGAAGAACAACGCGGTGACCAACTTGATGTCACCGAGCACCGGCAACGTCACCTCGAGCGTCGCCGACGACAACGCAGGCGCACCGAGGAACATCGACGAGATGGCCGTGCCCGACGCGAGGATCAGACCGAGTCCCAGGATCTTGCCCGCGTCGATCGGTACTGCTTCGCCGAGTTCGTAGCGTCCGCCTGCGAGATAGCGCAGCACCAGTGCGAGGCCCGCGGTCAGACCGCCTGCGAATCCGCCTCCGGGAGCATTGTGTCCGGAGAAGAAGAAGTACACCGACAGCACCATGATCGTCGGGAAGATCAGACGTGTCGTGACCTCCAGGATCAGCGAGCGGTGACGCGGATCGATGAGGTCGCCGCCGAGCAGCCACGTCGTGTCGGTGCCGACTCCGCTGTCCGAGTCCGTGGCCGGGGCGTCGGACACGCGGGGTGCGCTGCCGAAGCGACGGTTGCGGAACACGAGACTTGCGACGCCGGTGGCCGCGACGAGCAGGACCGAGATCTCACCGAGGGTGTCCCACGCACGGATATCGACGAGGAGGACGTTGACGATGTTCTTGCCGTCGCCCAATAGGTAGGCGGCATCGGGCAATTGCAACGAAATCGGATCGGTGCTGCGGGCGTTCATCGCGAACGCACCCAGCACGGTGACCGTCGCACCGACCGCGATGGCAAGAGCCGCACGCGGCAGGCGCGATCCCGCCGAGCCTCGGTCGTCGACCTCGGCGGGCAGTTTGCGCAGCACGAGAACGAACACGACGAGCGTCAGTGTCTCGACGAGGAACTGCGTCAAGGCCAGATCCGGGGCGCCGTGGACGGCGAAGATGACGCCGCAGCCGTATCCCGTGAGTCCGACGAGGATGACGCTCGCGAGGCGGTTACGCATGACCGTCGCACCGAGGGCGCCGGAGATCATGATGACCGAGATGACGACCTGCATCGGGGTGTCGAAGAAGACGAAGTCGAGTTCCGGCTCACGTCCGATCGCGAGCAGTATCATCGGCAGCAGCACCAGCGTGAGCAGGATCGTTCCCTGCGTCAGGGGGAGCGAACCACGCTGCGTCGTACCGGTCAGTCGAAGCGACAGGGTGTCCATCGACTTGAGGACCGAGTCGTAGACGCGGTCGGCGTTGCCGAGCGGCGGGTGCTCGAACCTGAGGCGGTTCACCATGCGGTGTGCGATGAACAGGCTCACACCACCGACGACGACGATGGCCGTCAGGCCGAGCGGCAGGTTGAACCCGTGCCACAGCGACAAGTGGTACGAGGCCTGGCCGTACGCGTCGACCGTGCGAGCGAACGGGCTGACGAGGGTGTCGACGACGGGCGAGAAGATGCCCGAGACGAGTCCGAGCACCGCGAGGAACGCAGGCGCCGCCATGAACAGGGCCGTCGGCGCGTGCATGTTCTTGACCGCCGGGCTCGGGCGCTTGAGCTGCTTGCGCCCGAACGCGCCCCACACGAACCGGATGCTGTACGTCACGGTCAGGATGGATCCGACGACGAGTCCGGTGACCACCAGCGCGCTGACGGCCGGGTTCAGCACCGGGGTCCCGATGACGGCCGACAGTGCCGCTTCCTTGCCGACGAATCCGAGGAACGGCGGTAGGCCTGCCATGCTGGCGGCGGCCAGCGCGGCGATGACAGCGAGCCACGGCGCTTTCTTGCCGAGATGCGCGAGCTTGCGAATGTCACGCGTGCCGGTGGTGTGATCGATGATGCCGACGACCATGAACAGAGTCGCCTTGAACATCGCATGCGCGACGACCATCGTCAGGCCAGCCAGCATCGCCTTCTCGGTCCCGATGCCGACGAGGACCATCAGGAAGCCGAGCTGGCTGACGGTTCCGAACGCGAGGACCAATTTGAGGTCGAACGCGCGCAGCGCTCGCCACCCGGCCAGGATCATCGACAGCAGACCGAGCGAGATGACGGTGGCACGCCAGGGACCGGAATCGGCGAAACCGGGAGCCAAGCGCGCGACGAGGTAGATACCGGCCTTGACCATGGCCGCGGCGTGCAGATAACCACTGACGGGCGTCGGGGCAGCCATGGCACCGGGGAGCCAGAAGTGCATCGGGACGATCGCCGACTTCGACAACGCGCCGATCAGAATCAGGACGATCGCGACGCCGGGCAGCCATCCCGACGGGGCGTCGGCGATGACGTCGGACAGGTTGTAACTGCCCGCGACCTGGCCGAGGATGATGATGCCGACGAGCATCGCGAGGCCGCCTGCGGTGGTGACGAGCAGTGCCTGCGTCGCTGCGCGGCGTGACGACGCACGCTCGGCGTAGTGACCGACGAGCAGGAACGACAGGACCGTCGTGATTTCCCAGAACGTGTACAGCACCAGCATGTTGTCGCTGGTGATGAGGCCGAACATGGCTCCCGAGAACGCCACCATCTCGGCGGCGAAGATGCCGAGACGCGGCTCGTCGTCCTCGAAGTATCGGGCACAGTAGAGAAGGATCAGCGCGCCGATGCCGAGTACCAGCAGCGACATGATCGCGGCCAAGGAATCGAACCGCATGTCGACGTTCATCGACAAGCCGGGGGCCCATTCGATGCTCAGGAACTGTTCGGTGTTCCAGTTGGCGACGACCCAACCGAGGCTGACGAGCGGTACGAGCGCGAGGGGGAAGAAAGCGTTGCGACCCCACCAACGGACAAGAAGTGGAGCGAACACGGCAGCGACCGTGTGCGCAATCAAGATAGCGAGCAAAAAGGTACTCCGTCGTCTCGGGTCGCGTCACCTCGGCGGGTGACGCGGTGGTCGTGGGGCGGCGTCGAGTAGGCGAACAAAACGGAAAATATGCTCGCGAGCCGTTTGCTCGGCCGGCGAGTACAGGTTGACAACCATCCTACTTTGCGTGGTCGAAGCGCTGCCAAGCGGTGCAAAAGGACAGAAGTGTTGACGGCCCGGTCGATCGGATCTAACGTAATCAACGTACTGATTGATAAAGGAGTTAGTTGATAATGGGCGACGAGGCGGATCGGCTCGACGGGGCGTTCATGGCCCTGGCGGACCCGATCCGGCGTGCGATCGTCGCTCGGCTCAGCCGAGGCCCTCTGACGGTGAACGATCTCGCCGAACCGTTCGAGATCAGCAAGCAGGCCGTCTCCCGGCACATCCAGGTTCTCGAGAGTGCAGGTCTGGTGACGCGATCGCGGGACGCCCAGCGTCGCCCGGTGCATCTGGACTCGGCGCGCCTCGAGGAGATGACCGCCTGGATCGACAAGTACCGCATCATCCACGAACAGCAGTTCAGGAAGCTCGATGCACTGCTGGCAAGCGACAAGGACAAAGACAATGGTTAATCCCGTCAGCATCACCGTCCCGGAGGGTGTTCCCTTCATCTTCATCACCCGTGAGTTCGACGCGCCCGTCGAAGCCGTGTTCCGAGCCCACAAGGATCCCGAGCTCGTCAAGCAGTGGCTGGGGCCCAACGGGTACGACATGAAGATCGACACCTACGACTTCACGACCGGTGGGCGCTACCGCTACATCCACACCAATCCTGAGGGGTCGACGTTCGCGTTCAACGGCGTCTTCCATGTCGTCCGAGAGAACGAGTTCGTGATTCAGACGTTCGAGTACGAGGACTTCCCCGACGTCGTCAGCATCGAGTCGCTCAGGTTCGTCGACCTGGGTAACGGTCGCACCCGCCTCGAGGGCCGCAGTGTCTATCCCTCGATCGAGGCGCGCGACGGTATGGCCCAGAGCGGCATGGAGAAAGGCGTCACCGAGGGGTACGAGCGTCTCGACGCCATCATCGGGAAGGCGTGAAGACCATGGACTGGACTCTGGAGGTCGTCGTCGTACCCGTGTCCGATCTCGATCGGGCCATCGAGTTCTACCGTGACAAGGTCGGTTTCGACCTCGACCATCACACCGTGAACGAGCACATGACCGTCGCGCAGTTCACGCCGCGCGGATCGGGATGCTCGATCGTCATCGGGTCGCTGCCGTCGCAGCGCGAGATGACGCCGGGGTCCTTGAAGGGACTTCAGCTCGTCGTCGCCGACGCGCATGCCGCGCGTGAGGAGCTGCTGAGTCGCGGCGTCGACGCGAGCGAGATCACCGTGTTCGACGAACGCGACGGCGGCACTTTCTTCGGTTTCGCCGATCCGGACGGCAACGCCTGGGCGGTCCAGGAGCTGAAGGTACGGGCCGACAAGCCTCTGATCCCGCACGAGGCGCGCGGTAGGTTCGGTGCGTGAGTGTCTCGTTGATTCGTACCGCTGGGTTAGCGCATGTGAAGGACCGTCGGATGCTGCAGGCCCGCTCGGTCGGGAAGACGGCGTTCTACATGGCCGGCGGCAAGATCGATCCGGGTGAGACCCCCGAGCAGGCGCTGCATCGGGAGATCCGCGAGGAGCTGGATGCCGTCGTCGTCGATCCTCGTTTTCTCGGTGTCTTCGCGTGTGACGCATGGGGGCATCCGTCGGGGACGCCGCTCGAGATTCATTGTTTCGTCGCGGAGTTGGGGTCCGAGCCGGTGCCTACCAGCGAAATTGCGGAGATCGCCTACTTCACGCGCGACGAGTACGCGGCGATGCCGGACGTGGCTCCTGGGTCGTTGATGGTGTTCGACCGAATGCGTGCGCTCGATCTGATCGACTGAAGCAGGTACGGTTGTGGAGAACGCACGTTCTCCCATCGTTAGGAGCTTCAATGTCGAGCTTGTCCCAGAAGGCGACCACCCTCCTCGAACTCCACAAGCCGGGTGACCCGGTCGTGCTGCCCACGGTGTGGGATGCGTGGTCCGCGAAGCTCGCGGTCGACGCCGGCTTCGTGGCCCTGACCGTCGGAAGCCATCCGGTGTCCGATTCGATCGGTAAGCCGGACAACGAGGGAATCACGTTCGACGAGTTACTCGCTCGCATCTCGCAGATCACTGCGGCCGTCGACGCGCCGTTGTCCGTCGACATCGAGGCCGGCTACGGCGAGGACCCCAAGCGGCTGATCGACGGGCTGATCTCTGCAGGCGCCGTCGGCCTCAACATCGAGGACACCGTCCACAGCGAAGGTGGCCGTCTGCGTGAAGCGCAGGAGCACGCGGACTTCGTCGGGGCGCTGCGGAAGGCGTCGGATGCCACCGACGTGCATGTCGTCATCAACGCGCGCACGGACCTGTTCGTCAAGCAGATCGGTGACGAGAACGACCGCGTCGACCGCGCGATCGAGCGTCTGAAGCTCGCAGCGGCCGCCGGTGCCGACTCGCTGTACCCCGTCGGATTCCACAACGACGCCGACTACAAGCGCCTCGCCGAGGAACTCCCGCTGCCGATCAACGCCATCGCCAACCCGGCCGACGGCGACCTGTCGCACTTCGCGTCCCTCGGCGTCGGGCGTATCAGCTTCGGTCCGTTGTTCCAGGGTGCTCTGGCCGGTGAGGCGTCGAAGTTGCTGGCTCGTTGGAAGTAGGGCGCTCCGCGCCATGTGCACGAAAATACATAGCGGGTTATGTATTTTCGTGCACGTCAGCGCGCAGCGCTGTAAGCCTCCAGGTGCGCCACTTGCTCGGGATCGAGCGAGGGGCGCACCTGTTTGCGCGCCGTCTCGACGTCCTCCGCGGTGACGAACGCGGCATCCATCGACCGTCGCATGGCCGTCAGGGCGGCCTCCCTCAGGAGCGCGGAACAGTCTGCGGCCGAGTAGCCGTCGAGATCGGATGCAAGCAGATCGAGGTCGACGTCGTCGGCCAATGGAACGGACTTGCCCGACGCCCGCAGGATCTGCGCTCGCGCCTCCGCGTCGGGTGGCGGTACGAAGACCAGGCGTTCCAACCGGCCCGGGCGCAGCAGCGCCGGGTCGATCAGGTCCGGTCGGTTGGTCGCCCCGAGTACGACGACGTCTCGCAGTGGCTCGACTCCGTCCAACTCGGTCAGCAGAGCGGCCACGACGCGATCGCCGACGCCCGAGTCCGATGTCTGTCCGCGGCGGGGTGCGAGTGCGTCGACTTCGTCGAGGAAGATCAGCGACGGCGCCGAGTCGCGTGCGCGTTGAAACAGTTCGCGTACAGCCTTTTCCGACGAACCGACCCACTTGTCCATCAGCTCTGCGCCTTTGACCGCATGCACACTCAGTTGCCCGGAACTGGCGAGAGCGCGCACGAGGAACGTCTTGCCGCACCCCGGCGGACCGTACAGTAGAAGACCCCTCGGCGGCTCGATTCCCAAGCGCGAGAACGAGTCCGGATGTCGAAGGGGCCACAGAACAGCTTCGGTCAGTGCCTGCTTGGTCTCGACCATGTCTCCGACGTCGTCGAGGCTGATGCTCCCGATCGCCAATTCCTCTGCGCCGGAACGGGACAGGGGTCGAATGACGTCGAGCGCGCCCAGTAGATCGGATTGGGTGAGCTGGGGTTCGGTCTTCTCGGAACTTGCCCGCGACGCGGCTCGCAGGGCGGCTTCACGGACCAGTGCTGCCAGATCCGCGACGACGAATCCAGGTGTTCTCGACGCGATCTCGCCGAGAGAGAGTCCGTCGGTCGGCGCGGTGCGGAGCAGATGTTCGAGCAACGCTGCCCGGCCCGCGGCGTCGGGCAGCGACAACGTCAGTTCGCGGTCGCAGAGGTCCTGCGCGCGTAGTCGCGAATCGGTGTCCTCGGGATGAGCTGTCGTGGCGACGAACGCCAATCCCTGTGTGTCCACGGCACTTCGGAGCTTGTCGAGCACGAGCGTCGACGCAGGTTCCGTGGTTGCCGGAAGTAGCGCGTCGATGTCGGTGATCAACAGAACGCCCGAGCCGGCGAGACCGTCGATCGCCGAGGAGACCGCGTCGACTCGCGCCGACGCCTCCAACGCGCCGATGGACGGACCGTCGAGTTCGGCGACGCGTCGTCCCGCGAGAACCGCGCGTGCCAGCGTCGATTTCCCGACGCCCGCAGGGCCGGTGATCAGTACTCCGAGGTGCGCCGACGCCCCGAGACGCGCCAGAAGTTCCGACTCGTCGAGGGCCAGGCGAAGCCATTCGGACAACTTCGCCTGCTGAGCGGACACACCGACCAGCTCGGTCACAGGGACGGGGACGGGGGTCTCACGAGCTGGGGCTGTAGGCGCTTCTCCCCAGCTGACCGCGGTGTTGGGTTGCACGCTGACCGGTCCCGACGGCGACGTGCTCGACACTGTCAACAATTCGCTCGTCCACGTGAAACCGAACGTGCGCGAGAGGGCCTGCGTCGCCGCGGTCGTGCTCGTGCCGGGGCCGAGGTCGCGAGGGAGGAGCGAGACAGTGTCGCCGACCGTCACGACCTTGCCCAGCAGGGCTTGGCGCAAGGTGGCGTCGGAGATGGATCCCGAGGCGAGTGCCGAACCGCTGACCGTGATCGTCTTGGCGCCGTAGACCGTCACGGGTGCGACCGCGACGGAGCCGTCTTCCTTGATGCCTGCGTTGGACAGTGTGACGTCGTCGAGCAGGGCGGCTCCCGACGACGCGGAGTCCGGTGCACGTCCCGCCACCGCCGCAGTGCGACGCGACCCGATCACTGCGATGGCGTCCCATTCGCGGATGCCCAGAGCAGCGAGAACCTCGGGGTGCAGGCGAACGACGCCGCGTCGGGCATCGGCTGCCGAAGTGTTGAGCCGGGCCGTCAAGACCAACTCGGGCGTCGTCACTGAGGGCCTTTGGGGCGGCGCAGGCCGAGTCGGGCGGAGGATCGACCCGCGTTGCCGGGTGCGCGTCGAACTGCCCGGCGTTCGGCGCGGCGTTCGGCCGGCTTCGCGTCCCAGGCATACGGACGCGCGGCCACCCAGCGCTGCGAGCGAACGGCGAACGGAATGTGGACCAGGTAGACGAGCACCAGGACCATCAGCAGGACCAGCGGGTACGTGATCAATGCGGCAGCGGCGAGCGCGACGAGAATCAGCAGAGCCGCTGCCATACGCGGCGGCACGGACACGGTCTTGAGTGCCAGCGTCGGGATACGGCTGACCGCGAGACCCGCAGTGAACAGCGTCCAACCCACGACGACGTAGAACGACGCCCACCAGCCGTCGCCCCATTCCTGGAACGCTGCGATGGGTGTCAGGACGATCAGCGCGCCCGCGGGAGCAGGTACGCCGGTGAAGTATTCACGGGCGTAGGCGGGGGTGTTGTCGTCGTCGAGCAGGGTGTTGAAGCGCGCGAGGCGCAGGACCATCGCGACGGCGTAGACGAGGGCGATGATCCAGCCTGCGCTGCTGCCTTCGAGAAGTGTCACGTACAGCACGAGCGCGGGCGCCACTCCGAACGAGATGGCGTCGGCGAGCGAGTCGAGTTCGGCGCCGATCTTGCTCGTGGCGTCGAGCAGTCGGGCGATACGGCCGTCGAGCGCGTCGAGAATCGCGGCCGCACCGACCATGGCCATCGACACGCCGAGTTCCCCGTCGAGCGCGAATTTGACCGCGGACAACCCGGCGCACAAGGCGAGGATCGTCACGACCGAAGGGAGAAGCCGAACGGCAGCGGGTGGACGTGCTCGTCTGGTGATCATCGCACCGACTATCGGGGGAGTTCGGCTAGCACGGTCTCTGCCCCGACAGCGCGCTGGCCGCGTTCGACGAGCAACTCGGTGCCGGCGGGGAAGTACGTGTCGAGGCGCGATCCGAACCTGATGAGCCCGTACGTGTCGCCGATGGTGAGCGTGTCGCCGACCTTCGCGTTGTTGACGATGCGACGCGCGATCAGGCCGGCGATCTGCACCACGGCGACGTCGTGACCCGACGGCGTCCGGATGTGCATGCTGTTGCGTTCGTTGACCTCGCTGGCCTCGGCCAAGTCCGCGGACTTGAACTGGCCCCGGCGATGCACGACCTCGATGACCTCACCGCCCACCGGCACGCGCTGCACGTGCACGTCGAGTACCGACAGGAAGATGCTGACGCGGGGTACCGGCGTCGAACCCAGATCGAGCTCGGCGGGCGGGACGGCCGTGTCGACGAGCGTGACGAGGCCGTCGGCCGGGGCGACGACGACACCCGGACGGTTCGGCGGGACGCGGCTCGGATGCCGGAAGAAGGTGGCGCACGCACCCGCGGCGGTCAGGCCCGCGCGTCGGATCCACTTGTGCTTGCGGCCCAGTGCTGCGACCGCAAGGGGACCTGCGACGAACGGAAGACCTGCGGGATGCAGGGGCGGAACGGTCTCGCGAACGAGGTCGACGAAATGAGCTGCGCCGGTACGTGGAGGTTGACCGATCGGGGTGGGACGGCGTGCCACTTCGCTCCTTGGGGGATCTACGGCGTGCAGGGCCCGGCAAAACCACAGCTGCCGGGGCCTCACAGAGTACGTGAGATGCCCCGGCAGCTGTGGGTGCGTAGTGGGTCAGACCCTCGATCGGCCGGTGACGGCCTTGACGATGAAGAGCAGAATCACTGCGCCGAGCAGGCAGGTGAGGAAACTGAAGATCAGTCCTCCGCCGTTGACGTCGACGCCGAATATCTTGAGCAGCCAGCCGCCGATCAAGCCGCCGATGATGCCGACGACGATGTTCAACAGGATGCCCATCGAGGCGTCGGTCTTCATGATCTTGCTGCCGATCCAGCCTGCGAGTCCGCCGATGATGATCCAGCCGATGATTCCTAGACCAAGCATGTGGTGCCCCCTCTTTCTGTGCCGTTGCTATTGCTAGAGGGGACTGCCCAGATAGTTCACCGCGCAAACATCGCTACGGCCTTTCGCTCTCCGACTTGATCCGCTGAAGCGTCTTGTTCATGCCGTCGACGAGCTCGACGTCGAACTGCTCGATACCGCCGAGCACGTTCTTGACCAGGAACGTGGACACAGCGCTCGTGCCGGTCGGAGCTTCGCGCTTCTCGACGACGGTCGTGCCGCGCTCGGACGGGGTCAGCGTGTACGACCAGATGGTCCGGTTCTCGTTGACTCGGAAGGCAATCGACTTGTTCGGCTCGAAGTCGACGACCTTGGCTGTAGTAGGCCAGACGAGCGCGCCCTTGCGATTGACGTTCAGCGTGGTCGTGCCCTTGCGAACCTCGCCGCCGAACACCTTCATCAGCTTGCACTGAGGGCTCCACTCGCCCATGCGCTTCAGGTCCGAGACGATCGTCCACACCTTCTCCGGACTGGCGTCGACGTCGATGCTGGCTTCGAGGGTCTTGCTCACGCGTTCCTCCATCAGGGTTGGTGCGACCTATGGTTACACATACTTCGACCCTGCGTGGGCAGGATGCACCAGTCGTCCGCTGCTCATCAGGTTTTCCTGATGGCAACAGGACAGTGGGACGCCCTGCCCGCCCAGCTACATCCGCGCGTACCTGGCCAGGACGAATGCGTAGACCCCGTACAGCGCGATTCCGATGCCGGCGAGGACCAACAGGACCTGCCCGAAAGGCTGCGATCCGAGAGTCTTGACGGCACCGTCGACGCCTGTGGCCTTGCTGGGGTCCGAGGTGAAGACCGCGACGATGACCAACGCCCCGGCCCCGATCAGCGCGATTCCCTTGGCTGCGTACCCGGCGATCCCGAGACGTTCGACGGCTTTGCCGGTGTGGCCTTCGAGGTCGTCGAGGAAGTTCTTCGATATCCCCTTGTAGACGTGGTAGCCGCCGACTCCGATGATGACGAGCCCGACGACGATCAGTACGAACTTGCCGAAGCCGTTCTCCATCAAGCGTGCGGTCATCGACGCGTTCTGCTCCCCGCTGGATTTGCCGGTTCCCCGGGCGAAGCCGAACGTGGACCATGCGAACGCGATGTAGACGACCGCGAGCGAGGCGGCCTTCAGCCTGTCGAGAGCGCTGCCTTCGTCCGCGTCCGACTTCTTGCCGACGATGGCCTCGACGATCCGCCACAACGCGAGGGCGACGAACGCGACGACGGCGATCCACAGTGCAATGGATCCGCCCGGCTTGTCGGCGAGTTCCGCGAGCGCGCCGGATTGATCGGCGTTGCCGCCCTGCCCGAACGCGAGTCGGATCGCGATGTAGCCGATGAGTATGTGCAGCAGGCCGCTGACGAAGTGCCCTGTCCGCGCGGCCTTCTCGAAGACAGTGTTGTTCTGTACGCGTTCGGCCGCGTTGCTCGTGTTCACGTCTGGACCCCGTTCCATCGATGTGGCGCGAGGTGTACCCGAATCTGTGCGCTGTCGAAACACGCCCCGCGCGCCTACGGGCGTCTCGGTAACGCGAGGTGAAGACTGGTCGATACAACGAACGAGAAATTCAGGCCAATTCACATTTGTTCGGAGTGATCGATCGTGAACTTTCATTCGATCTTGCGTCGCGGCAGTGCCAAGGTGCCGCTGCTGGAGTCCGCGCGTTTGACCGGAAGTCCCCGTACGTGGCCGAGTGAGAAGCTGGAGCGATTGCTGACTCCGCGCGAGATCGACATGGTCAGGCGAGGGCTGGTGTAAGACCTCGGCGCAGACCTCCTCGGAACGGCATAATCGGTGAGTACTGAACCGGCTGTTCTGGAGGGTCATGAAGCCTGCAATTCTCAGCGTGGACGACGACCCGGGGGTATCCCGATCCGTCGCGCGCGACCTGCGCCGTCATTACGGCGAGAACTACCGCATCATCCGCGCCGAATCCGGTGCACAAGCGCTCGATGCGCTGAAGGAACTGAAGTTGCGCGGCCAGCCCGTCGCCGTGCTCCTCGCCGACTACCGCATGCCTCAGATGAACGGCATGGAGTTCCTCGAGCAAGCGATGGACCTCTACCCCTATGCGCGACGCGTCCTGCTCACGGCCTATGCCGACACGGACGCCGCGATCGAGGCGATCAACGTCATCGACCTCGACTACTACTTGCTCAAACCCTGGGACCCTCCCGAGGAAAAGCTCTATCCGGTGCTCGACGCGCAGCTGGAGGCGTGGGCGTCGTCCGATCACAGGCCCGTCGAGGAGACGAGGATCGTGGGCCATCGGTGGTCGGCGCGGTCGTCGGAGGTTCGCGAATTCCTGGCCCGTAACCAGCTGCCGTATCGCTGGTACATGGCCGACGAGCCCGAGGGCGCTCGGTTGCTCACGTCGGCGGGCGTCGACGACACGGTGTGTCCGGTGATCGTGACGTCGGACGGTACGGCGCTGTGCGCACCGACAGATGCGGAGCTCGGAGATCATCTGGGTTTGACGACGACGCCGTCGAACGAGTTCTACGACCTCGTCGTCATCGGCGGTGGACCAGCTGGATTGGGTGCTGCGTTGTACGGCGCCTCGGAAGGACTGCGTACGACGCTCATCGAGCGCACGGCGACGGGTGGTCAGGCCGGGCAGAGTTCGCGGATCGAGAACTACCTCGGATTCCCCGACGGTGTCTCGGGTGCTCAGCTCGCGGAGCGGGCGCGTCGGCAGGCGTTGAAGTTCGGCGCGGAGGTGGTGACGACGCAGGACGTCGTCGGACTGGAAGCCAACGGTGCTGCGCGGACGGTGCGTTTCGCGGACGGTCGGAGCATCGACGCGCAGACGGTGATCCTGTCGACGGGTGTCGCTTATCGGCAGTTGACGACTCCCGGCATCGAGAACTTCACCGGCCGCGGAGTGTTCTACGGCTCGGCGATGACCGAGGCAGCGGGGTGCAAGGAGCAGGACGTCTACATCGTCGGCGGCGCGAACTCTGCCGGTCAGGCTGCGGTGTACCTGGCACGCGGGGCCCGATCGGTGACGATTCTCATCAGGGCGCAGTCGCTCGAGGCGTCGATGTCCTACTACTTGATCAAGCAGATCGAGGAGAATCCTTCGATCACGGTCCGCGCGTGCACCGAGGTCGTCGGTGTCGGCGGCGACGGGCACCTGGAGTCGATCACGCTGCACAACCGCGTGACCGGCACGGAAGAGACCGTTCCCGCGCAGTACCTGTTCCTGTTCATCGGGGCGGCCCCACGCACGGACTGGCTCGACGGGTTCGTCGTGCGCGACGAGCACGGGTTCGTCGTCACCGGACCCGATCTGGTGATCGACGGTAAAGGCCCGAGTGGGTGGGATCGGGATCGGCTGCCCCACCATCTCGAAACCAGCGTGCCCGGTGTCTTCGCGGCCGGGGACGTGCGATCCGACTCGGCGAAACGCGTCGCGTCGGCGGTAGGAGAAGGAGCGATGGCCGTGATGCTCGTGCACAGATACCTGGCGAACCCATGAACCCGACGTGTTCTCCTCAGGAGCTGAAGACTCTCTTCCTCTTCGAGAAGCTGGACGACGACCAACTCGACAAGCTGTGTCGCGAAGGGCATGTCGAGATCATCGAGCCGGGTCCGGTGTTCACGGAGGGCGAGCCTGCGACGTGTTTCTACGTGCTCATCGAGGGTGCGCTCGTGCTGTCGAAACTGTCGAGCGGGGAAGACCTCGTCATCAGTCGCACGTCGCAGCGCGGTGTGTACGCCGGGGCATGGCAGGCGTACCTGCGAGAGCGTGTGCCGCAGACGTATCCGAGTTCGATGCGGGTGACCGAGACGTCTCGGTTCTTCGTGCTGGATGCGGACTGCTTCGCGGAAATCATCGAGGAATGGTTTCCGATGGCGCTGCACTTGCTGGAGGGGTTGTTCGTCGGGACGCTGAACACCAAGCAGATCATCGATCAGCGGGAACGGCTGCTGGCGCTCGGCTCGCTGTCGGCGGGGCTGACGCACGAGTTGAACAACCCTGCGGCCGCGGCTGTCCGCGCGACGTCGGCCCTGCGTGACCGCGTCGCGCACATGCGTCAGAAGCTGCGCATGATCGCCAACGGGTCGCTCGATCGTGGATCGTTGACGTCGCTCGTCGGGTTGCAGGAGGAAGCCGTCGAACTCGTCGCGAAGGCGCCCAAGCTGACACCGCTGGAGGCGTCGGACTTGGAGGACGAGCTGGGCGACTGGTTCGACGACCACGACATCGCGGGCGGGTGGGATCTCGCCCCGACCTTCGTGCAGGCCGGCCTCGACGTCGCGTGGCTCGAGAAAGTGGACTCGACCGTCGACGACCCGGCGATGCTCGAGGGCGCGATCCGGTGGCTGAACTACACCGTCGAGACCGAGCTCCTGATGAACGAGATAGCCGATTCGACGACGCGTGTCTCCACTCTCGTCGGTGCGGCCAAACAGTATTCGCAGATGGATCGGGCGCCGTACCAGACCGTCGACGTCCGAGAACTCCTCGACAGCACGCTGGTGATGTTGGGGCGCAAGATCGGTGACGTCGAGGTGGTCAAGGATTACGACGCCGCCGTGCCGCCGATCCCGGCGTATGCGGCTGAGCTCAACCAAGTCTGGACCAATCTGATCGACAACGCGGTGCAGGCCATGGACGGTGAAGGCGCGCTGACGGTGCGCACGCGTCGGGACCACGACCAGGTGCAGATCGAGATCTGTGATACCGGACCCGGTGTGCCCGACGATATTTCGTCGCGCATCTTCGAGCCGTTCTTCACCACAAAACCGGTGGGGGAGGGAACCGGCCTCGGACTGGACATCTCGTGGAGAATCATCGTCAAGAAACACCAGGGTGATCTGAGTGTTCGGTCCGTTCCAGGTGATACTCGATTCATCGTCAGGCTGCCGATACAGCCTGCGACACAGGAGGAACAATGAGCGAACCGATTCCGGGGATCGACACCGCGGTGGCCCCGTCCGGACCCGGGTGCGCCGAGTGTACGACGTCGGACGGCTGGTGGTTCCATCTGCGCCGGTGCGCGCAGTGCGGACACATCGGGTGCTGCGACTCGTCGCCGTCTCAGCATGCGAGCAAACATGCCGAAAGCACAGGCCACCAGTTCATTCGGAGTTTCGAACCGGGCGAGAACTGGTACTACAGCTACGCCGACGAAACGATGTACGACGGACCGGATCTTGCTCCGCCGCAACATCATCCACTCACTCAGTCGACGCCGGGCCCGGCGGATCTGGTGCCGGCCGACTGGCAGCGATACCTGAACTGATGAGCGAGAACAAGACCAAGCCGACGGATGTCGACGCAACGGAGTGGCTGCGAGCCGTCGAGCATCCTGTTCGCCGCGCGGACGGACTTACGTTGCACGACATGATGTCTCGGATCACCGGTGAGCCCGCGGTGATGTGGGGGCCGACGATGGTGGGATACGGCGAGTACCACTACAAGTACGACACCGGACGCGAAGGCGACGCTCTCGCCGTCGGATTCTCCCCGCGCAAGGCATCTCTTGCGCTGTACGGACTCACGTATGCACCCGAGTCGAAGGCGATGCTCGATGCGCTCGGCAAGCACAAGACCGGTGCCGGATGTCTGTACGTCAACAAGCTCGCCGACGTCGATATCGCCGTGCTGGAGAACATGATCGAGGTGTCCTTCCCGTACGTCGTGGGTACGCTCGGCACATGACGCTGATCGCGGAGGACCTGTTCCTGTTACTCGTCGACGACGAGACGGGTAAGCCGGTGGTCGACAGCACCAAGTTTCCGCGTGTACTCGCCGGAGCTGTCGTGCTCGAGCTGGCCATGAGTGGTTCCGTCAGGATCACGGCGAAGGGCGAGCCGGTCAAGACCGGACGGCTCGTCGTCGTCGGTCCTCCGCCGCCGGATCCGCTTCTCACTCGCGCGCATGCGCTGATCCACAACGACGACGGTCGGTTCAAGCCTCAGCGAGTGATCGAGAAGTTGCACCGAAATCTGAACAAGGAGATCGGCGAGCGGCTGGCACACCAAGGATTCGTGCGCCGTCACGAAGACAAGATTCTCGGGCTGTTCCCGACGACGGCCTGGCCGGCCCTCGACACCGCGCACTCGAACTCGCTTCGTCAGTGGATCGGCAGCGCGGTGGTGGACGGGACGACCCCCACTCCGCAGATCTCGGCGTTGATCTCACTCGTCTCGGCGATCGATGCCGTCCACAAGGTGCTGCCGGGCGTCGACAAGAAGTCGGCGAAGAAGCGTGCCAAGGAGATCGCCGAAGGTGAGTGGGCGAGTGAGGCTGTCCGCAAAGCCGTGCAGGACGTCAACGCTGCTGTCATGGCGGCAGTGATAGTTCCGGCCATCGCTGCGACCGGATCGTCGTAGTCGTGCCCCGTTCCCTTGCGATTCTGATGTTCGACGACGTCGAGGTGCTCGACGCGTGCGGCCCGTTCGAGGTGTTCTCGGTGGCCAACCGCATCACTGTGCGTGATGGCGGTGAGCCTGCGTTCGACGTCGTACTCGTGGGTGTCGACAGCGAACCCGTCCGTGCGCGGGGTGGAATGAGGATCGCCGTCGACACCACGATCGAGGACACGAGACGTTTCGACGTCGTGCTGGTTCCGGGAGGCGTCGTCGACGAGGTCCCACCCGGTGCCGTCGCGTGGATCGAGAACCAGTCGGCGTCGACGGAATTGACGGCGTCGGTGTGCACCGGCGCGTTCCTGTTGGCGGATGCCGGCGTGCTCGACGACCGGCCCGTGACGACGCACTGGGAGGACATCGAGGAGCTACGGCAGAAATGGCCGAATCTCGATGTGCGCGAGGATGTTCGGTTCCTGGACCACGGAGACGTCGCCACGTCGGCGGGAATCAGCGCGGGACTGGATCTGGCGCTTCACCTCGTCGGACGTCTCGTGAGTGCGGATGTCGCGAAACGTACTGCGCGGCAGATGCAGTACGAGTGGTCAGGCGGTAACTAGCCGGAGGACCAGTGCTGCGACGGCGACGAGCGCCAAGAATGCAGCAGGCCCGAATCCCTTGGTGTCGCCGACCCTGATATGCGCGACGACGGCACCGACGAAGTAGAGGATGACGCCGATCGCTGCGGCCACTCCGATGGGCCAGACGAACAGGCCGACGACAAGTCCGATCGCGCCGAGGATTTCGACGTAGGCGAGCAGCGGAATCTTGTCGGCCGGGACCTTGACCTGCTCCATGATGGGAATCACCGACGGATTCTTGGTCAGTTTCCCGATGGCGGAGAAGACGAGTGCGACTGTCAGGAAGATCGTGACGACGTACAGCGCAATGACCATGTTTTCGAACCCCGTCCCAGGAAGAAGCGTCGGCACACACGAACATCGAAGACACTAGACCGATTGCGCACGAATGGGGAACGAAAGGGCTCGACATGCGTCGAGCCCCAGCGATCTCGAGGTACGCCAGCACTGGAATCCTGTCGGCGGGCACCCCGACCTGTGCCATGGTGTCGACGACCGGCTGAGTGAACTCGGACACGCAGGTCTCGTGGAACGCAACGTCGACGAAGGTCCGCCGATCTCGGTCGAGTACCGGCTCACGTCGTCGGGCAAGGCTCTTCTGCCGGCTCTCAACGAGCTCACGATCTGGGCGGATGCCAACCTTTCATCTGGTGAATGCCCGCGGTAACGACGAAAGGCCCGGCAGATGCCGGGCCCTTCGTGCCGATCGGGTGCTACGAGTTCGACTGCGTCTGTCCCTCGTGGGAATCGGCGAACTCCTGAGTGTCGAACACTTCGCCGCCCAGCGGGTCGACGAGACCGTCGTCGCCGGAGTACTCCACCGCACCGGTCTCTGGATGGACCTCGAGGGACTCGGTGGACACCTCGTGCACGGCGAGAACGACGTGACCGTCCTCGACGGCCTGCGCGAGTCCGACCTGCGACGGCCCCAGACCTGAGAACGTCGACGAAATTCCAGCCCCGCGTTTACGTTTCGGAGACGTTCCGTGTCCCGGACCGTCGCCGTTCTCGGACGACGTGGGTGTCGCGGTGACGCGCACGTAGCGAGGTGTGGTGGCGACGTCGTACCGGAATGCCTTGAGCATCGAAATGCATGCCAGCACAAGGATTATCGAGAACGGTACCGCCGTCGCGATCGACATCGTCTGCAGTGCCGTGAGAGACCCTGCCCCGCCGACGAGCAGCAGAACCGTCGCCGCGGTGCCTTCGAGAAGCGACCAGTACACGCGGGTGATCTTCGGCGGCTCCAGATCGCCACCGGTGGACAGGATGTCGATGACGAGCGATCCCGAGTCCGACGACGTCACGAAGAAGAACACGATGACGAAGATCGCGAGCACGCTGCTGATCGTCGCCAGCGGCAAGCCGTCGAGCAGCTGGAAGAGTGAGGTGTTGGTGTTCACGGCACCGTCGACGAGCATGTCGTTCTGCTCGATCTGACGCAGGATTCCGGCGTCGCCGAAGATCGTGAACCACAGCGAGCCGATGATCGTGGGGGCGAGAAGGACACCGAAGACGAACTCGCGGATGGTGCGACCACGCGAGATGCGCGCGATGAACATGCCGACGAACGGTGCCCAGCTCATCCACCATCCCCAGTAGAAGATGGTCCATGCGCCGGCCCAGCCGTCCTCAGCGAACGGGGACGTGCGGAGCATGAGCTCGGGCATCGCCTGGATGTAGCCGCCGAGGTTCTGGACCCAGGACTGCATGAGGAACAGCGTCGGGCCTGCGATGAGAACGAACACGGCGAGGCCTGCGGCCAGCGCCATGTTGATGTTCGACAGCCACTTCAAACCGCGCTTGACGCCGGAGACGACCGAGTACGTCGCGATGCCGGTGATGCCTGCGATCAGCAGGACCGTGACCCAGTTGCTGGACTCGATCCAACCGAGGTACTCCAGTCCGGCCGAGATCTGCTGGACACCGAAACCGAGCGACGTCGCGACGCCGAACAGTGTGCCGATGATGGCAACGGCGTCGATCGCGTGTCCGATGCCGCCTTCGACGCGCTGACGTCCGAGCAGTGGCTCGAGCAACCAGCGGACCGACAGCGGGCGACCCTTGCGGTAGGTCATGTAGGCGAGTCCGAGGCCGACGACGACGTAGATCGCCCACGCGTGCAGTCCCCAGTGGAACAGCGTCAGCTCCATTGCCTGGTTGGCAGCGGCGTCCGTCGATCCGGGGATGCCACCGGCCTCCGGCGGCGTCACGTAGTGCGACAACGGCTCGGCGACGCCGTAGAACACCAGGCCGATGCCCATACCCGCGCTGAACAGCATCGCGAACCAGGACAGGACACCGAACTCGGGCTTCTCGTCGTCACGTCCCAGACGGATGTTGCCGACGCGGCTGACGCCGCAGTACACGGCGAAGACGACGAATCCCGTCGTGGCCAGGATGTACCACCAGCCGACGCCGTCGGTGATCGCCGAGTTGAGGGTGGCGAACGCGTCGGCAGCGGTGCTCGAGTAGATGACCGCGAACGCGATCATGACGAAGATGACGATCGACGCGGGGATGAAGACGGGCTTTCGAAGCCCGTCCCACGCTTCCTTCACTGGGTTGGGCTTCTTGTCGAGATTCACTGAATCGTCCGTCCTCACAATTTCGTATCCGAAATGTGGACGGCGGCCGATGCGTGGTCGCTACCGTGCCGGGCCGACCACTTTCGTTTCTCGTGCGTATCCCTGTAATTGGTCAAGTGCCGGTAAACACCGTACCCGACGGGCGTTGGGCAAGCGAATTGTCGAGAGTTCGCATTACTGTTTCTTCGTGCCGCAAACCCTCCTCGTCGTGCTGCTCGCATTGGGTGCTGCTCTGTGTATTGCGATCGGAACTGTGGTGCGACAACGCACGGCAGCGGAAATTCCTCTGGAGGACGTCGGCGTCCTCGGCCCCATCACGACGCTCGTGAAGCGCCCGATCTGGTGGGTGGGAACCGTCGTCGGAATCGGTGGTTACGGGTTGCAGGCCGCGGCCTTGGGCCTCGGATCGCTGCTGCTGGTTCAGCCGCTTCTCGTGTTGTCGTTGCTGTTCGCGCTGCCGCTGGGGGCACGTTTCTCCCATCGAACCATTCAGACGACGGAATGGCTGTGGGCTGGGGCGTTGACCGCGTCGGTCGCAATTCTCGTCGTGGTCGGGGATCCCAAACCCGGCATCGAACGTGCCGAAGCGCGGCACTGGGCGGTGATCTGTCTGATCGGCATTCCGTTCGTCGCGCTGTGTGTGTTCGCCGCGTCGCGAAGTGCAGGGTCGCGAAAAGCGCTGCTGCTCGGCATCGCTGGTGGGACGTTGTTCGGCGTCGCGGCCGTGCTGACGAAAGGCGTCGTACATCTCGTCTCACGTGGAATCGTGCCTGTTCTCACGTCGTTCGAGTTGTATGCGCTGATCGTGGTGGCCGTCTGTGCGATCACGTTGCAGCAGTCGGCCTTTCAGGCGGGGGCGCTGCAGGCGTCGTTGCCCGCGACGACCGTCATGGAACCCGTCGTCGCCTCGATGTTGGGATTCATCGTTCTCGGTGAGTATCTCGACGCCGACCGCAGTGTGGCGGCAGTGCTCGTCGTAGCGCTCGTGTTGATGGTGGTCGCAACGGTGGTGTTGGCGCGTTCGTCGGCCGAGGACGAACCCGCGGTCGCGGCACCGTCATGACGCCCCGCCTGTTGCCGGGAGAGACGTTCGCCGGATACACGGTCGAACGTCTGCTCGGGACGGGCGGGATGAGCGAGGTGTATCTCGTCGAGGGGCGAGAGACTCTCAAGATACTGAACCGCCAAGCGTCGCAGAACGAACGGCTTCGCTCGAAGTTCGTCAGGGAGGCGGAACTGGCTGGGCAGCTGCATCATCCGAACATCGTGTCGGTCCACGCGCACGGTGAGTTCGACGGTCAACTGTGGATGTCGATGCACTACGTCGAGGGGTACAGCGCAGCGCGACTCGTCGCGCGTGGGCAGATCGCCCTGGCGGTCGGCCGCGCAGCACGAATCGTCAGTGAAGTGGCGAAAGGGCTCGATTACGCACACTCGCACGGCATTCTGCACCGGGATGTGAAGCCGTCGAACATCTTGATCAGTACCGAGGTTCCGCCCGATGAACGTGAACAGATTTTGTTGTCGGACTGGGGAATTGCGCGGCTGATCGACGACGACAGCCCCCTGGTGCGGAACGGCACCGTGCTGGCGTCGATCGGATATGCCGCTCCGGAATTGCTACGAGGAGAATCGTTGTCCGCGCGCACGGATATCTATGCGCTCGGGGCGACGCTCGTCGAACTGCTGACGGGCAAGACCCCGTACCCGCTGTCGACGCCTGTGGCGATCATGGACGCACAGCTCAACGCGTCGCCGCCCGTGGTGACCGAGCGTCGTGGAGACCTGCCGATGGGGCTGAATGCCGTCGTCGCAACGGCTTTGGCGAAGAACCCATCCGAGCGATACAGCACGTGCCAGGAATTGTCCGACGCGGTTGCACACGCAGTGGCGACGTCTGCACCGGCCACCCCGCCCCGAAAGCCGCGGTTCGGGGCAGGGTGGCGTCGGCGGCTTTAGTTGTTCGGGTCGTCGTCGAGTGGCCTGTTGGCGACGACGGGGTACTGGCCGGTGTAACCGAGTCGTTCTTCGGCAACAGCAAGAACCTTGGTGCGCACGAGGAACCAGCCACCGATCAACGCGGGGATGATGACGACGAGGGTCGCAATGGTCCACGATCCGATCGGTGCGTCGAACGCCATCAGCACCAGGACGCCGAACAGGAATACAAGCGTGGCGTAGCTGGTGTACGGCGCGCCGAAGAGACGGAACTTCGGGCGTTCGAGGATGCCCTTCTTCGACCACCGATACAGCTGGATCTGGCACAGCACGATCGTCGCCCAGCTCGCGATGATGCCGAGCGCGGACATGTTCAGCACGATCTCGAACGCCTCGCCCGGTGCGATGGCGTTGAGTGCGACGCCGAACAGTGTGATGAAGCACGTCAGCAGAATGCCGCCGAACGGCACGCCGCCCTTCGTCAACTTCTTCGTGAATTCCGGAGCGCTGCCGTTCATGGCCATCGAACGCAGAATGCGGCCCGTCGAATAGAGCCCCGCGTTGAGGCTGGAGAGAGCTGCGGTGAGCACGACGATGTTCATGATCGTGCCTGCACCGCCGAGGCCGATGCTCGAGAAGAACGTCACGAACGGCGACGTGCCCGCGGCGTAGGCGGTGTAGGGGAGGAGCAGCGCCAGTAGGACGAGCGAACCGACGTAGAAGAGCGCGATGCGCGCGATGACCGAGTTGATCGCGCGAGGCATGATCTTCGCCGGGTTCTCCGTTTCACCTGCGGCAGTGCCGACGAGTTCGACTGCCGCGTACGCGAAGACGACACCCGAGATGACGACGACGAGCGGCCACGCACCCGACGGGAACAACCCACCGTTGTCGGTGATGAGGCTGATACCTGGCATCTCGCTGCCGACGGGGATACGTCCAGCCAGGAACACGATGCCGACGATCAGGAATGTCACCAGTGCGACGACCTTGATCATCGCGGCCCAGAACTCCATCTCACCGAACCATTTGACCGACACGAGATTGAGCGACATGACCAGCACGAGCGCGATCAACGCGATGACCCACTGCGGGATGACTTCGAAACTGCCCCAATAGTGCATGTACGTGGCGATGGCCGTGACGTCGACGATGGCCGTCATCGCCCAGTTCAGGAAGTACATCCATCCGGCGACGAACGCTGCTTTCTCGCCGAAGAACTCGCGTGCGTACGAGACGAACGAGCCCGACGACGGGCGGTGCAACACCAGCTCGCCGAGGGCGCGCAGGATGAAGAAGACGAAGATGCCACAGAGAGCGTAGGCGAGGAAGAGGCCGGGGCCCGCGCTGGCGAGGCGTCCACCTGCGCCGAGGAAGAGGCCGGTACCGATCGCGCCGCCGATGGCGATCATCTGAAGCTGACGAGGTTTCAGGCCTTTGTGATAGCCCTCCTCCTCGTGGTCCATCGCTGAATTGTCGTACGTCGTGTCGACCGAATCGGACATGGTGCAATTCCTTGCTGTCGATGCGTTCACGGGCGAATTGTCCGAATTGAAAGGATCGTCAATGTTCCTGTCCTGAACGGTATTTCCGTCTCTTCGTTCGCCGAAAGGTGCTGAATGTAAACAACAGCGCCGGGTGTAAACAGTGCGTGAAACGGACTGGCGGGCTCGAGCATCTGCTCAGAGGCGATGTTGTGCCCTGGGCGAACGAGGGTGGTCATCGGGACACTTCGACCTTGCACTCGCCATGGTCGAGTGCTAGAAATGCAGTTGGCACTCACGCCTTGTGAGTGCCAGGTCGGGACGGTGAGGCTGGGAATCATCGACACCCCTGGTCGTCCGTCGCGGGCACCGAACTCGGCCGAGCAAGTGCAGATGGAGCGACTGGCACACGGTCGCTCTGCGTGTCACCCCCAATCCGGAGGATCACTTCGCAATGGCCAAGATCATCGCGTTCGACGAAGAGGCACGCCGTGGCCTCGAGCGAGGCCTCAACGCCCTCGCCGACGCAGTAAAGGTGACGTTGGGCCCCAAGGGTCGCAACGTCGTGCTCGAGAAGAAGTGGGGAGCTCCCACGATCACCAACGATGGTGTCTCCATCGCCAAGGAGATCGAGCTCGAGGATCCCTACGAGAAGATCGGTGCCGAGCTCGTCAAGGAGGTCGCCAAGAAGACCGACGACGTCGCAGGTGACGGCACCACCACCGCTACCGTTCTCGCCCAGGCACTGGTTCGCGAAGGCCTGCGCAACGTCGCAGCCGGCGCCAACCCACTCGGCCTGAAGCGCGGCATCGAGAAGGCTGTCGCAGCCGTCACCGAGTCGCTGCTGTCCTCCGCCAAGGAGATCGACACCAAGGAGCAGATCGCTGCTACCGCTGGTATCTCCGCAGGCGACGCGTCCATCGGCGAGCTCATCGCCGAGGCCATGGACAAGGTCGGCAAGGAAGGCGTCATCACGGTCGAGGAGTCCAACACCTTCGGCCTGCAGCTCGAGCTCACCGAGGGCATGCGCTTCGACAAGGGCTACATCTCGGCATACTTCGCCACCGATGCAGAGCGCCAGGAAGCCGTCCTCGAAGACGCGTACATCCTGCTCGTCAGCTCCAAGATCTCCACGGTCAAGGACCTGCTGCCGCTGCTGGAGAAGGTCATCCAGTCCGGCAAGCCGCTGCTGATCGTCGCCGAGGACGTCGAGGGCGAAGCTCTCTCCACCCTCGTGGTCAACAAGATCCGCGGCACCTTCAAGTCCGTCGCCGTCAAGGCTCCCGGCTTCGGTGACCGCCGCAAGGCTCAGCTCGCCGACATCGCCATCCTCACCGGTGGAGAGGTCATCAGCGAAGAGGTCGGCCTCTCGCTGGAGACCGCAGGCCTCGAGCTCCTCGGCCAGGCACGCAAGGTCGTCGTCACCAAGGACGAGACCACCATCGTCGAAGGCGCGGGCGACTCCGACGCCATCGCCGGACGCGTCAGCCAGATCCGCGCCGAGATCGAGAACTCCGACTCCGACTACGACCGCGAGAAGCTGCAGGAGCGCCTGGCCAAGCTGGCCGGTGGCGTTGCAGTCATCAAGGCCGGAGCTGCGACCGAGGTCGAGCTCAAGGAGCGCAAGCACCGCATCGAAGACGCAGTGCGCAACGCAAAGGCAGCCGTCGAAGAGGGCATCGTCGCCGGTGGTGGCGTTGCACTTCTGCAGGCTTCGCCCGCAGTCGACTCGCTCAAGCTGGACGGCGACGAGGCAACCGGCGTGAACATCGTTCGCGTCGCCCTCGAAGCACCGCTGAAGCAGATCGCGTTCAACGCAGGCCTCGAGCCCGGCGTCGTCGCAGAGAAGGTCCGCAACCTCCCGTCCGGCCACGGCCTCAACGCCGCGACCAACGAGTACGAGGACCTGCTCGCTGCAGGCATCAACGACCCGGTCAAGGTCACCCGCTCGGCACTGCAGAACGCAGCGTCCATCGCGGCTCTGTTCCTGACGACCGAGGCCGTCGTCGCCGACAAGCCCGAGAAGGCCGGAGCGCCCGCAGGCGACCCGACCGGTGGCATGGGCGGCATGGACTTCTGAGTCCACTTCGCTAGGAGCCCGGCACACCTCATGGTGTGCCGGGCTTTGTCGTAGGGGTGTCGTGAGTGCACACAAGTTCGGTGTGGAGTGCCGGATCGGCCTTCGCGAGTGAACTAGTGTGCAACTCTGCGACGACTCCTCCGGCGCTTGCTCACGACACGAATGATCTCGTCCACGACCTCGTCGAGATGCTGATAGACCGAAGCTGCGGAAAAGCGCAGGACACGCCAGTCGTCGTCGATGATCCAGTTCTGACGAATACGGTCGTTCGTGAACACATCGGACGCAATGTGGAACTCGCGTCCGTCGATCTCGATCACCACTCGCGCCCAGCGGCACACGAGATCTCCGAAGTAGCGGCCGATCCTGGCGTTGATCTCCAGTCGGAACCCTCGGGCCGTGAGTGCGCGGGCAACCATGCGCTCGGGTTCGGATCGGGTGAGCGGGCAGCATGTGCGCAATTGCTCTCGGACAGCGCGGATTCCGTGTCGACCAGGTGACCGGTCGACGAGTAGGGCGAGCTTCTTCCAGTGAACGCGGATACCGATTGCGGCGTCGAACAGTGCCTCGAGTTCTGGGCGGTTCATGGATACGGCCACATCGATCATCGATTGTTCCGGTGTGACCACGGGAAGACCCTGCCTGGTGGACCTCTCTATCTTCCTCCGGTGAAGCGTCACCCAATGCGGTGCGCGGTGCTGTGAGTTCAGCGGAATCGTTGCTTCGACTGCGACCGGCTCGGGTACCAGATCCCACATCCACGCGGCCGTCGTGTGGCTGAACACCGCGTCCGGCTTCCACCTGCTTACAGCCTCGCATTTGTCCAGGTAGGAGGGCTCGTCGTCCGAGTAGATCGATGGAAGAATGCGCGTGCGTGTCGAGGGTCTGATGCCCAAAGCCAGAAGTTCGGATCGTGTGTGTATCGCCATACAGTCTTGGACGCATCACGGCCGTCCCATGGGCAAAAGTTATCCACAGGTGTCGTGAGTGCACACAAGTTCGGTGTGGAGTGCTGGATCGGCCTTCCGAGGCAAACTATCGGGCAACCACGACGGCACACCCCTAAGCTCTGGACATGGACGCAGTCGAACTCGAAGTGGGCGAGCGAACTGTCCGGATCTCGAACCCGGATCGGGTGTACTTCCCGGAGAGCGGGGCGACCAAGCTCGACCTCGTGAACTATTACTTGGGCGTCGGCGACGGGATCGTCCGCGCGCTCAGGGAGCGGCCCTGCATGATGCACCGATTCCCCAAGGGGCTCGCGGGGGACAAAGTGCACCAGAAGCGCGTACCCAACGGCGCACCCGATTGGCTCGAGACCGTGCGCGTGAAGTTCCCGCGCTACAACCGAACTGCCGACGAACTGTGTGTCATAGAGCTTGCCCATGTCGTGTGGGCGGTGCAGATGTCGACCGTCGAATTCCATCCGTGGAACAGCCGTCGGGCAGATGTGGAAAGTCCCGACGAGTGGCGGATAGACCTCGATCCGATGCCGGACTGCCCGTTCGACAGGGTCCGAAGAGTCGCAGGCGTCGTGCATGAGGTTTTGGACGAGCTGGGTGCGACGGGGTGGCCGAAAACCTCTGGTGGACATGGACTTCACGTCTACGTACGCATCGAGCCCGCGTACGGATTCAAGGATGTCCGAAGGGCCGCTTTGGCTTTCGCGCGGGAAGTCGAGCGTCGCGCACCCGACGACGTGACGACGGTGTGGTGGCGCAAAGATCGGGATCCTGCAAAGCTTTTCGTCGACTACAACCAGAACGCGCGTGATCACACGATCGCCAGTGCGTATTCGGTGCGCGGGAATCAGGAAGCAACGGTGTCGACGCCTCTGAAATGGGACGAAGTGGCCGACGTCGATCCGCGGGAGTTCACGATCTTCACGGTGCCGAAGCGCTTCGAGAAGCTCGGAGACCTGCACGAGGGAATCGACGACGCGGTCTTCTCGCTGGACCCGCTCATCGAATGGGCCGAGCGCGACGAGCGAGAAGGCCTCACAGAGCCGGCTAGCGACTGAGCGACTGGACTGCCCCGCGGACGGCGTCGAGGTGCGTGGCCATGGCGTCGGCTGCCTGCTGGTACTGCCCGGACCGGACGCCGGCGACGATGGCGTCGTGCTCGATGTTGGACATCTCCCGTCGTCGGGCAACGAGGTTGAGAGTCTCGGACTGGCGGGTCAGCGCGCCGCGGATGTCGACGATGATCGCTTCGAAGACGCGGTTCTTTCCGGCACGGGCGATGGCGGTGTGGAATTGTCCGTCGAGCGCGACCCATGCCTGGTGGTCGTCCTCGCGGCGCATCCTGTCGGTGAGGTCCGTCAGGATCTGCAGGTCCTCGTCGGTGCGCCGCTCGGCTGCCCAGCCCGCCGACGGGATCTCGACGTGTGGCCGGGCCTCCATGAGTTCGCGGGCTTCATAATTGCCGATGTCGAGGTCGCCGGTGACGCGGTCGCGGACGACGAAAGTGCCTCGGCCCGTTTTGGTTTCGGTGAGACCGAGAGCGGTGCAGGAGCGCAGGGCCTCGCGTATGACCGAGCGGCTGACGCCGTGACGCGCAGCAAGCGCCGACTCCGCGGGGAGCTTCGACCCGATCTCGAGCTGACCGGACACGATGGCGTCGCGCAGATCTGCGAAGACGGCTTCGGCGGCACTCATCCTCGTTGCGGTCGGCTGACTGACCGCCCAGCTGTCCGACAGGCTCATGTCTGAATCGTCCCCTTCTCGCGGGCCGAGAGTCAAGGCGAGGCTTGACGCTTTGGGTGGCTTGGTTCACACTCTAACCTGTCAGACAGCCGGACAGCTGGACAAGCCGAGGAGCGAGCAGTGGTGGACATCCGTGTCGAGAAGGACCTTCTCGGCGAGCGCGAGATACCCGACGAGCACTACTGGGGTATCCATACCCTGCGTGCGCTGGAGAACTTCCCGATCACCGGTCGCCCGATCCACACCAACGGTCACCTGATCCGAGGCCTCGCTGCCGTGAAATGGGCCGCGGCCGCCGCCAACGAAGAACTCGGCATCCTCGACGCCACCCGCGGTGACGCGATCCGGCAGGCCTGCCAGGAGATCCTCGACGGCAAGCTGCACGAGCAGTTCGTCGTCGACGTCATTCAGGGCGGCGCAGGCACGTCGACCAACATGAACGCCAACGAGGTCATCGCGAACCGCGCGCTCGAGATCCTCGGCCACGCCCGCGGCGACTACTCCGCGCTGCACCCCAACGAGCACGTCAACGCGAGTCAATCGACCAACGACGTCTACCCGACGGCCGTCAACATCGCCACCATCTTCGCGGTCCACGACCTGATCGACTCCCTGAAATTCCTGCGCGACGCGTTCGGCCGCAAGGCCACCGAGTTCGAAACCGTCGTGAAGATGGGCCGCACGCAGCTGCAGGATGCGGTGCCGATGACGCTGGGCCAGGAGTTCGGCACGTACGCGATCATGATCGACGAGGACTGCTCGCGCCTCGACGAAGCTGCTTTGCTCGTCCACGAGATCAATCTCGGCGCGACGGCCATCGGAACGGGGCTGAACGCGCCGGTCGGGTACACGGCATCGGCCGTCGAGCATCTTCGACGCAAGACCGGGCTTCCGCTCGTCACGGCGACGGACTTGATCGAGGCGACGCAGGACGTCGGCCAGTTCGTTCACCTGTCGGGTGTGCTCAAGCGCGTCGCGGTGAAGCTGTCGAAGATCTGCAACGACCTGCGTCTGCTGTCGTCGGGACCGCGTGCGGGGCTGAACGAGATCAATCTTCCTGCGATGCAAGCAGGTTCGTCGATCATGCCCGGCAAGGTCAATCCGGTGATCCCCGAGGTGCTCAATCAGGTCGCCTACGAGGTGATCGGCCACGACGTCACCATCACGATGGCCGCCGAGGCAGGACAGTTGCAGCTCAACGCATTCGAGCCGATCATCGTCAAGTCGTTGTCCGAGGGCATGGCGCACCTGGGTGCCGCGTGCCGAACCGTCGCAACTCGGTGCGTCGACGGCATCACCGCCAACGTCGACTTGTTGCGCGACCGCGTCGAGAACTCCATCGGTCTCGTCACGGCGTTGAGCCCGTACCTCGGATACGTCGAGTCGACAGCCATTGCGAAGGAAGCGCTGCTGACCGGGCGTAACGTCGTCGACCTCGTTCTCGAGAAGAAGCTTCTCGCGCGCGAAGAACTGGATCGTCTCCTGAGCCCCGAGCACCTCGCCAATCTGCGCGTCGCGCCCACCGAGCACGCCGACGCCCCCTCGACCTCGACAAGGTAGGCATCCATGACAGTCGACAACACTCCGAGAACGTCCGGTGAAGAGCTCGGATATCGAAAGTCGCTGAAACCGCGTCAGATTCAGATGATCGCGATCGGCGGTGCCATCGGTACCGGCCTGTTCATGGGTGCCGGTGGGCGACTGCATGATTCGGGTCCTGCGCTGGTGCTCGTCTACGCCCTCTGCGGATTCTTCGCGTTCCTCATCCTGCGCGCGCTCGGTGAACTCGTGATGCACAGGCCGTCGTCGGGCAGCTTCGTGTCGTACTCGCGCGAATTCTTCGGCGAGAAGATGGCGTTCGCGGCAGGGTGGCTGTACTGGATGAACTGGGCGATGACGGCGGTCGTCGATGTCACCGCCGTTGCGCTCTACATGAACTTCTTCAAGAAGTACTGGGAGCCGCTCGGTCATGTCGATCAGTGGGTGTTCGCGCTCATCGGTCTGGTCGTCGTACTCGGTTTGAATCTGGTGTCCGTCAAGGTGTTCGGCGAGCTGGAGTTCTGGTTCGCGCTCGTCAAGGTCATTGCGCTCGTGACGTTCCTGGCGGTCGGGGTCTACTACGTGCTGTTCGGAACACCGATCGACGGGCAGTCGCCAGGGTTGAGCGTCATCACCGACAACGGCGGGCTGATTCCCAACGGACTTCTGCCTGCGATCGTCGTGATCCAGGGTGTCGTGTTCGCCTACGCGTCGATCGAATTGGTCGGCACCGCAGCAGGTGAGACCGCCGAGCCCGAGAAGGTCATCCCGAAGGCGATCAACACCGTCATCGTGCGCATCCTCGTGTTCTACGTCGGATCGGTGCTGCTTCTGTCGCTTCTGTTGCCGTACACCGCATATCACGCGGGGGAGAGCCCGTTCGTCACATTCTTCGGTGCCATCGACGTCCAAGGCGCCGACGCGATCATGAACCTCGTCGTGCTCACGGCGGCGTTGTCGTCGCTGAATGCCGGGCTGTATTCGACCGGACGCATCCTGCATTCGATGGCGGTCGCCGGGTCGGCGCCGAAGTTCGCCGCACGCATGAACAAGGCGGGAGTTCCCTACGGCGGCATCGCATTGACAGCGCTCGTCGCACTTGCCGGCGTCGGTCTCAACGCCGCGGTACCTGCGCAGGCGTTCGAGATCGTTCTCAACCTTGCTGCTCTCGGTATCATCAGCGCGTGGGGTGTCATCGTCATGTGCCAACTGAAGCTGTGGTGGCGTGCGCGTCAGGGAACCCTCGATCGGCCGAAGTTCCGCATGTTCGGGGCTCCCTACACCGGTATCGCAACGCTGGGCTTCCTTCTGGCCGTGCTGATTCTGATGGCCTTCGACAAGCCCGTCGGCACGTGGACCATTGCATCCATTCTGTTCATCGTGCCGCTGCTCGTGGGCGGCTGGTTCCTGTGCCGCACTCGAATTCGCGCACTCGCAGACGATCGAGAGGTATGACCGCTTGTCTCACATCGCACTCCTGACCACGGGCGGCACGATCGCCAGTAGCCGCGACGAGAACGGCATCAGTCGTCCCGGCGCGGTGGAGTTCGACTTCGCAGTCCCCGTGCGCGTCACCGATCTCATGTCCAAGGACAGCTCGTCCTTCGACTTCTCGGACATGGATCGCATCGTCGACGCGGTGGCGCACGCGCTGCAGGATCCGGAGTGCGACGGCGTCGTCGTCCTGCACGGAACGGACACGATGGAGGAAACAGCGCTCTTGGTCGACCTGTTTCACGACGACCCGCGGCCGGTCGTGTTCACCGGAGCGCAGCGGACATCCGATCACGCCGATCCGGACGGTCCTTCGAACGTCGCGGCGGCAGTGGACGCCGTGTTGAATCCGTCAGGTCCCGGAGTGTTCGTCGTGTTCGGCGGACGAATCCTGCCGGCCCGAGGCCTGTCCAAGCGCCACACGTCGGAGCTCGATGCGTTCGTCAGTTCCGCCGAAGAGCGGGTAATTCTGCCTCGCACAGAGATTTCGGGTGTTCGGGTCGACATCGTCGCGTTGTATCCCGGCGCCGACGCGGTGGCCATCGACGCCTACCGCGCCGCGGGTGCGCACGGCATCGTGTTGCAGGCGTTGGGATCTGGTAATACCAATGCGGATGTCGTCGCGGCTGTGAAAGCCTGTACGGCCGAGGGCATTCCGGTGGTGATCACCACGCGTGTCCCCGAGGGGTCGATCGAACCGTCCTACGGCGGCGGGGGAGGCGGGGCCGACCTCGTGGACGCGGGCGCGGAGTTCTCACCGCTGCTCCGTGCCGGTCAGGCAAGGGTGTTGCTGGCGGCTCGCATCGCTACCCGACTCTGAAGCTCCACTATCTCGAGAAATTTACCGAAATCGGGAAATCTCGCGAGATAATGGAGCGTCAGGTACGCCTAGCCCCTTGGCGCTCACCGGACCGAGGATACTGGTGGCCATGACACGTGCTCTGTTGATTGTGGACGTCCAGAACGACTTCACCGAAGGTGGTGCGCTCGGCGTCCAGGGTGGTGCCGACGTCGCCCGCCGGATCAGTGGGCTGCTCGCCAAGGAAGGTGACGACTACGACGTCATCGTGGCCTCGCGCGACTGGCACGACGCCGACAGCGACAACGGCGGGCACTTCGCGACGGACGAGGCCCCGAACTTCACGTCGACGTGGCCGGTGCACTGCGTGGCAGGAACCGACGGCGCCGACTATCACCCCGACTTCGCGACGGGCTCGGTCGACGTCCACGTCTTCAAGGGCCAAGGAGAGGCGTCGTACTCGGCGTTCGAGGGCACTGCAGGGAGCGGCACGTCGCTGACCGAGATCCTGCAGCAGAACGGGGTCACCGACATCGACATCGTCGGCATCGCCACGGACTACTGCGTACGGGCATCGGCGCTCGACGCTCTGAAAGCCGGACTGACGGTGAAGGTGCTGACGGGCTACATCGCCGGCGTGGCGCCCGAGACGTCGGAAAACTCGTTGAAGGAACTGGCCGACGCGGGGGCCGTGCTCGTCTAGGAATCGATCGTCGTCGTGATCGCTGTGACCGACGGGTTCTTCGGGGTGCTGCCGAACCCGAAGGTCACCGGCGGTTCGACGGGCGTCAGCCTGCCCAGGTCGTCGCCGTTCCACGACGCCGATGCCGCGGTGATTCGGTGTTGATGGCGCGCGCCGTAGTACTCGCGTCGACCGTTTCCTGCGCTGCCGCGGGTGCGCACACCGCGGAGTACGACGCGTGCAATCGGGTCGGTGAGGGTGCAGAACCACGGTGCCGTGGAGATCGAGGCAGGGACCACGTGCAGAAGCCGGCCGAGTGGAGTCGGGCTTCCGACGTCGATCCTCAGCCGTAGCGGTCCGGCCGTGATCTCGGGCCCGAACGTGACCGGAGTGATGAGTGTGTCGTCGAAAGTGTATGTGGCCGAGACGAACTCACGGACGTCGTCCGACGGTGCCAGGAGCAGGCGGCGGTCGTCTGCGAATTGGATCATGACGTCGGTGAACTCGCCCAGCGGCGATTCGGTCCAGTGGCCCACGACGATCCGAACGCCCGATTCGGTGCCTACCCCGTAGAGCTCGCCGTGAAACCGTGATCTTTCCATCGCTCCGACTCTAACCACGGCACGCGCTACTCGGTGCATGATGGATCGCATGGCGTCTGTGCAACCCACGATCTTCGTCCTGTTCGGTGCGACCGGTGACCTGGCCAAGCGCATGGTGCTGCCGTCGTTCTACCAGCTGCACGTGGAGGGACTGTTACCCGAGAAGTGGGTGCTGATCGGCAACGGTCGGCACGACACCTCCGACGACGAGTTCCGTGATCACGTGCGTGGTGCGCTCGAAGAATTCGGATCCGGGACCGAGGACTGGGATTCGTTCGCCGAACGAATTCGGTTCGCGGGCAAGGGCTTCACCGTCGACGATCCAGGTGCTCTGCCGGACGTGGTCGACGACGCACGCAAGGACGTGGGCGACGACGCGCAGCTCGTGCACTACATCGCGTTGCCGCCGAGCACGTTCGAGGACTACACCAAAGCGCTCGGCGCGCACGATCTCGCCGAGGGCGCACGGGTGGTCTACGAGAAGCCGTTCGGGACGTCGGAGAAGAACTTCGAGGAGCTCGACAAGGCCGTGCACGAAGTCCTGGACGAGAAGCAGGTCTACCGGATCGACCACTTTCTCGGCAAGGAGGCGACACAGAACCTGCACGTCCTGCGGTTCGCGAACGGCATGGTCGACGGCATCTGGAACGCCGAACACGTCGCGCAGGTGCAGATCGACGTCCCCGAAACCCTCGACATCGACGACCGCGCAGAGTTCTACGATCACACCGGCGCAGTCCTCGACATGCTGGTGACGCACCTGTTCCAGGTCGCTGCCGAGATCGCGATGGAACCGCCCGCGTCGCTGAAGGCCGACGATCTGCAGTCCGCGCGTGAGACCGTCATCGGTTCGTTCCGCCCGCTCGACGTCTCGGAGGTCGTGCTCGGGCAATACGACGGCTACCGCGACGTCGACGGCGTGGCGGACGACTCGACCGTCGACACCTTCGTCGCAGCGAAGCTGTGGGTCGACACCGAACGGTGGCGCGGCGTGCCGTTCCTGCTGCGGACCGGGAAGAAGTTGGGCGTCAGTGCTCAGCGTGTGTCGTTGGTGTTCCGGAAGCCGCCGAAATCCCCACTGACCGAGCTTCCCGACGACGGCACGGTGCTGTCGTTCGACCTGTCGGGCAACGGTGCGATCGACGTCGCGATGACGGTCAAGGAGCCGGGTCCGGACTTCGACTTGTCCGTCGGGCATCTGTCGTTGCCGCTGAAGTCGGTGCCCGACGCCGAGCCGCTGTCGCCGTATTCGCGTCTGATCCTCGACGTGCTGAACGGGGATCGGTCGCTGTTCACGCGTCCCGACGGTCTCGCACACGTCTGGAAGGTCGCGGCGCCGCTCCTGAACGACCCTCCGCAGGTCCAGGCCTACGCACCGGGGTCGATGGGCCCCGACGCCGCAGGCGATCTGGCGTCGCCCTGCGGGTGGTTGGTGAGCTGACGCACGTGCACGAAAATACATAGCGGGCTATGTATTTTCGTGCACGTGGCGCGGAGCGCCCTACCAGCGCGCGGCGGCCGAGAACAGATTCTGCGGGTCGACGTCGGCGCGGATGCGCGCGAGCCGATCCCGGGTCTCCTGATCCCACGCCGCACGGACGCGGTCGGCGGGGGCTCCCGTCGCGGCGCCTGCCATGTTGACGAACGCGCCGCAGCTCCACGGCTCGAATTGCCCGACGAATCCGTCGAGAGCACCGGGTACGACGTCGGCCATCGGGGGCACGAGGACACCGATGGCGAACAGGTTGAACGCGGCATCACGACCGGCGACGGCGTTGGCGAGTGCAGGCAGACGGCCGAGTGCACCGCCCATCGCGCGGAGTTCGGCGATCGCCAGCGGTAGTTCCGTCGCGCCGAGGAAGATGTCGACGGCGTCGTCGGTGAGTTCGGTGAGCAGCATGCCGCGTTCCATCGCAGGGATCGGCTCCGTCGGGTCCATGTGCACGGCCGCGATCGCCGGGAACGGGATCTCGGCGATCGTGTCGATGATCGGCTCGGCGATCCCACGCATCGGGGCCAGCAGCGCGTATCCGTCCTCGGTGCAGCTGACGTGGGTGAACCGCAGGTGCAGAACGGTCCGCCCGCGCAGCGGCTCCGGCAGTTCGGGGGCGGGCGGCAGGTGCAGGACGGCGATGGACGTCGTCACCGATTCGGGCAGCGTCGGCACCCACAAACGCCATGCCTGCACGACGGCACGAGCATCGGCGGCGTCGAAGAAGATGCCGCCGCCGAGGACGGTCTGGATCGGGAACAGGTCGACGACGATCTCGGTGACGATGCCGAACGCCGCGCCGCCGCCGCGCAACGCCCAGAACAGGTCCGCGTTCTCGTGCTCGTCTGCCCTGCGCACGACGCCGTCGGCGGTGACGACCTGGATGCTTCGGACGTGGTCGGCGGCGAATCCGTAGGTTCTCGCGATCGGACTCAGGCCGCCACCGAGGGTGTAGCCGACGGCACCGACCGTCGTCGCGGAGCCGGCAAGTCCCGCGAGGCCGAAGGGGGCCGCCGCGTCGAGCACCCGCTGCCAGACGACGCCTGCTCCGATCGTGGCGGTGCGGCCGTGATGATCGATGTCGAGCTTCTCCAACGCGCGAGTGCTGATCAGAATGGTGTCGGGTCCGGCGGCGACGGCGCTGTGGCCGGTGCACTTGACGGCGATCTTCAACCCTGCGCGCGACGCGATGCGCACGGCGGCTGCGACATCGTCGGCGTCGGCCGCGACGAGGATCGCAGCAGGCTGGTGGTCGACGGCGGCATTGAACCCGGTGACTTCGACGACGTACTCGGCAGTGCCCGGCTCCAGCACGAGTCCGCGGGTCGCGAGGTCGAGTTCGGTGGGAACGGCGTTCGATTCGGTGGTGGTCATCTTCGGCTTCGTCCTTCTCTCGGGCGGTGTGTGTGATCCCACCAGAACACCGAGGGATTGGAGTCGACTTGGAGAACTCTTGGAGCACCAACGTGAGGGGGAGGTCAGCGCAAGTCCACCCAGCCCGGGTCGGCGAGAAGGTCCTGCGTCGACGCAACGAGCTGCTCGGCGGCCACGCGATGAGCAGCGGCGGCGTCGTGCATCCCGAGGACGTCGGCCGTCGCGGCGAGCGCAGAATCGACGGCACCGCAGTACAACGAGCCACTGTCGACGCCGGCGAACGTGCCCGAGTACGGCAGCAGGTCGTCGTAGCAGGCGCGGCACACCGCGACATCGTTCAGTGCGGCGGCCGCGAGCGCGCGCACGGCCGTCATCCCGCGCCAGTAGTAGTCCCGCTGGTAGGGCTCGGTGTGGGCCCAGATCTCCCGAGCGCGCTCGATCTGCCCGGTACGCGCAAGGGCCAGCACCCAGACGTTGTGGATGCGAACCGGCAAGTCGAGGTCGAGCGATGCGAAGTCGTCGATGACGCCGGTGTAATCGTCGGTCGCGATGGCTACGGCGAGCTTGCCGATGTACCGGATCTCGAATCCGTGCGACGTGCCCTGCTCGTCCATGTAATCGGCGACGGCCTGATATCGGGCGGCGGCCGCGTCGTACCGCCCTGCCAGCACGTCGACGAGGCCACCGAAGATCGTGAGCACTCCGAGCAATTGAGTCAACGCGGCGCCGCTTGCGAGGCGGACTGCGTCGCGCACATGCTCACGCGCACCTTCCAGATCGACGACGGCATTGCATGCGAGGAACAATTGGAAGTGGGCAAGCGCCTGACAGTCGGTCAGGCCCGCGTCCGTCGCGACGGCGAGAAGTTGCTCGGCGCGTGCGAGTTGTTCGTCGTCGTGATCGGGTCCGAATGCGATGTACCCGAACGCATTCAGTGAGAGGCACAGTAGTTCGGGGTCGTCGAGCTTCTCGGCGAGGGTGACTGCTTCGGTGGCCTGGGCGCTCGCAGTGGTCGAGTCGAGGCCCTCGATCTCGAACACCGATGTCGTCAGCAACCGGACGCGGTCGGCGTCACCTGTATCCGGTTCGGCCAGAAGCGCATTCACGTGCCGGAGTAGGCCGTCGTCGGCGAGTCCTTCCCGGATGTGCCAGATGACAGGAGCGCGCCACGACGTCACGGCCTCGAGCAGGGCGCGTCGGTCGTCGAGTGTCCCTGCGATGTCGATCGCTTCCTGGCGGCGGATCCGGGCCTGGGTGGTGTTGGCCGCTCGCGCGAGCGAGGCAACGAGTGGGATCAACAAGGACAGGCGGTCCGACGACGGCGCCATGGGGTTCAGATCGAGTGTCTCGACAGCCGAATTCCACAGGGCCAGAGCATCTTTGTGCGAGGACAGAGACTCGGCTCTTCTTGCCGCCGCCGCGATCACATGTGTGGACGTGAGTGCCGTCGTCGATGTCGCACCGAGGGCCGCGTGGTGAGCGAGCAGTGCGAGGTCGTCGGGAGTGCGAGTGCCGAGCACCGAGAACGCAAGTGCGTGCATGCGTCGTCGTCGCAGTTTGGGGAGGTCGAGATACAGGGTGTCGCGGACGAGAGCGTGAGTGAATTGCACTCTGTCGAAGTCGCTTTCAGTCAACAGTCCGGCCAGCACGGCGGGCTCCAGGTCGTCGAGCAGAGTGTCCTCGTCGACTTTCGCCATGTCGAGCAGTGTGTCCAGGTCGGCTTCGCGTCCGAGTACGGACAGACGCCTCAGTGTCGTCACAGTACGTTCGGGTAGTCGAGACAGTCTGCGGCGCAGCACGTCTCCGATCCCGGTCGGCACCGTCTCACGCGCGGCCGGCGGGCCCTCCGACACGATCAGTCGGACGAGTTCTCGCACGAACAAGGGATTTCCCTCGGTGCGCGTTGCAAGAAGCGACAGTGTCTCGTCGCTGGGATCGAACAGTCCGAAATCCTCTGCGACAGCTGCCATTCGGTCCGGTGACAGGCCGGCGAGTTCGAGGCGCGTGCTGGGGATGTCGAGTAGCGTCGCCCATGCGGACATGAGGTCGTCGCTGATCTCCGACGATCGGTACGTCGCCACCACGAAGATGCGGTTCCCGCGCGCGTCCGATGCGAGTTGTCGCAGGATCGACATCGTCAATGCGTCGCCGCGATGCACGTCGTCGAGGACGACGAGTGTCGGCGTCCGATCCGCGATACCGGACAGGTATTCGGCGGCCCACTTGCCGAGCCAGAATGGTTGTGGCGACGTCGATCCCGCGGACTGAGGCAGGATCGGATCCAGCTTGCTGCGGATGTCGTCGTCCATTCCCGCCGTCGAGGCAAGCGAGTCGAGCGCTTCACTCCATGCCCACCCGGGCGGGGCGCCGTCGACCTCGGGGCATCGGCCCCAGCCGACGTTCCACGACCTGGTACGTAGTTCGGTGGCCAGCAGCGCTGCGAGCGTGCTCTTGCCTTCCCCGGCCTCACCGCCGATCCAGGCGATGCCGAAGCCCGATGCGGCTGCAGTGTCGGCCGCTGTCACCAGGGCGGCGAGGTCGTCGGGGCGGCCGTTGACGACGGAGGGAACGTGTGTCGGCGAGGGAGCGGCAGGAATCTCCACCGGCCTCGGCGGTTCGGCGCGGGCCTCGGAGACGCTGTGCGACAGGATGTCCGACTCCAGAGTTCGGAGCGCGGGGTCGGGGTCGATCCCCAACTCGTCGGCCAGATACTCGCGTGATCGGCGGAGCGTCGCGAGCGCATCGGATTGCCTGCCGCCGCGGTACAGCGCGAGCGCAAGCAGGCGGACCGACTCTTCGCGATCGGGAGCGACAGCAATCACTGCCTCCAGATCCGCGACGACGGATGCATGGCTACCGCCGGCGATCATCTCCGACGCCCGTCGCTCGACGGCAGTTCGACGGAGGTCCTCGAGGCGGATCACTTCCGGTGCCGCCCAGGGCGCGTCGGCGACCTCGCGGTACGGGCCGTCGGTCCACAACGCGAGTGCGTCGGTGTACCGGCCTGCGTCGACGAGGTGTTCGAACTGCCAGACGTCGACGGACTCGTCGGGTAGGACGAGGGCGTACCCGGGAGGTGCGCTGATCAGAACGGTGGCAGGGGAGCGTGGTGGGCGATCGGGCTCGAGCGCGCGCCGGAGGTTGGACACATGCACCTGCAACGCACCCAGCGCCCGCGGCGGCGGATCACCTGCCCACAGATCCTCTATGAGCAGATCGGTGCTGACCACGCGTCGCCTCGCCAGCACGAGACGCGCGAGGACCGTGCGCTGGCCGCGGCTGCCCAGCGAGGCAGGCTGTTCCGCGACGTCCGCACGGATCGGCCCGAAAGCACGCATCGTCACAGGTGGCTGCATCATGGTGATCGGTAGGTTAGCTGCATCCAGCCGGGGGCGCTCAGCTGTGTTGCCACCCTCGTGCGGACCGCGTCGGCGCCTCGACGGTGTCGTTTCTCGGCGTCGATGTCACCGAGCGCGGACGCGAGGTCGGCGAGTACGTCGTCGACGATTCCGGCGAACAACGATCCACTGTCGACGCCTGCGAGCGTGCCCGCGAACGGCAGCAACTGGCGGTAACACTCACGGCATACGTCGTCGTCCTGCATGTGGACCGCCGCCCGCGCACGCATGGCCGTCATTCCTCGCCACAGGTAGTCGCGTGCATGCGGTTCCGTGACGCGCCACAGCCGACGCGCGGCCTCCATTTCGTCGTTCTCGGCGAGCGCCAGCACGAGTGCGTTCCGCATGACGACCGGCAGGTTCTCGTCGAGGTCGGCGAGCGTGGGGACGACGTCGGTGAAGGTTCCGGTCGCGACGGCGACAGACAGCCGTCCCATTGCGCCGCTTTCGTCGCCGTGCCATTCGCTCTGCTCGTTCATCGTCGCCGAGATCGCGGAATAGGTCGCGAGGGCGTTCTCGTACCGTCCTGCGAGGACGTCGACGAGCGCGCCGTAGATGTTCAGGACGCCGAGCAGCTGGGTCAGGGCGCTGCCGCTCGCCAGACGGACCGCAGCGCCGACGTGGGTGCGCGCGGCGAGCAGATCGACGTCGGAATTGCAGGCGAGAAACAATTGATAGTGCGCGAGTGCTTCGTACTCGGTGAATCCGTGGTCCGCAGCGATCGACATCAGTTGCTGCGCACGGGGTCTGCGCTCGGAAGGGAAGTCCGGACCGTACGCGAGATAGCCGAACGCATTGAGCGCGGCGCACAGAATCCGTGGCTCGCCGACCGATTCGGCAAGCGTGAGGGCTTCTTGCGCGCTCGACACAGCGGCCGCGTCGTCGAGCCCTTCGAGTTCGAAGAACTTGGCGACGAGGACGAGGGCGCGATCGGAGTCGGGCAGCGAATCATCCTGCAGCAGAGAGGCTATCGGATCCAGGATGCCTGCGTCCGGGGCGCTGTCGCGAATGTGCCAGATCACCGGCGCTGTCCATGCGGTGATCGCGTCGACGAGCGCGGTCCGATCGCCGACTGCGATCGCCAGGTCGATGGCCTGCTGGCGTCGTCCACGCGCGTCGACGGTGTTGCCCGCACGCGCGAGTGATCCGACGAGCGGAACCAGTAGATCGAGGCGCTCGCGATCGGTCGATCCCGATGCCGAATTCAGCGTCTGCACAGCAGAATTCCACAACTGCAGAGCATCGGTGTGTGACGACAGGGATTCCGCGCGCCTGGCCGCGGCAACGATGTGTGCGACGGCATCGCGCGCGGTCGCTGCTGTCGCGCCGAGGGCAGCGTGATGCGCGAGCGCTGCGAGATCGTCCGGCGCGGAGTGCTCCAGCACGCGTAACGCGGCGCCGTGTGCGCGAGTTCGCCTGAGGCGGGGGAGGTCGAAGTACAGTGTGTCGCGAATCAGCGCGTGGGTGAAGCGAAGTCGGTCGGCGCCCGGCTCGCTGAGCAGGCCTGCGAGTACTGCGGGTTCGAGATCGTCGAGCATCCGGTCCTCGTCGACGCCGGTGAACGCTGCGAGGAGATCGAGGTCGACGTCGCGGCCGAGAACTGCGGCCGAGCGGAGTGTCACGAGTGTTCGGTCGGGAAGGCGAGACAGCCTGCGCCGCAGCACATCCGACACGCCGAGCGGCACGCCTTCCTTCGCTGCCGCAGTGCCTTCCGACGCGATCAGCCGGGCCAACTCCCGCAGGAACAGCGGGTTCCCGCCGGTGCGTTCGACAAGAAGGTCGACGACGGCAGCCGTCGGATCGGCGAGTCCGAAGTGTGCGGCAAGTTCGGCGGTTCGTGCCCGATCGACGCCACGCAACGGCATCCACGTGCTGTCCACATCCGTCATCGTCGCCCATGTGGCGGTCAGATCGTCGGTCACCTCGGAGGCTCGATAGGTGGCGACGAGCAGAATACGTTGTCCGCGCGAGTCGTTCGCGATCTGTCGCAGCATTCCGAGCGTGAGGGCGTCGGCGCGGTGGACGTCGTCGAGAACGAGCAGTATCGGGGCGTCGGTGCCGAGTTCGTGCAGATACTCGCTCGCCGACTTGCCGAGCCAGAACGGTCCGCCCGACGCGTCCTCGGTGTTGTCGCCGTCCAGAACGGGGGCGAGGCGGGCTCGGATTCGCTCGTCGATGGGACGGACGTCGGCCAGTGCGGTGAGCACTTCGGTCCACGCCCAGCCGGGCGGGGCGCCGTCGACCTCGGGGCACTGCCCCCAGCCGACGGACCAGCCCGTGCGGGACAGCGCCCTCGACAGCCTGCCTGCGAGAGTCGACTTGCCCTCGCCCGCCTCCCCGCTGATCCAGACCACGGCGAACCGGCCGGTGCCGGAGCGTTCGGCGACTGCGAGCAGGGCGCGGAGGTCCTCCGGACGGCCGTCGACATCGGCGGGTTCTTCGGGTGCGGCCAGGGACTCTGTCGCGGGCAGAGGCACGGGCAGGGCGCTTTCGCGGCCGGAGAGAGCCGGGCTGTGTCCGAGGATGTCGGTCTCGATGTCGCGCAGTGCAGGACCGGGGTCGATGCCGAGCTCGTCGGCCAGGTATGTCCGGCATGCACGCAGCGCTGCGAGTGCCTCGGCCTGCCGTCCGGACCGGTACAGCGCGAGGGCCAGCAGCCGCACACCCTCCTCTCGGTGGGGGACGTGCCGCACGAGCCGTTCCATGTCGACTACGACCTGTGCAGGCTCGCCGAGGTCGAGCAGCGCACGTGCACATTCCTCGAACGCCGCGCGACGCTGTTCGAGCGCCCTGTCCGCGACGGTCTTGGCCCAGGACACGTCGGCGACCTCGGCGTACGGCATGGCCTGCCACATGTCGAGGGCCTCGGTCAGGATCTCGGTGCGAGTGCGGGTGTCGACCGCGCGGGAGGCGTCGACGAGCAGTCGTTCGAACCTCCAGACGTCGACCGCATCGGGAGGTAGCTGCAGCGCATACCCCGGCGGCGCGCTGACCAGCACTGTTGCCCGTGATCGGGGTGCACGCCCCGGCTCGAGAACTCGACGCAGGTTGGACACGTTGACCTGCAGCGCTCCGAGTGCGCTCGGCGGCGGCGCACCGGCCCACAGGTCCTCGATGAGCTCGTCGGTGCTGACGATCCGAGGCCCTGCCGCGACGAGACGGGCCAGTACCGCACGTTGGCCGCGGCTGCCGAGGTCGACCGGCCGGCCGTCGACCGTCGCACGCGTGTTCCCGAAAAGACTGATCGACACGGACTGGCTGGTCATGGTGCCGTGAGGCTACTAAAACATCAGCGCTGGGTCATCAGGAACGTTCGGGCATCAGCATCCACGCGGCGATGTAGACGAGGGCGACGGTGCCGAAGGACAGGAAGGCGCCGAGGACGGTCAGGACCCGGACGAGGTTGACGTCGATGCCGAAGTATTCGGCGACGCCACCGCAGACACCGGCGACCATCTTCTGCGAATCGGAACGGACGAACTCTTTCGGGGCGTTGGTGTATGTCATGGATAGCAGTCTGGTCGGCCGGGACCACCCGGCACATCGGGAACTTCCCCCATCTCCACCCTGAAGATTTCACCGACCGTAAGCTCGGAATCCGAGCAAAAACAACCGTCCCGTCTTTTTCCGAATCCAGCTAGGCCGCAGCATGTTTCGCCCGCTACTGTTTGCTTCGTTCGACAGCTTCATTACCCCCTCGGAAGGACACATCTCATGCTTCTCGGATCTCTCCTCGGTGCCATCCTCGGACCCATCCTCGGTGTGGGCGAAGGCGATGCAGGCGCCGGTGCCGGTCTCGGCGCTCTCCTGGGCGGACTCCTCGGAACCGGAAGCGCCGGATCCAGCGAGTAGTAGCGCCTCCGTGCGCCCTGTGAGTGAGGTGATCACGCAGAGGGCGCACGGACGGTGTTCACGGTTTCGTCACCGTTTCGTTCCCCCCGAAAGCTAGCTTTTCGGCCATGACTCAAGATTTCAGCTCGATCGGTGATCTCGAAGGCGCCGTCGACCTCACCGACACGTCGGGTTTCGCAGTCGACGACAGTGACGACGACGATCCCGTCCTGCTGACGGTTCCCGACGGTCGCGTCGTCGACACCTGGCGCGAGGGGTACCCGTACGACGAGCGTCTGTCACGCGCCGAGTACGACCTGCAGAAGCGTCTGCTCCAGATCGAGCTGCTCAAGCTCCAGATGTGGACCAAGGACACCGGTCGACGCCACGTCATCGTGTTCGAGGGCCGTGATGCCGCGGGCAAGGGCGGCACGATCAAACGATTCATGGAACACATGAATCCGCGCGGCGCACGCGTCGTCGCGCTGGAGAAGCCGTCGGCCAGAGAGTCCACGGAGTGGTACTTCCAGCGCTACATCCAGCATCTGCCCGCCGCGGGTGAGATCGTCATGTTCGACCGCTCCTGGTACAACCGCGCTGGCGTCGAACGGGTGATGGGATTCTGTGACGAGGACCAGCATGCGCGGTTCGTGCGTCAGGCGCCGCTTTTCGAGCAAATGCTGGTCGACGACGGCATCAGCCTCACCAAGTTCTGGTTCTCGGTGTCACAGCTCGAGCAGCGGACGCGGTTCGCGATCCGGCAGGTCGATCCGGTCCGGCAGTGGAAGCTGTCGCCGATGGATCTGGCGTCGTTGGACAAGTGGGACGCCTACACGGCTGCCAAGGAAGAGAGCTTCCGGGCCACGGACACGGACATCGCGCCGTGGACCATCGTCAAGAGCAACGACAAGAAGCGCGCTCGGCTCAATGCGATGCGCTTCGTGCTCAACAAGTTCGATTATGCGAACAAGGATCAGGAGATCGTCGGCGAAACCGACCCGCTGTTGGTGGGACGGGCTCGTGACGTGATCGGCGAATGATTACTTCGCAATAGCTGTATGTCGAAACGGTCACGAAAAATTCGGACGGTTCAGGTTTATTTACCGAATTCGTGGTCCCGCCGTTACCTCGTCGACCGATATGAGGTAAAAAGGAGACTGGTCGTGACGTGGCGACCGAGCATTACAACTGGAGGAGAAATACATGGGTTCGGCAGCAACTTTCCTTGGTGACATCGTCTCCGGCGTCTACGACGGAATCGTCGACGCTATCGTCGATCAGATCGTCGGCGCTCTGACCTCGGGCAGCGCAGCCTGATATAGGCCCAGCTCGCTCGGTACGAGGCGCCGTGACTCATCGAGTCGCGGCGCCTCGTCGCGTCTGTGGAAGTGTGGTGGAAGTGTCTGTGGAAGTACCCGATGAAGTATTGTTCGGGTTTAGCTGCGAATTTGCTGCTTTCTGACTTTTCTCGTCGAGACCCTAGCCAACTCGCTATTCGGCTTGATAGAAACGTAATCGGCAGTGATTGTTTCGTTACCGTCACTCCAACGGAATAGAACCCTCGAATAGAAGGAGCTCATTTCATGTCTGCAGAACTCGACACCTCCGGCCTGCTCGCCCTGCTCGCGTTGCTGTTCTCCGGCAGTGCGGAGGCACCCGAAACGCCGGTCACGTAAGTCGCGCTCTTTCTCGAAGCCTCCTACGTCGGCGGGGGCCAACCTTTCGAAGGTTGGCCCCCGCCGACGTCTTTTCGCGCTCTACCCTTGGCGTTCGTGGAGACCGTTCCGATTCAGATGCCCGACGGGTCGACCGTGCCCGTGATGCTGTTCGAATCCTCGAATGCGCCGAGGCTGGATGCTCCGGTCGTCGTCGTGCTGCCGGGGTTGGGCATTCCGGCCGGCTACTACCGGCTGTTCGCCGAACGCCTCACGAGTCGGGGGATGCACGTCGCCCTCGCCGACCTGAGAGGCCAGGGCGACAGCAGGCCGAAGCCGAGCAGCGCCAGCACGTACGGCTACCACGAGCTCGTATCCGTCGATTTCCCTGCAGTCTTCGAGGTGGTCCGCGAGCGATTTCCCGACGCGACCCCGTACGCGCTCGGCCACAGCATGGGTGGCCAGCTGGCGTCGTTGTACAGCTCACGCATCCGAGGTCGTCTGGGTGGGCTGATACTCGTCGCGTCGGGCTCGCCGTTCCACCGAGGATTCGGCGTCGCACGGGGTGCGTCGCTGTTCGTCGGAGCCGCCGCGATGTCGCTGACCAGCAGCATCGCCGGATTCTGGCCGGGGGACCGCATCGACATCGGCGGGTTCGGCCGTCAATCCAAGGTGCTGATCGACGACTGGTCTCGCTTCGCACGCACCGGGAAGATCGAGCCGACGGGCGCGGACATCGACTACGAGGAGAGGATCGGCAGGCTGAAGCTGCCGATCCTCGCCATCACGCTGGCCGGCGACGACATGGCGCCCCGCAGCTCGATGCAGAACTTGCTGACGAAGTTCCCGCGCGCCGACATCACCACCCGGCACCTCGAATCGCCGCGCGGGCACATCGAGTGGATCCGTCAGCCGGAGACCGTCGTCGACGAGGTCGTCGAATGGTTCAAGCGTTGAGCTCGTTCTTTGCGCTGAGGGTCGTCCACAGGAACTGGAAGGACAGCGTCGTCTTGAACGCCAACTGCGCGTTGTCCGCCGCACCGCCGTGGCCGCCCTCGATGTTCTCGAAGTAGCGCACGTCCTGGCCGAGTTCTTCGAGTCGCGCAGCCATCTTGCGTGCGTGACCAGGGTGGACTCGGTCGTCACGCGTCGACGTCGCGACGAGGATCGGTGGGTAGTTCTTCTCCTCGGGCCCGACGATGTTCTGGTACGGCGAGTACTCGGAGATGAACGCCCATTCTTCGGGATCGTCCGGGTTGCCGTACTCGGCGACCCACGACGCTCCGGCCAGAAGCAGGTGATAACGCTTCATGTCCAGCAACGGAACTTGGCAGACGATGGCCCCGAACAGCTCCGGATACTTCGTCAGCATGATGCCCATCAGCAGACCGCCGTTGCTGCCGCCCTGCGCGCCCAGCTGCCCGGGCGTCGTGATGCCGCGTTCGACGAGATCGCGTGCGACGGCCGCGAAGTCCTCGTGCACCTTGTGCCGCCCGGCGCGAAGCACCTGCGTGTGCCACTCGGGTCCGTACTCACCGCCGCCGCGGATGTTCGCGACGACGTACGTGCCGCCTCGCTCCAGCCACGCCAAGCCCGTCGCGCCGCTGTACGACGGCGTCATCGAGATCTCGAACCCGCCGTAGCCGTAGAGCAGTGTGGGTCCCGGAGCAGGAGCGGAGCCTGCGGAGTGACCGGATTGACCAGCTGCGTCCTGCTTCCGAACGACGAAGTACGGAATCCTCGTGCCGTCTTCCGACGTCGCGAAATGCTGTACGACGGCCAATCCGGTGGTGTCGAAGAACGACGGCGCTTGCTTCAGCGTCTCGACGCCTCCGCCGACGGTTCCGTACAGCAGAGTCGCCGGTGTCAGATAGCCGCTCGACGACAGGAAGAATTCGTCGCCGTTCTCCTCGGAGTCGGTGCCGACGATCTCGATCGACGTCAGTTCCGGCAGGCCGGTGAGCGGTCGGTCTTCCCAGTGGCCTCCGCGCGGCGTGAGAACTCGCAGCTCGGTCGCGACGTCGACGAGCGTCACGACCAGCAGGTGGTTCTCGGTCCATGCCCACTGATGCAGTGATCGGTGCTCGTCGGGCGCGAACAGCACCGTCAGGTCCCGGCTGCCGCCGACGAACGCGTCGAAGTCCGTGGCGAGCAGCGCGCCCGCCGGGTATGTCGTGTCGCCGACGGTCCAGTCCGTCATCGTGCGCACCAGCAGCCACTGTCCGTGGGCGGATGCCGTCGCGTCCGTCGGAACGTCGACGAGAACAAGCTCGTCACCGCTCTTGTCGTCACTGCGGACGAGGTAGAGCTCGGCATTGTAGAAGTCGGTGGCGCGTTGGACGAAGTCGCGTTCGAACCCGGGCGTGCGATCGTGCCATGCCGAGATCGAGATGTCCGACGCCTTGCCTTCGAACACCGTCTCGGCCTCCGACAGGTCGGTGCCGCGTGTCCATTTCTTGGCGATCCGCGGGTAGCCGGAGTCCGTCAGCGAGCCGTCGCCGAAGTCGGTGCCGATGTATACGGTGTCGGCGTCGATCCATCCGATGTCGGTCTTGGCTTCGGGTACGTAGAAGCCGCCATCCTCGAAAGTGCGTGTGGTCAAGTCGAATTCGCGTACGACGGTAGCGTCGGCGCCACCGCGTGACAGCGTCACCAATGCGATCTTCTGGTCCGGGCGCAGAACCTGCGCGCCGCTCCAGACCCAGTTCTCGCCTTCGGCGTCGGCGATCGCGTCGAGGTCGAGCAACACGTCCCACTCGGGGGAGTCCGTACGGTATTCCTCCATCGTCGTGCGACGCCACAGCCCGCGCACATGCGTCGCGTCGCGCCAGAAGTTGTAGAGGTAGTCGCCGCGGTGCCGCGCGTACGGGATGCGGGCGTCGGTGTCGAGGACCTCGCGGATGCGGGCTTCGATGGCGTCGAACTCGTCGCCGGCGAGACTGTCGGTGGTGGCGGCGTTACGAGTGCGAACCCAGTCGAGGGCTGTGTCGTCGGTGACCTCTTCGAGCCACAGGTACGGGTCTTCGGCGATGCTCATGCTTTCTTTCTACCTGCGCGAGTACTGTGCTGGAGGATGACGGCCCATGCGCTGACGTTCACACTCGTGGGGTTGGTCGTCATGGTGTGGCCGTGGTCGCTCGTCCCGGCGTTCCTGTTGGCTGCGACGGAGCGTGGGAGGCTGGTCCTCGCCGCCTACATCGCGGGATACGTCACTGCCCTTGCCGTCGTCATGATTCTCGCGGCGACGCTGTTGCCTCCAGGCCCTCGCGCCAAGTCGACCGGGCATGCCATGGCGTGGATCGAGTTGGTCGTCGGGATACTGCTCGCTCTGTTCGTCGTCGTTCTCTGGATTCGACAGCGCAGGCATGAGCCGACGACTCCGAAGTGGCTGCAAGGCCTCGATCGCGTCGGCGTCGTCGCTGCTTTTCTGCTCGGCCTGTGGGTGCCCAACTACGCACTGGTCACGGTCGCCGTCGCGGAGCTGACCTTGCTCGAGCTGCATGGGCCCGAAGCCGTCGGCGCCGCGGTCGTGTGGGTCGTCGTCGCGACGCTGGGGATCGCGGCTCCGCTCGTCGTACTCGCGCGTTCCGGGGCGAAAGCCGAAGCGCTGCAACGGTCGTGGCGTGAGTGGCTCGTGAGCCACAGTGCGTCGATCATCTACATCGTGCTCGGTGTCGTGTCGGTGGTGTTGATCGTCAAGGGAGGTATGGCGGTGTCGGGGTAACAGGCCTACCGGCCGGTAACGGGACCATCTCGAGACAGTGATACACGACGGTACTACCCTGGGGACTCGTGACCTCACACTATGACGTCGTTGTCCTCGGAGCCGGCCCCGGTGGGTACGTCGCTGCTATCCGCGCGGCACAACTGGGCCTGAGCACTGCCATCATCGAGAAGAAGTACTGGGGCGGTGTGTGCCTGAACGTCGGCTGCATCCCGTCCAAGGCTCTTCTCCGTAACGCCGAGCTGGCGCACCTCTTCACCAAAGAGGCCAAGCTCTTCGGCATCTCGGGAGAGGCGAGCTTCGACTTCGGTGCTGCCTTCGACCGAAGCCGCAAGGTGGCCGAGGGACGCGTCAAGGGCATCCACTTCTTGATGAAGAAGAACAAGATCCCCGAGTACGACGGCACCGGCACGTTCACCGACGCCAACACCATCGAGGTCGAGCTCAGCAAGGGCGGCACGGAGACGGTCACGTTCGACAACGCGATCATCGCCACCGGCAGCACCACCAAGCTGCTCCCCGGCACCGAGCTGAGCAAGAACGTCGTCACCTACGAAGAGCAGATCATGACCCGGGACCTGCCCGGATCGATCCTCATCGTCGGCGCAGGCGCCATCGGCATGGAGTTCGGATACGTCCTGAAGAACTACGGAGTCGACGTCACCATCGTCGAGTTCCTCGATCGCGCGCTCCCCAACGAGGACGCCGACGTCTCGAAGGAAATCGAGAAGCAGTACAAGAAGCTCGGCGTCAAGGTCGTCACCGGTGCTGCCGTGCAGTCGATCGACGACGACGGATCCAAGGTGACCGTCGCGATCAAGAACAACAAGTCCGGTGAGGTCGAGACCGTCACCGTCGACAAGGTCATGCAGTCCGTCGGCTTCGCGCCGCGCGTCGAGGGCTTCGGGCTCGAGAAGACCGGCGTCGCGCTGACCGATCGTGGTGCCATCGGCATCACCTCGACCATGCAGACCAACGTGCCGCACATCTACGCCATCGGCGACGTCACCGCGAAGCTGCAGCTCGCGCACGTCGCAGAGGCACAGGGCGTCGTCGCCGCCGAGACCATCGGCGGAGCCGAGACGCTGCCGATCGACGATTACCGCATGATGCCTCGTGCGACGTTCTGCCAGCCGCAGGTCGCCAGCTTCGGTCTGACCGAGGAGCAGGCCCGCGCCGAGGGTCGTGACATCAAGGTCGCGAACTTCCCATTCGCCGCCAACGGCAAGGCACACGGACTCGGTGATTCCACCGGCTTCGTCAAGCTCATCGCCGACACCAAGTACGGCGAGCTCATCGGCGGACACCTCATCGGCCCGGACGTCTCGGAGCTGCTGCCCGAGCTCACCCTCGCGCAGAAGTGGGACCTGACGGTCAACGAGCTGGCCCGCAACGTCCACACGCACCCGACGCTGTCGGAGGCACTGCAGGAGGCCATCCACGGCCTCGCGGGCCACATGATCAACTTCTGATCCAGCTCTCTCCAACGGCGGCAACCACTTCGGTGGTTGCCGCCGTTCGTGTTTCACGTACTCCGCGCTCTGCGAGCTGGAGTGCGGAGTACCGATCCGGGTGTGTACGTACCGGCGAATCCCGTCGCTGTGATGCCGGACGAGCCGCTCGCTCCCCAGTACGAGCCAAGGCCGCGAGTTGATTGAATACGAAACGGATTACATCGAACTGATGTTCGGAAAATTGTCGGTGGTGGCCGCTACTGTGTGTTCATGCTCACGGGGGATGAGTCGACAGGGGTGGCAGAGACATGAACGACGACGGGATAAGCGGTGATGTACGGGAATCCGACTGGCCGACAGCGTCGGTGCCGGAGTGGTACGTCTCCCGCGCCGAGGCCGATGAGGCGGAATTTCCCACGGTCTTCTCGAAAGTAGATGGCGTGCAGGAGGACTCGGGATCCAGATCTACCCCGGGTCCGGGTGACGGCGTTCCGGCGATCAAGGCCGCAAGACTGGCGTCGGTGGTCGAGTCCCTCGAATCGAATGCAGAGCTGCTGGGACGGATACAGACGTTCGGGCTGGACAATGCGGATAGGCGTGCGTTGCTGGTGCGGGTGGAATCGGTGCAGCGAATGTTGTTCGCGTACAGCCATACTTGGATCGCGGATTTGATCAACGAGCACGGTTTGGACGACATATGGGGATCGACGCCGGAGGCTTTGTCGGTATTGCTGCGCATCTCCGGTGCTCGCGCGGGGCAACGGATCCTGTTGGCCAAAGAGTTCGGCGAGCGGACATCGCTGACGGGTGAACGGTTGGAGCCGTTGTCGGCCAACACGTTACGAGCCGCCGAAGACGGAGTCATCGACGAGGAGCATCAGCAGACGATTCGCAAGTTCTTCCGCCGACTCGGCGACAAGCTCGACATCGAGACCAGGGAGCGTGCCGAACAGCAGTTGGCTCAGTTGGCGCGTGAGCTCGGCCCGGATCATTTCAAAGCTGCAGCGGCGCGGTTGTACGACCTGATCGATCCCGACGGAGAAGACGAGAGCCCGGAGCGGGTCGCGGATCGGTGCTATGTGCGGTTGGGCGAGCAAGGCCCTGATGGGTTGTCGAAGGGGACGATGGTCATCGACGCCGAGTTCCGGGCGTACCTGGAGGCGGTGCTGAGCAAATGGGCCAAACCGGGGCAACTCAACAGCGCTGACAGCCCACCTGTGGTCGATGCTCCCGACGGTGACACCACGCTCGCCGAAGACGGTGCTGGTGCTGACGCCGGTGCCGACGACGGTGACGACGGCGACGGTGAGGACGGCGTGGCGAGCGACACCGAGGGGCCCGATGGTTCGGCTGGCCCCGATGGCTTGACAGGCGCCGAGGCTGATAGCGCTGGGTCCAAGGCTGATACAGGTTCGAGCGACTCGACCGGCGGCGGGGACCGCCGGGGTGGAGAGGATCCGGGACTGTTCGAGCCGCCGGCTGGCGATGCCGGGGCCGGGGCCGGGGCCGAAGACGGAGGCGACGAGGCTCGGGCGGCAGCCCAATCCGCCGACGAGGACCGGGCTAGCAAAGACCGGCGAGGTAGGGGTCGACGTCAACACGATGCGATGAAGATGGTGTTTCGGCAGATGTTGGCGTCCGGGCAGCTCGGGCAGCATCGGGGGTTGCCGGTGACTGCGGTGGTGTCGATGTCGTTGAAGGATCTCGAGTCGGCGTCGGGACATGCGGTGACTGCGACCGGGTCCCTGGTGAAGATGCGGGACGCGATTCGAATGGCGTCGCATGCACATCACTACCTGGTGATCTTCGATAACGATGGTCGGCCGCTGCATCTGGGTCGGACGAAGCGATTGGCGTCGGTAGACCAGCGGATCGTGCTGATTGCTGCCGATCGCGGGTGCAGCTTCCCCGGCTGCACACGGCCGGCGACGTGGTCGCAGGTCCATCATGTGAACGAATGGGTGGCCGGTGGGAATACCGATATCGAAGACCTGACATTCGGATGCGATCAGCACCACCGGTTGGTCGGACCGTCGGAAAACCAGTGGGCGACAACGAAAGCAGGATCGGATCATCAGTATCCAGGCCGGACGTTGTGGCATGCGCCGGTGACGTTGGATCCGTTGCGTCGTGGCCTGGTCAATCATTTCCATCACCCGGGTGAATACATCTATCCCGCACCCGAGGTCCCGCTACCAGATCTGAATCTGCCCGACTCGAACACCTCCGTGACCCTCCAGCCAGACACCTCCGTGACCCTCCAGCCAGACACTTTGGACCACAGCACTCTGGACCACAGCACTCTGGACCACGACACTGCCCGACGCGACCTGGAAACGGTGGCCGGGGATTCAGTAGCCGGGGAAACGGCAGCCGGGGAGGCCGCGGAACACCCGGCCGCCTGATTCGGGCCGTGCGAGGCGGCTCGCTGCAGGACGAGCCGCCCCCGCCTGTCCCGTCCGGCCCCCGGGCGACAGACGACTCCTGCACCCAGCGGCACACAGAGACCGACGTGTGCCGCCAACAGTCGTGCCCTGAGGATGTCAGGGCAGAGTGAGTTCAGTTGTCCGCGGACGAGGGCGAGTATCCGGATCAGCCGGGTGTGACAGAGCCGGGTGTGACAGAGCGCGTGTATGACGGAACTCCGTGTGACAGAGCGCCTGTGTCACAGAACTGCGGGTGTGACATGGGTCGGTGTGACAGAGCCGGGTGTGACAGCGGGGGGTGTGACATAGCCGTGTTTCCAGAGAGCCGTGCGTGACAGAACTGCGGGCGACAGCGCGTCAGAAATCCCGCTCGACGCGCAGGGTGCCGATAGTCGTTGCGAGACCGTCGTATTGGGCGACGAGGAACAGGAACTCGATCAGCTGCTTCTCGTCGAACTCCTGAGACAGAGACTTCCATGTCGTGTCCGATAGGTCCTTCGTCTCCAGCAGTTCATCCGTCGCCTCGAGGATGATTCGATGTTGGTCGGACAGCCCGTCGGCGGAAGGTCCCTCGTGGACGAGTGCGAGTAGGTCGGGAGTGACACCGAACCGTCGGCCGATGCGGCTGTGGTGGTCCATCTCGTAACCGCAGTCGCGCAGGTACGCAATCCGGTTGATCACCAATTCGGTTTCCCTGGGCGGGATTCGGCCACCGGGCATCATCCGGCCGCTGAAGAAGAGCCAGCCCCGAAACAGGCCCTTCGTGCGACCGACGGTGCTGAACAGATGCGCGTTCGGCGTCCCGGCGACCTTGGACAGGACACGCCACAGCACCCAGTTGATCGGGCCGAGGTCCTTGAACGAGCCGGGCTGGATTCGTGGTGTGCTCATCGGCCCGACGCTACCTGCGGGTCTTATCTCGCACCAGGCTTGCGATGCACCAGAGAATGCGACTCGTCGATCAGGTCCTCGACGAGGCCGTCGGGTACATCGCCGTCGAGCTGGATCGTGATCCAGTGCCGCTTGTTCATGTGATATCCGGGCACGATGCCCGCATGTTCGCCGACGAGTACTTCGGCGTGCTCGGGCGTGCACTTCACTGTAAGTGCTGCGTCACCGGTTCCGATCACCGCGAATATTTTGCCGCCGACCTTGTACACCGATGTCTCGGGCCCGAACGGGTGGGTCAATGAGGCGTCCGGCAGCGCGGCGCAGTACGCGTGGACGCGCTCGGACGCCATCATCGAACACCTACGACTTACGCCAGTGATCGAAGCGCCCCTTGATGTCCGACGCGACGTCGCCGATCCCGTTTCCTACAGCATCGACGGCCCCGGTGAATCCACTCCCGAGATCACGGAGGGTTCTGATCAGCGGATCCTCGGATGTGTCGAAGCTCTGCTTGTAACTCTTGGCCGCATTGCGGAATTCGTCGCCGACCTTCGCCTCGTGGTCCTGCGACTTGCGTGGGTACTCGCCGCGCAGCACGGCCGCGTACTCGCCGCTGTCGACCCACTTCTTCAGTTCCGCTGCACGCAGGACCGAGAACGGGTGCGACAGCAATTCGATGTTCAGCAGCTTCAGCACGCCGTCGCGCAGATCCCCGCTGGCCTCGTATTCGGCGGCCTGCGCGAGGAAGGCGTCGACATCGATCTCGCTGATCCGCTCACCGCCCGCGAGTTTGAGCTGAACACGAAGAGCGGTGTGCACGTCCTGGCCGCAGAGCAACCCGGCACGGTCACCCGAAAGTTCCGATTTGCGTTGCCATTCCATGAGTCCGGCGATGATCGCGCGAAGTGCCCAGCCGCCCACTGGAATCCAACCGATGGTGCCGGCGAGTCGCATCAAGTGCATCAGAATGGTGCGGTACACGGCATGGCCGGACAGGGCGTGGCCGAGCTCGTGCCCGACTACGAAACGCTGCTCTTCGTACGTGAGGATGTCGAGCAAGCCCGTCGTGACGACGATGAACGGGCGGTCCATGCCGATGGTGAACGCATTGACCATCGGCGACTGCAGCACGAACATCTCGGGTGTCTCGTCGGCACCGAGGATCTGCACGCAGTCGGCCCGAAGGTCGTCGAGATCCTTGAACTGCCTGCTGTCGACGCGCACCGACGTCGCGAGATACATCAGCCGGTGCTGTCGTTCCTGCAGCAGCCCGGACAACGTGCGCAGAACCGTGTCGAAGCCCTTGAGCGTGCGGAGCGTGACCAGGGCAGCTCGGTCGGACGGGTGTTCCCACGTGCGGGAACTGATGTCGGGAAACTCGATACGCGTGCGATCCGGTGCTGTCGTCAAGCCATTCTCCCAGCCTCGATGATTCGCAGACCAAAGTATCAGTAAAGACGGGATCGCCGACGGGTATCGAGCCAGGGGCGATGATGCTTAGGCTAACCTTCACTATTCAACCGAAATGGGAAAGCAGGCTGGCAGTGGTGGCGAGATCGAGGACAAGTGCCCGGGTGGTGGCAGCGTTCGCAGCTGCGGCTGCCATGACGATGACGGCATGCACGTCGAGCGATGCGGGAGATACGAGCGAGACTTCCGGTGAGGCAAGCACTCGCGTCGTCGAACATGCTCGTGGCGCAACCGAGGTGCCCGCGTCGCCGTTGCGCGTGGTGACCCTCGAGCCCGTGGAGCTCGATACGGCCGTCGCCCTTGGGGTGATTCCTGTCGGTACCGCCGTGCTGAGCGAGGCGACGGGTGTGCCGGCGTATCTCGGCGCCGACGCGGCCGACATCACGCCGATCGGCACCGTCGCCGAACCGCGGATCGAGTCGATCGCGGCGCTGCAGCCGGACCTGATTCTGGGAACCGAGACCCGTCACGCCGAGTACTACGACCAGCTTGCCGCGATCGCGCCGACTGTCTACATGGCGTCTCAGTCCGATCCGTGGCAGGACAACGTGCGGCTGGTCGGACGCACTCTGGGGCTGGAGCAGGAAGCAGATGCGCTGCTGGGGGAGTACCGGGACAGGTGCGACGAGATCGCGACCGCACACGACACCGCGGGCAAGACTGCGCAGCTCATCCGTCCGCGTGACGAGGTGTTGACGCTGTACGGCCCGTTGTCGTTCGCGGGCAGCACCCTCGAATGTGCGGGCTTCACGACGCCGCCGCGACCCGAATGGGCGGACGAGATCTCGGTCGACCTGTCCCCGGAGTTGGTGTCGCAGGCCAGCGCGGATCTGATCGTCGTCACGGCGACGAATCCGGCCGACCCGTCGGCGATTCCGGCGTCGGTGACCGACAATGCTGCAGCGCTGCCCGATCCGCACGCGGTGGACCAGTCGTTCTGGATCACCGGCGTCGGGCCGAAGGGCGGGCAAGCCGTGCTCGACGACATCGATCGCATTCTGTCGCAGCAGAACTGATGCCAGAACTGACGCAGAACTGGCGTCAGCTGTACGGGTAGGGCAGGTCGGTGTCGACGTTCTCGTCGACACCGATCGCGCGACCCAACTGCGGGAACGCACGCTGGGCGCACGAGACTCGTTCGCACACTTTGCATCCGGGGCCGATGGGCACCGCGGAGTGCGGTGAGCTCAGCGGCAGGCCGTCGGCGTAAACGAGCTTGTGTGCGTACGCGATGTCACATCCCAACCCGATGGCGAAGTGCTTTCGCTGCGACTGGAATCCGAGACCGCCGCTTTCGGTGGTGCGCGCGATCCACAGGTAGGTGCGGTCGTCGGGCATCGTCGCGACCTGCGTGAGAATGCGGCCCGCGGCAGCGAAGGCGTCGTGGACGATCCACAGCGGGCAGCTGCCGCCGACGCGCGAGAAGTGGAACGCGGTGGCGGACTGACGTTTCGAGATGTTCCCGGCGCGATCGGTGCGAACGAAGAAGAACGGTACGCCTTTGGCGCCATGCCGCTGCAGGGTCGACAACCTATGGCAGACGGTCTCGAATCCGACTTCGAATGTCAGAGAGAGCAATTCGATATCGTAGCGGACCGATTCTGCCGCAGCGAGAAACTTCCCGTACGGCAGTAGGAGCGCGCCTGCGAAATAGTTGGCCAGACCTACTCGTGCCAGTTCTCGGGCGGGCGCACTCAGTGATGTCTCCGCGTCGACAATGGCATCGATGGTCGCCGCCTGCGACAGAAACGCGAGTTGTGTGGCGATCTGATACGCCCGCTGACCCGGTGTCAATCGCCTTGCCAGAGAAAGTATCCCGCCCGTGTAGGTCCGTTTCGGCCCCAACGATCCGGGCTCGTCGTCGCGGATGGTCACGGCCACATCGTGATCCGACTCGATCAACCGCGCCAACTGTAGATCCAGCGCGCCGATGTTCAATCCCTTGCGCAGGAACAGATCCTCGGCCGCAGCGTCGAGTTCGGGGATGTGATTTCGCCGATCGTAGAAGAAGTCACGCACTTCCTCGTACGGCATCGGCGACCCGTCGACACCAGCGGTAAGACGCTCCAGCTGATCTGTCGCAGCGTGCAATCGTCGGTGCAGCCCGACGAGCGTGCGCCCGACCTCGGGCATCCGCGAGACCAATTCCTGCACCTCGCTCATCGACACCTCACCGCGATTCGACGTCTCGGTCAGCACATCGTGCAGATCCGCGACGAGCCGCGCGTCCGTGTCGGTGGCGAAGAAGGTCGGGTCGAGGTCGAACATCGCGTTCAGCTTCAGCAGAACCTGCACGGTCAGTGGACGCTGATCGTTCTCGAGTTGGTTGAGGTAGCTCGGCGACAGTTCCAGTGTCTTGGCCAGCGCGGACTGCGTGATGCCACGATCCGCACGCAGGCGTCGCAAGCGGCTGCCCGCGTAGATCTTCTGCATGTGACACCTCCCCTCGGACACAACGGACTTTACCCGACGACGCATTCGCAACATTCGCAGATTCGCCGAAATCCTTACGCAAAAATAGGCAGAAGCAACACCTTTCGCAGGCAACGGGCCTGTGCGTACGTTTGCGAAAGAAGCGTAGGCACCGCCCACTACGGAGGATCTCAGTGAAGACACATCTCGTACGCACGCGTCGATCAGCGGAAGAGTTCCCGCTGCACGAGCACCTCGCGTGGAAGATCGCCGAAGTCGCGACGGACTCCGTCGAGGTGCCGGAAGCGACGACGGAGATGATCGTCAATCGCGTCATCGACAACGCGGCCGTGGCCGCCGCCTCGTTGGTGCGACGACCCGTCACCAGTGCGCGCACCCAAGCGCGGGCGCATCCCTACAGCCCTGGATCCTCGGTATTCGGCATCTCGGGAAGGTACTCACCGGAGTGGGCAGCGTGGGCCAACGGTGTTGCAGTGCGCGAGCTGGATTTCCACGACACGTTCCTCGCCGCCGAATATTCGCATCCCGGTGACAACATCCCGCCGATTCTCGCCGTCGCGCAGCATGCACGACGGTCGGGCCGCGATCTGATTCGCGGACTCGCCACCGGTTACGAGATCCAGATCGACCTAGTACGCGCAATCTCGTTGCACGAGCACAAGATCGACCACGTCGCCCATCTGGGACCGTCGGCAGCAGCGGGAATCGGAACGCTCCTCGGCCTGGGCGCCGAGACCATCCATCAAGCCGTCGGGCAGGCTCTTCATACGACGACGGCTACGCGACAGTCACGCAAGGGCGCGATCTCGAGTTGGAAGGCGTACGCGCCTGCGCTGGCCGGGAAAGCGGCCGTCGAGGCGGTGGATCGAGCGTTGCGGGGAGAGGGTGCGCCGTCGCCGATCTGGGAAGGTGAAGACGGCGTCATCGCATGGCTTCTCGGCGGTCCCGACGCGGAATACCATGTGCCGCTTCCCGGTCCGGGTGAGGCCAAGCGCGCGATCCTGGACAGCTACACGAAGGAACACTCGGCCGAATACCAGAGCCAGGCGCCCATCGATCTGGCGCGTCGAATGCGCAGCAGCATAGGCGATCTGGAGCAGATCGAGAAGATCGTGTTGCACACCAGCCATCACACGCACTACGTCATCGGGACCGGATCGGGCGATCCGCAGAAGTTCGACCCCACTGCAACACGAGAAACCCTGGATCACTCCGTGATGTACATCTTCGCCGTCGCACTCGAGGACGGCGAATGGCATCACGAGCGTTCCTACGCGCCGGAGCGGGCGCAGCGGTCGTCGACCATTGCGCTGTGGAACAAGATCTCGACGCAGGAAGATCCGGAGTGGACGCGCCGCTATCACTCCATCGATCCGGACGACAAGGCGTTCGGGGCGCGGGCCGAGATCACGCTGAAGGACGGGACGGTCGTCGTCGACGAACTTGCTGTTGCCGATGCCCATCCGCTCGGTGCCCGGCCGTTCGCGCGAGAGCAGTACATCGCGAAGTTCCGCACGCTCGCCGACGGCATCGTCGCCCCCGACGAGCAGGATCGGTTCCTCGCTGCCGCCGAGAACGCGCCTGAGCTCGCGGCCGGCGAGCTCGATCAGCTCACCTTCACGGTGTCCGACGACGTGCTGGCGCGAGCACCGAAGACTCCGAAGGGCATTTTTCGATGACGGGACTCATGGCTGCCCCGACGTCGGCGTCGGACAAGCGGGGTGCGTTTCGGGCGGGCCTGACATCGGGCACGATCCAGCGGCTACCCGGCGCGTTCTCGCCGTTGGTGGCAAAGCTGGTGCAGGAGATCGGCTTCGAGGGAGTGTACGTTTCCGGGGCCGTGTTGTCTGCGGATCTCGGGCTACCCGACATCGGCCTGACGACGCTGACCGAGGTGGCCGGCCGGGGCCAGCAGATCGCGCGGGTCACGGATCTGCCGGTACTGATCGACGCCGACACCGGCTTCGGTGAACCGATGAGCTCGGCGCGGACCGTCAGTGTGCTCGAGGACGCCGGGATCGCCGGATGTCACCTCGAAGACCAGGTCAACCCGAAGCGTTGCGGGCATCTCGACGGCAAGGCCGTCGTCGACACGGCCTCGATGGTGCAGCGTATCCGGGCTGCGGTATCTGCCCGGCGTGATCCGAATTTCGTGATCTGTGCGCGCACCGACGCGCGGGCCATCGAAGGACTCGACGCCGCGATCGAACGAGCGAAGGCCTACGCCGACGCGGGTGCCGATCTGATCTTCACCGAAGCGTTGACGGACGAATCGGAGTTCGCGAAGTTCCGTGCAGCAGTGGACACGCCGTTGCTGGCGAACATGACGGAATTCGGTAAGTCCGAGCTGATGTCGGCAGCTGATCTCGAAGACCTCGGCTACAACGCGGTGATCTACCCGGTCACGACGCTGCGGCTCGCGATGTTCGCAGTGGAGAACGGTTTGCGCGAAATAGGGGAAACGGGAACACAATCCGGGTCGCTGGAGAGGATGCAGCACCGCAGCAGGCTGTACGAGTTGCTGGATTACGAGGGATACAACCGATTCGACCACGGGATCTTCACCTACACGAGGGGTGCACGATGACCTATCCGACGACGCGAGCAGCGCTCGCGGACAAGACGGCGCCGACGATATACAAGGGGCTTGCGGGGGTCGTCGTCGATACGACCGCGATCTCCAAGGTCGTTCCCGAGACCAATTCGCTGACCTATCGCGGCTATGCAGTGCAAGATCTGGCGGCGCACTGCAGCTTCGAACAAGTCGCGTACTTGTTGTGGAACGGAGAACTACCGACGCAGGCTCAGCTGGAACTCTTCTCCCAGCGGGAGCGCGCATTCCGCCGCGCCGACCGATCGATGCTGTCACTGCTCGCGAAGATGCCGGACAACTGTCATCCCATGGATGTAGTGCGAACGGCGATCAGCTATCTCGGTGCCGAGGACCCGGCAGAGGACGACAACAGTGCGCACGCGAACCTGCTCAAGGCGCTGCGCATGACGGCGGTGTTGCCGACGATCATCGCCGCCGATCACCGTCGTCGACGCGGCCTCGACCCTGTTGCACCGCACTCGCATCTCGGGTTCGCCGAGAACTTTCTGTACATGTGCTTCGGCAGTGTTCCTGATGCGAAGATCGTCACAGCATTCGAGGTGTCGCTGATTCTGTACGCGGAGCACAGTTTCAACGCGTCCACGTTCGCGGCTCGTGTCGTCACGTCCACGCTGTCGGATATCTACAGCGCGGTCACGGCGGCGATCGGCGCGCTGAAAGGCCCGCTGCACGGCGGTGCCAACGAGGCCGTCATGCGCGACATGCTCGAGATCGGCGAACCTCATCTCGCCGAGTCGTGGCTACAGGCCAAGCTGGCAGCCAAGGACAAGGTGATGGGCTTCGGCCACAGGGTCTACAAGAACGGTGACTCGCGGGTCCCGACGATGCGTGCCGCATTCCAGGATGTCGCCGAGGTCACCGACGGGCGCAAGTGGGTGCGCATGTACGACGTGCTCGAGCGAACCATGAACGACCGGACAGGAATCAAGCCCAACCTCGACTTCCCCACCGGGCCTGCGTATTTTCTGATGGGCTTCGACATCGATGTCTTCACACCGATCTTCGTCATGAGTCGTATCACCGGCTGGACCGCGCACATCATCGAGCAGGGTGCGTCGAACGCGTTGATTCGTCCGCTCAGCGAGTACTCGGGTGTGCCGCAGAGAGCCGTCGTCGCCTGATTCAGTTCTGCACGGACAGAGCGAATCTCGCCATCGACAACGCCTCGGTGGCACGGGTGATGACGACCTGCTGCGAGTTGTCGATGTGGGACAGCAGCGCCTGGCGTGCGCCGTCGAGGTCTCCCGCAAGAACGAACTCGCCGATGACGACGTGCTCGTCGATGGTGGCGACGACGCTGTCCGGCGTGAAATAGCCGAACATCCGAACCGGCCGTATCCGCGCGTTGACGGTCTGCAGAGCGTCGGCGAGTGCATGATTTCCGGCAGATCTGAGCAGTGCAACGTGAAACATCTCGTCCTGGGTGACGAAATCGGCGTCGGGCTCGGGAGGCGTCGACCTCATCTGTTTCCAGTGTTCGACGACCGGTTCCAGAGCGTCGGCGTCATGGGGAATCTGTCCGGTGACTCGCGCAATTCCCTGTAACTCCAGGGTGTTTCGTAGTTCGTACAGGTCGGCGAGGTCGCCGACGTGCGGTCGGTACGGATACAGGCCGTCGTCGCCGCGCATGACGAGGCCGTCGGCCTGGAGCCGTGCGAGCGCCTCACGCACGGGTGTGCGCGAGACGCCGTACAACTCTGCCAGTCGTTCTTCTCCGAGCCGTTCGGTTGCGTGGATTGCGCCGGAGATCAGGTCCCGGCGCAGGGAGATGTACACCTTCTCGCGAAGGTCTTTGCGAGCCATGGTGGATCGTGACCGATCAGATCGCCATCGCCGCGCGCACATCGGCCTCGGAGTCGGTGCCACCGGCGCCGGACGACGTGATGCGTCCGGCTTCGAGGATGTAGTACTGCTGCGCCGACTCCAGCGCGAACCCGATGTGCTGCTCCACCAACAGAACTCCCAGACCGCCGCGGCGAGTGAGCTCGAGGATGGTGCGTTCGATCTCGGCGACGACGGATGGCTGGATGCCCTCGGTCGGCTCGTCGAGAATCAGCATCTTCGGCTCGGTGATCAGTGCCCGGGCGATGGCCAGCTGCTGGCGCTGCCCGCCCGAGAGCAGGCCGGCGCGTCGGGTGAGAAGCTCTTTCAATGCGGGGAAGAGATCGAGCGCCTCGTCGATCAACGCCTTGCCGCGCTTACGGCCATCGGCGACGACCTGCAGGTTCTCGGCCGTGGTGAGCTGGCCGAACGACTGCTGCCCCTGCGGGACGTACGCGAGGCCACGGGAAACGCGAGCGCTCGGACGCAGGGAGGTGACGTCTTCGCCGTCGAACATGATGGTGCCTGAGGTGACCTTCAGCAGGCCGACGGCGGCACGCAGCAGTGTGGTCTTACCTGCGCCGTTGTGTCCCATGACGGCTGCGACGCCGTCGGCGGGGACGGTCAGGGACGCACCGTGGATGACCTCGCTTCGGCCGTAACCGGTGCGTACATCGACGAGTTCAAGCATTCTCGGCACCTTCTTCCGCGATCTGGTCGAGTTCTTCTCCTGCTGCGGCGGTTCCGAGGTAGACCTCTTGGACCTTCGGGTCGGCCTGCACCTCGGCGACGGTGCCCTCGGACAGGACTCGACCGCCTGCGAGCACGGTGACGGACGTTGCGAACGCGCGCATGAAGTCCATGTCGTGTTCGACGACGACCACTGTGCGTTCCCCGCCGATGCGGCGAAGCAGCTCGCCGGTCTCTTCGCGTTCTTCGTGACTCATACCGGCGACTGGCTCGTCGAGCAGAAGCACATCTGCGTTCTGCACCAACAACATTCCGATCTCCAGCCACTGCTTCTGGCCGTGCGCGAGGATGCCGGCGGGCTTGTCGCGGTGCTTGGACAACCCGATGGTCTCGAGGGCTTCTTCGATCTCGTCGGACACGGTCTTGCGTTTACGCAGCATCGTCGACCACGTGCGACCGGCGCCTGCCGCGATGTCGAGGTTCTGCAGGACGGTCAGCTGTTCGAAGATGCTGGCTGTCTGGAACGTTCGACCGACGCCGAGGCGCGCGATCTTGTGTACCTTCTTGCCCAGCAGTTCGACGCCCGACTTGGTGACCGAGCCGGTCGCCGGTACGAGCCCGGTGATGGCGTCGATCAGCGTTGTCTTGCCTGCGCCGTTCGGTCCGATGAGGAATCGCAGATCACCCTGCATCAGAGTGAGATTCACGTCGGTGTTGGCCTTGAATCCGTCGAAACTGACTGTCAGACCGCGTACTTCGAGATACTGGCTGGACATTCCGGCGTTGCCGCCGAACGTGGGCTGGTGGCTGTCGGTGTGGATCATTTGACCAGCTCTTTCTCTTCGACGTCGACGACCAGTGCCTCTTCGGATTTCTTACGCCTGCGCAACGCGAACAGTCCGGCGACACCGGCGGGGAAGAATCCGACGACGACGATGAACAGCAGACCCTGCGCGTACGTCCAGCCCGACGGGAACTGCTCGGACAGGGTGGTCTGCGCCCATGCGACGCCGAGAGCACCGAGGACCGGGCCGAGAAGCGTCGTGCGGCCGCCGATGGCGACGCCGATGAGGAAGGCGATCGACGGGACGATGCCGACGTCGTTGGGGGAGACGATGCCGACGATCGGCACGAACAGTGCGCCGGCGAGACCGGCGAAGAACGCTGCGGTGACGTACGCGACGATCTTGATGTTCGCGGGGTCGTAGCCGAGGAAGCGGACGCGCTCTTCCTGATCACGCACTGCGACGAGGAGTTCGCCGTAGCGCGAGTACATCAGCTGACGAGTGATCGCGACGACGACGAGCAGCACGCCGGCAGCGATGAAGAACAGCATCTGCTTGTTGGCCGGGTCGTTCAGGTTGAAGCCGAAGAACGTGCGGAACCTGTTGAGCCCGTTGGATCCTCCGGTGCTCTGCTGCCCGATCAGAAGAATGGCGAATGCCGCGGCGAGTGCCTGGCTCAGGATCGCGAAGTAGGCACCCTTGACGCGGCGCTTGAAGACACCGAGACCGAGGACGAGCGCGACGAGGCCCGGAACGAACAGGATGCCGAGGATCGTGACGAGCGGTGACTGGAACGGAACCCAGTACGACGGCAGTTCGCGGATACCTGCGATCGACATGAAGTCCGGCACAGCGTCACCACGGATGTCCGCGTCGGCGATCTTGAGGTGCATCGCCATGATGTATGCACCGAGACCGAAGAAGACGCCCTGACCGAGCGTGAGCATTCCGCCACGGCCCCAAGCCAATCCGATGCCGACGGCGACGATCGCGTAGCAGATGAACTTGCCGAGCAGATTGAGTCTGAAGTCGCTGAGAACTGCAGGCGCGACGGCGAACAGGAGGATGGCGGCAACGGCGAAACCGAGCCACACACCACGTTTTTGGATGAAGGTACTCACACCAAACTCCTTGTCTTGACCGCGAACAGTCCCTGCGGGCGGGCTTGGAGGAAGATCACGATGAGGACGAACAGGATGACCTTGGCGATCGAGGCCGTCGTGTTGTATTCGATGAACGAGTTGACGATGCCGAGCGTGAACGCCGCGATGACGGCACCCTTGATCTGGCCGAGACCACCGACGACGACCACGAGGAACGCGTCGATCAGATAGCTCTGTCCGACAGTGGAACTGGTCGACCCGATGAGCGTGAGTGCGACGCCTGCGACGCCGGCGAGACCGGATCCGATGAAGAACGTCGAGATGTCGGTCTTGCGGCTCGAGATGCCCGACGTCTCGGCGAGGTCGCGGTTCTGCACGACCGCGCGGATGCGTCGACCCATCGGAGTGGTCTTGAGTGCGAACGACAGTGCGAGAACACAGACGATCGCGAGCACGAGGATGAAGATACGGGTCTTGGGGACGACCGCGCCGAGGATGTCGACGCCGCCGGACAACCAGCCGGGAGAGACGACGTTGACGGCGGGTGCACCGAAGATGTCGCGCGCGAGCTGCTGGAGAACGAGCCCTACACCGAACGTGACGAGCAGCGTGTCCAGAGGTCGGTGATACATGCGCTGGATGAGCGTGACTTCGAGCAGCACACCCATGGCGCCGCCGACGAGGAAGCCGACGATCAGCGAGATGAACAGTGACGCACCGCCTGCGGAGATGACCTGCTGCACTACGTAAGCGGTGTACGAACCGGCCATGATGAATTCACCATGAGCCATGTTGATGACGCCCATCTGACCGAAGGTCAGCGAGAGTCCCAGAGCGGCGAGCAAGAGAATCGAACCGATCGACAGGCCGGTGAACAGCTGCCCGACAACGACATCCATGTGTGGCTCCTTCAGGCGGCTTCGCCGCATGTGTCCGAAAATGCATAGTGGGCTATGTATTTCCGTGCACATGCGGCGGAGCCGCGGTATCAGTTGAGGTCGGCGGCCCAGTCGTAGGTCTCCAGGAACGGGTCGGGCTCGATCGGCGCCGGGGACTCCCAGATCGTGTAGATCAGGCCGTCGGGACGGATCTCGCCGATACGCGCGGTCTTGCTGATGTGGTGGTTGTCGCCGTTGATGACCACTTCACCCTCGGGTGCGGCGAAGCTGACACCGTCGGCTGCGTCCTGAATGTCGCCGACTGCGAACGAGTTGGCCTTCTCGACGGTGTTCTTCCACAGGTAGACCGAGGTGTAGGCGGCTTCCATCGGATCGGACGTCGGCTTGTCTGCGCCGTACTTGGCCTTGTAGTCCGCGACGAACGTGGTGTTCTCCGGGGTGTCGACGGTCTGGTAGTAGTTCCACGCCGTCAGCTGTCCGGCGATGTTCTGTGCACCGATTCCGGCAACTTCCTCCTCGGCGATGGACACCGAAATGACCGGCATGTCAGCAGCATTCAGGCCTGCGTTGGTGTACTCGCGGAAGAACGCGACGTTGGAGTCACCGTTCAACGTGTTGAACACGGCGTCGGCGTCGGCTGCGCGGACCTTGTTGACGATGGTGGAGAAGTCCGTCGAGCCGAGCGGCGTGTAGTCCTCGCCCTTGATCTCGATGCCGTTCGCCTCTGCGTAGGCCTTGATCTCGCGGTTCGCGGTCTGCGGGAAGACATAGTCGCTACCGACGAGGTAGAGGGACGTCTTGCCCTGCTCCTTGAGGTAGTCGAGCGCGGGGATGATCTGCTGGTTCGTGGTGGCACCGGTGTAGAAGATGTTGTCCGACGCTTCGAGACCCTCGTACTGGACGGGGTAGTACAGCAGCGCGTCGTTGTCCTCGAAGACCGGCAGCATCGCCTTGCGTGACGACGACGTCCAACCGCCGAATACCGCTGCGACACAGTCGCTGCTGATGAGCTTCTCCGCCTTCTCGGCGAACACGGTGGGCTCGGACGCTCCGTCCTCAGCCACGACCTGGATCTGCTTGCCGAGCACACCACCCGACGCATTGATCTGCTCGACGGCCAGTGCGATCGAATCACGCACTGTCACTTCGCTGATGGCCATCGTGCCGGACAGCGAGTTCAGCGAGCCGACCTTGATGGTGTCACCCGAGGTGTCGACACAGGACTCGGCAGAGGATCCACCCTCGCTCGACGCGGTGTCGCCGGCCCTGCTGCCGCACGCGGTGAGGGTCAATCCGACCATGGCCAGAGCTGCGGGAACCACCAGCGCTCGTGTGGCGAACTTGCTAGGCATCGCGGACGCCCTTTCGCTTGTATACGGAGTTGTATTCGCGATTGGGAACAGTAAAGGGGAAGTATTGCGCCGATATGTTGCGCGGTGACTTCTTCGTTTCGTGCATTACGCGGCTGTAAACAACGGTCTCGGGGACCGATCCGGCGCAAATTCATCCATCTGTTGTGTGGTTTCAGGGGTTCAGAGCGCACAACAGATGGGTAAATTTCGCGTCGATGACAAGTGGGGTTGACATCCAGTGACAAGTTCGCTTGACTTTTACTCATGACCGACGCGCAGAGATCCAATGCGCCGAGAACCAGTGCGCTGAGAACCAACGAGGTGCGTGAGTACCGCAAAGCGGCTCGGCTGACGCAGGCGGAACTCGGACGGGCCTGCGGCGTCAGCAGGCAGAGCATCGTGTCCGTCGAGGGCGGCGACTATGCGCCGAGCGTCTACCTGGCCATCAAGCTCGCCAAAGCACTGGGCACCACCGTCGAGACACTCTTCGATACGGAGGAATCATGAGCACGTTCATCAAAGCCATGCGGTTCGTCGGCGACCTCGACGACGAGTTCTACGACGACGAACGCCAGCGCGACGTCTGGAACGAGGCGTCGGCCATAGGATTTCAACTGTTCCAGTGGGCGTCCCTGATCAGCGCGGCGGTCCTGCCGTGGGTCGCCGGCACCACCGGTGCTCGCGTCGCTCTCGGAATTCTGTTGACGCTCACCGTGATCAACGTTCTGGCCATTGGATACGCGGCTGCCCGCAGCGTCAACTTGTACACCGCGAAGGTCAACCGGATTCGCGGAGTCGTCGTCGCGATCGTCCTGCTCGTCGGATATCTCGGTGCGCTACTGAAACTGCAGCCCGAGACGTTCTCCGAAGCGAGCTCGTGGGCAGGCGGGGTCGTCGGGGCAGTCCTCGGCGGCGGCCTCGTGGGAATCGCGATCTGGCGGGTGCGTCGTCGTAACGCGCGGTTCGAGAACGAAGAGATCTGACTCGTTCCGGCGCGCGGGGGGAGCGCCTGTAGCGTCGAGCGCATGAGTGCGCAGCAGATCGCGGACGGAACCTGGGCCTTCCTGTGGGAACCGGGGAGCTGGGGTCAGACGAACACCGGACTGATCGTCGACGACGGGGCCGCGTCGATGGTCGTGGACACGGTGTGGGACACGCGTCGGGCGCAGGAGATCGCGGCCGAAACCGTCACGCTCACACAGCGATCGCCGATCACCGAGGTCGTCAACACCCACTCCGACGGTGACCACTGGTGGGGTAACGACACGGTGCCCGCCGATGCGCGTATCACCACGAGCGCCGCGTCTCTGCACTCGATGAAGGAGGAGACGCCGCCGTCGGGTGTGCACGCGTTCGCATCGGTGGGCTCGTTGGTCGGCTGGGTGCCGGGCCCAGTGGGTGCGATGGGCAGCTACATGAACCGCGTCCGCGGCGACGCGCAGTTCCCACGAAAGACGCCGCGATTGCCCGACCACACCTTCGACGTCACCGAGCGCATCGGCGTCGGGAGCCGTGACGTGCAGCTGCGATACCTCGGTCCCGCGCACACCGCGGGGGACCTGATCGCCCACGTGCCCGACGCAGGCGTCGTGTTCGCCGGAGACCTGCTGTTCATCGGCTCGACGCCGGTTCTGTGGCACGGTCCGCTCGAGAACTGGACGGCCGCGCTGGAACACCTGATCTCGCTCGACGCCGCCGTGTACGTCCCCGGGCACGGACCACTGTGTGGGATCTCCGAGATCCGAGCGGTCCACGATTACTGGACGTGGGTCGATCAGGCCGGTCGCGAACACTTCGACGCGGGGGTCGGTTCCGCTCATGCAGCGCGAAAGATGATGCAATCCAAGGAATTCGATCGATATAGCGCATGGGACTCGCCCGAGAGGATCGTGCTGAGCATGTCCACGCTGTACCGGTTGTGGCACGGGGAGCCCGCGGCCCCGCCGACCATCGCGCGACGAGCAAAAGCCTTCGCCGACGCCGGTGCAGTTCTGCGCGACAAATAATCATGCTGAGCTGAAATCTGGGCAGGACTTCGAATCTGGAGGATCATCGGGCGAGTGACTTCTGCGCCCACGAACACCGCGCCCACGAACACCGCGCCCACGAATACCGCGCCCACGAATACCGCGCCCACGAATACCGCGCCCACGAATACCGCGCCCACGAATACCGCGTCCACGAATGCTGCATCCACGAATGCTGCGTCCGTGTCCCAGCGTTATCGCGATCCGTCTCGCACGGAGCTCGCGCACAGCAATGCCACGCTGGACGTCCTGCTCGGCCACCATTCGGTGCGCAGCTTCTCGCCGGAACCGATCGACACCGCCACACTCGAAACCATCGCTGCCGCTGCACAATCCGCGCCGACATCGTCGAACCTGCAGGCGTGGAGCGTCGTCGCCGTCCGCGATCCGGCGCGCAAGTCGCGGCTCGCGGCGCTGGCAGGCGACCAGGGCTTCATCGCCCAGGCGCCGGTGTTCCTCGTGTTCGTCGCCGATCTCGGGCGGGCGCGTCGGCTGGCCGAGCGTCACGACGCGCCACTCGAAGGCGCGGACTACCTGGAAAGCACTCTGCTCGGTTTCATCGACGCCGCGCTGGGAGCGCAGAACGCCGTCGTCGCCGCCGAGTCGTTGGGTTATGGGACGGTCTACGTCGGCGCCGTGCGGAACAACCCCGAGCTCATCTCGGAGGAACTGGGGCTGCCGCCGAGCGCCTTCCCTGCGTTCGGGCTCGCTATCGGGCGTCCCGACGGCGACACCGCGGGCATCAAACCCCGCCTGCCGGTCTCGGCGGTCCTGCACCACGAGACGTACGACGTCGAGGCATCGGACGACGGCGTCGTCACCTACGACGAACGGCTCGCCGAATACAACCGCGAGCAGGGACGCTCGGCACAGTGGACCGCAGCGGTTCTCGCCCGTCTGCGTGATGCCTCGTCGCTCAAGGGGCGCGACAAGATCCGCCACTCACTGGCATCCCGCGGCTGGCCATCCAACTGATCACCGGTCATTCCGCTCCACTCCCGGCCTAGAAAGTAGCCCGAACGTGCGTTTCCAGATCCTCGACATCGTCTTCAACCCGCCCCACCCCGTCACCGGTGAGGCCGTCCACCCGTCGGACCGGCTGAACCGCGTCGTCGACATGGCAGTTCTCGCAGAGGAACTCGGGTTCGATTCGTTCTCGGTCGGTGAGCGTCACGCCGGTGATGTGCTGTCCTCGTCGCCGACGGTCATCCTCGGCGCCATCGCGCAGGCGACCGAACGAATCCTGCTGTCGACGGGCGTGACCGTCGTCGCGGTGCTCGATCCCATTCGCGTCGCCGAGGATTTCGCGACGATCGACCAGCTGAGCCGTGGTCGGTTCGAGCCTGTCATCGGCAAGGGCAACGAAGTGCTGCAGTACCCGCTGTTCGGTCTCGACATCTCCAAGCAGTACGAGTACCTCACCGAGAACTACGAGCTCCTCCGTCGGCTGATTCGTGAAGAGCACGTGAACTGGACTGGTACGCACCGGCATCCATTGTCCGACGCCACCACGCTGCCACGTCCGTTCGACGGCCCGTTCCGCATCTGGCATGGTTCGGCGACGTCCGTGGAGGCGGTGGATCTCGCGGCGAAGTGGGGAGACCCCATCGTCACCGCAAATGCCTTGCAGCCGCGTGAGAACTACAAGGTGCTCATCGACCGCTACCGCGAGCAGTACCGCGCGCACGGTCATGATCCCGACAAGGCGTACGTCGGATCGGGTTCGGGCGGACTGTTCCTGGCGGACACGACGGAGCAGGCGATCGAGGAATTCCGTCCGCTCTACGAGGGGGCGGTGGCGCAGCAGGACAAGCGCAAGCACGATCCGGCGGCCAAGGGCAAGGTCACGAGCTTCCGCACCATCGAGGAAGCCGTCGAGCGTGGGCCTGCGCTCGTGGGGTCACCCGAACGCGTCGCCGAGAAGATTCTCGACTACCACCAGAGTTACGGTCACGACTTCCAGTCGGTGTCGATCAACCACCTGCTCGACGTCGAACGACAGAAGGACACGATGCGACGGTTCGCCGAAGAGGTGATTCCGCTCGTCCGAGCAGAGCTGTCGACGTCGTTGTGGGGTCAGGAGGACAAGGATCGGGCGAAGGGGTTCACGGCTGGGTGACGCTGCGTCGGCTGAGGCGTCGAACTGCTGCGAAGCCGGCGAGACCGGCCGCGACGAGCGCGATTCCCACGTACGTCGGGCCGGATTCCGTGATCAACAGGGCGGCGCCGACGATACCGACGAACGCGGGAATCCAGTCGAACAGCTTGATCAGGGGCAGGGGTGGTTCCGTCGTCTCGCCGGCGGCCATCGCTGCCTTCTGCGGGGCGACGTCGGGGTACCACTCGGTGAAGTTGAGCGCGAACAGCAGTGCGCCGATCTGCAGAATCCATCCGGTCCAGAAATTGTCCGACGTGTGCAGCGCCACGATCCCGATCAAGCCGACGACCGCGGAGAACGCGAACGCCGATGCCCACGCCAGCGTGATCCGATTGTTCACCTTCAGAAAGAGCGGACTGTTCCAATATTCTTGAGGCGTCTGCTCTTTCGCGTATTCGAGGGTGAACGGATTGCGCAGCGCGAGGGTGGCGAACGCGAACACGGCCAACGCGATGTTGGTCATCTCGCCCGACCACAGCTCCATCCAGGAGATGACTCGGTCACCCGCGAACAGGCCGATGCCCGCGATGATCGCGAAATATGCGACGTCGAAGATCTCCAACTTCTTGACGCGGCCACCTCGTCGATCCTTCTCGTTCCGCTGGCTCCACTCCTGCCTGTGCCCGAGGGCCAGGAACAGCACCGACATGCCCAATGCGATGCTCGCTGCCTCCTCGAAACGACCGGGGCCGACGACGAGCGACATCGTGATCCACGGAGCGAGACCGGACAGTGGGGACTCGAGGAACGCGTCGACCAGGTTCTTGTTCTTCGCAGGGGTGGTGTCGGGGGTCATTCGTCGATCGTGCACCGACGTGACCCGCACGAAAAGGTGAAATGAAGGGTGAAATCAGCGCACGAGATACGGCGAGACCGAGCTGCGATGCTCGTCGATGTCGAGCTCCTTGCCCAGTGGGGGGAAGGCGCGCTGGGGGCAGTTGGACCGCTCGCACACGCGGCAACCTGCACCGATCGGGGTCGCGACGGCCGAGCCGTGTATGTCGAGCCCGTCGGCGTAGACGAGCCTGCTCGCATGCCGGAGCTCGCACCCGAGGCCGATCGCGAACGTCTTGCTCGGCTGCCCGTAGCGCGCGGCGCGGCGTTCGACGGTTCGTGCGATCCACAGGTAGCTGCGGCCGTCGGGCATCTCGGCGATCTGGGTCATGATCTTGCCCGGGTACGCGAACGTCTCGTAGACGTTCCACAGTGGGCACGTCCCGCCGCTCGATGAGAAGTGAAAACCGGTGGCGGACTGCCTCTTCGACATGTTGCCGGCGCGATCGACGCGCACGAACGAGAACGGTACGCCCCGTAGCTTCGGGCGCTGCAGCGTCGAGAGTCGGTGGCAGATGGTTTCGTAGCTGACGGAGAAGAAGGCCGACAGCCGTTCGATGTCGTACCTGAAATCCTCTGCGACGTCATGGAATTGGTGATAGGGGAGCACGGTGGCGGCGGCGAAGTAGTTGGCGAAACCCAACAGCGCGAGCTTCTTCGACGCCTCGCTCGTGAATCCACCCTCCTCGACCATTCTGTCGAGCAGGTCCGCGCACTCGAGGTACGCAAGTTCGGCCGCGAACTTGAACACCTTCTGCCCGCCCGACAGGTGCGGGGAGATCTCCAGCAGTCGAGAATCGGGATCGAAACGATGCAGCACGTTCTCGCCGAGATCGATGCGGTTGACGATCTGCACCTCGTGGACCGTCTGCAGGCGCTTGGCGATCTCGTTGCCGACGTCCGCGCGGTGGAAGCGAATGCGCGACGTCAATTCCTCTGCTGCAGTGTCCAATTCGTGAAGATAATTCTGACGACCGTAGAAGTAGTCACGTACTTCCTCGTGCGGCTTGCTGATCGAGCCACTGCCACTGCCGTCGGCGAATCGTTCCTCGGTCGCCGCGGCGAGCTGAGCCGTCGTATTGCGGTAGCGGCGATGCATGTTGACCATCGCACGCGCCAATTGTGGGTGCGAGGACACCATCTGGGCGATCTCGTGGGAATCTGCGGCGATACCCATGTCCTGGTCGAGCGCTACTTCGCGCAGTTCGGCGACGAGCCGAGTGTCGTCCTCGGACGAGAAGAACGAGGTGTCGACGCCGAACACTTCGGAGATGCGAAGCAGGACAGGGACAGTGAGTGGTCGGACGTCGTGCTCGATCTGGTTCAGGTAACTCGCCGAGATCTCCAGATGGCCGGCCAGCGAAACCTGGCTCATCTTGCGTTCGGTGCGCAACTGCCGCAGCCGTGCACCGACGAACGTCTTGGACATGCGCCCAGGTTACGCCTGCGAAGACGAGGCTTAACAACATTGGCTTGCTGACTGATAGATCACGATCCGGTCGTCGAACGGAACAGAATGCGCGCCGGAGGCGTATACCGGATACATGCTCGTTCGCACGGCTAAAGAAGTTCGCGGTACTAAGTAACAGGAAGGCAAAACCATGTCGGAGAATCTTCGTGAGGTTTCGCGGGACGCACTCGTTCTGGCAGTAGGCGTCGTACTCGTCGTGTCGACGATATGGCTCCCGGTCGGAGGCGATACCGGCGTGTCCGGCGCCATCCTCGTCCTCGGCATGGTGTCTGCGGGAACGGCGCTGTGGGCGATGTCGAGTGCGTCGCGGTCGAGTCACTGGGCGCATCTCGCCCTCGGGGTGATGCTCGCACTCTCGCCGTTCGTTCTCGCGTTCCCGGCCGGCTTGATGGTGGCGGACATGTTCGCACTCGTCGGTGGCGTCCTGATCGCAGCGATGGGGATTCTCGGCGTTCTGGCGAGCGGTCGTCGTACCTCTTTCTCGCACAGCGCCGGTCCCAGTCGGCTGGTGGCGTCGTCCGCGTCGGCTCCTGCCCGAGTCCGGGTGACTCGCTGACAGCGGTCCTGTAGCTCGACGAGCGCACCACGTTGTCATCATCGGCGACGCGGTGCGCTTTCTTTTGTCCGGATCGAGAGGAACGATGGATGTGATTACGGTCACAGCTGTTAAGCACTGGCTCGATTCAGACGATTTCAGTAAAACCGTACGATCGTCCTGTTGGATCGGTGATACTGGTTTCGTAAATTGTGTTCATGGCCTGCGCTTTCGTCCTACTGGCGAGTAGGAATCCCGTCCGATCGGCTGGGTGGGGTTTCGGTTAATTCTTCGCAACGTTAGCAACCGCCGAGGAAAAGCTAGCCAAGATTGGCAGCAGCAACAGGTGGACGACCCCTTTTGGGGTGTGCCATTGTTTTGAAGAACACACGAAGGGCCTTGCAACGGTGTGAAGAATGAGCGCAGCGAGCGGGCCGAACGGACCAGAAAAGACTGGAGCTGACGATGTCGACCACCGGCACCCCGAAGACCACCGAAGAGATCCAGAAGGATTGGGACACCAACCCTCGCTGGAAGGGCGTGACGCGCAACTACACCGCCGAGCAGGTTTCGAAACTGCAGGGCTCCGTCGTCGAGGAAGCAACCCTTGCTCGTCGCGGCTCCGAAATTCTGTGGGACCTCGTGAACAACGAGGACTACATCAACTCGCTGGGCGCACTGACCGGTAACCAGGCCGTTCAGCAGGTCCGCGCAGGACTCAAGGCCATCTACCTGTCCGGCTGGCAGGTCGCAGGCGATGCCAACCTTTCCGGCCACACGTACCCGGACCAGAGCCTCTACCCGGCCAACTCGGTCCCGCAGGTCGTGCGCCGCATCAACAACGCGCTGCTGCGCGCCGACGAGATCGCCCGCGTCGAGGGTGACACGTCCGTCGACAACTGGCTCGCGCCGATCGTCGCCGACGGCGAAGCCGGCTTCGGTGGCGCCCTCAACGTCTACGAGCTGCAGAAGGCCATGATCGCGGCCGGCGTCGCAGGCTCGCACTGGGAGGACCAGCTCGCGTCGGAGAAGAAGTGCGGCCACCTCGGTGGCAAGGTGCTCATCCCGACCCAGCAGCACATCCGCACCCTGACCTCGGCTCGCCTCGCAGCCGACGTCGCCGACGTGCCGACCGTCGTCATCGCACGTACGGACGCCGAGGCCGCAACCCTCATCACGTCCGACGTCGACGAGCGCGATCAGCAGTTCCTCGACGGCACCCGCACGGCAGAGGGCTTCTACGGAATCAAGAACGGCGTCGAGCCCTGCATCGCTCGTGCCAAGGCATACGCCCCGTACGCGGACCTCATCTGGATGGAGACCGGCGTGCCGGATCTCGAGGTTGCGAAGCACTTCGCCGAGTCGGTTCGCTCCGAATTCCCGGACCAGCTGCTCGCGTACAACTGCTCGCCTTCCTTCAACTGGAAGCAGCACCTGGACGACGCGACCATCGCGAAGTTCCAGAAGGAGCTCGGCGCAATGGGATTCAAGTTCCAGTTCATCACCCTCGCCGGATTCCACTCGCTCAACTACGGCATGTTCGACCTGGCACACGGCTACGCCCGCGAGGGCATGACCGCCTTCGTCGACCTGCAGGAGCGCGAGTTCAAGGCTGCTGCAGAGCGCGGCTTCACCGCCATCAAGCACCAGCGTGAGGTCGGCGCAGGCTACTTCGACTCCATCGCCACCACCGTCGACCCGAACACCTCGACGGCAGCGCTGAAGGGCTCCACCGAAGAAGGCCAGTTCCACTAGGAAGCCTCTTCGGAACGCCTGGAAGATTCGGGAGCTGACGTGACCAGCGACAAGATCGAACGAGTAGGCGTCGTCGGGGCAGGGCAGATGGGGGCGGGCATTGCCGAAGTCTGCGCACGCGCCCACGCCGACGTGCTGGTCTACGAGCCCACACGTGAGCTGACGACCGCAGGACGCACACGCATCCTGCGGTCGTTGGACCGCGGCGTCTCGAGCGGCAAGATCACCGAGCGCGAACGTGAGCAGTGCGCCTGGCGACTGCGATTCACGTCGGATCTGGGCGATTTCGCCGATCGCCAGCTCGTCGTCGAGGCAGTCCTGGAAGACGAGAAGGTCAAGACCGACATCTTCGCCGAGCTCGACTCGGTGGTGACGGACCCGAACGCGGTACTCGCGTCCAACACGTCGTCGATCCCCATCATGAAGCTGGGCATCGCGACGACAGCACCCGACCGCGTCGTCGGAATGCATTTCTTCAATCCGGTGCCTGTGCTCCCGCTCGTGGAGCTCGTCACCACTCTCAAGACCAGCGACACGGTGTCCGAGCGCGCCGAGAGGTTCGCAGGCGATGTGCTGGGCAAGCAGGTCGTCCGATCCGCGGATCGTTCCGGATTCGTCGTCAACGCCTTGCTCGTGCCGTACCTGCTCTCGGCCATCCGCATGGTCGAGTCCGGATTCGCGACCAAGGAGGACGTCGACAAGGCGACCGTGCTCGGTCTCGCGCATCCGATGGGGCCGCTGGCGCTGGCAGACCTCGTCGGCCTCGACACCGTCAAATCCATCGCCGACTCGATGTACACCGAATTCAAGGAACCGTTGTTCTCGGCTCCGCCGCTGCTTCTGCGCATGGTCGAGGCAGGACTTGTCGGCAAGAAAACGGGTGCGGGGTTCTATCAGTACGAGCGAGGCGCGTCGCGGTCGTGAGTGAAAATGTATAGGGGAGTACACATTTTTGCTCACGAGGGTAGGGTGTTTTCGTCGGCCGAGACGGTGCGCCGACGGGCCGAACAGGGGGCAGCACAGTGAGCAAGTCGAAGAAGTCGGGTGGATTGTTGCCCAAGGCGTTCGGGCTCGGATTGGCGGCCACAGGCGCCGCGCACTTCGTCGTACCGGAGGCATTCGAAGGCATCACCAAGCTCCCGTTCCCGAAGGACACGCGCGAGTGGATCAGCCGCAACGGTGCCACCGAACTCGCCGTCGGCGCCGCTATCGCGTACCCCAAGACGCGCAAGATCGGGCTGCTCGGACTGGGCGCGTACGTGGGGTGGTTGGGTTACAACGTAGCCCGCAACAGTTGAACTTGTTGTGAACGACTCGTTCGATCAGGGAATAGCCTGGTCGGACGAGTGAGGTCGTTTGCACAGGTATCGATGCATCTGTAGCAATGTAGATATGACTTCCGCTACCGCTTACACAGCGACCGCTGCCGACGCCCCGCTCGAGAAGGTCACCATCGAGCGCCGAGAGCTCGGCCCGAACGACGTCCTGATCGACATCAAGTACGCAGGCATCTGCCATTCCGACATTCACACCGCCCGCAACGAGTGGGGTGGCACCAGCTACCCGGTCGTTCCGGGACACGAGATCGCAGGCATCGTCGCCGAGGTCGGATCCGACGTCACCAAGCACAAGGTGGGCGACCGCGTCGGCGTCGGTTGTTTCGTCGACTCCTGTGGTGAGTGCGAGGCATGCCTCGCCGGTGAAGAGCAGTACTGCTTCAAGGGCGTCACTGCTACGTACAACTCCGCGCTGGCCGACGGCTCGATCACCCAGGGCGGCTACTCGACGCAGATCGTCGTCACCGAAGGCTTCGTCCTCCGCATTCCCGACGGCATCGAGCTCGACGTCGCCGCACCGCTGCTGTGCGCAGGCATCACGCTGTACTCGCCGCTCAAGCACTGGGGTGCAGGCCCGGGCAAGAAGGTCGCCATCATCGGCATGGGCGGACTCGGCCACGTGGGCGTCAAGATCGCGCACGCGCTGGGCGCCGAGGTCACCGTGCTGAGCCAGACGCTCAGCAAGGAAGAGGACGGCAAGCGTCTCGGCGCGGATCACTACTACGCCACCTCCGACAAGGAGACGTTCAAGAAGCTGCGCGGCGAGTTCGACCTGATCATCAACACCGTGTCCGCCGAGATCGACATGGACAAGCACATGTCGCTGCTGGCGATCAACGGATCGCTCGTCATCCTCGGCCTGCCGTCCGAGCCCATCAAGGTACGCGGCTTCACCCTCGCGGCGAACCGTCGTAGTCTCGCCGGATCGATGGTCGGCGGCATCCCGCAGACGCAGGAGATGCTCGACTTCTGCGCCGAGCACCACATCGGTGCCGAGATCGAAACCATCGCCGCGGACCAGATCAACGACGCGTACGAGCGGGTGCTGAAGAGCGACGTGCGCTACCGGTTCGTCATCGACGCCGGGACTTTCTAGGGCGCTGCGCGCCATGTGCACGGAAATGCATGGCAGATTCGAGCGGTCGTCGCAACGTGCCTGATCCTTGAGGGATGGTTGCGATGGTGCGTCCGGCGTTCACACACGAAGTTCGGATGACGTTCTGGTCTTTGCGCAGTGCGGGGTCGACGG